>NZ_JAAMPF010000018.1 GCF_011074795.1 Marinobacter salicampi
CATGCACCGGATGCCATAACCTCCGCTTCGCTGCGGTTCTGTCACCGGTGATGGCTGGCGTTAACTGTAGGAGAGAGATTGGCATCACACGAAAGCTTTATGGCGCTCGCTCTATCGGAGTCCAAAAAGGAAAACCGGGGCAGACTTATTTATAACCTGCCAATCAGTCGAAAATAGTTTTGTTCCGGTTTTGGAGCGCCACAAGTTTTGTTCAGAGCATGTAGCGCTCGTCCATAATTGCGAAAATCAGGTGGAAGAAGAACGGGAGGTAGTGCCCTCGTGAATCTTCAACTACTTTCTCCCCGGTTTAGAAAGCGGTATCACATTTCCTCATGAACCTGGCCATAGGCCAGCATCGCGAACAAGCCTGTACCGCCAATAATATTGCCGATCAGCACCGGTAAAATATGGTAGATCAGAGCGGTAAAGATATTCATCTCCCCGCTGAGTACCAACGTGAAGATTTCGTTTGACCCGGCAATCACATGGGTGAATCCGCCCGCCGAGATCAGCCAGGTGAACATGACTATAACCAGCACTTCGGACCGCTTCGCCGAAGGCAGCATCCAAACCAGGGCCGCGATGAAGAAACCTGCCGGAATACCGCGCAGAAGTGTTTCGGCTGGGGTCAGCGATGCCAGGTGATGGGATATCTCCAGGATCGCCGCGAGGGTATCGGCGGGAAGGATGCCTCCGTGGACGCCGATGGCAGCGGTAATAAACGTGCCACATAGATTTGCCGCAAGCACAATGCCCCAAAGGCGCCCGGTGCAATAAAATCGGTTGCGCGTTGGTTGGGCCAGAACCGGCAGCACGACGGTGATGGTGTTTTCGGTGAACAGTTGAAGCCGGCACAGAATCACGAGGACAAACCCAAACGTGTAGCCCAGGCTTTCAATCAGCATCAGGTAGGGGTGATTCGAGCCCAGGTTGGTGCGGATAATGCCCTCGACGAGGACCGAGGTCGAAATGCCGATCCCCGCTGCCACACCGGACCACCAGAGCGAGGTTTTCGGGCGCTGCAGCTCTGCTTCGCCCTCGCGATGGACAATGGAGTAAAGAGTCAGTGACGTCAGGCCGCCATGTTCGGCAACGGTGTCGCGCTCTTTCCGGGTCAGCGACTTTTCGCTCGAAGTGGGTGTCTGTTCTCTGGACTCGCGATCCCGGGCCCTGGCGCGAGACTCCTGAGCATCCGCAACCTCCTTGGCGTTCTTTTTGGAGGCGGTATCCTGATTGCTTTCCATGTCACTCATTCAACAGTCCTTTGTTAGGCCGCAAACGCCTATATTGCTGTATGAATAAGCCTGCTGGAAAGTTATCGCCGGTTTTTCTTTCGCAGCTAACACAGCCATCAAATTCCTGGCCTTCGGCCTCCACCGGACGCCCCGCCGCTTATTTCAGCGTTAAATCAGTAGTGATACCGAAGCTGGGCGATAAACAAGGCATCATCCGTGACCTTGTACACCAGTCGGTGTTCCTCGTTGAGTCGGCGAGACTCGTTTACCAATGGCTATTGTCGGACCTGTCTACGCTGGTACTCTGGCAAGCCGCAAAACCACGGCGTATCACACAAGGAAGTGCAGTAATGAAGCAATCAGGTAGCTGCCTCTGCGGAGGCGTTCAATACGAGATCAACGGGCCGCTGACCGACGTCCTGAACTGTCATTGCACAATGTGTCGGAAGCTCCATGCCTCAGCTTTCAGAACCCGCGCCAAGGTGCAATCTTCGGGCTGGCGCACCGTTAAGGGCCAGGCGTTGCTGAAGTTCTATGAGTCGTCGCCGGGTGAGCATAAGGTTTTCTGCTCAACTTGCGGCTCCAGCCTCTACACGAAATTCGATGCCAATCCCGGGGTTTATGCGTTCCCGCTCGGAACGCTCGATACCGACCCGGGCGTCAAAGCCGGGCGCCATGTCTTCGTGGGAACTAAGGCTCCCTGGTTCGATATTACGGATGATCTGCCTCAATATGCGGAATAGGACGGGCAAGCCGTGAAAGAGACTGGAAAAATCAACTACTTTGAAATGCCCTCGAAAGACCTTGAGGCGACCAAACGGTTTTTTGGTGAAGCCTTTGGATGGTCATTTGTAGACTACGGCCCTGACTACGTGGCAATCGAAAACGCTGGCCTCGACGGGGGCTTCTTCAAGTCAGACCAGGTCTGCAGAACCAGCACTGGCAGTGTGCTGGTGGTTCTTTTCAGTACCGACCTGGAAGGCACGCTTGAGAAAGTCACCCTGGCCGGTGGGCGGATTGTTCGGAAGATTTTTCCGTTTCCCGGTGGCCGCCGTTTCCATTTCAGTGATCCAAACGGGAATGAGTATGCTGTCTGGTCAGAGCCCGGGCATTTTCCCCACGACGGTCGCTGAATCGCTGCCACCCATCAAGCGGTATTCTTCGTTGAGTCGCCGAGACTAGTAACCGGCAAGGCTGTGTTTGAGGAGTTCGGGTATATACCGACACCTTCGAACGGTTCGCTTGGTAGTGATCTTCACAGACCTGGTCCATCGTTTTTGCTAGATTGGGTGTGTCCCAATGCGGTAGCCAAACCGGCGTGCGGACCAGCCGTAAAGCAACCCATTTTCATAGCCAAGGAAGATATAGACTATGACAAATCCTAACGATATCGATGAAACAGTCAGAGCTGGCGATAACGCGAGCATTGAAAATACCGCGTCAGAAAAGCTCTCGATCAGCTTGCTCTGTAGTGATGCCTGCCGGGTAAATCTTGATCTTGAGCCCGGTCAGGTTGTGAAGGTTAGCGCCGGTAGTTCGGATATGACAATCGTCCTGCACAACGGTGATCCGGCCAAGCTTCTGATCATCAGACCGGAACCAGCGTCCTGAAAGCGGCCGCTAGAGGGATAAACGGTCCGGTTCGCCGCTGAGCTCAAGGATGGTCTTCCGTGCCCGGTCCCGCAGTTGCACTGCTGATTTCCAGTCATCGCCTGCGGGTTCTATCGGCTCACCAATGACCACGCTCACCGGCCCGGGTCTCGGATTCCAGCGATCGGCCGGAAGTTTGCGCCGCGTGCCCTTGATGGCAAGGGGTATGACTTTTTCGTTCAGCACAGCGGCGGTCATGAAGGCGCCCATGTGGAACGGACGCAGGCCCGGCGCTGCATCAAAGCTCCCCTCGGGGAAAAACAGGAGCCGGTGGCCCCCGGCCTGCTCGGCAATCCTTCGTGAGTCACCGACACTGTTGCGGGCGTCGGCCCGCTCCACCGGTTCAATCCCAAGCCGCGTCAGAAAACGCTTCAGGCCACGTACGTTCATCAGCTCTGCTTTGGCAATGAAGCTTACCGGCACGGGAATGACGGCGGCCAGCACCAGAGCGTCAAGGTAACTGGCGTGGTTGGAAACGATGACACAGCCCTCTGGCAGCCTGCTGAGTCTGTCGGCGGAATCCACTTCGAGCCGGGTGCCGGTGAGTCGGGCCAGTACCCTGCCGCTCCAATGGACGACCTGCCAGCGCAGCGGGAGGCCCGGAAGGGTGTTGACCAGAAGCCAGGCGGGTACCGAGACCGCGCCCAGAACCACCCAGGCCCAGGCAGAGTAGAGCCGGCGGCTGGCGCCCCTGCCGCCGCGCCGTACCTGCTGGCGCCAGGTACCACCGGCCAGCCTGGCCAACTGCCGCCACACGGGCTCTTTCTTGAGCTCAAGTTCACCCCGCTCATACCGGAGGCGGCATTCATTGCGCCGCAGTTTGCCGCTGGAGGTCTTTGGCACGGTGCGGGGACTGACCATGAGGATCTCGTCCACCTCAATGTCCAGAGCATCCCTGGCAATGCGATGGATTTTGGCTTTGACCTCATCCAGTTTCTTTTTGTCTTTTTCGGTGGTTTCGGCGACTACGATCAGCCTTTCACCCTCACTTTCTCCCATTCCCGATGCGAAAGCCGCCACGCAGCCGGCCCGGACCAGGTCGAGCTCGCCCACGGCCTCTTCGATTTCGCCGGGATAGATATTGCGTCCGGCCCTTACAATCAGGTCTTTGTTGCGGCCGCTCAGGTAGAGTTCGCTGTCGGCAATATAGCCCCGGTCTCCGGTATTCAGCCATTTGCCGTCAAAGAGCTCCTCGGTCTTGTCTTCGTTCCGGTAATACCCCCGGGTTGCCGAAGGGCCGTTGAACTGGAGGCTGCCTTCGTGCCGTTCGTCCAGTTCGTTGCCCTCGTTGTCGACAATGCGGATATCGTGGTTCGGAATGACCTTACCGCAGGACACGAACCTGAGGGCGGATCTGTCGTCCGGGGAAACCGGTTTCGCCTCGCCGTTTTTCTGAAACCTGTCCCGGTCAATGTAGTCGATGAGAGGTTCCCGGGGCTCCTCGGGAAAGGTCAGCGCGACACAGTTCTCAGCCAGACCGTAGACCGGCGCCATCGACTCGGCCCTGAGCCCCCATTTTTTGAAGCGATCGATAAAACGCTCCACCGTATCGGGGCTGACCGCTTCGGCGCCGTTGAAAGCCACACGCCAGGAACTCAGGTCCAGCCCTTCCATGTCTTCATCATCGATTCGCTTCAGGCAGAGCTCGTAACCGAAGTTGGGCGATGGCGAGAGTGTGGCGCCAAACCGGTCAATGGCCCAGAGCCAGTACTGGGGCCGGGTGAGGAAAAGCAACGGTGACATGATAACCAGATGCATGCCGTACAGGAGGCTGGACAGGCAGGTGCCGATCAGGCCCATATCGTGGTACAGGGGCAGCCAGCTTACGAACACATCATCCTGATCCACCTGGAGCACTTCGTTTCCGGCGCCTATATTGGCGAAAAGATTTGCATGGCTGAGACATACGCCTTTGGGGTCACCGGTACTGCCCGAGGTGTACTGCAGAAAGGCAACGTCGTCGCCTGTGGTTCCTGCTACTGCCCGGTATAGGGGGTTCGCCCAGAGCTCATCAAGCGTCAGTACATGCTCAAGGGACGGCACCATGCCCTTGACCACGGCGGCGAGCTTTTTGGCCTCGGGCACGGTGATCATGACCCGGGCCCTTGCATTGTTGAGAATCGAGGCCTGCCTTTTCAGGTGCTCTTCAATCTCTGAGGCCCTCATGGGCGGGTATAGGGGGACCGGTATGGCGTTGGCGTAGAGGGCGCCAAAAAAGCCATAAAAGTAGTCGTGACCGGTGGGTAGCATGAGGGCGACCGTATCCCGCTGCTCTATGTCGTGCTGGAACAGACCATTGGCGACTCTCAGGGCGCCGTCGTGGAGATCCCCGTAGGTCAGGGATCTGACGTCGTCGTAGCTTTTTACCCAGTGGAGGTAGGTGCGGCCGGGGTGCTCCCTTGCGTGCCAGTTTAGTGTTTCCTGCAGGGTTTCAAAATCCGGCACGGTGAAATGTTCACGGTTTTCCTCCCCAGGGTCGAGAGCCGCTTCAGTCTCTTCACTTTCCTGCCGGCCACGTCCGGATTGCTCAGCCGGTTTCTCACCGGTCACTCGCATGACCTCATCAAGAATATCACCGGGTGTGTCTGCCTCGCTGAGGAGCTGTTCCGGCAGCTGGACGCCGAATTTTCTTTCCACCGTTACCAGCAGTTCAGCACGGCTCAGACTGTCGAGGCCCAGATCACTGTCGAGCCTGCTGTTCATGGTGACGTCCGGTTGCTGCTCCCTGTCCGGCATCGCCTCGGCCATGGTTTCAGCGACGGCGTCTGCCATGTCCTCTTCCATGCGTGTTTTATTGCCCGGTTGCGCCATGGTCCCTCCCGACTTACGATTCCCTGACCGTTATAATGAAGAAGCACCGCTAGACTGCTTCAGCCTGACGTATGCGGCCAATCCATGCCAGTCCTGTAAACGGATTGTCTTTATGCAGAATGTGCAGAAAGAGCGGGAGGTCGAGGGCGCCACTTCAGGGGCTCGCACAACGGCACTGTGGTCCTGGGCATTGTATGACTGGGCCAATAGCGCCTTCTTCACCATCATTCTCACCTTTGTCTTTGCCCGCTACTTCAGCCAGTCCGTGGTGGGTGAAGATGTGGCGGGCACCGAATACTGGGGCAACATCGTCGGAATCACCGGCGTCGTGATCGCTTTTTCAGCTCCGGTTCTGGGCGCGATCGCGGACCGGTCCGGCCGTCGCAAACCCTGGCTGGCCGTTTTTACGCTCCTGTGTGTCCTTGCCTGCGCCATGCTCTGGTTCGTCCGTCCCGGAATGGACGATTTCTGGTGGGCGGTGGTCTGGGTCAGTCTTGGCATTCTGGGCGCCGAGTTCGCATTTATCTTTTACAACACCATGCTGCCGGACCTGGCTGCCCCCGAGCGGCTAGGTCGCTGGTCCGGCTGGGGCTGGGGCCTGGGTTACGTCGGCGGTGTGGTCTGCCTTGTGGTCGCGCTTTTCGGACTGGTGGAGCCCGAGGCGACGTTCCTGGGTCTGAACCGTGAGGAAGCCGAACATGTCAGGGCTACCTTCGTGCTGGTGGCCATCTGGTATCTGGTTTTTGCGCTGCCCCTGTTCTTGCTGACCCCTGACCAGCCGGCTTCCGGACTGTCCGCCCGCCAGGCGCTGAGGGCGGGCCTTGGCCAACTACTGCATTCCCTCGCCGAAGCCCGTAAATACAGCCATATCCTGCACTTTCTCGTGGCCCGCATGTTTTACACGGACGGCCTGGCCACCGTGTTCACATTCGGGGGCGTCTACGCCGCCGGCACCTTCAACCTGAGCCAGACAGAAGTGCTGCAGTTTGGCATTGCCCTTAATGTGACCTCGGGCCTTGGCGCGCTCGTTTTTGCCTGGGTCGACGATGCCATAGGCGGACGAAACACAATTTTCCTGTCCCTGGCAGGGCTCGGAGCCAGCGCCACGGCAATACTCCTGGTCGAAAGTGTGCTCTGGTTCTGGGTCTTCGGCATGACGCTTGGCGTCTTTGTCGGTCCACTTCAGGCAGCCAGCCGGTCTCACCTTGCCCGGGCCGCACCCGAGCACCTTCGCAACCAGATGTTCGGCCTGTTCACGTTTTCGGGCAAGGCCACGGCTTTTGCCGGACCGCTGCTGGTGGGAGCCGTTACCGCAGCCACCGGAAGTCAGCGTTGGGGCATGAGCACGGTTCTGGTGTTTTTCGTTATCGGTTTTGTGCTGATGCTCAGCGTTCCCGGAGCCGGCACCGGAAGAGATAGAAAGGTCGCTGGCTAACCCGTCGGCTTGCCAGCGCTTGAGGACAAGTGAGTGGTAAAGGTCCCCGCACTATCGGAATTCACTGCTCTGCGGCTGATTCCGGGCACCTCTTTGACCTGCATCAGGACAGCTACCCGATATAAGCATAGAGTGGAAGTGGCGTCGGACCATTAATGGAAACGGCGCCGCCTTCAGGAAGGATAGCCCAAAGAGGTTTGCAGAATCCGATGTCGCAAGGGCGTTTTGATGACGGCAGACATTCGAACTCTAACCCTCGTAGGGAGGACATCCAGATGAAAGTCAGTGAAATCATGGTTACTGAAGTAGCGTCCTGCTCGCCACAAACCTCGTTGCAGGATATCGCCATGCTGATGTGGAATAACGACTGTGGCGCCATACCTCTGGTCGATGAGCAGGAGCATCCGGTAGGCATTGTTACCGACCGGGACATCTGCATGGGGGCGGCATTGCGGAATAAACCCCTGTGGGAGCTTCGCGGAGAGGAAGTTACCAACGACCGGGAGCTGTATTCCTGCGGGCCGGATGACAGTATCAAAGAAGCCCTTCAGCTGATGGAAGAGCACGAAGTACGGCGCCTCCCGGTTATGAATCAGTACAGCCAGCTCTGCGGTATGTTGAGCCTGGGGGACATCGTTTCTTTCACCGGCGCCGGCGGTACCAGGAAAGCCGGGAATACGAAGATTTCCCCGAACGAGACCATGGAGTTTCTCCGGCACGTCAGTGCCCATCATCCCAGCCACAAGGCTACCGCCCTTTAAGGGGGAGCTCAGCCCGAATGGCCTAAAGCTTTTCGGGCTGCCACTCAGCGTCCCACCGGTTGCGGAGGGCAGCTGGCCCAAGCCAACTCCGGCATTCCCTGGCTGAAGCCCGGAATAAGGCGATATCCTGCATTCTCGCTTGGCCAGTACTCCACAAGTCACGGTGTCACTGCGGCCAGAGATCCCACAATTCCTTGGGATGCATTTCCTTGATCCGGTTCAGCTCGTTGCTGTCCAGGTGACGGTCGATCACACGTAGAACGGCTTTGAATGTCCGCTCGGCATCGATGTCGCCTTCCAGCTTGCGGCTGACGGCGTCAATGTATTCGGCACGGTCCCGCCACTTGTGCGGGGTTTCTGCAGGTCGCCAGCTTTCGAAATACAACCCTCGGACAATGATCGGCAACTGGGCGGCGAAATTGGCGGCCTCATCCACGGTAATACGATTGCTCATGGTTTGAAGTACCGCTCTCAACCGCTTCCAGGCCTCTTCTTCGCCAATACTGTCAAGCTCGTCAGAGATGTCCCTGAGCCAGGTGTTGATGAGTTTGATGTTGTGGTCAACGATGTTGATGCTGGATTGCATAAGGACCTCCCTCAGGCTGGGTGATCGGTGGCGTTGTCCACAAAACAGTGAGGCCGTCTTCTTCCATTTCAACCGAAACCAGGCGGGCTTCAATTGCCAAAGGCATGGCGACCTGTTGGGCTCCAGGCGCGTCTTCCAGGATGCTTGGAACAGGTGCGCGAGGCCAATGTTTGTGATGGGCATCACACTCCCAGCCTTATCCCCCATACGGGTGATGGCTGTAAAAGTAGGAACTGGTCTATTTTTGATCAGGAGCAGTGAGGTCGTACGGGCGGTTTCAGTCTGGCCAGAGCGTCCTTCACCTTCAGGAACGAGGAACCAAAACAAATACAAATACAATAAAGGATGAGCCCAATGAACAACCCGATCAAAAAGTTGTCCATGCTGGCGTTGCTGGCATCCATGCTGTTCGCAGGGTCCGCTCATGCGGCCTGTAATGCCGACCCCATCGTCTTCATTCACGGGTATTCCGGCTGGAAGTCCCAGTTTGACACCATGATCAACCGCTTCAAGAACGACGGCACCCCCGCCTGTGCACTCTACAAGTTCGGGTATAACAGCCTGGGCAAGAGCAATAAGACCAGCGCCCGGGAACTGAAGTCCTTCGTCAATAACATCCGGCCCAACCACAACTATCGCAGGGCCAAGCTCATCGCTCACTCCAATGGTGGCCTGGTGTCGCGCTGGTACCGGGTGTTCGAGGGCGGCTCCTCCGCCACCAGCCGCCTGGTCACGCTGGGTACCCCGCACAAAGGGACTTCCTGGGCCTATGGCTGTTTTAGCCCTGCGTGCTTTGAAATGCGTTACAACTCGTCGTTCCAGCAGTCGCTGGCGGGACGCGGCTGTGATGTGTCCCTGTGGTCGGCCCTTGACGAAATCATCATTCCGCAGACCAACGCCAAGTGCGGCTACAGCCTTCGGACCTCAAGCGTCGGTCACCTGACCCTTATGCACTGGAAGGGTGTCTATAATGATGTGAGACGCTTCCTCTAATAAGCCTTGATGGGCCGGGCCCGGATGAGCAGGTCGGAAAAACTGGCCTGCACATTTTCGTGCAGGGAATATGCAACGATTACCACGTCGAGACACTGAATGAAAAACCTGATCCTGATACTGAATGTCGGCGTCTTTCTGGTTTTCACCGGACTCAGTCAGGCCAACGAACAGGAAACTTCCGCACTTCAGGAAGACACCGGCGGGCCTGGGGTTTTTGCCACGGTCAATGGCACGGCGCTAAGCGTGAACCTCTACCATTTCCTGCTGGGTTCCAGAGAGCAGGAGAGCAGCGAACGTCAGGCCTACGACGAAGGCTTTGATGCGCAAAGGCATCGCCAGCAGACAGCAAAGGACCTGGTCATGACAGAGTTGCTCGCACAGGAGGCGGCACGCCTTGGCATGAAGGACTCCGAGCGGGTGAAAGCCGAACTGGCCATGGCCGAAAAAACCCTGCTTGCGCAGCTCTATGTCAGGAAACTTATGGACTCCATTGAGATCGACGAATCCCGGATTCGACAGGCCTATGACCGGAAACGGGAACAGGTCATGTATCGCTTCATGATCTGGCAGACGCCCGACCAGGATAAAGCGACGGCCATCCTCGACTCGATGAAAACCGGCAAAGGCGAAAACGCCCATGAACCGGCCCCCATCGAGACGCCCTGGCTACGGGCTGTGGATATTGCACCGGAGGTGGACGAGATCGTGCGCCGGCTGGACGTCAATGAGTTTGCGCAAGCCCCCGTGTTCCAGGACGGCTTCTGGAAAGTAGTTCAGGTCATCGACAAGCAGGTGATGGCGAAGCAGAGTTACGAAGAAGAAAGGGGGATGATCAGGTCGGAGCTGGTGCACCAGAAACTGGACGAGAAGCTGGAGGAGCTCGCTGAGGGCGCAGCCATTGTCTTCAATGAGCAGCTCATCACCCTACCCGAGAAATAACAGGATAATGACCGCAACTAAGGGGCTGAAAGGAAAACGGGTCGGTTGGGTATTACTAGGGCTGGTTCTTCTGGCCCTGGTTTTCGCCTATTTCTTCAGCACTCGGGCTGAAAATGCGCCATCGGCCGATACCGCACGTGTTATCAGTACCCAGGACACCGTACCTGTGCCGTCTGAGAGCCGGCAGAGTTCCGGGAATGCTGAACCTGCGATTACGGGTACCGCCCCGGAACAGAACCCCACAGAAGACCACCGGGCCTCGGATGACGCCGCCGACCACGCCGGTTCACATCTTCAGGAGGAGGAGCTCGACCACCTGGGTGAGGTCTTCCTGAACAGCGTGTATCCCTCTTTCGAACATGACTTCCAGGTGGACCGCGAAGGTCGATCAGCGATCGATGTTTTTGTTGCCAGCATGCCGGAAGACCTGAGCGACCAGGATGTGGATACCATATCCACCATGATCACCACCCGATTTTCCGGACCGGATGGGGAGAACCTGGCCTTCATCATCACCCACCTTTACCGGCTGGAGCGGGAGGAAGCACGGCTCATGAATAAGGCTGGGCCGGTTGCCACCATGGCGGACCAGCTGGAAGCCCGGGAAAAACTCTCCCGGTTACGGGAGCAATGGTTTGGTCCGGAGCTCTCAGAAGCCCTGTTCTCCGGCAGCGATGACGAAGAAGCCGGTTCCGGAGAAAATGCCGCAAGCGGTCAGTCCGAGGTCGGCAGCACGGAGGAGGCGCCAGCAGACTGGTCAGAAGAGCAGGCGGAGCTTGCGGCTATCGAGCGCGCCTGGGAGCAGCGATCCCGGGCATTCAGGGCGGAAAAACAGATCATAGACAATGCCGGCCTGGATCAGGCTGAAAAGGACCGCCAGAGCGAGACCCTGCTACGGCAGCACTACGCACCTGAGGAACTTGAGGCGGCTAGGGCCTTTGCAGAGCAGGACTAGCGGTACCTATCAGGTCTCAGCTTTGCTCCTGCTCGAGCCGTCGCTCCCGGGCCTGCATGACGGGGCTGGCCAAAACGCCATGGACCACAACAGAAAGGACCACGGCAAAGGCGCAGGTCGCCCATAGTAATTCCGCCTGCAAAAACTGCCCTTCCTTCAGCCCATACGCCAGGTAGAACAGGCAACCGATACCGCGGATACCAAAGAAGCTGGCAATCAGACGATCCCTGAACGAGAGCCAAGGGGTGCCCAGCATGCCGACCATGCCCGCCAGCGGTCGTATGACAAATATCAGCAGGGCTCCGAGCAGAGCGGCCTTCCAGGTAAGAGCGTCAAACAGGCCCCCGGCGATGGCAGCTCCAAGGGCGATCATTATGCCCAGCATCAGCAATTGCTCAGACTGCTCGGCGAAGGTGTGTAAGGACTTGTGCGCCTGGTGGGTCTTCTCCCGATGCTTGATGGTCATGGCGCCGATGAACACCGCAAGAAAGCCGTAGCCCCCAAATACTTCCGTGATCCCATAGAGCAGCAGCGTGGCCGCCAGCGCGCCCACGCCGGCTTTCATCCGCTGCTGTTCCGTTTCGATTGGCAGGCGTAACAGAACGAGTGAGATCAGCCAACCAAGGGCAACACCAGCACCGATGCCCAAAGCAATCTTGTAAACCACGTCGACCAGTAGCCACTGGGTCAGCCAGTCGGAAGGCGCCGCTCCTTCGGCCAGCATAAGCAGGGCAAGGTAGGTGAAAGGGAAGGCCAGCGAATCGTTCAGGCCCGCTTCGGATGTCAGGGTGAAACGCAGCTCGTCTTCTTTTTTGGCGGGATCGATATCCTCAGCGGCCGAATCCTCCGGCTCTCCCACCTGTACATCTGAGGCCAGTACCGGATCGGTGGGGGCAAGGGCCGCGCCAAGCAGCAAGGCTGCGGCCGGCGTGAGCCCGAGCGCCCACCAGCCCGTAAAGGCGACACCGGCGATGGTTAAGGGCATGCAGATGGCGAGCAGCCGCCACGTGGAGCTCCAGGTGCGCCAGTTAGGCATCCGGTCGATCTTCAGGCCGACGCCCATCAGTGAAATGATGACGCCAATTTCCGTCAGATGAACCGCGGCAGCTTTATGCACGAGAGGATCGGGTGGGCTGAGGCCCAGTGGCAGGGCAAAGGCGATGTACCCCAGGGCCAGTGCAACCATAGGAAAGGAGAAGGGGTAGTCCTTGAAACGGTGGAGCAGTGACGCCAGAGCCAGTACGCCCAGACCGATGACCACAACCATGAGGTTGTAGCTGCTGAATAGCTTCAGCGTGCTCGTCAGTTCCATGTCCGGCCTCCCTTCCGGTGATCCCACGTTGACGGCTGGTCGGCCGTAGAGAAATGGATGATTTCCATGATTGCCAGGATGCCGGCCCTGTGTCTGAGCGGCGTTCAGAACTTCACCCTGTCTCCCCGTTCGTACAAAAAACGGCCGGATTACCGTCGCAGATTAACAAACAAACCGGAAATGGATGAAACTTCTGAGGGATTGTGTCGGAATTTCTGGTTTCTGGCTGCCTCCTCGAGGCGCTGGCCCCTTATTGTGCCGCTCCGTGTGCCAACGTACCGACGGGGCCGCAGCGATCACTCATAGTAAAAGCGAAACAGAACTGCTGTGTGTCTGGCGGGAGGGTAATTAGTCTGACCCGGTGCCAAGGCGACACGGTTTCGCCAGCGGCGGCTGTTGAACCGGCCATCGTAAGATATAAAACATGAGGGATCGCGGGTGGATTTGAAAAGTGGATACCCATTCTGGGCGGTCAAGAATGGCCTGATGTATGCTTTTCCCAAGCTTGACGCTGATGTGAGCTGTGATGTGGCCGTGGTGGGCGCTGGCATTACCGGCGCTCTGATTGCTGATGAGTTGGTCAGCCATGGCCATGACGTGGTTGTGCTTGATCAACGGGACATCTGTTGGGGCAGCACCTCGGCCAGCACCGCCTTGCTGCAGTATGAAATTGATACCCATGGGATTGATCTCGCCAGGCGCTATGACCAGGATTCAGCGTTGCTGGCCTATGAGTCCTGTCTGACCGCAATCAGTCAGCTCGAAGAGTTGTCCCATTCGGTCGGCGATGTCGACTTCGCCAACTGCGAAAGCCTGTACTACGCCAGCAACCGCGCTGACCACCCCGGCCTGGAGGATGAATTCGCCTGGCGCAAGCGCTATGGTTTTCCGGTGCGTTGGCTGGACCGCACCGCCCTCAAAGACGAGTACGGGCTGACCGCGCCCTCCGCTATCCTGAGTTCGGTAGCTGCCCGGGTTGATCCTTACCGTCTGGGTTCAAGACTGCTCCGTCGGATGCAACGCCAGGGCACACAGGTATTTGATCGAACCCGGGTGGACTCGCTGACCACATCGGACCAGTCAGTTCAGATTTCCACCGCCGCTGGCATGTCGATCCGGGCGAAGCACGTCATCGTGGCCACGGGCTACGAGTCCCAGAGCTGGTTGAGTCAGCGTGTTGCGAAGAATCGCAGCAGCTACGCCTATATCAGTGATCCTATCGATCGTGGGGAGTTGCGCTGGTTGGCAAGCACCATGCTGTGGGAATCGGCGCGTCCGTATCTTTACATGCGTACGACCGGTGATGGCCGACTGCTGGTCGGTGGTGAAGACGACGACCGTGACACACCGGCGCGGCGGGACCGGTTGGTCGACCGCAAAGCTGCGACCCTGCAGCGCAAGGTCTCCCGCCTGTTTCCCCACCTTGATGCACAACCGGCCTTTGCCTGGGCCGGCACCTTCGCTGAAACCAGCGATGGCCTGCCTCTGTTTGGCTGCCACCCCCAGTACGGGCCCCGTGTCCTGTTTGCGATGGCTTTTGGTGGCAACGGCATTACCTACAGCATGCTGGGTGCCGGCTTGCTGCGCGCTCAGATTGAAGGTCGCCCCCATCCGTTAACCGGACTGTTCGGTTTTTCCCGGCTGGGTTGAGCCGCCCGTGGGCGGACGTAACCCGACCCAGGCGATTACCACCCCTGTACGGAAGGAAAGCGGCGACAAAACTGAAACCAAGGCACCTGGGGCCGTGAAGTTCGCCCTCAGACTCTTGATACTGCCCAGAATGTGCCATTCCCGCGTCAGCTTCATTGTAGTGCGGTATGAGTGAGGTGTGATTAATGCACGTACATAGTGCATAGGGCGCACCCTTCGTCTAACGTTAGTAGCCTGGACCATGGCAATCTGATTTTTCGCAGCCCATCGGTTAACCAATGCCACTGCCAAACTGCAAGGAATTCTGAACGTGATTAGCTCACAGCAGGACTCACAAAGCCTGAACCGGTTGACCAGTCACTTTGACGAGATTCTGGCCCGTTTCGCAAAAACCGGTTACGGCGATCCGGACATTCTGCCTCAACTGCTCCCCCCGACGGCAGCCCAGGCCACCAAAACCGAGGTGCTTGCAGCGGCCAAGGCGCTGATGGCGATTCCGGGCGGCATGGATGTGCTGTACCGGCGGGTGAAGGCGATCGAGTCGGCTGGGGTTTTTGCCCACAGCGACTGGGCTCAGCCCGCCATACTCCAGCCGGACCTGGCCAAACGCTCGCTCCGGGAAGGAGAAGCCGTCTATACGTTGATCGAAGTCCTGAGCGAGATCCGTCTGCTGGCGGTTGCGTCCGGTGACTATTTTCATCCCGGTATCTCGGCGGAGCAGGCCGGCAACTTTCTTACCCAGGTAATGGCCCTGAACCTGGACCTGCTGTCGGGTCAGATGACCGAAGCCGACCGCGAGCGTCCCCATAACCTGGGCACGATCGTGCAGACCCATTACAACTACCTGCTTGACAGGCTGGGTTACGAAAGCATTCTCGACAGCCTGGTGGGGGAAGTGGAGCGCCAGCTCGTTCAGCGACCGGTGCAAACGGACAGCATCAAGCAGATGATTGTTCAGATCGCCAAGTGCCTACTGGACCCGGACATTGAAACCTCGGGCATGCACCGGGCAGAGAAGCTGGTCAGCGCAACCTTTGGTCCCACGGAGGCCTGCTCTGAGGATCCGGGAGTCGAGGTCTATGCCCAGCGGCTGACCACCATGGATGAGAAAGCGCTGCGGCACGAAGCCGAGACCTTCTCCCGCTCCATGCACGAGACCGGCCTGGTGTCGCCTTACCATGCGGTATTCGTAAGGCATCTTCGCAGTCATGGCCATAACGACCTGATCGCGCCTGCGCTTGGGCTCAGCATCACCGGCAACGACGTGCTCCAGTGTTTTACCCAGCTGATTCATACCCTGATCGATGAAGCTGTCTTCCCCGATACCCCCCGTGCCGTCTACGGCCTGGCCATGATGCTTGAGCAGGGCACGCTGTTTACGCCCGGGGTGGCCTCCGGCCTGTGGCGCCAGATCGCCCTGAAACTCTCCGACGATACGTCGGAACGGCTGACGACCGTGTTCGGTGATGCCCACCCGCCCCGGGTTTTTCTGCTGGCGGGGGTTATGACCCTGCTGGGGCTACCCATGGGCGTGGGCCAGGGTAATAACCCGACCTGCCAGTCAGTCATCGGCCTCTCAATGTGGGCCTTCAATGATGCCGACTATCTTCTACAACTGGTGGCCTGGGCCGCCCGGGACGATGAGATTCTCATGCGCTTCGAAGGCCAGCCTGTATCCTCCCGGGGCCTGGAAGCAGGGCTGGCCAAGACCCCGCCCATCGACGTCGACCCGGTCTCCCTGGTTCTGGTGCCCCATCTGGACCGCATCTATATCGAGATGGGACGCCTGTGCGGCACCCGGGACGACGACCTGCACCGCTGGATCAACCCCGAGTTCTATGGCTGGTGGGTTAGTCATGGCTTCCGGGTGGTTGCCGACATCCACACGGGCATGGTGACTGACTACGATGGCTTCATTCGGAATTTCTACGCCAGTTATCACCCCTATTACAACGGCGGCATGCCTTTGATCCACCCCCAGCCGGCAGGCATTGCGGTCACAGACAGTGCCGCGAGGCTGGTGGGCCGCCATGCCATTGCGATACGGCGGGTAGCCCTGGATCCGGAAGGCGACATGCGGGTCTATTTCTACAACCCCAACAACGACAGCGGCCAGGACTGGGGCCAGGGCATCAACTGCGCCATCCAGGGCACCGGAGAGCGGTTTGGCGAGGCTTCCCTGCCGTTTGCGGAGTTTGCGTCCAGGCTCTTCGTTTTCCACTACGACACCCTGGAGGTCGGCGACATGAACGCGATTCTGGCCGCTGATGTGGAGCGGGTGATCGAGCTTGGTCGCGGCAGCTGGGCAAAGGAGTTTTGAGGAGGGCCGAGGGGAGCTCATGATGCTCGAAGCCATGAGAAACGGCCTTGAAGCCTGGCTGGTACCAGGCCTGTCTGCGCTGATTGCTGTAGCAGCAACCTGGCTTGGCTACAGGCTCGCACTGGCGGCAGTAAGAAAATTCTCCGAAGACACTTCCGTGGCACGGCTGTTTCTGGATGCTGCCGCCAAAGCTCTTGGCTTATTCCTCTGCCTGCTGGTGCTCAACGGCGTTCTTGAAGCGGCGCCGGCAGATCTCCCGTGGCTATCCCAGTTGCAGCACCTGGCCACCCTGTTACTTATCCTGGCCCTGACCTGGGCCGCCGTGCGCTGTACCTCGGCCATCGGCGATGTCATCGTCAAACTGAACCCGGTGCTGGAAGGAAAGTGGAAGCGCGCCCGCAAGGTGGAGACCCAGACCCGCTTTCTGGTCCGGGCGCTGAACATCATCGTGGTGATTGTTGGTTTCGGTGTGGCCCTGATGACGTTCGAACCTGTCCAGCAGGTGGGCGCCAGCCTGCTGGCCTCCGCCGGCATAGGCGGGATCATCCTGGGTTTTGCCGCCCGCCCGGTGCTGAGCAATCTGCTGGCGGGCATGCAGATAGCCCTGACCCAGCCATTCCGTATTGACGATGTGCTCCATGTGCAGGGCGAGTGGTGCTGGGTGGAGGAGGTAACGGCAACCTACGTGGTGCTGCGGGTGTGGGACCTGCGTCGTCTGGTGGTGCCCTTGCAGTGGTTCATCGAGAATCCCTTCCAGAACTGGTCCAGAAACACCACGGACCTGCTGGGCGCGGTCAATCTGTGGCTGGATTATTCGACACCGCTTGAACCCCTGCGGCAGGAATTTTCCCGTCTGCTGAAAGCTTCTTCCCAGTGGGACGGCAAGACCGAAACCGTGCAGGTTATAGAAGCGGGTGAGCGGGGCATCCAGGTGCGCTTTCTGATGAGTGCCGGTGACTCCAGCCAGAACTGGGACCTGCGCTGCGCGGTGCGGGAAGGGCTGGTGAGTTTCGTGCAGGAGCACTATCCTGACTGCCTGCCGCGCATGCGGGCCCAGCTTATGGAGCATGACGAGCCCGACGGGCCATAGAGTCGGCTTTTTGCCGCGGTTGCCTCCTACACACAGACACAGGTTGATGGGTGGATGGAAAGCTACATTCTGTTCTTCATGCTGGCCGCCGTGACGGTGCTGAGTCCCGGCCCCGGCGTTGTTCTGACCCTCACCAACTCGATCCGCTACGGCGCGTCCGGTGCTACTGCCGGTATCCTTGGCATCGCCGCTGCGGCCTTCCTGGTTGCCGGCGTAGCCGCAAGCAGCCTGGGTATACTGCTGGCAACGTCTGCCCTGGCTTTCACCATCCTAAAGTTCGTCGGGGCCGCGTACTTACTCTACCTTGGCCTGAGGCTCTGGTTCTCACCACCAGCAACCATGGCTCAGCCCGGGCCTTCTTCAAAGCGCCGGGGTGCCCAGTTCCTGGAGGGTTTTACCGTACAGCTCACCAACCCCAAGACGGTTTTCTTCTTCATGGCGGTGTTTCCGCAATTTGTCGATCTGGCTTCACCTTATTTGGAGCAGTTCGTGCTCCTGGTAACGACCTACAGTGTGCTTGTGGCGGTGATTCATATCGCCTATGCACACTCGGCAGGTCTCGCAAAGGGCTGGCTAAGCACTGAAAAAGGGGGCCGGCTGGTCAATAGGGCCGGTGGTAGCGCTTTTATAGGGTTTGGCGCCCTGCTTGCAGCATCCGGCAAATAAGGCCCGGTCGCTTATTGGAATGGGAGGGAGGCCAGCCAATGCTGACCTCCCGACGTCCCATAGTCAGGCGCCTGTCAGTGGCGGACTACTTGAGCCCCATGCAGTTGGCGTAGAAGGTCGTGGTTGCAGGCCAATCCGAGAATATGCCGATCACACCCACGTCCTGGGCCAATACGTCGATCACGTTAAACACGTCGCCGTCATTGTCGATGGCGTCCGCAATGGTCTGGTGATACCAGCCACCACCATCGGCCAGGGGGCCGCTGCGCTCGACGGTCCAGGCGATCAGGTCCAGTCCGGCGGTGCGGGCATTCTGGGCATAGTCAGAAGGCAGAATCTCCTGATGGGCATCCAGGGTCAGCATTTTCCACAGCGCCGGCGCCAGGATGTTCACACCCTGTGCCTTCAGATCTTCCATGAACGCCAGGGAACTGGTTTCCGGGGCCAGGGGTGACTGGTCCAGAAACACCGCCTGCTGGCCGAAGCCGGGCATTTCGTTGACCCAGAACAGCACGTCCTCCAGCAGGAAAGACTGTGGCCATACGTCCTCGGGATCAACCCCCGCCTCGACGTAGTCCTCGATCATCTGCCGGGCATAGTCCTGCTGGGAATAATCGCCCTGCCAGGGCATGTCGACCACGGGTGTCTTGAGTTCCGGGGTGAATTTCACGCCCAGGGCCTTGAACAGTTCAATGCTCTCACGGTGGGTCATCAGGGTGCCGCGGCTGGCATAGAGATCCGTACGCCAGTCGGCGGTGCCGCCCAGGTACTCCTCGGGGGTTGTCGCCATGGGGTTGAAGGCGTCCATCTTGCCTTTCAGCGACCTGAACTCCGCCAGGGTGAGATCGCTGGTGCGGCATTCAACCTGTGCCGGGGTTCCGCTTGCGGGGTCCGCAGGCACAAAGGGCTGGGTGCACTTGGCGTTCAGTTCCGGAACGGTAACGATATTGGTGGTGGTATGCAGGTCGTCCTGGGCATGGCGGCAGACCAGTTCACGGTCGCTGGTAAAGGCGACGTCGCACTCCACAATACCTGCGCCCATCTGCGCCGCCGCTATATAGGACTCCCGGGTGTGCTCGGGGAACTGGAGCGGCGCTCCGCGATGGCCGATGGAGAAGTCAGTGGGCTTCATCCGGTCAGCACGACAGGACTGCAGCTCTGCCTTCAACGGGCCTTCGTCCATGTCAGCCACCAGCCACAAAGGCCGGGGCCCCAGCTCGACACTGCGGTGCTTCTGCTTTATATCCTGTTTCAGGTCTTTCAGTTTTTCCCGCAGTTTAACGAGTCCCGGGGGAACCTTATCTTCTTTCGAGTCAAACCAGCCTTGGGCCGAAACCCCGGCGCTGCCAGCGAGCATAGCGCTGCAACACAGCAGGGTTGCAACCAGAGTGCGTAGCTTCATCACAAGTTCCTTCTTAAATGAGTGGGTACCGCACCGTCAGTATCCTCAGCCATGGTGACAGCTTGGTTAAGAGTGATGGAAGTTCTCCGGCGTCCTCAATACAACACACCTGTCCTGCGGATCACACAGTATTTGCGCCAAATAAACCCGAACTGTCCCCGATAAAGGACATACAGCCTGGCAAACGTCGTATATGTCACTTCTGGCTACAAATAACCCTTGTAAAACAGCCCTTTGGAAAGCTGGCATGGAATCTGTAAAGGCCTGTTCAAAATAAAAATAACCGTATTGCTCCGACAGGATCTACGAGTGCTGTTTCGCAGTCATAACAATAGGAATAACCCATGCGTCTTCTCATCCTGGCTTTTCTGCTGGTAAGTCCCCTCTGTTTTGGAAAAACCGTTGTCGTTATTGAAAGCTACCATCTGGAATACAAATGGGACGCGGATTATATCGAAGCGATTCAGTCAGTATTGGGCAAGGCCCATGATATACACGTGCTCGCTCTGGACACCAAACGCCTGCCAAAGGCCCAGTGGCCCGGGAAAGTGGCTGAGCTTCTACAGTCAATTGGCGAGATCGAACCTGACGTTGCCATTCTCGGGGATGATAACGCCATCACGCTGATGGCCGGGCACCTGGTCGATCGACAGATTCCCGTTGTTTTCCTGGGTGTTAATGGTGGGCCCGAGCAACACCCTACACTTAACCACCCGCTGGTCACCGGCATACTCGAGCGCCCCTTCTTCGCTGAGAGCATTCGCCATCTCAAGAAAGTGCTCGGTCAGAACGAGCGCCTGCTGGTGCTGATGGATGATTCGCCGACCATGCGTAATGCGGTCAACGAATATTTCGGCGAAAAAAGGCAGGCCACGATCCATGGCTCACACCTGGACATCGTGCTGACCAATGATAAGGACACCTGGCTGCAGGCCACCTACCGCGCCCATGAGCAGTACGATGCGGTCATCGTCGGCACGCACCACACCATACGTGACAGGGCGGAGAACTATATTCCCCCTCAAGAGCTTATGAGCCAGGCGTTCGCCCACACCCAGGTACCGATATTCTCGTTCTGGGACATTTTTATCGGCAAGGACCAAAGTATTGGCGGATTTACCATTTCCGCCTACCAGGAAGGGGTTACGGCAGCGCGCCTCGCTTACCTGATACTGAACGGGGTAAAGCCCAGCCATATTCCCCAGATCAAATCCCTGAGCGGCCACTACGTCTATAGCTCAAGTGGCATGAAACACTGGGGACTCAAACTGTCGCCATTGATTGCCAGCCAGTCGGTTTTTGTGGATTGATGACCTAAGGAAGGCCTGGCCCCGGTTCCGGGCCTTTCCCGCGATAACAGACCTCGGACCGGGCCTCAGCCATTAAGCCGGGCCCCATCAACGGAACAACGGGCCGGATGGCCAGGGGAGGTAAGAGCGGGTACCATCTGGACTGTAGATCAGCTCTTGATAGGCTTCAATGAAACCAGCTCCGCAGACCCCTGGCTCGCTTCATCTCCGGCTAAGGCAGGCCACGCAACAGGCACACCTTGATACCGAGCGGCATCCGCTGCTCGCCTCTCTACTGCGACCGGATCTCGATCGGGCTGCCTATTGCCGGGTGCTGCAGGCATTCCGCAGCTTTTACCTGGCGTATGAACCGGGGCTGGACAACGGGCGAGCAGCCAAAGCAGCGTGCCAGTCATTACAGTACCAGTACCAGCCACGGGCGCAGCTACTGGCAGATGACCTGCAGGACTTGGGCGAAACAGGCGGGCGATCGCAGGTTTACTCCGGAACGGCGGGCTTTGCCGTGCAACGGACCCCGGAGAACATCCTGGGTTGGCTCTACGTACTGGAAGGAGCCACCCAGGGCGGCAAGGTTATCGGACCGAACGTGTCCCGGGCATTGGGAGTCGATGAAACCTTTGGTGCGCGCTATTTCCACCTATACACTCTTAACCAGTGGCGGTTATTCCTGACTCTTATGGAACAGTGCCAGGCAGCGTTCCAGCAGCCATTGGTTATTGAAGGCGCGTTGGCGGCCTTCGAGCATCTGAGGACACACCTGGACGCCTGGAGCATTAAGGAAGAGGCCTGACCCATGCCAGACTACACCCGTAACGAGCTCAATGAAGCCCTGAAGGACTGTGCCCGGGAACCTGTCCATCGACCCGGCGCCATCCAGCCCAACGGATGCCTGCTCAGTACGGATCTGGCCATAGACAGACTGTTCCAGGTCAGCGCCAACCTTGAAGACATCCTTGGCATCAGCCCCGCTGACGCCCTGGCGGGGGATGCCATCCAGCTTCTTGGGCCGCAGCTTGTACATCGATTGCGCTCCAGAGCAGTTGACGAGATCGTCTCTCCCGCCATCGGCGAGGTGGTTCGCCTGCCGGTTGGGAGTGTTGAACACCGTTTCTCTGTCCGGCACTATCGCAGCGGGCAACGGGCTGTTGTCGAGCTGGAGTTACAGCAGGCCGAACCGGATGATGGTCAACTGCCCAGCCGCAGTGCCTGGCTGCAGCCGGTCAGCACCGCTGGCTCTCCGGAACAGGTGCTTGAAAGCCTGGTGCGGATCGTAAGACAGCTGTCGGGCTTCGACCGGGTCATGGTCTACCGGTTTGACGAAGATGATCACGGCAGCGTTGTCGCGGAATCCCGCGCGCCGGAAGCAGACAGCTACCTGGGCCACCATTTCCCTGCCAGCGATATACCGGCCCAGGTCAGGCATCTGTACAGCATCAATCCGGTGCGCTCCATCCCCGACGCGACTGCAGAATCAGTGCCGCTGGTGCCCGAAGTGGACCCGGATGACCCTGCGCCGCTGGACCTTTCCCCCGGCAACCTGCGTGCGGTCTCTCCCATTCACCAGAGCTACCTGCAGAATATGGGCGTCGGCGCCTCGCTGTCGATTGCGATCCACGACGAGGACAGACTGTGGGGGCTGCTTGCCTGTCACGGGCTGGTGCCACGGCCACTGTCGCCGTCGATGCTCGATGACGTCAGCGTGCTGGTTCAGGTGGCGGCGTCCCGCCTGATGCTGCTTCAGGCGAACAGTGAAGCCCGTTACCGCCAGCGTATACGGCAGAGCCGCGAACTGATGCTGATCCGCGATACCGGAATCATCCCAACCCTCGACGACCTCATACGATGGTACGGAGCAAACTGGTTGGCTCTGTTCGAGGCGAGCGGGCTGGTACTTCTCAATGGTGACAGGCGATTCTGCTTCGGGGCGACACCGGCCGCCGACAAGCTCGACAGGCTCACCGCTTACTTCGCCTGCCAGCAGGGGCAGCAGCCCTGGTATACCCATTCCCTGGCCAATAGTGAGCTTGCCGGCTGGTACGAGCAGGGCGACCCCTGTGGCCTGCTTGCGGTAAGACTGCCGGTCACCAGGAACCGGATCGGATGGCTGCTTTTCTTCAGGCCCGGACAGAAGCAGACCCGAACCTGGGCCGGGCGTCCGGAGGATAACGCCGAGCGGGATCCGCAGGGTAAGTTATTCCTGACCCCGAGACACTCATTCTCTGCCTGGACTGAAACCGTAGAAGATATGAGTGAACCCTGGCTTGAGGTGGAACGCCTTGCCGCCCTGGATCTGGGGGAGGATCTGGCCCTGGTTCTGTTCAGCCGGGAGATCGACCAGCTGAACACCAGTCTCATTGATGCCAACCGTCGCTTACAGAAACTTGCGCAGACCGATACGTTGACAGGCCTGCCGAACCGCCGGCTGCTCGAGGACAGGGTTGAGCTCAGTCTGGCCCGCGCCCTGCGCCATAACCAGAGCATGGCGCTGCTGTTCCTGGATCTGGACGGCTTCAAGAAGATCAATGACACCCTGGGTCACCGGGCGGGGGACAAGATGCTTCAGGGCGTAGCCGAGCGGCTGCAGAACCTCGTCCGCCACAGCGACGCCGTGGCCCGCCTGGGCGGCGATGAGTTCGTGATACTGCTGGATGAAATCGAGGCTCCGGGGGATGCCGGGATTCTTGCTGATAAAGTACTGCAGGTCTTCTCACCACCGTTCGAGCTCGAGGGAGAGATGCTCACCGTCTCCTTCAGCATGGGTATTGCGGTTTACCCGGCCCATGGCGACAGCTTTCGTAAACTGATGCATCATGCTGATGTGGCCATGTACCAGGCCAAAAGCGAAGGTCGCAATACCTACCGTTTTTACAGTGACCTCAAGTGATGCCTCGTCAAAGAAGGTGAATCAATGGTCAGGCTATTAATCATGGTTAGTTTGTCTGTTCTCGCCGGGTGTAGCAGCAAGGCTGTCTATGACAACGTCCAGCTCAACAATCGTACCGACTGCAACCGTGTTCCTCCGCCCCAGTACGAGGAATGCATCGAGCGAACGGACAAATCCTACGAAGAGTATGAACGCGAGCGCAAAGAGCTGATCGGCGGGGAATGATGCAGGAAGACGTTGTTGAGCCAACCAAAAGCCTGGATGAGCTGGCCAGGGACATCCGTAGCTGTCGGAAGTGCGAGGCTGTGTTGGCCAGTTTCGGTGTCGAGCCGCGACCGATCTTCCGGGGAGCCCAGGATTACCCGGTGGTTATTATCGGTCAGGCCCCGGGAATCACTGAATACCGCAACAATGCGCCCTTCCAGGGGGCGGCCGGGCAGTCTCTTCGGGCGCTGTTTGAGAGCTGTGGTCTGGCCGATTTCGATGCCAAGGTCTACCAGACATCCGTGGCCAAGTGTTTCCCGGGCCGAAGGGCCAGCTCAAGCACCGACAGGAGACCCAGTGCCCTGGAGGTCCGGAACTGCTCGCCCTTTCTGGTCAGCCAGATGCAGTTGCTGAAGCCCAGGCTGATCCTGATTCTCGGCAGTCTGGCCTGGGAAGCCTATGCTGCTATTCGTGAGCGGGAAGAGCCGGGTTATTGCATGGCTGTATTCGGCAAACACAGGCCTCAGGATTTACGGATTCCGGACCTGGTTGGCCGCAGGCTTAACTGGAAGGATGCGGTGGTTCTCCCGATGATCCATCCGGCTGGCAGTGCCAACGGTGCCCGTGCAAAGCATCCCGAGCTTGATCTGGAATCAAAACAGATGTTGCACGAAGAGCTGCAAAAAATTTAGGGCACATGGCCCGGCCCATACAGGGCAGTGACTTGCGGGAGATCATGGTGAAAGGCGAGTGTCTTTGCGGGCAGATCCAATTCGAGATTGACGGGGCGCTGCCCAATCTCTACCAGTGTCACTGTTCCCTGTGCCGCAAGGCTACGGGTGCCGCGGCTAACGCGGCGACCTTTGTTGATCGGGAAAATTTCCGCTGGGTTACTGGCGAAATCCTGATCACTTCATTCCAGAAGCCGTCCGGGTATCGCAGTGACTTCTGCTCAGCCTGTGGCAGCCCGGTTCCCAATCAACTGAGGGGGTCGGAGCTGATGTGGGTGCCTGCGGGGTTGCTGCAAGGCGAATTGACAGCGGAGGTTGCGGTTCACCTTCATCTGTCGTCATCGGCCTCCTGGGAGCGGGACTCGGATGGCTGCTTACGGTTGGAGGCTGGACCGGAGAACTTCGAATCCCTGCAGCAGGCAATCAGTAGGTCAGCAGATGCCTGTTGACGCTCACCCTACTGGCTCCAGCATGGGGCCCGCTTCCCGATGAATCTGGCCACCTGGCTCACGGTTGTGACCATCTGCGTATTCGGCGCCATGTCGCCGGGGCCCTCGCTGGCCATTGTGCTCAAGCAGACGCTCACCGGCGGTCGCCGGAACGGCATGATAACGGCGGTGACTCACGGTCTCGGCGTTGGGGTTTATGCATTTCTGAGCATTCTTGGCCTGGCAGCCATCATTACCGCCTCCCCGGTGGCCTTTTCGTTTTTGCAATGGGGCGGCGCCGCCTATCTGGCATGGCTGGGGGTCAAGGGACTGATGGCAAAGCCCCGGAGCGAAGACTCGTTGCCGGAGGCTCCCACCACGGCAAGCGCCGCGAGGGACGGATTCCTGGTTGTGCTTCTGAACCCGAAAATCGCGGTATTTTTCCTGGCGCTGTTCAGTCAGGTGGTCGGCACCGACACCAGCCTGCTCGCCAAGTTCGGCTATGCCGCCACCGCGATGGTCATTGACGGCGGCTGGTACCTGTTCGTCACCTGGCTGTTTTCGAACCCGCGCTGGCTTTCCCTGCTGCGTGACAAAGCCATCTGGTTCGAGCGAGTTTTTGGCGCAGTACTGGTGGGTCTGGCTGGCCGCCTGGTGATTGGTATTCTCAGCGAAAAATAGCCATGTCCGCGCTTCTGCCTCTGAAAAACCTTACTCTGCAGCAGAATCCCCCTTCCGAATAGCTGTAACAGGCCGCCCCCATTCCTCGATAAAACCGATCAATAATTTCTATTTTTGCAGATTTTTTACGTTCCGATGTTCGACTAAAGTCTTGGGCTCTTTTGCTATCCATGAGGGGGCTCTGATATGGCGGTTCAGAAAACAGACCTGTTGCTGGTCGGCGGTGGCGTGATGAGCGTGACTCTTGCCTCGCTGGTTTCCCAACTGGACGCCTCGCGTTCGGTCATGCTGGTGGAACAGTCAGCCGAGCTCGGCAGCGAAAGCTCCGATGCCTGGAATAACGCGGGCACAGGCCATGCTGGTTATTGCGAGCTGAACTACACGCCCCGAAGTGCCGACGGATCAGTCTTTAGCGAGCGGGCCCTGGAAATCAACGCCCGGTTTGAAGTCTCCCTGCAGTTCTGGAGCTCACTGGTGGCAAAGGGCCTGCTGCCGGAAGCCGGGACCTTCATCCGCCGGGTGCCTCACCTTAGCTGGGTAAGGGGTTCAAAGGACTGCGAATTCCTTCGAGAGCGCCACCAGTCGCTCGCCTCTCAGCCGCTGTTTGTGGGCATGGAATTTAGCGATAGCCCCGACACCCTGGCGCAATGGCTGCCTCTTGTCACCAGGGGCAGGGAGTCTTCCGAACCCCAGGCTGCTACCCGCGTCGGGCATGGCAGCGACGTCAATTTCGGCGCCCTGACCCGGGCCCTTGGCCAGTCCCTCAGTGATGAAGGCCAGGCCGACATACGAACAGGCACCCGCGTGACCAACCTGAAACGCCGCGGTGACCGGTGGCAGGTGTCGCTGCTGGAAACCGGTACTGGTGAAATAACCGAGGTGGACGCAGGTTTTGTGTTCATCGGCGCAGGTGGCGCGGCCCTGCCTCTGCTGCAGAAGGCCGGCGTGCCCGAGGCCAAAGGTTACGGCGCTTTTCCGGTGTCCGGTCTTTGGCTTGCCTGTGACGATGAGCAACTGGCCCTGGCCCATAACGCCAAGGTCTACAGTCAGGCCCCGGTTGGCGCGCCGCCCATGTCGGTGCCTCATCTCGATACCCGCTTTATCGGGGGCAAGCCGGCCCTTCTTTTCGGGCCCTTCGCCGGCTTCACCACCCGCTTCCTGAAGCAGGGCAGCTGGACCGATCTGCTGACCTCGGTGCGGGGCCACAACCTCCGCAACCTGCTGGATGTGGCCGTTGGGAACTGGCCCTTGACCCGTTACTTGATCAACGAAGCCATGAGCCCCCGGGAAGCCCGGCTCGGGCAGCTTGCCTCCTTCCTGCCCGAAGCCAGGCCGGACCAGTGGCAGCTTCGCCGGGCCGGCCAACGGGTGCAGATCATCAAGGCCAACCAGCATAACCGGGGCACCCTGGAATTCGGCACGGAAGTGCTGAGCACGTCCGATGGTTCGCTTGCGGCCCTGCTCGGGGCCTCGCCGGGGGCCTCGGTCTGCGTGTCGGCCATGCTTGAAGTCATTGAACGCTGCCTGCCGGAGCTTGTCAGCGGCCCCCGGCTTCATGCCTTACAGGCACTGATTCCGAGCTACGGCCAGTCCCTGGTGACGGATTCAGAGCTGCTGCACAACGTTCGGAAGTTCACCCTCAATACACTCGGGCTTGAAGAGAAGCCCTCACAACCCACCTCGGGACGGAGAGTTAGTCATGTTGATTGGTATACCACGGGAGAGAGCGGACGGGGAGAATCGGGTCGCGATCATACCTTCCGGAGTACCGGAACTGCTTGAGGCCGGGTACGAAGTGATCGTCGAAAGTGGTGCCGGCATGGCTGCCCACTTCTCTGATGAGGAATACCGCAGCTGCGGCGCGATCATTGCTGATGATGCCGAGTCACTCTACCGGCAGACCAACGTCATTCTCAAAGTGCGGGCGCCGGATGCCGAAGAGGCCGGCCTGATACAGCCGGAGTCGACGCTGATCTGCATACTCGAGCCCTGGAACAAGCGGGACCTGGTCAGGCAGCTTGCCGAGCGCTCGGTCCGGACCTTTGCCCTTGACCTGGTGCCGCGCACCAGCCGGGCCCAGAGCATGGACGTGCTCAGTGCCATGGCCGGCATCAGCGGCTATCGGGCAGTCCTGAGCGGAGCCATGGCCTTGCCCCGTTACTTTCCCATGCTGATGACCGCAGCTGGCACCATTCACCCTGCCCGGGTACTGGTGATTGGCGCCGGGGTTGCCGGCCTGATGGCCATCGCCACGGCTCGCCGCCTTGGGGCAGTGGTTGAGGCCTACGACCTGCGACCGGAGGTTCGGGAGCAGGTGGAAAGCCTGGGCGCTGATTTCATTGATATCCCGGTACCGGAAACCGACGCCACGGGAAGCAGCGGCTATGCCAAGGCTCAGAGCGATGCCTTCTACGCCGCCCAGCGCCAGCACCTGTCTGACTGTGTTGCCCGGGCCGACCTTGTTATCACCACGGCCGCGGTGCCTGGCAAGCCGGCTCCGAAGCTGATCGACCAGGAAACCATCCATCGAATGAAGCGCGGCTCGGTGATTGTCGATCTTGCGGCGGACCGGGGTGGCAACGTTGAAGGCACAGTCCTGAACAGGAAAGTGGACGTGGATGGCGTCACCCTCGTGGGGCACGTGAATCACCCCGCCCGGGTGCCGGTTCATGCCTCTCAGCTGCTGACTCGCAACATTACCGGATTTCTGCTGAACATGACCAAAGAGGGCCAGCTAGTGCCTGACCGGGACGATGACATCGTCGCCGCAACCCTGATTACCAGTGAGGGCAGGATCTTCTTTGACGATGACCCGAAACCCTCTGCTGGCGTGGCTTCAACGCAAGAAAACAACGAACCCGATATCAATATCAAGGAAAAGGACACAGTCTGATGGATCTGTTCATCCTCAGCTTTACCATTTTTGTTCTGGCCCTGTTCGTGGGTGTGGAACTGATCAACAAAGTACCGCCGACGCTGCACACGCCGCTGATGAGCGGGACCAATGCCATTTCCGGCGTTGTCATTGTGGGTGCCATTATCAGCGCCGGCAGTGGCGGTCTTTCGCCCGGTGTAGCCAGTGTGCTCGGTTTCATCGCGGTTACCCTCGCCAGTATTAACATCGTGGCCGGTTTTCTGGTGACCGATCGCATGCTCAATATGTTCAAGCGGAAAGCCTAACCATGTTTGCACTCATCAACTTTTCATACCTGACGGCCGCCGTCTTCTTCATTCTCGGTATCAAGGGCATGACCAAGCCGGCGACAGCGGTCCGTGGTAACCAGCTGGCGGCAGTGGGCATGCTCATCGCGGTCGTGGCTGCCCTGATGCACCAGCAGATCATCAGCTACGCCACCATTATTGCGGGCATGATCCTGGGCGGCAGCATCGGCGTCTGGCTGGCCAGAAGAACCGCCATGACCGAAATGCCCGAGCTCATTGCCAGCCTCAACGGTATTGGTGGCGCAGCCTCGGTTACCGTGGCCCTGAGCACCTGGTTGCAGGCATCAGGCGCAGGCACCACCGGCAATGCCGGCTGGACAGCGGCTATCCTGGCCTCGGTTATCATCGGTTCGGTAACCCTTACCGGCTCCATCATTGCGGTTCTCAAATTACGGGGCACCATTGGTGAAACCGGCAAGCCCCGGCTCTGGCAGATATTGACACTGGTCACCTTGCTGGCGGTAATCGGGGGCGGCTTCATGTTCGTCAGTGGCGTCAGTGTCAGTCCGGTGACGCTATTTGCCCTGGTTGGCCTGTGTCTGATCCTGGGCATTGGCCTGGTCCAGCCGGTGGGCGGCGCAGACATGCCTGTAGTGGTGGCCCTGCTGAATGCCTATTCCGGGCTGGCGGGCGCCGCAACCGGCTTTGTGCTTGAGAACCAGGGTCTGATCATTACCGGCTCGCTTGTCGGAGCGTCAGGCCTGATCCTGACTGCGATCATGTGCAAGGCCATGAACCGTTCCTTGCCGACCGTGCTGTTCGGGGGTGCGTTCAAGCAGCCCGCCAGTGCCCAGGGCGTTGCTGAGGATGACTTCTATGCCGGCAAGGTGAAGTATGCAACACCGGATGACCTTGCGCTGCTGCTGGATAGCGCACGCAAGGTGGTCATGGTGCCGGGCTATGGCCTGGCCGTTGCCCAGGCACAGCATGCGGTCAAGGAACTGGCAAGCCAGCTCGAAGCCCGGGGGGCGCAGGTACGCTATGCCATCCACCCGGTAGCCGGCCGGATGCCAGGGCACATGAACGTACTGCTGGCCGAGGCGGAGATCCCCTACGACCAGCTCAAAGACATGGACAGCATGAACCCCGAGCTGCCCCAGGCAGACGTGGTTATCGTTCTGGGCGCCAACGACGTGGTCAACCCGGCGGCGTCCGAGGAGCCCTCGTCGCCCATCTATGGCATGCCCATACTCAACGTCCACAAGGCCAAGACCGTGGTAGTCGTGAAGCGCAGCCTGTCACCGGGCTTTGCGGGTATTCCCAACAGCCTGTTCATCCGTGACAACAGCCTGATGATCAAAGGCGACGCCAAGGATGTTCTGTAGGCGACTTCTGCCGCTATCAAGGACCTCTGAATCAGTACTGCCGGCCAGGGTCAGGCTCTGGCCGGCTTTTCCTACCACTGCGACTTTTCCATACAGTCGCGTCCCGCCAGGCACTCGTACTCTGCAAGAAACCAACCGGGAATACAGTACACCCGGGTCTGCTCTCCGGTTAGAGTCCTGTTGGTGATTAACCAGCCCAGGGTACGATTAACAAGGTTGAAACAAGGCCATAGCAGACTTCCTGGCTATACTGTTCAATCCACAGGACGCGGAGGTGAAAGGTGAAAACCATCGGTTTAATCGGCGGCATGAGTTGGGAATCGACTCAGACCTATTATCGCCTGATCAACCAGAAAACCAGGGACCAGCTGGGCGGGCTCCATTCCGCGCGGCTTGTTCTCTACAGCGTAGACTTCGCAGAGATCGAGACTCTCCAGCACCAGGGCGACTGGGATGCTACTGCGGACATTCTCGGCACTGCCGGCCAGGCACTTGTGCGTGCCGGAGCGGACTTTCTGGTTCTTTGCACCAACACCATGCACAAGGTTGCCTCCGAGATTGAGCAGGCGGCATCGGTGCCTCTTCTTCATATTGCAGACGCGACAGCGAATGATCTGATCAACGACGGTGTGACGTCGGTGGGTCTGCTTGGAACCCGGTTTACGATGGAACAGGCGTTCTATCGCGAGCGGCTTGAGGCCCGGGGCATCGAAGTGCTGTTGCCCGATGCGGCCCAGCGGGAGGTGGTTCACTCGGTCATTTATGAAGAGCTGTGCCGGGGCCTGATCCGGCCTGATTCCAAAGCCGCCTACCTGGATGTGATCACCAGCCTGGGTGAACGGGGAGCACAAGGGGTGATTCTGGGCTGTACGGAGATAGGTCTTCTCGTCCAGGAGGCCGACACCAGCGTCAAACTCTACGATACGACTGAGCTGCACGCAGAGCAGGCTGTGCAGTTCGCGCTGGGCAATGGTTGATGCCGGACGAAAGCTGGATTAATCTTTTTACGTTCTTTTTGAGCAGCTATAGTTGATGGCTATTGCCCGGCCAAAAACAATCAATTTGTATGCTTCTGCGCAAACTAATACTGTGTGCACTCGTTAGCCGACGGATAAACCGATCAACAAGGAGATTTATATCTTATGGGTATGATTAACAGCGAAATTAAGCCGTTCAAAGCTACTGCTTTCAAGCAGGGCGAATTCGTCGAAGTTTCTGACGCCGATGTAAGAGGTAACTGGGCGGTATTTTACTTCTACCCGGCAGACTTCACCTTCGTTTGCCCGACCGAACTGGGTGACGTTGCTGACAAATACGAAGAGCTCCAGAAGCTGGGTGTGGAAGTTTACTCAGTATCCACCGACACCCACTTTACCCACAAGGCCTGGCACGACAGCTCCGAGACTATCGGCAAGATCAACTACTACATGGTTGGCGACCAGACCGGCACCATCACTAACAACTTTGGTGTGATGCGTGAAGGCCAGGGCCTGGCAGACCGTGCGACCTTCCTGGTGGATCCGGACGGCATCATTCAGGTTATGGAAATCACCGCTGAAGGCATCGGTCGTGATGCGGACGATCTGCTGCGCAAGGTCAAGGCGGCCCAGTATGTTCGCAACCATCCTGGCGAAGTATGCCCAGCCAAGTGGAAAGAAGGCGAAGCGACTCTGTCACCGTCTCTGGACCTGGTTGGCAAGATCTAAAGTTTCCTCCGAGAAACTTGCAGTAAGGCCCGCTTTGCGGGCCTTCTTCGTTTCTACTCGATTGATTTTTCGCTAATAATAGCGAATGGCTATCAAATACTTTTGGTCAATTAATTTGAGCTTTCTTTGACCGGGCGATATCCTTTTTGCATAGATAAAGCACGACTCAGATTGAGTCCACGCATCAGGTTTCACGTTATCCAGAGGGGAAAGACACATGTTGGATGCCAAGATCAAAGAGCAGTTGAAAGCTTACATGGACAAGCTGCAGCAGCCGATCGAGCTGGTTGCCGCATACGACGACAGCAAGAAATCCCAGGAGCTCAGGGAGCTGTTGGTAGAAATCGAGCCGATGTCAGAGAAGATCAGCCTGCGTACCGAGGAGTCCCAGGATGTTCGTCGTCCTTCGTTCGCAATCAACCGCATAGGCACCGACATCGGGGTCCGCTTTGCCGGCATTCCCATGGGTCACGAGTTCACGTCCCTGGTGCTGGCGCTCCTGCAGGTGGGTGGTCACCCATCCAAAGCCAGCCAGGATGTGATTGAGCAGATCAAGGAGCTGGACGGAGATTTCCAGTTTGAGACCTATTTCTCCCTGTCCTGCCAGAACTGTCCGGATGTGGTTCAGGCCCTGAACCTGATGAGTATTCTGAATCCGAACATCAAGCACACCGCCATCGACGGCGCGCTGTTTCAGGATGAAGTAGAACAGCGTGAAATTATGGCCGTGCCCAGTCTCTTCCTGAACGGCAAGCCCTTTGGTCAGGGCCGCATGACCCTGGAGCAGATTATCGCCAAGGTGGATACCGGTGCCGAGGCCCGTGAAGCCGAGAAGCTCAAGCACAAGGCGCCGTTCGAGGTGCTTGTGATCGGTGGTGGCCCCGCTGGCTCCTCTGCCGCCATTTACGCCGCCCGCAAAGGCATCGCGACCGGTATTGTGGCGGAGCGTTTCGGTGGCCAGGTTGCCGATACCATGGGTATCGAAAACCTGATCTCCGTACCTTATACCGAAGGCCCCAAGCTGGTGGCTGCTATGGAGCAGCACGTAAAAGAGTATGAGGTCGACATCATGGACCTCCAGCGAGCCAAGAAGCTGATTCCTGCGGACAAGCCCGGCCAGCATCACGAGATCCAGTTGGCCAACGGTGTATCGCTGAAAGCCCGCTCGGTGGTGCTCTCCCCGGGTGCCCGCTGGCGCCAGATCGGTGTGCCTGGTGAAGAGGAATACCGTAATAAGGGTGTCGCCTACTGCCCGCACTGTGATGGTCCGCTGTTCAAGGGCAAGCGGGTGGCGGTTATCGGCGGCGGCAACTCCGGTGTCGAGGCAGCCATCGACCTGGCCGGCATCGTCGGGCACGTAACCCTGATCGAGTTTGGTGACCAGATGCGCGCTGACGAAGTGCTCCAGAAAAAGCTGCGCAGCCTGAAGAATGTTGAAATCATCACCTCGGGCCAGACTACCGAGATCACCGGTGAGAATGGCAAGGTCAGTGGTCTGCAGTACACCGACCGCAAAACCAGTGAGAGCCATCATGTATCGTTGGAGGGCGTGTTCATTCAGATCGGTCTGGTACCGAACACCGAGTGGCTGAAAGGCGACATTGAGCTGAGCCAGCACGGCGAGATCATTATCAACGAACGTGGTGAAACGTCCATTCCGGGTGTATTCGCTGCCGGTGATGCCACCACAGTGCCTTTTAAGCAGATTGTGATATCCATGGGCGAAGGCTCAAAGGCCGCTCTGAGCGCCTTCGATTTCCTGATCCGCAACTCCCTGGAGGAGTCCGAGGACGAAGAACAGGCAGCCTGAACGGCGTCTGGAAACAGGTTCACACACGTCTGCCCCTAAAACAGTGCGTGTTTTCAGCCCCGCTACCCGGTTCGGATAGCGGGGCTTTTTTATGTCCGCTGGTAGTGTAAGGCTTACCAGGTTGCCGACTTCGATTGCTTTCTGTACACTTTATTTTAATTGAACGTTCAATTAATGAAAAAGTGGATCCGAAGTCAATGCCGATTGTTGGAGTAAAAGATGCCCGCAGGCAGCAACTGATTGAAGCTACGATGGCCTCCATTGCTGAGCTGGGTCTGCAGAACACCACCATTATTTCGATCAGTCGAAGAGCCGGCATGTCCTCCGGCATCATTAGTCATTATTTCGGCGGCAAGCAGGGTCTGATCGAGGCAGCACTGCGTTACCTGCTGGACCAGCTTGGCAAGGAGCTGCGGGAACGGATGGCTTGCACCGACGGTTCTGCGGAACAGCGCCTGCGATGCATCGTCGAAGCAAACTTTTCCGAGTTCCAGCGCACCGACCTTGCAGCCAAGACTTGGTTAAGCTTCTGGGCGCGCTCCATGCACGAGCCCGGGTTGCAGCGTTTGCAGCAGATCAATAACGCCCGGCTCTACAGCAATCTGCGCTATTCCTTCGCCCAACGGTTGCCGAAACAGGCAGCGACGGAGGCAGCTCGCCAGATGGCCGCAATGATTGACGGCTTCTGGCTTCGAAGTGCCCTCAGCGCAGATCCCGAAGAAGGTTTTGCTGCCGCGGAATTGCTCTGCAAGCGATTCGCCTTGAACGCCCTCAACCCATCTATGAACTCACTATCTCAGGCTTGAACACTATGAATGCATTGCCCCGTTTTCAGAACTTTATCAATGGCCAGCCCATGGCAAACCAGACTGGCGAGGTATTCCCGGTGGTAAACCCGGCAACGGGCCAGGTGATGTACGAGATGGAAGTTGCCGATGAGTCCATTCTGAACCAGGCCGTGGAGAGTGCCAGGTCGGGTTTCAGGACCTGGTCAGCCATGACCGGGGCCCAGCGTGGCCGGATTCTTCTGCGTGCAGTGGCTCTACTGAGGGAGCGCAACGATGAGCTGGCGGCACTGGAGGTGGCTGACACCGGCAAACCGTGGCAGGAAGCGCAGGTAGTCGATGTCGCGACCGGCTCCGATACCCTTGAGTACTTTGCTGGCCTGGCAGCTTCCGTTGAGGGAAGCCAACAGGACCTCGGCGGTGACTTTTACTACACCCGCCGTGAACCTCTAGGGGTCTGCGTCGGTATCGGTGCCTGGAACTACCCGTTACAGATTGCCTGCTGGAAGTCAGCACCGGCGCTGGCTGCTGGCAACAGCATGATATTCAAACCGTCCGAGGAAACACCGATGGGCGCCCTCAAACTCGCTGAAATTTACCTGGAAGCCGGGCTGCCGCCCGGCGTTTTCAATATTGTCCAGGGTGCTGGCGATGTGGGCGCCTGGCTTACCCATAACCCGGACATCGCCAAGGTGTCCTTCACCGGGGAAGTGGGCACGGGCCGAAAGGTAATGACCGCAGCAGCCTCTACCCTGAAGGACGTCACCATGGAGCTGGGCGGTAAATCCCCGCTTATCATCTTTGACGACGCAGACATCAATAACGCCGTCTCGGCCGCCATGATGGGCAACTTCTATACCCAGGGCGAAATCTGTACGAACGGCACCCGAGTGTTCGTGCACGAGGCCATCTACGATCAATTCATGGAGCAATTGCTGGCGCGTACCAGGAACAATATCCGCATGGGCGACCCCACCGACCCGGCCACCAATTTTGGCGCCCTTATTTCCCGTCAGCATCAGCAACTGGTACTGGACTATATACAGACCGGTATCAGCGAGGGCGCGACTCTCAGCCATGGCGGCAACGCAGCGCACCCGGCATCAGCTCCGAACGGCTTTTTCGTGGAGCCCACCATTTTCACCGATTGTATCGATGACATGACCATCTGCCGGGAGGAGATCTTCGGCCCGGTAATGTCCGTGCTGCGGTTTTCGGAAGAAGAAGACGTGATAAACCGGGCCAACGACACCGACACCGGGCTGGCTGCTGGCGTATTCACCCGTGATATCCGCCGAGCCCACCGTGTCATTCACCGTATCCAGGCAGGTATCTGCTGGATCAATAGTTTCGGTGCATCGCCAGCTGAAATGCCGGTAGGCGGATACAAGCTCTCGGGAATCGGCCGCGAGAACGGACGAATCACACTCGACCACTACACTCAGGTCAAGGCCGTGTATGTCGGCATGGAGGACCTTGATAGCCCGTTTTAAGCGGGGCTGGGGTGAAGATGCCTATGAAAGAAGCAATCTACGATTACAACATTGTCGGGGCCGGGTCTGCCGGTTGTGTGCTGGCGAACCGGCTTACCGAGAATAGTCGCCACCGGGTGCTGCTGCTGGAAACCGGGGGTAGCGACAAGAGCATTTTCATCCAGATGCCGACAGCGCTCTCTATTCCCATGAACTCCAGCAAATACGCCTGGCAATTCGAGAGCGAACCGGAGCCCTACCTGGATAATCGCCGCATGCACTGCCCCCGGGGCAAGGTACTGGGCGGGTCCTCTTCCATAAACGGCATGGTCTATGTACGTGGCCACGCTCGGGACTTTGACGAATGGTTCCAGCAGGGCGCCGAGGGCTGGGACTATCGCCACTGCCTACCCTATTTCAAAAAAGCGGAAACCTGGGCCTTCGGCGGTGATGACTACCGCGGAGACCAGGGTCCTCTTGGTATAAACAACGGCAACAACATGCAGAACCCCCTCTACCAGGCGTTTGTGGACGCCGGTGTAGAGGCTGGCTACTTCGCGACGGATGACTACAACGGCGAACGCCAGGAAGGTTTTGGCGCCATGCATATGACCATAAAAAATGGCCGTCGCTGGTCCACCGCAAATGCCTATCTTCGCCCCGCGATGTCGCGGGAGAATCTGACGGTGGTCACCCACGCGCTGGTGCACAAGGTGTTACTGGTCGGCAAGCAGGTGACCGGGGTGCGCTATGAAAAAGATGGAAAAACAGTGGATGTGAAAACGTCCGGTGAAGTGATCCTAAGCGCAGGGTCGATCGGCTCTCCCCACTTGCTTCAGCTTTCGGGGATTGGCAACCGTGAGGTTCTGGAGCAGGCCGGTATTCCGGTCAATCATGAATTGTCCGGCGTAGGCGGGAACCTGCAGGATCATCTCGAATTCTACTTCCAGTTCCGGTGCAAACAGCCGGTCTCGCTCAATGGCAGGCTCGACTGGTGGAACAAGCTGAAAATCGGTCTCCGCTGGCTGCTTAAAAAAGACGGCCTGGGGGCCACCAATCATTTCGAGTCCTGCGGCTTTATTCGTTCCAAAGCCGGAGTCGCGTGGCCCGACCTGCAGTATCACTTTCTACCCGCTGCCATGCGTTACGATGGCAAGGAAGCTTTCAAGGGTGATGGCTTCCAGCTCCACATCGGCCACAACAAACCCAAGAGCCGCGGCTCAGTTTATGTTCAGTCCGCTGACCCGCGCCAGCCTCCGCGTATCAGGTTCAACTACCTGGAGCATGAGGATGACCGTGAGGGTTTCCGCGACTGCGTCCGCCTGACCCGTGAAATAATCAGTCAGCCTGCCATGGATCTGTACCGTGGCTCCGAAATCCAGCCTGGCGAACAGGTGCAGAGCGATGACGAAATCGACGCCTTTGTCCGGCAGTCGGTCGAGAGCGCTTACCACCCGTCCTGCAGCTGCAAGATGGGCGTTGACGATCAGGCCGTTGTGGCCCCGGATACCCGGGTTCATGGCCTCACCGGTTTGCGCGTGGTCGATTCGTCCATATTCCCAACCATTCCCAACGGTAATCTAAACGCTCCCACCATCATGGTGGCCGAGCGGGCCGCTGATCTTATTCGTGGCGTACAGCCATTGAGTCCGTCCGATGCCCCCGTGGTAATGGATGAGCAATGGCGTGATCGCCAGCGTCCGACAGAGGCGCGACGCAAGTCGTCTGATCTGTAGGTAAAACCGATGCCTTCCGGCATCAACGCAAACCATCAGGATTTACCTATCGCCGCCGGGATTGTGGCCGACGCCCTGTTCTGAGCGCGCGATAGTTAAGTGTTGGCCCGTCAACGCGGGGGTTTGCGGTCCGGTTTCGAATGACCCTTTGTCCTGTGTTTCGAAGTTACAAGGAGCAACACCCATGTTTAATATGATTAGAGTAACTGTGTCCTGCTACCGGAGGCTTGTATGACGCTCTTGCTATCGGCAGGTCTGATCTTTACCTTCGCAGTAATCGCGCTGGTCCTCTTCAAATGGTGGGACCTGAAAGTGATCGGTGTCACGCCGGTACCCACTTTTACGTTTATCGCCATTCTGTTTACCTCGGGCCTGGATGTGGGTCTGATCATGTTCCCACTGACCGAATTCGCAGGCTACGGCGACCTTGCCGCAAGCCCCTAGTACGGATTCGCCAACCCACTGGCTATTGAGTTTGGGTTCTGGGCGTTCCTGATCTGGGGCTTTTACTTTCTGACCTGCTTCTATTTCTGTGTTATCGAGCCGAGGGTGAAGTTCTTCGATATCCCGCTGGTGAAGGTGATCAATAACATGGTGATCATCGGTACCTGTGCCTTTACCGCGTTCCTGCTATTGGTAAACCTGCCCTGGTATCTGCCGGAGATCGGGGATGGTGAAAGCGTCGTGCCGATCTTTTATCTGATTGTTTTTGTGGCCATCGCAGCAGCGGTGTACTCCAGCAGTAACATCAAATATGTACGCATACTCAGCCTGGGTTCTAGCTGGCTTTTTATTGCGCTGATAGCCGTCATGTGGGGCCGGGCCTTCCTGACTGACAATGGCAGTGTGGGGGACTTCTTTGGCACCGCTGGGCTGATTGGCGAGTACTTCACCAATCTGCACCGCTTCATGCTGCCGCTGAACGACTATCACGAGTTCTATCTGTTCTGGTGGTTCTCCTGGAGCATCATGATCGGCCAGTTCACCGCCCGCTTCGTCAGCGGCCTGCGTACCTGGCAGCTGATGATTGCCATGCTGGTGTTTCCGTCCATGGCCATCGGTACCTGGTTCTCGGTGCTGTATCACTACCATACCGAGGCTCTGAATATTGCCGCGTTTATCAACCTTGCCATGATTACAGTGGGTATTCTGATGGTTATCAACTCACTGGATTCATTGATCCGGCTTTATACCGATAACCTGAATCTGACCGCAAAGCGGATCGGGCTGGGCAAGTATTACTTCGGCAACCTGGTCGTCATGTGTGCACTTACACTTTTGTTCCAGCTAGATTTTCTGCGTATTCAATGGGTAGGGGCGCTGGTGATCGCGCTCTACTTCAGTTGTTTTGTTTTTATCGTCGTGAAACGGCGTAGCGAGGTGATGGCTATCAGTGGCTCGCCCAGAGAGAATAAGCTCGACTTCATGAAGATTGAGCTGGCGAGCTAGTTCTGCCCGTCCCCAGAAGTTCATGCCCGCCCGGTCTGAAGCCGGGCGCGCTCGAAACCTCTCAGCACATTCACCACATTCACCCCGATGGCGTCCACGTCATAACCCCCCTCCATGGTAAACAGAGCAGGCAGGTTCAGCTTGCCCAGCCTTTCCCCCATCAGCAGGTAGTCCGCTGAGGTCAGCTTGAAGAACGAAATCGGGTCATCTTCGAAGGTGTCGACGCCCAGGGCGACTACGAGGGCGTCTGGCTGGAACTCCGTCAGCCGGGAACAGGCTTTTTCCAGACCCTGCCGCCATACGCTGAAGGGCGTCCCGGGTGGGTAGACCATGTTGAGGTTAAATCCCGCGCCGGTGCCTTCACCGGTTTCATCCTCAAATCCAAGGAAGTGGGGAAATACCAGGTCAGGATTACCGTGCAGGCTGATGGTCAGAACATCGTTGCGGTGATAGAAGATACTCTGGGTACCGTTGCCGTGATGGAAATCCAGATCCAGAACCGCCACCCGGCTGGCACCCTTGTCCAGGAAGGCCTGCGCGGAAATAGCGGCGTTGTTGAAGAAGCAGTAGCCCCCGAACAGGTCGGCATGGGCGTGGTGCCCGGGGGGACGACAAAGGGCAAAGGCCGCTGCTTCGCCGTCTGCAACCAGGGCCTGGGCGGTCAATGCCACATTGACAGAGGCACAGGCGGCGTCCCAGGTGCCCTCGGTGATAGAGGTTTCGGCGGCAAAGCTGTAATAGCCCAGGCGGCCATCGATATCTTTCGGTACCCGCTGGCGCATACCTCGCCCGGGCCAGACTGCAGGGATGGCTTCACCGGGCTTGCCTTCGGCGGCCCAGTCAGTCCAGCAGGACCGGAGGAAGGCAACATAATCCGCAGTGTGCACACGCATGACCGGCTCGAGGCCAAAATCCCGGGGTGACACGACTTCCCCGAGTTCGTCCTGTACCACCCATTTCAGAATCGTTTCAGCCCGTGACGGTTTTTCGTGGGGCTCGGTCAGAACACCACCCTCCAGCTCGGTGGCGGCGTTACGACGGTGGTGCAGGGGTGAAAACACGGTCTTCATGGTTACGTGGACCTTTTCAAGGGGAGGCTCCATCGGCAGCCTATCGGTGCCTGCTCGTCGAAATCCAGCTTCACTTGAATCTGCAGGCAAAATCATCTGTACTGGGCGTTTCGGGTGGTTGGCATAAGGAAAATGACAAGGAGGACACCACCATGAAAGCAGCTTTTATTCTGGCCGCTGCGGCCCTGGTTGCAAGCCCGCTTATATTCGCGGAAGTAAAGACCACATGTGAAGAGTATGTGAAGGAACTTGAGAACGTTAAGCCCTCCAAGCTTGAAGAACCTGCCAGAAGTCAGGTCAAGGAACACATCGAAAAAGCCCGGGATGCCCACAAGTCCGGCAATACCCAGGCATGTACGGTCAACGCCACCAAAGCCCTGCAAAAGCTGCGGGCTCCCGGGCAGAGGGAATCCGACGACAATCAGACAGCCCAGTAGCCCATAGAGCATAGTGGGACTGACATGTGCGAGCCCTGCTTCCACGAACCGGCTTAGACCAACTCGGCATCTCGGAAAAGGTCGAGTTTTAATGCCTCTGCTCAAATAGCGTCGACATTCTTTACATTTTTAAAATAAACTGTACTAGAGCCTCTCCCTAACACCTCAAAATCTGGTTAAACTTTAACCATAGGCTTGAATGTTGCCTTAAGTTAATTCCTGTGTCGATGCTCGCTTCCGCAGTGCGGGCTGTTGGGTTGATCCCAACAGGGAGGCTCGAGTGCAAAGCGCGATCACGAGCAAATCGTTTTTTGGAACTCTGCGGCGGCACTGGCTGATCCTGGTCGTGGGCTATGTGCTTGCGCTGGTGGACCCGTTCGGTATCAGTTCCACCACCAGCAAGGCCATTACAGGGGCCTTTGATCGCCTGTTCTCTCCATTCTATTCGGCTTCTCTCGCTGCCGGCGGAGACTCGGGTTCCGCCAACCTTGTTGACGTTATTCTCATTGACGACCCGTCCATACGCGCCCTGTCTGACGAAAACAATGGCTACCTGAGAGCCAATGACTGGCCCCTGGCTTACAGTGATCACGGCGTTTTGATTGATGCGCTAAGGCGTCGTGGCTATGGCACGGTGATTCTCGACATCACCTTTTATCGGGCCCGTAACCTGGACCCCAGCTTTGCCAATCTGGTCACCCGCATGGAGCACTTTCGCAATAACGCTGAAATGGCCGTCATTCTTAGTTCCGGAGATGACCCGGCTGAGCTTGAATCCTCCATAGAACCCCTTGTGAATGCTGCGTCGGGACTGGGTATGACCGGCTGGGTGGGCTACGGTGAGCATTATCCGCTAAGCATCCACATGGAAGGTGTGGAAGTTTTGACTCTCGCTGCTGCAGCCTACCAGGCTTACTGCCAGGTCACCGGCTGGCAGGGGTGTGATGACCTCTCCAAAGCAGATAGCACCTGGCTGGTACCCGAACCCGGGGGCATGCATATGAGCTGGGGCATGCCTGCGCGTTCTATGACGCCATCGCTGAACTGTGTCGGGCCTGAGGCAGGTTCTTCCTGGAGTGAGCTGTTTCATATCAGCAGGCGAAGTCTATTTGGGGCCGAGGACGTCAGTTCCCGACACTCCCAAGTCTGCCCGCCACTTCCAACCGCAACCCTCAGTGATGTGTTCTGCTCGGGTCCAGACTGCTACCCATTCATTCAGCAAGGCCAGACTGAAAAGAGGATAGCCATGGTTGGCGTCTCCCTCCCGTCGGTCAGAGACCTGTTTGATCCCCCCGGCCCAGGCCAATTGCCAGGTGTGTATCTGCATGCCGAAGCCCTGCGAAATCTTCTGCATTACGGCTCGAATTACTTCCAGCCCGTTGGACTCCAGCCGAGCCTCAGTATGTTCGGCTTGCCTAACTGGCCTGTACCGGTTGATTTGCTGTTGGCCTGGCCGTTGCTGCTTTGGGGCGTTGTCGCGTTGTCGCGCAAGCTTCTTTACTGGCGGCATAAAAACCAGAGACGTGCGCACTGGCCGGAGCTGGCTATGGAGGTCGTTGAAGTGGCCCTGGTGCTGATAGCACTGTGTCTCATATATCTGCTGGCGCTGTCTTTTCAGCGGACCCCGGGGTTCCTGGCGGACCTGATCGCCTTCACACCCTTGCTGTTGATCGCCATCCGAAACGAACGAAAGGAGATGAATAATGAGAGTCTACCACTGGATTTTTCTGCTTTTGCTCCAGAGCAGCCTGGCCTGGGCAGAGGCCCAGTACATCGAAAAGTTCCATGATCAGGACCACGCCTTTGTCGTAGGCCCTGACGGTGCGTTTGTTCCTGTCCGGGAGCTGGGATTGGTGCCGCCTTTCGAAATCGTTGGCCGGGAGAACGGTCAATACCTGTTCGAAGGGCCAGAAGGGCAGCACTATCGAGTCTACGTCCCTGAAGTGGTTACCAGCGATTCCAGGGAACTTACCGTTTCATGTGATCGTTCGTCGGCGGTCTTTGCTAATGATTACCGCATAGCGAGTGCCCGCGGTGTAGGCGGGGGGTGTGAGCAATGAACGCTTGCCAAGCTGTCTTTTCGGTGGTCTGCGCCTCTGTGCTGCTGATCGGGTGCGGTTCGTCCCCGTATCAGTCCGAAAAATGGGTGACAGATACCGAGTTGCGGCAAAAGCACCTGGACGAACTCCTATCAACAGCTGCCGCGCATGAGCCCAGCAGCCTTGACCCAGCGAAGGACCTGGTTCTGTTGCGTAGTGATAGTGTGGCACCTCTGGCCGCTGTGTCAGTGACTGGTGAGCTTCAGTCAATTGCAGACGAATTGTCGAACAGCTGGATGGGAAAACCGTGCAACTGTCAGGTAAGAGTGGGACCCCAGTTCGGCTTTGGTGGTTTCACTTACCCAAACGGAACCATTGTGATCCAGGCTGGCACCCTTGAGCACCTTGATACCCAGGATGAGCTTGCTGCGCTTCTGGCCCATGAACTTGCCCATTTATGGCTGGATCACCATGACAAGAACGAGCTTCAATCCGCTGCAAAAGGCGTGGCCGACTTTGCCCAGGCCGTTGCCATGTTAGGTAACGATGCCAAGGCCCGGGAAACGACGCTCAGAATGGGTGGCTCAACCGATGCCCTGGTAGCTGCGGCAGGCTTTACGCAATGGAACCGTACCCAGGAGACAGAAGCGGATTTACTGGCAGCGAAAATACTGGAGAAGTCCCGTTACAGTCCGATGGCTATGATTGCGCTTCTCACCAAACTGAACAAAGGTCAGGGAGAGGCGTCGGTTGATGCCAGCGCTTACGATGAAATGGCCAAGGCGACCGCGAAAAAGCTCAAGAAAGAAGACACAGAAATAAGCGACAATCAGGTCCAGAAATGGCTGAGTACGGTTTCCAGTGATCTGGCCGGGGGAGACTATCTTTCTCCCCAGGAACGGCGCCAGATTGTGCGCGCGGTGATCTATGGTCTAGAGGGCGCCACTCTGGCCCGATCCTTCTCGTCGCTTGAACTCGATCTGGACGAGTTGAGCCCGGTGATAACATTGAAGTCTATTCATGAACTTGAGTCGACGCCGACCTCGTACCAGGCGTTGATTGACAGGGCGCTGGCCAGTGAGCCCGAAAATCTCCATCTGCTACTGATTAGTTTCCGCGGGCTGATAGTTCGTGGCGCACACCCGCAGGCGACAAAACTGGCTGAGGCTTTTATACGTCGACCCGATACAACGTTCAGCGCGCTGAGCGCAGCGACCCAGTATCTGGATCAGTATAATGTGTTGGCTGCCGAACAGCGCAAGATGCTGATGCATATGGCGGTGGCGAAGCTGGTTGAGCTGGATCTTCCTGATGCCTACGCTGCCGACAAGTATTATCTGTCGACGCGTTACGAAGTGCCCGTTCATGGCGTACTGAATGAGAAACTTTGTATAGCCCGCACAGGCAAGGTAAAGGTTCGCGAGCGGTGTGAGCTGGCTAAAAAGGCATTGGAAGCCGACAGTAGTTTCTACCAGGCACTTGCCCGGGCTGGGCTATAAATATGAGGTCGCCGAATCCCGCTCAACCGTGACCGCGTTGTGATTTACTCCGATAAGACTATGATTGTTTGGGAGCCCGGCAAATTTTTAGAGCCGGAGCCTGCCGTATTGTCGGCCTCATGGAGGACATAGCCTTGGCACAGCAACGGGACGTCACCGTCTTTTATGATGAACGGGTACTTGCCCACCACCCGGATACCAATGAAGAGTTTCTGCCCGGGCGACTGGACAAGCGGGTTCGCTCCATTCTTTCGGGGCTCACCGTGCAATGGAAGTACCCCGAACACCCCGGCCGGATTACCGCCATCATGGAGCTGCTCGCCCGGGAACCCATTCCCGGCGTGCGGATTGAACCCGGCAAGGCCGCCACCAGAGAGCAGCTGGGCCGGGTCCATGCCACCTCTTTCCTTGAGCATATTTTTTCCCTGCGCAACGAAAGCGCCTGGCTCGATATGGATACAACGGCGGTATCCCCCGGCAGCATTGAAGCGGCTGAAGTCGCTGCGGGCACCGCGATCGCGGCGGTTGAAGCGGTGGTAGAAGGCCGCACTGGCAGCGCCTTTGCAGTGGTCAGACCGCCGGGCCATCATGCCGAGCCCGTGCGGGCACGGGGCTTCTGCCTGTTCAATAACGTGGCTGTGGCCGCAGCCCATGCCCAGACGGTCCTGGGCTGCGAGCGGGTGCTGATCGTTGATTGGGACGCCCACCATGGCAACGGCACCCAGGACATTTTCTGGGCCGACCCGGACACCATGTTTTTCGACATGCACCGGGCCTCCCCGTTCTACCCCGGGAGCGGCAGTCTTATAGATGTTGGGGCAGGCCTGGGAGAAGGGGCGACCATCAACGTTCCGATGCCCGGCGGCGCGGGCGACGTGGCCTACTTGAAAGCTCTGCGCGAAATCCTGGTGCCCGCGGCGGACTATTTCAAGCCGGACCTGGTGCTGGTATCTGCCGGCTTCGATGCCCACTGGCTGGACATGGCACTCAATGTGTCCTACGAAGGCTTCGCGGCCATGACCGGCGTTGTCCAGCAGATCGCCGACAAGCACTGCAAGGGCCGTCTGGCCATGGTGCTGGAAGGCGGTTACAACACCGAGTCCCTGTCCCGCGGGGTACATGCTGTGCTGGAGGTAATGGCCGGTGGCGGGCTCACGGAACCCCAGGCGTGCGGTATTGCTGAGGTTGATACCGCGATCGAGTTCCACAAAGGCGCCTTTGCGGCGGACAATCCAGCGGATGAGTGAGCCTCGTAACTGAACTTTAATGCAGCCTCAGCAGCCCTGAGGCTCGTAACTTCCATCTGGCCGGCGTAGGGTAGTCAATAGAGCCGCAGTACCCTCTTCTTAAAAATTTACATCCGTGTACCAGATTTTCTGGCCCTGAATAATTCCAGGAGTAACCTCTAATGCGAGTTTTTGCCAATCCTGTGGGTTCCGGTCAGCTTTGGTTCGATAACCTCGCCACCGCCGGCGGCACACCGGTGGCCTACGATCCCCAGGCACGGGCTTTTTTACCCATGCCGCCTTTCTGTGCCAACCGGGAGGTAATCGGTTGCAACTGGATCGCCCCGGAGCAGGGCGCTTTCTGCCGTTCCTGCGCGATGACCGCGCTGGCACCGGATCCCTCGATCCCTGATGCCATGACGAACTGGGCAAAAACCGAAATGGCCAAACGCTGGGCCCTGGACAACCTTGGGCGGTGGCACTGGTTCCGGCCTGAGGACCCGGGTGCGCGTCCGGTATTCCATCTTCTGGCGGAAGGTCCGACCCCGGTGCCCATGGGCCACGCCCAGGGTGTGGTGACCATTAGCGTGGCTGAGGCCGATCCGGTTTTGAGCACGACCCGCAGGCAGGCACTGGACGAGCCCTACCGCACCATGATCGGCCATATGCGGCATGAAATCGCTCATATGCTCTGGTGGCGGCTGAGCCTGCGGGAGGATTTTCTGGATGCTTTCCGGGCCATGTTCGGCGACGAAAGGATCAGTTACCCCGGTGCCCTCCAGCACCACTACGAGAACGGTCCCCCCAGCAACTGGAAGCAGTATTACCTGACCAGCTACGCTTCGGCCCATCCCCATGAGGACTGGGCTGAAACCGCCGCTCACCTGCTGCATCTGACCGACATCGCCGACAGCTTCGTGGCCACCGGCCTCGGCTCGCCCCAGTTGCCGGAGCCGGGCTGGGACCCCTACACGGAACCGGATGCCATGCGGCTGATTCAGGCCGCAGCTTCCATAACGGTGGGAATCAACCACGTTAACCGCTCCATGGGGTTATCGGATCTTTACCCCTTTGTGCTGTCGGACTTTGCCCGCGGCAAACTGGCGTTTGTCCATGACTGGCTGCGCCGGGGAGCTCAGGGACTCTAGGGCTCTGCTAAAAAGGGCTGCAAAAAAGACCCGGCGCCTGGGCCGGGTAAGGTATGTGACAAGGCCAGGGCTGGCGGGCAGCCCAAACTGGTAATCAGTCCGGTATGCGGACCTGGTTATTCTCAAACAGGATCTGATCTTCAACTGCTGGGACGGCACTGATATCCGGGATATTGGCCGCCGTCAGCGCCGGTGCTCCCGCGCCCCGAGGCGTTGTGCGAACCACCTGACTTGGTGGCAGCTCCGTGCCATTGCGCAGGTTGTCATAGACCAGGTCCAGGGCCTGGAAGAAATAGTGATGCAGCGGCACGAAGCGCTCGTTGTATCCGGCCAGGCCGTTGAGTGTGTCCAGATGGTGGGCATTGAGCACTTCATAGTAATGCAGGCTGCTGCGCTTGCCCTCCACCGTTTGGTTCAGGCCGAAGTAGGGCCGGGAGGTGTGGTTTATGGGCAGGATGGCGTCGCTTCGCCCGGTCACAAAGACTGTCGGCTTGCGGTTCAGATCACCATTGGCTCTTATCTCTTCAATGCCCTGCGCGACCCGATCGGCCTTTTCCGCAGCCTCGGAGTCCAGCGGTTCTCCGGTCACCGCATCGCTACCCTGGGCCAGTGACCGCAGGCAAAGCAGGGCGTCCAGGCCGTAATCCTGCAGGCCGCTGGAGGGCGACACGCTTACCGCCAGGTTGGTGGCGACGCCGGAGGCCTCGTCGTAAATGAGATTGACGCCCCCGGTGGGCGGAATGCCGTTACTGGTGGCGAACAGCGCCGCTTCCTGGGTCTCGGGCAGAGGCGCCACTTCACCGCCAGCGCCGCTGGCTGCCAGGCTGAGCCCGCAAACCCGGTCTTCCACCCCGAATTCGCCATAGGCATTGGCGTAAGTCATGCTGATGCTCTGGGCCACAGCCAGACCAAAATGGGTCGGCGCGATCAGGTTCTGTTCCGGCTGCACACCGAACTCCTCGTTCAGTATGCGCTGGGCGTCGGCCGCCCGGGCATCAAGATCCGCCCCGTTGACCAGCCCTTTGACCGCCAGAGCGTCGCAGGCATTCTCGTTAACGGCCTGATTGTTGAAGAAATCATTGAAGAACAGCACACCGCGCACATCCGGGGCCCGGTTGGCGCAGCCCTGGTAGACTGCCAGCGCGGTGGTGTAGTCCAGCAGGCTACGGCTGTGTTCGGTGATGACCGGTCCGTCGCCCTGACGGATGGTGAAACTGGTGTCGACCACCGGATTCACATTGGGCTCGGACACGGCCACGCCATCGATCAGGTGGCGCTTGTCCTGCTCGGCTGCCCGAACCGAGGCACCACCACCATTGGAGACACTGGACGCTATAACCAGAGTATTGGCTGGCAGTATGGGGAAGGCCCGGCCCTTGCCCTTGCGCTGCTCGGCAAAATGGCGGTTCAGGATATAGAAACCGAACTCGATGGATTGCAGCACATGCTCGCCCCAATCCGCTTCCGGATTAGCGCGGGAGTGAGCGTGCTTGAACGCAAAGCGGTCGGGAAACTGGCCGGTGAAGGCAGCCCGCTCCGCCTCGCTCAGGTCGGCCCGAAACTGCACGGCAGCGTTCGGGTCATCGGTCAGGCGGCCGTCGATAAGCTGGGCCGTATTGGTTTCGAGGTTGTTGGAGCCGGTGCCGGTCCCTTTATCAGTATAGACTACCGCGCAGCCTTTCTTGAGGCCCCATTCGCCGGCGGTGCCAATAGCACCATAGACCCCTCGGGAGCCCGAGGAAGGTGCCGTGACCATGCAGGCATTCTCGCGGTCAAAGGCATCGGGTATCTGGACCATAACCGTCACAGGCAGGTTGTTGGGGCCAGCCTTCACAAAGGCCAGATATTCATCGCCTGGCACCAGGCCACCCGGTTGGCCCGCATTTACCTGGGGCCCGAAGAAAGTACCGTAGCCGCCGCCGGGCGCAGTATCCACCAGAGCGCGGTAGTTATTGTAAATGGTGAGAGTGCGTAGCTCCTCGGCTGTGGGGTTCAGGGCGTCAGCAAAGGCGGGCGCTGTGGCACTGGCCAGGCCACTGGCTCCGAGGCCTGCAGTAAGCAGGTCATTGTTATCCGCATAGCGGGCGTGATGGATCTCGCCGTCCACAAACGCCGGTGGGGGTAATTCCTTGCACGCAGTGAGGGTGAGGGCAAACAGCGCGCCCGTCGATGCCACGAGTGTAGCTCGAATCGTCATGTTGGCTTCCTTCCGGTCATTGTTATTGTTTGTCGCAGGGTCCGTCTGCCAGCCTGGAGCCGATCTTTACGGCGCCTGCGAACTTTGCCATGCGGCTCTTGTGCCAACTCGTAAAATATAATTAAATCAAGAGGTTTAAAAAATTCAGGCTAAAGGCTGTCTGGATCTATCCAGAATTCCGGACATTCGGGACAGAAGAGCCGTGTTTTAGAGGGGTACTATTACCGGGAACGCAGGCCATCAGAGGGCGCTAACGAATCTGTGCGAAAATCAGGACACTGTAAACAGTTCCGGACAGTTCCCAGGGGGCAGGGCGACAGAGGCCTTACCAGGCGAATGCAGAAGAAATTAGCGGGTAGCTGATAAGGGCGAGGACGTGGAAAAGACAGGAGAAAACCTGAGCCAGCAGGAATTCGAGACCATGCTGGAAACCATCCCGGATGTCCGTGACGGGCTCACCCGCACGGAACGCATCATTCTTTATGTGCTCGACCAGAGCCAGCGCGAACTCAACGGTCGCAATGTACCGACGGTAATGCTCTACGGACGTGTGCTTGAGTACGTCAACCTGAGCGAGACCGAACTCCATGTCTATCTTGACCGGCTAGGGGTGAAGGGCGATGGCCGCTGAGTCCGGGCCAGGGCTACTGGTCCAGGCTCAATAAGCTCCGATGAGCACCAGACCCCGACCGATCCGGGGGTAGTCTGACGTCTTTCGAGTCAAAGTCTGCTTAATAGTGCTAGGTTTAGCAGGTAGTGTCGCCTTGAGGCGATCATCACTCTACGCAAGGGGAATGCTGATGAAGCCGATACGACTCATCGTGGTGGCTGTGCTGTCTACCTTTCTGTCGTTTGCACAGGCGGCAGAAGGCCTGGTCACAGTGAAAAGTCCTCACAGCGTGAAGGCAACCATGGATAAGCTGGAGATGCAGGCGGAGGAGCGCGGCCTGAACGTATTCGCCCGTATCGACCATGCCGCCGGAGCGGCCAAGGTGGGCAGCGAACTGCGCCCCACGGAGGTTCTGATCTTTGGCAATCCGAAAGGCGGCACGCCTCTGATGGAGTGCGAGCAGACAGTGGGCATCGACCTGCCCCTGAAGGCCCTGGTGTGGGAGGATGCCGAAGGTCAGGTCTGGCTTGGCTACAACGACCCGCGCTTCCTTGCCGAACGGCACAACGTAAAGGACTGCCCGGCGTTCGATAAGGTAGCGGACGCCCTTAAAGGCCTGGCCGAGCATGTGACTGCCCATTGAGGCGGGGCGTCGATACGGAGGTTCAAACATAGGCGGCATACGGCGCTGCTGATGCCCGGTCCCTGACAGGTTTACATCATGCTGACTGAATCGAAGGTGGTAGTCACAGTCGCAACCGTACTGGTGGTGGCGGCGGTGATTGTCTTTCACTATGAGGTGATCCGGTTGCTCGACCTTTGGTGCCGGCACAGACAGCATCGGCTTCAGGAAGAGTTCCGGACACGCCCCACCGTCCTGACCACGATGTTCGTGCTTCTGTTTGCACACGTAGCTGAGGTCTGGCTCTTCGGGGCCACCTTCTGGTTACTGCTAAGCCACGAGGACTATGGCGCGATCGCCGGCTATGCCCAGGTGAACCTGCTGGACAGCGTCTACTTTTCGGCCGCTAACTACAGCACCGCGGGTTGGGGCGATCTGGCGGCAACCGGGGATGTGCGGTTCCTGGCGGGCACCGAAGCGCTGGTGGGCTTCATGATGATCACCTGGTCGGCGTCTTTCAGCTACCTGATCATGGCCCGCACCTGGGGCTCTGATACCGAAGGATGAATTTTTTGGTGAACCGGCAGCGGGTTAGTACCTACTTGCGCAAAGCCTGAGTCAGGCTAACTATGCGCCGGTAGCACCCTTGGCGGTTATGTCGTTCTTGATCTGGGAGAGTGTAAGTGCGGTCTTTTGAAAAAACCCTGGAAGCGGGCATATTTGCCAGTCGCTGGCTGCTGGCCCCTTTCTTTGTCGGCCTTATTCTGGCCATTCTGGTCTTGCTGGCCAAGTTCATGAAAGAGCTGTTCGAGTTGATAACCAATGTCTGGACTGCAGGCGCCGGTGAATTCGATTCAGTGATTTCCATACTGACCCTGGTGGATACAGCGCTTATCGCCAGTCTTCTGCTTATTATCGTGTTCAGTGGTTATGAGAACTTTGTCTCCAAGATCGGCGTTGGCGTCCATGAAGACCGGCCGGCCTGGATGGGCAAGGTTGGCTTTGCCGATCTCAAGCTGAAACTGATTGGCGCCATCGTGGCTATATCCGCGGTTGAATTGCTCAAGGCGTTCCTGGTAAGCAGTCAATACACCAATGAACAGCTGGCCTGGAAAGTGGGCATCCATTTTACCTTTGTTCTGTCGGGTGTGTTCTTTGCCATCACAGACTGGATCTCCGAATCCCGCAAGCGTGACCACTGAGATACGGCGGCTGCGCTTCGCAGCACTCCTGGCACATATGCGAAAAAAATATGCGTTAAATGGAAAAACCCTCCCATCATGCGGGTGTTTTTCGGGCCAGACATTGCAAAAGCTTAACTTAGGTAATTGAACACGCCGCTGATTTGGCTATGATATTTATCAAATGCGACAGAAAAGTTGCTGAGAATGCGCTCATGTAATGGAAGCATTTCCTGTTGTCCAGCCAAACCCAGACCGGTAGACGTTCTCCATGAAGGCTCTCGAACTCAAAGTACCTCCTCTTCTGCTGGTTCTTCTGGTGGGCAGCCTGATGTGGGCTGCTTCTTTGCTTCTGGCGCAGCTGAACTTCGCCTTCAAGGCCAGACTGATTATCGCGGGCTGCCTGCTGATCAGTGGATTTGTGGTTATCCTGGCGGCGGTTGTAAGCTTCCGGCGGGCCAGCACTACGGTGAACCCGGTCGCGCCGGATCTGGCCTCCTCTATTGTCACCACCGGCATTTATCGTTATAGCCGCAACCCCATGTACCTCGGGTTTCTCCTAGTGCTGGCGGCCTGGGCCGTGATGTTGTCCCACATTCTTGCCTTTGTGCTTCTGCCCGCCTATGTGGTCTACATGAACCGCTACCAGATCCGCCCCGAAGAGCGGGCCCTGAAAAAGAAGTTCGGCCAGGCGTTCCTGAACTACAAGGCTTCAGTCCGGCGCTGGCTCTAAGGCTGCCAGCTTCAGGTTATTGATTCTTGCGCCAAGGGCATTCGCCTGCCTGTTGACCTGCCTCCGGTTTGGGCTGAGCCCGTCCTCCGTGACATGATAAGGGTCGGCAAGGACAGCAAAGGAGCTGCACATGGAACCTGTGTTTTTCGATGGCTGGAACAGTCTGATCCGTACCGTGATTGTCGGGTTCATGGCGTACTGGTTTCTGGTCGTTTTCCTGCGGATTTCCGGCAAGCGTACTCTGGCCAAAATGAACGCCTTCGATTGGGTGGTCACCGTGGCGTTGGGTTCGACCCTGGCGACCATCCTGCTGAGCAAGGACGTGGCCCTGGCCCAGGGCGCCCTGGCTCTGGCACTTCTTATTGCCATGCAGTTTGCGGTGACCTGGTCCAGCGTCCGCATACCCTGGCTCAGACGGGCGGTGACTGGCGACCCCACCCTGCTCCTGTATCAGGGTGCGCTGCTCCATGGCGCTTTGCGCAAGCAGCGCGTTTCTGTGAATGAGGTGCGGGCCGCCGTTCGCTCGTCGGGGCAGGCTTCCCTGGACCAGGTGGAAGCGGTGGTGCTTGAAACCGACGGGTCCTTCAGCGTGATCTCTGGCCAGACCGGGTCGCCGTCCGGTGCCTCCAGCCTGGAAGGCGTCGGTACCTCGGAAGCGGGTAACCTGGCGGACAAGCCCCATAAGGAGACAATATGCCCTACGCCATTGCAGTGATCGGCAGCGGCATGGCGGGTCTGGCGGCGGCCCATGGGTGCCGTCAGAATGGCCATACTGTCACCGTGTTTGAAGCCCAGGACAGCCACGGCATGGATGCCCACTCCATGAATGTTGACGGCGGTATCGTGGACGTTCCCCTCAGGGTCATGAGCTCGGCCTCATGGCCCAACATGCTGGCGCTGGCAAGGGACGTAGGGGTCGACACCTTCGATGTGAAGGTGGACATCTCGTGCAGTTGGCTTGACCAGGAAACCTGGCTGCGCAGTGGCCATCTGCCGGTACTCGACTGGCCATTCCTCGGCTCCTGGCGCTACCTGAACAAGCGCGCCCTGGTTATTGCCCAGGGCTTCTGGCAACTCGTCCGGGTCAAGCAGACTCTGCAGAGAACCCAAAGCCGGGCCACCCTGGATCAGGTTCTGGAGGAGTATCCGTTCGATCCGGTATTCTGGCGGGGCCTGGTGCTGCCCATTCTGACTACCATCTGTACCTGTGATGAAGAGCACCTGCTGGCCTGGCCTGCCATCCAGTTGCTGGAGATACTGGACAGCATTGCCCGCAGCTCATCCCTGCATCGCCTCAAAGGTGGCACGTCCGCCCTGGTTAACCGGCTCGCCGAAGACCTGCCGCTTTACGCCGGCAGTCCGGTCGCCCGGGTGGAGGAGCAGCCAGGGGGCGAGGCCATGGAAGTCTACAATGGGCGTGGCGAAGGCGGGGTTTTCGATCGCGTCATCGTTGCGACCCAGGCGAATCAGCTGGGATTCCTGGAAGACGAACGCTTTGCCCAGGAGCGTCAGATCCTGGGTAACATCCATTTTGACTCGGGCACCCTCTGGGTGCACCGGGATCAGCGGTTCATGCCCGGCAACAGACGGGACTGGACGGCCCTGAACTTCCAGATGGACAAGCAGTTGCAGAAGCCCATGTTCACGGTCTGGATGAACGAAGTGGAGCCCACCCTGACAGGTACGGCTCCCCTGTTCCAGACCTGGAACCCCCTGTTCGAACCGGATCCCGGGCAGGTGCTGGCCCGGGTGCCGTTGCAGCGCGCTGTGGTTCACTCGGGTACCCAGCGTGTCCATGAGCATCTCGAGCAGTGGCACAGCGAGCCCGGGCGCAAGGTCTTTTTCTGCGGTTCCTGGGCCCACGAAGGCGTGCCCCTGCTGGAATCAGCGGTGCGCTCTGCCAAGGCAGTGGTCGGGGCGATCGAGTCAGGGCGCGGCCACAAGCTCGCGAGCTAGCAGTTTACGTTGCTGGCGGGCGGCCTCCACCATGGCGGTCAGGGCCGTTTCAACCTGATCCCAGTTGCGGGTTTTCAGGCCACAGTCGGGGTTTACCCACACCTGCCCGGCAGGAAGGTGTAATAGGATCTGCCCCAGGCGTTTCTGCATCTCCTCCGCAGAGGGCACGAGGGGAGAGTGGATGTCATAGACCCCTGGCCCAACATCGGCAGAGTAACCCGCCTCATGTAGGTCTCTGACCAGAACCAGCTCACCCCGGGCCGCTTCGATGGTTATAACGTCGGCGTCAAGAGCCCTGATATTGGCCATGATGTCACCGAACTGGGAATAACACATGTGTGTGTGAATCTGGGTGCCGGAGCTGGCGCCTGAAGTGGCAAGCCTGAAGGCATCCACGGCCCAGGCCAGATAGGCTGGCCGGTCTGTCTTTCGCAGAGGCAGCAGTTCCCTGAGGGCGGGCTCATCCACCTGGACAATATCTATGCCCAGAGCCTCCAGGTCACGCACCTCGTCGCGCAGGCACAGGGCCAACTGGTCAGCAACCCGGGCTAGGGGCAGATCATCCCGCACAAAAGACCACGCAATGATGGTGACAGGACCGGTCAGCATGCCTTTCAAAGGCTTGGCTGTGGCCTTGCGGGCAATGGCCATCCAGTCCAGGGTCAGCCCTGTCCGGCGCTGGCAGTCGCCGAAGATGACCGGCGGCTTGACGCAGCGGGAACCATAACTCTGCACCCAGCCGAAACGGGTGGTTGCAAACCCTTCCAGACGGTCACCGAAGTACTCGACCATATCGTTGCGCTCGGGTTCGCCGTGGACCAGCACATCCAGTCCCAGGTCCTCCTGCAGGCGAACGGTTTTTTCGATGGCAGCGGCCATCCGGGCCTGATAGCCCGCCTCATCCAGGCTGCCTTGACGGAAGGCCTTGCGGGTTTCGCGAATGGCCTGATCCTGGGGAAAGGAGCCGATGGTGGTGGTCGGCAGCAAAGGCAGGTTCAGGGTCTGCTGCTGGATTTTCTTACGTGCCGCTGCATTTTGGCCGCGCCTGCGGTCCGCCTCCGTAACCTGGTCCTGGCGTTGCCTGACCCGGTCGTTACTGCGCCCGGGTAGCGACGCCAGAGCTGCGAGGGCGCTGGACGCGTCGTCAAGCTGCTGCGTGACCCTGGTGCTGTCCGGCTCATTGAGCGCTGCCTTGAGCAGCTCCAGTTCAGCCTGCTTCTCCTCCGCAAAAGCCAGGCCGCGATGAAGGGCCTCGGGAAGATGGGCTTCCCGGGCCGCACTGTAGGGTGCGTGCAGCAGGGAACAGCTGGTTGACAGCCAGAGCCGGTCCCCCAACCGTTCTTGAACCGGTCGGAGCCTTTCCAGCGCGGATTCAAGATCCGTGCGCCAGATATTGCGGCCATCGATAACCCCCAGGGACAGCTGCTTGTTGGGGCCGAGCCTGTCGAGTGCACCGACAAGCTGGTCCGGCGCCCGAACAACGTCAATATGGACCGCTGCAACCGGTAACTGGAAAGCGAGGCTCAGGTTTTCCCTCAAACCCTCGAAGTAAGTGGCCAGGAGGATGTCCAGCTGGCTTGCGGCTAGGCGGTTGTAAGCACGCTCGCAGGCAGCCCGCCAGTCAGCCGGCAAATCAACGCAAAGGGCAGGCTCGTCCAGTTGCAGCCACGTTATGCCGACATTGTTGAGTTGCTGACTGAGGCTGAGGTAGCACTGGAGCAGTGGTTCCAGAAGATCCAGACGCTGGAAACCTTCCTCTGTGTCGGCCTGACTGAGCCAGAGCAGGGTAATCGGGCCGATCAGGGTGACCTTCAATGGCTTGCCCAGGGCCTGGGCCTGGCTTACCTGCGCCAGTAAGGCGGTGGCGTCCAGCTCAGGCTGGGTGCCCTGGTCCAGTTCCGGCGCCAGATAATGGTAGTTGGTGTCGAACCATTTCAGCATCGGGCTGGGGCCCAGTTTGTGTTCGCCCCCCTGCCAGCCCCTCGCCAGGGCAAAGTACCGGTCAAGACCGGTGAGTCCAGGCGTGCCACGGAAGCGCTTCGGGATCAGGTTGAACATGAGGCTGTGGTCCAGCACCTGGTCATAAAGACTGAAGTCGCCCACGGTGATGAGGTCCAGGTCCCGTTCGGCCTGTTGCTGCCAGGCGCTTTGGCGCAGTTGTGCCGCCACGGCCTGAAGGCCGGTCTGATCGAGATCTCCGCGCCAGTGCTTTTCCAGCGCCCACTTCAATTCCCTGTCCGGCCCGATTCGTGGCAGTCCCAAGAGGTGTAACTTGGCCATGGCGTTTGCTCCCTGTGTGTCTTTTAGTAGCGCCTCAGCGCATTAATATCAGGAAGCCATTGTGGCGGGGTCTGTTCATGAGACAAAATCAATGTAATCACTTTAGTCATGAGTATTACTCATGTTAATTCAGCCGAACGGACAGCCCCATGCTTGAAATCAGACATCTGAAAACAGTGCAAGCTCTGGCAGAATGCGGAAGCCTGACCCGGGCCGCCGACAGCCTTCATGTCACGCAGTCAGCCCTGTCTCATCAGTTGCGGGACCTAGAAGGGTTTTTCGGCGTCACCATGTACCACCGCAAGAGTCGGCCTTTGCGCCTGACACCGGCAGGTCAGGCCCTGCTTGACCTGGCCCATAACCTTCTTCCCGAGGTCAGGGACGTGGAAAATACCCTGCTGAAACTCGGTCGTGGCAAGCAGGGCCGCCTGCGCATGGCGATCGAGTGCCACAGCTGCTACCTCTGGCTGATCCCTTCGGTGAACGCCTATCGCGCCCAGTGGAGTGATGTGGAACTGGACTTTATCGGGCATCTCAATTTCGAGCCCCTGCCGGCGCTTGCGCAGGGTGAGCTAGATCTGGTGGTGACGTCTGATCCGGTCGAAATGCCCGGACTGGTGTACGTGCCACTGTTTCGCTTCGAGATCCAGCTGGCTGTGGCACCACAGCACCCGCTGGCAGACTGTGCCCGGATTGAGCCCCACCAGCTGGCGGACCAGACCCTGTTGATCTATCCGGTGGCAGAACACCGGCTGGACATCTTCCGGCACTTCATGACGCCGGCCGGGGTGCGTCCCCAGGCCGTGCGTACCGCCGAAATGACCATGATGATCGCCCAGTTGGTGGCCAGCCAGCGCGGCGTTGCGGCCCTGCCCACCTGGGCCCTGCAGGAGTATGAAACCGCAGGTCTGCTCAAGGGGCGACCACTGGGCGAGGGTCTCTGGTCTGACCTGTATGCTGCGGTTAGAGTGGAGGACAGGGACCAGCCCTTCATGCAGGCATTTCTCGACACCGTGGCGCGGACATCATTCCAGGAGCTTACCAATATAAGGCGATTCGATGTTCATGCGGATTGATCAGAACCGTACTGCCAGGCCGACGCCGGCCTCGAACTGCAAGTAGCCATTGCTCTCGAAACGCAGGTTGCAGCCGCCGGAACAGAAGGCCGATCCGCCACTGTCGAGTACGGTATAGACTCCCCGGAGATCCAGCCTGAGCAACAGGTTGCGGTGCAGGGGCATCTTGTAGCCGGCGCCCAGGGAAATCGAGGCGCGGTGGTGGTCCTTGAAGCCGCTGGGCTCAGGTTCGAGCCGGGTCACACCCGCCACGCCCGAGACAAAGCCGCCGGTGGTTTGTCCGCCGGGAAAATACAGGCCGCCGAACTGGAGCTGGTAGATAACCAGCTCCACTGAAGAGGCAGCCGGGGCAAACAGCGCCTCGGATGAGGACACGCGGCTGTCCTGGCGGGCGAAATAGAGCTCTGCCTGCTTTCCGGCCTCGGCCAGATCAATGTTGAACAGCAGGCCAAAGCTTTCACCGTCGTCGAATTCCAGCTCGCTCCGGGAATCATTGTCCCGGGTCTCGACATCGATATCTCCACCGGCCCGAAAGCCGGCGAAGGGGGTAAGTTCGTACTCGGCCTGGGCCCCAAAGGGCGCCCAGGCCAGGGCGATGAAAAGCAGTGTCAGGGTTGTGCGCATTGCTGACCTTGGTAATGACTGGCTGCCTGCCATGATAACCCTGACTCTGCCTTGAGTGGGAACTACTCGTCGTGGGGAATGGGGTCCGGGCTTCGGTCCCAGCCTACCAGGGCGAGCGTGGCAAATATGCCGATCAGCAGGCCTATCCAGGGCTCGAAGAAGGCCAGGCAGGCGCCAATTAATACCACCGTGCCCCGCGACGTATTGTTCCTGGGGATTCCCATGGCGATATAGGCGCAGGCAAACCCGGTCAGGATCAGGGTCAGCGACAGCGCAATGCCCAGCAGCGGTTTGAGCCCGGTCATCAGCGGTAGCAGGAAGTAGATGAACGGCAGCCCCATCAGGTAATAGGAGGCCATGCCGCTGTGCAGACTGTTCATGGCTTTGGGCCCCAGCTTCCAGCGCTGGACCACGATGACATGGACGCCGGTCCAGACCGCGCCCTGGGTGGGGAAAAATGGCGCCACCAGGCCCATAATGGCGTTGCGGATCGCCAGGGAGAAGTGAGTCCGGTTCAGGTTGATGTCGATATGCTCGTCCTTGCGGGCCTGCAGGCCTTCGCGGAGGACTTCGTTGCCGGTGACCAGATCGCCGAACAGGATGATGTAGGCAATCAGCGCCAGCGGTATGCCCTGCAAAAACATCTCAACGGATGGCCAGCCGTTGACCAGGGGCGAAGCCTTGGCAAAGGCTACGTCAAGGGGCGGTACCAGGAATCCCCACTGGATGTCGTAGACCACTTCGCCTACCAGGGGCCCTACGATGGCCGCCGCCAGAAAGCCCGGCAGTAGCCCCAGGGAGCCCAGCATGCCGAAAAATCGGTTGCGGGTTTTCAGACTCTGCATGGGTATGGAAAAGGTGAAAACCAGACAGATGGTAACGGCGACTGTGGTAGCAATGGGCTGCTCCAGCAGGAAGCGGTCGGCGTCGTCGATGAAAACCCGCTTGAGGGCGGCTATGGCGGCACCTAGGATGATGCCCGCCTTGAGCGTATCAGGCAGCCAGATCACAAAACGTTGGCCAAGGCCGGTGACCCCCAGTATCAGCACCAGGAAGGCAAAGTCCAGGGTGAGCGCGGTCATCGCCTGGAACCGGAGCACCGGGTCGTCGTAGCCGCCGATCACGAAGGCAAGAATAAGCGGCAGGGCCGGGGTAATCCAGCCGCCGGCGTAGGGTTCGCCGAAAACAATCACCGCCGACGCAATCAGCGCCGCGTGAACCATGGACAGGGCAATTGCCTCTTCGAAACTGAGTCCGAAGAAACCGGTCATCACCGGTACCAGGGCCAGCCCGGTGGCAGCGGATACAAACAGACCCTGAAGCAGTTCCGACCAGCATAGGCGGGTGTGGTAGAAAGGCACACGGAAAGTGATGGGCCCCCATTTCCAGCCCGGCAGTTCTCTACGTTCGGACATCGTAAGCTCACTCTTGTTATTGGCTTTGACGCTGATACAACGGCCAGATCCGGCGGAATCCCTGGCCGCATTCCTGAGTCAGGTTGAGTATGGATAGGCTGCCCTATTACGGCGAATTAGTTTTGATGATGGTTGAGGATTATTGCGGCTTATAGTGGTCCCGGGGCGGTGTGAGCGGTGTATAACTGCTCTGTAACGGAATCAGGTGTTCCTGAGTTAACGGTAGCTTGGTAGGCTGTGTACAGCCACGCTTCACAGTTCAGGAGGACAAACATGTTGCTCGCAAAGAAAGCCACCGGCCATGTGATCGAAGTGCTGGATCAGCATGGGCTTTACGATCCCCTTGAGAAAACAGTTAAAGGTAGCCTTCACTATGGCGAGGAGGCCCAGGATCCTGAGCAGTTTCTTAAAGAAGATCTGGCCTTTCCGTCTGGCGAGCCTTTGCCCCAGTGCTGGATTGATCCGGACTATCGCCGCAGGGATCAGTCTGATCAATGATCATAAACGTAACGAACGTGTCGGAAGACGAGGTTTCCTGCGCCAACTGCCGGGCCTGCTGTTGTCGCCTCGAGGTCATGTTGATCACGGAGACCGGCGTGCCCGAAAGATTTACCGAGATTGAATCCCATGGCGTGACGGTCATGTCACGACTTGAGGACGGCTGGTGTGCAGCCCTGGATCGCAATACCATGCTGTGCTCCATCTACGAACGTCGGCCCTGGGTGTGTCGCGAATTCGAAATGGGATCTTATGAATGTCGCGTCGAGCGCGCGGACCACATGTAGTAGTGGCCCCATAGGGCCAAACAGAGGGAAGAAGCTATGAATAGGAAACTCATGACCATGGGCCGGGCATGGACGCTGGTTGCATTGGTTTGCGCCGCGCCCATTGCCAGCGCCGAGCCGAAAGAGGGGGGCGGAATGACCCTTGATGATCTGCAAGCCGACGTCAAGGAGCTCAGCCAGAAGCTTGAGGAATACAGTGCAGAGCAGCGCGAGCAGGCCGGTGAACGAATTAATCGCACACTGGAAGCGTTGGATGCGAGAATCGCTGAGCTGGACCGGAAAGTGGAGACCGAGTGGCAGGAAATGAGTGACATCACCCGTGCCGAGCTCAAGTCTACCCTGGCGACCTTGCGCCGGCAGCGTGCTGAGGTGGGGGACTGGTACGAGCGCATGCAGGCGAGCTCGACCTTCACCTGGGAATCGATGAAGGATGGCTTTGATGAAGCCTACCGTGAGTTTACTGAAGCCTGGCGGGAAGCCGAAGAAGAGTTCGATGGCAGTAAAGCGGATCCGGGCGACGGTGCTATCTGATAAGCGCCTCGTTTATCAGATAAACAACGTTATCTGCTGAACCTGACAGAAGACCAGGGGGAGGCCATGGGCCTGGCCGATAAAAAAGGGTTGCCCGTCATTGAGACAACCCTTCTCCTCGGTTCTCTTATTTTCCGCTAGTCCTGGTGTCGCGATTGAAGCCTATTCCCAGATAACCTTCTTGCCCTGGGCATACCAGCTGTCCATCTTGTCGGCGTATTGGTTTTCTATCACATTGCGTTTGATTTTCATGGTGGGCGTCAGCATGCCGTTTTCCATGGTCCAGGGTTCTCGGACCACCACCACAAACGCCAGTTTTTCATGGCCCTCGCTTCTGGCGTTGACGTCGTCGAGCTCTTCTGCCAGTTCCTTTTCCAGGGCTTCACGGTCTCCGCCTTTGTCCAGCTCTTCCCGGGCTTCATCGGACAGTAACACCAGAGCCGCCGGTTGGGGCTGGTTGGCCCCTACCACACAGATCACTTCCGCTTTGGGGTGGTTGAAGCGGTTTTCGATGGGGACCGGCACCACGTACTTGCCCTTGGTGGTTTTGAACAGGTCCTTGACGCGGCCGGTGATGCGGAGGAAGCCGTTTGAGTCCACTTCACCCATGTCCCCGGTCTTGAGGAAGCCGTCCTCTGTTACATCCTCGCGGGTTTTTTCTTCGTTCTTGTAGTAACCGAGCATCTGGCCGGGGCTCTTGACTTCGACTTCATCGCCTTCGCCGATGCGCTGCTCGACGCCGGGGTTGGGTACGCCGACTGTGCCCACCTTGGCCTGGCCCGGGCGATTACAGTGGGAGTAACCGAAGTTTTCAGACATGCCATAGACTTCAAGCAGTTCCAGCCCCAGGTTGCGATACCAGGCTATGATTTCAGGCGCCAATGGCGCAGCTCCGGTCAGGGCCGCCCGGCAGTGATCAAGGCCCAGCTGTTTGAGCACCTTCTTCTTGACGATCCTATTCAGGATCGGGATGTTGAACAGAATTTTCTGCTTCTTGGGCGGCAGCTTGTTATTGATAGCCAGGTAGAACTTCATCCAAAGGCGCGGCACCGAGAAGAACAGGGTGGGCCGCGCCCGCTGAAGATCTTCCTGGAAGGTATCGAGCGAAGTGGCGAAATACAGGTGGAAACCGTAGTAAAGCGACTGGGTCTCAACCGCTGCCCGCTCAGCCACATGGGCTAGGGGAAGGTACGACAGCATCCGCTCGTCGGGCCCGACCGGAAACAGTTGCTGTAGCCCGTCCGCTACCGAAATCATGGTCCGGAAGCTGTGCATGACGCCCTTGGGACGCCCGGTACTGCCTGAGGTATAGACGATGGTCGCCAGGTCATCCGGGTCTGGCATGCGGGGCTTGGCAGCCTCGGTCTTGGCGACGAGCTCGGCCCACTTAGGGGTATCGTCACGGGGCGACAGGGGCAGCGAGATGATGGGGAGATCAGAGGGTATGACACCCTTGATGTCGTTCCAGCCGTCAGCCTTGCCATCCATCTTGCCCAGGAACAGCAAGCGGGCTTCACTGTGCTCCAGCACGTAGGCGGCGGTTTCACCGTTAAGGGTGGGGTAAAGGGGAACCGAAACGTGTCCTGATGCCCAGATGGCGAGGTCCGACAGTATCCAGTGAGCGCTGTTCTTGCCCAGGATCGCAACATTGCTACGCTCCGGCAGGTCCAGGGAGCCGATGTGGGCTGCCATCCTGGACACCTGGTCAGCGGCCTGGCCCCAGGTGATTTCCTCGACCCGTCCGTCAGTAAACGGCTGGGTGAGGTAGACTTTATCCGGAGTATGCTTGGCCCAGTAGTACAGGCAGTGCAGTGAGGTTTTCTTTGCGGGATCGATCGACATTGAAAGTCGGCTCCTTTGTTGTTGTAGTCATGCCCTATTTTTAAGGGGTTAGCGTGGGAACTGCAATAGCATCTGGCTCCAAACGTCTGCGGTCATTGAATTTCCCCAGGGGTCTCAACCGAACGCCAGCCATGCGCCGACCAGGATCATCAGGGTGCCGGCAATACGGTTAAGTGTCCGGACGCCCGAACCCTGGCGCATGGCCTGGCGCAGCTGGCGTCCGCCGTGGGCATAGAGCTGGAGGCAGAGGAACTCAAGGGCAAGAATGATGAGGACGAGCAGGGCAAGCTGCGGAGCCATGGGCAGGCTCTGATCAATAAACGGGGGTAGCAGGGCGACAAAAAAGGCCCAGCCCTTGGGGTTGGCGATGGCCGTGATGAACCCCTGGGCGGCAAGCTGAAGCCGGGAGGTTTCAGGGGCAGCCTGGGGGTCCTCCGGCATTGCCATTTTGCCCCGTGAGCGCCACAACTGAACCCCCAGCCAGCCCAGGTAAAGGCCGCCGGCATACTTGAACAGGGTAAAGGCGGTGGGGTAGTTCAACATGAAGGCCGCGACACCCACGGCAGCGGACGTAGCCACCAGGCCAACCCCGATCAGTTCCCCGGCCATCATCCACATTGCCCGTCGCACACCGATGGTGATACCAAGAGACAATGCCAGGGTCATGCACATGCCCGGCGTAATCGATACCACGAAGAAGGTAGGCACAAAGGCAAAAAGAAGCTGAAGATTGATGGCTGCCAAGGATCTCGATCCGCTCTGGAGTTTTAGGTGGTTAGCTTCCTAGCATAGACTGCCCTGCGTTCTTTTTCACCGTTATGAACAGATGTGTTCTGGCCTCGGACTTGGGAGGATTATGCTGCCCGGAGTACTGGAGAACATGACCTATGCCGAAATAGCCGGTCAGGCTGTCAGTCTGGTTGCGCTCGGGTTCTGCGTCGCGGGATTTGCCAGCAAGCAGGACGACCGGCTCATGGTGCTGCTGATCTCGGCCAATGTGGCGTTTGCGCTGCAGTTTGCCCTGTTCGGAAGCTGGACTGCTGCTGCCCTTACGCTCCTGGTCATAGTCAGGATAAGTCTGGCCCGGCGTTACAAAGGCAAGGTCGGGGTGATGCTTCTGGTTTTACTGGCCTGCCTGGTTGTGGCGGCGCTCACCTGGCGTGATCTGACGGATGTATTTCCATTGGCGGCAGCGGTGCTGGGGACGGTGGGCATGTTCATGCTACGGGGCATTCCCATGCGCATTGTCCTGGCTGGAGCGGCGTTTGCGTGGATGCTCAACAACATTGTAATCGGGTCTGTGGGCGGGACGCTTGCCGAGGGGCTGGTGCTGTTGACCAACCTGATCACCATCCATCGCCTGGCCCGGATGAAGCAGCGCTATCCGGAGGTTCTGCCCTGAAAGCATGTTCGGGAATGGATGTGATTGCCTAAGACATAATCTACCTGCACTTTTTGCTGGTTTTACAAAATAGCAGTAAATATTTCCGGAGTTCGAGTGCTTCCTGCTGGCGCGAGTCTGTTCGGCATACGTAGCTCATCGATACGTAAGTGGTTGGAATAAAGCATTTTCCGAGCTTACTCAATCGCTTTCTCTGCATCCTGGCATGACCCTTGCTGGGGTACTTGTGCACTGCCGACACACTCAGTCGAAATGGAAGCGCAGTGCATGGTCGAAAGCGCTGATCCAGTCAACGCCGTGAAACCAACTCACTAGGACATAAAGGAAGATGCCATGTTTAAGAAGCTAATCCTTACTACCGCGATTTCTTCAGCTCTCGCTATCACCCCGGTATGGGCAGGCGAGGATATGGATAAAGACAAATCCATGACGGATCAGGTGACTACTGGCCAACAGACAGGTCAAGAAGGCGCTACCAAGCTTGAGGCGCAGCCAGAGAACGAGCAGATCAACGACCGCACCGCCGCCGTTAACGAAAACGAGATGGGCTTTGATGACCTTGACCGGAACAAAGATGGGGTTCTGGACGAAGAGGAGCTCAATGAGCTCGGCGCGACTGCCGCTGGCCAGGGTGGCACAGAGGCTGACGATCCAGCCAAGGCTGACAAGCGTGGTGAGCGCATGATGAACCGTCTTGATGCAGATGAAAGTGGCGACGTTTCCAAAGAGGAATATGAAAGTGGTCATGACAAGATGGGTAAGGGCCAGCAAACCCAGTAACTGGTCAAAGACCTCTAGTTAGTCAGAGATGTCTAGTTAGATAGTCGGGAGTGAGGCCTTCTTCTTGACGAAGAAGCGCCGACCTCCCTTTTTTTGCGTCTGGAATACGGACCTCATAAGCAAAAAAGAGGAAAAATCCATGCACAAAGTCACTGTCGCGACTTTTATGGTTATTGTTCTCGGCGGCCTGACGGCCCCGACCCTAGCAGAGCCCCAGGCAGGCAATCAGGGTGGGGACCAGGGCGCTGACTCAGGTGATAACATCACCTTCGAGCGCCTTGATCAGAACGATGACGGCGTTCTGGATGAGCATGAGCTTAGCGCTTTCGGGGCACCGGCCGCTGGAGACGAGGGCAGCCAGAACCCCCATGTGGACGCGCACGAACGGGACCGGGGCGAGCGGGTCCTCAACCTGTACGACAAAGACGGCGACGGCGAGGTGACCCCGGAAGAGTTCAAGAAAGACAAGCCTACCGAGGAGGTCTGGTAGCCCGGCCCGCGCTAGGCACGGGCTGGCTCGAACCGGTTCTGAAGCCAGGTTTTAATGGCGTCGGATTCGTAGAGCCATTCTTCCTTGCCTTGCTGGTGTCTGATCAACAGGCACGGCACCTTGACGCGTCCGCCACCGGCTTCCAGTGCCGCCCGATGGCTCTGGTCGTGCTGGGCGTCCCTGGTTTCGATGTCCAATCCCAGGCGGGCGATCTCCTTGCGGACCTTGATGCAGAATGGGCAAGCCTTGAACTGGTAGAGGGCCAGGTCAGAGCAAGCCTGGTCAGCTTCGGCCTGTGCCTGGGGTGAGCGCTGGACCCCTTGGGCGGGTGTGCTCAGTTTTTCGTTGAGCAGCACAAGGGGAGTGAGTACCAGGCGCAGGGTGCGGAAAAAATATTGGATTATGACTCTCATGGTGCGGCTCTCATTGGACATCTCTTGATGAATTAATTGCAGAGGAAGGGAATGCGGGCGCAGTCTAACATTCTCACGGGCTACCGTGGCTTTCGCCGGCATGCCAGGGAGCCTTGCTCCGGAAGATTACGGAGCCTGCCGGACAGATTTTAGGCTGCCCATGCCCCTATGGAAAGATACGCAGCCTGGCTTCCTCGGGATCAGCATACTGGTACAGCCCAGGCCTGCCACGCTAAGATTCGCCGTCCATCCCTTCACATGAGCAGACCCATGGCCCGCTATGAACTTATCGGCACTGCAACCATTCCCGGGCAGGGGAGCGAACTACGCTTGTTGCAACGAAATGACGAATTTTCCATCAAGATCGCCGGCACCACAGGCGAGCTCATGAACAGTCGGCTCCACGGCTCGGAAGACGCTCTGGCAGACCTTGCCTGCGAGCGTATTGCCGGCCGCGAGGGTGCACGGGTGCTTATTGGCGGGCTGGGCATGGGGTTTACCCTGGCAGCTGCCTTGAAAGGGCTTGCCGCTGACGCAGAAGTGGTGGTGGCCGAATTGGTGCCGGAGGTGGAGGAGTGGAATCAGGGCCCCCTGGGTTCGGCTGCCGGTTATCCGCTGAAGGATCCCCGTACCCGGGTCCACCTGGGCGATGTAGGCAAGCTGTTAAAGCGGGAGGTAGGCGCCTACGACGCCATCCTGCTGGATGTGGACAACGGGCCGGAAGGCCTTACCCGGAAGGAAAACAACTGGATCTACTCCACTGCGGGTATAACCGCGGCCCAATCCGCCCTTCGCCCCGATGGCATTCTTGCTTACTGGTCGGCCGGAGCGGATCCCGAGTTCACCGAGCGTCTTCGGAAGGTTGGACTGGTTGTGGAGGCAGTGACCGTTCGTGCTCATCGCCCAGGCAAGGGCGCCCGACATGTCATCTGGCTGGCCTGGTAGCGCCTCTTGTCATTGACTCGACCCATCCTGACCCGCCTACGGGTTCGGTCCCTGCTTGCGTACCTCGCTCTGGCCGCCGGCACGGTCGCGTTCATTCCCGGCATGGGTGTGACTGGGGCGCTGGCGGTCAGTGTGGCCGTGATCATGGGCTGGGGCGATCTGCGGCGTATCACCCGAATGCTTTCGGTTCTGGTTGCCATAGGCTTTGCCCTGGCATTGGCGACGGAGCCTGGGGCTCTGGTTCTGGCCACCGGCAATATGACCAGGCTGGCCGCCTTGATCATCAGTGTAATGTTGCTCTCGGCCATTCTCAGCCAGTCTCCCGATATCCGTGCCATTTCACGCAGCCTCTTCGGTGGCCGCGCCCTTGGTCGCTATTACCGGGTTGGTTTTGGCACCGCCTTTCTCTCCCTTCCGCTTAACTTCGGTGCTGTGGCCGTGGTTTCCACGCTGGTGGGCGAGGAGGTCCGGGAAGGAGGGGACTCGGCCAAGACCCGCAACGTGACACGCAGCCTGCTTCGGGGCTTTGGCACCGCCCCCATGTGCTCGCCGCTTTCCATTTCTGTAGCCCTGACGCTGACCCTGGTGCCGGGGCTTCACAGTGTTGAACTGCTCAGCCTGAGCCTGCCCATTGCCCTGGTCTTTCTGCTGCTGAGTGCCCGGTATAGGGAGCCGGAGGTATCAACCAGAGAACCTGCGCTTGCCGGCGCTATCGAATGGGCGCCCTGGCTCAGGTTTGCCCTGACCATAGGCAGTATTTGTGCGGCCACTCTGGCTCTCAGCGCCAGCATGGGTGTGAGCTACTCCCGGGCGGTCACCCTCAGTTGCCTGGCCGCCGTGATTCTGGCCGCGCTGTACCGGCTGTTAATCCGGGAAAAGGTGGGACTGCCTTCGCTCGCCCCCGTCAGTAATGAGCTTGTGATCGTCGGCGGTTCAGCCTTTCTGGGCTCACTGATCAGCACCCTGGCCCTGGCGTACATCAGTGACGGCCAGCAGTTGGCGCCCTGGGCCTACCCGGTAGCAGCCATGCTGGTGCCCTGGGCCTACTTCCTGGCCGGCATGATCGGTGTTAATCCGATCATTACCGGTACCCTGGTGGGCGGCGTGCTGGGCCCCATGTGGCCGGCTGAATCGGTACTGGCTCTGGGGCTGGTCATGGTGGTGAGCTGGGGTATTACCGCTTCTGGTACACCCTATTCGGCGACGTCACTGCTAATGGAGCGGTTATCCGGCTATAGTGCCTGGCACGCAGCACTGCACTGGAACAGGATGCTGTCCGTCTTTACGCTCCTGCTGGTTGGGCTGGCGGCAGCAGGTATGACCATGCTGATGGGGTAAGGCTGCTGTGACAGGGCTCACCGGGCGGAGAAATGCTTTGTCAGCAAAAGTACCAACAATAGTCGTTATTTGCCGGGCACTCTGTTAAGGTGCCCTTGTTCCTACCTCGAAGGATTTCGTTACTGGCGGCAAAACCGGCAGTACGACCCCATCCGATACGACCTTTCAGAGGGCGGCGCCAGTAAGATCGCGCGACCGCAGTCGTTTTATATTCGATGACTTGTTCACGGTCCTCCCCCTGTAAGCGGGCAGGAACCGCAAGAGATTTAATTTATGGATTTTTCTTCACTCGGTTTGTCCGAGAAGCTGGTACGTGCAACTGCGGACCAGGGTTACGATACCCCATCACCCATTCAGGCCCAGGCTATCCCTGCCGTGTTATCCGGTAAGGACGTCATGGCAGCAGCCCAGACAGGGACAGGCAAAACCGCCGGTTTTACCCTGCCGCTGCTGCAACGTCTGAACGAAACCCAGCGCCAGGGCAAGGGCATCCGTGCCCTGATCCTGACGCCGACCCGAGAGTTGGCGGCCCAGGTGGCAGCCAGCGTAGAGCTCTACAGCAAGTACATGCCCACCTCGTCAGCGGTTGTGTTCGGGGGGGTGAAAATCAACCCCCAGATCGCCAAGCTTCGCCGTGGCGTTGATGTTCTGGTGGCAACACCAGGTCGTCTTATGGATCTGCACCAGCAGGGCGCTGTCCGTTTCGACGCGGTCGAGACCCTGGTACTGGACGAAGCCGATCGCATGCTGGACATGGGCTTTATCCGCGACATTCGAAAGATTCTTGCGCTGTTGCCGGCCAAGCGCCAGAACCTGATGTTCTCGGCTACTTTCTCGGGCGAGATCCGCAAGCTTGCCGAAGGCATGCTGAACAACCCGGTTCTGATCGAGGTTGCGGTGCGTAACGCCACCGCGGACAAGGTCGAGCAGACCGTGTACCCGGTTGACCAGAGCCAGAAGTCGGCGCTTTTGAGTCAACTGGTGACGCACAACAACTGGCAGCAGGTGCTGGTGTTTACCCGTACCAAGCATGGTGCCAATCGTTTGACCCAGAAACTGGAGAAAGACGGCATCACGGCGGCAGCCATTCACGGCAACAAGTCCCAGGGCGCCCGAACCCGTGCTCTGCACGAGTTCAAGCAGGGCACCGTGCGGGTTCTGGTAGCTACGGATATCGCGGCCCGCGGTCTCGATATCAAGCAGTTGCCCCAGGTAGTCAACTTCGAGCTGCCCAATGTGCCGGAAGACTATGTTCACCGTATCGGTCGAACTGGCCGGGCAGGCGAAAGCGGCCATGCGCTTTCTCTGGTGAGCGCGGATGAAGGCAAGATGCTGGCGGGCATCGAGCGGCTGATCAAGAAAGAGCTGCCCCGCAAGATCGTTGAAGGCTTCGAGCCCAGCGGCAGAATGTCCGCAGCACCCAAGCCAGCTCAACGCTCCAACAGTGGACGGGGTGGCAATGGTGGCAATGGCGGCGTTCAGAACCGTGGCCGCAGCGCCGGTGCCGGCGGTGCTCGGGGGGCTGGTAACAGCAATAACCCCCAGTCGCGGCGCCCGTCGGCCAGGCGCGAAACCGCCTGACCCGAACCTGAGCCGGAACCAGCGGTTTCGGCTCGGGACAATGAAAAAACCGCCCTCAGCAATGACGGCGGTTTTTTTGTGGCTGCTTTCGGGCTTGCCTCGGGCGGTATCAGAACCGGTAGGTGAAACCGAGCATATATACCAGCGGATCAATATCCACATCCACTTTGCCGGTGGCCTTCAGGTTGCCGGCACTGTCATAGCCCTTGATGGTCGCTTCGGTGTCGATGTCAGCCCACCAGATGGCAGCGTTGAAGCCAAAGCGCTCATCGAGGGCAATGTCCACCCCAAGCTCTGCAGCCAGGCCGATGCTGTCGTCCAGTTCGATGGTGGAACGGTCGGCGCCGAGTGCACCGGTCAGGGTTGGTGTCGTTTCTTCCTCGAAGAAGTTGGTGTAGTTCACCCCGATCCCCAGATAGGGCTGCACGGTACTGCCGCTGGCCAGGGGGAAATACTGCAGGGTCAGAGTCGGCGGCAGGTGCTTGGTCTCGGCCAGTTTGCCGGCGCCATTCAGTGCTGCGCCATCACCGCTGATGTTGTGCTTGAAGGGGGTCGCGGCAAGCAGACCGACCCCGAAGTGATCGCTGACAAGGTAGCTGGCCGTCAGGCCCAGCTGGCGATTGGAGTCCACGTTCACTTCCCAGCCGTCCAGTTCGGTAGCGCCTACCCGGACATTGCCGCTGGAATCCTGGGGGTCAACTACGGCCACGCCGGCGCGCAGGATCAGGTCGCCGGCATCGTAGGCGTGGACCAGGGGCGAAGCCAGCATAGCGGTGGCAACCAGAGGAAGCAGACGAATACCAGGTGAAGTCATGTTGGTTTCCTTAACCAGAGAATGGATGTGCTCAGGTTAAGGTTTCGTGAGGGTCAGGACTTGATATAGCGCAAGACTGTGGTTGGACTCGGGCTGAGATGCGACGGGAACTTGACCTGGCTCAACTGAACCGGAAATAGCTGCAACACCAGTGGCTTAGCCAACACTCCCGGCATTTTGCGAGCCGGTCTCTGGAACATCTTCCTCAGGCACGTACACATCCCGCACCGTGAGCTCCCGACCGTCCATGCTCTGGACCGCCATGGCACGGATGGGTTGGCCGTTTTCTCGGTCTCTCAAGTTCAGGGGCGCGCCGTCCGGTGACGGATTCCATTTGTCGCCCCACTGACGCAAGGCAATAACTACCGGAAACAGGTCCCGGCCTTTATCGGTGAGCCGGTATTCCTGCCTTGAGCCGTGCTCGCCCACTTCGACTTTCTGCAATACTTCATTGTCCACAAGACGAGCGAGCCGGTCGCAGAGAATGTTGCGGGCAATGCCCAGCTCCTGCTGGAAATCCACAAACCGGCGAACGCCATACATTGCCTGTAGGACAATCAGCAGCGACCACCAGTCCCCAACTTCATTGAGGGCGCGTGCGACGGAGCAGTTTGAGTCATCAAAACGTTTTCTGGCCATGGTTTCGAGTGTACCGAATAGGGTTGCATTTTAAAACCAGATTCAATAGGGTTGCATTACGAAACCAAATTAATGAGTAAACTACTCACCAAAATCGGCCGTCCCCAGACCTGAATTCTGGTTCGTGAGAAAGACGCCGATGTACTGGAGGCTTTGCCATGTCCCTGAATCTTGGTCCCTTGTTCGAACCCTTTGAAGACAAATCGCTCAAGCTGCGTAACCGGGTCGCGATGGCACCCATGACCCGCAACTTCTCTCCCGGCAACGTGCCAGGTGAAAACGTCGTGGACTATTACCGGCGCCGGGCGGAAGGTGGCGTTGGCCTGTTGATTACCGAAGGCACCACCGTTAATCATGCCGCCGCCAATGGTTATCCCGATGTCCCGGCTTTTCATGGGCTTGAGGCTCTGGCTGGCTGGAAGAAGGTGGTGGACGCTGTCCATGAGGCGGGCGGTGCTATTTTCCCTCAGCTGTGGCATGTGGGCGCGGTACGTAAGGCGGGCACGGAACCGGACGCCAGTGTGCCCGGTTACAGCCCGTCCGGCTTCTATGCACCGGGCAAGGCCAATGGCAAGGCCATGAGTAAGGAAGACATCCAGGATGTGGTCAATGCCTTCGCTGATGCCGCCCAGGACGCCAAGGCCTTGGGTTTTGACGGCGTCGAGATTCATGGCGCCCACGGTTACCTGATCGACCAGTTCTTCTGGCAAGCCACCAATCAGCGCGACGACGAGTACGGCGGCTCCATGGCCAACCGCCAGCGCTTCGCTATTGAGATCATTGAAGCCATCCGTTATCGGGTCGGCCCGGAGTACCCGATCATGTTGCGCTTCTCCCAATGGAAGATGCAGGACTATGATGCGCGTCTGGCGACTACTCCGGAAGAGCTCGAGCAGTTCCTGCTGCCGCTGGTGGAAGCAGGTGTGGATATCTTCCATGCGTCTACCCGACGGTTCTGGGAGCCCGAGTTCGAGGGCTCGAACCTGAACCTGGCGGGCTGGACCCAGAAGCTGTCCGGCAAACCCACCATGTCTGTGGGCAGCGTGGGCCTGACCGAGGACTTCATCAGCGGCACCTTCGCAAGCAAGCAGGAAGCCGTCCAGCAGTCCGGCATTGACGAGCTGGTGGAACGCATGAATAACCGGGAATTTGATCTGGTGGCTGTCGGTCGTGCCCTGCTGCAGGATCCGGAGTGGCTGGTAAAACTCAAGGACGGCCGGGCCGATGCCATCGAGCCATTCGCCAAAAAGTCCCTGACCAAGCTCTATTGAGCCAGTACCTGGCGAAGCAACCGGCCATAGCCCGATTGCCAGCTGCACAAGCTTGAAGACAGGCGTGAAAGAGCAGTGAAAGAGCGGTAAGTACACAGGTTGAAGTTGGCCGCCGGGCGTATGCTCCGCGGCCTTTTTTTATGCCAGCGCCGGGGGGCCGGAAACGCTGGCGTCGGTCTACGGAGCGCTACCTGAGACCCGTAGTTTTCCTTACTGTCCGGTATTTGTATCCTGTATCGAAGCCGTGCACTATCCAGAGTCCTGAGGACGCCCAGACGCGGACCGAATTGGCCCACCAGATTGACCGACGAGAAGGAAACACCATGAGATCAGTGACGTCTGCTTTTACCGTTGTGCTGCTAACGTTTGCCCTGTTTGTATCAGGCTGTGCCAACGTGGGCAATGAATTCCCGACCCGCGATATTGACCAGATAAAGATCGGTGAAACCACCCGGGCAGACATCGAACAGATGTTTGGTGAGCCCTGGCGCACCGGCCTGGAAGATGGCAAGCGCACCTGGACCTATGGCAAATACCGCTGGTCCGCCTTTGGCGATGCCGAAACCACTGATCTTGTGGTGCGCTTCAACGAGGACGGCACAGTTTCATCCTACGTCTACAACACCACCGAATGACCTGGGCCGGTCCTGACGGCTGAGCTCAGGACCGGATCTGGGGGGCATTTCTGCCCCATTGTTCCAGCTTACCTCAATGACAACATCTGCATGGCACGGGCAATGTCCTGTGGTTCCAGCTGCTCCACGAACGCACCCTTGAACTGGCGATTGATGAAGCGTTCGGTTTCTTGCTGTATCTGATCCCGCTGCTGGGGCTTTTCAATGTAATCCATGGCACGGAACAGGATATAGCGGATGGTCATGCCCGAGATTTCGTGGATCACCGCTTCTGACAGCCCGGACACCAGGTTCCGGTCGATAATATCTTCCGCCATCTCCCGGGCGCTGGCGCTCAGCTGGGTTTCAAGGGCCCGTCGCAGCAGGGGCGATGCGCCGTGAAGCTCCCTCACCGCGACTGTGGTCGCCGCGGGGTTGGCCAGGAAGTAACGGTACACGTACTGCACCGTCTCGTGGGCAGCCTGGTCTGAGCTTTCCGCCATCTGGCGCAGCTCCCGCACGCCTCGCTTCATGTCTTCTGCGATATAGCCCAGCACGAACAGCCCGAATTCGTCCAGGTTCCTGAAATGCCTGTAGAAGGTGTTGGGATTCAGGCCGGCTTCCCGGGCCAGTTCCCGCAGGCCCAGAGAGGTCAGGCTGCGGCTTTCGGTAATCAGCCTCAGGGCCGCCTGTACCAGTTTCAGTTTGCCGCCTGTTATCACGCTCATTGGGACGCCTTGTTGTCATGGAGGGCCAAAAGGCCGGCTTCGGGACCCTAAAAGTATACAGTCGTCTACTTCAGGTGTATACATTTGTCTACCGCCAGCAGGAACCCCTATGAGCTGGCGAACAGAACAACAGACACCTGCTCAGTACGAGCATTACGGAGAATGAGGTGAGTATGACCAAGACAATTCCCGCTCAGACCCCGATCGCCATTATCGGCACCGGTTTTTCCGGCCTCGGTATGGGCATCAAGCTCAAAGAGGCCGGCTTTACTGACTTCGTCATACTGGAGCAGAGCGATGATGTGGGCGGCACCTGGCATGAAAACCACTACCCCGGGTGCGCCTGTGACGTCCAGTCGGCCCTTTACTCATTTTCTTTCGAGCAGAACCCGAACTGGTCGCGGATGTTTGCCCAGCAGAAAGAGATCAAGGCCTACCTCAAGGCCTGCGCTGAAAAGTACGGACTGATGGCCCACATCAGGCTCAATACCCACGTTGCCGGCGCCCGGTTCAATGAAGCTGGCCAGAGTTGGACGATCGAGACCGTCGACGGCCCAAGTCTGTGGCAGTACATGAAGAAGAGAGGCCTCAACCCCGGAGACCAGCTGGACCGTAGCGATACCGAGCTGCCGGAATTCCAGCAGTTTGAATCATCGATAGTGGTCTCCGGTATGGGTGGCCTGAGCACCCCGGCCTATCCCAATATCAAAGGGCTTGAGACCTTCACCGGGAAGAGCTTCCATTCCCAGGACTGGGACCACGACTATGACCTGAAGGGCAAGCGGGTGGCCGTGATAGGAACCGGCGCCAGTGCCATTCAGTTTGTACCGGAAGTGGCAAAAGGCGCTGTCAGGCTGGACCTGTACCAGCGCACGCCTCCCTGGATCATGCCGAAGCCGGACCGGTCTATCACGCCCGTTGAACGTGCCCTGTTCCGCCGCGTGCCCCAGACGCTGAATGTGCTTCGCAACAGCATTTACTGGATGCTGGAGGCTCGTGTGCTGGGCTTTGTCATCAATCCACGTATCCTAAAACTGGGTGAATTGCAGGCTCGCAGGCATATTCGCAGCCAGATCCGCGACCCGGAGCTGCGCCGCAAGGTGACACCGGATTTCGACTTCGGCTGTAAGCGGGTACTGATTTCCAACAATTATTACCCGGCGCTGACCCAGGACAATGTGAACGTGCTCACCGACGGCGTGCAGGAAGTGCGTGGCAATATCATCGTCGATAGCAAGGGCGTGGAACGGGAAGTGGACTGCATCATCTACGGCACCGGCTTCAAGGCCCAGGACCCCATCCCCCGTGGTGTCGTTTACGGTCGCAAGGGCCTTGATCTGCTGGATGCCTGGAAAGACGGAGCGGAGGCCTACAAGGGCACCACGGTGTCAGGTTTTCCCAATTTCTTCATGCTCATGGGGCCGAACACAGGTCTCGGCCACAGTTCCATGGTTTACATGATTGAGTCCCAGGTTCAGTACGTGCTGGATGCCATCCGCAAAATGAAGCGCAAAGGCTGGCAGAGCGTTGAGGTCAAGGCCGAGGCCCAGAGCCGTTACAACGCCTCGGTCCATGCGAGGCTGGGGGATTCGGTATGGCAGACCGGCGGCTGCAAGAGCTGGTACGTCAATGAGAATGGCAGGAACACCACTCTGTGGCCGGGTTTTACCTGGCAGTTCCGCCAGCAGACCCGGTCATTTGATGCCGCCGTGTATCGATGCATGCCTGGGCATGACAGAGCGAAGGCTTCGACCGGCATCATGGCAGCTGGCTCAGAACAGGGCAAAGCCACCGTTCCGGCCTGACGACGGGTATAGAAAAGCGGGCCCAAGGGGCCCGTCTCTGGCTGCCTGGGTAGGGCAGCGCACCTGATCAGCTGACGAGAGTTCCACCGTCCACGGCCAGGCACTGGCCTGTGATGTGCCGACCGGCTTCGGAGGCCATCAACACAGCTGCGCCCTTGAGGTCTTCCTCGCCGCCGAAGCGATTGAGGGGTATGCGCTCCAGCATGGAGTCACCCTGGCTTTCAAGCAGACCCTGGGACATCTTGGAGGGAAAGAAACCGGGGCACAGGGCGTTAACGTTGATGTTGTGGTGACCCCACTCCGACGCCAGCGCCCGGGTGAAATTCACCACCGCACCCTTGCTGGTATTGTAGGCGATGGTCTTCATGGCTTCCGGGTTACCGGAAAGCCCGGCGATGGAGGCGATGTTGATCACCTTGCCGGACTTGCGGGGAATCATGCAGCGCTTGGCCACGGTCTGGGTCAGGAAAAAGGTGGCGTTGACGTTCAGGTTCATGACCTTCATCCAGCCTTCCGGTGGGTAGTCTTCTGCCGGTGCGCCCCAGGTTGCGCCGGCATTGTTGACGAGAATGTCGATATCCCCCAGCCCGGCGACGATCTTCTCCACTACATCGGGAATGCCTTCCAGATTGGAGAGGTCCGCCGACAGGGTCACGACATCAATGCCCAGGCCCTTGAGGTGGCTCTCGGCCTCATCCAGCTCGTGCTGCTTGCGGGCGGTAATGGCAACCCGGGCACCCATTTCCCCCAGGGCTTCCGCCATCTGGAGCCCCAGGCCACGGGAGCCGCCGGTAATCAGCGCGACCTTGCCGGTCAGATCGAACAGTTGCTTGACACTCATGTTTGCTCCTTGGTTCAGGCCGTGGCGGCCAGCAGTTGGTCGCTGACCTGACCGAGATGGTAGTCAGCATCGCCAAACAGTAGATTGATTAAAGTAAGCCGCTTGAAGAGATGGGCGGCGAGCATTTCGTCGGTTACGCCCATGCCGCCGTGCAGCTGCACTGCATCTTGCCCCACCTTGCGGGCTGACTGGCCCACCAGGGCCTTGGCCATGGAAAGGGCGCGGCGCCGCTCCTCCCGATCGTCGGAATCCGCTTCGCTGGCTGCCAGAATGGCCATGGACTTGGCTTCCTCGGTGGCGATGAACATATCCGCCATGCGATGTTGCAGAACCTGGAACTTGCCGATGGGCACGCCGAACTGCTTACGGGTCTTGAGGTACTCAAGAGTCGCTTCGTTGAGCGCTTCCATGGCCCCCACGGCTTCTGAACACAGGGCGGCGATGGCCAGATCCGTTGCTTTCTCAATCAGGGGTAGTGCCTTCTCCTGCTCGCCTATCAAAGCATCGTGGTTGAGCTGGACATTGTCCAGGGTGAGCTCGGCGGTACGGTGGCCATCGTGGGTGGCAAAATCACGAACCGTAAGGCCGTTTGCGTTGCGATCCACCAGGAACAGGGAAACGCCCTCTGGATCGGCAATATCGCCGTGGGATCTGGCGGATACGATCAGCTGGTTCGCCTGGCTACCGTGTAACACGGCGGTTTTGCGTCCGTTAAGCACATAACCATCACCGGTTTTTTCAGCGGTCGTGACTACCTGGGAAAGATTGTATCGACTGCCGGGCTCGCTGTGGGCGAAGGCCATCAGGTGCTCGCCGGCTGCAATGGCGGGCAGAATGGCCGCTTTCTGGCTGTCACTGCCGGCATCCCGGATCAGGCCGCCGCACAGAACTACGGTCGACAAGTAGGGTTCCACCACCAGGGCACGGCCAAAGCTGTCCATCACCAGCATGGTGTCGATGGCGTTGCCCCCGAGGCCGTCGTTCTCTTCCGGAAAGGTGAACCCCAGCAGGCCCATATCCGCGAAGGCCCGCCAGGTGGTTTCGTCCACACCCTTGCCGGAGTGGATGATCTGGCCGCGTTTCTCAAAGGTGTACTCGTTGCTGAGGAAGCGCCGCAACGAATCCTGAAGCATCTGCTGTTCTTCTGTCAGATTGAAGTTCATAACGCGCTCCTTACAGGCCCAGAACCATCTGGGCGATGATGTTGCGCTGGATCTCGTTGGACCCGCCAAAGATCGACAGCTTGCGCATGTTGAAATAGTCACCGGCAGCCGGTGCCGCGTCCGCCGCGCCCACCCGTGGACCTTCATAGCCAAGGTCGAGGGCATCAGGGATGTGGGCGATGGCATCCGGTCCCATGGCTTCCATCAACAGCTCGAACAGGGCCTGGCCTACTTCGGTACCGCGGATCTTGAGTATGGAGGCCTGCGGCCCGGGGCCGGATTCGTTGGTCAGCACCCTGAGCACGGTCAGCTCCAGCGCGCGCAGTTCCATGTCCAGCTGTGCCAGGCGGTCCCGGAAGCGGACATTCTCGATCAACGGACGCTGGCCGTCGCGACTTTCCCGGGCCAGTTCTTTCAGTCGGTTCATCAGCGCTTTCCACTGGCCGACGTTGGCCAGACCGGTGCGTTCATGGCCGAGCAGGAACTTGGCGTAGGTCCAGCCCTTGTTCTCTTCACCCACCAGGTTTTCTACCGGCACTTTTACGTTGTCGAAGTAGACTTCGTTAATCTCGTGCTCGCCATCCAGCATGATGATGGGGCGAACGCTGATGCCCGGGGTCTTCATGTCGATCAGCAAGAAGGAGATGCCCTGCTGGGGTTTGCCCTCGGAGCTGGTTCTCACCAGGCAGAAGATCCAGTCGGCGTGCTGGCCGAGAGTGGTCCAGGTTTTCTGGCCATTGACCACATAATGATCGCCTTCGTGCTTGGCCGTAGTGCGCAGGGAGGCCAGGTCGGAGCCGGCGCCGGGTTCGGAATAGCCCTGGCACCACCAGTCTTCGCCGGACAGGATGCCGGGCAGGAAGCGCTCTTTCTGTTCTTCGTTGCCAAAGGTCATGATCACCGGCGCCACCATGCGCAGGCCGAAATCGAGCTGCCTCGGAGCGCCGGCCACCGCGCATTCTTCCTCGAATATCAACTGCTCGATAGCGTCCCAGCCCGGGCCACCGAACTGCTGGGGCCAGGCGGAGGCAGCCCAGCCGCGCTTGAACAGGATCTGCTGCCAGCGCTGGGTCATTTCCTTGGTGGGTCGCAGGCGCTGCTTGACGCGCTGGCGGATGTCATCGGGCAGGTTGTCTGCGAGGAACTTGCGAACTTCCTCGCGGAACTGGTCCTGTTCGGGGGTGTAGTTCAGGTCCATGGAGCACCTCTTTCTGTTGGCTGAGGTAAATGGTTGTGACTGTTGGAGCTGCGTGAGTTTCTTTAAACCTTGCCTGAAACTTGGGCTGTTGCGCCGGGCGGGTATCCCCTTTCAAAACACGCTCCTTCGGCCCATCCATGGGGCGCTTGGGCTCCGCCATCCCTGGCTCCGCACAGTTTTGAAAGGGGATACCCGCCCAACGCTTCGAGTTAATACTTGCCTGAAACTGCTCTTGGCTCAGGGTGTTAAGCTCACAGTGACCAGGCCCAAAGCGTGTCTACTTTTGCTGCCAAGCTCAAGGAGGCTGGCGGGCAGTGGTGTCCGAAACTGTGCGGAGCCAGGGATGGCGGAGCCCAAGCGCACACGGACGTGTTTACAGCGTGTTTCGGACACCACTGCCCGCGAGCCGCCATGCACCGGACGATTTAGGCCATCTATCAGGCGACTTCGAACAACCCGGCAGCACCCATGCCCGTACCAACACACATGGTAACCACAACGTATTTAACGCCACGACGTTTGCCTTCGATCAGGGCATGGCCAACCAGACGTGAACCGGTGGTTCCGTAGGGGTGACCAACCGCAATGGCGCCACCGTTGACGTTCAAGCGCTCCATGGGAATACCCAGTTTGCGCTGGCAGTAGAGCACCTGAACCGCAAAGGCCTCGTTGAGCTCCCATAGGCCGATGTCATCAACCGTCAGGCCAGCGCGCTTGAGTAGCTTGGGCACGGCGAATACAGGACCGATACCCATTTCGTCCGGCTCACAGCCCGCAACTGCGAAGCCCCGGAAAATGCCCAGGGGCGCGACACCGCGCTGTTCGGCAATCTTGCTGTCCATCAGTACACAGGCAGAAGCACCGTCGGAGAACTGGCTGGCGTTGCCGGCGGTTACCACACCGCCTGCCTTTGCTGAGCGGATCTTGCTGACGCCTTCAAGGTTGGTGTCCGGGCGTATGCCCTCGTCCTGACTCACAGTCACTTCCTGAGTGCTGAGCTGGCCGGTGGCCTTGTCGGCAACACCCATAGTGGTGGTGATGGGTACGATTTCATCGTCGAACTTGCCATCTTTCCGGGCTTTGGCGGACAGCTGCTGGCTGCGTACGCCGTACTCGTCCATGTCTTCTTTCTTGATGTCGTAGCGCTTGGCGACGGTCTCCGCAGTATCCAACATCGACCAGTAAAGCTCGGGCTTGTTCTTGGCCAGCCAGGGTTCCATGAAGTAGTTCTGGTTAACGCTGGCCTGCACGGTGGAGATGGACTCCACGCCGCCAGCAACCATGACAGGTACCCGGTCCACGGCAATGTGGTGCGCCGCCATGGCGATGGCCTGCAGGCCGGACGAACAGAAGCGGTTGATGGTTGCACCGGCGACCGACACCGGCAGGCCGGCACGGATGGCGCCCATGCGGGCCACATCGTTACCGGTGGAGCCTTCAGGCAGGGCACAGCCCATCAGCACGTCTTCAATTTCGTTGGGGTCGACCTTTGAACGTTCCACGGCATGCTGAATCGCATGGCCGGCCAGGGTGGCGCCATGGGTCATGTTAAGACCGCCGCGCCAGGATTTACCCAGTGGCGTACGGGCAGTGGATACAATAACGACATCATTGGACATAACAGTTCTCCTGATACCGGCTACGCTCCTGGCGCAGCCGGAAAATTAGTCGGGGCGCCTACTTGGCCTTGTCGTCGAAACGCTTGCCTTCGGCGGCGCAGCGGGCCAGCAGCGGCGCGGGCTCCCAGAAGCCGGGCTCGGTGTGGGGGTTGTCGGCAAAGGGCTCCATGTCACGAACCACGTTGGCCAGGCCCACTTCTTCAGCGTAATGCATGGGGCCGCCAGGGAAGACAGGGAAGCCGTAGCCGGTGAGGTACACCATGTCGATGTCGGACGCACGCTGGGCAATGCCTTCCTCCAGCAGCCGGGCCCCTTCATTTACCAGGGCGTAGACACAGCGCTGAACGATTTCCTGGTTGGAAATCTTGCGCGGCGTAATGCCCAGCTCAGCGCGGACCTCGTCCACTACCCTGTCCACTTCCGGGTCGTGCAGGGCGTTGCGGTTGCCGGGCTCGTAGCGATAGAAGCCTGAGCCGGTCTTCTGGCCGTAGCGGCCCATTTCGCACAGCCGGTCGGCCACCACCATCTTTTTCATGCCGGGCTTTTCAGCGTATTGGCGCTTGCGGATGGCCCAGCCAATGTCGCCACCGGCCAGGTCCGCCATGCGCAAGGGTCCCATGGCAAAGCCGAATTTCTCGATGGCCTTGTCGATCTGCTGGACGCTGGCGCCTTCCTGCAGCATCAGCAGAGCTTCGCGCTGGTACTGGTTGATCATGCGGTTGCCGATAAAGCCATCACAGACACCGGAAACCACAGCGGTTTTCTTGATGGTCTTGGCAAGTTTCATGGCGGTGGCCAGCACGTCCTTCGCCGTCTTGTCGCCGCGGACCACTTCCAGGAGCTTCATGATGTTGGCAGGGCTGAAGAAGTGCAGACCGATCACATCTTCCGGGCGTCTGGTGAAGCTGGCGATCTGGTTCAGGTCCAGAGTGGAGGTGTTGGACGCCAGGATGGCGCCGGGCTTGCAGGTTTTGTCCAGGGTCTCGAACACCGACTGCTTGACGCTCATCTCCTCGAATACGGCTTCGATCACCAGGTCCACATCAGCCAGTGGCTCATAGTCGAGGGAGGTGGTCAGCAGGTCCAGGCAGGCCCTGGCCTTGTCTTCCTTCATCTTGCCTTTCTTGACCCGGCCTTCAAAGACCTTCTGGATATGGGCGATGCCCCGGTCCAGGCCTTCCTGCTTCATTTCGACGATGGTGACGGGAATGCCGGCCATCAGGAAATTGATGGAAATCCCGGTACCCATGGTGCCGGCGCCAATGACACCGACCTTATTGATTTCCCGGGTTGGGGTATCGGAAGGCACGTCGGCGACCTTGCTGGTCAGGCGCTCAGCAAAAAAAGCATGGCGCAAAGCCCGGGATTCAGGGGTCTGGACCAGATGGGAGAAGGCATCGCGCTCGACCTGCATGCCGGCATCAAAAGGCTTGGTGACCGCGGCCGCTACCGCATCAACGCACTTTAGGGGCGCGGGGTAATTCTTCGCCACTGCACCCACGGTATTGCGGGCAAACATGAAGAAGCCTTCCGGGTTTGCGTGCTTTGCTTTCAGGTCCCGCACCCGCTTGAGGGGCAGGTTGTCGTCGATAATCTTGCGGGCCAGGGCCGTTGCGCCCTCCATCAGGTCCCCTTCGACAATCTCGTCGAACAAAGGGCTGCCCTGGAACTGTTTGGCTGGCATGGCAGCACCGGAGACAATCATGTTGAGGGCATGCTCAGCACCGATCAGCCGGGGCAGCCGCTGGGTGCCGCCGGCGCCGGGCAGGAGGCCCAGCTTCACTTCCGGCAGGGAAATCTGGGCGTCCGGCTTGGCAACCCGGTAATGGCAACCGAGGGCCAGTTCAAGCCCGCCGCCCATGCAGGCCCCACTGATCGCGGCAATAACCGGCTTGCTGGAGGTTTCCAGGTAGTGGATAACGGTTGTCAGGATAGGCTCGGCCAGCATCTTTGAGGTGCCGAATTCGCTGATGTCGGCGCCGCCGGAGAAAGCACGATCGGAACCGATGATAACCACGGCCTTGATGGCGTTATCGTCTTCGGCTTTCTTGAGGCCATTAACGATACCCTGGCGCAGGGCAAGGCCCAGGCCGTTGACCGGCGGGTTGTCGAGTCGGATAACGGCGATATCACCGTTGACGTCGTAATGCGCGGTACTCATGTGCAGCTCCTTGTGGGCAGGGCGGAGGTGGCAAGCCGGATGGCTTCGGCCCCGCCTGGTCTCAGACTCTGTGCCGGGAATCCGTGGGTGACTGTTCCCATACACTGGTGTATTGTGTGCCCATACACTAATGTATGTTGTCAGGCTGGTCAACGCTTCAGGTAGAATCCGGCCCCGCTCAGTATGATCATTCAACATCGTCTACTCCGAGACCCCAGGAAGCTGTATATGACTGATCCCCAAGCTCCTGCCCGACGCAGCCGAACTGTATCGGACAAGCCCCAGCTCACCCGGGATGACTGGCTGGACGCCGCAGCAGGGGAAGTGGCGGCAGGGGGCTTTGGCCAGCTTCGGGTACTGACCCTGGCAAAGAAGCTGGGCGTGACCCGGGGCAGTTTCTATTGGCACTTCAAGGATCATGAAGACCTGGTGGTGAGTTTTCTCAATCGCTGGCGGGACCGGCGTCTTCATGAGCTCCAGTACTGGAAGCCCCGCGGTGGCGAGGTTGAGGCCGAGCTGCGCCAGATTCTTGAGCTGCTGCTGACCGACGCCTCAAGGAATATCCGACGTCTGCAGGTGGAACTGGCAGTGCGGGATTATGCCCGTCGCAATGACTACGCCGCCGAGCTGGTGACGGAGGTGGACGCTGCCCGGATCAACCAGAACTGCACCCTGTTCGAGCGTCTGACCAAAGATCCGGAGCGGGTACGGGATCTGTCCCTGCTGCTGTATGTCGCAACCATCGGCTCACAGGTGGTGCTCACCGGCAAGAAAGGTGACGAAGAGGCTATCCGTCGCATTGAAGACCTGATGGCACGGGTGGTTCTGGGCCAGAGATGAAGGGGATTTCATGCCCCGCACTTCTAGGCGGAGAAGGATTGTGGTTGACTGGAAGCAGACTCCAAACCTGAGCCCCGAAGGAACCGGCGCCGTGGTTGAAAAATACGAACCTGCCAACCTTGAACAGATGCTGGATCGCATTGAAAGCAAGGCACCTGGCGACAAACATATTTCCATTGGCGAGATGCTGGACGCGGTGGGTCGGCGCTCTTTCGGGCCGGTGCTGCTACTGGTGGGGCTTATCCTGGTCACGCCGCTCAGTGGCATGCCCGGCATGCCAACGCTGATGGGTCTGCTGGTGCTTCTGACTCTGGGCCAGATTCTGGCTGGTCGGAAGCACTTCTGGCTGCCCGCCCTGCTGGTCAGGCGCGAGGTGCCAAGGGACAAGCTTGTGCGTGGTCTGGAATTACTGCGGCCGACGGCGCGCCGGATCGACCGTCTTCTGCGGCCCCGTGCAACCCTGCTGGTAAAAGGGCCCGGGCTCTATGTCACCGCTGTGGTGTGTATGGTCATCGCCATATTCATGCCGGCCACGGAAGTGGTGCCTTTCAGTTCCAGTATCGCCGGGGTTGCACTGATGGCCTTTGGGCTGGCCATCATTTCACGGGACGGCGTGCTGGCCCTGTTTGGCTGGGCCGTAACGGTCGTGGCCCCGCTGACACTCTATTTGAACCTGACCTGACCTGACCGGAGGCCGGGCCGGCTGTACCTGCTTTTATTAGAACTCGGTATTGTTCATCGGGCCCCCGTGTGTGGCAGCATAGTGCCTGTTTCGACGGGACTGTCACTAAGCGTTCCACTGCCCCCGTTCGTTTTCAGAGCACACGTTTCCGAACACTGTTTTACCAAACTGTTTCACCATACTGTTCTACCACACATTGTCAGGTTGTCCTGTGTCGGGGTTCTGCATGTCTGATAAAAGGTTTCCCTTACTACACCAGGCGCCGGCCACAGGTTACTGGTCAGCCCTGTTGCTGGTTCTGCTTAGTACGCCTCCCGGCCAGGCTAGCGAAGACGAATCCTGCCTTGCATCGGCACAGTCCCCGAACGAGCGGGTATATTGTCAGGTGGTGAGCCAGGGTGCTGGCCAGAGCCTGCCTTCGCTGGTGGATTTCCGTCGCAATGATCCCCAGGTCCAGTTGTTATTGCTTAAAAGGCCGGCAGCGGCCCTGGGTATTGTGTTGGCAGACCAGTCAGAGTCCCCGAAACCCCCTTCTGGGCCAACTGCCGAAGCCACCCGGCCGTTGCCCTCCCATGATCGGGACCGCTCTGTCGGCTCGGGCACAAGTGGGGGCGATCCCCTGGCCCGGTGCCAGCTCAAAGGCGCCACCATCTCCTGCCATGGCAAGACTTACAAACTTGTGGCAAACCAGCAGAACCGAGAACTTGCGGACGGTGCCCTGGCCCTCGCCAACAGACTGGACCTGCCGGGTTTCGAGGGTGGTCCGGGCGACGATGCCGAAGTGCGGGCCTATCTTTCCGGGGCCTATGACCGTTATATCGCCGGCATGCTCAGTATTGGCCTGGGTGCCAATACCATGAGTTTTACCCGCTTCCATCGTGCGTTTTACCGGATGCAGGAAGAGCGGGTGGATTTTGCCGGCCGTATGGAAGAGACCTTTCAACTGCTTAAGAAAGACAAGCAGACCCTTGGGGTGCAGGATCATTACACCGATAAGCTGCCCCAGGACCTGAATGCCTGTGCGGAGGCGGGCAGGGGCCTCATCGTCTGCGATGATATCGCCACCAACTGGGTCTATCGTCGCCAGCGCTGAGGCCGCGGCAATCAGGCCTTAGCTGACATCCAGAAAGTCGTTAAGATAGTCTGCCACCAGAGCCGGCTGCTCCTCCTGCAGAAAATGCCCGGCCTCGATCTGCTCTATCCGCAGGTCTTCGAAGCAGTCGTCGATGTGGTTCAGGTATTCAGGAATAATGATGCGGTCTTTGTTGCCGTATAGGTACAGTGAGGGCATGGGCCATACGTGGCTTGCCAGGGTGGCCCAGCGCTTGGCATCGGCGCCAAAGGTGCGGTAGTAGTTGGCACTTGTGCCTGGAGTGCCCGGGGTCAGGAAGGTACGCACGTACTCATCCAGGGCATCCTGTGGGAAGGGTTCGCCATTCCAGGTCTTGAGGAAGTGCCCGAGCCAGGCTTCTTCGGCACCGGGGATCATGGCTTCCGGTAAGTCGGGCGTCTGCAGGAAATGCTGGTACCAGTAGGGGTTACCGCTGCTACTGCGAACTTTTTCGATGACTTCCTGGTTGCCCTTGAGATTATTGATCACGGCAATGTTCATGATCACCAGGCGCTCGACCCGTCCGGGTTCAGCCAGCGCCATTTCCTGGGCCACAACGCCGCCCCAGTCGTGGCCGACCAGATTGAACTGGTTGATCTTCAGGCCATCCAGCAGTGCGATGACATCCTGGGCCAGCTCATGTTTGTGATAGTGCCCCAGATCCGGCGTGCGTTCGCTGTCGCCCAGGCCCCTGAGGTCCGGTGCGATAATGCGAAGCCCTGGCGCCAGGTGATGGGCGACCTGCTCCCAGCAATAGGAGCTTTCCGGCCAGCCGTGGATCATGACTAGGGGTATGCCGGCGGGGTCGCCGCCTTCACGGTAGGTGAACAGGCCGCGTTTGGTCTGGAGGGAAAGGGGTTCACTTAGGTGCATGACTGGCTCCTTGTACAGGTTCATTTCCGGATATCCGTATCGGTAACTGACCATAACGCAGATCAGAATGGGTGGCTATGATGGGCGGCTCAACCTTTCTGATTCCGGACCTGACATGCTTTCAGTCTTCTTCAGTACCTATCTGAGCAGTACCATCCGCTTTCTGTTCCTGCTGGCACCGTTTTTCGTGGTCACCATGTTCCTGGCGCTCACCCGTGGCCAGTCGGCTATGGAAAAAGCGGCCATTATCAAGCGGGCCTGTATTTCTGCCCTGATCCTGGGAGTGGTGCTGTTCTTCGCAGGGCCCATCCTGTTCAACGCTATCGGCATTACCCTGGATTCGTTCCGGATCGGTGCCGGTGCCCTGCTGTTTCTGACCGCTATCAGCCTGGTCACCAGCGGCACCCGCAGCCATGCCACCGGCCTGCCGGATGAAGACAGGGATGACATCGCCGTGGTGCCGCTGGCGATTCCGGTCATGATCGGCCCGGCCACCATTGGTGCCATACTGGTCTACGGCGCTGAACTCAAAAGCTTTTCCGAGGTGACGGGGGGGCTGCTGGGACTGGTGACCGGATTGGCAATGATGGCGTGGTTGTTATACCTGTCAGGCTATCTGGAGCGGGTCATGGGCAAGACCGGCCTCAACATCATGTCCAAGATCAGCGGCCTGATCCTCTCCGCCATGGCGGCTGAGATCATGCTGACCGGTATTGCGGGCTTTATCCGCAGTACCGGCCTGGGCAGCTAGTGTCCGGACCGGTTAGGCTCCTGACGGGCCCCATCAGGGCGTTTCCGTGGCAGGGATCGCGCTGAACGGCCGCGCTGGCACGGACTTGCGCCGGCGCAGGCCCAACAGAACCAATGGCACCACAATCATGGTACTGCCTACCAGGAACCACAGGTCGGGCATTTCACCGAATCCTATCCAGCCAAAGAAGACCGCCCAGATCAGCCCGGTATATTCGGCGCTGGTGACCTGGTTAGCTTCGACCTGCTGGTAGGCCAGCAAAACCGTGACGTTGTAGCCCAGAATGAACAGGGCGGAGCCGGCTGCGCTGAAAAGGATTTCGCCATCCCAGGCAGCGCCTTCCCAGAGCATCAGGGCAAGGCCCGCTGGAAGAATCAGCAAGTAATTGAGAATCAGTTTGTGGACCGTGGATTGGGTGCGGGGCAATTTGCGCACCAGCACCGCATTCAGGGCCAGGGTGGCAGCCGCCGCCAGAGCACTCAGGGCGCCCCAGCCCAACTCCACCGGCCGCAGGATCACGATAATGCCGGCAAATCCGCTCACAACCGCCAATATGCTCAGCGGTGTCAGCCGTTCCCGGAAAAACACTACGGAAAATACCATGACCAGAATCGGCGCGGCATAAAATAGAGCATTGGCCGTTGCCAAAGGCAGGGTAATCAGGGCGACCACCATGCAGATGATCCCCACCAGGTGGATATGGGCCCTCAGCAGGTGCACACCGAAGCCCTGGAACAGGCGGCTGGTGTCGACCATGTGCCACAGGGGCAGAAGAAGAACCAGGGTCAGCAGGCTGCGCACAAAAGCAAACTGGAAAATCGGCGCCCCCGGCTCCAGCAACTTGATGAACACATCAGAGACCAGCGCCAGGGCGTTGCCAAGGACAAGTAATAGAATCGCGCTGTTGACGGTTTTTCCTGACATGTGGCCTCCCTTCTGCTGGTTGTTGATTGATTGCTGCGTGGTTCAATGGCGGGAGTTTAGAAAACAATAACTATCCGATAAAATGATATTTACGCTTCTGGCATGAGAAAAATAGATAATGAAACTGCCCCCGCTGAATGCCCTGCCGGTTTTCGAGGCCGTTGCCCGGCTCAACAGTTTCTCCCGGGCGGCGCAGGAGCTGAATGTCAGCCAGAGCGCAGTCAGTCATCAGATCAAGAGTCTGGAAACCTGGCTGGGGGAGAAACTCTTTGTTCGCACCGGTCGTTATCTGACCCTGACCCCTGAAGGCGGCCAGTACCTGGAAACCGTCAGTTCGGCATTGATGCAGATCGAGCGTTCCACCCTGCAATTGCTGGGGCATGAAGAGGCACGCCTGAGACTGTCGGCGTTCAGTTCCTTTGCTGTCCGGTGGCTGGTGCCCCGCCTGCCGGACCTGCAGCGCCGGCACTCGCAACTGGATCTGGTGCTGGAGATGACCAGTGAATCCCCGGCCCTGTCTGATCGGGTGGCGGACTGCTTCATCACCATTCATACCCGGTCCCCGGCGTTCAGCTACGACCTGCTCTATCGGGAGCAGCTGTTTCCGGTCTGCAGCCAGCAGTACTGGCAGACCCTGAGCCGGGAACTGGCTCTGCCGGAGCGTCAGGCAGAGGAGGGCAGGGCGAGCCTTACCCCGGGTGAGATTTCCCGGTACCCTCTGCTTTCCACCCATAGCATATACGGCCGCCACGCCGGCGACTGGCAGGAATGGTTCAAGGCGGTGGGCGAGCCCATACCGGCGTCGACCCGGATCCAGCACTTCAGCCATATGCTGCTGGCCCTGGAAGCCGCGCGCTTCCACCAGGGTATCGCCCTGACAAACGACTACATGCTCAGCAACCGCAGCGACTCGGATGATTTTGTCCGGGTGCCCTGTCATTCTCTGGTGACCGGCGATATATTCTATTTCGCCTTTAAAACCAGCCGCCGGAAGGAGCCCGGCATCCAGCTATTGCGACGCTGGTTGATTGAGGAGGCCATTCGCACAGGACTGCGACAGGAGGAAGATTCAGGATGACCACATCGGAAGACCCAACCACCCTTGAACAGCTGCTTGACCGGATCCGGGACAGATCCAGGGATGACGTGACTGTAACAGTGGAAGGGGTCATGGAATCGGTGGGACCCCGGTCTTTTGGCCCGATCCTGATCCTGGCCGGACTGATTGTTCTGGCCCCGCTGATCGGGGACATACCCGGGGTGCCGACGCTGATAGCCCTGCTGGTGCTGCTTACTGTGGGCCAGATAGCGGTGCAGCGTGATCACATCTGGCTGCCATCCTGGCTGGCCCGGCGTCACATGTCCCGGGACAAGCTGGTACGGGGTACGGAATGGCTGCGCAAGCCAGCCCGCTTTATCGACCGGCTCGCCCGGCCACGGCTGACCTACCTGGTGACCGGGCCCGGGCTCTACGTCATGGTGACATGCTGCATCATCATTGCCCTGGCAATGCCGGCCTTCGAGCTGATTCCCTTCAGTGCCAACGGCGCGGGCCTGGCGTTCGTGACCTTTGGCCTGGCTATCATCGCCAGGGACGGCGTGATCGGAATGGTTGCCCTGCTGGTCATGGTTATCAGCGTGGGCTCGGTTATCAGGGCCTTGCTCTGACCCGGACAGGAGGAAAACCACCGATGGTCCTTCCCACCTCTATATCCGATGCCCTCGTGGCAATTGATTACGGTCAGCCAGACAGTGTCTCCCCAGTGGCCGGCGGCAGTATCAGTGAGGCCTGGCAGCTGAATTTCGCGGATGGCCGCAAAGTGTTTGTTAAAAGTCACGGCTCGCCCCCGCCGGGCTTCTTCGAGGCCGAGGCCCAGGGCCTCAGTGCTCTGGCCAGGACAGGGGCAATCAGGACGCCGCAGCCTCTGGCAGTGGCATCGAACTACCTGGCGATGGAATGGCTTGATGGTGCCAGGGCGAGGGATTACTGGCCCAGGTTCGGGGAGCAGCTTGCAGGTTTACACCGGCATACCGCTGAGGCCTTCGGTTTTGCCGGTGACAACTACTGTGGTCTGACGCCCCAGCCCAACCCCCAGGTTGCGGATGGCTTCCGGTACTTCCGGGAGGCCCGCCTGCTGTATCAGGGCCGGCTGGCACTGGCAGCAGGACTGCTGGATCAGCACGATTTTGAAGCGCTGGCCTATGTTGCGGATCACCTTGAGGACTGGGTTCCGGCCCAGCCGGCGAGCCTGCTTCATGGCGATCTCTGGAGTGGTAACGCCCACTGTGGTCCCCGTGGGGAACCGGTGCTGGTTGACCCGGCAGCACACTTCGGCTGGCATGAAGCCGAGCTGGCCATGACCTTGCTGTTTGGCGGTTTTCCCCAGGCTTTCTACGAGTCGTATAAGGGAGCCAGCCAGTGTGATCCCGAGTGGGCGTCCCGGGCGGATATTTACAATCTCTACCACCTGCTCAACCATCTCAATCTGTTTGGCGGCGGCTATCTGGGGTCCGTCAGGAGCACCCTTGCCCGCTACAGGAAAAAGCCCCGGCGCTGACGGGCAGCGGCGGGGCTCAGGGTGGTTTTACCGGAGAGTCTTGCTCAACCGGTTCTGATGGAGGTCAGCCTCCATCTGCCAGGGGTGTTTCCCGTTCCACCAGCCGACGCTTGCCGGTGGCACACTTAGACAACTCCTTGATCCCCTCGGCGTCGAAGGCATCCACACGGATCACATCGTAAAGGGCTGTCATGGCTTCCAGCAGGTGTTCGCTCTCGCTTTCCTTGACGATATCCTGCTCCACTGCCCAGTCAACCAGCTGCTTGCGCTCATGGCCCATGAGCATGTCGATGCGGCCCAGCTCTTCCGGGTCGCGCTTGCGGATGGCATCCTGCAGGCGCTGGCGGGCGTCATTGGTCTCATTGGCAAGTCGGTAGGCGTTCAGCACCCGGCCCACCGCATCATCCGGGCTCTCATTGAAGTACACGCCCCTTGAGATACGCTGGCGGATCGGCTCGTCCTTGACGATCAGGTTGGCGACTTTGGCCCCCAGGCGATCATCCGGTGCCTTCAGCCGGCCGCTACCCAACGGGAAAACCAGCATTTTCATGGGTATGCGTAGCGCGGGAACGGGGAAGTTCTCGATGGCCCGTTTCATCTGGGTCTGAAAGTCAAACAGGGAAATCTGCAGGCACCATTCCACCAATAAACGCTGATCGTCCGGGTAGCCCTCGTCATGCCACTGCTTGATGACAGCGCTAGCGTAATAGAGGTGAACCAGACAATCGGCCATGCGACCGGACAGACGCTGGCGGGCTTTCAGGCCGCCGCCCACGGTCAGCAGGGTGACGTCTGTCATCAGGGCAAAGGCGGCCGAGAAACGGGCAAGCTGACGATAGTAGGGCTTGATGTTGCCCTTGTCCGGCACCGGCTCCACCAGGCCATTGGTAAGGCCCAGCACAAAGGTCTTGAGGCCGTTTCGGGTGGTATGGGCGATGTGCCGGTAGAAGACGCCGTCGAACTGCCGGGTCGCCTTCTTCTTGTCGTCCATGTTGGCGGCCTGGATCTCATCCACAATAAAGGGATGGCAGCGGATGGCACCCTGGCCGAAGACCATGAGACTGCGGGTCAGGATGTTGGCCCCTTCCACGGTGATCGCAATAGGCACTGCCTGGTAGGCCCTGGCCAGGAAGTTCCGTGGCCCGGTGATAACCCCGCGACCGGCAACCACATCCATGGCGTGGTTGATCACGTTGCGCATGATGTCGGTGTTACGGTACTTGAGCAGCGCCGAAGGCACCGACGGCCGAACGCCACGGTCCAGCATGCCGGAGGTCAGCTTGCGGGCGGCGTCCATCATGTAGGTGTAGCCGGCAATGGGCTCAAGGGCTTCCTGGACGCCTTCGAAATTGCTGATGGAACGGCCGAACTGTTCCCGGACCATGGCATAGGAGCCAGTGGTGAGGCAGGCCAGCTTGCCGGCGCCGGTACCCAGGGCGGGCAGTGAGATCGAGCGCCCGATGGACAGGCATTCCAGCAGCATCTTCCAGCCATTACCGACCATGGCCTGGCCGCCGATGACCTGGTCCATGGGGATAAACACATCTTCGCCCCAGGTCGGCCCGTTCATGAAGACGGTATTCATGGGCAGGTGACGTGGCCCGGCGTTGGCCCCTTCGGTATCGTGGGGCACCAGGACGCAGGTAACGCCCACGTTGTCGGCGTCGCCGATCAGATGATCCGGATCGTAAACCTTGATAGCCAGGCCGATCAGGGTGGCCACAGGGGCGAGGGTAATGTAGCGCTTGTTCCAGGTAACTTTCAGGCCAAGCACCTTCTCGCCGTTCCATTCGCCTTCACAGACGATGCCCCGGTCAGGTATGGCGCCCGCGTCAGAACCGGCAACGGGCGAGGTAAGGGCGAAACAGGGAATCTCCTCGCCTTTGCTCAGGCGCGGCAGGTACCAGGATTTCTGCTTTTCGGTGCCGTAATGCATCAGCAGCTCCCCCGGGCCGAGGGAGTTGGGCACCATGACCGTAACCGCGGCCGAGACACTCCGGGTGGAAACCTTCATGACGATCTCGGAGTGGGCGGTGGCGGTGAAGCCCTTGCCCCCGTGCTCCTTGGGGATCACCATGCCGAAAAAGCCCTGTTCCTTGATGTAGGCCCAGACTTCTTCGGGCAGGTCGAACTGCTCATGGGTGATTGACCAGTCGTCCAGCATGCTACAGAGAGTGTCCACAGGGCCATCAATGAACGCCTGTTCCTCGTCGGTCAGTCTTGCCGGCCTGTAGCCCAACAGAGTGGACCAGTCGGGCTGGCCGGAAAAAAGCTCGCCATCCCAATCCACGCTGCCGGAGTTCAGGGCCTCCTGCTCGGTATCGGACAGCGTCGGCAAGCGGCTGCGGACCCAGCCCAGCAAGGGCGTGCTTAACCTATCCCGGCGGATTTTGCTTGGGAAGATCAGTAGCAGACTGACAATCAGCAGTGCGCCGCCAAATATAATGCTGACCGGATGCCAGCCATCAATCCAGAACCCCAGAACAGTAGCCAGGGTCAGCACAACCGCGGCAACCAGGCCGCCCTTTCCCAGGTAGAGCAGAACCAGTGCACTCAGCAACAGCAAGAGTACGCTCATTGAATGACCTCCCTTTCAAATTGAGACAAAAATCAAAATTAACCATCAATCAATCCCGGCACAGATGCAAGCTGATTGGTCGGGCCGCAGTTGAGCTGGAACAAAAAAGGGCCAGTCAGACTGGCCCAGGTGAGACAAAGTGTGGCGCACGACTATAGCCTGCGCCAGGGTGTGCCCGACTGCGGTTAACGGGACTGGATGTTGCCGTCCTGATCGGAGATGACAATCTCAACCCGGCGATTCTGTTGACGACCCGAAGCGGTGTCGTTGCTGGCGACCGGATGCGCTTCGCCGAAGCCCTGGACCTCAATGCGATCACCGTCGATGCCCCGTTCTGTCAGTTCTTCCTTGACTGACCATGCGCGGCGCTCGGAGAGCTCCTGGTTATAGGCCGCATCGCCGGTGCTGTCGGTATAGCCTTCAACACGGACACGGCGGTCCTCATACTCTCTCATGAATTCAGCCAGGCGCTGGACGGTCTGCTCGCCGGATTGCTTGAGTGATGCTTCGTTAACACCAAACAATACGTCGCCCAACGTCAGTACCATGCCGCGATCAGTCTGCTCGGCCTGGAGACGTTCCATTTCCCGACGCAGCTGCTGGGCTTCCTGACGGGCCTGCTGGGCTTCGTCAGTGCGCATCTGCAGCATCATTTCCTCGCGACGCTGCTCTGCGGAGTTTATCTCTTCCTGCAGTTTGGCCTGCTTGCCCTGCTCGTGAGCAATCTGGGTGTGACGAAGGGCAAGGTAAGAAACATGCTCGATCTTGTCGTCGGTGGCGTCTTCTTCCTGGAGTTCTTCCGCTTCATTGATACGCGTCTTGGCACTCCGCAGCTGAGCGGGGCCGCTGCGGACAACGTTGGTATCGTTTTCTATCTGACCGTAGAGTGAGCGGGCCTCCACAAGCCGTTCGTTATCTTCCGGGGTACCTGCGCAACCTACCATCAAAACAGACAGCCCCACTGAGATCCCTATAAGCGGTTTCCGATTAAACATAATGCTCTCCTTATCCCGGGCTTTACTGTTGCTCAGAGTTGAGGCGCTGGCGCAGCTTATTAATGCTGTCGTTTACCTCTTCCACTGCCTGCCTGGCCTTATCGGTCTCGGACCGGGCGCCTGCCAGGCGGGCATCAAGCTCGGCCTGTTCCAGCAGGCGTCGGGCTTCCTTATATTCCTCGTCCTCCATCAACTCCTCGGCATCGGCCACCTTGTTGCGGGCGTCGTTGAGAAGAACCGGGTTGTACTCTCTGGCATCCGACGCTTCCGCGCGGTCTACAGCGGACTGGGCAGCCTGGAGCTCACTATCAGGTTTGGGGCCCGGCCCGGCACAGGCCGCGATCGTTGCGGAAAGACCCAGGACTATGGCGGTGCGTCCCAAGTATTGATGTGGCTTCATAAATAGACTCCTTTTTATGGTGGTCTGGTTCAGGGACCGTTCAACCCGAAAATGAATCTCCGAGTTCTTACCAGCGTCCGGCTGGCAACGAAAAACAGGACTCAAAGCCTGAACACGTCGTCGGGCTTACGCAGAACTATAACAACCCGATGACTGCGGAGATGAACTCCTGCTCAGGTATACCCGGGCTGAACCGTCGATAGGACCGCAAAAAAATACCCTTAGTCCTACATATAGCTGTTTTTCCCCAGGTTGTAGTGGACAACTGTCATTAAAAAATCGTCACCTCATGGAAAGGAATCGCAGTCCCGGGTTCAGGAGTCCGGGGCTTGCCGTAAAAACTGGAGATAGTGCCGGGTAACGGACCCGGGCGCTTCTACCTGTGGGTAGTGACCGATTCCTGACAGTTCCGCCAGATAGTCCAGAGGCAGAGCCAGCTCCTGGAAGCGTGCCACCATATGGGCACCGGATACCGGGTCGGCCGAGCCATTGATCAGGCAGACCGGCACCCGCGCCTGGCGGATGGCGTCGACCCAGCGCTCGCGGTGCTTCTTGCGATCGTTCATGTAGGTGATCAGGTTATGGAAGATATGGCGGCCGTTGTTATGGCACACCAGTTGCCAGAAATACGCCAGGGTCTGGGTATCCGGTTTGGTGTTGGGGCCGAATACCCGGCTCATGGCGCTGTCGAACTTCTTCCTGTTCGAAAGCCGGTTGAATAGAGGCCCCAGTGGGCTTAGCAGCAACTTCTGGGTCAGCAGGGCCCGATGGGTTTCCGGAAACAGGCCGCCGTTCAGGAAGGCCACCGTTGCCCAGTCACCGGCACCCATGTTTCTGTTCTGTCTCGCCAGCAATTCCTGGGCGACGGTGTCACCGTAGTCGTGGGCCAGTACATGAAAGCGCTCCAGGCCCAGCCTGCGAACCACAGCCTCGACCAGATCCGCCTGCTCGTGGATGGAATAACGGTGTCTGGTCGGTTTATCGGAAAATCCGAACCCCAGCATGTCCATTGCCACCACCCGGTAGTGCGCCCGGAGGGCCGGCCAGATCCCGTGCCAGTCCCAACTCGAGGTTGGGAAACCATGAATAAGCAGGACGGTTTCCTGCCCGGGTTCGCCGTCATCAATGACAAACAGTCGATATTGCTCGACATCGTGTAGCTGACCTTTACTGAACCATTGATCGGGAGTCATAAAAGCTCCTTTGTGGGAGGCGTTACCGGTAAGTCAGCGATTGTGAGATTGTGAGCTAAACTGTGAACTCGGCTTCAAGTCTAGGAGCGATCCCTGGAATATCAATTGACGGTAGTCTGCCAGCTTCCTGAAGCTGGCAGCACCAACCCAAAGAGTAAGGTCGAGTTCCGGCCAGGAGAAGATAGGCAATGAGTGATCATCAGTGGGACTTTCTGATTCAGGGCGCCAAGGTATTTGACGGCTCCGGTAACGCCAACGCCGCTGTTGAAGACATCGCGATTGCCGATGGCAAAATTGCCGCCCGCGGCAGGCTCCTGGATGCCAGCAAGGCCAAAAAAGTCATTGATGGCCAAAACCGTTGGGCAATGCCGGGCCTGTTTGACATTCATACCCACTATGACCTCGAACTGGAAGTAGCCCCGGGCCTGCCGGAGTCTGTGCGCCATGGCACCACGACGGTGGTGATCGCCAACTGCAGTCTCGGGCTGGCGTTCGGGTCCCAGCGTAAAGCCGGGGCGGATCCTATCGTGGACTGCTACGCCCGAGTCGAGAACATTCCAAAGTCGGTGCTCAGGGCTACAGCCGACAAAGTCGATTGGGAAACGCCCCGGCAGTACATCGAACACCTCAATCGCCTGACCTTGGGGCCCAACCTTGTTACTCTGGTGCCCCACTCCATGTTGCGCATTGAAGTCATGGGGTTTGAAGAGAGCATTTCCCGGGACCCCACCGAAGCGGAGTTGGCGGCAATGGAGTCCATGCTCGCCGATGCCCTGGATGAGGGCTATGCCGGGTTTTCCACCGATGCCCTGCCGTTCCATTACCTGGCCAACCAGCCCAACACCGGCAAGACCATTCCCACCCAGTTTGCCGGCTATCAGGAAATCCGTCGCCTGACCGAGGTGGTCCGGCGCAAAGGTGCCACCTGGCAGGCAACGCCGCCCAAGGACAGCACGATCGGTACCATTCGCACCTTCCTGCTCACCAGTGGCCGCCTGCATGGTAAGCCCCTGAAAACCACCGTGGTGGCAGCGCTGGATGTGCACAGTAACCGCAAGATCGTCCGGCTTGCCCGCCTGTTGGCCCGGGTGCTGAACTCCCGGGCACTGCAGGGCAATTTCCATCTTCAGGCCCTGGCGGCGCCGTTCAAGACCTGGTCGGACGGGGCGATCACACCTCTGGCGGAAGAAATAGCCGAGTTGCGCGCCCTCAACGAAAAAGAACTCGAAGACCGGGACGGGCGCCGCGCCCTGCTGGATGACCCGGTCTACATTGCCCAGTTCAAGGCCATGTGGATGACCGGCAAGCAGGGCTATGGCATGGCGCGCCTTAAGCGCCTGCTCAGGCTGGAGGACTACGCCTTCAACCGGACAATGGAAGACATGACCGTCGAGGTCTGTCCGCTGGAGCTCTGGCAGGGCTGGACCTTCGCCGCGATCTTTGATCGGGTGAAGGCCCTGAACTCAGGCGGCGCCACCTTCAAGGATGAACACGAGAAACAGATCGTTCAGGACTACTTCAGCGACGTAAAGGACGAGGCAGACTTCGTTCTGGCCATGTTGCGGGCCTTTGATCTTGACGTAAAGTGGTACACGGTCTCCGCCAATCGCAACCCGCAGATGACCCGCCGCCTGCTGATGGACCCCCAGCTTTTGCCCGGGTTCAATGACAGCGGGGCACACCTGACCAATATGGCATTTTATGACGGCAATCTCCGGGCCCTGCGGTTAGCTTCCGAAGGCGGAGATGCGGATGTGGCCTATATGGTTCGGCGGCTGACCCGAGACCCGGCCGAGGTATTCGGAGTCAAGGGCGGCACCATTGAAACAGGCGATGTGGCCGACATCATTCTGGTGGACCCGGAACAGCTCCAGCGCTTCGACCCCGACACCAGTGCCCGACGCATCTATCGGGACGAGTTCCAGCATGAGCAACTGGTGAACCGGTCCGACGGCGTTGTGCCTCTGGTCATGATTGCGGGCCAGCCGGTCTGGACCGGCGACCGGTTCGACGAGCGCCTGGGCCGCGATAAGCTCGGCCGGGTGCTGCCAACGACATTCCAGTCCTGAGGTAGTGCCCGGGAGGGTTACAGGGCCGGGGCTGCTGGCATGAGTGTTTCATCCACATCTACCCGGTTGGGGCCTCGGCCAAGTGCATGGTTGGCAACCAAATACATGGCCACACTGGCCACGTTGAGCCACGCCAGTATTGGAACACTTCAACTTTAAACAAGTGTTAAATATTCACCGCAGTGATCATAGGCAGTTTCCCTGATCACGGTTATGTGATTGACCTGCATCAACCGGTGCCTCTGCGGGCAGTGATAGCGTGAGCTCCACCCTGCCATTGCCGTCAAGGAACCCGTCATGGCCACGTCCTCTGAAGAAAAACCGAGCCGATTCCGCTTTCCGTCGGCCTTTACCATTCTTTTCTTGCTGATTGTCGTGGTCGCTGCCATGACGTGGATTGTGCCTGCCGGTCAATACGAGCGCGTGGCAAGCGATGAGCTTGGTCGGGATGTGCCGGTGCCGGGCACCTACCAGGAAGTCGAAGCGAATCCCCAGGGTCTGTTTGATGTGCTGATGGCACCTATTGCCGGTCTGTACAGCCCGGACACCTACGAAGCCAATGCCATTGATATTGCCCTATTTGTGCTGGTTATCGGGGGGTTTATCGGTGTTGTAACCGCCACCGGGGCCATTGACGCGGGCATTACCCGGGCCATGAAACGCATGACCGGCCACGAGAAATGGATGATTCCCATCTTGATGGGTCTGTTTGCGCTCGGCGGCACCACCTATGGCATGGCCGAGGAGACGCTGGCGTTCTACATGCTGCTCATTCCGATCATTATCGCCGCTGGGTATGACGCCGTGACCGCAGTGGCGATCATACTCCTCGGTGCCGGTGTCGGGGTGCTGGGCTCCACAGTCAACGCCTTTGCCACGGTTATTGCTTCGGACGCTGCGGGCATCCCGTTTACCGAAGGTATGGTGCTGCGGCTGGTCATTCTTGTGCTCTGTTTTATTGCCTGCGTCGCCTATGTCATGCGTTACGCAGAGAAGGTTCGCAAGGATCCTTCAAAATCAATCGTGTACGACCATCGGGAAGAGGACAAGCAGAAGTTCGCCACCTCCCGCCCCCTGGAGGAAGTCGAGACTTTCACCGGTATCCACAAGCTGGTGCTTGTGCTTTTCGGCCTGACGTTTGCCGTAATGGTTTGGGGTGTGCTGATGGGGGGCTGGTGGATGGGCGAGATGACCGCCCTGTTCCTGGCCGCCAGTATTGTGGTGGGGCTTGTGGCGCGGCTGGGTGAAAGCCGGCTGGTGACAAGCTTCGTGGACGGCGCACGGGACCTTCTGGGGGTGGCCCTGATCATTGGCCTTGCCCGTGGCATCGTGGTCATCATGGATGCGGGGATGATCACCGATACTATCCTGCACTGGTCGGAAGAGATGGTGACCGGCTTCTCCACCGTGGTCTTTATCAATGTGATGTACTGGCTCCAGGTCATGCTGTCCTTTTTCGTGCCATCGTCTTCCGGCCTTGCGGTTCTGACCATGCCGATCATGGCACCCATGGCAGACTTCGCCGGTGTCGGCCGGGAACTGGTAGTGACCGCCTATCAGTCGGCCAATGGCCTGGTCAATCTGATCAACCCCACCTTTGCAGTGGTCATGGGAGCGCTTGCCATCGGGCGCATTCCCTATGAGCGCTGGCTTAAATTCATGGGGCCCCTGTTGCTGATACTGACGGTGATCATCTCGGTCTGCCTCAGCGTCGCGGCCCTGTTGGCCTGATCAAGGAGCGAAATGTGACTATACAGTATGGAGTTCATTCGGAAATCGGCAAGCTGCGCCGGGTGCTGGTACACAGACCCGGGCTTGCACTTACCCGCCTGACCCCGGCCAACCACCAGGACTTGCTGTTCGACGACCTGGTCTGGGTCAAGCAGGCGCGTATCGAGCATATGGCGTTTACTGATGCCATGCGCTACCGGGGTGCCGAGGTGGTTTACCTGCGGGAACTGCTGGAGCAGACACTGAACGATCAGGAGGCCAAGCGCTGGTTACTGGATCGCCGGATCTCCGACAATACCGTCGGTGTGGGGCTGTCAGACGACCTTCATGCCTGCCTGATGGAAATGGACGCCAAGCCGCTGTCGTCCATTCTGGTGGGTGGTATGAGCCGGGCTGAGCTGCCAGTGGCGGCCACGGGGGTATTTGCCCCGTCGCTATTGCCAGAGGATTTCGTGCTGTCACCTCTGCCCAACCACCTGTTCACCCGTGACACCAGCTGCTGGGTCTTCGGTGGCGTGCTGCTTAATCCCATGCGCTGGAATGCCCGGCGACTGGAAACCCTGAACGTCACGGCCATCTACCGCTTCCATCCGGACTTCCGGGACGCCGGTTTTACTGAATGGTGGGGCGATCCGGATGCCGACCATGGCCTTGCGTACTGTGAGGGTGGTGATGTCATGCCCGTGGGTAATGGTGTGGTGCTGATCGGCATGGGGGAGCGGACCACACCCCAGGCCGTGAGCCAGATCGCCCGGGCCCTGTTCGCCCAGGGCGCTGCCGAGCGCGTGATCGCCTGCAAGCTGCCCCGGGAGCGTTCCTACATGCACCTGGATACGGTGTTCACTTTCTGTGACCGGGACCTGGTGACGGTCTTCTCAGAGGTGGTCAACCGGATAGAAGCCTATTCCATCCGCCCCGGCGACCGGCCCGACAGTCTCGAGTGTACTGCAGAGTCACGACACTTCCTGGAGGTGGTCGCTGAGGCTATCGGCGTTAAACAGCTGAGGGTCATTCCTACCGGTGGCGATGCCTATGAAAGCCAGCGGGAACAATGGGACGACGGCAATAACGTGATTGCCCTCGAGCCCGGGGTGGTAGTGGCCTACGACCGCAATACCCACACTAATACCATGCTGCGCAAAGCCGGTGTCGAGGTGATTACCATACCGGGCTCGGAACTGGGCCGGGGCCGGGGCGGTGGTCATTGCATGACTTGCCCACTGGTACGTGATCCGGTCTGAGCTGCTACCGGCTCTGATTCAACTTCCTAATTCTGAGGTCTGTCATGCCTGTCAATATTCACGGCCGTAGCCTGCTCAAACTGCTCGATTTCACGCCTCTGGAGATTCGCTTCCTGCTCAAGCTGGCTGCCTCTCTCAAGACTGCCAAGTACGGCGGCTTTGAGGAGCCCCGACTCAAGGGCAAGAACATTGCCCTGATCTTTGAAAAAGACTCTACCCGGACCCGCGCCGCCTTTGAGGTGGCGGCTCATGACCAGGGCGCCCACGTCACCTACCTGGGCCCTTCCGGCAGCCAGCTCGGCTCCAAGGAAACCATGAAAGACACCGCCCGGGTTCTGGGCCGTCTCTACGATGGCATCGAGTACCGGGGCTTCGAGCATGAAAAAGTCGAGGAACTGGCCAGCTACGCCGGAGTGCCGGTATACAACGGCCTGACCGACAAGTTTCACCCCACCCAGATCCTGGCCGACTTCATGACCATGCGGGAGTTCACCCACAAGCACCTGTCGGAGATCCGCTTCTGCTTCATGGGCGACGCAAGGAACAATATGGGCGACTCCCTGATGACCGGCGCCGCGCTGATCGGTATGGATATCCGACTCTGCGCCCCAAAGGCGTGCTGGCCGGACCCTGAGCTGGTGGACACCTGCCGCGCCATTGCTGCTCGTACAGGCAGGCGGATAACCCTGACCGAAAGCGTTGCGGATGCGGTTCAGGGCTGCGACTTCATTTATACCGATGTCTGGGTGTCCATGGGTGAACCGGACGAGGTCTGGGCCAGTCGTATCAAACTGCTTGAGCCCTATCGGGTGACTTCGGAAGTCATGGCCGCCACCGGCAATCCCCACACCAAGTTCATGCACTGCCTGCCGGCCTTCCATAACCGCGACACCAAGGTCGGGCAGCGAATCTATGAGCAGTTCGGATTGGAGTGCATGGAAGTGACAGAGGAAGTCTTCGAGTCGCCGGCGTCGGTGGTATTCGATCAGGCTGAAAACCGCATGCACACCATCAAGGCCGTTCTGGTCGCCACCCTGGGAGGCTGACACATGCGTATTGTCGTGGCACTAGGGGGTAATGCCCTGTTGCGCCGGGGTGAGCCCCTGAGCGCGGAAAACCAGCGCCGGAATGTCCGAGTCGCGGCAAAGGCGCTGGCAGAGCTGGCCGTAGATCATCAGATCATTGTCACCCATGGCAATGGTCCCCAGGTGGGCCTGCTGGCGCTGCAGGCCCTGGCCTACACTGAAGTCGCTGCGTACCCGCTGGATATCCTGGGCGCTGAAACTGAAGGCATGATCGGCTATGTGATTGAGCAGGAGCTGATGAATGCACTGCCTGAAGGCGCGCGTTGCGCGACTCTGCTGACCCAGATTCAGGTGGATGGCAATGATCCGGCCTTTGCCAGCCCCAGCAAGCCGATCGGTCCGGTGTATGGCGAAGAGGCCAGGAGTCGGCTTGGAGACGAGCGAGGCTGGAGCTTTGTGGAAGAGGCAGCTGGCCAGTGGCGCAGGACCGTTCCATCGCCCTTGCCCCGTGCCATTCTTCAGCTTGATGTGTTACAGCAGCTGGTTGAGGCGGGCGTCGTGGTTGTGTGCGCCGGCGGCGGGGGCATTCCGGTCATACGCAGGGCCGACGGCCAGTTTGAAGGCGTTGAAGCGGTGATCGACAAGGACCGGGCCGCCGGTCTGTTGGCAGAAAACCTGAAAGCGGATGCCTTCCTGATGCTGACGGATGTGGAGGCAGTCTTCGCCGACTGGGGCGGCCCGGACCAGCACGCTATTTCCCATGCCGACCCGGATCAGCTTGCCACCATGGATTTTGCCGCCGGTTCCATGGGCCCCAAGGTGACCTCAGCCTGCGACTTCGCCAGCCGCACCGGCGGTATGGCGGGCATCGGCCGGCTGGAGGACGCCGCCCGTATTCTGGTCGGTGAGGCAGGAACCACCGTGCGCCGCCGCTAGGACAGCACGGTTTTTCCCTATCCGGATTCTTGTTGCCGGACTGACACTGACTGTCGGAAATCTGTACAATTGCGTCTTTTCCGCGCCGGTACCACGCCGGCGCCCGACGTCTACAGGTTTATCTTTGATCTCCACAGCCAATATCACCATGCAGTTCGGGGCCAAGCCCCTGTTTGAAAACGTTTCCGTCAAGTTCGGCAATGGCAACCGTTACGGTCTGATCGGCGCCAACGGTTGCGGCAAGTCCACCTTCATGAAAATCCTCGGGAGTGATCTGGAGCCGTCCAGTGGCCACGTAATGCTGGAGCCCAACATCCGTCTGGGCAAGTTGCGCCAGGACCAGTTCGCGTTCGAAAGCCACAGCGTCATTGATACCGTTATCATGGGCCACGAAGAGCTGGCCCGGGTAAAAGCCGAGCGGGACCGTATCTACTCCCTGGCCGAGATGTCTGAAGAAGACGGCATGGCGGTGGCAGACCTGGAGGTCCAGTTCGCTGAAATGGACGGCTACACCGCTGAATCCCGGGCCGGCGAGCTGTTGCTGGGACTGGAAATTCCGCTGGAGCAGCACGAAGGCCCCATGAGCGCCTTGGCGCCGGGCTGGAAGCTCCGCGTCCTGCTGGCCCAGGCCCTGTTTTCGGACCCGGACGTTTTGCTGCTGGACGAGCCCACCAACCACCTGGACATCAACACCATCCGCTGGCTGGAAAACATCCTCATTGCCCGTAACAGCACCATGGTGATCATTTCCCACGACCGCCACTTCCTCAACAGCGTCTGCACCCACATGGCCGACCTGGACTACGGAGAGCTGCGGCTGTTCCCCGGCAACTATGATGAGTACATGACCGCCGCCACCCAGGCCCGCGAGCGCATGTTGTCGGAGAATGCCAAGAAAAAGGCCCAGATTGCCGAGCTTCAGCAGTTTGTCAGCCGCTTCTCTGCCAACGCCTCAAAGGCCAAGCAGGCGACCTCCCGGGCCCGCCAGATCGACAAGATCCAGCTGGACGAGGTGAAACCCTCCAGCCGGGTGAGCCCGTTTATCCGCTTCGAGCAGAACAAGAAGATCCATCGCCAGGCAGTGACCCTGAAGAATCTGCATAAGGGCTTTGGTGACGAGCAGGTGCTCTGTGGCTTCGACCTTCAGGTGGAGGCGGGCGAACGTATTGCCATCATCGGCCCCAACGGTATCGGCAAGACCACCCTGCTGCAGTGTATGGCGGGCAAGCTGACGCCGGAGAAGGGCGAGGTGAAATGGACCGACAGCGCCGAGGTGGGCTACTTCGCCCAGGATCATACGGAAGACTTTGCCCAGGACGATAATCTCAGCGACTGGATGGCCCAGTGGACCCAGGGCGGCGAGCAGCTCATCCGCGGCACCCTCGGACGCATGCTGTTCTCGGGAGATGACATCGCCAAGTCGGTGCGGGTGATTTCCGGTGGCGAACAGGGGCGTATGCTGTTCGGCAAGCTCATCCTGCAGAAGCCCAACGTGCTGCTGATGGATGAGCCCACCAACCACCTGGACATGGAATCCATAGAGTCCCTGAACCTGGCGCTGGAGAACTACCCCGGTACCCTGATTTTCGTCAGCCACGACCGGGAATTTGTGTCCTCCCTGGCCACCCGCATCGTGGAAATGCGACCGGATGGCGTTATCGATTTCAGCGGTAGCTACGACGATTACCTGCGCAGTCAGGGTTACCTCTAGAAGGTTTCCGGATACCAGCGGCGACTGCCCACCAACACAGCCCGCCGCCGATTGAAGTTGGCTGATTCATCATGTTAGTTGTAAGGCACGTCTCTTTTGCTGTGGGACAGGGGCGCTGAAGGTTCAGCGCTCACAACTCATGGACGAAGCGAGGTGCCTTATGACCAGCAAAGCCGGACGTATGAATGATGCCCGCCCAGTGGTTATCGGCGAAGGCAGCAACCAGCTGAACGCCGACCTCACCCTGCCAGAAGGTGATCCCCAGGGCCTTGTCCTGTTCGCCCACGGCAGCGGCAGCAGTCGCTTCAGCAGCCGTAACCGGCAGGTGGCCAGTTCCCTGGTCAGCCGGGGCATGGCAACCCTGATGCTGGATTTGCTTACCGAAGAGGAAGAGCGGGAAGACGTGGTTACCCGCGAGTTTCGCTTTGACATTCCCATGCTTGCAGGCCGGCTCGTGGGGGCCCTGGACTGGATGGCGGAGAATGGCGAACTGGCCGGCCTCCCTGCCGGGCTCTTCGGCGCCAGCACTGGCGCAGGTGCAGCCCTGATTGCAGCCGCGGAAAGGCCGGCCAGGGTGGCGGCTGTTGTGTCCCGTGGCGGACGTCCTGATCTGGCCGGGGAAGCCCTGGTCCGGGTCCGGGCGCCGACCCTGCTGATTGTGGGCGGTAACGATACGCCAGTGATCGGTATGAACCGGGACGCGGCCTCCCAGATGCAGTGCCAGGTCAGGACCGAGGTTGTCCCTGGCGCCACCCACCTGTTCGAGGAGCCGGGCAAACTGGAGACAGTGTCCGAACTTGCGTCGGACTGGTTTCTCGAGCACTTCCAGAAGAGCCTCAGGCCTCGGCCGGCGTTCGGAACTGCAGGTCTGCCAGTCGGGCATAGAGGGCGTCGGTCTTCACCAGTTCGTTGTGGGGGCCGAGGCCCTGTAGCCGCCCCTGATCAATGACCGCGATGCGATCCGCATGTTTCACCGTTGCCAGCCGGTGGGCGATCACCAGGGTTGTGCGGCCGGCCATCAGCCGGGGCATGGCTTCCTGTATCAGGTGCTCACTCTGGGCATCCAGGGCACTGGTGGCCTCGTCCAATAGCAGGATCGGTGCATCCACCAGCAGGGCCCGGGCAATCGCCAGGCGCTGTTTCTGGCCTCCTGACAGGCCCTGGCCGGCGTCGCCCAGGCGGGTCTGGTAGCCGTCCGGCATCTGACGAATGAACTCGTCGGCATGGGCTACCCGGGCCGCCTCTTCAATCTGGGCCTGACTGGCGTCCAGCCTGCCGTAGCGGATGTTGTCAGCGATGGTGCCGTAGAACAGGGCCGGCTCCTGGGACACGAACGCGAAGCAACGCCTCAGTTCCGCCGGATCGAGCTGCCGGATGTCGATACCATCAATTCGAAGCGTGCCTTGTTGCGGATCGAAAAACCGCAACAGAAGATCAAACAGGGTGGACTTGCCCGCCCCTGAAGGGCCCACCAGGGCCAGGCTTTCCCCCGCGTTTACCTCAAGACTGAAGTCATGAATCACGGTCACGTCCGGACGGCCGGGGTAGGTGAACCGCACCTTGTCGAAGCTGATCGCACCTTTCACCTTGGCTGGCAGATGTTGCAGGCCCTCCTTGGGTGCCCGGATTTCGCTCTCGGTACGGAGCAGCTCGACAATCCGGGCGGCGGCTCCTGCGGCCCGCTGGAGTTCGCCGATAACCTCGCTCAGCGAACCCACGGATGAACCCACAATCAGGCTGTAGAACACGAAGGCGGCCAGTTCGCCCCCGGTAATCCGACCGGCGATCACGTCCAGTCCGCCCACCCAGAGCATCACCCCCACCGCGCCCAGGATCAGCAGGATCACCACGGCAATCAGCCAGGCCCGCTGGCGGATGCGCTGCCGTGCCACCCCGAAGGCCTGCTCCACCACGCCGGAGAAACGGGCCTCATCCTCGGGCTGGTGGTTATAGGCCTGCACGGTCTTGATCTGACCGAGGATCTCGCCCACATAGCTGCCCACATCGGCAATGCGGTCCTGGCTCAGCCGGGACAGACGCCGCACGCGGCGGCCGAAAATCAGGATCGGTGCCACCACCAGGGGAACCGCCAGCAGCACAATCATGGTGAGTTTGACGTTGGTGATGAACAGCAGAACAATGCCACCCACCAGCATGACGATGTTGCGCAGGGCCACGGACACGGTTGAGCCGATGACCGACTGCAGGACCGTGGTGTCAGTGGTCAGCCGGGACTGGATCTCGATGCCACGATTGGTTTCGAAAAAGCCGGGATGCAGTTCGATCAGATGGTTGAATACCTGCTTGCGGATGTCTGCCACGACCCGCTCACCGATCCAGGACACCAGGTAGAAGCGGGCGAAGGTGCCGATAGCCAGCCCTAGAATCAGCACGAAAAAAAGCATGACCGACTGGTTCAGCAGTTCCGGCGACCGGGTAACGAAGCCCTGGTCCACCAGCAGCCGGATTCCCTGACCCAACGACAGGGTGATGCCGGCAGTGAAGACCAGGGCCAGCAGGGCGCCCACCACATACCGGCGGTAGGGACTGAGGAAATGCAGGATCATGGCCAGCGTCTGTTTGCGCTCGCCAGTGGTATCAGTGGTCATAGGAAGTCCGGACCTGGGGCAGCGGATGATCGTGTCAGATCATCGCATTCTGGTCAGGTGCTGGCCACTCCTACCCGTTCCCAGACCTCAATGGCGGCGGCCAGGTCTTCCAGGGATGCGCCGACGGACTTGAACAGGGTAATGGCGTTATCATCGGTCCGGCCTTTACCCTCACCCCGTAGCAACTCAGCCAGTTCCGCCCGGATGTCCTGCTCCCTGAAAACGCCTTCCTGGATTGCCTGGAGTATGTCGCCGCCTTCGCCCAGGGCGCCGGCGTAGGTATCTACGTACACCTCAGCGTTGGCAAAACAGTCACTGTCGCTTTCGCGCATGGTCGGTCGAAAGGCACCCACCAGGTCCAGATGGCTCCCGGGTTTCAGCGCCCGGCCGTGCACCAGGGCTTCGGTTGAAAGGGTGGCACAGCTGATGATGTCCGCTTCGGACACGGCTTCATCCAGATCCCCGACGGCTGCCGAGTCGAAACGGTCAGCAAAGGTGCGCGCCAGCTCGGCAGCCTTGCCCGGGTTGCGACCCCAGATGCGCAGGCGGGTTATGGGTCGCACGGCAGCATGGGCCTCCACCAGCATGGGGGCCAGTTTGCCGGTGCCCACCACCAGCAGGGAGCTGGCGTCTTGCCGGGCAAGCTCGCGGGCTGCCAGAGCGGAGGCGGCTGCGGTCCGTCGCCGGGTGAGCTCGCTGCCATCGATGCAGGCCAGGGGCCGACCGTGCTGGCCTTCGCAGAGCAGATACACGCCTGAAATTGCGGGCAGTCCATGGTCGGCATTCTGGGGGAAAACGTTGACCATTTTCATGCCGATGTAACCGGCTTTTTCCCAGGCCGGCATTAACAGCAGGGTCGCTTCGCCGTCCGGCCGGTGCATGGCGTGGTGATGGCGGGGCGGAGCTTCCACGCCCTGGCGAAAGGTCTCGGCGAGACGCTCGATCAACGCCTGCCAGGGCAGGGATTCGGCCACTTCCCGGGCTGAGATGACTTGCATGAACAGGCTCCCGTTTTGTTGGTCGGGCAACTATCTGCGTTTTTGGAACTGGCGCTCCAGCTCTCCGATAATGCCCCGGCGGAATACCATTACGCAGATGACGAAAATAGTGCCAAGAATCACCTGCACCCAGGAACCGTACGAACTCAGTTCGTGACTGAGCGCACCGACGGTCAGTGCCCCGAGTACAGGCCCGAAGACGGTACCCAGGCCGCCAACCAGGGTCATCAGGATGACCTCGCCGGAGGTTTGCCAGTGGGCACTGGTCAGTGACGCAAACTGGAACACCACGGCTTTGGTGGCCCCGGCAAGCCCCGCGAGGGTGGCTGAGATGACAAAGGCGAAGAGTTTGAACCGATTGACGTCGTAACCCAGGGACAGGGCCCGGTCCTCATTCTCACGAATGGCCTGGAGCACTTCGCCGAAGGGCGAATGAATGGTGCGGTAGATAATGCCGAAGCCCACCAGGAAGATGGTGAAGACGAAATAGTACATGGCCAGCGAGCTGTTCAGATCAATAAAGCCGAACAGCATGCCCCGGGGTACGCCCTGGAGGCCGTTCTCACCGCCGGTGAACGGCAGCTGGAGCGCCATGAAATAGATGATCTGGGCCAGGGCCAGGGTGACCATGGCGAAGTAGATGCCCTGGCGGCGGATGGCCAGGTAGCCGAAGCCGATGCCCAGTATCAGGGCGAAACCGGTGCCGGTCAGAATGCCCACCAGGGGCGGAAAGCCCCAGGCCTTGATGGCGTAGCCCGCAATATAGGCGCCGCCGCCAAAGAAGGCCGCGTGGCCGAACGACAGCAGACCAACATAACCCAGCAGCAGGTTGAAGGCACAGGCAAACAGGGCAAAGCACAGCAGGTCCATGACAAAGACGGGATAGGCATAGAAAGGCGCAGTGAGGCCTGCGATCAGCATAAGGGCGAAAAGGATACGGTTCATCATGGCTGGCTCACTTCTCCTTGCCAAACAGGCCGGCGGGGCGGAACAGAAGCACCAGGACCATCAGGAAAAAAATGACCGTGCTGGCGGCCGGTGGGTAGATTACCTTGGTCAGGCCTTCCACAAGGCCCAGGGCAAGGCCCGACAGGATGGCGCCCATGATGGAGCCCATGCCGCCAATCACCACCACCGCGAACACAACGATGATCAGGTCGGCACCCATAAGCGGGCTGACCGAGTAGATGGGCGCTGCCAGAACCCCGGCAAGGCCCGCCAGACCACAGCCAAACCCGAAGGTGAGGGTGATCATCAGCGGTACGTTGAGCCCGAAGGCCTGGGTCAGTTCCGGGTTCTCGACTCCGGCCCGCAGGCGGGACCCGAGCTTGGTGTGCTCGATGAAGTACCAGGTGGCAAAGCACACCACCAGCGAGAACACGATGGCGAACAGCCGGTAGGTGGGGAAATACATGAAGCCCAGGTTGACCACGCCACTCAGGCTTTCAGGCTGGCCGGGGTAGGGGGTACCGGAAACATTGAAATAGTTGGCGAACAGGCCCTGGAGAATCAGGGTGATGCCGAACGTCAGCAACAGCCCATAAATATGGTCCAGCTTGTACAGGCGTTGGAGCATGGTTCGTTCGATCAGAATACCAAGGGCGCCCACAAGAAGGGGCGCCAGGATCAGCGACGGCCAGAAACCGATTTCCATACTGATGCCGAACCAGCGTTCGATGAACGAGTAACCGATCAGAGCAATAAAGGCACCCAGCATATACATGGCGCCATGGGCGAAGTTGATGATGTTGAGCAGGCCGAAGATAACGGCCAGGCCCAGGCTCAACATGGCATAGAACACCCCGACATTCAGACCCAGCAGAGCCTGGGAGAGCACGACCGTCATTGACACGTGAATGACTCCTCACCGGATTGGTGGCAGTTCAGAAGGTTGTTGCCGGGGCCCGGCGTGAGCCGGGTCCCCGGGTAGTCAGCTTGCTGATCTAAACAGCCGGTCCTCAGTTAACCAGCGCGCACTTGGTCTCTTCCATGGTGATGTAGGCTTCTTCTGCGGGAATCGTTGATACCACTTTCAGCAGGTCCCACTCTTCGGTGGATTCGTCCGGCTTTTTCACTTCCACCAGGTACATGTCGTGCAGCATGGAACCGTTAGGGGCGATGGTGCCGTCTTTTACGAAAAAGTCGTTGAGGGTCATTTCACCCAGCTTCTCGCGCACCTTGTCACTGTCGTCGCTCTCTACGGCCTTGACCGCTTCGAGGTAGTGGGTGACGGCCGAATAGACACCGGCGTGGACCATGGTGGGCATGGCGCCGTGGCGGTCATAAAACTTGCGGGACCAGGCTTCGGCTTCTTCGTCCTGGTTCCACACGAAGGCACTGGTGAACTGAAGCCCCTGGGCGGTTTCCAGGCCCATGCTCTGGATGTCTGTGATAAACACGAGCATGCCGGCCAGCTTCTGACCGCTCTGTACGATCCGGAACTGGTTCGCCTGCTTGATGGCGTTCACGGTGTCCTGACCCGCGTTCGACAGGCCGATAACATCTGCTCCCGACGACTGGGCCTGAATCAGATAGGAGGAGAAATCGTTGGTGCCCAGCGGCGCGTTGACGTTGCCGACCACTTCGCCACCGAGGTTTTTGACCACCTCGGAGGTGTTATCTGTCAGTGAGTGGCCAAAGGCATAATCCGCGGTAATGAAGAACCACTTCTTGCCGCCGTTCTGCACTATGGCAGTTGCGGTGCCCACAGGCAGGGCATGGGTATCGTAGACATAGTGGATACCGTAAGGCGTGCACTGCTCTTCTGTCAGGGCTGTGGTGCCCGCCCCGGTATTCATGGTGATGATTTTCTTGTCGTTCGCCAGGCCCTGTACCGCCAGCGCGACGGACGAGTTGTCCAGCGCCGTGATCATGTCCACGTCTTCGGCGTCAATCCATTCCCGGGCCGTGCTCGCGCCTATGTCCGGCTTGTTCTGGTGATCGGCGGAGATGATTTCGATTTCCTTGCCGAGCACCGTGCCGCCAAAATCCTCGATCGCCATTTCAGCGGCAATGACAGCACCCGGGCCTTCCAGTGACTTGTAGACCCCCGACATATCGCTCAGTACACCAATCTTGACCTTGTCGTCAGACAACTCGGCAGCTGAGGTCAACGGCAATGCCAGACTGGCCAGCCCGACAGCGCCTGCGATCCCCTTCGTCCATTTGTTAAGCATAATCCTTACCTCTGTTGTTATTGGTTTCGAGTCCGGTCAGACACTCAGGTGTCTGTTTAACTGCTCTTGCTTGGCTTCGAGTTCTGCCGCTTCTATGCACTCCACAACACGGCCGTGCTCGATCACGTAATGCCGGTCGGCTAGCGGCGCCGCAAAACGAAAGTTCTGCTCCACCAGCACGATGGTAAAACCCTGTTCCCTGAGGTCATGGATCACCTTGCCCAGGGATTTCAGGATAACGGGGGCCAGCCCTTCGGTGATCTCATCCAGCAACAGCAGGGTAGCCCCGGTTCTCAATATGCGGGCGATGGCCAGCATCTGCTGCTCGCCCCCCGACAGCTTCGAGCCCTGGCTGGCGCGACGCTCCTTGAGGTTGGGAAACATCCGGTAGATCTCGTCGACAGACATACCACCCTTGGCGAGCACCGGCGGCAGCTCAAGATTCTCGTCTACGTTGAGGCTGGCGAAGATTCCCCGCTCTTCCGGGCAATAACCCAGACGCCCCACGTGGGCGATGCGGTGGGTTGGCATGTCGATCACTTCGGTGCCATGCAGGCGTATTGATCCAGTGCGTCGGCCTACCAGCCCCAGAATGGCCTTGAGGGTGGTGGTACGGCCGGAACCGTTACGGCCCAGCAGGGTAATCACTTCCCCCTCCCTGACCGTCAGCTCCATGCCATGAAGGATGTGAGACTCGCCATACCATGCGTGCAGGTTCTCGATACGCAGTAATTCCTCATTCGGCATCGACGGTCCCCATGTATGCTTCCATCACCAATGGATTGTTGGATACGGTCTGGTAATCCCCTTCCGCCAGGATCTCGCCACGGTTAAGCACCGTGATGGTGTCCGCTACTGAGGCCACCACGCTCAGGTTGTGTTCGACCATGATGATGGTCCGGCCTTCCACCACCCGTTTGATCAGTTCCGTTACCGTCCCAACGTCCTCGGCACTCATGCCCTGGGTCGGCTCGTCCAGCAGCATCAGTCTGGGTTCCAGGGCAACGGTGGTGGCAATTTCGAGGGCGCGTTTCCGGCCATAGGCCAGTTCAACGGCAGGCGTGTCGCCGAATTCAGCCAGCCCCACCTGTTCCAGCAAAGCCTGGGCCTGGTCGTCGAGCTGGGTCAGAATCTTCAGGGGGCGCCAGAAGTGGTAGGACACCCCGAGCTTGCGTTGCAACGCAATACGCACATTGTTGCGGGCGCTTAAGTGGGGAAATACCGAAGAAATCTGGAACGATCGGATGATGCCGTTCTGGGCAATATCCGCCGGCTTGCGATGGGTTATGTCCTGGTCTTCAAAAATGATGGACCCTGAAGTTGGGGTCAGGAACTTGGTCAACAGATTGAAGAAGGTGGTCTTGCCTGCGCCATTGGGACCGATCAGGGCATGAATGCTGCCTTGCTTGACCGCCAGGTTGATGTCCTTGATCGCGGTAAATCCCTTGAAATCCTTGGTTAAGCCCCGGGTTTCCAGAATGGTACGGGCGTTCTGACTCGGGTCATTCGACGGACTCTGGTCATTCACAAAAAGACACTCCGGTCTGTTTGGGCACTGCGCTTCTACGCGTCTCGGCCTTTTATTGTTATTCGGAGACAAGGGTGCACAAATCACCTGTCGCCGGCTTCAGTTAAGTCGGTGGTTGCTCATACTGTCAAGCCGACGATGACTAGACGTTCGGCCAGACCCGATAAACACGGGTCTGGCAGCGAGCGGCAGAGGAGGCAGGCGAGTGGGGGGAAGCTAGGGGTCCAGGGCCTATGGCGGCCTCAGAGGCTGGCAAGGGCCTGGTCGTAGTCCGGTTCCTGACCGATTTCCGGTACCTGCTCGCTGTGAATGACTCGGCCCTCGCTGTTGATGACCACCACAGCCCGGGACAAGAGCCCCTTGAGCGGCCCGTCGATCATGGCTACGCCGTAGTCTTGGCCGAATTCAGGATTACGGAAAGTTGAAACATTGATCACCCGGTCCAGCCCCTCGGCGCCGCAGAATCTGGCCTGGGCGAAAGGCAGGTCCGCAGACACACAGAGTACCTGGGTGTTGTCCAGCGAGGACGCCAGTTCGTTGAAACGGCGTACGGATTTCGCGCAGGTGGGGGTATCAATGCTGGGGAAGATATTGAGGATCACATTGCTGACCTTGAGGTCCGCAAGCGACAGCTCGCTCAGGTCAGACCGGGTGAACCGGGCCTGCGGCGCAGTCTGGCCAGGGGCCGGGAGTGTGCCTGTGGTATGAAGTTCAGCGCCTCTTCGGGTAATGGTGGTCATGTGTTTTCCTCGATACTTGATGATGGATAGGGTCCCGGCAACATGGCACAAAGCTGTGGGCCATAACAACCTGGCCCCTGATGCGCTGTTATTGGCACCTGCGGCGCTTGTTCCGGTCTCTGGTGTCACGCACATTTACGGGTCGTTATAGCCAATGGATCCGTTAAATGAACGGCCCAGCCAGCTGCTGGTGCTGGAACGGGATGCCTTTGTCCGGCCTCAGGTATTCGATGGCCTTGAGAAGTACGTCCGTGATCTGGTACGCATACCTGTCGATGCCAACCACTGGGCCCAGCGGGAACGACCCGAGCGCATCACCGAACTGGTACGCCGACACGCCCTGGCCCACGGTGTCTAGGAGATCACTGCCTTACCGGCAGACGCCGGTCGGGTGGTCATCAGCAGACCAATGAGGATAAGCGCGCCGCCGGCCAGGTGGAACAGGCTGAGGCGCTCACCCAGGAACAGGCCGGCAAGCACGGAACCGTATACCGGCGTCAGGTACATGAAAACCGCCGCTTTGGCGGGCCCGATCCGATGCACGCCGTTATTCCAGAAGGCGTAAGCCAGGATGCCCGGGAAGATGGCGACGTAGAGCAGGGGCGGAATCGTGCCCGGGGTAAGCTCAAAGCCGCCGGAGAAAAACAGCAGGTCAAGCAGGTAGAACGGCAGCACCACCACCACCCCCAGGGCGATCTGGACCGTCAGGAACGCGATCGGGTCCAGCGGCACTGATTGCCGCCTGAGAAGCACAGAGAACAGCCCCCAGCTGGCCACCGCCGCCACCATGATTAGGTCACCGGGCTGGAAGGCCAGCCCGCCCAGTACCTGCCAGGAGCCCTGGCCCACAACCACCAGGATACCGGCCAGCGCCAGCGCAATCCCCATGGCCTGGATCGGCCGGGTCCGGTCGCCCAGGATGAGCCAGGCCAGTAGGGCAACCATGATGGGTATGGTGGAATTAACCAGGGTGATGTTGAGGGCGGTGGTGGTGACCGCGGACAGATACAGCAGGGTATTGAAGGCGCCGACACTGAAGGTGGCCAGGGCGAGCATAGAACCCTTGTGCTTCATGATCACCGACCAGTGGGCACGAACCTTCGGCAGCCCGATGGGCAACAGGATCACCAGGGCGATGCACCAGCGCCAGAAAGCCAGCGACAGGGGTGGGATGGTATCCACCATGCCACGGGCCACCACAGCGTTCCCGGCCCAGAACAGCGGAGTCAGGATCAGGCCGATATAGGCGAGCCAGATAATACGGCGACTGTTGCCGGGCACGGAGCGCTCCCACTATGGAAAAGTTAGCTGGTGAGCATACTACTCTTCTCCCGGAACTTCCGCTTTCGCCCCGATATGGTAGGCGGCAAAGCCCGCCATCACGACCTGGTCCACCGCCATGCCGATGACCCGGCCGTCCCGGGGGGACCGCACAGGATGCTGGGCGTTGGTTATGGGGTCGGCCACGACCCCAAGGATCTGGCCGGTTGTCACCAGGTCGCCGAGCTTCACATCGCTGAACAGAATGCCGCCGTGCCCGGCCCGGATCCACTGAGAATCATAGTAGACCGGTTCCGGTTTGCCCCACACGAACAGCCGGGAGATCATGCCGTGACGTTCCATCAGACTGGTGAGGCTGTGTACGCCAGCGTCAATCTGGTCATCCTGAACGCGTAGGGACTCGCCAGCTTCCATGGTCACCGCGACGATACCTGCTCTTACCGCTGCGGTACGGAGCATGCCTGCACTGCCGGAGCTATGGACCACCGCCATAGCGTCAAAGCCCCGGGTGAACTCGGCCACATCCGGGTCATTCATATCGGCCCTTAGCTGGGGCAGGTTGGTGCGCTTGAGGGAGCCGGTGTGTATGTCCACCAGCATGTCACAGTGGCGTACGACCTCCTCGAACAAGGAGTGGGCAATACGGTCCGCCAGGCTGCCGTCCGGGTGCCCCGGAAAGTGCCGGTTTAGGTCCCGGCGATCTGGAAGGTAGCGTGACCCCTGCTGAAAACCCTGGACGTTGACGATTGGCACGCCAATCACCCGTCCTGACAGCTTGTCGGGTTCCAGGTCGTAAACCATGCGCCGGACAATCTCGATGCCGTTCAGCTCATCCCCGTGCACGGCGCCGGTCAAGCACAGGGTGGGGCCGGGCTGCTCGCCGTTGACCACCAGCACCGGCGTGGGCGGAGCCAGCCCTGAAATAGCTATGTTGGGTGACCAGGCCAGGCGGGTTGAGGTGCCCGGCAGAACCTCCGCACCCAGCAGGCGTAAAGGCTCTGCTCTGGCAGGCTCAGACTCAGGTGCGACCTCGGTAACGGAGCCGGGCGGTATGTTGTTTGCCGGGACATCGTCCGGGGCCGGTGGCTCGTTCAGTTCGGGAACAGTGCCAGCGGAATCCGGGCTGACCAGTTTGCTTGCGGAAGGGCTCGAAACAGGCCTTGATACCGGGCCCTTTGATGAGTCCGTCGGAGTTTCAGTGGCGGTCGTATCGTCTGTTGCCCCGGAAAGGGTCTCAGGAACCGTTTTGATGGGCTCTGGTGGCGGCGCCACCAGCTTCAGGTCGATGTTGGGGGCCACAATATTGGGCTCGGCATCGGTCTGCGGTTGCCCGCTGGCTGCTGTTTCCCGTTCACCGGCAGCTGCGCCAGCCTCCTCCATGTGCGGGTCATCAGATGAGACGCTGCCCCTGGGCACGGAGGCTTCGATATCATCGACACTTTCATCTTCTCCGGGCTCCGCTTCCACCCCCATGGCAACCGCGGGCATGCAGATCAGACCCAGAGCCAGGGCGAAAGCCATGAGCCGTGTCGGGAAGCCCTGCTTGCTGTTGAACAATGTACGGATAGAGCCACACTCCTGCCGTAAAGGCTGTGGGAAACCGGGCGATGCATTCGCCGCTTCGACCTGACTGGAGCCTAGCTTAAAGTAGGGGCCCGGCAGGGGGAACGGTCTGGAGGAAGTTTAATTTCGGCACTGCTTTTAACCGGACATAGCCATCAGAGTATGCGTGAACGCAGGTCAGGAGCTGCCCCGGTGGGAAAACCTGCCCGTTCCACTGGCACCTTTAGCTCGGCCACGTTTGCGCCAGAACAGACCGTAAATCAAAAGGTTGATAGCAAGCACGCCCAGGCCAAGCAGTATCTGCACCGGTCGTGTAAGCCCCGGTGGGTAAATAAGCTGGATCAGGTAATGTTCGAGAAAGCTGCCGCTGTAACCGGCCTCTCCAGCCAGCTCGCGCAAATGAATTTCCAGGGGTGTCAGTGGACAGGGCCAGCCCATGATGACCACCAGGGCCGCCCATGCCATCGCGGGCAGGTGCAGCCAGATCAGCCATCGCCGCCAGAAGCCAAGCAGTCCGCCAAGCACGGCATAGAGAATAAAAAGGCCGTGCACGACCAGAACAAGGTCCGCCGCCAGGCTCCAGATCATGGTTACGCCCCGGAGACCAGTTGCCAGTGATCGCCCTCTGCCCGGGCCCGGCCGTCCTGTACCAGCTTGTTAAGATGCGCCAGAAGGGAGCGGCTGGCGATGCCATGGATGGCGCTCGGCACGTCGTCGTAGACGTGGGGCGTCAGGTCAGCCAGTCGCGACGGTCCCTGGGCCTTCAGAGCCTCGACCACCTTGTGTTCCCGGGCCAGACGGTGGGTCGACAGATAGTCGATCACCGCATGGGCATGGCCCATCAGGAAGCCGTGGCCCGGGGCAATGTGGCGGATGTCTTCCTGCAGCAGCCTGTCGAGGGATTCAAGGTAGGCTTTCATATCGCCGTCCGGTGGGTTAATCACCACCGTGGAGCCCTGCATGATGTGGTCCCCGGAAAACAGCAGCTGTTCATCCTCTAGCAGATAGCACAGGTGATTGGAGGCGTGCCCTGGTGTATGCAGCGCCCGGAGGCGCCCTGCATCGGTTTCAACCTTGCTGCCATCCTGCAGGGTCTGGTCGGGCCGGAAGCTGCCATCCTGGGACGGCTCGTCGGGTCCTGCAATGCCCAGCAGGCGGGCTCCGGTCCGGGCCTGAAGGGGACCCGCCGCCGGCGAATGATCCCGGTGGGTATGGGTTACCAGTATTTGCTCAATACGGCCTCCGGTATATTCCAGTATGCGTTCCAGGTGGCCTTCGTCGGCGGGGCCCGGATCGATGACCGTAAAGCTGTCAGTGCCCAGAAGGTAGGTGTTGGTGCCTGGCCCGGTCATCATGCCGGCGTTGGGCGCTGTTAACCTCACCACGCCCGGGGCGATGGCAACCGGCTCACCGGTCCGGATGCTTGCCCGGGCCGAGCCAGAAGCGTTCGGGTCGAGCTTGCGTACTTCATCGTAGGCGGGTGCGCCGGGCTCCAGCATCTGCCGGCTGCCTGTACGATCCTGCGCCGGCCAGGGCTCGCTGGGGAAGGGCTCCGGTGGCTGGGCATGGGTATGGGCCAGCAGGGCGCTGGTGGTCCGGAACTCCGCCAAAATGCGCAAGGTCCTCAGGGTCGGGGAGCCAAACAGGCGCCGACCTTCGCGGTGATCCGCCAGGGCCTGGTCCGGTGAAAGCCAGACGTGTTCGATGGTTTCTACGCCGTCATGCTCCGGTACCTGGCCAGAGGGCGCCGCCGCCACAAAGAAGCGGGTATCGAAACGCCGGGGCGCACCGGGCGGCGTGATCCAGTGGCTAAGGTACGCCAGCCGGTCCAGTGGAAGCTTCAGGCGATGACGGCGGCACAGGTCCGCCAGCGGGACGTCGCCACAGCTGACGGCGTCGCGCTCACGGTGGATGTTGGGGTGGTTGGCACCTATCAGATGGCCCCCGGCATCCAGCGCCAGCAGAATACCGGCTTCCTCGAAACACTCTCTTATGGCCGCGATGAGATAGCCGGCCCCGCCGGAATCCAGGCCGAGCATGGCGCTGGCGGATTGGTCATCGTGGCCTTCCAGCCAGGGCAGGCAGTCCTGGTCGGCGGCGTCTACAGCCCCTCCCGGGAATACATAGAAACCGGGCAGGAAAACCGCGTCCCAGGTTCGCTGTAACAGCAGAACCTCAAGACCCTCGTTGGTGTCGCGGGTCAGAGCCAGGGTGGCGGCCGGTCTTATCTTGGTCTTTGGGTCCACAAGCGTTTCACTGTGCTGTTTGATGAAGTTTCAACATAGCGGAAAATCAAGCCTTCTGTCTGCCCCCGGATGGCTCAACAAATGCCTGAGATCGGGTTATCATTAGCGCATCCAGCTGTCAGCAGGCGTTCCTTGGGCTCTGCCCTGGCGCCCTTTTTATTCATCCTTCGAGTATCCCCATGGCCCGTATCAAATTATCGTTCCCGGACGATGCCTTTACGTTCGTCACCGAAATGCCTGTCCGTATCAGTGACATCAATGGCGCCAACCATCTGGGTAATGATGCCCTGATCTCGATGCTGTCGGAAGCCAGGGCGCAATTCCTGGTCAGCCATGGCATCCAGGAGTCCGACCGCGACGGTACCGGTATCATTGTCACCGACCTGGCAACCATGTATCAGTCAGAATCGTTTTTTCCGGAAGTCCTGCGGTTTGAGGTGGGGCTCATGGATTTCAACCGCTACGGCGGCGACTTCGTGTTCCGGGTCAGCAAGGCGGAAAGCGGCCAGCCGGTGGCACTGGCGAAATACGGCTTTGTGTTTTTCAACTATCTCAAAAAGCAGGTGGTGCCCATGCCTGACTCTTTCCGTTCACGCTTCGCCTGAGCGGCGCCTGGTGACGATCAGCCGCTCCATGCCATGGCGGTAGAAGCTGTAGGCCATGACTCCGGCCAGCAGGTTACCAATCAGGGCTCCGGTCATCAGGCCCTCAATGCCGGCCAGTTGCGCCCCGAGCCAGAGAAAAGGCAGAAAGCACAGGAACAGCCGCAGTAAAGACACCAGCAATGCCCGCAGGGCCAGCCCCAGGGCATTGCAGATCGACACCATGAGCATGCAGACGCCAAGGCCGCTGTAGCTCAGCGGTACCCGCACCAGGTAGTCCCGAAGCACCGCCTGTACACTGGTGTCGGTACTGAACAGCTGGGACACCAGCCCGGAGGCGATGAGCCACAGCAACCCCAGACAAAGCTGCCACAACACCACAAACCGAACCGCGATGCGGACCAGCTTACGGATGGTGGCAAGATCGCCGGCCCCGAGCAATCGGCCGATCATGGGTGGCAGGGACATGGTGAGGGCCAACACCACCACGATGGAGAAAAACTCCAGCCGGGTACCAAGCCCCCAGGCGGCTACTGCTGCCGAGCCGAAACCGGCCACCATAGCGGTGGCAACCATGGCCGCCACCGGCGGCATCAGTTGGCTCACCATGGCCGGCGCCATGATGCCGTTAAGCTGGCCCAGGGCCCTGGCAAGAGCCAGTTGGGAGAAGTCGAAACGAATCCAGCCGTTACGCCGCAGCCGGGGGTAGACAAAGGCACAGCCAAGGCCGAATGAGGTCACCGTGGCCCAGCCAGCGCCCGGCAGTCCCCAGCCAAAAACGAATATGTACAGCGGGTCCAGTGCGATATTGAGCAGGCTGGTGGCCACCATGACGTAGCCGGGGGTCCGGGTATCGCCATGGGAGCGGCAGACGCTGTAGCCAAAATACAGCATGGCCCCGGTCCATGCCGACAACAGCCAGGGAATCCAGTAGCTGCGAATCAACGGCAGTAGCTCGGGCTCGGCCCCCAGCATTGCCATGGTCCAGTCCCTGAGCAACCACATGACAATGGCAAGGGCCAGGACCAGAATACCCCCGACACAGACCACCAGACCGCCGAGGCGCTCGGCCCGACGCTCATCCCCGGCCCCAAGGGTGCGGGACACGATGGCAGTGGTCGCGATGCCAAGGCCGACCTGGAGGCCGATCACCAGCTGCTGCATGGGCAGGGTAAACCCCAGCGCGGCCAGGGGGTCCTTGCCCAGTTGGCCGATAAATGCACTGTCCGCCAGTTGGAAGCTCATCAGCGCCAGCACCCCGAACAGCATCGGCCAGGTCATGGCGGCGAGCTGGCGCGCCAGGCTGGTGTGCGGGTCTATGACGTTACTCACGGGTCAGGCTGGCCTTGCGGTCTGGATCGGGCTGGGGAGTTTACCAGAGTGGTTCCGGGCGCAGGAAATGCCGCCCGATGGTCCGATTATGCTCAGCCGTTCTCAAGACTCTCCGGCGACTGCACAGTCGGCGCTCAGGAAAGCGCTTTCAGGGCCGCGTTGTAGTCAGGCTCATTCTTGATCTCGCTGACGAGCTCGCTGTGCAACACGTTGTCTGCTTCATCGAGCACCACCACCGCGCGGGCGCAAAGTCCAGCCAGGGGTCCGCTCTGAATAGCGATGCCGTAGTCTTGCTGGAAGCTGTAGTTGCGAAACGTGGACAGGGTGATTACGTTCTTGAGGCCTTCGGCGCCGCAGAAACGGCCGGCGGCAAAAGGCAGGTCTCCGGATATTACCAGCACCACGGTGTTGTCCAGGCTGCCGGCTTTTTCGTTGAACTTGCGTGTAGAAGCGGCGCAGACGCCGGTATCAATGCTGGGAATGATGTTCAGTATTTTGCGCTTGCCGGCGTATTCCGCCAGGGTCACCTCTTCCAGGCTCTGGTTGGTCAGAACAAACGGTGCTGCCTTCTCGCCCGGGGCGGGGAAGGTGCCGCTGATTTCTATGGGGTTTCCGTCAAGTGTGACCTGGCTCATCCGGCAATCTCCTTGGTTGGTTCAATCTTCTTGGTTTCAGGGTAGTACAGACGGGACACTACTGTGTTGTGGTCGATAACAGTGGCTAAGTCATGGCTATACGACCATGGTGGCGAAGTCAGCCACTTCTGAATCCAGAATGGGCTGGGTGGCGCTGATTGGCAGGGTTCAGCCCTGCGTCGCGGGCAGCGGCTCGAAGTCCGGGGCCGGATAGCGCTGGACCAGCACAAGGTAGGTCAGCAGGGCCCCGAGGCCACAACCGGCAATGACCGAGGCCATGACCAGGGAGGTGCCGGTGTGCATATGACCGACCAGCATGCCGATCAGGGCGGCAAAAGTCATCTGGACAAAGCCGAACAGGGCTGACGCTGATCCTGCCATATGGGGGAAGTTGGCCAACGCCCCGGCCATGGTCTGGGGTAGCACCATCCCGACCCCGGCCATAAACACGGTCTGCGGCACCATCACCGCCGTGATATGGAACATCTCAGCCGCAGCCAGTGCTGCCATCAGCGCCCCGGATGCCGCGCAGATACCTATCCCCAGCAGCAGAATACGGTCCGGTGCCTGATAGCGCCCAAGCCTGACCGCAACCAGATTGCCCCCTATATAGCCGGCAACCATAGCGGCGAAATAAAACCCGAAGAACTCGGGCCTGACCCCCATGAAATCGATCAGTACAAAGGATGAACCCGACAGGAAGGCAAACAGGCCCGAGAAAACCAGGGCATTGGTCAGGGTATAGCCCAGAAAGCTTTTGTCGCGGGCGATGGCGCTGTAGTTGGTCCACAGGCTGCCCAGGCGCAGGGATTGGCGGTGCTTCGGTGCCATCGGCTCAGGTATGCCAAAGGCAACCACCACGGCCATCACCAGGGCATAGCCGCCTAGGGCGAGGAAAATGGCGGGCCAGCCGAATCCGGTCAGCAGCAACCCTCCTATGGACGGGGCAACGGCGGGCGCCAGGGCCATGATACTGGCCAGAATGGCCATGATGCGGGCCGCTTCCCGAGGCGTGTAAATGTCCCGGATGGCGGCCCGCCCGAGCACCGGCCCGGCGGAGCCGCCCAGGGCCTGCAGGAAACGGCAGAGAATGAGGGTCTCAATATCTGTGGCCAGGGCGCAGCCGATGCTGGCAGCCGCAAACAGGACAAAACCCCCGATCATGATGGGCTTGCGCCCGAACCGGTCGGCCAGAGGGCCGCAGACCAGTTGCGCCAGGGCCAGGCCTGCCATGTAGCTACTCAGGGTGAGCTGGACCTGATTGGTGCCGGCGTTGAGCATGGCGCCCATGGAGGGCAGGGCAGGCAGGTACATGTCCGTTGCCAGCGGACCCAGCGCCACGGCCGCGGCGAGCAAGATGGTGGTCCAGACACTGGTGAGGGCAAGCATGAACAATCCTGTTCGTAAGTTAGCTAAGGATGTTCATTGTACGCCTGCAATCGGGGAAGATAAGGGCTCGCCAGCTCATACCATTGATGACGAAAACTAATAGGTCAGGCGTCGCAGGCTTCGGCGACTTCCACCAGCATCCGCCGCAACCATCGGTGGGCCGGGTCGTTCTGGTTGCGATGATGCCAGAGCATGAGAAGGGAAAACGGCTTGTGCCGGAACGGCAAAGCACAGCGCCCGAAGCCTTTCAACAGATGGTCACCCATGCGCGAGGGGGCGGTGGCCAGCAGATCGCTGTCGCGCAGGAAACCGGGTAGCCCGGAAAAGTTGGACACGGTAATCACGCTGTTACGGCTCAGCCCCAGGGCCTGAAGCGAGCCTTCAAGGGCCATTCGCTCGCCGGCACTGAACAGAATGCCAATGTGGCGGCTGCGAAGATACTCAGCCAGATTCCGGGGCGCTTGCCGCTGGTCGGCATCAAAAAAAACTTCCATGTGATCGTCCAGCAGGCGCTTCTGCAGTATATCGCTGGCGTCCGGTGGGTGAGGTGAAATGATGAGATCGCAGACATCCTTGCGCAGCATGTCGGCCGAGGGAATGCCCGAGGGCATGACATGGAGATGGATGCCCGGCGCGGCGGTCACCAGACGCGCCATCAGCGGTGGCAGCAGAAGGTCCCGCTGGTAATCGTTGGCGGCGACGGTGAACGTGAACTCCGCTTGCTTAGGGGAAAACGGCGGGCCGGCTGAAAGCGTTCGCAGGTCATCCAGTATCTGCCGCACATGGGGGCCCATCTGGACCGCATAACGGGTCGCGGCAATACCGCGCCCCGATTTGACGAAAAGCGGATCACCCAGGATCTTGCGAAGACGCTCCAGGGTGTGGCTGACGGCGGACTGGCTGACCCCAAGGCGAACGGCGGCCGCCGAGACACTGCCTTCATCGAGAACGGTGATAAAGACCGACAGCGCCCGCACATCCAGATTTAAAACATCATGACTGTTCATGAATCCAGTCTAGGGCTTTCGGGGCTGTGTCACCACAGCTGACCGGTAAAGTTTTCCTGTCACTCAGGCAGAGACCTCAGGCGGAAGCGCGCTTAGGTATCTGCCGGCCGGAGCGGGCAGCCAGCCAGTCTGCCATTTCAACCCAACTGGCCCGTGGCGCATTGCTGCCAGCCAGAATGCCCATGTGGCCGCCGGGGATAACCCGGAAGGTTTTGTCCCTGGAGCTGACATGATCCATCACCCGGCGTGCTGCATCCGGAGTCACCATGGTATCGCTGTCCCCGGCGATAGCCAGCAGATTGGCGTTGACGTTTTCCAGGTGGGCATAGTCGTCCCCCACCTGGATCTTGCCCCGCGACAGTTGATTGCCCAGCCATACCCGGACCATGGTGTCCTGAACAATACCCCCCGGGTAGGCCACCATGCGATCGAGAAACGCAGACGTGGTGGCATGGCTGGTAACAAACTCACGGTCGCTCAGGCGTACCACCAGCTCCCAGTAACCCGCCAGACTACCGATCGGATTGGTCAGTTTGAACCCGATGGTGTTGAGCCAGCCCGGTGAATGAAACCAGTCGGGACGCATGTCATGGAGTAGCAGTCCGGTGCGTCTGTGGACCGCCCTCGCCAATTTGTCGAAGCCTTGGGACATCAGCCCCATCAGCCCGGAGGCATGAGTGTCGATGGGTGAGCCAAGAATAATGGCATTGCGGATATGCTGATCCCGGCTCAGGGCTGCGTAAAACAGCGTGAACATGCCGCCCAGACTCCAGCCGTGCAGGGATAGCGCAGGCTCACCACTGTGGGCGCGGACCCGGTCCAGGTACTGGGGCAGCAACTCGGCAACGTAAGTATGAAGATTGTAATGACTGTGGTCGCGGGTAGGGGTTCCCCAGTCGATCAGGTAGACCTCGAAGCCCCGGGCGCGCAGGTAGCGTACCAGCGAGCGCTGGGGAAACAGGTCGTAGATCAGCATGTTGATCGCAAGAGGAGGAACGATGACGATGGGCGTCAGATAGGTGCCTGCCTCAACCGGGATCATCTCGCCGTCGAACTCGATGGTAGCGTCCAGAAAAGGTGGGTAGTAGCGCAGGCTTACCAGCGAGTCCCGGTGTATGACCTCAAAAGGGGTCTGGCCAGCCTGGACAAGTGAGGCTGCGCGGAACACCCGGTCAAAGGCATTTCCGGTATAGTTGCGAACCTGGTGTGAGACTGCCCGGCTTTGCCGGATAGCCGACTGGATCAGACTGGCCATGGGAATCCCTTGCGGTTTGCTTGTGGTTGGCTTGCGGTGTGAATCTGTTTGCGATGCTAACAGTATAGGGCCCGTACCGGTCGTTGCAGTGGCGAAGGTGTCACAGGCCCGGGGCAATTAGGTCAGTCGGTAGCTGCCCACCGGGCTCAAGCATTGGTATGATCGACCTCTACGAATGCCCAATAATAACTGGATGTATAACATGCTCAGCTTTCTTCCCCCGCCAGTACTTGGTGTCATCGCTTCGATACTTCTGGCCATCAATACCCTGTTCTGGTGTGTGCTTCTGTACATACCTGCACTGCTCAAGCTTGCCATACCCCATACCGGGTTCCGCGTGCGCTGTACCCGGGTGATTATCTGGATTTCCGAATCCTGGGTAGCATGCAACACCGGCTGGATGAAGCTGACCCAGGATACCCGCTGGCGGGTTGAGGGTGACGACCAGCTCAAACGTGAGGGCTGGTATCTGGTGCTGAGCAATCACCAGAGCTGGGCGGACATCTTTGCCATGCAGCGGGTATTCAACCGCAAGGCGCCCTTTCTGAAATTCTTTCTCAAGCGTGAGCTGATCTGGGTGCCGGTCATCGGCCTGGCCTGGTGGGGCCTCGACTTCCCGTTCATGAAGCGCTACAGCCGCGAGTACCTGATTAAGCATCCGGAAAAACGGGGTGAGGATTTAAGGTCGACCCGACGGGCCTGTGAAAAATTTCGCTATACCCCCGTAAGCGTGATGGTGTTCGTGGAGGGAACCCGGTTCAGCCAGGTCAAGCACGACCAGCAGAAGTCGCCCTACAAGCATCTGCTTGCCCCCAAGGCAGGCGGGGTCTCATTCGTGCTGGATGCCATGGGGAACTCCATGCAGACCCTGGTGGACGTGACCATCGCTTACCCGGGTGGCGCGCCCGGCTTCTGGGATTTTCTGTGTGGCAGGGTCAAGGAAGTGGACATGATCATCGAAACCGTGACCATTCCTGAGGACCTGAAAGGCCGGGACTACGCCACCGATCCTGAGTTCAGGCGCAAGGTGAAGCAATGGCTGGGCGAGCAGTGGCGGAACAAGGACCTGAAACTGGAAAAGCTGCTGAACGACTGATCAGGGTGTGTCGGACTCCGAAGGATCAACCTCATCCGGGTGTTCCTTGCGGAACCGCTCCCACTCCTCCCAGTCATGGGGCGTGCCGGCGTGGGGCCGCTTGAGATGCCGGGCATGTTCAAGGGCATTCTTTCTCAGGCTGTGATCGGGCTCCTCGTCTTCCTTGTCGAAGCCGTACTTCTTCATAAACTCATCAGGGCGCATAGGAAACTCCTGCCGCCGATACGGCGGTAATCCACCGTATCGCAGTTACAAGAGTGGTGGTTCCGGGCCGCTGTTTCAAGCGTCTGTCGGGTCTGTTTCCATCAGCTTGAAGTTAATCTGGCGGCGTTCCTCATCGGTGCCTGCATAAGCCACGGTGACACGCTGCTCAAGCTGGAACGCCTGTTTTTTGCCTGTCAGCCTGAGCGTGACCGGATCAAAACTGAATTTGCCTTCCAGGGTCTTGCAGCTGACAAAGCCCTCCAGGCCGTTACAGTCCAGGCGTACAAAAAAGCCTGCGGGCAAGGTGCGCGTGATGGTTCCGGTTTTTGCATCCGGGCCAAGCTGCTTGGCAAATTCGCTCTTGAGCCAGTTTTCCAGGCTGTTTGCGGCCTGGCGGGCCTTGATCTGGGCCGCTTGCAACTGTCTGAGTTCATCGGCTGAAAGCTGGGCAGCCGATTCTTGCCAGACCAGGTGCTTGAGCAGGCGATGGACATGGAAATCGCTGAATTTGCGCAACGGCGAAGTGAAGGTGGTGTAGACGCCAAGACCCATGCCCTGGTGTGCGCCGGGTTCGAAGCTTAGCTCGGCTCGGGCCAGCTGGCGGGAGATGACGGCCTTGACCGGCACGTCGGCCTCCAGTCCATCGGTTTCCCGCATGAGCTTGCTGAAACCCTCCGGTGTGGTCGGGTCTGTGTCCGCAAGGTCTGCTGCGTGGTTGGCCAGCAATGTCCGGATATTGTCCGCACGGTCGTCCCGGATACCGGGATGACAGATGAACAGTCCTTTTGCCTGTTGCTTCAGGAAATCCGCAACGCAGCGGTTGGCGGCGACCATACACTCTTCAACCAGCCTGTGGGCTTCGTTCTGGATAGCCGGTTCAATCTGGCGGATACGACGGTTCTCATCCAGTCGAAGCCGGAACTCGGGGCGATCAGCGGCCAGCAGGGCATGGGCGGCGCGCCACTTGCGCAGAGCCACCGCCGCCTGGTGGAGCTGGTCGACGTTTTTAAGCACCGGTTCCGCCAGGGACCGGAGATCGTCGTGGTCCCTGTCCTCAATAACGGCCGCCACCAGATCATAGCTGAGCTTGCCCTGAGAGCGGATAACGGCCCGGTGGAAACTGTAGGCGCCGAGACTGCCATCGTTGTTGACCTGTATGTCACAGACCAGTGCCAGACGGTCTACGTCGGGCATGAGCGAACACAGGCGGGTGCTGAGCGAGTCAGGGAGCATCGGCCTGGGCTCACCGGGAAAGTAGATCGCCGTGGCTCGCTCCCGGGCCAGGGTCTCCGCCGGGCTGCCGGGTTCAATCAGGGCAGTGGGGTCGGCTATCGCAACCGAAAGTTTCCAGCCGGTGGCATTGGGCTCGGCCCAGAGGGCGTCGTCCATATCCTGGGTGTTGGGGCTGTCGACAGTGATGTACGGTTGGTCACGGCGATCTTCCCGGCTTTCCAGATGGTCAGCCACAGTGGTTTCGTCCAGGGCCTGGGCCTGCTCCGCCACGGCCTGGGGCCAGGCGTCATCAAGATCGAACGAGGCCAGGGTGAACGCCCGCTCAATGCCTGGTTCGCCAGCCTTGCCAAGGACCTTAAGGACGCCGGCCTGGCCTTTGCCATCTTTGATGGGGTGGCGGATCATCTGGCAATAGATGAAATCATCGGGCTGGGCATCCAGGCGATGCTTGGGCGGAATGAAGATCCACCGGTTAATGCCCGGGGTTTCCGGTACCACGAAGTGGCCCTTGCCTCGTATCTGGTACTTGCCGACAAAGGTATTGAGCCGGGTTTCCAGCAACTCATCAATAGCGGCCTGGGTCTTGCCATTGTCCCCGGTCTGCTCGGTTACACTGACCCGGTCCCCCGGCAAGACCTTCTGCATCTCCTCCGGTGGCAGGAACAGATCGCGGCCGTCGTCCAGTGCTACAAAGCCGAAGCGGCCGTTAGTGGCCTTGATAGTGCCCGTGTGCACTACCTTCTCGGCTTCAATATGGGTCTTGAGCTGGCGCAACTGCTGGAGGGCGTCGGCGTTTAACATGCAAGGGAACCTGGCTGGGGGAACATGAAGATTTGTCGCGAGTATACCGTTTATGCCCCCCTGCGTCAGACCTTCATAGGCTACAGACCGGTAATTTGTATCACACCAGGACGCCTCTTCCCTGCCTGTAGGAAGGCGCGCCCTGACAGAACAAGGCCTTACTCGGGATAAGTGGCAAAGACCTTGGTCTGGCCCTGATCATTGAACAGCAGGACCTGGTAGTCATCCTGGCGGTCGCCCATTTCCATGCCGGGCGATCCTGCCGGCATGCCAGGAACAGCCAGGCCGCGAGCCTCGACGCCCTGTTCCAGCAAGCGCCGCACATCGGAGGCGGGCACATGCCCTTCAATCACATAGCCATCCACGAAGGCGGTATGACAGCTGGCCAGGGCAGGGGTCAGGCCAGCCTCGGCCTTGATGGGGTTCAGGTTCTGGGTGTCCTTGACGATGACCTCGAAGTCATTGTCCTCCATATGCGTGACCCAGTCTTCGCAGCACCCGCAAGTGGGTGACTTGTAAACCGTGACGGTATCCGGATCTTCGGCCTGGGCCATACTGCTGATGCCCAGCCCCAGAACCAGAGCGGCTATCTTTGCGCGTAGAATGACGGTCATTGGGTATTCCTCAGTGATGTGATTCGGAGCGGGTTTTACCGGAGCGCTGGCTGGTCTTGCCGGGTCTGTTGCCGCTGAGCCAGAACCAGCCGATGATTGCGCCCATCAGGACGACGCCTGTGACATTGACCAGAATATCAACCATTTTGTTCCCCTTGGCCACGGCTTGTCTTGAACAGCCGCAGGCGGTTGGCATTGGTGACCACGGTAACCGATGACAGCGACATGGCGGCCCCGGCGAAGATCGGGCTGAGCAGTACGCCCCAGACCGGATACAGCAGGCCGGCGGCCACCGGAATGCCCAGGGTGTTGTAGATGAAGGCGCCGAACAGGTTCTGATGGATGTTGCTCACCGTCGCCCGGGAAATCTCGATGGCATCCGCAACCCCGTGCAGGGAACCCCGCATCAGGGTAATGGATGCGCTCTCGATGGCGACATCGGTGCCGGTACCGATCGCAAAGCCCACATCGGCTGCCGCCAGTGCCGGCGCATCGTTAATGCCATCGCCCACCATGCCGACACGGTAGCCCTGCTCCCGGTACTGGCTGACAATGCGGGCCTTGTCCTCGGGTAAAACTTCTGACTGAATTTCATCGATACCGGCCTGCCGGCCTATGGCCTGGGCTGTGGCCTCAATATCGCCGGTTACCATCACCACCTTGATGCCGGCCTTGTGAAGCCTGGCAATGGCTTCGGCAGAGTCTGGCTTGACCGCATCTGCCACGCCGATCACCCCGAGGGCGGTCTGCTCCATAGCCAGAAACAGGGGCGTTCCTGCAGCCTCGATAATGTCCGAAGTGGCTTGCTCAAGGCCATCAAGCTCTACACCTTCGGCTTCCAGCCAGCGCCGGTTGCCCAAACGCAGCCGACTGCCTTCGTAAAAGCCCTGGACACCCTTGCCGCTGAGCACCTCAAAGTCTGTTACCGGCTCTGCGGTAACCTTCTGCTCCCGTGCCCGGTTAACCACCGCTTCGGCCAGCGGGTGCTCGGAGTGAATTTCAAGGCCTGCGGCCAGGGCCAGCACCTGGCTTGGGTCTTGACCAGAACCCGCCGACAGATGGGTAACCTTCGGATGACCCTCAGTGATGGTGCCGGTTTTGTCCAGTACCACCAGGTTGAGCTTGCCGGCGGTCTGCAGGGCATCACCCTGGCGGATCAGGGCGCCATACTCCGCGGCCTTGCCCACGCCGACCATCACCGACATGGGCGTTGCCAGGCCGAGCGCACAAGGGCAGGCAATGATCAGCACGGTGGTGGCCGCCACCAGCATGTGCACGGCCCGGGGGTCGGGGCCCACGTTAAACCACACCAGGGCGGCCGTCACCGCAATCAGCATGACAATGGGTACGAAAACAGCCGAGATGTCGTCCGCCAGGCGGCCGATGGCGGGCTTGGAGCCCTGGGCCTTCTTGACCAGCCTGATGATCTGGGCCAGGGCCGTTTCACTGCCCACCCGGGTAGCTGAGTAGATGAACGCCCCGTGACTGTTGATGGTCCCAGCGGAGACTTCCGCGCCCACTTTCTTGCTCACCGGCATGGGCTCCCCGGTCAGCATGCTTTCATCGATACGGGTCTCGCCTTCGACGATTTCCCCGTCCACCGGGAGCTTTTCGCCAGGCCGGACCCGGATGTGATCACCGACCCGGACTTCTTCCACCGGTAAATCCCGCTCCTCGCCGTCACGGATGACCCGCGCGGTCTTTGCCCGCAGATCCAACAGACGCCTGATGGCCTGGGAGGTTTTGCCTTTGGCCCGCAGTTCCAGGGCCTGGCCCAGGTTGATTAGGCCGATAATCATCGCCGAGGCCTCGAAATAAACATGGCGAGCCATATCCGGCAGCAGGTCCGGCACGCTGACCACGACGCTGGAATAGAGCCAGGCGGTGCCGGTACCCAGGGCAATGAGGGTGTCCATGTTGGCATTATGGTGACGCAGGGCTTTCCAGGCGCCCGAGAAATAATGTCCGCCGGTGAAAATCAGTGCCAGCAGGGTCAGAAATCCGAAGACCGCCCAGACCATGCGGTTGTCCGGGGTCACCATCATGTCGCCCACGGTCATGCCCCAGATCATCATTACTGCCCCCAGGCCCAGGCTGAAGGCCATCTTGATCAGGAGTTCACGGTAGTGCCTGCGGTCTTCCTGTTCCCTGGCTTCATCAGCCCGGTCCGGATCTTCAATCACGCTGGCCCCATAGCCGACACTGTCCACCGCTTTGATCAGTTGGCCAGGATTCGCATTGCCCCGGGCAGTGGCGGTCTGGTCAGCCAGGTTCATGTGGGCCGAGGTGACACCGGACACTGACAGCAGGGCGTTTTCGATGGCGCGAACGCAGGAGGAGCAGGTCGCGCCGGTAATGGCGAGCTCAACCACGTCCTCGCCAGATTCAGTGCCTCCGGGCGCCTGTCGGGGCTGATCCGGCCCAACATGATTGCGCTGCGCCGGGTCCGCGGAATCATTGGAGCTACGGCTCAGGGGTGACGCGGGATAACCGGCGTCGCTGATGCGGACAGCGGCCTCCTCCGGATCGATGCTTTCTGGCAAGGTGACCAGCTGGTGTTCCAGATCGATCTCCACGTCTTGCGGATCGGGCACAAGATCGGCCAGGGCGGTTCGGATCTTGCGGGCACAGCCCTGACAGGAGGCACCGGAAATGCGGATCCGTACTGTCGAGATGGGATTGGACGTCTCGTTCATCGCTCAGACCTCTCCCTGTTCGGTGATCGGTTCGGTGATAGGGGTGTCCCAGTGTTCAATCAGCTGGCAGATGGTGTGGCCGTCTGGGGAGCCGTCCGGCATCGACTGCCAGGTTGCCATGGCTGCTTTCATGCGGTCCCGGAGCTCGGTCAGCGCCTGTAATTGGGCCTCTACCTCAGCCAGGCGTTGCTCAAACACCTCCCGGACCATGGGGCAGGGGGAGTGATGATCGTCCGCCTGTTGCAGGATCTGCCGGATTTCCGGGAGCGAGAACCCCAACTGCCGAGCTTTGCGAGCAAACCTCAGGCGCTGGAGGTCTTCAGGCCCATAGTGCTGATAATTGTTGGACGGATTGCGCCTGGGGTGCAGCAGCAACTCCCGGGTATAGAACCTGACGGTATCAGGACTGACATCCGCGGCCTGGGCCAGATCCTTTACTTTCACGTGCCGCTCCTTGAGAAAAGGGTGTTATGGAAGTATAAAACCCTGGAGTGGCTCATAGGTCAAGGATTGATTGACGCCCGTCGTTACGGATTGTCCGATTGCCTGGCCCGCAGGAATACGCCACAGGCCGGGCATTGGTCTGGTGCCATCAGTTTTGCCCGCCAGCCGATCTTTGAGCCACAGGCCGGGCAGGTCAGCCGGGCCTGCAGCACAATAATGGGCGCGACAAGTAACGCGATGATCAGGCCCAGCGGACCCCAGCTGTCGGCGCTGGACAGACCCAGCTGGCTGCTGAATACAAGCACGATGATCAGGGTCACAAAGGCGAAAATGAAATAGCCCTTATTCCATGTTTCCCAGCGTCGGAGGCGCTGGTCCTGTGTCTTGGTAAGATATCGGTTCGCCATAGGGTCCTGTCGTTACGTGGTATCTACTGAATAGGTTGGGCAGCCAGACGGCCGATTTCAAGACTGTGCCTCGGCGAATCTACGGGCCGAGCCTGAACCGGATCAGCATTTGCGCAGGGCAGGGCCTACTTGAGGCTGGTGAGGTCATCAAAGATGATGCCCCTGACCAGCAGGGCATGGAGTTCATCAGCGGGGATGGGCCTGCTGATCAGGTAGCCCTGGGCCAGGTCGCAGCGATGATTTTTCAAAAAGTTGAGCTGGGCTTCGGTTTCAATGCCTTCTGCCGCTACCTGAATGCCCAGGTTGTGGGCCAGGTTGATAACGGCACGTGTAATGACCGCATCGTCGTGACGCTCTGTGACACGGGTTATGAAGGAACGGTCGATTTTCAGCAGATCAACCGGAAAGTCCCGCAGATAGGCAAGTGATGAGTAGCCCACCCCGAAATCGTCGATCGCCAGGTGAATGCCTAGCTTGTTGAGCCGTGTCAGCTGGTTCAGGTTGCGCTCGAGGTTATCGATAAAGATTTCCTCGGTCAGCTCGACTTCCAGTCGATCGGGGGGCACACCAAACCGCTCCAGGGCCTGCTGGATATGATCCACCAGATGATCGTCATCAAGCTCGCGCCCCGACAGGTTCACCGCAATGCGCAGGTGGGCCAGGGGGCCCTCACGCCACTCGGCGAGCTGTCGGCAAGCGGCGAGCACAACCCAGCGGCCAATGTCGGTAATCCGGCCACTTTCTTCCGCCAGGGGTATGAAGTCCATTGGGGGAATGAGGCCGCGAACCGGGTGCTGCCAACGGATCAGTGCCTCGACACTGCCCACCTGCATGGTCGCCAGGTCCAGCTGGGGCTGAAAAAACAGGACGAACTCGTCTTTTGCCAGAGCAACGCTTATGTCGTTGTCCAGCTCCAGACGCATGACTTCCCGGTCCTGCATGCCTTCGGTGTAGAACTGATAGCTGTTACGTCCGTTTTCCTTGGCCCTGTACAGGGCAATGTCCGCGTTCCGAAGCAGCAGGTCGGCATCGAGCCCGCTTTGCGGAAACACAGCCACACCCATGGTCGCGGTAATGCTGTATTCCTGGCCCTGGACCATGAAGGGCTGCCCGAAGCACTGCTGCAACTGACCCAGCAGACCGATAACGTCGTCAAGGGCTTCAACCTGTTGCTGACAGATCATGAACTCGTCGCCGCCGGAATAAGCCACCAGCACCCGCTCATCACTGAGGCTGTCGAGCCGCTGGGACACCGCCACCAGCAGCTCATCGCCAAACTGGTGCCCCAGGGAATCGTTGAGGGTCTGGAAACGCTCCAGGTCGATCATGATGAGTGCAACCTGGCGTAACTGACGGTCAGCCATTGTCAGCGTGTGGGCCAGGTCTTCCATAAAGAAACGGCGATTGGCCAGACCGGTCAGGGCATCGGTGGATTCAATCCGCACCAGGTCCTGCTGGACCGCTTCGCGGGTATAGATTTCCTGTTGCAGGTCGTTCTGAGTCCTGGTCAGCACCTGATTACGCTTCATGACCAGTTGCACCAGCAGGATGGCGAGACTCACCAGAAGTCCCATCAGCGCAATCGTCAGAAATGTGAACACCGGCCAGAGGCTCTGCTGCCGCTCTATCCAGCCGGTGGTGGGCGTGAGTTGCAAAGTCCAGTTGATCTCAGGTAACGGCAGGGCGACGCTCTGCCTGAATTCCTTTTCGGCCGGTTTTTGTGCCTCCAGTTGGTAAATGGGCCCAACCTTGTCCAGAACGTCAATATGGAAGTTTTTTCTGACGCGCGGTATGTTCAGGCTCTCCAGCAACTGCTCCATGTGAAACACCCCGGCAATGAAGCCCATGTTGGCTTCGGCCTGGCCGATAGGTTCGTAGATCACCAGGCCGGTACCCCCCTGTTTCAGAGTGATGACGCCCGAAACGTCCATGGCGCCGGTAAGGGCAGAGGTTTGCAGTGCCCGGCGCCGGCTATCGGAAAATGCGACGTTGTAGCCGATCACTTCCTGGTTACCGGCCATGGGTTCGGCCCAGCGGATGATGAAATCAGAATCGATCCATTCCACCGCCTGGTAGGTGCCAAAGTGCTCCAGGTAGCGCCGGGCATCAGCGCGCCAGATCGCCTCAGGAAGGTCGGGCTGGGCCATTCGACGCGCAGCCATGCGGCGCAAGGCCAGGGTATGGGCATTGAAATCCTGCTGGAGTTCGCGGGCAAGGGTGGTGGCTTCAGCCTCGATGCTGCTGTCGAGCTGGGACTTCTCCTCCTGTTCTATGCCGTGTTTCAGCAGGCCGGCAACGACGAGAAACAGCAAAAAGACCAGCACCGGCAGAACAGGGCTCCAGAGGCTGCGCGTCAGCAAGCGGGTCGTCGAGGGTTTACTGTCCACATTGAACTCCGGTCGGGACTACTGGCGAAAAATGATACAGGTCAGGCTCCAGCAGCTCCGTGACCACTGACCGCCATAACCTGGCCAATACGCGCCCCCAGGGAAACGCCATGGGCCCCGTCGGCCAGTGGCTGTTTTATGGAGTAGGCCCGGCCTTCGGAATCAAGCGGGTTTTCGGCCAGGTCGATGATATAGGGGACCGTGCCCCGCTTATCGGCGCCCAGGATGATTTCCACCCGGGGCCGCAATTTCTTGCCCGGGTGAGCGGCAATGACCAGCGCCACTTCACCGGTGGAAAGCTCCACCAGTGTGCCAGCGGGGTAGATGCCCACCATGCGGATAAAGGCTTCGATCATGTTAGCGTCGAACTGCTCGCCACGGCCACGGTAGAGCTCCCTCATGGCTTCCGATGATGGGATGCCTTCCCGGTAGCAGCGGTCACTGGTCATGGCATCGAAGGCGTCGACAATCGCGACAATGCGCGCAAATCGGCTGATCTGCCATTCGTCCAGTCGGTGGGGGTAGCCCTTGCCATCAATGCGCTCGTGATGGTGTCGGGTCACGTCGGCGACAATAGGTTCCAGCTGATGGTGGGATTGCAGCAACTGATACCCGAACTCGGTATGCCGCTGCATCTCGGCCATCTCATCTGCGGTCAGGGGTCCGGGCTTGTTGAGTATCCCGGCCGGTACTTTCAGTTTGCCAATATCATGCAGTAGGCCGCACAGGCCGATAACTTGAAGATCTTCCTGGGGCATGCCGAGAAAGCGGCCGAAGGCGATGGCGTAAATGGCGACCCTCAGGCAGTGCTCGGCCGTATAGGCGTCCTGGGATTTGATCCGGGCCATCCAGAACATGGCATTGGCGTTGCTCTGGATGCTCTGGACACAGTTATGAATAAGCGGCTTGGCGTCACTAAAATCAAGTTCGCGGTCGGCCTCAATGTCGGACAGTATGCGGTCGACAAAATCCTGGGTCTGGCCATAGGCGGCTTTGGCCTTGGGAAGCTCCTGCTTCAGGGAGCGCAGTTCAGGCAGTGGCTGGTTCACTTTGCGGTTCAGCGCTTCCAGACGCTCGTCAATGATGGCCAGGCGCTTTGGATCCCCCTCCACCAGGACCCAGTGGCAATAATGCCGCAGGGTCTGTATCTGATCGGGAGTGTCCACCACAAAGCCCTGGAAGAGCAGGGGCACTTCAGTCCAGGGACGGTCCAGCTTGATGATTCGCATGCCGATTTCCACCATATCCACAGGCAGGCGGGTACGGGGAATGGCCGTGTCCATCATGGCGGGATCCGGCCGTTTCTGGAAACGCCGGGCGGCTGGTTTGGCAGTTTTACGTCGAAACAACATGGGCGTCACTGGATGCAGGTTACTTCCTATTATGACAGAACCGGAAAACTTCGCACCCTGTGAACGTATGACTTATGTTAAAGCTCTGTTTTTTGGGCGCTAAAAGGGCAAATGGCTCCAGGAAGACGCCACGCAAAAGACAGAAATCACAAAGAAAATCTTGCTAAATGACCGAATGGGCTCTCTCATGAAACACCTCCGTATGTGGACGATTTTCGTTCCCTTGGAAGGAGGTAGTACGCAAATTCAGTTCCGTATCTGATAAAACTGCGCGTTTATCGAAGGTTGCCCATCATCCCTGAGACATTTCCTGAAGCCCCATCAGGAGAAAGTGTAAGGTAAGGTGACATTATCGCTGAGGGCGTCAGGTAGAGTAGCGCCTGCTTTCAGCAATCCCCCCTGGGGATGAGGGGCACGCCCAGCCTTGGTATCTCCGTTTTGGGGCAGCGATCCATGACCACGGATAAACCGGCTTCTTCGGCCCGGTTTGCCGCTTCCTCATCAATAACCCCGCGCTGCAGCCAGACTACCGGAATCCCGGCAGCAATCACGGCGTCCACTACAGGTCCGACGCGCTCCGGGTTGATAAAGAGGTCTGCCATATCCACCCCCTTGGGCAGGGACTGAACGTCCGGGTATACCTGTTCGCCTAGCAGTGTCTGGCCTGCCAGCCGGCGGTTGACCGGAATGACACGGTAGCCGCGTCCCTGCAGGTACGCCATGACCTCGTGGCTGGGGCGATGGATCTTCTCGCTCGCGCCTACCAGGGCTATGGTCCGGGCCGACTCAAGGATGGTGCGCAACTGCTCGGGATTGCTCTGGGGCATGGTGCTCTACCTGGGAAAGGTGAATCCTAGTGCTTCTGGATCAGTGTGAGAAACTCGGTCCGGGTGGCCTGGGATTGCCGGAAGGAGCCGAGCATGACCGAGGTCTTCATCAGCGAGTTCTGCTTTTCCACTCCCCGCATCATCATGCACATGTGCTGGGCCTCTATGACAACGGCCACACCTTTGGCGTTAGTTACGCTTTCGACCGCGGTGGCAATTTCCCGGGTCAGATTTTCCTGGATCTGCAGGCGTCGGGCATACATATCAACGATGCGAGCGAACTTGGACAGACCCAGAACCCTGCCCTGGGGTATATAGGCGATATGACACTTGCCAATAAACGGCAGCAGGTGATGTTCACACAGACTGTAAAGCTCAATGTCCTGAATAATGACCATCTCGTCCATCTGGGACTCGAAAATAGCGCCGTTCACCAGATCCTCGAGATTCTGGGCATAGCCTTTGGTAAGGAACTGCATCGCCTTGGCAGCCCGTTCCGGCGTATTCTGAAGCCCTTCACGCTCCGGGTTCTCGCCGAGGTTGGCGATAATTTCCCGGTAATGCCCGGTGAGCAGGTTGAGCTTGTCAGTCATGTCGTTGTCCAGTTCCCGTGATTGATTAAAACAACTGTAAAGAATTCGCGGCGCAGAGTAGCAAGTTCTGCTGGTTCACACATTCCTGAATGCCGTCAAAGGGTTCTGGTTTAGCACCCGCCTTTGATTTAAAGTTCAGGAGCGAAATCTTGCAAGCCCCCAGGAGAAGGCAGAGACAACCCATGGAGCGAGTCGTTCCCCACTATGGCGGAAAAACCGTAGCCGGTACCGCGCTGTCCCCGGAACAATGGCAGAACGATGGCAAGTGGTTCAACTACGGCAACCATGCCATTTTCAGCCGCATCATGGGCGAGGGCGAGCCGCTGGTGCTGCTTCACGGCTTTCCTACTGCAAGCTGGGACTACAGCCTTCTCTGGCCATTGTTCAACCTTCACAAATACCGGCTACTGACCCTGGACATGCTGGGTTTTGGCTTTTCTGACAAGCCCGTTAACTATGCCTACAGTATCGAAGATCAGGCGGATCTCCAGCAAGGCTGGATAGAGGCCCTGTGTCTGAAAAACGTTCACCTCCTGGCCCATGACTACGGCTGCAGCGTCGCCCAGGAACTGCTGGCCCGGGAGCAGGAAGGTTTGCTACGTTTCCGGATCGCCAGTGTGTGTTTTCTCAACGGTGCCCTGTTTCCGGAAGTACATCGCCCCATGATGATTCAACGCCTGTTATCGAGTCCCATCGGTGGCCTATTGAGTCGCGGACTCACCCGCAGCGTGTTCGATGCCAATTTCTGCCGTCTGTTTTCTGCCGAACGTCGGCCAAGCCAGCAGGAACTCGATAACTTCTGGCAGCTGCTGACCTACAATAACGGCCGGGGCGTCCTGCACCGCCTCATACACTACATGGAGGAGCGCCGTTGTCATCGCAACCGGTGGGTGCAGGCCCTGCAGTCAGCGCAACAGCCGATGCGGCTGGTTTCCGGTACCGCTGACCCGGTCTCCGGGGCAGCCATGGCCCTGCGATACCGGGAACTGGTGCCGTCCCCCGACGTAGTGAGTCTGCGCGGGGTAGGCCATTATCCCCATTATGAAAGCCCGGCGGAAGTCTTCCGGGCCTTTCGTGAATTCCACCAGAGCTTTACCTGAGCCCGCGGCCTAAAGGCGGTGGTCGGGCTCCGGGCTTCCGCTTTCTGTCCAGAGCGCTGGGCTTATCAGGGCCGCCCTTGCTGGAACGCCAGCCCGCCAACTACGTAATCCACGAATTCGTTAAACAGGGTGGTGTCGTCGGGCCGGATATTCCCAAAAGGAGTATTGGCGAGCATCTCTATTTCGGTAGCGCCATGGATCAGGTTTACGAAAGTGAAGGCGAGACGGATGCGTAAGCTACTGCGCGGCACACCAGGCAAGATCCGATGAAGCTGGGCCTCGATCCGCTCTATTTCAAAACGGAAGTGGCGGTTTAGCAGGAGCATCACCTCCTGGGTATTGTCGGCATGAAGATGGGCCATGAACCGTAACGCCGATGTGCCCCAAGGCAGCGATGGCGTGCTCAGCTGGAGGTAGGGAAGCGCGAATGACCGCACCACATCCCTTATTGAGGGCGCCTCGGCAGCTTCAACCCGGTTGATGCAGCTTTCGAACCGGGGCCGAAGGTGATCAGTGATCAGAGTCAGCACCGCCTCGATAAGGCCAAGCCGGTTGCCGAAATGGTAATGGGCGGCGGAGGAATTGCGCGTGCCCGACTCAGAGCTGATGGTCCTGAGCGACACCCCTTTCAGACCGCGCTCGGCGTAGAGTCTCAATGCGCAAAGCAGAAGTTTCTGGCGAGTTGACGTGCCGTTGCTGGGTGCGGCCATAAACCGGGCTCAGGGACAGTTTGCCATAGTATACCTGAAGCCAAGGCTGATGGTTGCCATGGCCTGCCTGTGGTTTGGGGCATCGGACTTCGGTAAAATTCCGCTATTTCCAGGTGCCTCTATGACTGCAATTCATGCTCGCCCGCCAGCCCTGACCATCCGCGCCGGGCGCCGAGCCATACAAAAAATAAGGACGAACGGTCTGAATGCCGCGGACGTGCACGTGGTGCCTGGCGCCGCCGGAGGTCCCAAGGCCCTGGGTATCTCTGGTCTGGACAAGGCGATTTTTGGTGACTGGCTGCCGGGCGCACCCCAGGAACGTGCGCTGATCGGTTCATCGATAGGAAGCTGGCGGTTTGCGGCGGTTGCCTCCGGTGATCCCAGGGCCCAACTTGCACGTCTGGCTGAGCTTTACACCTCCCAGAGGTTTGCCAAGGGCGTCAGCCCCGCTGAGGTTACCCGCAAGAGCATGCTGTTCCTAGACACCCTGCTGGCAGGAAAGGAAGAGGCCATCCTTTCGCACCCCCATTACCGGCTCAGCATTATGGTGGTTCGTAGCCGGGGCATGCTTGAGCAGGACAGCAGGGGCAGGCTTTCACTGGGGCTGATGAATGCCATAAGCGCCAATATGGTGAGCAGGAGGCATCTTAGCCGTTTTATGGAGCGCGGCATCATCCATGACAGCCGCCTCAGGACGCCCCTTTCCCAGTTGATGGATTTCACCAGCCACCATGTCGCCCTCAACCGTGAGAATCTGATGCCGGCCTTGCTGGCTTCGGCATCCATCCCATTGGTGATGTCCGGCGTCCGCAACATACCCGGTGCACCGGATGGCCTCTACCGGGATGGAGGCCTGCTGGACTACCACCTGGATCTGCCCTACGAGCAGCCGGGCATTGTGCTCTATCCCCACTTTACCGATTGCATTATCCCCGGCTGGTTCGACAAAACACTGCCCTGGCGCAGAGGCAATGAAACCGGGCTGCAGGACGTTGTACTGATCGCGCCCTCCCGGCAGTACCTGGCCAGTCTGCCTGACCGCAAGTTACCGGACCGCAAGGACTTTGAGCGCTATATGAACGATGACGCCGGGCGAGAGAAAGCCTGGCAGATCGCCATTGCTGAAAGTGATCGCCTCGGTGACGAGTTTCTGGAGCTTACAGAGTCGGGGCGTATCGCCGACGTGGTACGGCCACTGCACGGTCGCGGCTAACTTCAGGTGAGGCCAGGCAGAGGCTCCGGCAGCGGGGGGAGTCAAGCCTCCGTGCGGGGCTGACCGGTCATGCGGAATCCGGTACAACCGCTGACGGCGTCAATAACGGCGGTGATTCGCATGGTCACAGCGACCGCTATGCCACGGTCGTTGACGAGGTGAAGGTCGATCCGTGCCATTTTCCTTTCCTGGCGGGCCGAGGCAATGGCTGCCTCGAAGTTTGCCCTGTCAGCTTCGTGCACGCAGGCATGAAACGGTCGCTCGGCAAGCTCTGCCGGTGGCCGGTTGAGGATGTCCATGATCTGGGGCGAGACATAGGTCACCTGCTGGTGCTCATCTAACTCGCAGACGAAGCCACCGATCAGGGCCACCAGGTCCCGGCTTCGCTGTTCGCTGTTGTTCAGGGCCTGGGTGAGAATCGTTTTCTCCACTTGGTTGTTGTCGAGTCGGCGCTCCAGGTAACCGTTGGTGTCTTCTGCGGTTTCCAGGGCACGCCGATTGGCGGCAAGCGCACGGCTCAGGATCAAGGTTGCAATCACACCAATGGCGGTTATGGCCAGTCCGGCAAGCCAGACCAGTTGCACTGGCCGTTGCGACGGTTCGCGGAGGAAGGCTCGGGTAGGCGTCGTGGTCACAAGCCACTGGCGGTTACCGATCTGTACCTCGGAACGCAGCGCCTGGTTGGGCTCCTGATCCCCGAGTGCGACAAATCGCAGCAGCGGTGACTTCGTGTGCTGGTCCACATCATGGACCGTGAGCTCGGTAGCCGGCAGCCGGGTCGGCTCAAGGGCCTTGGCAAGCCACTCTGCGGGATCAACCGCAAGCCCCAGGAGCCGATCCTCGGAGCCGGGAATAAAAATCCGGGTTGTACGGGACTGTCCCTCTTTCCCCGGCAGGCTGGTCAGGGGGGTTGCCGTTACCTCGCCCTCAGTCAGCGCGACTCTCAGGGCGTCCTGCCAGTGAGGCACGGTATCTGCCACCAGGCCGGCCGTAAGGCCGTGATTTTTTGACCCTTCCACCCAGCGGATGACCAGGTACTCGTCGGCATCGGGCATGGTCTGGATGGGCTCCTCCTGCTGCCAGCGGCCGAACCTGATGAATTGGCCGAGCTCAACCGATAGCTGCTTCTCGAGGTCAGAGCGAAGCCCGTGGGAGACGGTTTCCAGATACTCCACTGCTCTCAGCCCTGGTTCACGGGCGATCAGTGTGGCGGCATGCTCGCGGAACGTGGCCTCGTTGGGTGGCAGCGGGTCAGCAAGGTGTTGGGCGGCGTCGATCAGGTGGTCTATCTGCGCCTGTAGTCGTACCGTTGCCCCATGATGCTGCTCGGCAAGTATGTGGCGCCGGAGCATGACACTGTGGTCCTGCACCTGAAGTGCCAGTAGCCAGGTAATAAGCGGGCCCAGGATGAGCACCGGCAGGAACAGCCAGAGCAGCAGGCGCGATCGTGCAGGTATAGGGGTGTCCATGTCCGCCTCCCGACGTCAGCAATGCGGCTTGCGTGTCTGGTCCGACTCTACGCTAGCCCGGCCCTGCCTCCAAGTGTCCGTTAGCAGGTCAGGTAGCCTCTGTCTCGTTCAACCCCGCTGTTTTCGCAACAAGGTATAGGTGAGTGCGAACATGATGAAGGCGCTGACCACGACTGAGGGGCCCGCCGGACTGTTCAGATGCCAGGAAGCGCTGAGTCCTGCGCTTACTGCAATCATGCCGATGGCCATGGCCAGCCAGACCATCTGTTCAGGGCTTCTGGCCATGCGCCGGGCGGTGGCTGCCGGTATAATCAGCAGGGCAGTGATCAGCAGTACCCCGACAATTTTCATCGCGACGGCAATAACCAGCGAAAACATAAGCATAAGGATTAGACGAAGGCGCTCGACCGGAATGCCTTCTACCTTGGCCAATTCTTCGTGGACGGTGCTCATCAGCAGGCCCCGCCAGAGCCAATACAGCAGTGCCAGTACTACCGCTGCGCCACCGTAGATCCAGCCCAGGTCGTCACGACGCATGGCCAGCAGATCTCCGAACAGGTAAGCGTTCAGGTCTACCCGTACTTCCGGCATGAAACTCAGGGCTACCAGGCCGACGGCCAAGGAGCTGTGGGCGAGAATGCCCAGTAGCGTATCGGTGGCCAGGGACCGGCTACGGGCCAGGAAGACAAGGGCCACCGCCAGGCCAACACAGGTCATCGCGATGGTCAGGTTCATGGGCAACTGCAGCAGGAACCCCAGGGCAACCCCCAGCAAAGCCGAGTGGGCGAGTGTATCTCCGAAATAGGCCATGCGTCGCCAGACTACCAAGCAACCCAGGGGGCCCGCCACAAGGGCAACCCCGAGGCCGCCTATCAGTGCCCGCCAGAAAAAGTCGCCCAGGATATGATCAATGAGTGGCATGGCTGCAGTCTTTGTGAGGTTGCGTTTCGGCTGTAGGTGAGATGACCTCGCCATGAAGATCGTGGCGGTGGTTGTGCTGGTGGTGGTAGACCGCCAGGCTGTCTGCGACCGAGCGACCGAACACCTCCACGAACCCGGGGTCACTGGATATCTCTGCCGGATACCCACTGCAGCAGACGTGCTGGTTGAGGCAGATGACCCGGTCTGTTGCGGCCATCACCAGATGGAGATCGTGGGAGATCATGATAATGCCACAGTTGAGCCGATCCCTGAGGCTGCGGATCAGATCATAAAGCGCGGCCTGACCATTGATGTCAACGCCCTGGGCCGGCTCATCAAGCACCAGCAGGTTGGGTTTGCGTGCCAGCGCACGGGCGATCAACAGGCGCTGCATCTCGCCTCCGGAAAGGCGATGCACCGAAGCATCCGCAAGATGGCCGATACCGGTATCGGTCAGGGCTTGCTGGCAGACCGACCGAGGCTCGCCAGTCATGGCCATGAATCGGCCGACGGTCATTGGCAGGGTCGGCTGCAGGTGGAGGCTCTGGGGAACGTAGCCGATCGTCAGGCCTTTCTGTCGCCGGATGCTGCCGTGAGTAAGCGCCTGCACGCCGATGACCGCCTTGATCAAAGTGGTTTTACCAGCACCGTTAGGCCCAATAATGGTGAGTATGTCGCCGGGGTTCACCACCAGATCAATGCCCTTCACCACCGGCACCCCATCGAACTCAATGGTGGCGCCGGTCAGTTCCACCAGCGCCTCACTCATCGTTGGGTCCCGATTTGCAGGCAGGGCAGAGCCCTGCTATTTCCACCGTGGTTTCCTCAGCGGTAAAGCCTTCCGCTTCACTGACCGAACCAAGAGCTTCAGCGACCTGGGGTACAGTCAGCTCAAGCACATTGCGGCAGGACCGGCAGATCAGGAACAGACTGCTATGACGGCTGCCGGTATGGGTGCAGCCTATAAACGCATTGAGGGACGCAATACGATGGACAAGGCCATTCTGCTGCAGAAAATCGAGCGCCCGGTACACTGTCGGAGGTGCAGCGCTGTAGCCTTCGGTGGTCAGTAGCGCGAGGAGATCGTAGGCCCCCAGGGGTTTATGGGACTGCCACACAAGCTCCAGAACCCGCTCCCGAGTCGGTGTGAGCCGGACATTGCGTGCCCGGCAGATGCGTCGGGCATCGCTCAGAGCTTCGCTGACGCAGGCAGAATGATTATGGGGTCGGTACGGCAGCGCACTGACAGACATAGGGGTACCCGGAACAATGAATAATGAAACATTATAACATTATCCTCGGCGGGGTTACAGCAGGCTCAGGCCTCTGTCTTACCCAAGGCCAGAGCCTCCAGGTATTCCAGGTTCGGAATGTAGGCGGTGTGGCCCTCGACATCCACTATCATAAGATCAGCGGGGCCGGTCAGGCCTTCGACCGACGTGATCTGGTCCTCTGCAAGCCGGGCCTGGCTGGGGATGCCCTGGGTTACCAGCGCAATAAATGGTAGTTGGTCATGATACTGACCAATGGTGTTCAGGACCGCAATACGGCCCCGATTGCCATCAGGTCTGGCCACCTGGCCGCCGTTCGCGGCATCGTAGGAGATAACCGGTAACTCCAGGCCACGCCAGTTGAGCCGCCCGATCAGCCAGTCCGGCGCGTCTGCCTGGGCTTCGGCGCCAGCATAATCAACCACTTCGGCAATGGATACGTTGGGCAGCAGAAGCTGGCGGTCGGTCATGGGGATCATGACGCAGGGGAGAATCTGGCTGTTATCATTCATGATCTAAAGTCCTCGGGCCGGTTCCGGACCTGCTTGCGGGCAAGCAGGCAGGATTCCTTAATGGTTTTGACAAGCTCCCTGGCCAACTGTTCGGGATTGCCTGTAAAGCTGGTACAGCCGGTTTCAGCAACCGAATCCGGCATTGAACTGTTGCCACAGCTGTCACTGCTCTGAACCCATACCCTGCTGCCATAGGCTTTCAGCAGGGGCGCCGCGATGGCACCGTCGTTACCCATGCCGGAGAACAGGATAGTGTGGCAGCGCTTGCCGTAGTGATCACCCAGGTTGAGCAGAACCTGATCAATAGAGGGTCCGTAGGGTCCGGGCCACGGCGTCGCTTTTTCGATCAGGGCACCGTCGCCATCCAGGGCCCATTCACGCTCCACCGGCAGCAGGATCACATCGCCGTGACAGATCTTCATGCCGGCCTCTGCACGAACCAGGCGATAATTGGCGTGACGTCCCAGGACACGGGTCAACACGTCGGTAAAATTGGCATCAATATGCTGGGCGTAAACAAACCCCACCGGTAAACCGGCTGGCAGCGAATCGAGAAACGCTTTTACCGCTGCAGGGCCTCCTAGCGACGCTCCCAGAACCCAGACCTCATCAGCGGGCTGCCCGGGCAGAGCTGGCGTGATCCAGGCCGGCAGATCCGGCTTTGGCGCCGGATCTGCCGGCTCCACCGCAAGTTCAGCAAGATCATCGGCGGAATCCAGTTCTTCCAGCGCTCCCAGCAACTGCTCCAGCTTCTGGTGCAGCCGCCGTTCCCAGCGGAAGTAATCGGTCCCGCCAGGTTTGGGTGCCTGATCGACACCGAACAGTATCGGCGCCTCGGTATTCTCCAGCAGGTGGTCAAACAGGGTCGGGTGGTCCGCTTCATCTTCAAGGGTGACCAGCCACAGCCCTGCCTCTGGCAAATCGGCATAGCCCAGCAGGCGTTCAGGAGCCCCCGAGAATCGGGCCTTGAGCCCGAATTTTGCTGCCGCTTCCTGTAGCCGATGACGCTGCAGGACATCGTCCGAAACAATCCCGACCTGAGGCCGGCCTGCAGGGCCGGACATCAGGTGTTACCGGTAAGCCGCTGAATGGTCTCCAGGAGCTCGGTTTCCTGGAAGGGCTTGCCGAGATACTCATTGACACCGATGGCCAGGGCACGCTCACGGTGTTTCTGACCGGTCCGGGAGGTGATCATACAGATTGGGGTTTCCCTCAAACTGTCGTCGTGCCGGACAAAGCTGGCCACTTCAAAACCGTCCATCCTGGGCATTTCAATATCAAGCAGGATAATGTCGGGCTTGTGGTCCTGTAGCTGGGCCACCGCATCAAGGCCATCTTTGGCGGTTATGACCTCCATGCCATTGCGCTCCAGCAGGCGCGAAGTGACCTTACGCACGGTTACCGAGTCATCCACTACCATGACCAGGGTCTGACGGGCTTCCCGGCGCTGCAGCTCCTGAGTACCCTGCTGCTCGGCAAGGCGCTGGCGTTCAGAAAGAATGTCTGACCGGATCATGGCCGGCAGGTCGAGAATAACCACCACGTTACCATCACCTAGGATGGTAGCGCCGGAAACACCCCGGACCGATGTGAACTGCGGGCCCAGCGACTTTACAACGATTTCCCGACTACCCATCAGGCTGTCCACCTGCAGGGCCATAGGTTGCTCCGCGCCACGGACCAGGATCACCGGCAATGGCAGGGCCTGACCCTGCAGCTTGGGGTGATGCTCACTGTGCAACAGATTTCCCAGGTACTGGAGGCGATACTGCTGGCCGGCGTATTCGTACAGGGGGGCATCAGGCTGATAGTACTCTTCCAGCTCGTAGGTGCTCACCCGCACGATACCCTCAATGGTATTGAGGGGTATGGCGTAGAAGTCTTCCCCGGTGGATACCATCAGGGCGCGGTTTACCGAAACCGTGAACGGCAGACGCACGGTGAAGGTAGTGCCCTGGCCCAGCACCGAATCGATATCGAGGCTGCCACCCAGCTGTTTGATCTCGCTGGCAACCACATCCATGCCGACACCGCGCCCGGAGATCTGGGTAACCTGTTGTGCGGTCGAGAAGCCCGGTTGCAGGATAAACTGCAGGATCTCCCGGTCGCTCAGTTCCTCGTCAGCGCCCATCATGCCCTGGCGGATCGCCTTGTCGCGGATAATTTTAGTAGGTATACCAGCGCCGTCGTCGGCCATGCGCAGGACAACCTCGCCACCCTCGCGGCTCAGCGACAGGGTGACCTCACCGGTTTCAGACTTGCCCGCTTTTTTGCGGTCGGCGGGTTTCTCGACACCATGGTCAAGGGCGTTGCGCAACATGTGCTCCAGGGGCGCGATCATGCGCTCCAGTATGGTGCGGTCCATCTCGCCCTCGGCATTGCGGACGTCAAACTCGACTTTCTTGCCCAGTTCACCACTGATCTGGCGAACGATACGCCGTAGCCGCGGTACCATCGAGGCAAACGGAATCATTCGGGTCTTCATCAGACCTTCCTGCAGTTCCGTATTAATCCGTGACTGCTGAACCAGAAGGGTTTCGGTATCCCGCACCCTATCAGCCATGGTTTCACGAAGATCGGCAAGGTCCGATGAGGACTCTGTCAACGCCCGGGACAACTGCTGGATCGAGGAGTAACGGTCCATTTCCAGGGGGTCAAAGTCATCCCCGTAGTCCGGTCCGTGTTCCCGCTCAGCCCGGAACAGGATCTGGGCCTCGGTCTCGATGTCCATCCGTCGCAACTGCTCACGCAGACGCTCGATTGTAGCGGCCATTTCGTCGAGGGTGTGTCCGAACTCACTGGTCTGGGTTTCGAGGCGACCACGGGTAATACTGGTCTCACCCGCCAGGTTAACCAGTTCGTCCAGCAGCGGCGCCGATACTCGGATAGTCTCCTGGGCATTCCGGCTGGCTTCAGCCTGACGCGCCACTGCCTTGGGCTTGGGTGTTTTCGCCGGCGGCGTTGCCTTGGGCCTGGTTTCTGCAACAGGAAGCGCTTTGGGTTCGGGTACAGCTGGCGCTTTGGCCTCCGGCGCAGGTCCAGCTTTAGAAACCGCTGTTCCGCCAGCTTCGAAGCGTTCACGGAGCTGTGCTACCTGCTTGATAATGGCGTCGTGATCAGCCGTGATGGCCTGCCACTGGGCTTCATCAGGGGCCTGGTTTTCCAGTTCCACAAGCCGCGTTTCGAGCGCATGTGCCTGGTTGCCAAGCTCCTCCTGCTGGGACAGGCGCGCGCCCCCTTTGAGCGTGTGAAGTGCCCGCTGGGCTTCCCGGTTGAAATGGTCGTTGTCCGGTTCTTTGCGCCAGTCCGCCAGCAATTGCTCAAGCTGATCGAGCAGCTCGCTGGCTTCTTCCAGGAAAATTTCCAGGACTTCTTCGTCGACCGCTTCAATGTTGACAGGCATCGATGGAGACAACTGGCGCGATGCATTGTCCAGATCAGCCGAGTGGAAAGCCGCAATCAGTGTGTGAGCGGGAGCCGGCTTCTGGCCTTCCTCCAGCGCACCCAGCATCTGTCCCAGGGTTTCGAGGGCCTGGGCACTCAGGGCCAGCAGTCGCTGTTGGTCACCGGTACCATCTATAAGCGGTTCCAGGTTGTCATGCCAGGCTTCGGCCAGATCCGCTACGGCATCCACGTCGGCCAGCCGCGCTCCACCCTTGAGAGTGTGCAGTTCCTGCTGCAGCTGCGTGACCCCGGTTAATTCGTTGGGCGCTTCCCGCCACTGATCAAGACATTCTGCGATGGCACCGTGGAGCTCAAGGCCTTCATCGAGAAAAATGCCGATCAGGTCATTGTCGGAGCCTTCGGGCAGGGCAGCCAGAATGTCGTGCTCATCTGCTTCCGGTTCGGCAGAACTCAGGCCTACGGGGCCCGAAACAATGGCCTCGACTTCCGCAACCAGCTCGTTCGCGGGCGGGCAGGGTTTCTGGGTGGCAATCTGTTCCACCATCTGGGCAAGCCGGTCATGACAGGCAAACAGCAGCTCATTCATGGCCGGAGACGGGGCCAGCTGACCTTCAGCTACTTTCTCAAACAGATCTTCCAGCACATGGGTCAGGTCGCCGATCGCGCTGACCCCGGCCATACGGGCGCCACCCTTCAGGGTGTGAACATCCCGCTGCAGAGTTGCCGCCAGCTCGGTATTTTCGGGGTCTTCGCTCCAGGCGTGCAGGGCACTGCCGGTGGAGTTGATCAGGTCGTAGGCCTCTTCCAGGAAAATGCCCAGCAGCTCGGGGTCCAGGTGGGACAGATCGGCTACCGTGCCGTCAGGGGCCGATCCTTGCGCTGACGACTGCTCATCGGGTGAGTTCTCTTCTTCCCCTACGGGCTCTTCCTGCCGCTCCTCTGTCGGCTCTTCTTCCAGAGAAGGCTCCTCCGAGTCCATGCTGGTGGGTGCATCAGAGGACGCAGCCTGCAGTTCCGCAACCAGACCCGGCACTTCCGGGCAGACCTTCTGGTCCGCGATAGCATCGATTAACGCAGCAAGCTGGTCATGGGCACGCAGGGCCACGTCTGTACGGGGTCCGGTGGCGGCTATGTCGCCATTAACAATGCGCTCGAACAGGGTTTCCATCTCGTGGGCAATATCGGCCACCGGCGTGATGTTTGCCATTCTTGCGCCGCCCTTGAGGGTGTGCAGTTCGCGCTGGAGTTCCTTGACCAGCTCCGGCTGGTTCGGGTCGGCCTGCCATTCATGAAGCTGCTGGGCAGTCTTGTGGATAATTTCGCCGGCTTCTTCCAGGAAAATCTCTGCCAGCTCCGGGTCAAGCTCAAACTCATCAACCGGCTCTTCAGCCACGGGCTCGGGAACGGGCTCGTCGTCGGCCTCAAGCTCAATGACCGGCAGCTCGTCATCGTCTGCGTTCGATTCCTGATCCTGGAGGTCATCAACATTGGTGACCGGTCGCTGACCGGGTGTGCTGGTGATGTAGTTGTGTACTTCACCGATCAGGTCTGGGGCCGGCCTCGGTGATTCTCCAGCCTGTAACGAGTCGACCATGCTGGCAAGACGGTCATGACAGCGGAAGAGCAGATCCGACAGTTCGTCAGTAACCACCAGCCGATGTTCAGTGAGGCCTTCAAAAAGGGTCTCAAGTTCATGGGCAAGGTCGCCGATCGGCGGGATATCAGCCAGTCGGGCACCGCCCTTCAGGGTATGGAGGTCCCGTTGCAGCAGACGCAGAAGGTCAAGGCTGTCAGGTTTTTCATGCCATGCCTGGAGTGTATCCGCTGTGCTTTCTATGAGGTCACTGGCTTCTTCCAGGAAGATTTCAGCCAGCTCTTCATCAAGGGCATCATCTTTGGATACGTCCTCACTGTCTTCCACCTCCAAGGTGGCAATGTCCTGCTCCGGTATGCCGAGATCGCTGGCGAAGCTTTCGTCAATCTGGTCCAGATCCCCTGAAAACTCTTCTTCAAAGGCATCTACTGAAGGCCTGCCGCCGTTGTTACGCAGGGCAACCAGCTCGGTGATAAGGGAAGGATCAGGACGCGTGGCAAGACCGGCCGCGACCTGATCCATCATGTTGATCAGGGTTTCGTGGGCCTCTTTCGTGGTCAGGAAGAAACTGGCGTCCGGCGTGGTTGCCGCGTCCTGGGTACTTTCGTACACCTGATGCAGGATGTCGGCCAGCTCGGCGACATCGGTAATGCCTGACTGACGGGCGCCGGTAGCGAGCTGTTTCAGTTCATGAACAAGAGTATCAAGCTTTTCGGTCTGGTCTGGATCCGCGGCCCAGGCATCGAGGATGCTCTCGGCGTCCAGCAGTATGTCGAGACCTTCATTAAGGAAAAGGTCAATGAGTTGCGGGTCGGCCTGAGCAGTCGTGTCGGTTTCGGTTCCGGCAGCGATTCTGCTGCCGAGCGTCCGGCCGGCAAGATTGTCCAGTCGGGCAAGGAAATCACCCGAACCGGCCAGCTCAGCCTGGGGATTGCTGCGGATCTGTGCCAGACCCTGGGTGAGGAACTCACAGGCGTCTGCAATAATGCTCAACAGCTCACGGTCGGCTTTCTTATTCTCGGCCCGGGCGTCCTTGACGAACTTTTCCAGCGGCGTGATTACCCTGGCAATGGGCTCGATGCCTGCCGTGTGAGCGCTGCCTTTTAACGTATGGAGAGCACGGGACAGGTTATCGGTAAACGCGACCGAGGATTTGTCGCCGGCCTCGGAAAGAAACGCCTGCAGGGTTTGCAAGTGGGTTTCTGTCTCGCTCTCAAAAATTTCGATCAGGACCGGATCGACCAGGCTTTCATTATCGGTGTGATCGGCTGTTTCCAGCGGCATGGCACGGGTGTCGGGAATCTCGCCATTGGCCAGGGCTGTGGCCCGCGCCTCAAGGGCGCTGGTATCGATCGAGGCCGGGCGATGATGTTCAAAATCAGAGACCAGTGCCGGCAGATTGTCGGTCACGTCCTGAAGCAGGCCGGCAACGTCATCGTTCATGAACACACTGCCGTCGATGATACGGTTCAGCATGTTCTCCACGCACCAGGCCAGTTCACCGATGATGGTTGCCCCGACCATACGACCGCTGCCTTTCAGCGTATGGAAGGCACGGCGGATTTCAGCCAGAGCCGTACGGTCGTCATACTGGCGTACGAGCAGGGGCAGGTATTCCCGGATGGTATCCAGGACTTCCCCCGCCTCTTCCACAAAAATCTCAAGAATCTCATCGTCAATGAGATTATCCGCATCAAATCTGGGGCCCGCCAGGGCTTCCGGAACCGCCGCTGAGGCGTCAGCAACGGCTTCTTCACTGGACTCAGACTCCTCGTCTGCCTCGACCCGGATGGCAGCCTCTGTTCCAGACTTGCGGGTAGTTGCCAGCGCTTCGGCGCGGTCGATCAGAGACTCAACATCGCCTTCTGCGTTGCCGCGGCGGAAATCCTCAATAAGGGCAGGAATACGGGCGTTGGCGTCATCAATAAGGTCGAACAGCTCTTCGGTCGGCTTGATGGTCTGGTCAATGACCCGGTTGAGCAGATTTTCAACAGCCCAGGCCATCTCGCCTATGCTGGTTGCGCCAACCAGTCGTCCGCTGCCTTTGAGCGTGTGGTAGGCCCGGCGAACTTCGCTGAGGGCTTCATGGTCATTGTGGTGCTGTCGCAATACCGGATAATAGGTATTGATGGTACCGAGAACCTCCTCGGCCTCCTCGATGAAAATTTCCAGAATCTCGTCGTCTACAAGGTCAGTATCAGCTGCTCTGGCCATGGGTACGACAACCTCGGGCTCTGAATCGGCTGATCCGGGCTCATTGAAGCTGCCGTCCCATGTGGGCTCGGCACCCACAGGGAAGCCGAGGCTTTCAAGGCTTTGTTCGGCAATCTGGAGAATCGCCTCGTTGTCATCAATGCCCTCGGCGAGGCGTTCCAGGTAGTATTCGATGCTGGTGATGGTGTCGGCCAGGGTGTCGAGCTGTTTCCAGTCGGGCACCCGCTTGCCTTCAAGCAGCACATCGGTGATGTAGCGCTCTGACGACGCCAGCATATCCGCGACGCGGTCCAGGGGAATGAGTCTCAGGCCACCACGGATGCTGTGGAGCAGACCAGGGACGTGTTCGATCTCTCTCTCGTCCCACTGGGAGGCTATGAAGTTGACCACCGCGGTCTTCACCTGTTCCAGGGAATTGCGCGACTCCCTTAACAGTGCACTGTTGGCTTCGCCCAGCTCCTGGCTGCCAAGGTCAACACCGCCGTCGCTACGGCCGCGCTCTGATGGCTTTTCCTTCTCCAGGCCCACCAGGGTAGCTTCGATGTAGAGCAGTGCCCCGGCTATATCCATAAGGGCGCCGTCATCAACTGCGTTCGGCTGCCGGACCAGCTGTTCGACAATGTCGATCTGCTCGGTGGCCACGCGACGAGGAATCCCGAGGCCAAGCACGGCCAGGGTGTTGGCGACCTGCTGAAGCCCGGGCAACAGCTCTTCCAGCTCGCTGTTCTGGCGGAACTCGGCCCTGACAAACAGGTCGAGCTGATCCTTCAGTTTGGCCAGCTCTTCGTTAAGCGCGCTCACGACCGAGTGGATTGCATCGCGGCCCGGCCCGGATACCCGGTCGCGAACTTGATCCATGGCTTCGTCGGAGGGCAGGGCTTCGGCCAGCTTATAGCGTTCGGTCAGTTGCCTGACGTAAGGCGTGTCGAGATCCTGCGCCCGGGCCACGTAGTACAGAAGATGTTTGAACAGAGCCTCTGGCAGAGGCTGTTGCAGAATGTCGACGTGCTCATCAATGAGTCTTCGAAGTTCGTTATCCAGCTCCCGCAGAATCGACTTGACCGCCGCATTGATCGGGTTGTGGCCACTTTTAATGGAGTCCACGAAACCGCCAGCGGCACGCCAGAGTTCAGCCCTTGGGGTGTGCTGGCAAAGCTTGATAAGGCGAAGTATGACTTTGTGAAGGTAGTCAAAATGGGCGTCGAGATCGGTCTCACGGACAACGCCCGCCAGTGCGAACTGGTACATCTGCCGTAGTTTGCGGATGTGTCCCAGAACCTTCGGGTCCTGCAGACGCTGGGAGGCGTTTGGCGCGGCCGGCATGCGGGCGGCACTCAGATCCGGTTTGAACAGGGACGTATCAGACAGCAGCGATTCGCCCCGGGCTGCCCGCAGATCGTTCAGTAGCGGCAGCAATACCAGGGGGAAGTCGTCCTTGCTGCTGGCCAGGTGCTCCAGATACTGGGGAAGCTGCAAAATAGCCTGCATGAGTACTTCGACGGCTTCGTCAACACTGGCTACGGTGTCGTTGAGAACCGCCTGGGTCAGCTTTTCCATCTCTTCGGTCAGCAACGCCGCACCGTAGAGCTCGACCATCTGCAAGGTGCCATGGACCTGGTGGAGGTAGTTCAGGCAAAAACGCAGGCGAGCGGTGTCGTCCCGATTGTCGACAAACGCCTCGAGTGCGTGCTGACCCTGAGTCAGCGTTTCCTGTATCTCGCCCCGAACCCAGTCCAGGGCGATGCTGTCATGGTGATTGCCCATAACCACTCCGGTTATTCTTCGTCAGACTGGCGACGTATCCACGCCAGTACATTTTCCGAGGGGACCCGTTGCAGGCCAGGGGGTTGCCAGTCGGTCAACTCCCCCTGGCCGAGAACAAGAAGCCCCCCAGGTGCCAGTCTCTCTGCAAGCCGTTTTACAATCTCCCGCCTTCGCCAGCGGCGAAAGTAAATCAGCAGGTTCTGGCAGAAAATTATGTTCATGCCGTGCATGGGCGCCTGCTTCAGATCCAGCACATTAAGCCGGGTGAAGCAGACGCGCTGTCGGATGCTCTCGACGATTTCCACGGTATTCCGTTCTGCTGGCCGGAAATACCGGGTTTTCAGATTCTCGTCCATGCCTATCAGCTTGCGGGCACTGAACTGCCCCCGTCGGGCCTTTTCAATAGCAGGTTTGCTGATGTCCGATCCAGTGACGCCGAAAAGTGGCGGCAAATCCAGCTGGGTCATGCTCTCATTCAGCAGCATGGCCAGGGTGTAAGGCTCCTCACCGGTAGAGCAACCAACGCTCCAGGCCTCCAGTGGGCGGCGCTTGAGCACCTCCCGGGGCCGGGTCAGGATGTAGTCGGACACCAACCGAAACGCATCCGGGTCGCGTAGGAAACGGGTTTCCTGAACCGTCAGCCGGTCAACGAGGATTCCCCATTCCACAACAGCCTCGTTACCCGAAACTATCTTCTCGTAATAAGCCTGGTAACTGTTGCACTCGATTTCCCGCATCCGTATCCCGACGTTGGTTTCGAGAAACGATTTGCGTTCCCTGGTCAGGGTCATCCCGGTGCGATGTTCCAGTAGCGTACGCCACTGGCTGAACTGCGCCTCATCCATTTCCGGAAGTTGGCGCAGTGACCATATGCCCGGGGCCGTTGACAGGTCGTGATGCTTTTCAGCCATAAACCTTCAGCAGCTCTGGCGAGCCATTCAGCTCACCACCGGAACGTCGCTGTCTTCATCTTCCTCAACATTCGACACTTCTTCTTCAGGCAGCGTGAAGCCTGCTACCGACGAACGCAGCTGAGACGCCATCTCCGCCAGATTTCCGATCGACTTCGCAGTGGCGTTGGTGCCCGACGAGGTCTGGGAGGTGATTTCCTGGATAACGTTCATGGTGTTGGAAATGTGGGCCGCAGACGATGCCTGCTGGCGTGCCGCGTTGGAGATGTTCTGGATCAGTTCCGCGAGGTTCATCGATACGTTCTCGATTTCCTCCAGGGCAACACCGGCGTCCTGGGCCAGGCGGGCACCACGGACCACCTCGGCAGTGGTGTGCTCCATCGAGATAACGGCCTCGTTGGTGTCCGACTGGATCGTCTTAACCAGAGCCTCAATCTGCTTGGTGGCAGCAGAGGAGCGCTCCGCCAGACGCTGGACTTCGTCCGCAACCACCGCAAAACCCCGGCCCGCGTCACCGGCCATGGAGGCCTGGATTGCTGCGTTCAGGGAAAGGATGTTGGTCTGGTCAGCAATGTCGTTGATCAGCGATACGATGTCGCCGATTTCCTGGGACGACTCACCCAGACGCTTGATCCGCTTTGATGTTTCCTGGATCTGCTCACGAATGTTGTCCATGCCGCGGATGGTGTTCTGTACCACTTCCGCGCCTTTCTTGGCGATCGCAACCGACCGCTCAGCAACCGCAGAAGATTCGGCAGCGTTCGACGATACCTGGTCGATGGACACTGCCATCTCGTTTACCGCGGCAGAGGCGCCCGCAATTTCCTGGGCCTGGTGCTCGGAAGCATCGGCCAGGTGCATGGCCGTGGCCTGGGTTTCCTGGGCCGCCGAAGCTACCCGGACCGCAGTACCACGGATCGCCTGTACCAGCCCGCGCATCTGGTCGATCGCGTAGTTGATAGAGTCGGCGATGGCACCAGTGAAGTCCTCGGTTACCGTGGCCTCGGCAGTCAGGTCACCATCGGCCAGGTCAGCCAGCTCGTCCAGCAGTCGCAGGATCGCGTTCTGGTTCTGCTCGTTCTGCTCCTGGGTCGCTTCAAGGCGCTCACGGGCTGCCCGGTACAAGGACCAGCCGATCAAGACCACGATGCCTGCCATGGCTGCCAGCAGCACATAGGCAAGGGCCGGGCTGACAAAGCGGGAGTTGGCCTGGAGGGCAAACTGGTCTGACAGGTTGGAGGTTTCGTTCAGCAGAACCTGGGAGTTCTGGAAGATTTCGCTAGCGGCGCGGCGAACCTTGAAGAGGTCGGGAGAGGCTTCAAGGATGGCGTCAACGTTCTGGGACACGAATTCGAACAGTTCATCGACGGCTTCGAGACCGTAGATGGCGTCCTCATCCTGCACCCGGGAGATGCCCATGGCGGGGTTGCCTTCCACCTGGCCCTGGAGAACCCGTCCGAACAGGGTGGCGTCCCGGCCGAACCGGTCAGCGGCGATGACGGCGTCCTCATCACCTGACAGAACGTTGTTGACCGAGCGTACAATCCGCTCAGCCAGCAGAGACTGGCGCTGGGCCAGGGCGATCTGCTCGGCAGGAGCGTCGTTTTCAAGCAGGATCTGAACGATGTCGTCGTATTCCACCTGTAGCTGGGGAATCGTCTCGTTAAGGGTCTGCGCCACGGCGTGGAGGCCAAGTACCGCCTCACGGGTGGAAATAATGCTGTCGGCGTTGGCGCGTACCGAATCCCAGGTATTCTGTACCGGACTCTGGGCGGCCAGATCGCTGGGAGGAAGGCCAGTGCTCGCGTCGCCCCTGATGAGGTAGCCCCAGAGCTGGGAGAATTCGTCCCGTGACCGCCGCAACTGGTCAAAGGCCTCGGCGGTACCGCCGGCGGCCTCGGTCGCGTTTTTCGCGATTTCCTGGGAAAGAACCCTCAGCTCGTTGGCGTGGGCGATGTATTCCTGATCGTTCTGGCTGTCTCTGTTGACGATGAACAGTACCACAACGAGCAGGATGGTCAGTGCGATCAGAGCGGCAATCAGACCACCAACAAATTTGTTGGCACCCTGGGCCGCGCTGTATCTTCCGGCTCTATTCTTCATTTTCTGGCTCCCGGCCTCTTCTTTGGCAAGTTAGTCCTGCGGGGGTTGATAATGCATGGTGATGGTCCTGCCATCGCCATCACCACTGGGCAACGTCCAGAAAGCGCTCATCTTCCATCAGTTCATGGGTAGAGAACACTTTCCAGGTTTCCTCATTGCGCTCATACCCTCCCTGAACAAAGGGCTGAACGTTTGCGGGGGTTTCCGTGGGGTCTGCCACAAAACTGTCCACCGCGAAATACTGCATGCCGGATACGCTGTCTACGACAAGGCCGCTGAATACATCGCCCTGTTCAATAACCAGGATCCGACGTTCGCGCTGACTTTTGGCGCTGCGGGGCAGGTCAAAAAAGTGAGCAAGATCGATAAGGGGCAAGAGCCGGCCACGGACATTGGCCGCACCGAGCATAAAGGACCGAACCCCCGGTACATGGGTGTATCGGGGGACATGAAGAATCTCCACAACTTCACCCATGGGTGCAACGTAACGCTGGCCGGCAAGTACAAAGCCGATGCCATTCCAGAGCTCAACGGCTTGCTGTTGCTCCGGCAGGCCGGAAGCAAGCGTCCGACTGCGGTGGGCGATATCCGTCAGAACGGCATAAGGGGCAGCCTGGTCGGACATGCTTACTCCATCATGTGGATCAGGCGATCAGACTATTGATCGTTTTGATCAGGTCATCTTCGTTGACAGGCTTTACCAGATATCCCTTGGCGCCCTGGCGTGTACCCCAGACACGATCAGTCTCCTGATCCTTGGTGGTGACAATCACCACCGGAATGGAAGCTGTTTCCGGAGCCCGGGTGAGCTGGCGAGTGGCCTGGAAACCGTTCAGCCCTGGCATGACAACGTCCATCAGCACCAGGTCCGGAGTTTCGGCGCGGGCCTTGGCAACACCATCGGCACCGTTGTCGGCGGTCAGCACTTCGTGCTTGTGTTTCTCAAGGATGCTCGAGATCTTTTTCACCTCGGTGGGCGAATCATCAACAATCAAAATGCGGGCCATGATGTCCTCAAATGGTTCTGTACGTCAGCGATATCACTGTTCCGCTTGCGGAACATACTGGCGAATCGTGTTAAGTAGCTCGTCCTTGCTGAACGGTTTTGTCAGATACTGGTCTGAGCCGACGATGCGGCCCTTTGCCTTGTCAAACAAACCGTCCTTGCTAGAGAGCATGATGACCGGCGTTTTCTTGAAGGCTGAATTGTTCTTGATGAGTGCGCAGGTCTGATAGCCGTCCAACCGGGGCATCATTATATCGACAAAAATGATGTTTGGCTGCGAATCGGCAATTTTGGCAAGAGCATCAAAACCGTCAATGGCGGTAATTACATCACAACCAACCTTTTTAAGAAGGGTCTCTGCGGTGCGACGGATCGTCTTGCTGTCGTCAATCACCATAATCTTCAGGTTTTCGAAGTTGTCATCCATTGTCGAACAGCCTTGAGCTCTGCGAGTGTCGTTATTTTAACCGGGCGTTTTTAACACCCTGTTTAAGGGTGTTCTATAAACTCCGCTTCTTTATAGATTATCGATGGCAAGAGAAAAAGAACAACTTTGTGACTAAATGTATTGATGCGTCTTAATTCCTGATATCCATGGCTGATTCAGGTGCATTCGAGGACGGGGTACAATACCATCACCGTCAGCATAGCACTTAATCTTCGACGCGCTCTGCTGAACGGTTCCGGTTTCTGAATAAACAGTTCTGAGTAAACAATGGCAGGGGTGCAATGACAGTCCGACTCGGCGTGGTGATGGATCCGATCGACGCGATCCACTACAAGAAAGACAGCACACTCGCAATGCTCTGGGCCGCCCAGCGCAGAGGCTGGCACATTGAGTATATGGAGTTGCCGGACCTTTACCTGAAAGGCGGAGAGTCCCGGGCGAAGACCCAGGACCTGAGCGTCAAAATGGATGCTGACGACTGGTTCCGCTACGGTCAGACCCATGATCGGGCCCTTGCCGACCTCGACGTAATTCTGATGCGCCAGGACCCGCCGGTGGACCGTGAATTCCTGATGGCGACATACATTCTGGAAGCCGCGGAACTCAAGGGCACCCTTATGGTCAATCCTATGGCTGCACTCAGGGACTGTAACGAAAAGCTATTTGCCACCCAGTTTGAAGACTGCACGCCGCCGGTGCTGGTGACCCGTTCGGCGGCAAGGCTGAAGGAATTCTATGCCGAGCACGGGGACATCATTCTCAAGCCGGTGGACGGCATGGGTGGCAAGTCTATCTTTCGCGTCAAGGAGGGTGACAACAATCTTGGCGTCATCATTGAAACTCTGACTCAGGATGGCCGCCACCAGACCATGGCCCAGAAGTTTATCCCCGAGATCAGTCAGGGCGACAAGCGCATTCTGCTGATTGAAGGCGAGCCGGTGCCCTATGCACTGGCGAGGATTCCGTCCCAGGGCGAAAACCGGGGCAACCTTGCTGCCGGCGGCAGGGGTGAAGGCAGGGAGCTGACAGCACGGGACCGGGAAATCTGCGCCCGGGTTGGACCCGCGCTCAAGGCGAAGGGACTCATATTTGTGGGGATCGATGTTATTGGTGATTACCTGACAGAGATCAACGTCACCAGCCCAACCTGCATAAGGGAACTGGATGATGCCTTTGGTATCGACATCGGCGGGCAGCTTATGGAAGCCATTGCCCGCAGGTTGGGGTGAACGACTGCCGCCCGGGCTTGAGGTCCCGCGACCCGGGGCGGCGGTTATAACGAACGTATTGGATAAAATCACGTAATGGCAGTTCAGGTCAGCGACTTTGATCGCTTCTCGTTTACCCTGTTTATGGCCCTGGTGCTGCACGCAGTTCTGGTGCTGGGGATTACTTTTGCCCCGGAACTGCCGCAGCCATCCGCCGAGACGATGGAAATTACCCTGTCCCAGTTCGATGACGATGAGGCGCCTGAAGAGGCTGATTTCCTTGCCCAGACTAGCCAGCAGGGCAGTGGCAGCGAGGAGGAAGCCCGGGAGATGACGACGCCGGACCCAACTGAGCTGGCGGGCGAGTCAGAGGTCCAGGTTGAGCCCCAGGCCCGGGCGCAGCCTGAACCGGTAGCGCAATCCCCGAAAGAAGTGGTGGAAACCCGCAGCGACAGTCGCCCCTTGGTCAGGCAGGAGCCCGTTGAAGAGCCCTCCCGGGAACCCATGCCGGTGGCAGAACACAAGAGCCTGATGGAGCGCAGTCTGGAAATCGCCCGGCTCGAGGCTCGCTTTGACAACCAGCGCCAAGCCTATGCCAAGAAACCCCGGGTGCTGCGGGTAACTGCGGTTTCCACCCTTCGGTCGGTCAATGCCCATTACGTGCAGAACTGGATTGATAAGGTAACGCGGGTAGGCAACGTGAACTATCCCACCGAAGCTAGGCGGGAAGGGATCTATGGCACGCTGCGGGTGCTGGTTGTGCTGAAGGCGGATGGCAGCCTCAAGGAAGTGGCGATTCTCCAGTCCTCCGGCAGCAGCATTCTGGACGATGCCGCCATTCGTATCATCAGGATGGCATCCCCTTTTGCGCCTTTTCCTGATGACATGAAGGCGCAGACAGATCAGCTCGAGATTATCCGGACCTGGTCGTTTCAGCGCCGCGGCCTGAGTTCAGGATGAGCAGATCAGGTCAGCGCCAGGTGCTCGCATTTGATTTCGGCGTCAAACGGATAGGCGTGGCGTTCGGGCAGGAGCTCCTGGGCAGTGCCCGGCCGGTATCGCTATTGCCGGCAAGAGATGGCATTCCCGACTGGAGCGCCATCTCAGCTCTGATTGATGAGTGGCGTCCGGAGCAGCTGGTGGTTGGCCTGCCGCTGAATATGGATGACACTGAGAATGACATGTGTGCCCGGGCCCGTAAATTCGGCAACCGGCTGCACGGCCGCTTCCATCTGCCGGTGGCTATGGTCGATGAGCGTCTCACCAGTTTTGAGGCCAAGGGCGACGTGCTTGCGGCCGGGGGCAGTGGTGATTTCGGCCGGAACGGTGTGGATGACCGGGCAGCGGTATTGATACTCGAAACCTGGTTCAGCGAAGAGGCCCGGAAACGGCCGTAACAGATGGGGATATCGATGACCGCATTGCTGAATATGGATACACTGCTCGATGATCTGGAGGCCGGCCTGCGCCGGCAACTGCACGAGCGGGGCATTGATAACCCGGCATTGATCGGCATTCGTACCGGTGGGGTCTGGCTGGCGGATGTGCTGCACAAACGGTTGGGGCTGAACGAGCCTTTTGGCGAGCTGGATATTTCTTTCTATCGGGACGATTTCAGTCGCATTGGGCTGAATCCCCGTGTACAGCCATCCCACCTTCCTTTTGAGACCGAAGGGCGGGACATTGTGTTGGTGGACGATGTGGTCATGAGCGGCCGCACCATACGGGCCGCCATGAACGAGATCTTCGACTACGGCCGGCCCGCCAGTATTCTGCTCGTCGCCCTGATTGATCTGGGCGCGCGGGAACTTCCCATCCATCCGGATGTAGTGGCCAAGGAGCTTTCCCTGGAAGCCCATCAGCGGGTAAAACTGCAAGGTCCCGAGCCACTGAGCGTCGAGCTCAGGGAAGCCGGCCAGTAACCGGCCATCAGGGTAGCCACAGGCACAAGAGCGAACTTTACACGTTAGGCAACACGGCAGGCGGGGCTTTATGACGGCAACGGATTCATCTTTACCCACCTTGCAGCTCACCCGGGAGGGCAGGCTCAAACACTTCCTGACACTCGATGGCCTGGATCAGGCTCTACTGACAGACATCCTCGATACGGCCGACTCGTTTATAGAAGTGGGCGAGCGCAGCATCAAGAAGGTGCCTTTGCTGAGAGGCCGAACTGTCGTCAACCTGTTCTTCGAGTCAAGCACCCGGACCCGCAGCACCTTTGAGCTTGCGGCCAAACGGCTGTCTGCCGATGTGCTCAACCTGGACATCAATACGTCGGCCACCTCCAAGGGCGAGACTCTGTCAGACACGCTGCTGAATCTTGAGGCCATGGCCAGCGACATGTTTGTGGTGCGCCATTCCCAGAGTGGTGCGCCGCACTTCATCGCCGAAACCGTGACCCCTGGCGTTGCGATCATCAACGCCGGTGACGGGCGTCATGCCCACCCCACCCAGGCCATGCTCGACATGCTCACTATCCGCCAGCATAAGGGCCAGTTTGCCGGCCTCAAGGTGGCCATTGTCGGGGACATCCTGCACTCCCGCGTGGCCCGGTCCCAGATTCGTGCCCTGAACACCCTGGGGGTGGAAGAGGTGCGGGTCATCGCGCCTGCAACACTGCTGCCGAAAGATGTGGAGAGCCTGGGTTGCAAGGTCGAGTACGACATGCGGCATGGCCTGCGGGATCTTGACGTCATTATTATGCTCCGGTTGCAGCGGGAACGGATGGAGGGCGCACTTCTTCCCAGTGAGCGTGAGTTCTACCGCCTCTACGGACTGAATGAGGAGAAGCTGGCGCTGGCGGACAGCCGTTGTATTGTCATGCATCCGGGTCCCATTAACCGCGGAGTCGAAATTGAGTCAGCGGTTGCTGACGGGCCCCAGTCAGTCATTCTAAACCAGGTGACCAACGGCATAGCCGTTCGCATGGCGGTCATGTCCATGGCCATGAGCGGACAGGTCTCAGAGCGCGTCCAGCCAGGTGAAGGAGCGGGCCAATGAAGACATCTGCCCCGGAGAGTCTGTGCATTACCGGTGTAACCCTGCTCAGCGGAGCGGGCATCGGTGACCAGGTAACCAGCGTACTGATACAGGATGGCGCCATTGCTGCGTTTGGCAAGCAGGCTGAGCAGGCCACTGCTGACCGGGTGCTGCAGGCAGAGGGTTGTTATCTCAGCCCTGGCTTTGTAGATCTTTACTGCAACCTTCGGGAACCTGGCAACGGCCAGAAGGGCAATATTGCTTCGGAAACGCGGGCGGCAGCCAAAGGTGGCTTTACCACCGTCTGCGCCGCCCCTGACTCATCCCCCATCAACGACACCGGCGCAGTCACACGCCTGATACAGGAAGTGGCCAGTGAGCGATCGCCCATCCGGGTACTGCCCCTTGGTGCCACAACCCGGGGCCTCGAAGGCGAACTGCTCAGTGATATGGCAGGTCTAACGGCGGCAGGCTGTGTTGCCTTCAGCAATGGCTCTCTGGGTATCCGTGATGCCCGTGTCCTGCGCCGGGCGATGGCCTATGCCCGCACCTTCGGGTACACCCTCATGTTCCAGCCTAACAACCGTGCCCTGGCAGCCGACGGTTTCGCCCACGACGGCCTGGTCACCGCCCGGTTGGGTTTGTTGGGTATTCCGGAAATTGCCGAGACCACCGCGGTCATGGAACTGCTTCTGCTCGCCGAGGAAACCGGCGTAAGGCTGCACCTCAGCCAGATCTCCACTGCGCGCGCGGTGGAGATGGTGGCCGAGGCCCAGGCTCGCGGTGTCGCGGTGTCTGCCGATGTGGCCATGCACCAGCTGGTCTTTACGGAAGACGCCCTGTCCGGTTTCGACAGCCGTTTCCATGTGATACCTCCCCTGCGGTCTGAAAATGACCGCCAGGGGCTGCTGACGGGCCTGCGGACCGGAACCGTGAGTGCCGTTGTCAGTCAGCATCAGCCCCATGATCCGGCTGCAAAACGTGCACCGCTCGGTGAGACGGCCCCTGGTCTGTCGAGTGTAGAGAGTGTGCTGTCCATGGGGCTTATGCTGGTATCCGATGGAGAGTTGACGCTGCCTGAGCTGATCCGGGCCCTGACTTCCGGCCCTGCCGGCGTTCTTGGCCTGGGCGTCGGCGAGCTCAGGATAGGGGTCGGCGCTGATCTGTGTGTGTTTGACCCCGCCGCCACCTGGGTAGCCAATGACACCAGTCTGCAGTCCACGGGTAAGCACGGACCCATTCTGGGTCGTCCTTTGCCGGGTGTGGTCCGTTACACAATCTCTCAGGGCAGCGTAGCCTGGCAGCCAACCTGAGGAGCGAGCCACAAACGTGGCCTGGGTAACCCCAAGGCTGCCTACTGCATCACAATTCCTCGCTTTTTGCTGGTATGCCCTTGGAGAAGGGCACGCCTGCCAACGTATCCTTTCATCTATCGACTTAGGCTCGATACCAAAATAACGCAGCGCATTCTCAGCGTGACCAGAAGCCGTGAACGGACGAATCGGCCCGCCTGCGTTTCACAAGAATAATCAGGAGTCTTCCCGTGAACCCACGATCCCTTACCCTTACCCTTACCCTGACCCGTTGTTTGACTGCAGCGGCGATGCTGTTAGCGGCCTTTTCGCAGTCCGTCATGGCCCAGGCCGGTGATGAGGTGCTGGAACGCAGCTTCTGCGTTTTTGATCCGGTCGGTGCCAATGGTCCGCTGTTTGCGATTACCAAGACCTTTCGCCCGGTTGCTCTTCAAGAAGGCATCAAGCTGAATCTGCGCGCCTATACCGACGAGAAGGTGGCAGCCGAGGATTTTAAGGCAGGACAGTGCGACGCGGTGCTGCTTACCGGCACCCGGGCCCGGGAGTTCAACAAATTTACCGGCAGTCTCGAGGCCATGGGCGCCATCCCCGGAGAGCAGGAGATGCGGCTGCTTTTCAATACCCTGAGTCAGCCAAATGCCCGACCCTTTCTGGTCAACGACAAGTACGAAGTGGCAGGGGTATTTCCCGGCGGAGCTGTCTACCTCCACATGCGGGACCGCACCATCGATACCGTGGAAGAGTTGCAGGGCAAGAAAATCGCTACGCTGGACTACGATACCGCATCCGTCCGGATGGTCCGGCACGTCGGTGCCTCAGTGGTCGGTTCCAATTCCGCCAATTTTGCCGGCAAGTTCAACAATGGCAGTGTTGATCTGGCCTATGCGCCCGCCGTGGCCTATAGCCCGCTTGAGCTTTACAAGGGCGTTCAGCCAAACGGCGGCGTGTTCAAGTACGCGGTGGCGTACATGAACTTCCAGGTCATCCTGCATCGCGATCGCTTCCCTGACAAAGCGGGTCAGATGGTCCGCAATGAATCCATCAAGCGGATCGATGAGGCCTACCAGATTATCGCCCAGGCAGAATCCGAAATCCCGGCCGAGGTCTGGATGCATCCACCTGCGGAAGATACCCGGGGTTACGATTCGATGCTTCGGGAGGTTCGCCTGTCCCTGCTCGAGGATGGCGTTTACGACGAGCGAGCAATCAAGCTCATGCGGGCGATCCGGTGCCGGGTGGACGGCAGCCGCTCCGAGTGCTCCACCTGACGACTGAAACCAGGCCTGGCGGACTGACAGAGAGCCGTCGCCTCAGGCCTGAGCAGGGCTACCGGGCTATCTGATCTGGTCCTTCAGGGATTTGCCGGGTTTGAAGCCGACAGTCTTGCTGGCGGGTATCTGAATGGCCGCACCGGTTTGAGGGTTGCGCCCGCTTCGGGCCTCCCTGTTGCGCACGGTAAAGGTACCGAAGCCGATCAGGGTGACATCGTCGCCTCGTAATGCAGCAGAGGTAACCTGGTCAGTAAAGGCCGTTATCACTTCACTTGCTTTGTCGCGGCTGAGGCCGGTCTGTTCTGCTATAGCACTGGCCAGCTCTGGTTTGCGCATTGATACCTCCTAGTTTGTCGCTTCATGCCCTTAATGGGTGCTGACCTCAGGTATAGCGGGTCGGGGAAATCTGTCAATGCAGGCAAAGGTGACATGTATCTTCCAGATCCGTCTTTGAGGTGCCGGTCTCACAAACTGATCCGCTTCTCGGGGATAATGCCAGCCTGGTTACGCTTGGTAACATAGCGCTGAGAAGCAGGAGCGTCGGCTCCAACAATAAGAAAACACAAGGTGAAAGACATGAGAATGGAATTCCTGGACACGCAGACAGCCGGCGACCGGGCCGGGCGTCCAAAGGCCCGCGGCGTCATCATCGGCCTGCTTGCCAGCGTAGCGCTCAGCGGGTGCGGAGCGGTGAATCACGTGCTTTACAAAACCACCGGCGACGTGATGAAAGGTTTTTCCAAAGATCACACCGTTCCGTACCTGATGCAGACCGACGACGTAGCCATGAGTTGTGCCATGAGCGAAGCGACCTCGCCTCTTTTGATGTCGTTCGGACGCGTGACCAGCGATCCGGACCAGCTGGCCGTGATGCTCTATCTGGCATCTGGCGGCTGCGCCGAAGAGCGCGCCCGCGAAGACGAGCTCGCCAGTCTGGCGGCCCTTCGGGCCATGCGGCCCGAAGCCGCTCAGGATGCGGCCATACGACAGAAACGCCACTATGTATTGGCCGCAAAGCGCTATTTCAGCGGCTGGCAGCATCACAATCTTCATTATGGCAATCCTGACAAGGTGGAATGTCCGGATCTGGACGACGAAATTGACGGCTTCATTTATATGGCAGGTCTGCTTTCCGGTTTGCAGGCACTGAATGCCGAGATCCAGTCAACCTCCGCCATCGGGGTGCCCAAGAACATCGGTTCTACAGTGGCCCGCGCAAGCGGATGCCTCGATAACGCGGCCTGGTGGGGTGCCCCCATGGCGCTTCGGGCGACGGTTTGGGCGATGATCCCCGGAGCAATGCCGGACGGCGAGGATGCGTTCGAGCGTCTGGAAATCGCCGACCGCCAGGGCGAAGTGGCCGGAGTCCGCCTGAGCCACGTGTTCCATGCCATCGCGGCGATAAACAAGGGCGATGACGAGCGTCTGCGTAGCGTAATCCGCAGACATGCCGAGGCCATCAACACGCAGCCTGCTGCGGAGGACTGGGTCATGGTGGACCGGATGGCCACCCAGGTGATCCTCGCAATCTCGGACCGTATGTGGGTTGAAAATGTAGGCTACCGTACCCCTACGGGCAGGTTAGGCAGTTTCTGGGATGACCAGGCCGAGGCCACCGAAACCATGGATCTGGACGACATTCTCTAACTCTATCTGTCAATTAAGGCCTGTCTGATGCCCCGTAGTCGTATGCGCCGCTCTGGCCGGGAGTGGTTTTCCTCCCTCCCGGCATGCCTGCTTTTGCTTGCCGTGGTGGTATTTTCGACCAGCAGTGACATCCATAACCAGATGCTGAGGGGCGGGGAGCAGCTCTGGGGTGGTTACTACAAGCTGCGCAGCGATCCGGTGGAGCCGACCTGCGACCCTAACCGTGATCTTGAAGGAGCTATTGCCGAGGAATTGGCCAGCGGCAGTGACCTGGATGATGACCTGCTTGACCTGCTTGGGTCTGAGCCAAAGGACCCGGAGAAAGTCCGGCAGTCCGTTGAACAGGCCCTTGAGGATTGTCAAAACCGCCATGAGCGCTATGAGGAAATCCGCGATCGCCTGACACCAGCGGTACGGGCTTACAGAAGCGTAGAGCTGTTTGTTGCCGATCTGATTGCTTTCGGGCTTGAGTCCCAGCGTTTCATTCTGGTCATCCTGGTTATGCTGTGTGCCGCTACAGCGACCCTGACCCGCCACCATATAGCCATGCGCGCCATGCAGACGCGGCTTGATTATACGGTATCCCATGCCCTCCAAAGCGTTGCCAACTTCATGTTGCTTGGCTCCAGCGCACTGTTCCGGCATTCAACCGTTGCTGCGGGCGGCGACGTCTCGCCCGAGCGTATGCTGCTGCATAACCTGTGGGTTATCGGTTTTGCTGTCCTGACCCTGGCAAGCCTTTACCGCCTGTTCCGACCGCCGGTTGACCTCGAGCCGGGAGGTAGCCTTAACAAGGCCTTTCTGGCGGTCCCCCTGTATACGGTCATGTGCCTGATCTCGGGAACCTACTTTGCCCTGATCGGGCATGCGTCCGGCATCGGTATCTACCTGGGTACCATGATGGAACTGGCCGACATGTTCCTTAATGTGGCGCTCTATGTGTGGGTGGGCATGATGCTCAAGCAGACTTGCATGGCGGCTCTGGTGTTCAACGTTTTCCGTCCCTGGCGTATGCCGCCGGAAATGCTCGCGGTGGTTGCGGTTCTGGTGGCCGCCATCCCTACCGCCTATACCGGTGCCTCGGGGATTTTTGTGATTGCCGCCGGTGCTGTTATCTACAGCGAGTTGCGAGCGGCTGGCGCCCGTCGTCAGCTGGCATTGGCCGCCACGGCCATGTCTGGGTCCCTGGGTGTGGTGCTGCGGCCCTGTCTGCTGGTGGTGGTCATAGCCTACCTCAACCGCGAGGTGACCACTGACGAGCTGTTTGGGTGGGGCATCTGGGTCTTTCTGCTTACCGCAACGCTTTTCATGGTTGTGGCCCTGAGTGTGAATCGCCAGAACCGGTTCGACTTTGCGCCGGTATCCGAAGCCCTGCCGGCAACCCTGAGCGCCCTGAAGCCGCTGGTGCCCTACGCCCTAGTCATGGCAAGCATCATCCTGTTCTACCTGTGGGCTCTGGATGTCAGGATGGACGAGTTCTCAGCCCCCCGGCTCCTGCCGGTCATCATGCTGGGCATCCTGCTTTACGAGCATATCAGCGCCCGGCGTCATGCCAGGAAAGACAGTGAAGCGTTGACGCACCAAGGGCTTGAGCACAGTATCCGCGGGGCGACCAATGATACCACCTCGGAAATAGGCGCTTTATTGCTGCTGCTGGGTTTGTCAGTGAGCATAGGCGGAGTGATCGAGCGTTCTCATCTCATGGGTCTGTTTCCGCAGGCGTTCGAGAGCGCTTGGAGTGCCATGTTACTGATGGTTGTGCTGCTGGTGATCCTGGGCATGATCATGGATGCGTTCGGCGCTGTTATTCTGGTGTCGGCCACCGTGGCCGGCATTGCCTACGCCAGCGGTATAGACCCGATTCACTTCTGGATGGTCACCCTGGTCGCGTTCGAGTTTGGTTACCTGAGTCCGCCGGTGGCACTGAACCATCTGCTTACCCGTCAGGTGGTAGGTGAGGCTGAAATTGCTGCAGCCCAAGCTGAGCCAGGCACTTTCTACCAACGCCATGAACGCATCATCATGCCTCTGATTACCATGGCCATAGCGCTGGTTCTGGTAGCTTTCGTGCCCCTGCTGTTCTATGCAGTCTAGTCACACGACCATTTAGGAACAAAAAAAGCGCCCGCAGGCGCTTTTCTATTTGGGCTGACGTTATTCGGCCGCCCTGTGTGTGCTGGCTTAAAGCTTGGGGCCAGCCGCCACAATACTTTCTGCTACGTCGAACTTCTTGAAGTTATCAATGAACTGGCCGATCAGGTCTTTCGCCTTGGCATCGTATGCTTCGCCGCTGGCCCAGGTGTTGCGTGGGTTCAGGAGATTGCTGTCGACGCCAGGCACTTCAACCGGCACGTTCAGGTTGAGCATGGGCAGATGTTCTGTTTCGGCATCGTCAAGATCCCCGTTCTGGACGGCGCTGATAATGGCGCGGGTCGTGGGAATGCTGAAACGCTGGCCTTCACCAAAAGGACCGCCGGTCCAGCCGGTGTTGACCAGAAAGACCTTGCTGCCGAACTCGTCCATGCGCTTCATCAGCAGTTCAGCGTACACCCCAGCCGGGCGTGGGAAGAAGGGCGCCCCAAAACAGGTGGAAAAGGTGGACTTGAGCTTGGATGACGAGCCCATTTCAGTCGAGCCCACCAGAGCGGTGTAACCGCTCAGGAAGTGATAGGCCGCTGCTTCCTTGCTCAGGATGGACACTGGCGGAAGTACGCCGGTCATATCGCAGGTAAGGAAGACAATGTGGGATGGCTCACCGGCCCTGTTTTCCACTACCCGCTTCTCAACATGCTCAAGAGGATAGGCGCAGCGTGAATTCTCGGTCAGGGATACATCCGAGTAGTCCGGCTTGCGGGTTTCCGGGTCTATCGATACGTTTTCGACAATGGCGCCAAACCGAATGGCATCCCAGATGATGGGCTCGTTCTTCTGGCTGAGGTCAATACACTTGGCATAGCAACCGCCTTCAATGTTGAATACGGTGCCAGGACCCCAGCCATGCTCGTCGTCGCCGATAAGGTAGCGCTGGGGATCGGCCGAAAGGGTGGTCTTGCCTGTACCGGAGAGGCCAAAGAACAAACAGGTCTCGCCGTCGTCGCCCACGTTGGCAGAACAATGCATGGGCAGTACGTCTTTCTCAGGCAGCAGGAAGTTCTGTACCGAGAACATCGCTTTTTTCATCTCGCCAGCGTAATGCATGCCTGCCAGCAACACCTTGCGCTTGGCAAAGTTGATGATAACCGCGCCATCGCTGTTGGTGCCGTCCCGGTCGGGAACACATTCGAAATTGGCGGCGTTGAGCACCTGCCATTCCTGCTTGTCAGCAGGATTGAACGTATCGGGCCGAATAAAAAGATTACGGCCAAACAGGTTCTGCCAGGCGGTTTCAGTCGTCATTCGGACCGGCAGGTAGTGCTCGGGATCAGCGCCCACGTGTAACTGCGAGATGAAGCTGGTCTTTTCAGCCAGATAGGCCTCTACCCGATCCCATAGCGCATCAAAACGCTCGGCATCGAACGGACGGTTAATGGCCCCCCACTCGATATCATCGGAAGTGCTGGGCTCTTCCACGATGTAGCGGTCCTTGGGGGAGCGGCCGGTGCGCTTGCCCGTTTCCACGACCAGTGAACCGTTAGCGGCCAGTTGGCCCTCACGCCTTTCCAGTGCCAGCTCGACCAGTCGTGCTGCGCTCAGATCATTATAAGTGTTGCTCACTTCGACCTCGCCATAGGGTGTCTTCGAGATTGTTCTGTCCGTCTCGTGCCATGGATCAGTCGCCACACTGACAACGGGCCTACAGTGTGCACGAACTGGCGGATAAATAAACAATCGAGTCAGTTCAGGCGCGCTATTATGCCAGAGACGTCCCCAAAAAACGACAGCTCTCCAGGGCACATGGTTGAGCGAATTGCGCCAGAATCTTGCGTTCTTCCTCAGTGCAGGGAATGGCCCAGGAAAAGCTGGTCGATATCATGCCGGTCAAACCGGTACTGGGCATGACAGAACTGGCAATCCATCTCAATGGTGCCCTGTTCCTCAAGAATGCTGTAGCACTCCTCCCGCCCTATGGCCTCTAGCGCGGCCAGAGTGCGCTCGCGGGAACAGCTGCAGCGGAAGGCAACAGCGTCGGCATTAAATAGCCGTACGGTCTCTTCATGAAAGAGACGGTGCAACAAGGTCTCGCTCTCCAGGCTCAGCAATTCTTCCGGCTTGACCGTACTTGCCAGATGGTTCACCCGGCGCCAGAGGTCGTCATCCGGCTCGGTTCCCCCGGGTAGTCGTTGGAGCAAGAGTCCGGCGCTGCGATGACCGTCACAGAAAAGAATCAGGCAGGTGGCGATCTGTTCGGAGCGCACAAAATAATCCTGCAGACATTCCGCCAGTGTGCCGTGTTCCCTGGGTACGACCCCTTGGTAGCGCTGACCGTTAGCCGGGGTGATGGTGATGGCCATCTTGCCTTCACCCAGCAGCTCGTCAAGAGCTCCGGCTGACGGTAATTGTTCCTCGTAACGGGCAATACCCCTGATATAGCGTTCGTGGCTGCATTCCGCCATCAGGGTGGTGAGAGGGCCGGTGCCGCTGGCCTGCAATGACAGGGAGCCTTCGAATTTCAGGGTTCCGCTCATCAGTACACTGGCCGCCAGTGCCTCTCCGAGCAGTTTGCGCACGGTTTCAGGGTAGTCGGCCTGGGCTGCGATCTCAGCGTAGCTGTCGGCCAGCTGGACCCAGGCGCCCCGCACCTGGCTGTGTTCAAATATAAAGCGCTGGAACTGGTCCTGGGATGCCAATTGACGTCTCCTGAAGACATTTGGAAGAAAGTACGGTTTCAGACCGTTGATGCCAATTTACAGGCCATTCTGGTCTTTGAAGCGTTGGATATTTCGCCGGTCTTTTTTGGATGGGCGCCGGGCAGGTGGCAGTTGCGCAGCCTGCATAGTCTTGCGCTGCCAGGCCAGGTCTTCCCGTTCGCGTACACTGTCTTCGGTTTCGTGATACAGCATCTGGGCTTCCGGCGCACCCCGGCGCTTATCACTGATCTGGTCGACAATGACTGTGCGCTCGACCAGTCCCTGGCGTAACTTGAGCCGGCCGCCAACCTCTACCAGTTTGCCAGGCTTACAGCGCTGGTCATTGTAATGAACCTTGCCGCCTTCAATGGCGTCTTTCGCCAGGCTCCGGGTCTTGTAAAAGCGGGCGGCCCAGAGCCACTTGTCGAGTCTTACCCGCTGTTCGCTGTCAGGTGCTGATGCCATGTCTCCCCGCCTGCTGAATGCTCAATATCAGTGTACCTTTTTCATCCTTTCGATGGCACGCGCTAACGGATGGGGCCAGTGCGATGGGGCAACGGCAGGATCTCACTGAAATGAGAAATCGAGGGTATGGCCGGGTGAGCCTGCAGCGGCGCAAGTGTGCTGTCTGGTGCCAGAATTGCCAGGCACTGGCTGATGCCCGCGGAGAGCGCGCTCTCCAGTACGGGTATGCTGTCATCCACCATCAGCGTGGTGGCAGGGTCATAAGGGGCCCGTGCCTGCAGGTCAAACCAGAAGTCCGTGGCCTCCTTCGGCTTGCCCAGATCGTGACTGGAGACAATGCTGTCCACATAGCGGTCAAGGCCGGTCACCTCCAGCTTCAGCGCCAGAGGGTCCGGGTGGCAGTTGGTCACGATAACGCAATTCATGCCGGCCTTCCGGATCTGACCCAGGAAATCGGTGACATGGGGGCGGTAGGCAATCCGGTCGCGGACCTCGGCTTTCAGGGCGGCAATATTGACCGCCAGGCGTTCACTCCAGTAGTCGGTGCAATACCAGTTCAGCGAGCCACGCTCCGCCTGGATCATGGGCAGGATCTTGGCGCGCGCCTGTGCGGGCGAAATACCGAACTGCTCGGCATAGCGCCTGGGCAAATGCTCGAGCCAGAAGTGGGTATCAAAGTGGAGATCGAGCAGGGTCCCGTCCATGTCGAGGAACACTGTCTCTAGATTATCCCAGCTAACCATTGCTTAAAACCTGCTCAAAACCTGTATGAAGACGGCCTCAGGCTGCCGCACAATGTGCAGATTGGCAAGCAGGAATATTCCGCCAGATGACGCACCGGCTGCAGCAGATCCAGCAGGCCCCTTTGGCAGGGCCCTCCGACGATCGGGCAGGGCGGCGGTAACGCCGGAGTCAGCGGCTGGCCTGTTCCTGGCCTACGGTTTCCTGCTTCTTGCCATTGGTGCAGCCGAGGCAGCGAACGAAAGTGGCCTTGGCCGGCCCTACCACGAGTACTTCTCCGGCTTCAGCGGCATTGCCGCCCAGCAGCGAGAACGGCAGGGACACCAGATACACAGCGCTGCCTACGATGGTGGTGGCAAACAGAACCGGACGTGCGAGCAGGGCATCGCCAGTCATGGCAAGTGCCGACGGGGTCTCGTCAACGCCACGGGCATGTCCCAGGGACGCGAAGGCCAACAGGCACACCGCTACGGCTGTGGTGAATACGCGTGAAAACTTGGCTGACATCGTTGTTCTCCTGGTTTCAGTTGCCGCTGGACTGCTCAGCCCGGGTAGGCCGATCAGCGGACACTCATCGTTAACTATGAATCATATTGAGGTAATTTCAAACGCATTTCCGTGCGTTATCGCCAGTTGTACTGCCTGAAAAGACGCTAGCGTTGGCACTTCCGACAGTAAACGGTGGTGCGCTGGCTCATGCGCACCTCCTTGAGGTCGGTTCCACATTCCAGACAGGGCTGGCCTCCACGTCCGTAAACCTGCAGGGACTGGGAAAAATAGCCGGGCTTGCCGTCGCTGTTTACGAAATCCCGAAGGGTAGTGCCGCCCATGAGGATGGCCGCGCTCAGAACTTCCCTGATGGCCTGTGCCAGGCGCTCATACCGATTGCGGCTGATGCGCCCGGCCCCGCGACGGGGGTCTATGCCGGCCAGATACAGGGCTTCATTGGCATAAATATTTCCTACCCCCACTACCGTGTGATTATCCATCAGAAAGTGTTTTACGGGCGTTTTTTTCTGTCGGGATAACCGGTACAGATAGTGACCCGTAAAGACGCTGTCCAGTGGCTCGGGTCCCAGTTGTGCCAGCAGGGCATGGGTGAGAGGTTCTCGGGCCCAGAGCCAGCAGCCGAAGCGCCTCGGGTCGTTGTAGCGCAACTGGACGCCGGACGCCATCACCAGCTCAACATGGTCGTGACGAAGAGGAGGGCTCTGATCGGTAATGACCCGCAGGCTGCCGGACATGCCAAGATGGACAATGAGCGTGCCCTGTTCGAAACGCAAAAGCAGGTACTTGGCTCGTCTGTCGACGGCAAGAACCGTCTGGTCCCGGAGAAGTTCCGGCAGGTTTTCCGGGACCGGCCAGCGCAAGCGTCCTCCATGAACGTGGATTTCCGCGACCTTTACGCCCTCCATAAAGGGAGCTATACCACGGCGTGTTGTCTCGACTTCCGGTAACTCGGGCAAGCTGGTCTCCATTGAAACTTAGGCTGATGGCTGCCGATTGTCGCCTCAGGCAGCCCTCTGTCAATCCGTGACAACCCGACCTTATGCGGGTATTCCATTACCAGATAACATGAAAATCGGGTTGTTCTGGCGTACAGCTGTAAGCTAAAGTTGTGAGAGTAGTAAATCAGGCCTGCCAGCCTACCGTATTGATTTGAGGGTTTCCTGTATGTGGTATAATGGTCTTCTGGACCTATCTGTGTTGCAGCTTGTGTTGGTTACTCTGGGCATGACCCATGTGACCATCGTCAGCGTGACACTCTATCTTCACCGCCATTCCGCTCACAATTCGCTGGATCTGCATCCGGCCGTGGCGCATTTCTTCCGTTTCTGGTTGTGGCTGACCACCAGCATTATCACCAAGGAATGGACTGCTATTCATCGCAAGCACCATGCCACCTGCGAAACCGAAAACGATCCCCATAGCCCGGTGGTCAAGGGGCTCAGGAAAGTGGTTCTTGAAGGTGCCGAACTCTATGCTGAAGCCGCAACTCCGGAGACGCTCGAACGTTACGGGCAGCGGACGCCGACTGACTGGGTAGAGCGCAATGTTTATACCCGCCACAACAACCTGGGTATTGCGTTGCTCGCTGTTATTAACCTGGCACTGTTCGGTGTCCATGGCATCTGGATCTGGGCGGTGCAGATGATGTGGATTCCGGTGTGGGCTGCAGGTGTGGTTAACGGAGTGGGCCACTATTTTGGCTATCGCAATTACGAGTGTGCCGACAACGCCAGAAATATCATGCCCTGGGCCATACTGATCGGCGGCGAAGAGCTTCATAACAATCATCACACCTACCCGAACTCGTCAAAGCTGTCCCGCAGATGGTTCGAAGTGGATATCGGGTGGGGCTACATCCGTATGCTCCAGCTCTTCGGTCTGGCCAAGCCCAAGGGTTTCCGGCCTATTGCCCACTCAGTACCGGGCAAACAGGACATGGATGTGGAAACGGTTCAGGCCATTGCCAATAACCGTTTTGATATCATGCGCCAGTACCGCAAGCAGGTCATGGAGCCGGTACTGCGCCAGCAAAAGACCCTGATGGAAGACACCATCAAGCCCCGTTATCGTAAGATTCGTCGGCTGCTGTCCCGCGAGGTCTCACTGATCAAGCCGAGTGACCAGGAACAACTGGACTCCATATTGGAAACCAACCCGGTCCTGCGGCAGATCTACGACAAGAGTCATGAACTCCAGGCTCTGTGGCGCCGCCGGGGCGTGAAGCAGCAAGAGAAGCTGCAGGCGCTCATGGAGTGGTGTCGCGATGCAGAAGCCAGCGGCATACGCTACCTTGAGGAGTTCTCGGAACACCTGAAGTCGTACTCCCTGCGACCTGTCTGACTGGCTGCTCTGGGACACCAGGAACCCGCTTCTCAGGAAGCGGGTTTTTCATGCCTGGATCCTGAACAGGTTGTAGCTTACCTGACCGGCTGTTTTCTGACGGTGCAAGTGCCAATGCTGCGGCACCGCCGTCAGGCTGCGCTCACTTTCGTGCTCCACGTAAATCCAGCCGCCCTCCCGAACCCAGTTGTTCTCAACCAGAAGCGGAATCAGCCGTTCCGGCCAGCCCTGCCGGAAAGGCGGGTCCATGAACAGGATGTCGAGTGGCATTGCAGGAGCGGTGGCAAGATAGCGCTCTACCGGGGCGCACACGACCGAACCCGATGTCGAGCCGAGCAGGGCGAGGTTGGCTTTAAGGGCGCTGGCCAGGGCCGGGGTGTGGTCCACCAGGGTCACCGAACCGGCACCTCGTGAAAGGGCTTCCAACCCCAGGGCACCGCTGCCGGCAAACAGATCGAGGCAATGGCTACCGGGTAGGTGGTACGTCAGCCAGTTGAACAGGGTCTCCCGGATGCGGGCAGGGGTTGGCCTTACGCCGCCTGCCTCTGGAAAGCGCAGGCGCCGACTGCGCCATTCGCCGCCGATAATCCGCAGTTCACCGGCGTTGCCGCCGGACACTGAGGCCTTGCCTGATCGTTTTTCTGCCATGCTGTAGAAGGCCTTTGTGGGTGGAGGGCATACTTCAAAGAGCCGCAAATTCGGCCAGACCCGAGTATGGTAGCGAAAAATCCGTCGCCTCATAAGCGCAAGCCTTGGACGGCTCGTAACGCGACCGCTAGAATGACCGGTTCAAATCTTCCGGCCCAGCTGCACTTGCCGCTGGGCCTTGCAACTCCCGGGAATGGAAACTAATGACAATGGCAGAGTGGATCTCAATCGGCTTCCTGGTCTTTCTTGTGCTCGTGTTTGTGCTGGAACTGGTGGGAGCACGTCGGCGCATGCCGAAACCCAAGCGCATCCCCCAGCGCAAACCTGAGGTCGGCGAAGGGGTAAAGCCCCAGCCCAAACCTGAGCCGGAAGCCAAAGAGATACCTCTGCCCGTCGAGCCGGAGCCAGAAAAGGCCCCGGTACCTGCGCCCGAACCCGAAAAAGAGCTGCCGGCGGTTCAAAAGCCGAAGGAAGTCGAGCCGACAGTCAGCGTTTTTGAACGTATTCGTCAGGGCCTCGGCAAAACACGCAGTAACCTTTCGTCCAACCTCACTGGCCTGTTCTCGGTGGGGAAGACCGTAGACGAGGACCTGCTGGAAGAAATTGAAACCACCTTGCTGATGGCCGATGTGGGCGTAACGGCAACCTCGGAGATTATTGACTCCCTTACCAGCAAGCTCGAGCGTAAGCAGCTCAAGGACGGCGCCGCGTTAAGAACAGCGCTGAAAAACGAGCTCCGGGGGCTGCTTGCGACCAGTGCCCAGCCGTTGGAAATCAAATCCGACAAGAAGCCTTTTGTCATACTGATGGTTGGTGTCAACGGCGTCGGCAAGACCACCACAATCGGCAAGCTGGCCCGCCAGTTCCAGAATGAAGGCAAGTCGGTCATGCTTGCCGCCGGGGATACCTTCCGGGCCGCCGCGGTGGAGCAGCTGCAGGTGTGGGGTGAGCGCAACAAGGTTCCTGTCATCGCGCAGCATACCGGTGCAGACAGTGCCTCGGTCATCTACGATGCGGTACAGTCTGCCGCCGCCCGTGAGGTGGATATCCTGATTGCCGATACTGCTGGCCGGCTGCAGAACAAGGACAATCTCATGTCCGAGCTGGAGAAAGTGGTCAGGGTCATGAAAAAGCTGGATGACCAGGCGCCCCATGAGGTTATGCTCGTGCTGGACGCCGGCACCGGGCAGAACGCCCTGAGCCAGGCCCAGGTGTTCCAGCAGGCGGTAGGCGTCAGCGGCATTACGCTGACCAAGCTCGACGGTACCGCCAAGGGGGGTATCGTGTTTGCCATTGCACGTCAGCTCCAGCTGCCCATTCGCTATATCGGCGTGGGTGAGCAGGTAGAGGACCTGCGCCAATTTGATGCGGAGACCTTTGTTGATGCCCTGTTCGATGAGTAGTCCGGACGCATGATCGAGTTCGAGCAGGTCAGCAAGCGCTACGATGACGATCATACCGCCCTCAAGCAGGTGAATTTTCACCTGGGCCGGGGCGAGCTGGCTTTTCTGACCGGACATTCGGGGGCCGGAAAGAGTACCTTGCTCAAGCTGATCATGTTAATGGAGCGACCCAGTGCCGGTCGTGTCATCGTCGGTGGCCAACTGCTCAATAAAATGCCGAGGCGGCAGGTGCCCTACATCCGGCGCCATGTCGGGGTCGTCTTCCAGAACCATCACCTGCTGTTTGACCGGACCGTTTTCGATAATGTGGCCATGCCCCTTGAGGTCATGGGCGTACCGGGCCGGGACATAGGCCGGAGGGTGCGGGCGTCGCTGGACAAGGTGGGCCTGCTCAGTAAGGAAAAGATGAACCCCATCCAGCTGTCCGGCGGTGAGCAGCAGCGCGTGGGCATCGCCCGTGCGGTCGTGAACAAGCCGCCGGTACTGCTGGCGGATGAGCCCACTGGCAACCTGGACCCGCAATTGTCTGCCGATATCATGCACCTGTTTGAGCAATTCAGTCAGGTTGGGGTGACGGTGCTGATAGCCAGTCACGACATTGCCCTGATTACTGACATGGGGCGGCGGACGCTGACCCTGGACGATGGCCGTCTGGTCAGTGGTAGCGGCCGCAGCGTCGCGTGAGGAGTTGCTGTGAGTAGTAACAAGCACCCCAGGACAGAAACCCGAAGGGCCAGCCAGAAACGGGGGGCCAATCGTAGCCACTCGCCGGTCCGGGAGGCTATCGAAAGTTATTTTGGCCACCATCGCAAGGTTGCTCGGGACAGCGTTCGCCGTATGCTCCAGGTTCCGGTAGCCAGTCTGATGACGTGGACGGTGATGGGCGTCGCCCTGGCACTGCCGGTAGGCCTTCTGCTATTGCTGACCAGTCTGCAGGGCGTGAGCGCGGGCTGGGAAAGCGCTGCCAGAGTTACGGTATATCTGCATGACGACGTAACGGAAGAGGATGCCGACAGGCTTCGCCTCGATATTGCCACCCGGGCCGACGTGCAGGAAGTGGAGCTGATCGATAAAACTTCTGCCCTGGCCGAATTCCGCGCCAGCTCGGGCCTGAGCCAGGCGCTGGACTATCTGGCAGAGAATCCGTTGCCACACACGCTCCTTGTAACGCCGGAAGAGGGCGCCCGCAACGAGCTCGGCATGCAGGCCCTGGTTGCTGCCCTGGAGGACCTGCGGGCAGTCGCCCGGGTCCAGGTGGACCTTGGCTGGCTGCAACGGCTGAACGCAATCACCGAGCTGCTGGGGAGAGGCGTATGGGCTCTCGCTGTGCTGCTGGCAGTGGCGGTCATTCTGGTGATAGGCAATACCATTCGCCTGGCCATTGAAAGTCGCCGGGACGAAATTCTGGTGGCCAAACTTGTGGGTGGCACCGATGCTTTTGTCCGCCGCCCGTTCCTGTATACCGGCATATGGTTCGGCCTGGGCGGCGGCGTGGTCGCGTTTATTCTGCTTCAGCTCACCCTGTGGTGGCTGACCGGGCCGGTCGAGCGCCTGGCGGGCCTCTACCGGAGCAATTTCTCACTCACCGGATTGTCGTTTGAAGGCAGTCTCCTGCTCATACTCGGTGCGGTTCTACTGGGTTGGCTGGGGGCGTGGCTGGCGGTGAAGCGGCACCTGGATGCCATAGAGCCCGGCTAGTGTCCCAGGTCAACGAATTAACCAGACGGGATACTAAGCGCCGTATATGATCCCATGTCGCGGAAATAGCGTATTGAACTCTGACGAGGGGTCAGTGTACGTTAAAAGAGCATCAAACCAGCCCGAATGGAGAGAAACGGAGCGTTTTCTGGCACGCGGTGTTTGATAGGGAACTTTTTTAGACCTTGGCGGTCTGATGTCCAATTGCTATATTGGTTGACCGCACAACATGGGAGGGGAACGCATGGGTACAAGCTTACAGCTAGCAGACCGCCTGGTTCCGGGAGCGAACCTTGAGTCTTACATTCAGGCTGCGAGCCGGATCCCTGTGCTTACCGCCGACGAGGAACGTCAGCTTGCCGAAAAACTGCATTATGACGGCGATCTTGAAGCGGCCCGTCAGCTGGTGCTGTCGCACTTGCGATTTGTAATACATATTGCTCGCAGCTATTCCGGGTATGGCCTCGCCCAGGCCGACCTGATCCAGGAAGGCAACGTCGGGCTGATGAAAGCGGTTAAGCGCTTCAACCCTGAGTACGGCGTTCGTCTGGTCTCTTTTGCTGTGCACTGGATCAAGGCCGAGATACACGAATTCATTCTGCGTAACTGGCGCATTGTGAAAGTGGCAACAACCAAGGCCCAGCGCAAGCTGTTCTTTAACTTGCGCAGTCAGAAAAAGCGCCTGGCCTGGCTGAACCATGACGAGCTGAATGCAGTGGCAGAAGATCTGGGTGTCGAGCCCAGGGTGGTGCGTGAAATGGAAGGCCGCATGGCCAGCCATGACACGGCCTTTGACGGCCCGATGGATGATGATGACGAGACCGCCTATCAGGCCCCGGCGCATTATCTGCAAGACCACCGCAGTGACCCGGCTATCCAGTTGGAGCAGACAGACTGGACGGAAGATTCCAACGGCCGTCTGATGGAAGCCCTTGGGGCACTGGATGAACGCAGTCAGGATATTCTTCGGGAACGCTGGCTGACAGACAGCAAGTCGACGCTTCACGAATTGGCGGATAAGTACGGTATATCGGCTGAGCGCATTCGCCAGCTGGAAAAGAACGCCATGAAGAAAATCCGCATGCAGATGGTCGAGGCGGCCTGAACCGCGCTGAACCAGAAAAGCATGTGATTTAGCGGTAAACTGAACGCCACCACGCTCCGGCCTGGTGGCGTTTCTGTTTTCGAACCTGGATTTTCGGGGAAGCAAATGACCGTGGCCAACCACAAGCAGACAAAAACTCCCAAGCCCCATATTGCGTTTCTGGGTATCGGATTGATGGGAACCCCCATGACCCGCAACCTGCTGGCAGCCGGTTTTCCAATGACACTGTGGAACCGCACCAAGAGCAAGTGCGAACCCTTCCGGGACCAGGCCCAAATAGCCGAATCGCCGGCCCAGGCCGTGGTTCAGGCTGATGTGGTCATTACCATGCTGGAGAACGGCTCGGTGGTCGAGGATGTGCTGGTTGCCCAGGGCGTAATTTCGGCACTGAGGACCGGGGCGACACTGATCGATATGAGTTCCGTCTCTCCTGCGCTGGCCAGGAGGCACAGTGACCTGACTGCAGAAAAGCAAGCTCGCTATCTCGACGCGCCGGTTTCGGGGGGGACGGTGGGCGCTGAAGCGGCCGGGTTAAGCATTATGGTTGGAGGTCAGGCCGAGGTTATGGATGACATGGCGCCGGTGCTTGACGTCCTCGGTACGCCAACCCATATCGGCCCTGTCGGCTCGGGCCAGCTGGCCAAACTGGCGAATCAGGCCATTGTCGGTATCACGATCGGGGCAGTGTCTGAAGCTCTCTTGCTCGCCGCCCGCGGTGGTGCGGATCCGGCTGCCGTGCGAGAGGCTTTGATGGGAGGGTTCGCCGGCAGCCGGATACTTGAACTTCACGGCCAGCGCATGATTGACCGGGATTTTACCCCAGGCGCGCCAGCCCGTATCCAGCTCAAGGACATGCGCATGATTCTGGACGAGGCCCGGGCCGAAAATCTGACCCTGCCGCTGTCCCAGCAGGTGCATGATGGCTATCTGGCCTTGCTGGCGAATGGACACAGCGAAGTGGACCACAGCGGGCTGTTGCTGGAGCTGGAACAGCTCAATGGCACCCGGCTTGGGAGCCGTGACGACAGGGAAGGAGGCTGACCCGTGCCAAGCTTCGCTGCCAACCTTTCCATGCTTTTCACGGAACTGCCATTCGAACAGCGCTTTGCTGCTGCCCGTGAGTCGGGTTTTTCAGGGGTTGAATACCTGTTTCCCTACCCCTGGCCGGCAGAAACACTGAGGTCATGGCTGGATGAGCATGGCCTTACCCAGGTCCTGTTCAATCTTCCGCCCGGGGACTGGGAGGCGGGTGAGCGGGGCATTGCCTGTCTTCCCGACCGTGTTGAGGAATTCCGCAAAGGTGTGGAAGAGGCCGTCCGCTATGCCGAAATCCTTGGCTGCCAGCGGCTTAACTGCCTGGCCGGGCTTCGGCCGCCGGACCAGACTCCGGAGGCCGCATGGCGGGCCCTGGAAGAGAACGTGCGGTGGGCGGCCGAGGTATGCGAGCGGTCAGGGATTACCCTGTGCGTAGAAGCCATCAATTCGAAAGTGGATATGCCAGGGTTCGTGCTTGATACCTCTGACCGTGTCATGGGCTTGATCGAGTCGGTTGGCGCCGATAACCTGAAGCTGCAGTATGATCTTTATCATATGCAGATCATGGAGGGAGATCTGATCCGCACGCTGGAGCGGCTGCTTCCCTTTATTGGGCACATCCAGTTTGCCGATAATCCGGGTCGCCATGAGCCGGGCACCGGAGAAATCAATTTCGGCCGGATATTCAATGCCCTGGATCAACTGAACTACCGGGGTTGGGTCAGCGCCGAATATCATCCGCAAGCATCGACCCAGGCAAGTCTGGAATGGATGAAGGAGAGCAGCAAGGTGCAGTTCCGTCGCTGATGGCGACACCCTCTTACAAGATCGTAACTGGCAGGTCTGGCGTGATGCCCTTACTCTGACTCTACGAAATCATCCGTAAATCGGGAGGCTCACCGGTGAAAGCACTGGTAATAGAAGACGATCAGGACGTTGCAACCTACCTTATCAAGGGACTGAAAGAGTCCGATTTCGTAGTAGACCATGCAGCTGATGGTAAAGACGGGCTCATGCTCGCGGCAAGTGAAGAGTACGACATCATGATTGTCGACCGCATGCTGCCGGGTATGGATGGGCTTGCCATTATCAAAACCGTACGAGCCACTGGCAATCAGGTACCTGTCCTCATACTCAGTGCGCTGGGCGATGTCGATGACCGGGTGGCAGGGCTTCGGGGCGGCGGCGACGACTATCTCACCAAACCCTTCTCCTTTACGGAATTGCTGGCCCGTATCGAATCCCTGGTTCGCCGCAACCGCCAGACGGCAGAAACTGAAACCGTATTGAAAGTAGCGGATCTGGAAATGGACCTGCTGGCCAGAACCGTCAAACGCGCCGGCCAGAACATCGATGTCCAGCCCCGGGAGTTCCGCTTGCTGGAATACCTGATGCGCAACGCCGGCCAGGTGGTGACCCGTACGATGCTGCTTGAAAAAGTCTGGGACTACCACTTCGATCCGCAGACCAACGTCATAGACGTGCATATCAGCCGTCTCAGGGCGAAAATCGATAAAGAGTTCGACACGCCGCTTTTGCAGACGATTCGGGGCGCTGGGTACATGCTGCGTGAAACTGCTTAGCCAACTCAAGACCTCAACGTTTCAGCTTGCGCTGCTCTATATGGTCGTTTTCGCGACCTCGGTATTCCTGCTGCTGGCCTTTATCTACTGGCGTACGGCAGGCTTCATGACAGCGCAGACTGACGAAACCATTGAGGCAGAAATTGCAGGTCTTGCAGAGCAGTATCGCGGCAGCGGTCTCAATGGCCTGATTACCATTATTCGGGAGCGGGTTGCCCGTGATCCCAACGCCAAGTCGATTTATCTCTTCACAACCGATGACTACCTGAAACTGGCTGGCAACCTGGCAACCTGGCCCGAATCGGCGCAGTCACAAAGTGGCTGGATCAATTTCACCCTGGATGAAAGCGTTGGCTGGACCGGCCCCGAGCGCCAGGCCAGGGCACGCATTTTCGAGGTTCAGGGCGGGCTCAGGTTGCTGGTGGGACGGGATGTCGAGGACCTGACCACGCTGAAACAGCTGATTGAGACTGCCATCAACTGGGGTATGGGCATTACCCTGGCGCTGGCCTTGCTGGGCGGTTTCTTGATGAGCCGCAGCACCACAAGACGCATAGAGGTGATCAATAATACCTCCCGAAAGATCATGACCGGGCACCTGTCTTTACGTATCCCCACCCGGGGCACCCAGGACGATTTCGACCAGCTGGCTGATAACCTTAACCAGATGCTGGATCGTATTGTGTACCTGATGGAAGGCATACGTCATGTGTCTGACAGTATCGCTCACGACCTGCGCACGCCTCTGACCCGACTGCGTAATCAGCTGGAAAACACCCTGGTATCCGTTGATAACGACAAAGCCCGGGAACACGCAGGTAATGCCGTGGCCGAGGCGGATCAGTTGCTGGCCACCTTCAATGCGCTGCTAAGGATTGCCCGGCTGGAAACCCGGGGCAACGCTGCCGATATGAAGGCGGTGTCTCTCGGCCTTCTGGTGAGCGACGCCTGTGAGCTTTACGAGGCGTTGGCTGAAGACAAGGATCAGACCTTTGAACAGCAGGTGGATGATCAGGTGATGATTGAGGGCGACCGGGACCTGCTATTCCAGATGGTAAGCAATCTGATCGACAACGCCATAAAATACACCCCGGAACAGGGCGATATCTGTGTCGTGGTGCGAACGGAAGAAGATGAGGCTGTGCTGGAGGTCCGGGACAGCGGCATAGGTATTCCCGACGATGAGAAAGACCAGGTCTTCCAGCGCTTTTACCGAGTCGGGAAAAGCCGGTCATTGCCGGGCAATGGCCTGGGTCTCAGTCTGGTCAGTGCTGTGACTGAAATACACCAGGGCAGAATCGAGCTCAGCGATCGCCGCCCCGGTGAGGACCCGCCTGGACTCACGGTAATAGTACGACTGCCCGGCTACCGGCCGGACAACCGTCGTATCAAGGCTGTCAGTGCGAAAGCCCTGGCCGCGGAGAGCGCCGACAACGATGAGCGCACTCCACCGCCATCACCGACGGGGCAGTAAACTAGGCGGCGCGGCTGCGTAGTTTGCTGATCGGCGAGAGCAGACGGCTTGCCCTCATTTCGGCGCTTTCAACCAGTGCTTCGAAGTGGGCTTTGCGTCGGTCAAAACGGGCCTGCAGACTGTCCCATTCCCCTTCCAGATGGTGTTGCTCGGCCATCAGAAACGCCGCCACGTTATGACGATTGATCTTGCCGGTAATGCCGAACTGATCCAGCTGGAAGCCCAGGTAGTCGAGGCCGTTGAGGGCGGTATTCAGGAGTTTTTTTGTGTTCATGGGAGTCACCTTTGTGTTGGAGCTGATAGTGGGCTGGCGGCAGGGCCACGACAATTGAGCGGGCCTCATTAACCGGCCAAAGCCAAGGCTGGTGGATGGAAGCTAACGGCTCACTCTAGAGTGGGCAACCTAATCCGGGCAGTATGAGGCTTTCGAGTCTCTCTTGTCTGACAAAAGCTTAATGGGTGCGCCATTAGCGGGTAAGGGCGAGTGTGCAGAATAGGTCAGGAAGGTAATCAAGCAAGCGTTGGTATTACAGACCCTCTCTAGGCTTCCCGGCCCCAGGAGGCTTGCTTACCCCTCCAGCACAGCGCTAGCCTTACCCCGTTTTTGCGGGGTTTTTTTATGGGCGCTTTTTTATGGTCCCTCTCCCAGCACTCCTGAACTCACACCGGTATGGCAGGCGAAACAATGGCGGATTCTACTTCAGGCCCCAAGGCGCGGGCTCGTTATATCACTCCCGAAGGCGAGCGCCGATTGAAGGAGGAGCTCTCCTATCTGTGGAAGTCCAAGCGACCCGAAGTCACCCAGGCGGTTCGGGAGGCGGCGGCTCAAGGCGACCGTTCCGAGAATGCCGAGTACATATACGGCAAGAAACAGCTGCGGGAGATTGACCGGCGTATCCGTTTTCTGACCAAAAGGCTGGAAGAGCTGACCGTAGTCGATCGCACGCCCGATGATCAGAGCAAGGTCTATTTCGGTGCCTGGGTCACTATTGAAGATGATGCGGGGCAGTCACACTGCTACCGGCTGGTGGGTGCGGACGAGTTCGATCTCAGCAAGGGCCTGTTGAGCGTGGACTCGCCCATGGCCCGGGCGTTGCTGGGCAAGCGCTGCGATGATGAAGTTGTGGTGCGGACACCGGATGGTCCGGCAGAGGTGGTGATCACCAATATCCGTTATGGCCTGGAATGACCTGTGCGCACGTCACAAAATTGGCGACCAAGCCCGACGTTTGCTTTAATTGGATATAAACTGTCCAAAAGTTGGCATGACGCAGGAGGCGGAATGTCGAAAACATACTCAGGTGCGGTTATGGCTAGCTTATACGGATCAAGGGGACTCGCGGCGCAGGGCCTGATGCTGGCGCTGCTGCTGCCGGCAATGGTTCAGGCCCAGTCTGGCGTCCAGACCGATGCAGACGCGGACCAGGTCCGCGCCTTCGAGTATGAAGACCGATCCACCGTGGACACCATACCCTTCAGTTCAATGGCAGAAGACTCCCTTGCCGGCACGGTTATCGAAGGCGGGTTGGCAGCGCCGGCGGCGGGCGTGCCAGTGCGGACTGCACGGGAGTCCTCAAGCACAACCAATGAGGATTTCTATCTTGATCCCCTGGCGCTTCAGCCCAGGGACAGCCGCACGGATCTGGGGCGCTCTGAAATACCCGTCGAGATACACTTCAGTAATCCAAAGGTCGTCCCAGGCCAGACATTCGGTAGCAACTACGTTATCCGACCGCCAGAAAACCGGAACTACGACGCCCTCAACACCAACCTTCAGGGCCGCTAACCGATCCTGCACCCAGGCGTGGCAAGGGCATACATGCCGTTAACAAGCGACAGCTGACCCGGTTGCGTTTTTCTCCAGTACATCCTCATAAAAGAATTGCAGAGCCTGGCGTGCCTGGTTCAGCCGGGCCCGGGACAGGGTCATACGGTCGTTCAGATACGTAAGGAATAACTGCTGGTCATCTGTCCGCAGTGCCTCTGGGTCTTTGAGGCCATGGAAAAGCACGAATCGTGTGATCCAGTGCAGGTAGGTTTGCTCGGTCCGATGGTTAAGCTGCTGTTTTTTTATAGCCTGCTGCACGCGAACCACAAGTCCTGGCTGGCTCTGTTCCAGCGCTTCGGTGATACTCATGGGGGATCATCCTGTGGGTAACTTTGTACTTGTTAGAATGCGCGCATGTTATGACAATCCCTTGACCACGGCAAAGGGATTTAGGGGCGCCGGATAATGTTTCTGCCAGCGCCTTGAGATAAGTCAGGATTTCTTCATTTGCTCCAGCCGGTCGATGTATTTCTGCATAGCTTCGTCTTTGGACATACCTTTATAGCTCGCCCAGGCGTCGTACTTGGCGCGTCCGACAAAATCCATCATACCGGGACGCTTACCACTCACGTCACCTTCGGTGGCCTGTTTATACAGGCCGTAGAATTCCAGCTTAAGCTCGTTGGAGGGTTTGAAATCTCCCTCAGCGGTCTGGATATAGTTTACTGCTTCGTCGAAACGTGTTTTCAGGTCACTCATCGGGCTTTCCTTTATCGTTCTGGATTTAACGGTCCATTTAAACTATTCGCAGATGGGGAGTATATCGGGAACAGGTCTGCAACGTCATTGTCCTGTCGTTCCAACGCCTGTGTGGATCGGGTATCTTCCTCAGCCTGTTTTCTCCACCTACCAAAGCAGCGTTAGAGACGCCCTAAGCGCCCTGTCAGGTACCCCCGGGTATCGGTAAGGCTGTACTTCAGGGATTTCAGGAAGCCTTGCCTATGGACATGGGCATCCGGTTGTTTCAAGCTGATCAGTGCCTGATCAGACGTGGCAACAGAGGGAACCTGAGCGGATGCCAGAACCATCCACCATCATTATTTGCGAATATTGCGATTCCGCGTACCAGCATCCGGTACTCGGCCATGATGAAAAAGCTCACTGCGTGCGTTGCGGCGCCATCATATCCCGACCGGCCTGGTTGACGGTGGAGCAGTTGCTGGCGTTGAGTGTGACTGCCGGCATGTTACTGACGTTCCTTTGCCTTTACCCGATCATGTCGGTGCACACCCGGGGCCAGCTTCAGGAAGCGACTCTAATCGATGCCGCCACTGCCCTTGCCCATGGTCCGGTGATTTTCATGGCCCTCATGGCGGCGTTTGCCACAGTGCTGGTGCCTGCTTTCCAGGTCGGGCTGTTGATCTGGCTGTTATCCTATGCCTGCCGGGGCAAACGCGCGCCAGGGTTTCAGTGGGCGATGCGGAACCTGGAGGCCCTGCGGCCCTGGAGCATGCTGGAAGTTTTTTTACTGGGTGCTCTGGTGACGGTGTTCAAGCTGACCGGGCGACTGGAGGCTGAACCTGCCCTGGGTCTGTTTGCTCTGGGGTTCCTCAGCCTGCTCATGATTGGCGTGGCCGGACGTGACATCCGTATGCTCTGGGAGCAGGTCTCGTGAGCTTGCCTTTCGCTGACGAACTCAACCTGCAGTTGTGTCACCACTGCAAGTGTGCCTGCCCGCTCTCGGACATACCCCGCCCCTGCCTGCGCTGTGGCGCCACCCTCCACCGGCGCAAGCGAGGCTCGATCAATCGGAGCTGGGCCCTGCTGATTGCTGCGTTTGTGTTCTACATTCCCGCCAACGTCCTGCCCATCATGCACACCAGCGGCTTCAGGTATGACTCGAGCACGACCATACTGGGCAGCGTGGTCGACCTTTGGCTGGACGGGTCCTGGGATATCGCTGTCATCCTTTTTGTTGCAAGCGTGGGCGTGCCGGTGACCAAGTTCCTGGCCCTTGGCGTGCTTCTTATAACCGTTCAGCGCGGCAGTGCCCGCTCACAGCGAGAGCGGACCCAGCTGTACCGGGGGCTGGAGCTGATTGGCTACTGGTCCATGCTGGATGTTTTTGTAGCCGGCCTTCTTACGGCACTTGTCCAGTTCGGAGCGCTGGGCAGCATAGAGCCCCGTGTCGGGATCCTTTACTTCGGACTGGTCGTTATATTGACCATGATGGCCACCTTGAGTTTCGACCCACGGTTGATCTGGGACACAGGAAGAACCCATGACGGATGAGAACACAGGCAAAAGCCCAGGCCAGCCAGAGCTGCGTAAAAGAGGATGGCATATTTCTCTGGTTTGGCTGGTTCCCCTGGTGGCGGGACTTATCGGGCTGTCGATGCTGGTCAGGGTCTGGCAGGACGCAGGACCGGTTATTGAAGTGACCTTTGAAACGGCGGAAGGCCTGACGCCTGGAGAGACGCCGGTCCAGTACCGCAATGTGGTGATCGGGGGTCTGACCAATGTGAAGTTGAACGACGACCGTTCGAAGGTTATCGCAACCATTCAGCTCGATGGAAATGCCGAGGCCTTCACCCGGGAGGATTCGCGTTTCTGGGTTGTTCGCCCGCGAATCGGGGTAGGCGGTGTCTCTGGTCTTGACACCCTGATCACAGGTGGCTTTATTGCCGCTGACCCCGGCAGCTCCGCGGAAACGACCCGTGAGTTTACCGGGCTCGAAACGCCGCCGACCATCACCTACGGTGAGCCTGGCAAACGCTTTGGTTTACAGGCTGGTGATCTCGGCTCCCTCTCGGTCGGTTCGCCGGTCTATTACCGCAAGGTCCAGGTTGGGCAGGTGGTGTCCTACGGGTTGTCCGATGATGGCTCGGCGGTAAATCTCGAAGTGTTTGTATCGTCCCCTCATGACCGCTTCGTCACTTCCGGAACCCGGTTCTGGAATGCCAGCGGCATCGAGGTGGATGTGAGCACTGAGGGTCTCGAAATGGACGTGCAATCACTGGTTTCCCTGGTGACCGGCGGCATCGCCTTTGGCAGGCCCGACCTGCCGGAGTCTTCGGAAGCGGTTCTGGCAGAGGCCGGAGACAGTTTTCGCCTGTTCGATAACAGGGACGGCGCTTTCGCTGCTGACAAGGGCAGAGCCCAGCGGATACGCATGCAGTTCGACCAGTCTCTGCGGGGCATGAGCGCCGGGGCGCCGGTAGACTTCATGGGCAAGAATATTGGCGAGGTAAACAGCATCACCCTCGATTATGATCCTGCCGACCAGAGTTTTCCGGTTATCGTAGAGGCCGAGATATACCCGAAGCTGATGGGGCAGGCCTACGACAAGCTGCAGGCCGCAGAGGAGGATAGAAGCGATGAGACAGCCACCCGCAAGCTGTTCGAGCGTTTTGTCCAGAACGGCCTTCGTGCTGAAGCCCGGAGCCAGAGTCTGATTACGGGCAAATTGTTTATCTCACTGGAATTCTACCCGAACGCTGATGATGCAGATTTCATGACCAGTACACAGGCGATTATTATTCCCACCCGACCCACCAGTCTCGATCAGCTGCAGGCGCAGCTACTGAGTCTGGTTGAGCGATTGAGTGAACTGCCGGTGGAAAGTATCGGTGCCAATCTGGACGGCGGACTGGCTGAGATGCGTGAGGCCATGGCACAGTTCAACAGCGACCTGCTGCCAGCGACCCGGTCCACCCTGGAAGGCATCGACCAGGTCATGGCCCGCATGGAAGATACCCTGAATTCAGCCAATGAAACCCTGGACGAGAATTCACCCGCCCGGCACAAGCTGGGCCAGGCATTAGGAGAGCTTGAGCGCATGTCACGTTCAGTACGAGAACTAACCGACTACCTGCGCCGGCATCCGGAAGCACTGCTCCGGGGCCGGCAGGGCCAGGACCGGAGTCTGCAGCCATGATAAATGCACAGGCACGGGCTCCCTCGTTCCGGGCGTTAATGGTGTTTATGCTCCTGGCAAGCCTCGGGGCCTGCACCAGTCCCCAGGTTCGCTTTCATACCCTGGTTCCGCTTGCCGAAGGTGAAATCACCAACTCCGAAAAAATTCCCGCTGACGTCAGTAGCCTGCGGTTGGAGAGCGTCACTGTCCCGCCTCAGGTGGACCGCTCCGAGGTGGTATTGCGAACAGACGACAGCAGTCTCGCCATCATGGGCTCAGACTGGTGGGGCGCCAGCCTGTCGGAGGAGATCCGAAGTGCCCTGGAAACCCGGTTCGCCCGCTTTAAAGCCGGCAACAGCGAGACACCGGTCAGAGTCCGGGTGGAGATCATCCGGTTCGACTTGGTCTCGAACCAGTATGCCCTGCTGGAAGCCCGCTACCAGGTGCTGCGTCAGGGTGATGGCCAGCTTACCTGCAAGGTGGTGGCATCGGCCCAGGCCGGCCACGAGATCAACTCTCTGGTTATTGCCCAGCAGAGCAATCTTGCCTTGCTGGCAAGGCATGCCATGGCCGCGTCAAGGGCACTGACTGAGGGTGGGGGCTGTCCCGGGAAAGCGCCGGAGCCGGAGTAAGACTCATGGCGGCATGAAGAATTTTTAAGGGGAGAGCCTTTAATAAACGGGCTGCGGATGCCACATTTCCTGAAGGCATGGTAAAAAATGCTTAATGTCCGAAAGGAATCGATTGCAGGAGGCAACCGTCATGACAGAAGGCCACGGGTTACAACAGTTGGACATGCTCCGCCAGGCCATAACGCCGCTGACAGGGGAGGCGGGCGATTACGACGAGCTTCTCGCGCTTTGTCGCGACAAGAGTTTTGTTCTGCTCGGGGAGGCCACCCATGGCAGCCACGAGTTTTACCAGGCCCGCGCTGAGGTCACCAAACGGCTGATCATGGAGCAGGGCCTGAGTGCTATCGCTGTTGAGGCCGACTGGCCTGCGGCTTACCGCATCAACCGCTATGTCAGAGGCCTTGGCTTTGATGAGTCCGCCGCGGAAGCGTTGGGGGACTTTCACCGGTTTCCGTTGTGGATGTGGCGTAATACGGTGATGGTGGAATTTGTGGAGTGGTTGCGCGAGTTCAACTACGGCCGCAGTCTGGAATCGCAGGTGGGCTTTTATGGCCTCGACATGTACAGCATGTATGAGTCCATCTACCACGTCATTGACTACCTGGAGCAGGTAGACCCTGAGGCAGCGGACCATGCGCGGCAGAGTTATGGATGCCTCGACCACACCTCCGATGAACAGGAGTACGGCTACGGTGTGATGTTGGGCAAGCGGCCTTCCTGCGAAGAGGAAGTGGTCAAGCAGTTGATGAGGATCCAGGGCAACGCTGCGGACTATGTCAGAAAGGGTGGCATGCTGGCCGAAGATGAGCAGTTTCAGGCTGAACGCAACGCCAGTCTGGTCCGCAATGCTGAACGCTACTATCGCACCATGTTTACCGGCCGGATCAGCACCTGGAATATCCGGGACCGCCACATGAGCGACACCCTCGAGGCCCTGCGCAAGCATCTGACCTCGCGGACCGGCAACAGCGCCCGATTAGCGGTCTGGGCCCACAACTCCCATCTCGGAGATGCCCGTGCCACGGCCATGGGTGAGCAGGGGGAGTTCAACCTCGGCCAACTGACCCGGGAGCGCTACCGTGACGATGCCCTTCTGGTAGGGTTCACCACCTCCCGGGGTCATGTGTCCGCGGCCTCTGCCTGGAACGGCGACGTTGAGCTCAAGACAGTTAAACCAGCTCTGCCCGACAGTTACGAGCATCTGTTTCATGAGATTGGAGAAGAGGCGTTTCTGCTTGACCTGCAGGATCAGCGGGTGGCGGCAATCCTTCCCAAGAGCCGCCTGGAGCGGGCAATTGGCGTGCTGTATCTGGCCAGTTCCGAACGCAGGAGTCATTATTTCAACTGCAAACTGGCAGACCAGTTTGATGTGGTGCTGCATTTTGACACCACGCGGGCACTGGAGCCCCTGGATAAAGTGTCGGAGTGGACCGATCGCGCGCCCGAGACTTATCCTTTCGGCGTCTAGACCGACCATGAAACCGACCAGCAGGCGGTGGGCCAGATCCTGCCCACCGCCTGAAATAGCTATCAGTCCACCGGCGGCGTTGGTCGCACCAGGATCTCGTTGACGTCCACGTGCCTTGGCTGGGCCAGAGCGTAGGTCACTGCATTGGCAATATCGGCGGGCTCCAGGGCCGAGGCTGGTGGTTCATCGAAGAACGCTGTATCGACCATGCCTGGTTCGATCAGCGTTACCCGCACCCCGGTGCCGCGCAACTCTTCCCGTACTCCATAGCCGATGGCTGAAACCGCCCACTTGGTGGCACTGTACATAGAGCCTGGAATGGTTGTCCGGCCTGCTGCCGACCCGGTAATAAGCAGATGCCCGCGGCTTTTCTTTAGCGCCGGCAGGCAGTGCTGGAGGGTGAGCCCGACGCCAAGCACATTGGTCAGAATCATGTCTCGCCAGACCTCAGGATCGGCGCCGCTGAAACCCCCTGAGCTTCCACCCCGGCCGGCGTTGGCAAACACTGCGTCTATCTGGCCAAAGGCTTCCAGAGCCTTGTCCACCATGGCTTTCTGGTCGTCGCCGCTCTGAACGTCACAGGTCGCCGTCAACACCCGGGATTCGCCCCCAAGTTCGTCGCGGAGTTCGGCCAGTTTGTCTTCGGAGCGGGCTGCCAGCACCAACCGGTAACCTTCCCTGGCAGCCGCACGGGCAGTGGCCGCGCCGATGCCGGATGAGGCGCCGGTTATAAGCAGAACTGGTTGTGTCATCGTAACCTCCTTATCACTGGTATCTGATTTACCACTGGATCTGGATCACTACCGGTACCGTCCTGAAACCCGAGCCTATCACCCGGGGCCGGATAGCGCGAAGCGCTTCGGGTCGCGATTGGCTATGCCCATTGGTACGGCCGTGGCAGCCGAGCGGACTTTTTCTGTTAGAGTGTTCGTTCTAAATGCATCAATATCAAGGTGACCGATGGGCCTTCTGTTTGAGGAAATTGACACCCAACCTTCCGCCCTGGGTGAAATAACCCTTCGCAGGCGCCGTATTCCCGCCCTTGGCGACCGAGACATCTATGAGGTCAAGCTTGGGGACGAGTTTTTGATGTCCAGCATGTTTGTGGATGCCGAGGTGGCGCTGGCAGACATGGCCCTGGCTGAAATCAGCGGCGATAACCTGCAGGTGGTGGTGGGTGGCCTGGGCCTGGGCTACACCGCAGAGGCTGCGCTCAAACACGACCGGGTGGGCTCCTTGCTGGTGGTGGACGCCCTCAATACAGTGATTCAGTGGCATGAGCAGGAAAAGGTGCCTCTTGGCAAAATTCTTAACGATGATCCGCGCTGCCGTTTTGTCCATGCCAGCTTTTTTGATCTGGCAGTGGCCGAGGGCACCGGTTTTGACCAGGATCAACCGGACAAGCTCTTCGACGCCATCTTGCTGGACATCGACCACTCGCCACGGGCCCTGCTGAACGAGTCCAATGCAACCTTCTACAATACCAACAGTCTGGGTCGAATGGCGCGCCAGTTGCGGCCCGGTGGCGTCTTTGGCATGTGGTCCAACGAACCACCCGATGAGGAATTCATGGAAATCCTGCAGTGCCTGTTTGTTGAGGTGGAAGCCCGGGTGGTGTCGTTCTTCAATCCGTTCCAGAACACGGAGTCATCCAACACGGTTTATGTGGCACGCCAGCCCGGGCAGTGAGCCGGCTCTAACGCCAGCTAACGAGGCAGCCAGACCTGATCAGGTAACGTCCGGTTTCCTTGCCCCGGCGCTGGTATACCCACCACTGGCCGGCATGGTGGTCCGGATCGCCTAGAATATAGCGTACCTGGGTGGCGCTCATGCCAGCCTCTACCCTGGACTTCACCCGAAGCCGGCGCAGTTCAGTGGACTGGATGTAACCCCTGGCGCAACCGGTACGGGACGCTCTGGCCTGTCTGGGCGCTGGTGGCTCAAAGCGGAAATCAGCGCCGGTATCCAGCCGGCCTCCGGTCCGGGCCGGCTCGACGGTGACGACTTCGGCCCCGGCACCGCAGGGTCTATCCGAAAACAGGGTCTGGCTATCTGTCTGGCAACGGTAGATCTGGCTGTGGCTATCAAACGGCACCAATAGACTGATCAGCAGTGCCATGGCCGTGAGGGTGGGGCGCATCCTGCGTCTCCTTCGCTTGTGGCTCGTGCGACCTCCTGTCGCAGCTGCGAAGCTTAGCAGACCCTTTTTGCCGGGGCTACGTCCGGGCCAGGGACATTATTTCAATCCCTACCGAAACGCGGACCGGGCTGAGCTAAAGCTATACTGAATCAGGAACTGACCGCCAGGAGTCAAGGAACGTGCGTATCGAAGGAACGACCAGCCCCCAATCTCCTGAAAGAGCTTCCGGTAACAGCCACGAAAAAGCTGCCCAGTGCCGCTATAACTGTTATCTGGATCTGCCGGATGGTCGCCGGCTTGCCTACGCAGACTGCGGCGACCCCGAGGGTAGGCCGGTTATCTTCAGTCACGGCATGCCCGGCTCCCGGATGGAAGCAGGTTTCTTCCATGAACAGGGCCTCGCTGCGGGCTTCCGGATTATTGCTGTGGACCGTCCGGGTATCGGATTTTCCACCCGACAGAAACGCCGCACCCTGCTGGACTATGCCTCTGATGTCGCTGTGCTGACCGATCAGCTGGACCTCCGGAAATTCATCGCCATGGGCTGGTCAAGCGGTGGCTCCCGAAGCCTGGCCTGTGCCTTCGCCTTACCCGGGCAGGTAGAGCGGGTGGTGTTGCTGTCCAGTTATACCCATCTTGAGGAGTACCCGACCGCTGGTCGCTGGTTCCTGACTACCGGCTGGCCGGGCCCGGCGGTCCTGGCCTTCGGTATGCCGGTGTTCCGATTCGCGGTAGCCTGTATGGCAAGGCTGGCACGAATGCGGTCAGGGGCCTACATGACCCAGGTCCGCAAACTTACCAGCCCGGCCGACCGGGCCCTGTTGCAGGACCCCGGGCACTGGCGTCTGTTCCATCGCGACCAGCTGGTGTGCCTGCACAGTCATGGCCGGGCCATCGCCCAGGATCTGGCCAACGAACTGTCGGGCTGGGGCTTCAGCCTGGCGGACGTCAGGGTGCCGGTCGCGATATACCAGGGCACAGACGACCCCTTCACGCCGGAGGGATTTGGCCAACATCTGGCTCGCCACCTGCCCTGGGCAACCCTGGAGCGCCTGCCCGGCCAGGGCCATTTCTATTTTCTTGATAAGGCGTTTCAGGCTAGCCTGTTCCAGCAACTTTCAAAGACCTCGGCAGATGACAGCGATGAGGACACCGGTAACGATTGACTGGACCACAACTTCCGCCGCGGCCTGGCGCCGGCACCGGGCAGGATTGCGGCCGATTCGCCGCCTGGATCCGGTCCAGTGGCAGGACCTGCAGGGCATTGAGCGTCAGCAACAAGCCCTGGCCCGTAACACCGAGCGCTTCCTGAAAGGCCGGCCCGCCAACAATGCCCTGCTCTGGGGCGCCCGCGGAACCGGCAAATCCTCCCTGATCAAGGCCTTGCTGAATCGCTATGCCAGCGATGGGCTGCGAATGATCGAGGTGGACAAAGACGACCTGGTGAACCTGCCCGAGATTGTGGATGAGATCAGCGAGCAGCCCTTCTGGTTCGTAATTTATTGCGATGACCTTTCCTTTGAGGCCGGCGAGTCCTCCTACAAGGCGCTTAAAAGCGTGCTGGAAGGCTCCCTGGAGTTGCCCCCCGAAAATGTGCGCGTGTACGCAACGTCCAACCGGCGCCATCTGATGCCCGAGTTCATGGCGGATAACCTCAAAAGCACCATGAGCGGGGGCGAACTGCACCCGGCCGAGGCCATTGAAGAGCAGGTGTCCCTGGCAGACCGGTTTGGTCTGCAGCTGTCGTTCTACAGCTTTTCGCAGGACCTCTATCTTGAGGCCATTGATGCCCTCTTCCCCGACGTGGCTGACCGGCGGCAACTGCATAAGCAGGCAATCGCTTTCGCCCTGGCACGCGGTGTCAGAAACGGCCGCACGGCGCAACAGTTCTACCGCCAGTATGAAGTGGTCCCGACCCCTACGGCAGCGGAAGCCAGATCCGGAAAATGACACCTCTGCCTGACTGTGGCCCACGGGGGCTGTCGGCGTTGTCAGCCTGCACGCTGCCCTGATGGTATTCGGCAATCAGCCTGACGATCAACAGTCCCTGGCCAAGGTGGCCCTGATCCGCGCGGTCGCGTAGCGACACGAAGGGACTGAATATCTCGCTGGTGAGGTGGGCGGGCAGGCTGGAGCCCTCGTTGAATACCGAAAGTTCGTTGCCCCCCGGTCCGGGTGTCACCGCGACCTCAATAAGGCCGCCCGGCGGCGTGAAATCCCGGGCGTTGTCGACCAGCTTGTCCAGCAACTGCACCAGCAGCTCCGGGGAACCATAGGCGGCAGCCCCGGCGTCCGGTCCCCGGTAGAGAATACGATGATCCGGAGACAGTGCCTGGTAGGCAGCGGTAGCCTGGGAAACCACGACCGCCATGTCGAAGGCCTCTTTCTCGGCATGGTCGAAGCTCTGCTCCAGTCTTGCCGCTTCACTCATGCCCTGGAGAATCTGGCTCAGCCGGTCCGTTGCCTGCTGTGCCCGTTGCAGATAGGCATCCTGATTTTCGCGACTGTCCTCCTGGGCAAGATTATCGAGGGAGGAGCGCATGACGGCGACCGGGGTCTTGAGTTCATGGGACAGTCGCCGTGAAAAACTTTCCAGATAGCGGGTGTAACCCTGGAGATTGTCGATCATCTGGCTGAATTGCCGGGACAGATCCCCGAGCTCATCCCGGGCTGCGCTGGCCGGCATGGGGCCGATCACTCGGCCATCCGTGTCGATGCTTCCCCGAACCGCCTGTTGCAGGCGCGTAATGCGCCAGGACAGCCAGCTGGCATAGCCGAGCAGCGCGAGCATCAGGGCAAGGATAAGCAGCGTGCTGCGGGCGATCACCGAGCCCAGGGCGTCCCCGGACAGGGCCACCAGCTGGCTCAGGGATTGTTCCAGGACCAGGTGGCGGCCATCGTCCAGGGCCCGGTGAACCATCAGTTGCGGTGTTTCCGTGCCATGGCGCACGATTCCCTGTTCTGGAAGCTGGCTCGGGTCGAGGCGGTCAAAATTCTCCGGTAAAGCAATGGGATCGGGCTGAAAATGGCGTACCAGTGCTCGCAGGATATTCAGACTGATCTGCTCGATGATGTCCATCGCCCCGAGCGACTCGAAATCTGGCTGGCTATCCGGGGCCGACAGGGCTTCTTGTGCCAGTACCCAGCCCTGTGTATCCAGCACCAGGACCTGTTGTCCCGGCAGGATGGCCGAGGCCAGGGTGTCCTCAAGAGCAGCCGATCGCGTCACCAGCCTTGGTAGCTCGGGTGGTGACCCGGTACCCGTGACCGCGCGGGTATCACCCGTAACCGGGTCCGGCCGGTGCAGCATGAATCCGAACGCCTGATCTGCCCCGGGACGGGGTAACCGGAGCTCGAGCTGATAGCCCCGGCCGGTGGCCTGCCAGTAGCCCCGCACCTGGTAGTCGGCGGCTGGTTGCCGTCCCGGCCGCCAGCCCACCACCGGTCCGGGGGCAGGGGTCTGGATATGGCGCTCCTTCAGTTCGCCACCGTCTCGCCAGTAAATCCGGAGATGTTCATGGGCCCTGTTCGGCTGGCCCGGGTCGAAGTAGCGGGGGTTCGGGTTGGCGACCCGCAGCAGCAGGTATAGATGATCCCCGTTTACCGCTATCTGCCAGTCGGCCGGCTGCCCTGAAGGCACTGTTTCGGCGTCTTCCTCATCGTAACCGGGCCAGTCGTCGCCGTAACCGTCGAGATTGAGTTGCCGTTCCACGGTGGTGGCATAAATCGCCGGGCGTTGATCTGTGTCCGGCAAGTGCTTCCGGGCGCCTGTCTGCATACGGCTGGCCTGGCTTTGCAACTGCTGGGCCGCCTGCGCTCTCAGAGCCTGGTCCAGCTCCAGCACAAACTGCAGCCCCGCCCAGGGGATCAGCAACATCAGCAGGCTGGCAATCAGCAACTGGCGTTTGAGCGTCATCGGAACCGGCTCACGATTTCTTTGGGCTCGGCAAAGGTGATGGGTCAGCTTTCATGGGCATTCCAGCGATAGCCGAAGCCATAGGCCGTCTGAACGCCGTCAAACTCCGGATCGTTCTGCTGGAACTTGCGTCGGATGCGCTTGATATGTGAAGTCACGGTGTTGTCGTCGAGGACGGTGCTGGCGGCCTCCATCAACTGGGTTCGGCTTTTGACATGGCCGGGGTGGTGAACCAGGGCGTGCAGCATCCAGAACTCGGTCACGGTCAGGTCAACCGGACGGCCATCCCACTCCGCCGTCATGCGGTCTACGTTCAAGTGCAAGCGGCCCCGCTGCAGAACTTCGTCGGCCTGCCGGCTGGATTCAGCCCAGGCGTCCGCGCGTCGGAGCAACGCCGTAATACGGGCGAACAGGTGATCGAGACTCATGTCCTTGGTGACGTAGTCATCCGCCCCCAGCCTCAGGCCGAGCACGGAATCGGCGTCGCTGTCCCGGGCGGTCAGGAAAATCATGGGCAGGGTGGGGGACAGTTTGCGCAGGTCCTGGCACAGGTCAAAGCCGCCGTCCATTTCGTCGCCGAGGCCAACGTCAATGATCGCCAGGTCCGGCAGACCGGTTCTCAGGGCGGCGTAGGCCGTTGCCCGCTCGCCATAGACTGATACCCGGTAGCCACGCCGCTCAAAGGCCGCCCGGTAGTTTTCCCGAATCGCAGGTTCATCTTCGATCAGTGCAATGTGCCGTTTCATAGCCTTACCCGGTGCTGAACGTCCGGCTTATTTAACCACGCTGGCGACAGAGCACAAGGCACCGGGAGAGGTTTGCCATAATTCATCATTTTCTGCCGGCGCTTTGCCCCTTTGTGCCACCGGACAGACCCATCACTTGTTTTAAATGGCTCCCATACCCAATCAACTGCCGGAGCCTGTTCCATGTTCTTCACTTCTGTTAGCCGTGATACCGGTACGTCTATCTCGCGAACACGAACAGTGTCCAGGGCACAACCGACGCCGGTGAAACTCAGGAAATTGCTGGAAGGGGTCAGTCTGTGGCTTCTGGTTGCGCTGTTCCTGTCTCTGCACCCGGTGTATGCGGAAGCCACCGAAAGGGGCGAGGAGACCGCCGGCGCGCTCTATTTCGGGGAACCTGGCAGCCGTGGCGAGCAGGCAACTCTGCTCAGTGCTGACTACCAGGTTACCGTCAGTGGGCTGATTGCGGAAACCCGCCTGCGACAGAGCTTCAGCAATGCCGGGCAGAACTGGCGCGAGGCCATTTACGTGTTCCCCCTGCCGGAACAGGCCAGTGTCTACAGCCTGAAAATGCGGGCCGGTGAGCGAGTGATCGAGGGTGAAATCCAGACCCGCCAGGAAGCGGCAACCCAGTACGAGACTGCAAAGGCAGAGAGTCGTCAGGCCGCAACCGTAGCCCAGGAACGTCCCAATCTGTTCACCACCCGCCTGGCCAATATACCGCCGGGCGAAGAGATTACCGTGGAGATCCGTTACCAGCAGGCGGTGCGCTACCAGTCCGGCGAGTTCGAGTTGCGCCTGCCGACAACCCTGACCCCCCGTTACATGCCCGGCGCGCCTCAGGTAGCCGACGCCCCTGACAACTGGCGTCAGGGCTGGGCCATGCCCACCACGCAAGTGGCGGACGCTGATGCCATCAGCCCGTTCACCGTGCTGCCTGACGATCTTCCCCCGGGTAGCCACCAGGCCAGTATCAGCCTTGAACTCTATACCGGGTTGCCCATCGCCTCGGTGCTGAGCCCCAGCCACAGCCTCCAGAGTACCTGGGATGGCGACACCGTAAGGGTGACGCCAACTGAGGGCGCGGTGCCCATGAATCGGGACATGATTGTCCGGTGGCTGCCGGTACGAGGTGAAGCGCCCTCTGCAGCAGTCTTCCATGAGCGCTGGCAGGGGGAGGACTATCTGCTGGCCCTGCTGGTGCCGGGAGTTGAAAGGGGCGGGCGTCTGGCGCGGGAGCTTGTGTTCGTCATTGATACCTCCGGCTCCATGGCCGGCGAGTCCATCCGCCAGGCCCAGGCTGCGCTGATGCGAGGGCTCGACACCCTGGGGCCAGACGACACGTTCAACATTATCCAGTTCAGTCACAGCGCCCGCAGCCTTTTCCCCTCAGCGCACCCGGCTTCAGCCCCTAACCTGAACCAGGCCCAGGCCTATGTCCGCGGGTTGACCGCAGACGGCGGCACAGAAATGGCCCCGGCGCTGGCGAGGGCCCTGGCCGCCGGCAAGGAGCGCTCTGGCCGGGTCCGCCAGGTGGTGTTTATCACGGACGGTGCTGTTGGTAACGAGGCGGCCCTGTTTCAGCAGATCGAGCAGGAACTGGGTGAAAGCCGTCTGTTCACCGTGGGAATAGGGGCGGCGCCGAATCTCCATTTCATGCGGGAGGCCGCCCGGTTCGGCCGGGGCACCTATACCGCCATCACAGATCTGACCACTATGGCCAAACCCCTGGAGGATCTCTTCGGTAAAATGCAGGCCCCGGTACTCACCGATCTGAGCGTGGCCTGGCCCGATGACATCCAGTCGGAGGCGTTACCGCAACGACCGGGCGATCTGTTTCTGGGAGAACCCCTGATCCAGGTCGTCCGGGGTCAGGCTGCCGAGGGAAAGCTGGTCATGTCGGGCCGCCTGGCCGGAGGCCAGAACTGGCAGCAGAGCCTGGATCTGACCAGTGCCGCGCCGGGGCAGGGTCTCCATCGTTACTGGGCGCGGCAGAAAATCAATGGTCTGCTGGACCGCTCCGTTGTCACAAAAGCCGCGGGGGAAAGCCCTTCAGGCACCCGTACGGAAGATCAGGTGACCGAACTGGGTCTGAAGTATCAGTTGGTGACGCCCTACACAAGCTTTGTCGCGGTCGACAAAACGCCCAGACGGGAGGCAGACGAGCCGCTTGATGCTGAGCCGGTTCCGACCCTCCTGCCCAAGGGCAGTGCACCGGCCATGCTGCGTTATCCCCAGACCGCAACGGGTGCGCCGGCCCTTATGATGACCGGCGCACTCGGAGGCCTGCTGTGCGGATTGCTGGCTCTGGTTCGCAGGAGGACTAGAACATGAGCCGCTGCCTGCTGACCTTGAGCCTGCTGTTCGGTGCCGTGTTCGTTGTCGGTGCCTGGATTCCCCTGAAGGCCATGCTGGCCCAGGAGCTGCTGACCCTGGCCTGGGCTGAAACCCAGGCCAGGCAACAGCCGGCCAGACCCTGGCCCTGGGCGGATACCTGGCCGGTGGCGCGACTGGATCTGGGTCCCGGCACAGAGCCGCTGATCGTGTTGGAAGGTGTTCACGGCGAGAGTCTGGCGTTCGGGCCGGGCAGACTGGCGGGCGCAACCCGGGAGGGGCCAATTATTATTGCCGGTCATCGGGACACCCATTTCGATGCCCTTGAACACCTGAAGGCCGGCAACCTGCTGCGTCTTCAGGATCAGGCGGGCAGCTGGACAGACTATGAGGTGACTCGTATCCGCATTGCGGACAGCCGGGAGGAAGGCATCGAACTGGACGCCATGGCGCCGGATAGCCTCTTGCTGGTTACCTGCTTTCCATTTGACAGCCTTGCCAGTGACGGTCCGTTACGCTACCTGGTTGAAGCCCGTGTTCGGCCTCCTTTACCCTTGAACCTGGCCTCCGGCGGAGGTATTGCCGACGCCGGATTTTAGCGTACACTTGTGCGCCAGATTTTCCAGAGGCGGGGTGTGGTGATGGGGCTGTTGCGCATGTTGCTGGCTTGGGCGCTGGTGCCCATTATTTGCCTGGTGGGGCTGGGCCTGTGCCTGGCGCGACCGTTCAACCCGGACAACAACCGGACCTTGGGCTGGATCATGGCCCGAACGGGACGGGCGGTGATGGGCATGAAGCGTCCCCTGATCGGGGCTGAAAATCTCTACCACGACCGCCCCACGGTGCTAATCGCAAACCACCAGTACAACGACGACCTGTTCGTATTCGCCGATCTGCTGCCGCCCCGCACGGTAACAGTGGGCAAGGCCGCCCTGGCCTGGGTGCCTTTTTTCGGCCAGGTGTTCTGGCTCGGGGGCAACGTCATGATCAACCGGGCTCGCTCCCACAAGGCGGTTGCGGTGATGCAGGCCACCAGCGACGCCATTACCGTTGATCGCAAGAGCGTATGGGTCTTTCCCGAGGGCACCCGGAGCCGTGGCCGGGGCCTGCAGAGTTTCAAGAAAGGCGCATTCTATGCCGCCATCGCCTCCGGCGTTCCCATCACCATGATCTGCGCCAGTCCCTACGATACCTCTACAACCGGCTTCCTCGGTCGCAGGAAACCGGTATCCGTGCAAATCCTGCCGCCTGTTGAAACCCGTGGTCTGACCAACGCTGACATTCCCGAACTGATTGCCCGGTGCCATGGCGAGATGCAGAGGGCTATCAATGGCATGGCCCACTAAACTGCCCCGCTCCGGTTCTTGCAGGGTTGCTGAAAACAGGGCAGTCTCAAGGTCGCCGTCCATGGCGGACGCTCGTAACCAATCCGAAATCACCCAACCTGGAGGGACTTAATGAACCTGATACTGTTTCTGATTATCGGCGGCGTTGCCGGCTGGCTCGCGGGTCTTATCATGAAGGGCCGGGGTTTTGGGGTGCTCGCCAATGTCGGCATAGGTATTGTCGGCTCGGTGATCGGCGGCTTCGTCTTTCGTCTGCTCGGCCTGGCATCCCAGGGCGCAGTAGGAGAACTGGTCACGGCCACAGTGGGCGCGATATTGCTGCTGGCCATTGTGGGTGCCATCAAAAAGTAAGAAGGCCTGCTGAATGATTATTCCGATGTCGGCGATTTTCGCCAGTGTTGTCGCTTTGTTTGCGCTATTTCTCGCCTACCGGGTGTCGACCTTTCGCCTGAAGTACAAACGGGGGATGGGCCACAACGAAGACCGGGACTTTGAGTCCGCCGTGCGGGCTCACGGCAATCTCATGGAATATGCGCCGCTGGCGCTGATCCTGATGGCCATAGGCGAACTCAACGGGGTCAGTGCCGGCCATGTTTACTGGGTGGGCATGACCTTCGTAGTGGGACGCCTGCTCCACGCCTGGGGCATGGCCAAGGGCCACGGTGGGCCCCACCGGGCACGACTGGTGGGCATACTGCTCACCTGGCTGGCAATTCTGGTGATGGCATTGTTGCTGATATGGAACGTGTACCAAGTGAATTTTTAGACCTGGCGCCACTAAAAAAAGCCACCCCTGCCGGGTGGCTTTTTTGTGCGAATCCCTGCCTGGAACCTATAGCCCGGTTCGGGCTATCTACTGTGCTTTCGCCATCTGGGCGGAGTCGTACTCCAGTTCAAGACGACGATTGGCGGCATGGTCAGCGGGATTGGTGAGAGGCCTGGCGCTGCCCCAGCCAGTGGTCTGGATGCGTGATTCGGCTATGCCCTCAGAAACAAGCAGCTTGGCTGCCGAGCTGGCTCTCAGGCGCGCCAGGAAGGTGTTGTATTCGTCATTGCCGAAGGTGTCCGTGTGACCGTGGACATGCACCCGGAGCTCGGGATGAGCTTTCAGGTAGGCTGCGTGCTGGCGCAGGGTCTGCTCATCCTCTTCGGTTAGCCGGTGGCTGTTGAAATTATAGTGAAACCGCATGCGGTGGGGCTTTCGGGGGCTATGCTCGAGCGTGGGTATGGGTCTGGCAAATCCGGTGTCCAGGGTTGCAGCGCGCGCCATCAGTTCCGGGTTGTCCAGTACTAGTACAGTCATGTGTTCTTCCTTGGTTTCATTGATCGGGCTGCTTTTTTGTTTGGCAGGACTATTGTCAGAATTGTCTGTTACCACAATTGGCGATTGGTCGATAGTGTCTGCCTTGATGACGTCTGGTGCTGAGGCTCTGCCATTGGAGCTAACCTCGGCGTTATCACCGGTGGCCGCGCAGCCGGCCAGCAGGCTGGCCATGAGCCCGCCACAGACTAACACGCGCATGGACCGTAGGGATTGAACAGGACCCTTGTTACCGATGGATGACAGGGGCCCCGGGAGGGCTGGGTAGGGGTGTGACATGGTCTTTCTCCTGACTTGATTGAGGCCCCGCCTCGCCGGGCCTCAGGTTTGTGGCTGTCAGGGTGTATTTCAGCGCGAAAAGCGGGCGATGCTGTGGTAAAAAGCAGATCGGAGACGACGAATTATGACCAATTGTGACTGCCCATGCTGATCATCCCCGCGGAAAATACCATCGACTGGAAGCGTCCGCCCTGGATGACCCTGGGTCTTATGGCAACCTGTCTGCTGGTGTTCCTGTTCTACCAGGGAGCAGACCCACGCCTGCAGGCCACGGCCATTGAGCGTTACCTGGACGCCGGGCTTGTGACCCTGGAGGCGCCGGTTTACGAGACCTATCTGCAGCGCGAGGTCAATGTCAAAGGCGACACCGACCGCATTCATGAGCTCCAGGCATTCCGGGACGCGGTCAACGAAGGCAGCCAGCTCTGGCAGGCAGCAATCATGTTGTCTGACCGGGAATTCTACCACTACCTGCAGGACAACAAGGGGCTGGTGTGGGCACCCCAGGAACAGGCTCGCTGGCAGGCAGCGCGGCCTCCGATCCAGAACGAACTGATCGACAAGCTCAGCGCCAACCAGCTCGGGCTGATACCGGGCGAGCTGAACCTGTACGCGCTGATCACCTACCAGTTTCTGCATGGTGGCCTGGGGCACCTTATCGGTAACCTGGTGTTCCTGTTCCTGCTGGGCTTCACCGTCGAGAAGGCCATGGGGCCGGCCCGCTACCTGCTGGCTTATCTGCTCTGTGGCGCCCTGTCAGGACTCGTCTATACCGCCTTTTCAAAGGGCAGCCAGGTGCCTCTGGTCGGTGCGTCTGGTTCCATTTCCGGTCTGATGGGTATGTACGTGGCCATCTACGGGGCCAGGAAAATACGCTTTTTCTACTTTTTCGGGGTCTATTTCAACTATTTCCGTGCCCCGGCGCTGGCTTTGCTGCCGGTGTGGCTGGGCAAGGAACTCTACGACTACTGGTTTGCCGGCGCCACTGGCATCGCCTATATGGCTCATGCCGGCGGTCTTGTGGCCGGTGCGGCACTGGTTCTGATGCTGGGCAAGAGCTGGTTTCAGGTCAGGGAAGCCTTCTTCGAGCCTGAGCAGGACGAACAGGATGAGCGTTTTACCAGTGCTTACGCCCAGGCCATGGGTAGCCTGGGGCGCATGGAGTTCGCCCTGGCAAAGCACCAGTTTGAAGCCCTGTGGGAGCGTCACCCCGAACGCGTCATTCTGCTGGAGCACCTGTACCAGCTGGCCAAGTTACGGCCAGAGACGCAGGAATACCGCGACCGCACCCTGGCCCTGATGAACCAGTCCCTGAGCAGGCGTCAGCCCGAACGCATGGTGGAAGTCTGGCAGGAATACCTGTCGAAAGGTTCAGGCAATAAACCGCTGGCAGCGGAGGATCATAATCGGGTTCTGTTCGCCTGTCTCCGGCACGACGACCTGAAGAACGCGGAGAAAGCCTTCGAGCGTTTGCGTGGAACCGGTGACCAGCTTCTGGTGGGGGAGGCGTGTCGTTTGCTTGCGGAGGAGTTCGAGAAACGCCAGATGACCCCCAAGGCCCGCCACTACCGCCAGCTTCTGCCGGCGGTATGACTCAGCCGTCAACTGCGAAGGTGGCCCTGGGGCCTTTCAGGGGCTCCCTCCGGCTGGCCTGTTCCTTATAGGCGGCGATCTGGCCATGCAGGGGATGCTGTGGGCATTTCTTCTCGATGAAGCTGAGAAACGCTGTGGCTTTGTCCCAGAGTCCTAGCCCGTTGGCGAGGGCCTGGGCTACCAGCAGGTAGGCTGGCGCAAGCTGTTCGCAGTCCGGGAAGCGCTTGTGGAAATCCTGTAGCAGGCGCAGCACGGCCTTGTATTCACCCTGGCGATACAGCGGCTGGGCACAGGCCAGGGATAGCTCCGGATCATCAAGGCGAAAGCCTGGCTCAGCCTGCTCAAGAATCCGGAGCAACTCCTTGATGCCGTCACTGTCGTTACGGCTTGCCAGCCAGGACAGCAGGCGCGGGTGGAAACGGCAGAGCTCGGCGGTATCGTGCCGCGCCTTGAGCAGCAGGTATAGCTGGCTGATCCGGTGGCTGTTGTGGGGGTCCCGCTTGAGGCTGTCCTTGAGCATTGACAGCACGCGGTCGTAATTGCCGTCTTTCAGGTTCATGTCCAGGTCGGCGTCGAAGCGCCCGCTGCGGTCGCGCTGGTGGCCCGAGTCCTGCTCGTCCGCATCCTGCAGGTCGCTGGCGAAACCTAGCTCTTCCTGGTACTGGAACAGCAGGTAGCCCAGCATATGGAACAGGATCAGAGTAAAGGTACTGTTGAGGAAACCGGCGAGTGGCTGGGCCAGCCAGGGCGCGAAATGGTTGAGGGCAAATTCCTGGGCTGCACCGGACGCCAGGGTGAGTAGGATGACGTAGCCGTACAGCAGGAAATAGGGCCAGCCGATACGGGAGATAAGCACTGCCAGGTTCATTGGATTGACCGCGGCCATCACCGAGTGCTCCATGGCCAGTACCATGATGCTGGCCGGCAGCGCCAGCACTGCAAAGGCCAGCACCAGTAGCGCCAGGTAAGGACCACCCACAAGCCCGGCGGAGAATACCAGGCCTCCCATCAGGACGAACACCACCAGCTGCAGAATGACGATGCCAAAGCCATCGCCGCTGAACGCCGTGGCCAGCGGCGGCGGCTTCATATGGCCATCGGCGGTATGACGGATCACCGCGTAGGTGTACTTGAACAGCGCGAGCACCAGCAGAACCGTGACCAGCACGCCAATCAGGTTGGCGCTCAGGAGCATGGGCACAAAGGTACAGATGGCGATCACCATCAGGGGATCAACATGAAACGGATAGCGGAAAAAGGCGGATAGCCGGTTCCAGAAAGGCACCACCTCGGTTGCGGCGCCAAGATAGCGCATGTTTCGGCCACAATGCGGACAGAGTCCATGCTGTCTGCGGGGGGCGGCGTCCGGCATGCAGCTCGGGCAATAGTGGGTCAGGCACTCGCCACAGTGCCACTTGGCGGGCTCACCGGGATGGTAATGACAGTCGTGTTTCAAAGGCGGGCCCGATCCGATAATACGATTAACATCCTGTCATGATCGCAGATGCCGGGCCTGTGGGCCAGTCACCGGGTGAGTTATCATAGACAGTAGGCTATTGTCCGAATGGGGTCGTATGTTCAGTCCCGTCCCGTGGAATCGTCCCAGTTGCGGGCACCCAGTCAGGAGGAGCATTGGAAGACTACGCCGGGGAGCAGGTGTCTGCTGTCAAAGAACCACAGGTTGGTGAACGGACTTACACATGGCGTTCAATCGCCAGGCTGGCGTTCAAGCATCGTCCCAGGCTGGTGCGCGCCAACATTCTCGCCATCTTTGCCACCCTGGCCAGCGTTCCGGTACCGCTGCTGCTGCCTGTGCTGGTGGATGAGGTGCTGTTGGAGGACGAAGGCCCGGTTTTGCCGGTCATGCAGACTTTTCTGCCTGAGGCCTGGCACCAGCCCGTCGCCTATATTGCCGTGATGGTGCTGGCGGCGTTTCTGATGCGGTTGACCGCGCTCGGATTCAATGTGGCGCAATCCCGGGAGTTTTCCAAAATCTCCAAGGATGTGGTCTTCCGTATGCGGTCGCGGCTGCTGGGACGGCTGCAGCGCGTGTCCATGTCGGAATATGAAACCATGGGGTCCGGCTCGGTAAGCAGCCATTTCATCACCGACCTGGACACCATAGACCAGTTCCTGGGCACCACCATCAGCCGATTCCTGGTGGCCAGCCTGACCGTGCTGGGTACCGCCGTCATTCTGCTGTGGGTGCACTGGCAACTCGCTTTGCTGATCCTGCTGTTCAATCCCCTGGTGATCTTTGTAACCATGCTGATCGGCAAGCAGGTCAAAGAGCTCAAGCGGCGGGAGAACAGCGCCTACGAGGTCTTCCAGGGCGCACTGACAGAAACCCTTGATGCTATGCATCAATTGCGGGCTGCCAATAGGGAAGAGCTTTATCTGAGGCAACTGATTGGCAAGGCCCGCAAGGTACGGGACCATGCGGTCCAGTTCCAGTGGCGAAGCGACGCCGCCAGCCGGGCCAGCTTTGCGCTGTTCCAGTTCGGGGTTGACGCTTTCCGCGCCGCCGCCATGGTAGCCGTGCTGTTGAGCGACCTGAGCATCGGCATGATGTTCGCCATTTTCGGCTATCTCTGGTTCATGCTGACGCCCGTGCAGGAAATGCTCAATATGCAGTATGCCTTTTATGCCGCCAATGCGGCCCTTGCCCGCATAAACCGGTTACTGACCCTGAAGGAGGAGCCCCGCTACCCGGCCCTGCAGAATCCCTTCAAGGGCCAGCACACGGTCAGCCTGACGTTGAAAGACATCCACTTCGGTTACGGCGAAGAAGCGGTGCTGCGCGGCATTAATCTGCACCTGGGCAAGGGGGAGAAAGTGGCCGTGGTAGGCGCCAGTGGCGGCGGCAAGTCCACCCTGGTTCAGATCATTCTGGGCATGTATACCCCTGACCGGGGGGAAGTGCTGGTTGATGATGTACCGGTTCAGCGCATTGGCCTGCCCCGCCTGCGGGAGCATATCGCAACCGTGCTGCAGCATCCGGCACTGTTCAATGACAGCATCCGGCAGAATCTGACCCTGGGCCGTGACCAGTCCGACAACGAGCTATGGGAGGCGCTGGGGATTGCCCAGATGGACGCGACAGTGCGCGCCATGCCTGATCAGCTGGACACCCTGGTGGGCCGTCAGGGGGTGAGGCTTTCCGGCGGCCAGCGCCAGCGCCTGGCCATCGCGCGCATGGTATTGTCCGACCCGGCCCTGGTTATACTGGACGAGGCCACCTCGGCCCTGGACGCCGAAACCGAATCAAAGCTGCACCAGGCCCTTGAGGGCTTTCTGAGGCAACGTACGACACTCATCATCGCCCATCGCCTGAGCGCGGTTAAACAGGCAGACCGGGCCTGTGTGTTCGAAGATGGCCGAATTATTGAGGAAGGTCGCCATGACGATCTGATCGCCAGGGAGGGACTATACGCCCAACTCTACGGCGAGCTGCAAACCTGACCCAGGTGCGATTCTTTCCCCCGGGCGAAACAGATGTGACACTATGGTACTAATCGCTAAAAGCATGGGACTAATGGCTAAAAGCTGCGTCCGGGTACCCAGGCCGTGCTTTCTGGCAGGCATTCACCGGGTGAATAAAGGAGATAACCGCAGCAGTGGTTGAAGTCCTTTTAATAGCTGCAATAGTTAATAGATGTTTCACAGTCGGATTTCTCTCGCTCAACCTGAGTTGGCCAGGACCAAGTCGTTGTGACCAGCTTCGTACCAGAGTGAATCGGTCGGATACAGAGCGGCTTTGGGAGTCCCCAAGAACACGTTGAAGGAGACCAACATGTCGAACGAAACCAACCCGAGCCAGGACAGCTTCAAGACTCTGAGCAGCCTGGACGTCAAAGGAAAGACCTTTCACTACTACAGTTTGCCTGAAGCCGCGCGTTCGTTAAGCGGCGTCGATACCCTTCCTTTTTCCCTCAAGGTGCTGCTGGAGAACCTGCTGCGCCACGAAGACAATGACACTGTTGACCAGTCCCATCTCGAGTCCATGGCCGAGTGGGTCAAGAATCGCCATTCCGATGCCGAGATCCAGTACCGGCCTGCCCGGGTGCTGATGCAGGACTTTACCGGCGTGCCGGCGGTGGTCGATCTGGCGGCGATGCGGGACGCCATGGCCAAGGCGGGCAAAGATCCCGCCCTGATCAAGCCGCTGTCGGCGGTCGACCTGGTGATCGACCATTCGGTGATGGTGGACCGATTCGGCGACCCGTCCGCGTTCAAGGATAACGTCGTTATCGAGATGGAGCGCAACAAGGAGCGTTACGAGTTCCTGCGCTGGGGTCAGCAGGCCTTTGACAACTTCCGGGTGGTACCCCCGGGTACCGGCATCTGTCATCAGGTCAATCTGGAGTACCTGGGTAAAACGGTCTGGACCAAGGAGCTGGGCGGCAAGACATTTGCGTTTCCCGATACCCTGGTGGGAACCGACTCCCACACCACCATGATCAACGGCCTGGGCATCCTGGGCTGGGGCGTTGGCGGCATTGAGGCGGAGGCAGCGATGCTTGGCCAGCCGGTCTCCATGCTGATTCCCGAAGTCATCGGTTTCAAGGTCAGCGGCAAGCTGCGTGAAGGCATCACCGCCACCGACCTGGTGCTCACCGTTACCGAAATGCTGCGCAAGAAAGGCGTGGTCGGCAAGTTCGTGGAGTTCTACGGCGACGGTCTCGACGACATGCCGGTGGCGGATCGGGCCACCATTTCCAACATGTCTCCGGAATTCGGGGCCACCTGTACCTTCTTCCCGGTCGATGACCAGACCCTCAAGTACATGGAGCTTACCGGGCGCGACCAGGACCAGATCGCCCTGGTGGAGGCCTACGCCAAAGCCCAGGGCCTGTGGCGTGAACCCGGCCATGAGCCGGTCTATAGCGATAACCTGCAGCTCGACATGGCTGAGGTGGAAGCCAGCCTCGCCGGCCCCAAGCGTCCCCAGGACCGGGTTGCCCTTAGTGACATGAAGTCCACGTTCGAACTGATCATGCAGCAGAGCGATAACGGTAAAAGCGCCCCGGACAACGAACGCTGGCAGGGCGAAGGCGGACAGACCGCGGTTGGTGTCGACAACAGCTATGAGCACCACACCAGCCAGTCGTTCGAAATGGAAGGGGAGAAGCTCAGGTTGGACCCGGGTGCAGTCGTCATTGCGGCAATCACATCCTGCACCAACACGTCCAATCCCAGCGTCATGATGGCGGCGGGCCTGCTGGCACGGAAAGCGCTTGAGAAAGGCCTGATGACCAAGCCCTGGGTCAAGACCTCGCTGGCCCCCGGTTCGAAGGTGGTGACCGAGTATTTCAAGGCCGGCGGCTTCCAGGAGGATCTGGATAAACTGGGCTTCAACCTGGTGGGCTACGGCTGTACCACCTGTATCGGTAATTCCGGGCCGCTGCCCGAAGCCATCGAAGAGGCGGTGGAGAAGGGTGGCATTACGGTAGCAGCGGTGCTTTCCGGTAACCGCAACTTCGAGGGCCGCATTCATCCCCTGGTCAAGACCAACTGGCTGGCATCTCCGCCTCTGGTGGTGGCCTACGCGCTGGCCGGCAACGTCCGGCTGGATCTCAGCAAGGAGCCTCTGGGTGAGGACAGCGACGGCAATCCGGTCTACCTGAAGGACATCTGGCCGTCCCAGGAGGAAATTGCCGAGGCGGTTCAGAAGGTCAAGACCAGCATGTTCGAAAGCGAGTACGCAGGTGTATTCGAGGGTGACGACACCTGGAAGTCGTTGGATGTGCCGGACAGCAAGGTCTACGACTGGTCGGACAAGTCCACCTATATCCAACATCCGCCATTCTTCGAGGGTATTGGTCCGGAACCGGAGAAGGTCGAGGACATCGAAAACGCCCATATTCTCGCCATACTGGGGGATTCCGTCACCACCGATCACATTTCGCCGGCCGGCTCCATCAAGGCCGACAGCCCCGCGGGCAAGTATCTGCAGGACCATGGCGTCGAGCCTAAGGACTTTAATTCCTACGGTTCCCGCCGGGGCAACCATGAGGTGATGATGCGGGGCACATTTGCCAATGTGCGCATCAAGAATGAAATGTTGGACGGCGTCGAGGGTGGTTTCACACGGTTTGTGCCCAATGACGAAGAAATGCCCATCTACGATGCTGCCATGAAGTACGCAGAGAAAGACACGCCGCTGGTGGTCATCGCCGGCGCCGAATATGGCACCGGGTCATCTCGGGACTGGGCGGCCAAGGGGACGCGCCTGCTGGGCGTTAAAGCGGTTATTGCCGAGTCCTATGAACGGATACACCGCTCCAACCTCATTGGTATGGGTGTGATGCCCCTGCAGTTCCCCCAGGGCACGGATCGCAAAAGCCTGGAGCTCACGGGCGAGGAGACCATCAGCATCAGTGGTTTATCGGGGGAGGTGAAGCCTGGAGCCGAGCTGGAAATGACGGTGACCTATCCCGACGGTAAGACCGAGACCTGCCAGCTGGTCTCGCGTATCGATACCGCAAACGAGGCAACCTACTTCGAACACGGAGGCATTCTGCACTACGTTCTACGACAAATGATCGCTGCGGCCTAACCAGTCTGCGGCCCCGGGCTTTCGGCCGTGTTGGTCTTGTCGCACGGCCGAATTCGTGCCACGCTGACCCTCTAACTGAGGGGGGGTGCCCATGTCCATGTGACCGGCGCGAAGGCTAGCCCGGGGCTTTTGCCAGTGTGGAAAGGATCCGTGACGGGGCCATATCCGAAGCCGGACAGGTCACCAGAGTTGAACCGAATTTGAAACCAGAGCCGAGACGCCCATGTCTGCCCCGCATCAAGCAGATGATCTGAAAGAAAAACTGAACCTGGAGACCTCCCAGATTGGCTGGCATGATCTCCAGACTTACTATGCCCGCGGACACGTGGTCCGGGTGTCGCCGGAACTGGATCTGCTTGATGTTGCAGTGCAGCTGACGGCGGACAACAAGGCTCAGTTCGAGCAGTGGCTCGGGGCCGGACAGGTGGGCGAGGTGGAGCCGGAAATAGCCCGGGCCTGGTACGAAAAAAACACCGAACTCTGGGCCGTGGTCATCGCGCCATGGGTTCTCGTCCAGGACAGGAATGATGGTGCCTTGCATTAATAGCGTAGCGAACACAATCCCATGAAACTGCATTATTTTCACGGCCGAGGCCCATTGCGTGCGCTGGTTCTGACACGGCGAGAGCGCAGGATCGAGCTCCACATTAAAAATGTCGGTGGTGGAATATGGGCTCTTGTGGCCATGAGTGGCCCCGACGACCATCAGCCAGAACGGCACCGTTGCCAGGGGCCATTCCGCAGTGCCTCCCAGGCGGAGGCCGCGCTGCGAGGCGTCGCCGGCTCTCTTTTGGGCGAAAGCTACGAGGCCCAGCCGGAAGCCCACCCGGTCTGGACCGTCGCGGCCCAGCGCCTTGCCCGCACGATCCGTGAAGACCGCGACGCCAACGAAGGCGATTATCGCTTTGATCCGGACCAGCATGAGCCCATAAGCTGAGGCGCCAGCCCTGATTCCGGTAGTCACCTTTAAACTGCATTAGTCCCGAGTTTCATAGCCCTATGCTGATCGACGCTCTGTTGATTCTGGTGCCCCTGTTTGTGGGATTCGCCATCGCTCTGTCCAGGCCCGCACTGATGAGCCTTATTCACTACAGTGTTGAAGCGCTGGTCTATTTCATACTGATCCTACTGGGCATTGGGTTGGGCCAGATGGATGGGCTCTGGAGCCAGCTTGGTACCATGGCCCGCCACGTAGTCGTTCTGGTTCTCGTGCTTTTCTTTGCCAATATGGCCGGTTTATGGCTGTGGCACCGCTGGCAACCGATGGCTCCAGACCGCTCCGATCGATCGTCCTCTCCCGGTTATCGCCGACTTTTTCTGTCCGCTTTAAAGCCAATGGTTGCGGTTATGGCCGGGCTGCTGGCTGGTTATTACCTGCTACCGGACCTGCCGCTGGTAGAGGACGTCGCCACCGGCGCGCTGATGCTACTGCTTTTCCTGATCGGCCTTCAGTTGAGGAATGCGGGTCTCTCCCTGCGCAGGCTTCTGATGAACCGGCAAGGGCTGGGTGTGGCGATGAGTCTTTCTGTCAGCTCACTGCTGGCCGGCTTGCTGGTTATTCCGTTACTGGGGATCCCGTGGTACCAGGGCATGGCTTTGGTGTCGGGCTTTGGCTGGTATTCGCTGTCCGGGATTGTTGTTGGCGAGGCGTTGGGACCGGCTTGGGGTGGGGTGGCCTTTCTCAATGACGTGATGCGCGAAATCATTGCGCTGGCGATCATACCACTGGTCATTGGGCGCCGACCGGCACTTGCCATCGGTTATGGCGGGGCCACAGCCATGGACTTTACCCTGCCCGTGATCCGTAGCAGCGGCGGCCTTGTATGCGTGCCCGTGGCTATTGCTTCCGGCTTTATACTTTCGTTTATTTCACCGGTACTGATGGGGCTGTTCCTGTCTTTTGCTCCCTGAGGGCTGGTCAGGACAGGTCAGAAAAGGCGCAAGGCCCGAAATGGTCAGAGGTGGCTGGCTGGAGATTAGGGAAAAGGCTTTCTGTGCTTTTCAGGCATATTTAGTGTTAAAAAATGCAGCAAGAATAAACAGGTTATTTTGTTTCAGCCTGTCCTATTGTATCTTCGGCTCTGCTGGCGTCCTTTGTCCTTTGTCCTTTGTCCTTTGTCCTTTGTCCTTTGTCCTTTGCCTCGTCCTCGTCCTCGTCCTCGTCCGCAGGCATGGACTGGTGTTCCACCATTATGTCGGACATATCGCGGCTGGCACGTTCCTGGAGCAGCTTGGCAAAGTCCACCAGAAGCTCCCGGTCTTCATCGTAAAGCGCAATAAACAGCGAATTCAGAATGACCTGCTTGTCGTCATGGGCCCGTTGGTCCGCTGCCGAAAAGATTTCCGCGAGACTGAAATCGAGGGATTCCGCCAGACGATAGAGCAGGTTCAGGCTCGGTTTTGCGGCGCCCCGTTCTATCCGCGACAGGTTGCCCACATGCGAACCGGCACCGTCTGCCAACTCTGCCAGAGTGATGCCTTTTGATTTTCGAAGTTGACGCAAAGCGCTGCCGAGACCCATAACCATCCTGCTTAGAAGGGTCTCTAATGCTACTCCTAAAAAATTCGTAACACAAAGGTACACATAACGCAAATTGCTTCTTCGAAAATGCTTCTACGACATTTAATTACGAGAACAGCTTGAGCTTCAGGATAAGCACTATCTGGGCCCAGACCGTGAGGCGGGCGGCTGATAACAGGGCTGCGCATTGTTTTCCAGCGGCGAGTACAAAGCAGTAAAGAGCGGAAAAAAGAAACAGGCAGGATGCTACTTATCTCGATTGTGGGTCCTTCAAAGTGCTCGGTGCATGCCAGGAGTGGCCCGGGACTGGCTCAATCCGGGCTGACCGAAGCGGGAAAAAACGTACGAAGACTGTTGCGGTAGGTGGCCACAATCACATCCTCCACGGCCAAGGATTTAACATCGGCAATTTTTTCCGCCACAAACGGAATATAGAAAGGAGCGTTCTCGCGACCGCGGTAAGGCACCGGCGTCAGAAAGGGCGAGTCGGTCTCCAGCAGAAGCTGCTCGATGGGTGTCATGCGAATGATATCCCGGACATTCTCGGCCTTGTTGAAGGTGGCTATGCCGTTAAAGCCCAGGCACCAACCCTGGTCGATGGCGTAGCGTGCCAGCCCAGGGCCGGAGGTAAAGCTGTGGATAACCCCGCGACGGGTCAAGCTGTGCTCGAATTCCGCGAGTATGGCAATGGTGTCGTCATCCGCTTCCCGGCTGTGAATAACCACCGGGCGGTTGGTATCACAGGCAATCTGCAACTGACGCCGGAATACATCCCGTTGCACGGCCCGGTCGGCATTGTCGTAGAAGTAATCGAGTCCAATCTCCCCCACGGCGACCATTTTTTCACCACTGACGTGGGCTTTTATCTCGGCCTCGGCCTCGTCGGTATAGCTCTCCGCATCGTGGGGATGCACGCCCTGGGTGCCGTAGACAAAGTCGGCAATTGTCGTGAGGTCACGAACCCGGGACAGATTCTCCGGTGATACGGCAATGGTAATGATACGCTCGATATTGACTCGCCTGGCCTCTGCCAGGGTTTCGGCCAGAGGGCGATCCTTGAGATAGTCCAAGTGACAGTGGGTTTCAATAATGGGATGGTCGAATACTGGTATTTCCCGTCTTTTGCTGCCCATAGAACCTTGGTCTTTAATGGTGAACGTGTGGGGAGTTTAACACGCCAGGGCCTTCGGCACAGGTAGCGGGGGCGGATGACAGATACAGGAGGCCGGCATGCACACAGTGGTTATCGGGGCCGGGGTGGTGGGCGTTACCACAGCCTGGGCCCTGCAGAAGCGTGGTCATCAGGTGACCGTGGTGGAGCGGTTGCCGGATGCGGCCCTGGAAACCAGCCGGGGCAATGCCGGCCAGCGGTCCTACGGCGTGGTTTATCCCTGGGCCTCTGCGGCCATGGTCGGCAAGGCCTTGCCCATGCTGATAAAGCCTGACGGCGCCCTGAAAATGGGTATGCCACCTTCGTTCAGTGCCCTGCGGTTCATGTTTGAAACCCTGAGGTTCGCCTACGCCCCCGGCCTCTATGGCCTTAACCGTCGCGCTATGCTGCGCCTGGCCATGCACAGCAGGGAAACATTCCTGGCGCTGGAAAATGAACTGTCCCTGGCGTTTGACGGTGAGCACGACGGCCTCTTGCAACTGGCCAGTACGGCCCAGGCCATGGCCGACTATCGCGCCACCTACGACCTGCTGCAGGAGATGGGCGTTCCTTGTCGCCTTTTAAGTGTAGACCAGGTCCGCGAAGCTGAGCCCGGCATGACCGGAGCAGGCCCCCTTCATGGCGCCATCAGTTACGACACCGACGGCACCGGTGATTGCCAGCTGTTTACCCAGGCCCTGGCCCGGGCTTGTGAAGCCCGGGGCGTGGCGTTTCGCTTCGACACCGAACTGGTCCGGTTCCTGGCTGATGGCCACCAGGTTCAGGGCGTTGAATTGAGGTCGGGGCAAGGCGATAACGCACAGCTCTCGGCGGATGCCTTCGTGCTTTGCGGCGGCTGCGCCTCGCCGGCTCTGCTGTCAGGCCTCGGCTTACGCCTGCCCATCTACCCGGTCAAAGGCTACTCGCTGACCGCACCCCTGCTTGATCCACAACTGGCGCCGGTCTCCACCGTACATGATGATAACTTCAAGGTGGTCGCCACGCGCCTGGGCAACCGCTTGAGGGCCACCGGTTTTGTCGAGCTGGATGACTTTAACCGGGATATACCGGAACGCCGGCTGGAAACCATCCGCAAGTCAGTGGCGTCGCGTTTCCCCGGTGCCGCAGACCTGAGCAATGCCACCAGCTGGACCGGGTTTCGTCCGATGACGCCCGATGGCCCGCCGATTATCGGACGCGGGCCCCGACAGAACCTGTACCTTAATACCGGCCACGGCACCTTTGGCTGGACCCTGTCTACCGGTAGCGCCAGGCTGATCGCACAGGTTATGGATGGCGAAGTGCCGGCCATGAATCTTGATGCCTTCCGGCCCGGTCGCTATGCCGAATAATAGCCACGGTCAGGTCTGTGGTCGTCAGGCCGCACGGTCCGCGGCCTCACCACGCATCTCTTTGCCGGGGGCGCGGGTGAAGCGCATGACCTGATCGTCCACGGTGCCGAAGCGAAGCTTGATCAGATCCAGCAGATAGTTCTGGTAGAGCCGCCAGGGGGCCCGATCGCCCTGTTTGGGCAGATGCTCCAGAGCACGGTGGACATAGCCGGAATTGAGATCGAGGAAGGGAGCCTCGTTCACCCGGGGGTCCGACGCCGGCACGCATACGTCGTAGTCGTGCTCGTCCATATAGTTGATGAGGCGGCAGACATACTCGTCTGTCAGATCCGCCTTGAGTGTCCAGGAAGCGTTGGTGTAGCCCACCACCAGAGCCAGGTTGGGCACATCACTGAGCATCATGCCCTTGTAGCTCATGGTATCCGGCAGGCTGACAGGACGGCCGTCCAGTTCCAGTTCGGCACCGCCCAGGGCTACCAGACTCAGGCCAGTGGCGGTGACAATAATATCGGCCTTGATTTCTTGGCCGGAAAACAGCCGAATGCCGTCCCTGGTAAATGTGTCGATCTGGTCGGTCACCACCGATGCCTCGCCCTTGCGGAGCGCCCGGAAAAGGTCGCCGTTGGGTACCAGGCACAGGCGCTGGTCCCAGGGGTCATAACTGGGATTGAAGTGAGTATCCACATCAAAATCCGGCCCCAGCTCGCGACGAGTCTGCCAGCGTATCAGCTTGCGCATCAGCTTGGGGAAGCGCTTGCAGGCCTGAAAGAACAGGGTCTGGGTGGACACATTCTTCCAGCGGGTCACCTGATAGGCGAGCTTGGTCGGCAACAACCTTTGCAGGGCCTGGGCAATGGCGTCCACATCAGGCAGAGACACCACATAGCTTGGTGAGCGTTGCAGCATGGTGACGTGGGCCGCGTCACGGGTCATGGCGGGCACCAGCGTAACGGCGGTGGCGCCACTGCCAATAATGACTACCCGCTTGCCTTTGTAGTCGAGATCTTCTGGCCAGTGCTGGGGGTGGATTACCTTGCCTTCAAACCGCTCCCGGCCGGGGAATTCCGGAGTATAGCCCTGATCGTAACGGTAGTAGCCGCTGCAATTGATCAGGAAGTTACAGGTGAATCGCCGGGTCTGGGGCTCTTCGTTCCCCTGTTGCGAGCGGGTCTCAACGGTCCACCGTGCTTCCTCGCTGTTCCAGCTGTAGCGCGTCGCCCACTGGCCGAAATGAATCTTCTGATCAATACCATGGGTCCGGGCTGTGGTTCTGACGTACTCAAGTATGGAAGGGCCGTCGGCTATGGCCTTGCCGTGGGTCCAGGGCCGAAACGAATAACCCAGGGTGTACATGTCCGAGTCGGAACGTATGCCCGGGTACCGGAAAAGGTCCCAGGTGCCGCCCATACGCTGACGACCTTCCAGGATGGCAAAGGACTTGCCGGGGCAATGCTTCTGTAAATGGTAAGCTGCCCCTACCCCTGAAAGACCTGCGCCGATAATCAGTACATCGAAATGCCGGGTCGTCATGGTTGTCCCCCATCTGCCGGCGGCCCAGGGTCGCTCAGCGGTTGTAAAGCAATTGGTTTATACCGATCAATACAACCGCATTCGTAAGAGCTGTGCAAGGGTTGTTGAGGCCAGTTGCGAGGTCGTTCAGGGTTTTCTGTACTCCACTTTATCGACACAGCCATCCCGGAAGTAGACATAGGTCAGCTCATAAAGCTTGCCGTAGTAATCGGTCTGGTAGACCCAGGTTTCCCGGGGCACCGGATAGGTCTCTGGTGGCCGGCCGAAGGCTTTGAGCACCTGGTCCCGGGTCATGCCCTTGACCACCTGGTTTCGGGCGAGGTGGGTGCGAAGGTCAGTGGAACTGATGAAGCGACAGGCATCCTCCGGCTGATCGCTTTTCCCGGTTTCGGCCCGGGTATCGGGCGCAGGCTCGGCAAGTTCCGGAAGGTTGGACTCAAAATTACCCCCGATGTGGTTATCGCGGACCGTAATTTCCTCTGCATCAGGGCCGCAGGGTTGATCGGAGAACGTACTGCCGCAGCGGTAGATAGCGGAGGCAGGCATCGCCAGGGTGAGCGCTATAAGCCCGGCAAAGCTCCAGGCCAGAATCTTGCGGGCATCTCTAACAGCAATGGACACGGCCGTCTCCTGGACTTCGACAAAAACAGTCCCGCTCTTTGTCAGGTCATCAGTCAGTATTGCCCCGACACGGGTTTGAAGTACAGGTGCGCTGTCTGCTTGCTGAAATTCAGGGTCTGCCCGGTGTCAAAGCTCACCTCGAAGGAGCTCTCCTCTTCGCGAATCACCTTGCCGTGGCCAAAGACGGCGTGGTTGAGTCGGCCGTGGCTCCAGACCATCCCGTGCTCGCCCGCGTTGCCCGCTTCGCTATCGGTCTCAGCACTACCTGTGAGGGTGATCACGACCCCCGCCCGTTTCGCGTAACGCTCACTGACAGGGCTGGGAGCCACAGCCAGTTCGAGGCTTGCGGGCTTCGGCGCTGTGCTTGCAAGTGTGTGCAGCTGGCTGCCCAACTGATCCGACAGCTCGAACCTGAGTTCACGGATGAAGCGGCTGGGTACCTGGCCGGTATCCACGGCGGGTCGGGGACCGCTGACCCGGGTGATCAGGTGCAACTGATGCCGCGTTCGGGTTATGGCCACATAGAGCAGGCGCCGTTCACTTTCCAGCAGGGCGATAACGTCGTCGCTCTGCCTCGGGCTGTAGGGCAGATACTTTTCCTGCAATCCAGGCAGGATGACTGTCGGCCACTCCAGCCCCTTGGTGCGGTGAATCGTCGACATCAGAACACCGCCCCGGGCGGTATGCTGATGGGCTTCCTGCCGCAGACTTCGCAAATGCGCCAGGGCTTCGGACCCTGACATGCCCAGGCCTGCCAGATACCCCTGCAGGCCTTTTACCGTGTCGACCCGTTCGCTGGCCGCTTCGTGGGTCATGGCCAGGCTACGCAAGCCTTCGTAAAGCTCGGTGTGCTCAGCGTAGCGACGAATCAGCTCGGCCACTGGCCCCGAGAAGTCCTGCAGTTGTTGCAGGACCTCCCCCAGGCGCTTGAGTTTCTTCCCCGCCATCGGCGTCAGAGCATCAAAATCCATGGCCTGCAGGCGATCGCCCCAATGAGCGTCAAACCTGGCCAGAAACCCGGCCAACTGAGCCAGTTCCGGGGCCTTGAGACCCACATGGGGAAACGTCAGCAGGGCACGGGCCAGTGTCAGCCTGTCGGATTCGGGCGTGTTGGCAAGATTTCCAGTGGTGACCTGAAGCAGCGCGGTCACGGCTTCAGCTTCGCGGCTGAACAGGGCGCCCTTACCTTTGTCGATGCGGTAGGGAATCTGTCGTGCCAGCAGTTGTAGTTCAATGGCGACGCTCTGGCTCCAGACCCGGAACAGGATGGCGGTCTCGTTCCGGGCCTGGGGCGACAGGCTGTCCAGAATGCTAAGCACCGTGGTGGGGTCACTTTCATGCTCGTATAGCGATATCCCTGTCTCTGGCGTCGTATCATGGGCGTGGCACAGCACGTCCCGGCGGCCCTGGTTATTGCTGATCAGATGATTGGCCAGCAGTGCGACCCGGTGGCCATAGCGAAAGGAGTAACTGAGAGTCTGCTCAAGCGGGCGGTCATACTCGGCACTGAACCGGTTCAGGATGAACTCGGGCCGGGCGCCACGAAATTCGTAAATGGTCTGGTCCGGATCCCCCACCACAGTCACCCGGGCCCGGTCGCCGGCCACATAACCCAACAGCAGGTGCTGGATTTCATTGGTGTCCTGATACTCATCCACCAGTATCAGATCCATCTTGTTGGCGACCAGAGTCTGCAGCGGCGGGTTCTGGTGGATGGCCATAACCGGCTCGTACAGCATGTCGGCGAAGCTGATCCGGCTCTCGGCCTTGCGCCACTGCTCAAAGCTGTGAAAAAGGTCCACCAGATAGCGGTGCTTTGGCTCGTAGCCCAGCTCCTCAAACACGACGTCCGCGGGCGAGAGCGTGGTCTTGACCCGGTCAATAAACCCGCTGGCGGTTTCCACATACTCTTTCTTGCTGCGCCGGACCTCCTCCTGCAACTCTTCCGGTACCAGTCGCCGAAGTAGCAGCCAGACCTGAAAGTTGATCTCCTGCTCGGTCAGAATGGCTTCGGAAAACGCCGGCAGGTAGCCCTCGCGGATGAAACGCCGATACAGTCTCAAACCCATGGAATGGAACGTTCGCACTTCCGGCAGCGCCAGGGACGTGCCTTGGGTGACATTCGCCAGCTTGCGCTCGAAATCCACCCGCGCACTGCGGTTGAACATCAGCACCAGAATGCGGCTGGGATTCTGTCCCTGCTCAAGCAGATAACGGATGCGCCAGGCCAGGGTTGAGGTTTTGCCGCTACCAGCCACAGCCGTAATCACCACATGCTCGTTGCCGGCGGTAATAATGGCGCGCTGCTCGTCGGTCAGGTAATCGGGGAGGTCGGTGGGCATGGCGCCCATTGTAATCGCCAAGGCGGGTGAGGGTAACCGTTATCACCGTTTCGGGATAAACGTCGCCGGCTGTGCTGCACGGCGGAGTTCGACCGGGCACTCCGCCGTCCGGTTCAGGGCCTGGTTTTACTGATAGCCCTGCCGGTCATCCAGCTCTTCATCTTCCCAGTCGTCGTCGCTCCACTCGTCTTCGCCAGCCTCGTCTTCATCAACCATGTGGATTGCCATCAGTTCATCGACGTGGGGCCGGACCGCTTCGATGTCCGCCTTGGGGACTTGACGAAGTTTCCTGTTGGCTTCCAAAAGACTTGCCATCGACCGCCGCATCTCCTGCATATCCTCTTCTGGCAACTGGGCCGCTTCCATTGATGCCAGGTAGCTTTCTATGCCGGCTTCATCCATCGCAGGCTGGCCTTCCAGGCCGATGGCCATGAACGCCGAAAAAACCTGATCTCCGGTCCGGCCCCATTCGGAAAGAGTGCTGAAGCCATGACGTCTGGCGGCGGCACTTACTTCTCGTTTTAGCGGGGGTTCTTCGTCCAGGTGGCTGACAAGGCTCGAGTAGGCATTGGTGTAATCCAGGTCATCTTCATCGTCCTCGTCGAGCTCATCCTCCAGCGGGCTTCCCTCGTAATTCTCAACAATCGTATGGACTTCTTTAATGCTTGCAATGAACGACTCAACCTTCGGGCCACTAAGGGCATAGGCATGGGCCGGAGCGATGATCAGGCCAAGCATCAAAGTCCAGAAGAGGCTCAGGGACAGGGGGCGGGTGGCACCAAAGCACAGGTTTAACGGCATCTGAAAGTTCCATTTTGTTGAAATCCATCGGTCGCGGGCGTGAACCCGGCGAAATGAAGCGGGGATTTTATACGATCTTCCCGGTAGAGGAAGCCGACTCTGTCTAAAAACACCGTAGGCATTGGCTTATATTCCTGTGGTCACGTGAACCGGATCGCCGTAGGCATCACAGGCCTGACACAACCGCTTTCATCCCCCATAATGGCCCTCTTTTCTCACTGAGCTTCCAGCCTGAAGGGGACCGGGAGTGACAGGTAACAGGAGTGACTGATATGGCCACCGTGCTTGCTGAATCCATCAATGTGCTAGGTGAAAAACTGGAGGTCTGTGGCACGGATCCCGAAACTGGGTTTTACCGGGATGGCTGCTGCAATACCGGGCCGGAAGATCGGTCCGCCCATGTGGTTTGTGCCGTGATGACCGATGAGTTCCTGGCTTATTCCCGCAGCCGGGGAAACGATCTGAGTACACCCATGCCGGCCAACGGATTCCCCGGACTCAGGGCAGGGGATGCCTGGTGCCTTTGCGCCGCCCGATGGCAGGAGGCCTTTGAGGCCGGCCGTGCGCCCCGGGTGAAGCTCAGGGCGACCCATCGTCTCGCGCTCAAGTACTGCAGCCTGGACGACCTCAAACGCCACGCTATAGATCTTAGCTGACCTTCGGTGCCTGCCAATTCCAAAGTCGACTGGGCCGGATTTCAACAGCAGCTCCGGGCGCGGGGTGAACGACGCCTGGTACTGGTCGAAGGCGACCGGGACATGGGGCTGGACTGGCTGGGCCGGGTGCTGGGTTGCCTCGAGTTTGAGGTGGGCCTGTGGAATGGCGATGCGTCGGAGCAGCCAAATCCCGGGCTTGTGGCAATTAAACCCACGGCAGGCGTCCGCTGGCTCGGCCGTGAAACACAGGTGCTGGTATGGGATGGCTGGCGGGGCAACCCGCCGGACAGCCTCGCCGCGCTGAGCGGCACCCTTACTGCTGGCGGCCTCTGGTTCTGGCTGATGCCGCCATTGGCGAGCTGGGCGACTTTCCCGGACCCGGATTACCGGCGCACAGGGATTGAGAATGCCCCGGCGCATCCGTTTGCCGACCGAATGGCAAGGGTGATTGGCGAGGATCCAGAGGTGATCCGCGTTCGTGTGGGTCCCGAAGCTTCACACGAGCCCCATGCCCTGCCGCATCTACCTGTGCCCGGGTCAGCCTTTGAGCCTGGCGGAACGGATGACCAGGCCAGCGCCATAGAAGCCATCACCCGTACCGCCAGGGGGCGGCGTAAGCGACCGCTGGTGATCACGGCCGAGAGGGGGAGAGGTAAATCAGCCGCCCTGGGTATCGCAGCTGTCCGCTGGCTCGCAGAAAGTGGTCACCCCTGTCATGTGGCGGTGACTGCGCCCAGCCCTGGTGCTGCGGCCACCCTGTTCAGGCACGGCAGAGAAACGGCGGGCAATAGGTTGATAAAAGGCGAAACGCCAGATGACGACGTTTCCAGCGCAACCGGCCAGATTTCCCTGCACTGCGGATCAACGGTCACTTTCCATGCCATCGATGAACTTCTGCGAAATCGGCCTCCTGCGGATCTGGTGCTGGTCGATGAAGCAGCGGCAATTCCGGCCCCGCTGCTCAAATCCGTTCTGCTGGGTTGGCCCCGGGTGGTCTATGCAACGACCACCCACGGCTACGAAGGTTCGGGCCGGGGATTCGCCCTCAGGTTCCATCGGGTGCTCCAGGCCCATGCTCCCCAGTGGCGCCGGATAACACTTTCCCAGCCGGTACGTTGGGCAAATGACGACCCTCTGGAAACTCTGATCCGCAAGCTCTTTCTGCTGAATGCTGAATCGCCGGATGTACCGGTCGCGGGGCCCGTTACCATCACTCCCTGGCATCCGGCCCGGGCTTCCGAAATCGAGCTGCGTGAGGTGTTCGGGCTATTGGTGGATGCCCACTACCGGACGACACCCGGGGACCTCCGTCAATGGCTAGATGACCCTCTTGGGCAGAGCTGGCTGGCTCAGGCAGGAGGCAGAATCGTCGGTGTACTGTGGGGCAGTGTGGAAGGGGGGCTGGAGCCCGGTCTGGCGCAGCAGGTCGCACAGGGTTCGCGCCGCCTTCGGGGTCACCTGCTACCCCAGTCACTGGCGAATCACAGTGGTTTTGCCAAGGCCGCCGAATTGCGGCTGGCCAGGATCATACGAATTGCCGTAGTGGACCAGTGGCGCCGCCAGGGAGTGGGTCAGGCGTTGGTGGCAGCTGCCAGAGACTGGGCTGTCGACAAGGGGTTGGACGGCCTGGGCAGCAGCTTTGGAGCCGCGCCCGACCTGCTCGGGTTCTGGCGCCGGTGCGGGTTGGCAGTGATGCGCCTTGGCCTGCAGCGGGAAGCGAGCAGTGGTGAGTACGCTGTGCAGGTACTGTGCGGTCTGTCAGCGTCGGCTGAATCCCTTGCCGGCCAGATACAGTCCCGTTTCGCGGAACACTGGCCCATGTTGTTACCCAGGGTCTGGCCCACCCTGAGTCCGGAGGTTGCTCTGGCTGTGTCTGCACAGATGTCAGGCCCGTTGGGACTGTCACCCCTTGATAGAACAGAACTCGCCGGGTTCTGTCAGGGCCATCGTGGTCTGGAACTGAGCCTGCTGCCGCTGATACGGCTGACCCTGCAGCCTGGTGCAGCGGCCCGGCTCATGGCCTCCCCGGAGCACATCCTGTGGTGTCGGAAAATCCTTCAGGGCTGGAGCTGGGGCGAGCTTCAGGATGCGGGGCTGTGTGCCGGGCGTCGCGACGGCGAGGCGCGTCTGAGGGAGCTGGCGGGGCAATTGGAGGCTGCGCTCTCTGAACCGGTTCATAAGCCAATCCCTGAGACCGATCCCTTCACGAACTTGTGAACCGCTCGCTTTCATTGCTACAGAGCGATGGCGAGAATAGCTCAGCACTTCAATACGAGATCCCGCCATGACGGCCTGTTTCCGAATCCTGTTTCCTGCATGTTCCCGGCGGCCGGGTCCCAGTCGTGCATGGCTGTTGCTGATCGCCTCCGGTCTGGTGCTTGCGGGGTGTGCCTCTGACCCGGGCCCCGCCAATCTTGAAAACCGTCACGCCAGCGCCCGTGCCACACCGTTGCTGGGCGCCGTTCAGGATGCCGATATTGATGAGGTCAGGGCCCAGCGGGAAGCGGGCGCCTCCCTGAACACCCTGACTGAGCAGGGCACGCCGCTTTATGTTGCCTCTGAGAATGGCCATGACGAGCTGGTCTGGTATCTGCTTCGCGAGGGCGCCGCGCCGGATCTGGCGGACGAGTCAGGGATCACGTCACTCATGGCCGCGGCAGGGCGGGGCCACCGTCGCTCGGTACAGCTTCTGCTTGCGGCGGGGGCCAGGGTCAACGCCACCAGTGCTGGCGGCGACACTGCCCTGTTCTTGGCTTCGCGGGAGGGCCACCTCTCGGTAGTGAAAACCCTGCTGTCGGCAGGCGCCAATGTGAATGTCAGCCAGGATGGCCGCTCCCTGTTGATGCACGTCGTGAACGGCGGTGACCTTTTAACGGCGGAAGTTCTGCTGGCAGCCGGTGCCGATGTGGCTTTTATCGATGAGCATGGCTACACCGCCCTTGATCTGGCCCGGTCCAGAAACAATGAAGACCTGGAGATGCTGCTGGTGCAGGCCGGTGCCGGTTCCTGACATTCATCCCGTTTGGCTCTAACCTGCGCCTTGCAACTGCCGTGTTTTCTGTCCTGTTTCGACTAGAGCGCGATCAACGGATCTTCCATCTCGCTCCAGGACGGTATGAAAAAGCGCTCGATATACTCCGGTGTAACATCCGAAAGTCCGGCGTGCTGCCACACCGGGCTCTGGTCCCGTTCGATTAGCCGTGCTCGTATACCCTCAGCAAGATCGGGTTCCTCGGCACAGCGTGCTGCCATTACCAGCTCCATCCGGAAGATCTCCTCCAGGGAAAGCTGGCGCCCCCGCTCCAGCTGTTCATGGATCAGCCAGGCACTGACCGGACAGCCTCTGCGCAGCGTTTCGGTACAGCTTTGCCACCAGGAATCCTCTGACTTTTCAGCCAGCAGTGACTGCACGATAGTCGGCAGCTCGCCGTCACGGCACAGGCGGGCTATGGTGCGTTCATGCCGGGCCAGGTTGCTCTCGGGAAGGCTGTCCGGCGCGGGTGCCTGCAGCCGGTTCAGTAGGCGATACAGGCGGTTGTCATCGGTAGATACCTCGCCGCTCCAGCGGGTTCCCTGGATTGTCTCAATAAGGGTCTCTCGCTGATGGGGGAAGGCTGCCAGATCGGCCAGCCCTACCCGAAGCGCATCGCTTATATTGAGCCTTGCGCCGGTGAGCCCCAGAAACAGCCCGAGCCCTTCCGGCAGCCGGTTCAGGAACCAGCTTGCGCCCACGTCCGGAAACAGGCCGATACTGATTTCGGGCATCGACATGATGAGGTCGGGCGTCACCAGACGGTAGCGGCAGGCCGACAGCAGGCCGAGACCACCGCCCATGACCACCCGGTGAGCCCAGCAGATGACCGGCTTGGGGTAGCGGTGGAGGCTGTAATCAAGTCTGTATTCCTTGCTGAAGAATCTGGCCGGGGTGGCCGGATCATCCGCTCCACGAAGTGCATCGTATAGTTCGCGGAGGTTGCCGCCGGCGCAGAAGCCTTTGTCACCTTTGCCCTGAATCATCACCAGGCAGATGTTATCGTCCGTTGCCCAGCAGTCCAGAGTTGCCTGCATCTGGTCGATCATCGTTTCAGACAGCGCGTTAATGGTCTCAGGGGCGTCCAGAGTGATTAGTCCAAGCCGGCCTTCTGTGCAGCTGAGCTCTTCGGTCTTGATGGGCATGATTGCGGCGGTTCTCCGTGATATCCGTGGGCTCCAGAGGGATTTTGAGTGCCTATACTTTGGCGTTAAAAACGCCCCGTTAACACGGGACCTATGTCGAATCCCTTTGGCCAGGAAGCCTGGGTGAGATTGACTTATAGCATTTGCTCACTCAGGACCCTATGGTATAAGTCAGGCATCAACAGCAGTCCACGGACTGGCTTTAGCCCAGAGTAGTAAAAAAATCAGCACGTTGAGAGAAGGTAGACTGCATGAAACTGAAAAACTATACCATTGCGAGCATTTTTACTCTGTTGGCGGCGGCTCCCATGCTCGCCACCGGAGCGGGTGATCCAGAGGCAGGCAAGGCCAGGGCTGGTACCTGTGCTGCATGCCATGGGCAAAACGGTATTGCTCAGATTCCGTCCTATCCAAACCTTGCGGGGCAGAACGAGGCCTACCTGGTGATGGCCCTGAATGCCTATAAGAACAAACAGCGCAGCGGCGGGCAGGCCGCTGTCATGCAGGGTCAGGCTACCGGTCTGAGTGATGAGGACATCGCTAACCTAGCGGCCTATTACGCTCAAATGCCTGCCGGCGGCAAGTAGACAACAGCTGGCAAACCGGCTGGCAGTGGTCGCCATGCCGGTTCACCCCTGGGGCTTTTGCCCGGTTACTTGTCGGAAGTGAGAGGCACAATCCGGTAGCTGGGTTTATAGGCTGAGGTACCGGGCAGCTTCATCCGGTTCTGTTCCACAAACGCTGTAAGTAGGGCATCAAGCGGTGCCAGAAGGGCCGGGTCCCCGGCAATTTCGAAGGGGCCTTTTTCCTGCACCTGTTTGATACCCCGAGCTTTTACGTTTCCCGCCACAATGCCGCTAAAGGCTTTCCGCAAATTGGCTGCCAGCATGTGTACGGGCTGGTGCCGGTGCAGTTCCAGTTCCCGCATACTTTCGTGGGTGGGTTCGAAGGGCATCTGGAACACCGGGTCAATCTTCAGCATCCAGTTAAAATAGTATGCGTCCTGCTTGCTGCGACGGAAGCTGGTGACCTGGCCGACGCCTTTTTTCATGGTTTGGGCAACGCGTACCGGGTCATCAATGATGATCTCATACTTTTTGGTGGCCTCGTCCCCGAGGGCGTTACGGATGAATTCATCAATCATGTGGAAATAGCCGGCGTTTTCTTTTCGACCGGTGAACACAAGCGGAAAGGGCAGTTCGGCGTTGTCCGGATGCAGCAATATGCCGAGGATATAAAGAATCTCCTCGGCGGTCCCCACACCGCCCGGGAAAACAATAATGCCGTGTCCCGCCCGTACGAAGGCTTCCAGCCGTTTTTCAATGTCCGGCATGATGACGAGTTCATTGACAATGGGGTTTGGCGCTTCTGCGCCGATGATGCCGGGCTCGGAGATACCAATGTAGCGGCCATTCTTGACCCTCTGCTTGGCGTGGCCGATGGTTGCCCCCTTCATTGGTCCCTTCATGGCGCCGGGACCGCACCCGGTGCAAATGCTCAGCCCTCGAAGGCCCAGCTCGTGCCCCACATCCTTACTGTAGACATACTCTTCCCGACTGATGGAATGGCCACCCCAGCACACCACCATGTCGGGCTGGCGACCAGCCTGCAGGACCCGGGCGTTGCGTAGGATGTGGAAAATAAGATTGGTAATATCTTCTGGTTCCTCCCTATTGAAACCAGCCGCTTCGGTAGGAATCGAGTGTGAATAGACAATATCCCGCAGCACCGAGAACAGGTGCTCGCGGATGGCAGTGAGCATCTTGTCATCCACGAATGCAGACGCCGGAGCGTTGATAAGCTCCAGTTTAAGGCCCCTTGGCTGAGGTATCAGACGTATATCAAACTCAGCATGGATGTCGAGCAACTCCTTAGAGTCGTCGGATTCGGCCCCGGTTTTGAGTACTGCGAGTGCACACTGACGAAAGAGACTGTAAAGGCCGCCTTCGCTGCGATCCTTCAGGCGGCTCACTTCTTGGGCGGAGAGAATTTCAAGGCTGCCCTCGGGAGAAACGAGAGCACTAATGGTGGCCTGACTCATGAAAAGCGAAGCTCCTGCTGGAATTCAGAAATCGTGTCGTCGAAACGGGCTGACTGGTGCCCGATTTTGAAGCATGGACTGAACCCGTTACACTAAGCGCTTTAATGAGTTTTCGCTACCCATTGCGTCACCCATCTTTACACTTCCCACACAACGCCAGCGCCATGAGACTTCTGATTCGACCTGCTCCTGAAGTGACCATTAAAAGCAAGCCGGTGCGCCAGCGCCAGATGCGTATCTTGCGCCAGAATATTCGCAAGATCCTCAAACAGCTGGCGCCAGGTATTCTCGTGGACGGCTCCTTTGACCGGGTCGATGTCAGCCTGGAGGATTCGCCAGGCTTGGCAGAATCGGTTCTGGACGCCCTGAAACGCATTCCGGGCATAGCCAGTATCCAGGAGATCGGTGAGTTCCCCGTTATGGACATTGATGATATGGCTGCAAAAGCACTGGCGGCCTACCAGGACCGTCTTGCAGGGAAGAGTTTCGCCGTGCGGGTGAAGCGCCTGGGCGACCATGATTTCCGCTCAGACCAGGTGGCCCGGCATGTGGGAAGGGTATTGCTGGAACAGACAAGCGCCCGCAAGGTGGAACTCAAGCAGCCAGAGGTTGCCGTCCGGATCGAGATCCGGCAAAACCGGTACCACATTGCCTACCACAGGCATCCGGGCCTGGGCGGCTTCCCCTTGGGGAGTGTGGAGTCGGTCATGTGTCTCATGTCCGGTGGCTACGACTCGTCGGTGGCGTCCTATCTGATGATGCGTCGGGGCATGCGCAGCCACTTCCTGTTCTTCAATCTGGGTGGTGCAGCCCACGAAGTGGGTGTCCGCCAGGTGGCCCATCATCTGTGGCAGCGCTATGGCGCGTCTCACAGCGTCAAGTTTATCTCGGTACCCTTTGAAGGGGTGGTGGCCGAAATTCTTCATACGGTGGACTCGCGGCACTGGGGCGTGGTGCTCAAGCGCCAGATGCTGGAAGCCGCGTCTCAGATTGCACCCCAGATGAACGCTACCGGCCTGGTGACCGGCGATGCTGTGGCCCAGGTGTCGAGCCAGACCATGACCAACCTGAATGTGGTCGACCAGGCATCCGATCAGGTGGTGCTGCGGCCGCTGATCGCCATGGATAAGGGTGAGATTATCCGCCTCGCCACAGAGATCGGGACCGAGCCGTTTGCCCGTACCATGCCGGAATATTGTGGCGTGATTTCCCGGCGACCGGTCACCCGGGCGCGACTTGACCGGGTTCAGGCGCAAGAACAGAAAATGGATTCTGCAGTGCTGGCACGAGCCATTGCGAACCTGACGGCCCTTCCCATAGACCAGCTCATGAGCACGACGGTGACGCCGGAAGAGGTGGAGCTGGTCCGGACCCCCGCCACCGAGGATGTCATTATCGATCTCAGACATCCTAACGAGCAGGAGGGCGCGCCGCTGGAGCTGACCAATAACCGGGTGATGCCTATTCCCTTTTATGAGCTCAACCAGGCCTTTGTGTCCCTGCCTGCGGATCAGCAATACCTGCTGTACTGCGACCAGGGCACCATGAGCCAGCTTCACGCCGGTCATCTGCGGGCCGAGGGCCACCGCAACATCAAGGTGTACGCTCCCGCTCACTGACCGGCCATGGCCGGGCTAGTTCAGACACCCAGGCCCTTGAAGAACCGCTGCACATTTTCGCTCAGGGACTCAATGTCATAGCCGCCTTCCTGGACCACCAGGGTAGGCAGCCCGGCCTGGCTTATGCGCTTGCCCAGGCGCTCAAAACCCTCTGAGCTCACGGAGACCTTGGCTTGCGGGTCGGCATGGTAGATGTCAAAGCCCAGGGGCAGCACCAGGGCGTCCGGGTTGAACAGGGTCACCGCCGCCATGGCTTCTTCCAGCCGGTCAAAGAAGTCTTGTTCTGAGGATCCGTGGGGCATGGGAAGGTTGATGTTGTAGCCTTCGCCCTCGCCAACCCCGCGCTCGTCCTCAAAGCCGGTGACCACCGGGTAGAAATTGGTCGGGTCGCCGTGAATGGAAATGTAGAGCACGTCCTTGCGGTCGTAGAAAATCTCCTGGATGCCCTGGCCATGGTGCATGTCGGTGTCGAGGATGGCGATGCGCGGGAACCGGGCGGTCAGTTTCTGGGCGGCAATGGCGGCATTGTTCAGGTAGCAGAAGCCACCGGCCGCATCCCGGCGGGCATGATGGCCAGGCGGGCGGCATACTGCATAGGCTGTGCGTTCGCCTGCCATCAGAGCATCGGCGGCCCCGAGGGCTGACTGGGCGGACCAGTAGGCCGCTTCCCAGGTGTTGGCACCGATAGGGCAGCTGCCATCGGCCTGGTAGCAGGCGGCTTCGGAAAGAATGCCCCGCAGCGGGTTGGGGGAGCGGACAAAAATGTTCGACATCACCTCGTCACCCCAGTCACCCATTTCGCTCCAGCGCCGGTGAGCCGACTCCAGAAACCGAAGGTAGCCAAGGTCATGGACCCGGGAAATATTCCCGGCGCCCTGGTCTGCGGGCTCAAGCACCGGAATTCCCAGGCTTTTAAGGCCCTCGAGCATTTGCGAGGTGCGATCAGGCACTTCCTGGGGCTGGCGCATCTGACCCCGGGTAAAGTAGGTTTTGGGCAGGTGTTGGTCTTGTGCAGGGTGAAAAAACGCTTTCATCAGCCGGCTCCTTTTTGGGTCATCCATGGAGTATAGGCTCAAGGTCCTGCGGGTCAAAACCCCCAGTGTCTACGGAGATGCTACCAATGTCCTGCGGGGTGTTTGACGCACGACTTTACAGGGCCAGATTCAGCGGCCACTATGACCGTTGACTGTTAAATAACCTGTCTGCGACAAAGGAGCCTAAGCTATGGACTCACCACTGTTGAAGAACCTGAACGGCTATATAGGCGGTCGATGGAAGGACCCCGGCGAGGATGCCACCTTTGACGTATACAACCCTGCCACCGGCGAAGTCATAGCCAAGGTGCCCTCCATGAGCGAAGCGGATGTAAACGCCGCCGTCGATGCAGGCTCGAAAGCTCTGCGGCTGACCCAGCCCTACTCTCTGGAAACCCGTCGTGGATGGCTTGAGGGTATTCGGGACACGCTTCTGGACAATAAAGAGGAAGTGGGACGGATCCTGTGCCAAGAGCACGGCAAGCCCCTCAAGGAAGCAAAAGGGGAGGTTGAGTACGCGGCAGGATTTTTCGATTACTGCGCCCGCCATATTCAGGCCCTGGATGCCCATACCATTGCAGAGAAGCCGAAAGACTGCACTTGGACCGTGCACTATCGTCCAATCGGTGTGGTCGGCCTGATTACGCCCTGGAACTTCCCAATAGGCATGATCGCGAAAAAGCTGTCCGCTGCGCTGGCGGCAGGTTGCCCGTCGGTGATCAAGCCCGCCAGTGAGACCCCACTGACCATGATCGCGATGTTCAGCCTGATTGATCAGCACGTGGATATGCCAGACGGTATGGTTAATTTGGTGATGGGGAAGGCGAGCATGATTGGCAAAGTGCTGTGCGAGCATCCCGAGGTACCCATGCTGAGCTTTACCGGCTCCACCGAGGTCGGGCGCAAGCTGATTACCGACACCGCCGACCAGGTTAAGAAGCTGGCCCTTGAGCTGGGCGGTAATGCGCCGTTTATCGTGTTTGAGGATGCGGACCTTGATGCGGCGGCCACCAACCTGATGGGTAACAAGTTCCGGGGCGGCGGCCAGACCTGTGTCTGCGCCAACCGGGTCTTTGTCCATGAAAAGGTGGCGGACGCCTTCGGTAAAAAGCTTGCTGAGAAAGTCGAGGCCATGAAGGTGGGCGACGGCATGAACGAGGATGTCGACATCGGGCCGCTGATCAACAAGGCCGGCTTTGACAAGGTACATCGCCATGTTTCGGATGCCCTGGAAAAAGGGGCCGAACTTGTTGCAGGCCCCAAACCCACGGACCTGTCAGGAAAAGATCTGTTTTACCCGCCAACCGTGGTCACCGGTGTTACCCGGGACATGGCCTGTTTCCGGGAAGAAACCTTCGGTCCCCTGGTGCCCATGGCGTTATTCCGGGACGATGACGAGGTGATTGCCGCGGGCAACGATACCGAATTCGGCCTGGCCGCCTACCTTTTCACTGCTGACCCCGAACGGGCCCAGCGTGTTGCTGCCGCCCTGCGGTTTGGTCATGTGGGCTGGAATACCGGCACCGGGCCCACGCCGGAAGCACCGTTTGGCGGCATGAAGGCATCGGGAATCGGGCGTGAAGGTGGCCTGGAAGGTCTGTTCGAGTTTGTGGAGCCGCAGACCGTGCCCCGGGGCTTCTGAGGCTACCTAGCTACGAAGTCTGCAGTAATAAAAAAGCCAGGACGCTCGCGTCCTGGCTTTTTTATGTTCGCCTGAATATCAGGGTGTCAGGATAACCTTGACCGAATCGTCTACTTCAGACGCATCAAGGTAGCCAATGCTGCCCGGAGTCGAAGCCACCGAGGCCTTCATGGCGCCGGTGTTGCCCTGTTCCTGGGGCGGCTGACCACGGCCGGTAAACACCTGCTGGGACCAGAAGGACTTGAGCTGAGCGTCATTCCGTCCGGTCACCTTCTCGTGGAACTCGGAGCGGGCAGGGGCACCTTCAGGCAGCTCGAAAGGCCGCACTTTCTGGCCATCCGGCAGCTGCTGGCTACGGTTCAGGTAGATATCCCGCACCTGGTTGGAGGTGATGCTGTCCGGACCACCTGGGTGGCCGATAACCACGACTTCCGCCAGGGCCAGGGGGCTGACCAGCATGCTTGCCAGTAAAATCAGGCTGTACTTTTTCATGTCTGGCCTCCTCAGAATGCAGAGTCGAGTTTAAGGGTGTAGACGTTGGTGGTATCGTCATCGTTGGCCAGTATAAAGGCGGGGTTGAGTCCACCGGCTGAACCTTCAAAACCGCGGACGTGAGTAACGTCTGCCTTAATGGCAACGCCAGGGGTGATGTCCCAGCGAACACCAACGCTGTATTCATCCCTACGGGTATTCAATACTGATTCGGGGACGGCTGGCATAATGCCGGTAGGTCCTTGAGCAAGGAACGCTCCCGCCCGCTCCTCGTTGTCCTGGCTCTCAATCCAACCTACAACCGCATAAGGTGTAAGGGTGCCGAAACGGCGGGCTACAGAGACATAAGCCGAGTCGGTGTCAGCAAATTTCCCGTCAACTTCCGCCCGGGTGACTTCAGAGATAACTTGCCAGGTTCCATTATCGTAACCTAGCCCAAGGCCGAAAAAATTGCCCCTTTCTTCATCGGCGAGAATTGCCTGACCGTCCACCAACTGAAGGTCATTCGCTTCGGCGATCGCAGCCAGGCGGGTGGCATTGATGGAAATTTCTGCGGTAGCTGCAATACCACGAACTGTCCAAACGTAATCTGTCCAGCTAAGTGTAAGACCAGCAGTGTTACGCAACTTAACTTCGGAGATATTTCCCTCTTCTTCAGTAAACCCAGTGAAGACTTGGGTCGTCAAAGATGAACCATTGAAGTTGAATGTGTGCGTTGCGTCGGCTCCAACATAACTTTGGATGGCCACAGGATCATAAACTGCGGCGGGTGGCCGGGCCCAAGTCTGAGCATAGCCGACTTCCAACGAATCGGAGTACATGAAGAAAGGCAGGCGCATCTTGCCGGCACGGAGCTGCAGGTCGTTAGTGGGGCGATGGCTCAGGTATGCCCACTCGACAACCGGGTCCCAGTCTTCAGCACCGCGGCCCACGAGCTGCAATACGGCCTGGCTTTTATCGGTTACGTCAAAGGTGCCCTGCAGAGCCAGCAGGCTCTGATCGGCTACGCTGCTTTCATCTGTAACGCCATCAAAGCCAGCGTCATTGCTGGCACGGGCAAAGCCGGTGCTGAAGAAGCCATTGAAACGTACGCGCTCGTCTTTGACAGAATTCAGCTGCTGTTGCATTGAATCCAGCTGCTGCTGCATCCGGGACACAGTCTCATCGTTGGTCTGGGCCATAACCGGCGCGACAGCAATGGCTGCCGCTAGGGGCGCCAGGCGGAAAAGTTTCTTCATTTTGGGGTCTTCCTGGTTCTACGGGATTTAACGTCTTTGATTCAAACGCGGAACTGGCTGGCAACCGTGTGCAGGCCGGTACTCACTTTCTGGATGTCGCGGCTTACGCTGTCGAGCTCATCGGTGCTCTCCATGACGGCTTCGGCGTTGCGGTGCATGTCGGTCATATGGCCGGTCACTTCCTTGAACGTGGTGCTCTGCTCATAAGTGGCGGCGGCAATCTGTTCGTTCAGCTCACTGATCTGCTGGACGTTTTTCAGTATGCGGCTGAGGATATCGCCGGACTCAGTGGTCGCCGTCACGCCTTCATGGGCTTTGTTGACGCTGCTCTCCATGGAGGTCACCGCTGAAGATGACAGCTTGGAGAGTTCGGAAATAACGCCCTGTATTTCTTCGGTAGCCTTATGGGTGCGAACGGCAAGCCCCCGCACTTCATCGGCAACCACAGCAAAGCCACGGCCATGTTCGCCGGCCCGGGCCGCTTCAATGGCGGCGTTCAGGGCCAGGAGGTTGGTCTGTTCGGCGACGTTCTGGATGGTGTCGAGCAGTCCCCCCACTTTGCTGGAGAAGGTGTCAAACTGGTTCACCAGGCCGGCCGTTGCCTCGATCTCCGACACAAGTTCCCGAATAGTGGCCACGTTGTGGTTCACTTTTTCCTGGCCGGTCTGGGCAAACTTGGAGGCATCCTGGGTCTGGTCCGAGGCACTGGAGGCAAAGCCAGCCACCTCTTCCACGCTGCGAACCAGCTCATCGACGGAGTTACGGGTCGAGGAAATGGCCTGGGCCTGGTTGCTGATACGCTCAAGGTTGGTGCGGCTGGTGCGGGCCAGGTGGTCGGAAACCGAATTCAAGCCATTCACATCCTGGCTGATGGTGGCGAACGACTTGTGAAGCTTGGCGACGAACAGGTTGAACTGGTCGACCAGGTCCTTGAGCTCATCTTTACCGTGGTAGTCGATACGTGAGGTCAGGTCACCTTCGCCTGAGGCCATGTTCTTCAGCGAAAGGATGATCTGGCTCAGGCTGCTGGATATGGAGCGGCCAATTATCAGGCTCAGGCCAACCAGCACCACCAGAGATATGACAAGGATGGCCACGGAAACAGAGCTGGCGTCACTGGACGCTTCCACAGTATCTGAAATAGCCGCCTGAAAATGGTCGCGGGTGCGCTGGTGCATGGTATCGAGATCAGCCCTCAGCTGCTCGAGACGGCGGGCATTGGCGGCAGCCTCGTCACCAATCTTGCTGAAATCTGCTGTGCCTTCGATGATCGCAGTGGCGATGCGGGTAGCGTTGGCGTAATAGCCTTCAAGCTGTTGCCGAAGCTTTTTGGTTTCGGAGCTCAAAGCCGGGTTGAGGGCTGCAATTTCGTTCAGATTGCCGGTGATGGTGTCCAGGTACTCACGGGTGGAGGCCAATTGCTGGTCATCACCGGTGGCCACCGAACCGTTGATCTGCTGTTCCATAAGCTGTAACTGACCGCGGTTAACTGTGGTCAGCTCAAGGGTTGGATAAAGACGGTCACGGACCTGGTTCAGGCGCTCGGAATTGGACTGTTCCGTGACCAGCGCAAAACCCTGGCTCAGGATAAAGGAGATGACGGCGATGGCGACGAGTAACGCGAGCTTGTGGGAAATCTTCAGTCTGGAGAGCATGTACATCTATCCTTGCCCGATCCGGGCGTCAGTCTCATGCCGGCAAGTCTAAAGAGGCGACATATCGGATGACATGGGCAAATTGTTGTTCTTTGTTACGATCTGTTTGTAGTTCAGCATGCGAACTGGTTGGCATGCGAACTGTGCGTCCAATCACGGCTTGTTGCCGGACAAACCGCACTCGTTGCCTGCTATAATCCCGGGCATTCGCAGATACTCAAAGCCATCAGACCCAGCGGTTGTGCCCATGGATGTTTCCCCGATTATCGATCCACTCAACGAAGCCCAGCGCGAGGCGGTTACTGCCCAGAATGATCATCTGCTGGTGCTCGCCGGGGCCGGCAGTGGCAAAACCCGGGTGCTGATCCATCGCATGGCCTGGCTGATGCAGGTGGACCAGCTGCCCCCCAGCAGTCTGCTGGCGGTCACCTTCACCAACAAAGCGGCGAAGGAAATGCGCTACCGCATCGAGCAGATGCTCAGTCTGCCCTCCAGGGGCCTGTGGTTCGGCACGTTTCACGGCATTGCCCATCGCCTGCTGCGGGCGCACTGGAAGGACGCCGGCCTGCCGGAAAATTTCCAGGTGCTCGACAGCGATGACCAACTCCGGCTGGTGAAGCGGGTGATGCGCGAGTTCCAGATAGACGAGAGCCGATGGCCACCGAAACAGGCCCAGTGGTTCATCAGTGCCCAGAAAGATGAGGGCCTGCGGGCGGACCACATCCAGGAGAACCCGGGCGATCACTTCACCTCCACCATGCTGAAAATCTACCGCCAGTATGAAAAGTTGTGCCAACAGGCAGGGTTGGTGGACTTTGGTGAGCTGCTGCTGCGTTCCCACGAGCTCTGGTTGCACAGGCCAGAGTTGCTGGCCCACTATCAGACCCGGTTCCGTCACATACTGGTGGACGAGTTCCAGGACACCAACACGATCCAGTACGCCTGGCTCCAGGTGCTGGCAGGCAACCGGGTTCCGTTGACGGTGGTAGGAGACGACGACCAGTCCATCTACGGCTGGCGCGGCGCCAAGGTCGAGAACATCCAGCAGTTCCAGAATGACTACGCGGACGCCCGACTGGTGCGGCTGGAGCAGAACTATCGTTCCACGCAGACGATCCTCAAGGCCGCCAATGCCGTCATTGCCAACAATCAGGGCCGGCTGGGGAAAGAGCTCTGGACCGATGGCACCGAGGGCGAACCCATCAGCCTCTATGCCGCGTTTAATGAGCAGGATGAAGCCAACTATATAGCCGATACCATCAGTAGCTGGGTTTCCGAGGGCAACCTGCGCAGTGAAGCCGCCATTCTGTACCGCTCGAACGCCCAGTCCCGGGTGCTGGAAGAATCCCTGATGCGTCAGGGCATTCCCTACCGGGTCTACGGCGGCCTGCGTTTTTACGACCGCCAGGAAATCCGCAATGCCTTGGGTTACCTGCGTCTGGTGCACTATCGCAATGACGATGCCGCCTTTGAACGGGTGGTGAATATCCCGCCCCGGGGCATAGGGGCCAAGAGCCTGGCTGAAATCCGGGCGCTGGCCGGTCAGGAGAGCTTTTCCCTCTGGGAAGCGTCGGAGCGGCTGCTCGCAGCGGGCCATCTAAAAGGGCGCGCCAAAACTGGCCTTCAGCGCTTCATGGAGATCATTATCAGCCTGACTGAAATGGCCGAGAATGCGTCACTTCAGGGGTTGGCCCAAAGCGCCATTGAAGCCAGTGGCCTGCGGGATTACCACGCCAGTGAAAAAGGCGAGAAAGGCCAGGCCAGGGCCGAGAACCTGGATGAGCTGGTCAACGCCATGGCCGATTTTGAAGTGGACGACGGCATGGACGCACTGGCGGAGTTTGTGGCCCAGGCCGCGCTGGATGCGGGCGAGGCCCAGGCTGAGGCCCATGAAGACAGCGTGCAGTTGATGACCCTGCATTCGGCCAAGGGCCTGGAGTTCCCCCTGGTGTTCCTGGCCGGGGTAGAGGAGGGTCTGTTTCCCCACAGCATGTCGCTGGAGGAGCCCGGGCGCATGGAAGAAGAGCGGCGCCTGGCCTACGTGGGTATCACCCGGGCCATGAAACGTTTGACTCTCACCTACGCAGAGTCCCGCCGCCTGTATGGCCAGGAGAAGTTCCACGCCCTGTCGCGTTTTGTCCGTGAAATTCCCGGCGACTGCATACAGGAAGTGCGTCTGCGCAATACCGTTTCCCGGCCGGCCATGGTGTCGCGGCACAATGAGGGGCTGTTCAGTCAGGCCCCTGATGTAGGCACCGGCTTCAGTCTGGGCCAGCGGGTGCGCCATCCCAAGTTCGGGGAAGGTATTGTCATGAACAGTGAAGGCAGCGGCCACCATACCCGCATACAGGTCAATTTTGATGAAGGCGCCAAGTGGCTGGTGCTGGCTTATGCGCCGTTGGAGGCCTGCTGAATTTCCAGGGGGGGGGCAGGTTGGGGAGGCTATTCCTCTGGGAAAAGAACTCGCTTTGCTCAGACACCTTTTCCGGGCGGAATAGCCTCCCCAACCTGGTACAGGGGCTGCTTGTTCCTTCCCAATTTTTTAAAACCAATGTGTTCAGGCTGGGAAGTGGCCCCTTGTCCTGTTAGCAATGCGCACCAGCATCAGCATTAACGGCACTTCAACAAGTACGCCTACCACTGTCGCCAGGGCGGCACCGGACTGCAGGCCGAACAGGGCGATAGCAGCTGCAACTGCCAGTTCGAAGAAGTTGCTGGCCCCGATCATGGCACCGGGCGCGGCGATGCAATGACGCACCTTCCATACTTTGGCCCAGCCGTAGGCAATGAAGAAAACCAGTACGGTCTGGATGATCAGCGGCACGGCGATCAAGGCAATGTGCAGGGGATTTTCCAGGATCACTTCGCCCTGGAAGGCAAACAGCAGCACCAGGGTGACAATCAGCGCTGCCGGTGTCACCGGTCCCAGCCGTTTCATGAAGACCTCGTCGTACCACTGCTGACCCCGGCGGGCGATCAGGGCGTGCCGGGTGAGGTAGCCGGCGGTTAACGGAATGACGATGTAAAGCACCACGGACAGGATGACCGTGTCCCAGGGCACCTGAATGTCGGAGATGCCCAGCAGAAACACCACGATGGGTGCGAAGGCAAACAGCATGATGATGTCGTTCAGGGAGACCTGCACCAGCGTATAGGCCGCGTCACCCTTCGTCAGGTAACTCCAGACAAATACCATGGCGGTGCAGGGCGCGGCACCCAACAGGATGGCGCCGGCCAGATATTCGCGGGCCAGTTGCGGTGCGATCAGGGGCTCGAAAACCACCATCAGGAAGAACCAGGCGATGGCAAACATGCTGAATGGCTTGATCAGCCAGTTTACGATGGTAGTAATGGCCAGGCCTTTGGGTTCTTTCCTCACGCCCACTACTGCACTGAAATCGACCTGCGCCATCATCGGGAAAATCATGGCCCAGATCAGGATGGCGATGGGGATGGAAACCTGGGCGTATTCAAACCGCGAAAGAGCTTCAGGGACGGCGGGTGCCAGCTGGCCCAGGGCCACACCGGCAACGATGGCCAGGGCCACCCAGACCGACAGGTATCGTCCGAAAAGGTCCATGCCTTCCTTGGTATCTGCTTCTGTGGCGATTTCGGTATTGCTGCTCATTGGTTGCCTCTCACATGGATCGCTGATTGACACGCTTCGATACTTCCTCGGCGCTCTCCACCCGCTCGGAATAGCGGTCCGTCAGATACTCGCTGCGGTCCCGAGTCAGCAGGGTGAACTTCACCAGTTCCTCCATCACATCCACGATCCGGTTGTAATAGGGAGACGGAAGCATGCGGTCATTGTCATCGAACTCGGTGAACGCCTTGGGCACCGACGACTGGTTGGGAATGGTCACCATGCGCATCCAGCGCCCCAGCACCCGCAACTGGTTCACCGCATTGAAGGACTGGGAGCCTCCGCAGACCTGCATGACCGCGAGTGTCTTGCCCTGGGTGGGGCGCATGCCGCCAATGGAGAGGGGAATCCAGTCGATCTGGGTTTTCATGACGCCCGTCATGGCGCCATGACGCTCCGGGGAGCACCACACCATCCCCTCGGACCATTCGGCCAGATCCCGCAGCTCCTGGACTTTGGGGTGCGATGCTTCTTCGGCATCGGCCAATGGCAGGCCCCGCGGGTCATATATGCGGGTTTCCGCACCCATGGCGTCTAGCAGGCGAGCGGCTTCCTCCACCACCAGACGGCTGAATGAGCGTGCCCGCAGGGAGCCATACAGAAGCAGGACTCTCGGGGGGTGAGTCGAGGACAGAACGCCAGAGAACTGGTCCGGCTTGGGCCTGACGAGCTGCCCCTGGTCGATATTCGGAAGGTCCTGGGGAATGGTCACGATATTCGGAGTCTCCGGCCTGCGTATTGTCATGTGGCAGTCTTTACTTTGTCATGTTCAACGCATAATATCCGGAATTAAGAATATAACGCAATCTGAATATACGGTGAAACGAATATGAAGCGCCGAGTCCTGTTTATATGTACTGCCAACAGCGCACGCTCACTGATGGCTGAAGCCCTGCTGCGGAACATGGCCGGGGATCGGTTCGATGTACACAGCGCCGGTACGGAGCCAGGGCAGGCCCATCCTATGGCGCTGCAGGTACTGTCCGAAGCAGGGGTCCCGGTGGAGGGGCTTCATAGCAAGGCCCTTGGCCAATTGCAGAACGAACCCTGGGATTATGTCATTACGCTGTGTGAAAAGGCGGCCAATGAATGCGGTTCCATCTGCCAGCCGGCCCAGCAGATTGCCTGGGACTTCCCGGACCCGGCGCCGGCGAATCGTCATGCCACATTCATGCTGACCCTGAAAGAACTGAGGGAGCGCATCGGGTTGTTTACGCTGGTCCATCAGAAACAAACGGGCCTGAAGCCGGCGGACTTTAACCCGGTTTCTGTGTTCAAGGCACTGGCGGATGACCTGCGGCTGGCGGCCCTGCTGCTAATCCGCGACCAGCGCAAACTGTGCGTCTGCGAACTGACCGAGGCCCTGGATGTGTCCCAGCCCAAGGTCAGTCGTCACCTGGCCATTCTGCGGGATACCGGACTGGTGGAAACCGAGCGCCGCGGCCAATGGGTCTATTATTTTCTTAGTGCCAGTCTGCCGGCCTGGCTGGTACGGGTGCTGGAAGAAACGGCGAAAGCCAGCCAGGCACTGACCGGGCGTCCGCTGGAACGTCTGCAGGTGATGGCTGACAGGCCAGAAGTCCCATGCCCATGACGGACAGCAGCGTCCGCTGATTCATCGAATTATATGGAGTTAACCAATGAGCAAGATCAAGGTAGGCATTAACGGTTTTGGCCGCATGGGACGCCTGTCACTGCGTGCAGCCTGGGGATGGCCCGACATGGAGTTCGTAGCGGTCAATGACCCGGGCGGGGACGCCGCGACACTGGCACACCTGCTCAATTTCGACAGCGTTCATGGGACCTGGGCCCATGGGGCTGAAGCCGACGGCGACGACATCGTTATTGAAGGTCAGCGTATCCGTGTCACCCGCAACAAGGCCATCGGCGATACCGACTGGTCCGGCTGTGATCTGGTGATCGAAGCCAGTGGGGTCAACAAGAAAGTGGACGCTCTTCAGGGTTACCTGGACCAGGGCGTAAAGCGTGTAGTGGTCACTGCACCTGTGAAAGAAACGGGTGCGAAGAACATAGTCATGGGCGTCAATGAGCACATTTTCGATCCGGCCCATGATCGGATTGTCACGGCTGCTTCCTGCACCACCAACTGTCTGGCACCGGTGGTGAAGGTGATCCACGAGAAGCTGGGGATCAAGCACGGCTCCATCACCACGATTCACAGCCTGACCAATACCCAGACCATTCTCGACGCTCCCCACAAGGACCTGCGTCGGGCCCGGGCCTGTGGCAGTTCGTTGATCCCCACTTCCACCGGCTCAGCCACGGCCATTATTGAGATCTTCCCGGAACTCAAGGGCCGGCTCGATGGCCATGCGGTGCGGGTCCCATTGACCAATGCGTCGCTGACCGATTGCGTCTTTGAAGTGGAGAAAGCCACCGACCGTGACACCGTGAACCAGTTGCTCCGGGAAGCGGCCGAGGGCGAACTGAAAGACATCCTGGGCTATGAAGAGCGCCCGCTGGTGTCCATCGACTACAAGACCGACCCACGCTCGTCCATCGTTGATGCCCTGTCCACCCTGGTGGTCAACGGCACCCAGGTGAAAATCTACGCCTGGTATGACAACGAATGGGGTTACGCCAACCGCACGGTGGAGCTGGCGCGCAAGGTAGGCTTGGCCTGACATGACCCCTGCCATCCGTCAGTACCTGGTTATCACCGGCAACTACTGGGCTTTTACCCTGACGGACGGGGCCCTGCGGATGCTGGTGGTGCTGCACTTCCACCAGCTGGGCTACTCGCCCCTGGAAATAGCCCTGCTGTTCATCTTCTACGAGTTCTTCGGGGTGGTGACGAACCTGGTCGGTGGCTACCTGGGCGCCCGCATGGGCCTGAACCGCACCATGAACATCGGCCTGTTTCTGCAGATCTTCGCCCTTGCCATGCTGGCAGTGCCGGCGGCCATGCTCACCGTGCCCTGGGTAATGGCGGCCCAGGCGCTTTCCGGCATTGCCAAGGACCTGAACAAGATGTCCGCCAAGAGCGGCATCAAGCTGCTGGTGCCGGATGCGGAGCAGGGCAAACTCTACAAGTGGGTGGCCATACTCACTGGTTCCAAGAATACCCTGAAGGGTGTGGGTTTCTTCCTTGGCGGCGTGCTGCTGATGGCCGCCGGGTTCACGGGCGCCGTAATATTCATGGCCGTGGCTCTCGGCCTGGTCTGGCTGCTCAGTCTGTTCCTGCTTAAGGCTGAGCTGGGCAAGAGCAAGGCCAAACCGAAGTTCAGCGAAATCCTGTCGAAGAGCCGCGCAATCAATGTGCTGTCGGCAGCGCGCATGTTCCTGTTCGGTGCCCGTGACGTCTGGTTTGTGGTGGCGCTGCCGGTTTACCTGTCGACGGTGTTCGGCTGGGATCACTGGCGGGTAGGAGGATTCATGGCCAGCTGGATTATTGGCTATGGCTTTATCCAGGCGATTGCCCCTCGCATTACCGGCAATATGGAAAACAAACAGCCAGCAGTGCTCTGGGCAGCCGCCCTGGCGCTGATCCCCGCTGCCATTGCCGTGGGCCTGATGGCAGGCGGGTCGCCACAACTGGTGGTTGTGGGTGGCTTGCTGCTGTTCGGCGTGCTCTTCGCCATCAACTCGTCCCTGCACAGCTACCTGATTGTCAGTTACGCCCGGGGCGATGGCGTATCGCTGGATGTGGGTTTCTATTACATGTCCAATGCCGCGGGTAGACTGCTGGGCACCCTCCTCTCTGGCTGGGTCTACCAGGCGTACGGCCTTGAAGCCTGTTTGTGGATTTCATCGGGGCTGGTGGCAACGGCTGCCCTGCTTTCCGTACTATTGCCAGACAAGCGGTCGGTGACGCTTGAGCGGGCCTGAGGCCGGACAGGCATTCCGCCAACCCCAACGAAGTTGGTTGTCGGCAGGGTCCTGTGCAAAAGTGTAAACATAACTGCGCAGCCATAGTGAGCTATTTTGACCCACCTCTTGCTGGAAAATGTCAGCGTTGGCGACCTGAGTGATGTATCGCTGGCAGTGGCCGCCGGACAGGTGATTTGCCTGTCAGGACCTTCGGGCAGCGGCAAAAGTCGTCTGTTGCGGGCGGTGGCTGACCTGGAGCCCCATGGTGGAGTCATTTCCCTGGCTGGTGCCAACCAGCAGTCCATGCCGGCACACCAGTGGAGAAGCCGCGTGGCGATGGTGCCTTCTGATAGTCAGTGGTGGTTTGATGAGGTGGGTGGTCATTTCCCAGATAAAGGGAATGAGCGACTGCCCTCGGCTCTGGGTTTTCCGCCGGATGTGATGGAGTGGTCGGTCAGTCGACTGTCATCCGGTGAGCGACAGCGGTTGGCCCTCTGGCGAGCCCTTGTCCTGCAGCCCGAAGCACTGCTATTGGACGAACCTACCGCCAATCTGGATGGCAGGACCACGGAAACGGTTGAACGCTGGTTGCTCGAAGAAATCCGCCAGCGACAGATCGCCACGCTGTGGGTTGCCCATGAGCCGGCGCAGATTCACCGTGTGGCAGACGCCCATTACCAGATTCACGGCACCAGACTGGAACCTGTCAATGGAAGTGATTGATCTGGCGTGGTGGAAACTTGGGCTGGCGGCTCTGCTGGTTCTTGCCCTGGCCGCAACCGGCTATGTGGCACGCCTGGGCATCACCCGTAGCCTGCTGATTGCCGCCACTCGCACGGTTATCCAGTTAGCGCTGATCGGGTTGGTGCTCGAAGCGCTGTTCGCTTCCTCCGCATTCTACTGGGTTGCCCTGCTGGCACTGGTCATGCTGCTCGCCGCAGGCCGGGAAGTGATGGCGCGCCAGGCACGACGGCTGCAGGGCTGGTGGGCATTCGGCATTGGCACCAGTGCCATGTTTGTCTCGTCGTTTACGGTTACCGTTCTGGCCCTAACCGTGATCATCGGCCCCGAGCCCTGGTATGCCCCCCAATATGCTATTCCACTGCTAGGGATGATGCTCGGCAATACCATGACTGGCGTCAGTCTCGCCCTTGACCGACTCAATGAATCCGTCTGGCACCAGCGAGCCGTCATTGAGAATCGGCTGATGCTGGGCCAGACCTGGCAGCAGGCACTGGAGGACATCCGCAGGGACGCCATGCGCAGTGGGATGATGCCCTCGATTAACGCCATGGCGGCAGCGGGAATCGTCAGCCTGCCTGGCATGATGACCGGCCAGATCCTGGCGGGCAGTCCCCCTTCGGTGGCAGTTAAGTATCAGATTCTGGTGATGCTGATCATTACCGTGGGCACCGGCTTTGGTGCACTGATGGCGGTTTCCTGGGGCGGCTGCCGGCTGTTTGACGAACGTGAACGCCTGCGCCTTGATCGGCTGGTAAGGCACTGAATAGGGGCCGTTGGCCCACCAGGGTTGATACTCGGATGGGCGCCGGCCCGGTCAGTACAGCCCCAAGTACAGCCAGACCTGATGCTTTGCCAGCACGTCTCGCACGGATCAGGCCGCAGTCTGTTCAGATGGAAGGGGTAACGAAATCCGGTGAGATGCCGGAAAGCTCAATGCAGCTGTTGATGTCCATTCCCGCCAGGGAGCCGTGGTCGCTCACCAGCAAGGTTGCCATACCGGCGGCGCGGGCGCCGAGAATGTCGGTATGCAGGGTATCGCCCACCATCAGCACGCGGTGGGCCGGTATGTCGGTCAGCCGGCTCAGTACGGCGGCGAAGGCCGGCCCGTAGGGCTTGCCAAAGAAGAGGGGGCTGATGCCAGTCTGCTCGCGGAGTTTGTGGGCGAAAAAACCGGGTTCCAGGGTCAGGCAGTCGCCCCGGGGCGCCACCAGGTCGGGATTAGCGACATCGAGTGGGCGTTTACGACGTTTCAGGCTGGCCATCAGTTGGGCCTGCAGGACCTCGTTCCAGTTCTCGCTGCTCAGGAAGATGAAGCCATCGAAGTCATCCAGTTCCTGGTCGGTGATCCCCGCCTGCACGGGTCGCTGTACGATGGACGGCAATGTGTGACTGTCGGACTGGGGCGGTGCAATCACGCCCCAGGTGCCTGGCCGGGGGTGGCGGGCAAGGGAGTCTTCCAGCAGCCAGCGACTTGAGATGATCTGGTTTTCGGTGAGATTAAACCCCATGCGCTGGTATTTTTCTGCCAGGACCGGCTGGCTGGCGGTGGCGGCGTTGGACAGCACCAGCACCGGTTTGCCCATAGCCTGCAGGATAGACAAACGGTCCACCGCACCCGGAATAACCCTTGGCCCGGTATTCAAAACCCCAAACGCGTCAAACACAAAGGCGTCGAACTCTGAAGCCAATGGTGCCAGGGACTCAACCCTGCGGGCAGCCCCGGTGCTTGCCCCCGACGCCGGTAGCTGATCGCCCAGCCGCTGGTACTGAGTAAATGCCCAGGCAGGGGTTGGGGTAACGCCTTCAAAACAAATGGGGTGGGTATCGATCATCGCCTCAGATTACCGCCTGGCGCACCTTTGCGGAAACCCATTCAGCGATAACCACCGTGGCCAGGATGACCACGAAAATCATCGCCACCTGATTCCAGGCCAGGGTTGCCAGGGAGGCGCTGAGCTGGATGCCCAGGCCGCCGGCACCGACCAAACCCAGGATGGTGGATTCACGAATGTTGATGTCCCAGCGGAACACACTGATGCCCCAGAACGCCGGCAGGATCTGCGGCACAATGGCGTAGTCGATAACCTGGGCGCCACTGGCACCAGTGGCCCGGATGGCTTCCACCTGGGTGGTATCAATTTCCTCGATGGCCTCGTAGAGAAGCTTGGCCACAAAGCCGATGGAGCGCAGCCCGATGGCAAACACACCCGCCAACAATCCGGGCCCGATAATCGCCACCAGCAGCAGCGCCCAGATCAGCGAATTGATTGAGCGTGATGCAACGATAACCAGAAGTGCCACAGGGCGAACGAAACGCGTGCTGGGGGTGGTGTTGGTGGCCGCAAGAAAAGCCACGGGTATGGCAATGGCTACCCCCATCAGCGTACCCAGGGTGGCAATGTTAATGGTGTCCCACAGCGGTGCCCAGAGCTCATCAATATAACCCCAGGCGGGCGGGAACATTCGGCCGCCAATATCCGCGGCCTGATCCGGCGCATCACTGACAAAAGCCCAGATGGTGTTTTCGTTCATCAGTTGCCAGCAGAACACGGTCAGCGCCACCAGCGAGAACCAGCCCAGCCAGTGGATCAGGGTCTGCGTACGAGTACGGTAATGCCATACAGGTGTGGAGGAATTGCGCGTCACTGGACCCACCTGCGAACGTAGGAAGAAGAGTATTCAACCACTAGCACGATGGCGATGATAATGATCAGGATGGCGCCGGCGGAGTCATACTCGTAGCGGTCGATGGCCGTGTTCAGGGTGGCACCAATGCCACCTGCACCGACAATACCGATAACAGCCGATTCCCTGAAGTTGATGTCCAGCCGGTAAAGGGACAGGCCCACCAATCGGGGCATTACCTGGGGCTGTATCGCATAGTTGACCACCTGCCACCAACCGGCGCCGGTGGCCCGGATGGCTTCGATCTGACTCGGGTCGCATTCTTCGATATCTTCCGCCAGCAATTTTGACAGAAAGCCGATGCTGGTAAAGGCCAGGGTCAGGAATCCCGCGAAGGGCCCGAACCCGAACATGGCCACAAGAAGAATGGCAATGATGATTTCCTGAAACGAGCGCGACAGGGTAATGATTCCACGGCAAGCCAGGTAAACGGGCATGGGTGCCAGATTACGGGCGGCGCCGATCCCGATGGGGACGGAAATCAGGATGCCGGCAACCGTCGAGGTCACGGTCATGGTGAGGCTCTCGGTCAACCCTTCCCGGATGTCACGCCAGCGGGTGGTGAAATCAGGAGTGAGGAAGCCTTCCACGAACTTCCAGCCCCGGTCCAGGCCCAGCCAGACCCTCTGCCAGTCAATGTCTATGGTTTGGACTGCGAGCACCAGGTAGATAAGCGCACCGGTATAGATCGCCCAGCGCCACAGGGTATGGGTGAAAATGACCGGGGGTCGTTTCCAGGTTGTTGGGCGCTGATGAGAGATTTGCGCCTGCATCTATACTCCCTCCGCCAGGTCCACCGTTGGCGTGCGGGTCTGCTCGCTGTCAGGTTCTTCACCTCGCATACGGGTCCAGTCCTCGTCGCCGAAAATACGGGTAAGAACCTGATCGGTCAGCGCTCTGGGTGATCCATCAAAGACGACTTCCCCGGCCCGTAGTCCGATAATTCTGTCAGTGAACTGTTGCGCCAGCATCACGTCATGGATGTTGATGATGGCCGGCAGGTTGCGTTCCCGGCAGGCACTACCGATCAGCCGCATGATCTGCCGGGACGTTTTCGGGTCCAGCGAGGCGGTCGGCTCGTCCACCAGCAGCAGTTCCGGATTCTGCTCCAGGGCTCTGGCAATGCCCACCCGCTGCCTTTGTCCCCCCGATAGGGCATCAGCCCGCTTGTTAAAATAGTCCGAAAGCCCGACCTTTTCCAGCAGCGAGAAAGCCTGGGACACATCCTCAGGTGAATAGCGACGCAGGAATGACCTCCAGGCGGGCACGTAGCCCAACCGCCCGGAAAGAACATTCTCCATAACCGTCAGACGCTCTACCAGGGCGTATTCCTGGAAAATCATTCCGATGCGCCGGCGGGCGCGGCGCAAGGCTCGGCCTTTGAGCCGCGCCAGGTTCGTATCCCCCAGAGTGATGGTGCCCTCAGAGGGCTCCACCAAACGGTTGATGCAGCGGATCAGGGTGGATTTCCCCGCACCTGAGGGACCAATCAGCCCCACCACCTGGCCGGCAGTCACCTCGAAGGTGACCTGGCGCAGGGCAGTGTCGCCGGTGGCGTAGGTTTTGGACAGCTTGTCGAGTTTAAGCACGTTTAACGGTTACCACTTTTTTATTGGCAGTTGTATTCAACGTTATTAGCGGTGTCGATCTTGCGGATAACTTCCCAGTGTTCCTTGAAGGTGATGGGAATGAACTGTGCCTCGCCGGACTTGGAAAACTCTTCCTCCAGCGCCGTGCCTTCCCAGTCGAAGGAAAAGAATGCGTCCTGGATGGCTTCCTGCAATTCCGGTTTCAGGTTATGGGCCAGGCCATAGCCGGTGGTGGGGAAGGTCTGGGATTTGTAGAGGGAGGCGATCTGGTCTTCGTCGACAACGTCTCTTTGCAGCATGCGATCCAGCACTGAGTTGGCGATGGCGGCTGCAGGATAGTCCTGATTTGCCACACCAAGAATGGAGTTGTCATGCTTGCCGGAGAACACCGGCTCGAAGTCCTCGCCGGCCACCATGCCATAGTCGGCTTTGAGAATGGCCGATGGTGCTTTGAAGCCGGAGTTTGATGTTTGTGAGGTAAAGGCCATTTCCTTGCCGCGGATATCTTCCACCTCATCAATACCGGAATCCGGATAAGTGATAATTTCCATTTCATAGCCGAAAGAACCATCTTCCGATGCCATCATCGCAAATGGGCGAAAACCGGCGCAGGCTACCGCAAGAGGATTTGAACCGGTGTTAAACCCTGCAATGTGCAGACGACCCGCCCGCATCGCTTCTATCTGGGCAGCATTCGACTGGACCGGGAAGAACTGCACTTTTTTGCCAGTGGCGTCCGCCAGATGGTCGAGAAAATCAGACCAGACTTCCCGATAAACCGCAGGATCTTCTACCGGCGTATAGGCGAAAATCAGAGTAGAGGGGTCTGCCTGCTGGGATGGGTCCTCTGGAATATCAGCCATCAGATCGCCATTTTGGTCCTGATAGCGGCTGTCGAGGCGGAAATCTGCCTGAGCAGCGGTGAGCGGGAGCAGCAGGGAAATACAGGCCACTAACTTGAGCTTCTTCATCGTCGGACTCCTTGTTTGCGAGAAAGTACTTTCCCGAAAATAAGGCAATCCAATGATGGTTTTATGACAGGCGGGACGAATCTCTACACAATCGCGACACTTACCCAGCGACTCTCACGTGTTGCTGGTGGCTTGCTGGTCCGGCACTTCCCTTATACGCCCGTTGTCATCAATAGCCACGAACACGAACTGGGCCTCGGTGACCTTCCGCGGCCTGTCCGCGTTACGGTCGAGGGTCCAGACTTCGACGTTGATCTTCATGGAGCTGCGTCCAATATCCCCCAGCTCACAGTAGCAGCCCACCTGGGAGCCAACCCGGAGCGGTGACAGGAACTCCATCCGGTCAATGGCCACGGTAGCGTTACGCCCTTTCGAGATGCGCCCGGCCATGGTCGCGGCGGCCAGGTCCATCTGCTTGACCACCCAGCCCGCATAAACATCACCGTTGGCGTTGGTCTCGGAGGGAAGCGGAATCACCTGGATCATCAGATTCCCGCGGGGCCTGGGTTTGTCATCATCAAGCACTGTCATCTACTGCTACCTCAGATTCTGGTCTTGTTGGAATTGTCTGCCTGCATGTTAATACGGCCTGCGCAGGCTGCAAGGAAAAACACGCAAGCGTAGGTTTTTTTCAGCTGTCACAGAGCTGTAATATAACCCGGGTAATCTCCAGACATCGGCTAGCACAGGCCGGTTCGCCTGAGGGTCAGGGGGTCATGGTATTGGTGACCTGTTTGGTCCAGTCAGCGCCCATAACGTAGCTAACCATAGCTCAAGTGAAGGATGGAGACTTAACGTGATCAAATTAAAAGCAGCAGTCGCTAGTGTCGCAGTAGCCGGAGCCATGGCTGCCATGTCAACCCCGACCCTGGCCCGCGATACCATCAACATCGTCGGCTCTTCTACGGTTTACCCGTTCGCTACCGTGGTTGCCGAGCGTTTTGGTCGTAACACCGACTTCCCGACCCCCAAGCTCGAATCCACTGGTTCCGGTGGTGGTATGAAGCTGTTCTGTTCCGGTGTGGGCACCCAGCATCCGGATATTACCAACGCTTCCCGGCGCATGAAGAAAAGCGAGTTTGAGCTGTGCCAGTCCAACGGTGTTGAGAAAATAACCGAAGTTCGAATTGGCAGCGACGGTATCGTCTTAGCCAACTCCAAAGATGCAGAAAAAATGGACCTCAGCCTGGAGCATATCTTCCTGGCCCTGGCCAAGGACGTTCCGGACCCTGAAGGTGGAGAAAAGCTGGTAGCCAACCCCTACAAGAACTGGAGTGACGTCGATTCCAGCCTTCCCGACAAGCCAATCACCGTCATGGGTCCTCCGCCTACCTCAGGCACCCGCGACGCCTTCGTGGAAATCGCGATGGAAGGTGGCTGCAAGCAATACGACTGGATCAAGTCCAAGGACAAGAAAGAGATGCGCTCCATCTGCCATAATCTGCGCGAGGACGGTGCGTTTATTGAGGCCGGCGAAAACGACAACCTGATTGTTCAGCGTCTGGTCCGAGACAATGACACCCTGGGCATCTTCGGCTACAGCTTCCTGGAAGAAAACCGCAGCAAGGTCCAGCCTTCTACCATCAACGGCGTCGAACCTACCCAGGAGACCATTGGCAGTGACGAGTACCCGGTAGCGCGCTCTATGTTCTTTTACGTCAAGAATGCCCATGTGGGTGTAGTGCCAGGCATCAAGGAATATGTTGAGGAATTTACCAGCGAAGGTGCGTGGGGCGACAACGGCTATCTGGTCGATGTAGGCCTTATACCCAACCCCCGTGATGTGCGCATGAAAGCTGCCAAGAAGGCCAAGCAGCTGGAGCCAATGACAGGGGACGAGCTGTAACGCTGGATTTTTGACCCACAGTAATGAAGGAGCGCGGGCCGCCAGGCCCCCGTTCCTTTTGTTGTGTTTATGACTGCCGATGTTGAGGCTGGCACAATGCCTGATATTTCAATAGACCTTTCATATAGAGAATACTATGCAAACCGGTAACCTCTTGCCCCTGGTTCTAGCTCTTGCGGTGCTGGCGTACGGCTTGGCGTATATGCGCTCCCGGGCTGTTGCGGCACCCTTGGGTGGCATCAGACATCTCAAGTCCCTGCCTTTCTACTATGCGGCTAGAGCCTCCCTGTGGTGCGGTCTTCCGGCCCTGATCGTGCTGGCACTCTGGGTCGCCTTTGAGGGCAAGGTGATTCAGGGTCTGGTGGTGTCGTCCCTGCCATCTGATCTGATGCCTGAATCGGAAGGACAGGCCAGCCTTATCCTGTCCCAGATCAGTAACGTAGCCGCCGGCAAGCTTGATCCCCAGTTCGTGCCGCCGGAAATCGCCCAGGCCGGCTCCCTGCTGGAAAATCTGAGAAACCAGAGCCAGACCTTCAAGGCGGTACTGGTTCTTCTTGTCGCTGTCCTTGGTGCAGCTTTTGCCTGGTCACGTGTCGCCCCGAATATCAATGCTCGCGAGAGCGTTGAGACTACGCTGAGGCGTATCTTTTTCGTCTGTGCCGCTGTAGCGGTACTCACCACTGTTGGTATCGTTTTTTCCGTCATCTTTGAAACCATCCGGTTTTTCGGAATGGTCTCGTTCTGGGACTTCGTGTTTGGTACCAGCTGGAGTCCGCAGACGGCCCTGAGAGCGGATCAGGTCGGTGCCGATGGCTCCTTCGGCATGATTCCCCTGTTTACCGGTACCCTGCTCATTTCCGCCATAGCTCTGCTTGTGGCTGTTCCGGTAGGGCTGCTGTCGGCCATCTATCTGTCGGAGTACGCCAGCAAGCGCATCCGGGCCACTGTGAAGCCGGCGCTGGAACTGCTGGCCGGCGTGCCAACTGTGGTGTACGGGTTTTTTGCCGCTCTCACTGTGGCACCGTTCATTCGGGATCTTGCCGAAGCCATCGGGCTTGAGGCGTCATCACAGAGCGCTCTGGCAGCAGGTCTGGTGATGGGCATCATGATCATTCCTTTCGTATCGTCGCTGTCTGACGATGTGATCAATGCCGTGCCGCAGAACCTGCGGGATGGCTCCCTTGCCATGGGTGCGACCCAGTCCGAAACCATGAAGAACGTCATCTTTCCGGCTGCCTTGCCGGGCATCATGGGCGGTATATTGCTGGCGGCCTCCCGGGCTATCGGAGAAACCATGATCGTGGTCATGGCGGCTGGGCTTGCGGCGAACCTGACGGCCAACCCGCTGGAGTCTGTGACTACGGTAACTGTGCAGATTGTCACCCTGCTGGTGGGCGATCAGGAATTCGACAGCGCCAAGACCCTTGCGGCATTTGCCCTCGGCATGATGCTCTTCGTCGTCACCTTGCTGCTGAACGTGCTTGCTCTGAAGATTGTGCGCAAATATAGGGAACAGTATGACTGACCAAACATCCCCAGCCGAGCTGGTGCGGCGGTCCCTCAAGCGTCGCTATCGCAAGGAACGCCGTTTCCGTGCCTACGGTATTCTCGCGATCGTTATAGCGCTGTCTGCCCTGCTGGTGCTGTTTGCTGACATTATTAGCAAGGGCTACACCGGGTTCATCAAAACCACCATCACCCTGGACGTTACCCTGGATCCGGAGGTCATGTACCTGGAAGACCCTACCGACCCGGATGAACTGTCCATGGCGGATTTCACCGCCCCTATTGTACGGGCGCTGCAGGAAGAGCTCCCCGACGCCCAGGACAAAACCGCCGAGCGTGAACTGGCGCGCATGGTGGGCACCTACGCGCCCAACCGCATCCGCGACCTGCTCAAGGACAGTCCGGAGCTCCTGGGAACCACCCAGACCATGACCTTCCTGGCCCATGACAGGGTGTCTGTGTACGTCAAACATGCGGACAACGACATGTACAGCATCCGCCTGTCAGAGCAGCAGATTGAGTGGGTCGACCAGCTGCGGGAACAAGGCATTATTGATACCGCGTTTAACGACGTACTGTTCTCTACGGGCGACTCCCGGGAACCCACCAATGCCGGTATTCTGGGCGCAATCGTTGGCTCCCTGCTGACGCTGGTCGTGACCCTGGTTATTGCCTTCCCGGTGGGAGTCGCCGCTGCCGTCTATCTGGAGGAGTTTGCGCCCAGGAACAGGCTGACGGACTTTATTGAAGTCAACATCAACAATCTCGCAGCAGTGCCTTCCATCATCTTTGGTCTGCTGGGCCTGGCTGTTTTTATCGGCCTGTTCGGGATGCCCCGCTCGGTGCCACTTGTCGGTGGTCTGGTGTTGGCGTTGATGACGCTTCCGACGATCATCATTTCCAGCCGTGCTGCCATCAAGAGCGTGCCGCCTTCAATCCGCGAAGCCGCCGAAGGCATCGGCGCCTCCAAGATGCAGGTGGTCCTCCACCATGTGGTGCCCCTTGCCATGCCGGGCATGATGACCGGTTCCATCATTGGCATGGCCCAGGCCCTGGGTGAAACCGCGCCTCTGCTGCTCATCGGCATGGTGGCCTTTATCGTTGATGTACCCGAAGGGTTCCTGGACTCGGCAACCGCTCTTCCGGTCCAGATCTATCTGTGGGCCAGCAGCGCAGAGCAGGGCTTTATTGAGTTGGCGTCCGCCGGCATCATGGTTCTGCTCACGTTCCTGTTCACTATGAATGCACTGGCCATATGGCTCCGCAAGCGCCTTGAGCGCCGTTGGTAAGGAGATTACCCATGACTAATCTGAAGCATCCCATCACCGCCAGTGCGGAAGTGAAATCTGAAAGCAAGCCTACGGTCGATCAGGAGGTCAGGACTGAGGAGGGCATCGCGTATGGCAAGACGGTTGGGAAGCCATATTCTGATAATGCCAAGTTCACCCTGCGCGATGTGAACGTGTTTTACAGCGACGTACAGGCCATAAAGAACATCAGCCTGGACATTGCCAAAAACGAGGTCATCTCCTTTATTGGCCCGTCCGGGTGTGGCAAGTCCACGTTCCTGAGGTGCCTGAACCGCATGAATGACAGTATTGATATCTGTAGTGTCCAGGGCCGCCTGGAACTGGACGGGGTGGATATCTATCAATCCAAACGGGATGTGGTGGAACTCCGGGCCCGGGTCGGCATGGTGTTCCAGAAGCCTAATCCGTTTCCCAAGTCGATCTACGACAACGTTGCCTACGGGCCGCGCATCCATGGCCTGGCTAACCGTAAGTCCGAACTGGATGACATTGTCGAAAGCAGCCTGAAGAAAGCCGGCCTCTGGAAGGAGGTCAAGGATCGTCTGGCTACGCCGGGTACTGGTTTGTCAGGTGGTCAGCAGCAACGTCTGTGCATCGCCCGTGCCATCGCAGTGAGCCCGGAGGTGGTACTCATGGACGAACCTTGTTCAGCGCTGGACCCCATTGCCACTGCCCGAATTGAAGAGCTGATTTCGGAGCTGTCACAGAGCTATACCATCGTGATCGTGACCCACTCCATGCAACAGGCTGCGCGGGTTTCTCACCGGACGGCCTACTTCCACCTCGGGCACCTGGTGGAAGTCAATGACACCGACAAGGTCTTTACCACGCCCGAGCACGAACTGACCGAGTCTTATATTACAGGCCGCTTCGGCTAGCCTAAGCAGGAACCCAGGAGCACGGCAATGACAAAGAAAACAGAAGATGTATATGGCGACCATATTTCTCACCAGTTCAATGACGATCTGGCCGACCTCAAGGCGAACTTCCTTGAGATGGGCGGCATGGTTGAACAGCAGCTCAACAGTGCCATCATTGCCCTGATGGAAAACGATGGCGAACTGGCTGATGAGGTTCGGGCAAAAGACAAGGAAGTGGACCGGATGGAGGTCGAGATTGACGAGGAGGCCACCCGGATCATCGCCAAGCGCCAACCGGCGGCCCGGGATCTGCGTCTTGTCATTTCGGTCATCAAGATGGTGGCGGATCTGGAGCGGGTAGGGGATGAGGCCAAGAAAATCGCCAAGTTCGCCATCGGCCTGGTGGAAGAAGGCCAGGCCCCGCGGGGGTATATCGAGGTCAGGCACATCGGTCAGCATGTGGGAAGCATGTTGAGGGATGCGCTTGATGCCTTTGCACGCCTTGACTCGGAGCAGGCCCTGCGGATTATGAAGGAAGACAAACGGGTCGATGAAGAGTATCAGGCTGCCACCCGCAGCCTGATCACCTTTATGATGGAAGACACCCGCAATATCTCCCGGTGCATGGCGGTGATGTGGGTGCTGAGGGCGCTTGAGCGTGTCGGTGACCATGCCTGTAACCTGGCAGAAAATGTCATCTTCATGGTCAAGGGCGAGGACGTCAGGCACACGCCGGTGGAAGAAGCGGAGCGCATCGTCGGCCGCTGACCGAAGATGTCATTTTCGTATAGATCGACGCCTTGTTCTTGAGCCGGGCTCGTGGCATAAGGAGGCTCCGTTTTTTCTGTCGCCAGGAGTGCCCCATGTTATCGAGCCGTTCCATTTCCTATCGGGTAGCAGGTGCGCTGCTGTGCCTGTCACTCCTGCTTGCCGTCACCACGCGGGTCCAGGCCTCAGAGTTGGCCCAATCGGTGGTTCGTCATTCAGCCCTGGGCACCGTTATTGATCAATACCCGCAGATGCTCACCGAGGGCATCAGCCAGGGTCTGCAGCAAACCGGCAACCTGGACCCCCTGGTCAAGGGCGCCATCACCGGCATGGTGGGTCAGGCTTTCAGCAGTGACAAGATCCGTACCCGTGTGGTGGGCGACCTGTCCAGCAATCTTTCTGACTCCACATTGAAAACCGTGGACAGCTGGTATCAGTCCGGTCTCGGCCAGAAAGTCACTGAAGCCGAAACCAAGGCTGCCTTGCCGTCGGCCTGGCGGGAGATCGAGCAACAGGGCCCGAAGCTGATCGAGCAGTACAAAGGCAGTGAGCGGGCGGAACTGTTTTCCAGTTTTGACCGCGCTTCCCGCGCCACCGACAGCGCTGTGGACACGGCTATTGCCATCCAGACCGCGTTCGGAACAGCCATGGCTGCTTTCAACGGCGGAGTGGTGGATGTGGATGCCATCCGCAACCGGGTCGAGAGCCAGCGCACCATGCTGCGGGGTATTGTTGAGCAGCAGGTTTATGCCGGTTACCTCTACACCTACAAGGACCTATCAGACCAGCAGATGCGCTCCTACATCCAGTTCATGGAATCCGAGGATGGCAGCCGCTTCAACGAGGTGGTCACCGGATCAGTCCAGCGGGCAATCATCGAGCCCATCGAAAGTGTCGGGGCCGGGATTGCCCGGTTGTTTGGCCCGGGTAAATCCTGATTCCCTACCAAGCAACCCAGTAATCCGGGCCCGGGCCAGGCAGTTCAGGCCTGCTTTTGCCGGTCCGTGTAAGGCGGCCAGCCCAGCGGTTTTCCCGCCAGCAGGTGCAGGTGAATATGGAACACCGTCTGGCCTGCCTGCTCGTTGCAATTCATGACGACCCGGTAGCCGTCATCATCGAACCCCATGTCTTTGGCAAGCTTTGATGCCACCAGAAACAGATGCCCTACCACTTCCCGGTCTTCCGGCTCGATATCATTGATTGTGGCGATCTGCTTTTTGGGAATGATCAGCAGATGAACGGGGGCCTGCGGATTGACGTCCTTGAAGGCCAGGCAGAGCTCGTCTTCATGGACTATGTCTGCCGGAATCTCGCGATTGATGATCTTGCTGAAGAGTGTCTCTGCCATTGCTTAAGGTCCTTTTGGCTGTTTCATAAACCCGGGGCGGGGCAGGCTGGCCAGCAGTCCTGCCACGCTCCGGGTGCGTCCATCTTCAAGACCCATAGCGTAACGGGCCACCTGGTTGCGGGCAAACGGCAGGTGTTGGGCCAGCCCCAACCCCAGATTCCGTAGCAGGTGAACGGGCGGCAGGCGATTGCTGAACAGATAGTAGAAGGCATCCATGGCCAGCATCATGCGCCGATTGGCCGGCCTGCGTTTGATCTCATAGCGGCCCAGCCAAAATGGCTCTGCCAGATCGCTTCCGGCACGCCGCGCTTCCCGAAGCTGAGACTCGAGTTCCTCCGCGTCCTGAAACCCCAGGTTGACCCCCTGGCCGGCCAACGGATTGATGGTGTGAGCAGCGTCACCCACCAGAACCACCCGGCCTTCCACATAGCGAGATGCATGCTGTTTGGCGATGGGAAAGCTGGCTCTTGCCTCGACATGGGTCAGGGTGGGAAGGTCCTCGGGGAATGCCGACTGGACAGCTGCCAGAAACTCGGTACCTGAAAGACTTTTTAGCCTTGCCAGCACATCCGGCGCATCGTACCAGACCAGCGAAGCCCAGCTTTCTTCTCCGTTGGCATGCAGCGGCAAAAAAGCCCGTGGGCCGCTGGGAAAGAAGGCCTGCCAGGTAATGTCCTGAACCGGGCCGCGGTATCTTACCGAGGCGACCAGGGCCTGCTGGGCATACTGGTCACGGCTTACCCCAATGCCTGCCAGGGTCCGTACCCGGGACTGGGCGCCATCGGCGCCTATGACCAGCTGGCAGGTCAGTTCCAGTCCGCTTTCCAGTGTCACCCGGGCGTCGTCAGTACCGTTATGAATCGCCCTGACGCTGTCGCCCGCGTGAACCTGGACATTTTCAATGTTCTTCGCGCACTCCCACAAAGCACGTTGAGTCACCTGGTTTTCGACGATATGCCCCAAATGACTGCAATCAAGCTCACGGGCACTGAACGTCGTTCGCGCGGGTTGGGGCTTGAACCCGGATAGCGGATAGGGAGACTGGTCCCAGACGGACAGCCGCCGGTAGGGGGTCAGGCGCTGCTGCTCCATTCGGCTCCAGGCGCCAAGCTTGCGAAGGTAGCGCTCGCTGCCAGCGCTTATGGCGGACACCCTGAGGTCGGGCGCAGTAGTGGACGCCATATCAGGCTCTGATGCCCTGTCCACCAACGCCACCCGGAATCCTGACTGGCCCAGTCCTGTTGCGAGCGCAGCGCCGACCATGCCTGCGCCGATTACCACGATGTCTGCCTGCTGTGTCATGTCACCTTCCTGTCTTGGGGGTTCAGTCTACCCCCTGGGCGCTGACAGGCAAATCCCCGGGCTTGACTGTGTTAGCCGGAGGAGTAGACGCGGGCAGGGCTCTTGGCCCGGGCTTCGGGCTGCACTACATCGACCCGGGGCCGGCGGTTGCTGCGGCTGAGCCAGGCCGGCTTCTTGCCGCCCGGCTTGATGAAGCCCTGCTGGATAACCACAGGCTGCACCAGTTGCAGGAAGTCCCGGGTTTTCATATGTATGGATTCAGTATGGGTGCCGGCCGCAAAGGCCAGTTCAGGTTGGTTGGTGAGCGCCTCACAGCAATAAACGGACATACCGAAGAGATTGCCGAAGGGCGGCATTGCCCCGACCTCACAATCCGGGAAACTGTCCTGGAACTCCTGCTCATCTGCAAGCTGCACGAAGTCAGTGTCAAGTACCTGGGTCAGCCGTTCCCAGCGAACGCGCCAGGTTGCCGGCATAACCAGCATGGCCATTTTGCCATCAAGCTCCACGATCACGGTCTTGGCGACCTGATCACCGGCTACCTGAATGTGCTGGGCTAGCTCCTGGGCGGTGAAGGCGGGTGGATGGGACAGACACAGATATTCCGTACCTGAAGCGTCGAGAAACTGCTTTAACTGCTGTACCGGCATAGTGACCACCTCCTACCAGCAATGACAGCGTATCCCGGGTTAGTATCGGTTGCCCGGGGACAATGTCCGCATGCATGACGACCTTGTTTATCAAGGTTTGGTCTTAGCTTAGTCGAGGTTTTCGGTAAAGCGAAAGTGAAGTTTGTCCACTGAGACTCAGGTCAGAAAAGCGGGCGGCGGGGAAAGCGCTTCTGTCAGGGCGGGAGCCGTAAATTAAAACTCTGTCAGACCGGACAGGGGAAAAATACCAGTGCGCCATGGCGCACCGGCCGGGGCTGGTTATTTTGCCTGGTACAGATGAACGTCGCGCTGGGGGAAGGGGATGGTGATGCCTTCTTCGTCAAAGGCCTTCTTGACCTTCTCCTGCATGTCCCAGTAGAAGGGCCAGAGATCGTCGGTGGCTACCCAGGGGCGCACAATGAGGTTTACTGAATTGTCGCCCAGGCTGCCGACGGAAATCCTTGGCGCCGGATCGGCCAGGGCCCGTCCGTCCTCCTCAACCAGGCGTTTGCAGATGGCTTTGGCCTTGTCGATATCGTCGTCGTAATGAATGCCGAAAGTGAGATCACAGCGGCGGGTATCGTAGATGCTTACGTTCACCAGACTTGAGTTGGCAAGCTCGCCGTTGGGAATGATGACGCGACGGTTGTCGAAGGTATTGACGATGGTATAGAGGATCTGGATTTCCAGCACAGCGCCGAGGAAGCCCTGGGCCTCAATGGTATCGCCTACCTTGAATGGCTTGAATACCAGGATGAGGACACCACCGGCGAAGTTGGCCAGGCTGCCCTGGAGCGCCAGGCCGATAGCCAGACCGGCGGCACCGATCACGGCGATAAAGGAAGTGGTCGCAATGCCGATCATGGAGGCGACAGAAATAATCAACAGGATCTTGAGAATCGCGCTGGCCAGCCCGCAGACGAACTTGTTCAGGCTGGGGTCTTTTGCGCCCAGCTTGCGGTCCATGACATTGATCAAGCGCTTGATCAGCCAGAGGCCGACAATCAGAGTTGCAATCGCCAGCAGCACCTTGGGCGCATAGGTCATGACCATTGTGATGGCCTGCTGGATCAGTTCCGATGCCTGGCCATCATCCGCGAAAAGGTTCTCCATGATTACTCCTTCTGTGTTCGTTATTTAGCTGAGTTGTAATGGTTGGGTCCTGTGACCTTATAGCAGAGAACCTCGTTCCCTGGTTGTGGGATCGGGTCAACCGTGTGCGTAGATGCCCTGGCGCGGGGCGGAGCACGCCCACGCCCGTAGCTCTTCGTGGCTGCCTCGCTTTACGATCGGATTCTGTTTCTGGCTCAGTTGGTAGTCGTACATGGGGTCGTAGTAGTCCGTGAGCAGTACCTGGATCCAGGCGTCGTGGCCGCTGAGATCCCGGTGCTGTTCCTGCGCATCAAGTGCAGCCAAAAGGATATTACGCAGCTGGCTGTGGCGCTCTCCGCCCAGACGCTTGCGGATGCGGTCCAGGGCGCTGAGCAGGTAGTCGCGGAAATTCAGCCAGCCGGCTGCCACGCCGTCCCTTTCGCAAAAGTTCTCTTGCATGGCTTCCACATAATCCTCGCGAATGATGCTGGTGCGTTCGGCAAGGGTCCGCTCCAGCATGACCGCCGGTGCCGCGGCCATGCGTTGGCACAGGGATTCCGGAAGGTAGCAGCGGCCCACGAGCCGGCTCTCATCTTCAAGGTAGATGGGGCCTGAGCTTTTATGGCCCGCTTTCAGGAGGGCAATGGCCAGGCGGTTTTCAAAGTCGATCTGACTGGGTTGTGGCGTTACCTGTCGACCAAAGCTTGAGCCCCGGTGGTTGGCGATGCCCTCCAGATCGACGTGACTTGGGAGATCCTGTAAAAGCCGGGTTTTGCCACTACCGGTGCGCCCGCTTATGACTACAAAGTCTGCCGACTCAATCTGTGTCTCCAGCTGGTCAAGCAGGAAGCGACGTAGCGCCTTGTAGCCGCCTTTCACCAGCGGATAGTCCAGGCCGGCTTCAGCCAGCCATTGCTGGCTTAATCGCGAACGCAAACCGCCTCGAAAACAGAACAGGTAGCCCTCGGGGTTGCATAGGACAAACCGGGTCCAGGCCGCCATACGGTCAGCTTTGATGTCCCCGCAGACCAGCTGGTGTCCCAGCTCGATCGCGGCGTCCTGGCCCTTTTGTTTGTAGCACAGGCCGACCCGGTGGCGTTCTTCGTCGTTCATCAGGGGGGCATTGACTGCCTGGGGGAAGCTGCCTTTGGAGAACTCCACAGGGGCCCGGACATCCATCAGCGGTGTATCGTTCAGGAATAGGGACAAATAGTCCGTGGTGTCAGTTCTGGACATCATCATTACGCATCCGATCGCTCTTGGGATGGGGCAGGAGTATACCGGAGCTGGCTATTTTTTGCCCGCAGAGGCCGGAAACGAGCGGGAAAAAAGGCTAGAATGCTCTTCTTTTCAGGAGGTAATCAATAGACATGACGAGGGAGGTGCTTGACCAGCTGCTGCAACAGACCCTGCCTCACGGTCGAGTGAAGGCCAGCCGCCCGGCCGGGTGTCGCGATGTGGCGCTGTATCTTTTCGACCCGGCGGTTCTACAAGGTCCGCTGAGCCATGAAGAGGCCCAGGCGGTCGTGGATGAGCCCGCCTACTGGTCGTTCTGCTGGGCCAGTGGCCAGGTGCTGGCAAGCTATCTTTTGTCCAACCCGGAGCTGGTGGCCGGCCGGCGGGTACTGGATTTTGGCTGTGGCTCAGGGATAGTGGCCATTGCTGCAGCAATGGCAGGGGCCAGCGAGGTGATAGCCTGTGATTCGGACCCTGCAGCCTTGCAGGCAACCCGAGCCAATGCCGCCCTGAACGGCGTCAGCCTCGGGTTCTGCGACAGCTGGGAACACAGGCCATCCCGACTCGATCTGATACTTGCAGCCGATGTGCTCTACGACGCGGAAAATCTGCCCTTGCTGGATGCTTTCTGTGTCGCAGCGAAAGGGGTCCTGCTGGCCGATTCACGGATACGGAACCTTGGCGATGCCCGCTACTGCCTGCAGTCGACCGTTGAGGGGCGGACCTGGCCGGACCTTAACGAGTTCGAGGAGTTCAACCGGGTGAGAATCTATAAGGCATAAAAAAAAGGACAACCTGAGTTGTCCTTTGTCGGAACAGAGTGTCGCGTCCCTGCGAGCTGTGCGACAGCCGTGTCGCGCCCTCATCCTTGTGCCTTCTCCGTGGAGCCGGCATCCTAGCCAGCATCCGGAAAGGTTTCCCTTAAGCGATGCATCCGATGCTCCTTGCTTCCCCCCACGATCCTGTGGGGAAACATCCCTTTCTTCGTCCTGATCCCTGTCATCCCTGACGACGCCACTATACCAAGCAGGCTGTGACATTGTTGTGACTTCCACGCAATAATTCCGCAAGGCGAATATGCTTATGTAACATTTTGTATACAAAACAGCACCGTGGGCTGGGGAAGTTTTTATCTGCTGCTGTTTCTGGCTACTTTTTCGGACGTAACCTACACCGTTGTGCGATATGTCTCACAAGTATAATGGCTGATCTCCTAAAAGCTGCGATCGCCCCATCACCGCTGATCCGCCTTGTCAGCAGCCCATCGCCGCGCCAGCACCTTGAGCCAGGGTGACACCAGCAGACCAACAGCCATGCCAGTGGCATCGGCGAGCAGATCCATGAAAGAAAAGTGGCGATGGGCCAGCGGCGCCTGCACAAGCTCGATCAACAGGCCCAAGCCCATTACCAGTAATATGGCGGTCAGCCAATGCGCCCGGGGCCAGCCCAGCCTCACCAGGATCGTCAACTCAGTGAAGGCAATAATGTGATTGAACTTGTCGCTGAAGGTGGCCTGAACGGTGTAGGTCTGGCTGGTGGTGGCCAGATAGACAATGGCCAGAACGGACGCAGCAAAAAACACCCGCCATAATGTTCTGGCACCAAGCAGGCGGGCGATCTGGTTTTTTAGGGACATAATGCGAACCCGACTGTGGCGGAAACTCGCGACATGATATGCTCTGCGGCCGTTGAGTGCCAAAAAACCACGGCAAACCGGAGGCTTGGGTGCCATGCCAGCAGGTGGATTCTTGTCAGGACTGGGTTACTTAGGTGAGGGGTTCCGGCTTATCCGCCAGCCCGGGCTTCGCCTCTTCGTCGTTATTCCCCTGGTGCTGAACATTCTGTTATTCGGCATATTTTTTCTGTTCCTGGCTGAAATCTTCGGTGCCATGATTGCTGCCGCCATGGGCTGGCTCCCGGATTGGGCCTGGCTGCAGAGTCTCGACTGGCTGTTCTGGATCCTCTACGGCGTGGTTATATTGCTGATGCTGGCCTACGGGTTCGTGATTGTCGCCAATTTGATCGGATCGCCCTTTTACGGCTACCTGTCGGAGCTCACAGAGAAGCATCTGACCGGACAGGTGGTTGTTAGTGATGGCGGCTGGGCGCAGATTATCCGTGATATCCCGCGCTCGCTCTGGCGGGAAGTTCAGAAGATCGCCTATTACCTGCCCCGGGCGCTGGGTCTTCTCATTCTGGGTCTCATTCCAGTGGTGAATCTGGTGGCTGCGGTGCTCTGGTTCGGTTTCAACAGCTGGATGATGGCCCTGCAGTACGTCGACTATCCGGCGGATAACCACAGGCTGAGTTTCCCCGGCCTGAAACAGCGCCTCAGGCGTAACCGCCCAGCGGCCCTGGGTTTTGGCCTGCCGATTGCACTGGCTTCGATGGTGCCGGTGCTTAACCTTGTGGTCGTGCCTGCGGCAGTATGCGGCGCTACCGCCTACTGGGTAAGGGAGGCTGAAGCCTCGGCCACACCTTGAACCCATTGAACTTTGTGGAGGCTTTTTGGATATTTCGGATTTTGTCATTGGTCAGCGATGGGTAAGCCACAGCGACACCAGTCTGGGCCTGGGAATCGTCACTGAAGTATCCGGGCGCCGCGTGACCCTGGGCTTCCCGGCCGCTGATGAAGAGCGAACCTATGCCATGGAAAATGCCCCTCTGGCGAGGGTCCAGTATCAGCTTGGTGAACGGATCGAGACCTTCGAGGGCGAGACGCTTACCGTCCGGGCACTGGAAGAGGTCGGGGGAGTAATCCTTTACCATGCCGAAGATGAGAATGGCGACCTCAAGGTCATCTCTGAGGTTCGTCTCAGCAGCTTTGTGCATTTCACAACACCCCAGCAGCGGCTCTTCGCCGGACAATTCGAGCGCAATGGTGCCTTCCGGCTGCGCTTTGCCACGATTCATGCGCAAGAGCGGCTGCGGGCATCTCCGGTGGAGGGGCTGATCGGTGCCCGAACCCAGCACCTGCCGCACCAGATCTATATTGCCCATGAGGTTGCCCGCCGCCATGCTCCGCGGGTACTGCTGGCGGACGAGGTTGGCCTGGGAAAGACCATCGAGGCCGGGCTGATCCTGCACTATCAACTGCACACCCAGCGTGCGCAACGGGTTCTGATTGTGGTACCGGACTCGTTGATCCACCAATGGCTGGTGGAAATGCTCAGACGGTTCAATCTGCGGTTCAGCATTGTTGATCAGGCCCGCTATGAAGCGGATCAGTCCGATGGCATTGATGACGAGCTGGATCAGGAGCGCGCCGGCAATCCCTTTGAGGATGAACAGCGGGTGCTTTGCAGCTTGAGCTTTCTGACCAATAACCCTGACGCCAGGGCAGATGCGCTGGCAGCCGGCTGGGACCTGATGGTTGTGGATGAGGCTCACCACCTGGCCTGGTCGCCGGCCGAGGCGAGTCCGGAATACCAGGCGATCGAGTCCCTCGCGGCCCAGACCAGGGGCCTTTTGCTGTTGACTGCAACACCGGAGCAGGTCGGGGTTGCCAGCCATTTTGCTCGGCTGCGGCTGCTGGACCCGGCCCGGTTTCATGATCTGGAGGCCTTTCGCCAGCAGGAGCAGAACTACGAGCGAATCAACCAGGTGGTGCGCGCCCTTCTGGGCCAGAACACTCCGCCAGATCAGTCACAGCAGGAAGTCCTGCGGGAATGGCTGGGGTCGGAGCTGGACCTGCTGCTGACCGATGCTGATCCGGTTCAGGCGATCGTTGACGCCCTGCTCGATCGCCATGGCACGGGACGCGTGCTGTTTCGTAACACCCGGGCGGCGATTCAGGGTTTCCCGGAGCGACGGCTCCATCCGGCGCCTTTGCCGTGTCCGGAACTGTATTCCGAAGCTCAGCGTTTCGGTCCGGAAGGCCTGAGCCCCGAACAAGGGGTGGATGACGAGCGCTGGCTGGCGGAGGATCCCCGGGTCGCCTGGCTGGAAAAAACGCTGACCGGCCTGCGTCCCGCCAAGGTGGTGGTGATCTGCGCCCGGGCAGAGACGGCGATGGCACTTGAGTTTCACCTGCAACTGCGTGCCGGCATCCGCAGCGCCGCATTTCATGAGCACCTGAGCCTGATTGAGCGGGACCGGGCCGCAGCCTACTTCGGCGAGAGCGGCCAGGGCGCCCAGGCTCTGATCTGTTCAGAGATCGGCAGCGAGGGCCGTAACTTCCAGTTCGCCCATCATCTTGTACTGTTTGATCTGCCGGCCAATCCTGACCTGCTGGAGCAGCGCATCGGCCGCCTGGACCGGATCGGTCAGGCTGATGTGATCGATATTCATGTACCTTACCTGCAAGACACTGCCCAGGAAGTGCAATACCGATGGTTTGGCGAGGGCTTGCGGGCCTTTACCGAGAGCAATTCTGTGGGTATTGCAGTGCGGGATCATGTTCGGCCTGAGTGGGAGCAGGCCCTGGCAGGCGACGAGGAGAAGCTCGAGCTGCTGATTGAAGCAACTGCCGAGGAAGCGGGTCGGCTGCGCGCCGCGCTGCAAAAAGGCCGCGATGCGCTTATCGAGCTCAACTCCTGTCGCAAGGACCGGGCCGCTGAGCTGATCCGCCAGATAGAGTCGGAAGAGGCGTCGTCGCAGGTCAGGGACTATATGCTGGAAGCCTTCGACATTTTCGGCGTTGAACTTGAATATCATTCGGACGACTCCGATGTGCTCAGGCCCAGCGATCACATGCTCACCGCCCACTTTCCGGAATTGCCTGAAGAAGGCGTTACGGTGACCTGGAGCCGTTCCCAGGCGTTGGAGCGGGAGGATCTGGAATTCCTCAGCTGGGAGCATCCGATGGTGACAGGAGTCATGGATTCGGTCGTCAGCTCTGAGCTGGGTAAAGCGGCGCTGGCCAGTCTGTCTGTGAAGAGTCTGCCCCCGGGCACGCTCATGCTGGAAGCACTCTATATCGTGCACTGTCCGGCCCCTGCTTCGCTGCAGCTGGCCCGCTCGTTACCATCGTCGCCCCTGCGCCTGCTGGTGGACCTTAACGGCCGTGATCTGTCAGCGGCCTTGCCCCACGATCGGCTCAACGAATTGTGCGCCAATATCAGGCGTCGAACTGCCCAGGCGGTCGTTCCCAGGATACGAGCTGAAGTGGAAACCATGGTCGACCATGCGGACGGCATGGCAGCGCAACAGCTTGAGCCTTTGCAGAAGGCAGCTCTTGAGCGGGTACGGGGTCTGTTTGAGCCGGAGATACGACGGCTGAAGGCCTTGCGTCAGACGAATCCCGCCATTCGTGAGGAAGAGGTCGCATTTTTCCGCGATCAGCTGGCCGCCAGCGAGACCGCGATCGAGCGGTCCAGCCTTGCGCTGGAAGGCATCCGGGTGATTGTTACGTCCTAGCCTGGTACCTGTGTGCTCTGGCCACACGACATCCGATAGGGTACTTTTGTCGTAGTTGTTAACGTAAATTTACAAATGATGGAAGACAGAGAAAGCCTATGATGACCTTTATTCTGTTCATAATTGCCGTGGCCGGGTTGCTGACGATCATGCGACGCGAAGCCGGGGCCAAGCCCGCGATTGCCCTAATGGTCGGCGTTGGCTTGCTGTCGTGGATATTCGCTTCGGGCTGGCTCGCACTGGTCCTGTTCCTCGGCGCTGCTATTACCGCTGCTTGCGGCATGCCCGAGTTACGGCAAGGCTGGCTTACGCCCCGGGTGTTTGCCATGTTCAAGAAGGTGGCGCCGAAAGTATCAGCCACCGAAAAAGTGGCCCTGGAAGCCGGCACTGTGGGCTGGGACGGCGAACTCTTCACCGGCCGCCCGGACTGGCACAGCCTGCTGTCCAACCGGAATACCGGTCTTACCCAGGAAGAGCAGGCGTTTATTGATAACCAGTGCGTAAAAGCTGCCTCCATGTGCAATGCCTGGGATATTGCCATGAACCGTGCCGACCTGCCGCCGGAGCTATGGAAGTTCCTCAAGGAGGAAGGCTTCTTTGGAATGATCATTCCCAAGGAATACGGTGGTCTGGGTTTCTCAGCCAAGGCCCAGTCTGCGGTTTTGCAAAAGTTGTCTTCCAATGAGGCGCTGATGGTCTCCGTCGGGGTTCCGAACTCTCTCGGCCCTGGTGAGCTTCTGCTGAAGTACGGCACCGATGAACAGAAAAATCATTACCTGCCACGTCTGGCCGATGGTCGCGAAATTCCCTGCTTCGGTCTTACCGGCCCGCGAGCTGGCTCAGACGCCACCTCGTTGCCCGATACCGGCATCGTGTGTAAGCGCAAGATCAAAGGCAAGGAAGTGCTGGGTCTCAAGCTCAACTTTGAGAAGCGCTGGATTACCCTGGCGCCTATAGCCACGGTCGTTGGCCTGGCATTCCGGATGTTCGACCCTGACAATCTGCTGGGCGAGGAAAAAGACCTGGGCATTACCTGTGCACTGATCCCCCGTAACACCAAGGGCATGGAAATTGGCCGTCGGCACTTTCCCATAGGCACGCCGTTCATGAACGGTCCGATTGTAGGCAAGGACGTCTTCATTCCTCTGGACTACATTATCGGCGGTCCGGAAATGGCCGGGGAGGGCTGGCGCATGCTGGTAGAATGCCTGTCCGTGGGCCGCTGCATCACCCTGCCGTCCGGCGCAGCGGGTGCTGCAGCCTATTCGGTCGGCACCGCTGGCGGCTTTACCCGGGTTCGGCGTCAGTTCAATACGCCAGTGGCTGACATGGAAGGTGTCCAGGAACCTTTGGCCCGTATTGCCGCCCACACCTACATTGCCCAGGCTGCTGTCAATCAGACCGCCAACATGGTCGACAAGGGCGAGAAGCCTGCGGTGCCTTCGGCCATCCTCAAATACCACCTCACCGAAATGCAGCGCTCGGTGCTCACCGATGCCATGGACGTCCACGGCGGCAAGACCGTCACCTTGGGCCCCCGTAACTATCTGGGTATCGGCTATTCCGGTGCGGCGGTCTCCATTACGGTGGAGGGTGCCAACATCATGACCCGCAGCCTGATGATCTTCGGTCAGGGTGCGATTCGCTGCCATCCCTATGTCCTGCGCGAGTTGGACGCCAAGGACCGCGATGATATCGACGCCTTCGACAGTGCCTTCTTCGGCCACGCCGGCCTGATCTTTGGCAATGCTGCCCGGGCCTTTACACAGGCGCTGGGCATCGGTCGCACGGACGTACCCTTCGACAGCTCCTCCAGCCGGTACGCCCAGGGCGTAGCGCGGTTTAGCGCCGCCTTCGGTCTGTGTGCCGACGCTGCTATGACCACGCTGGGTTCAGAACTGAAGATGCGCGAGCTTATTTCAGCACGCCTGGGTGATATTCTTTCCAACCTGTATCTGGCGTCCATGGTTTTGAAGAACTGGCACGAGACCCAACCAGTCCAGGGTGAAAAAGAGCTGATGGAGTACAGTCTCGGGCTGCTACTGTTCCGGGCCGAGCAGGCGCTGGATGACTTTCTCCACAACCTGCCGAATCGTGCCGTTGCTATCGTACTGCGTGCGGTGACCATGCCCTTAGGCCGTCGCTGGGACAAGCCTCACGATAACCGCACCCGTGCCTTGGCCAGGGCGATGTCCACGGATACGCCGGTTCGCAACAAGCTGTTGTCGCCGATCTGGCACAGCGAGAGCGAAAGCGAATTCCCGAACCCGGTGGCCCAGTACAATACCTTGCTCAAGGACTACGAGCGGGCTGAGGTGCTGTATCGGAAGGCGACCAAGGCCTATGCCAAAGGCGAGCTGCCCATGGAAGTACTGCACCCCGAGGCTCGTTTTGAGGCTGCCCGTAAGGCCGAGATCTTTACTCAGGAAGAGTACGAGTTCATGGAGGCCTATGAGGCCAAGGTGCTGGAAATGCTGTCAGTGGATGATTTTCCGTTTGACGCTTTTGCCCATGACAAGGAGTCGCTCATAGAGCACAACGCAGCGTAAAAACTTGAGCCTTCCACTGGCCTCGGCTACGCTCGAGGCAGTTGCCCGGCATCAGGTATGTCCAAAGGCCCACAGCGAGCGCTGTGGGCCTTTTTTATGCAGTTCAGGAGTTCCAGAGTCATGTGGTTATCAATGTTGGCTGTCAGTCTTGGGGCAATGCTGGGAGCGAACCTGCGATGGGGCCTGAGCCTCTGGCTGAATACCTCCGGTAGCGCTGTCCCTCTGGGCACACTCACTGCCAACCTGATCGGTGGCGGACTCGTGGGCCTTTTGATGGGCTATTTCACCCATACGGCTTCATTGTCTCCGGAATGGCGGCTGTTTGCGGTCACGGGTCTGTGCGGGGCGCTCACCACGTTTTCCACGTTCTCCCTCGAGATCCTGTCGCTCCTACAAGGGGGTAAGTGGACGCTGGCTCTGGCAGGGGTTCTGCTTCACGTAGTCGGTTCGGTTCTGATGACTGCAGTTGGCCTGCTCGGTTACACGTTGTTAAGAGGCTGAACTGTTAAGAGGCTGAACGGAAGGCCAAAACATCGCCAGTATGATCTTTTTACTCAGGAACTTTACTTATTCGGCGAAAAAACTATTTGCTTTCTTCGTAACAAGGAGTAAAGTTCTTTGGCAAGGAAAGATAAGTAAAGCATTTCATGAATAAGACGTTTCCCGCCGTAGTACGTAGTGCATCGTCCTGTTTTTGATTACGCCAGTATTGTTTTTCCGTAAACGCTGATTGCTCATGTCGAGCAGCGGCAGATAAATTATTGAGTTCAGGAAATTTAAGTATGTCTACTACTACCGGTACTGTTAAGTTCTTCAACGAAGCAAAAGGCTTTGGTTTCATCACTCGTGAGTCCGGCCCGGACGTTTTCGTTCACTACAGCGCCATCACCGGTTCAGGATTCAAGACCCTGGCTGAAGGCCAGCAGGTTGAGTTCACCGTGACTCAGGGCCAGAAAGGTCCTCAGGCGGAGAACGTAGTTGCTCTGTAAATAACAGACAGCTTCTCTAAGAAAGGCAGCCAAGGCTGCCTTTTTTTGTGCCCGTTTTTCTGTATTCATCTGGCGAATGCGGAGGGATAAGTAATATGTATTTCACGCATTTATGGGAACCCGGTAGACTCTGCTGAATGCTGCTTCAACAACAATAACGCACTGTCACTTCCCCGGCGTCTCTGATCGGCCTGGGGCCGAGGAGATGCCATGAGCCCTGAACAATTGATCAATATTGTTAACGTCCAGGTAATACCAGTCTGTCTGTTCCTGATTATGCTCGGAATGGGGCTATCGCTGGTGCCGGACGATTTCCGGCGTGTGCTGGCCTACCCGAAAGCGGTCGCCATTGGTCTCACCTGTCAGTTGATCATTCTGCCGCTCATCGGTTTTGGCCTGGCCAACGTCATGCCTCTTTCCCCGGAGCTGGCAGTCGGTGTGATGTTGCTGGCGGTGTGTCCCGGGGGTACAACGTCCAATCTGTACGCGCATCTGGGTCGCGGCGACGTCGCGCTCTCTGTGACGCTGACCGCGGTGGCGAGCATTGTCACGGTGCTCACTATTCCTTTCATTATCAATGCGTCGCTGCTGCACTTCATGGGCGAGACGGAAGTGCTGAATCTGCCGGTGGCAAAGACCATGATCAGTCTGTTGGCGTTGACGGCCATTCCGATCAGCATCGGCATGCTGGTGAGGCATTTCAAAGCGGACTTTGCCATTGCGGTGGAACAGCGGGTGAAATATTTCGCGGTTATCTTCCTGATACTGCTGATCGCGTTTCTGGTCTACCAGCAGATGGATGTGTTCCTGGATTCCGTGGTCCGGGCTGGTCCTGTTGCCCTCATCCTTAACCTCTCGACTATGGCCATTGGCTACTACGGCGCCCGGGCTTTCGCTCTGAACCGGGCCCAGAGTATTTCCGTGACGCTGGAAGTGGGCCTGCAGAACAGCAGTCTCTCCATGGTGCTTGCGCTGGGCATGCTGAGCAACTACGCCATGTCGCTGACACCGGCCATCTATACTGGTGTCATGTTCATTACCGCCGGCATACTGGTTTACTTCACCAGCCGGTGGCTCCCTGCCCGGGATGCCCGTGCAGGGCAGCTGCAATCCCAGAACGGATGATGGCTTGCTCTGCCCCGGCCCGGGGGCAGAGCGTACCTGGCTCAGTCTGAAAACAGGTTCTGGTAAAACGTCTTCGTGCCTTCCCAGGCGCGATCGGCGGCTTCCTCGTCATAGGCCATGGGCAGGTCGAACCTGGCCCCCAGCTTGTCTGCCTCCGGCGACATGAACGAATGCTTCACGCCAGGGAAAGAGACCAGTGTCAGGTCGGCTTGTGCCTTCACCATTTCCCCCACAAACCCGGTTACCTGATCGGCCGGCACGAAGGGGTCAGCGCCCCCTGTGTAGACGAGAATCCGGGCGGAGATACCGCCTTCTTCAGGCTGGATGTCAGACCCAAGGGAGCCATGGAAGCTCACGACGCCCTCCAGGTCCATACCGAGTCTTGCCATGTTGAGCACGACGGCACCGCCGAAGCAGTAGCCTTGGGCGGCGATCCTGTCTGCGTCCACGGACTCATGGTTCTGCAGCAGTTCCATGGCGGCGCGGAACCTTGCCTCCAGGGCACCTTTGTTGCCCATGGCGGCTTGCATGAATTTCTTGGCATCGTCAGGATGGTCGGCGAGCTTGCCGCTTCCGTACATGTCCAGAGCAAAAGCGGTATAGCCTTCGCTGGCCAGTTTTTCGGCCTGGTCGCGGGCAAACTCGTTGTGGCCCCACCATTCATGAACCACCAAGACCCCGGGTCGCTTGCCCTGAAGGTCATCATCGTAAGCCAGGTAACCGGTAAAGGATTCACCGTTAACCTCGTATTCCACGGTTTCGGTTTTAAGTTCGGCCTGCACCGAAACGCTCAGCAGGGATAAGGTGAAAGCAGACGCTAGAGGAAATACAGTCTTCATGATCTCTCCTTGAGAAGAATGGGTCAGCAACTACTCAGGTGCCGGCGCTTATGACGACTACCGAATTGATGAATCTCATACGGCGCGGGGGTGGCCACGGATTAATGACTATGGGTCAGCTTGCCGGTCGTGTCGAGGTCTGGTGGAGTTTGTCCACGGGCACAACGGTTTTTTCCTGCTAAGCTCAGAATCGACCAAAACCGTTCTTCAAACTATCCAATTTCCGGAGGTATCATGCAACTGATCGGTTCCACCACATCCCCTTACGTGCGACGCGTCAGACTCCTGCTGCAGGATCAGCCCTATGATTTCGTGAATCTGGATATTTATGGCCAGGGTCGTGACGAGCTGCGACGGAGGAACCCGGCACTGAAGATTCCCATGCTGATTGATGGTCAGCAGGAGGTCTACGACTCCCGGATAATTGCGCGCTACCTCCATGCGAAAATGAATGTGGCCGGGCTCACCTGGGACCAGGAAAACCAGCTGACCCTGATTGATGCCGCCAATGACTCATGCGTGACACTGCTGCTCTCCAAGCGCTCAGGTCTGGATGTTGAGCAGGACATACTGTTTTACAACCTGCAGCGGGAAAGGATCATGACCACCCTGCGTACATTGGCCGCGATGGTAGACGAGGGTCAGTTCGGGGCCTGGAATTACCCGGCCATGTGTCTCTTTTGTCTGGTGGACTGGGTGGAGTTTCGTGACCTGGTGGACTTTACCGGCATCGAAAGTCTGATAACCCTCCGGGATCACTACACGACCCAGGCCATGGTTGCCGAGACCGATCCCCGGCAGGCGTGAAATGTGGCGGGTGCGTTACCCGGACCGCCACAAACCGGCGTTTACAGGGCCTTCGCCGCCGCCAGTATGTCGAGAGCCTGTCGGCGTTTTTGTGGGTCGTAAAGATCGATAGCAAACATCATTTCATCCACCTCCACACTGGCGAGCAGTTGGTCCAGCTGGGCGCGAATGCTGTCCCGGTCTCCAATCACCTGCAGTGCCAGAAAGTCCCGCACAGCAGCCTCTTCTCCAGCTGACCAGAGCCCTTTCATGGACGCTACGGGGGGCTTCAGCCACAACGGCTCACCACGGAACAGGGCAACAATCCGCTGGTAGCTGGTGGTGGTGAGCCACTGGGCCTCTTCATTGGTCTCCGCCGCCACAAGAGGCACGGTAAGCATGGCGTAGGGCTCGCTGAGGGTTGCTGAAGGCTGAAAGTCGCGCCGGTAGATTCCGATGGCCTCCCGGTAGAGCCCGGGCGCGAAGTGGCCGGCAAACGCATAGGGCAGGCCTTTATGGGCTGCAAGCTGGGCACTGTACAGGCTGGAACCAAGTAGCCAGATGGGAACTTCCGTGCCCGCGCCGGGGATAGCCTTGAGCCTCTGGCCTGGCTGCAGAGGGCCCAGCAATGACTGAAGCTGTGCGACATCCTGCGGGAACTGTTCAGCACCAAGGCCTTCCCGACGCAGCGCGCGGCTGGTGATGGGGTCGGTTCCCGGCGCTCGTCCAAGACCGAGGTCTATGCGATCCGGATAAAGACTGGCAAGCGTGCCGAACTGTTCGGCAATCACCAGTGGCGGGTGGTTTGGCAGCATAACGCCCCCGGATCCTACCCGCAGGGTCTGGGTAGCGCCGGCCAGGTGACCGACCAGTACGGAAGTGGCCGAACTGCTGATGCCTTCCATGTTGTGATGCTCTGCCAGCCAGAACCGTCGGAATCCTAGACCTTCGGCGTGCTGCGCGTACTTCACGGTATTGGCGAGCGTCTGACCCACTGAATCGCCTTCGCGAACGGACGCCAGTTCGAGGAGTGAAAAAGGCTGATTGATCGTCATGAAGACTCCGGAATTGGCTACTATACTTGATTGATGGAGGGCGAGTCGGGCGTTTCAATACCCTGATCAGCTCGACTGAAGCTTCTGTGAAAAGTCCGTGAGAGGTACCACGGCGTATTGTACCTATGAACCCATCCGGAGATAGAACAATGCTTTTAAACCACGCCTTTGGACTGTTCACCCATCCCGACCAAGAGTGGGCGTCGATCCGCAGAGAGCACGAGACCCCGCGTCGAGTGTATGTGGCCTACGTTTTGGTGTTGGCCGCAATTGGTCCCATCTGTGGCTATATATCAACAGCTTATTTCGGCTGGAATGTTGGTGACAGGGTAATCAAGTTCACGGAGATAAGCGCTCTGCAACTGAGTGTGCTGACCTATATTGCCATACTTGTAGGTGTGTTTGCCTTGGGCTATGCCATTAATTGGATGGCCAAGACCTTCGGTGCCAAAGAAGAGGTCAGTCGCTCCAACGCTATTGCTCTGGCGGCCTATAGCTGCACTCCCTTATTTCTGGCCGGTTTTGCATTGCTATACCCAGTACCGTGGTTCAACGCCCTGGTATTCCTGTTGGCTGCCCTTTACGGCGCCTACCTGATGTACGATGGCCTGCCCATTGTGATGGGTATCCCAAGGGCCCAGGCGGCCATGTATGCGGGGGCCCTCCTGACCGTAGCCCTGGTCATACTGGTTGCCACCCGGGTGGGCTCGGTTCTGCTCTGGAGCATGGGGTTTGGTCCCGAATACACGGACTGATACCGGCTTTCGGGGGAGCTGGGGTCGGTAGCTGGGGCCGGAACAAGACAATGGTATCAGTCTCATACTGGGAATTGATCTGTCTCAACGCACGATTGCGATGATCCGGGTTGAATAGTGGCATGCTATTTTTCCCGGAGTCCTCATCATGAAAGCCAGTAACGGTCGCCCGTCTGAAACCGTCGAAGCCCGGCAGTGGCACGCCCTTGACGTCGACGCGGCGCGGCAATCCCTTGATGCTCGCGCTCCCCTGTCCGCTGCCGAGGCCGGTGATCGCCTGAATCGTTTTGGCGTCAACAAGTTGCCCGAGGCCGCCTCCCGGGGGCCGCTCAAGCGTCTCGCCGCGCAGCTCAGGAATACCCTCATTTATGTTCTGCTCAGCGCCGCCCTGGTAACGGCCGTGCTCGGCCATTGGGTCGATACCGTTGTGATCCTGGCCGTTGTCGCGCTGCAGACACTGATTGGCTTCTTCCAGGAAGGCCGTGCAGAGCATGCGTTGGCCGCGATCGGCCACATGCTTGCTCCCACGGCCACGGTAGTGCGCAGCGAAGGGCAGACCCGTGTGCCTGCCGCACAGCTGGTACCGGGGGACACTGTGATACTGGAGGCCGGTGACCGGGTTCCAGCTGACATGCGGCTTGAACGATGCCATGGCCTGAACATTGATGAATCTGCCTTGACAGGGGAATCACTGGCAGTCGAAAAGAGCATCAGCAGCCAGCCCGAATCGGCCATTATCGGCGATCAGTACAGTATGGCCTTTGCCGGCACCCTGGTCACCTCTGGCACCGCCCGCGCTATTGTGGTTCGCACTGGCATTCATACCGAGCTGGGGCGCATTTCCGGCATGCTACGGCAGACGGTTTCGCTGAAAACGCCGTTGATTGCACAGGTAGACAAGTTTGCCCGTTACCTGTCGCTGGTAATCCTGGTCGTGGCGCTTGCGATTTTCGTCGTGGGATCCGTTGTGGGTGCTATGCCCCTGGCCGACCTGTTCATGGCTGTGGTCGGGCTGACGGTGGCCGCCATACCGGAGGGTTTGCCCGCGGTCCTGACCATTACCCTGGCCATCGGAGTGAGGCGGATGGCGGCCCGGCAGGCGGTGGTGCGGCGCATGCCGGTGATCGAGAGTATCGGGGCGGTGTCGGTGGTCTGTTCGGACAAGACCGGCACCCTTACCCGCAATGAGATGATGGTCACCAAGGCCTTCGCAGGCGGGCAAACGTTGGAAGTAACCGGCGAAGGTTACGGGCTGGCCGGCAGCATCAAAGATACAGAAGTGACTGGCCCTTGCCTAGAGCAACTGGCCCGGGCAGCCATGCTCTGCAACGACGCAGTGCTGGTACGCCGGGACACAGAGGTCGAAGTGCAGGGTGATCCCATGGAAGGGGCCTTGAAACTGTTTGGCCATAAAGCCGGGCTGGATATCGAGTCTTTTTCCCGGCAGTGGCCGCGCCTTGACGAGGTGCCCTTTGATACCGCCTACCGCTTCATGGCGACCCTCAACCACGACCATCATGGCAACAAGATGGTTTACCTCAAGGGTGCCCCTGAACGGGTGATCGCCATGTGCGATACGGTCATGGGCGATTCGGGGCCTGAGCCGCTGGACGCCGATGCCGTGCACAAGGTGGTGGACATCCTGGCAGCAGATGGGCTCAGGGTGCTGGCCTTTGCCCGCCAGCCTCACGCCGGACAGGTTACTGTGCTTGATATCGGTTCCCTGCAGCAGGGGCTTGAGTTGATTGGTCTGGTTGGCATGATGGACCCACCCAGGCAGGAAGCCATCAAAGCGATTGCCGACTGCCACAGTGCCGGCATCGACGTCAAAATGATTACCGGCGACCACGCTCTGACTGCCTCGGCCATAGCTGTCAGGCTTGGGCTCAAACACACTGCACGGGTCGTAACCGGCGCCGAGCTGGATACGTTGGGCGCGACGGATCTGGTGGCCCTTCTGGATGAGGTCGATGTATTTGCCAGGACCAGCCCGGAACACAAACTCAGGCTGGTTGAGGCGATTCAGGCCCGTCGCGGCGTGGTTGCCATGACTGGCGATGGAGTCAATGACGCCCCTGCCCTGAAACGGGCGGATGTGGGTATCGCCATGGGCATTAAAGGCTCGGAGGCGGCGCGGGAGGCGGCGTCCGTTGTGCTGCTTGATGACAATTTCGCCAGTATCGCAGCGGCAGTGCGGGAAGGACGTACGGTGTACGCCAATCTCAAGAAAACCATTGCCTTCATTCTACCCGTTAACGGTGGCGAATCCGTAAGCCTTATCGTGGCTCTGCTTCTGGGCCTGACCCTGCCGATTACCGCGCTCCAGATTCTCTGGGTAAATATGGTCAGTTCCGTTCTGCTGGCCATGACCCTGGCGTTCGAACCCCCGGAGCCAGGTGTCATGTCACATCCGCCGAGGGCGAAGTCGGAATCATTGCTGGCGCCATTTGTGATCTGGCGGGTAGCGCTGGTGTCGTTGCTGTTTCTCGGCGGGATCTTTGCAGCATGGTACTGGTCCATGGCCCGGACCGGGGATGTGGAAACCGCACGTACCCTTGCGGTCAACACCCTGGTAGCGATGGAAATCTTCTATCTCTTTGCTGTACGGTATCTGGATTCGGCTTCGATCACACTCCGGGGCGTGCTGGGAACACCCATTGTGCTGGGCGCCGTGGTCTGCGTATTAGCTGTCCAGCTCCTGTTTACCTATACGCCCCTGTTTAATGACACATTCGGCACCCGCGCCCTTGGTCTTGCTGAGCTCGGATTTGCTGCGGTTGCGGGGGTCTTGCTGTTGCTGATACTGGAGCTGGAAACCTTCCTGCGCACCAGGCTACGGGCCCGAACCGCCTGACTGATCCGCTTGAGCAGTAACCCAGGCCCATCGGAGCCTGGGACTTCCCCGTCTAACCCGCCAGGCAGCCGGGGTTGCCTCGACCTTCTGCCGCAGCCAGTTCTTCCGGGCTGAGCCATTGGCTGGCCGGTCTGTCCAACAGCTCAGCACAGGCAAGCAGTGCATGTGCCCAGGTGCACCGGTTCGCGAACAGCATGCCGGCCTCGTTGAAGGTGCCGCCGCGGTTCACATAGCCCAGCACACGGCTTCGGCCGGCCTCAGGGCACAGGCGCCAGACATGGCCTCGAAATGCTTCCGGGCGCATATGAGTCATCAGGACCCGATGTTTCATCCGTGACGGACACAGCCGTTCTATTTCGAATTCTGACAGACAGGTTCCGCTTTCCCACTCGTCCCTTGGCATCCGGAAGCGACCGGGTTCCTGAACGTAGACCAGCCGGAAGGGCGTGTTGGCGTCGTGCAGGCGCTCCGATGCCCTGATCATCTCGGACAGCTGATAGGCCCCATTGGCGATCAACAGGATGGGATCGCCGGCTGAGGTGTCTTCAGCGACAACCAGAGCGCCGTCCCGGGCCAGTTGCTCGGCCTCGGCCCTGTCAAAAAGCAAGGGGCGCGAGCGTTTTGGCACCACCAGGCAGCTTAGTAGGCCCCGGGCGCTGTAGATTGAAGGAAGCAGTGCCAGGGTGCTGTTGTAGTCCGCTGGAAACAGAACCCGCACCCCATCGTTCATTTCAGCCAGTAACGCTTCGCAAAAGGTGGTGTCCTGATGGGACTGCTCGTTCTTGCCGTTCTCCCAGGTATGAGACGTTGCGACAATGGGAAACCCGAGCCAGCCTGCAGGTCTGCCCACCTCCTTCTGGTGACGCGCAAAGATCACCTCCTGGCGAATGGCGCCGAGCATCTTCACGCAGAAAGCTTCGTAGCTGGCAACCAGGTTCAGACCGGCCTTGTTCCCAAGGCAGGCAGATACCACGGCTTCTTCATTCAGTGCAGTGATAATACAACCATGGATGGACTCCAGCTCGTTTTCGGGTTCGGTTACCCGGTGCTTGAGTGTCGCCAGCACCCCCGAGAGCTTATTGCTTGCCAGTTCATCGGGGTTGCCAACCCGGGGTCGCAGGTCAGGGTTGGCCGCGACCAGGGCTTGAAAGTAATCATCCACAGCAAGCATGGGCGAGCATGCGCTCTCAACGCAGGGGAGTTCGGGCAGTTCGGGCGCTTTCGGGTGGCGTCGACCAAGCGGATGATCGCGCTCCCTTGGTCGGCTCTGGGCCTGGTGCTGGCTTAACAGACTACAGGCAGAGGCCAGCAGCTCGGGGGGTACCCACAGATCACTGGTGGCGCTATTGAACAGCTCCCGGGAGCGCGCATCCACGCGGGGATTGCCCGGCAGTGGCAGATTGTGCGCCTCGTTTTGGCCAGCCCCATAAAATCCATACCCTTTCACCGTCTCGGCTATGCCGTAGGGAATGGGCACGGGATAGCTTCGCTGGCCGGCAGCTTCTTCCTGGCTGTATCGGGCCAGTCGGCGTTCCATTTCGTACAGGGTACATACAAAGGCCGCCGGATCCCGGCCATCGAAACGAATCGGGTCAAAACCGCTGTGCTTCAGGTGATGAATGAAGCCATCCAGGCCCGCTCGGGTGCCAAGTTCTGTGCGCTGCTCAATACGGCGGCCATTGGCAATCATCACGGGCAGTGCCGGGCCGCAATCCTGACTCCGCCACCAGCGCGGTACCCAATCGCTGCCTCGTTGCTCTTCTGCCGCCCCATCTGACAGAAACGCGACCAGGGTTTCTCCGGGCATGGGCATGTGAGCGTACTGAAGCTCTGCGAAACCCAGGTAGCCACCCTCCAGGATGCCGCCGGCGGTATGGGCATTAACGTGACTGCCCAGGGGAGTTGCGTTGCGGCCATTGGCCTCCTGTCGATAGCTGTAGAAGTCCCTTACCAGCTGGGTAAGCCCCGAAGTGCCGCAGTAACGGGCTTCCTGCTCCGGGTGCAGGTTACCGGTCAGCACGTTCAGGGCGTCAATCGCAGCGACGCAGTGGCCCTGACCCATGAGCCAGCTTCGAGTTTTCTCAGTCAGACTGTTCAATGCCAGGTAGGCTGCATAGGCGGGCACCATGTTGAGGGCGCCTCCGGTATGGCCCTCAGGGCTCACCTTGAAATCCTGTACATTGAGCGCCGCCCCGTCGGTACGGACGACGTTGGCATAGGTCATGTGGGCAACCAGCCACAGGCCGGCGCAGGTAAGGTGATCCAGAGCGCTGAGTTGCTGGTAGACGTCGCTGACTTCCACGACATGACCTGCTTTTACCAGTTCTTTGGCCAGTTTGACGACCTGTTCCTGGGTTTCAGGCAGATGCCGGATTACGCCGTAGCCATCGCGCCACTGGCGAAAGTCGGCATTGGCAGCGGCGTGCTCGTCCAGCGAATGCAGGTCAGCGAAAGATGAGTTCATGACGGCCTCCAGTGCAGTCTTCGGTTGGCTGCCAGTTTAGAGGGTTTGCCGGAGGCCGGGTTTGACGCATGTCAGAGGTTCTGTAGCCCGGGAATAATCGATTGTCCCTTGCCGCTTCTGTAAAATTTACTAATGCTTTAAATTCAGAGAAGTTTTACCCTGTTTTAACCATTTTGCATTTCGTCATCGGGTCCGCTTGCTTGCAGTACCCGATCAAACCAACAATGCTGTGAAGTGAATCACCAGCCATGACGGCGCTTAGGCAGAGGAATACACTGATGACTGACGACAAACGACGCCGATTCTCCGCACCCGTAGTCGATGGAATTGGCAAGTCGGCCAGTCGGGCCATGCTTCGGGCAGTCGGTTTTACCGATGCGGATTTCAAGAAACCCCAGGTAGGGATCGCATCCACCTGGAGCAATCTTACGCCCTGCAATATGCACATCAATGGGCTCGCGGAAGAGGCCGGACATGGCGCCGATGAGGCCGGCGGTAAAAGCCTGATTTTCAACACCATCACCGTGTCAGATGGTATTGCCAACGGCACCGAAGGCATGAAGTACTCGCTGGTGTCACGGGAAGTTATTGCCGACTCGATAGAAACCACCGCTGGGTGCGAAGGCTTTGATGGGCTGGTTGCCATTGGCGGTTGTGACAAGAACATGCCGGGCTGCGTCATGGGTCTTGCCCGCCTGAACAGACCTTCGGTCTTTGTCTACGGTGGTACGATCCAGCCGGGTGAGAACCACACCGATATTATTTCCGTGTTTGAGGCCGTCGGTGCCTACGCCAAGGGCGACATGGACCTTATTGAGGTCAAGCAGATCGAGGAGACCGCGATTCCGGGGCCCGGGTCCTGTGGTGGCATGTATACCGCCAACACCATGGCTTCGGCCATTGAAGCCATGGGTATGAGTCTGCCGGGAAGCTCCGCACAGAATGCGGTGTCTCAGGTGAAAATGGATGATTGCCGGGCCGCCGGTGCCGCCGTGATGAACCTGCTTGAAAAGGACATTAAGCCCAGGGATATCATGACCCGGGAGGCCTTCGAGAATGCCATTGCCGTGGTGATTGCCCTGGGAGGCTCTACCAACGCGGTGCTCCATCTGTTGGCCATGGCCAGCACTGTTGACGTCGACCTCTCCCTGGACGACTTTACCCGGATAGGCGAACGGGTGCCGGTGCTGGCGGACCTTCGGCCCAGCGGTCACTACATGATGTCCGAATTGGTGGCGATTGGTGGCATTCAACCCCTAATGAAAATGCTTCTGGATGCGGGGCTGCTGCATGGCAACTGCCTGACCGTGACCGGGCTCACTCTGGCCGAGAATCTGGCGGACGTTGCACCTTATCCGGCCAGCCAGACCATCATTCATTCCCTGGCTGACCCCATCAAAAAAGACAGTCACCTGCGTATACTCTATGGCAACCTGGCCCCCACAGGTTCAGTCGCCAAGATTACCGGCAAAGAGGGGGTTCGCTTCAGTGGTCGCGCCCGGGTTTTCCACTCCGAAGAGGAAGCCCAGGAGCGCATTATGGATGGAACAGTGGTTGCCGGCGATGTGCTGGTCATCCGCTACGAAGGGCCGAAGGGCGGTCCCGGCATGCGGGAAATGCTCACCCCTACGTCCGCCATTATGGGCAAGGGCCTGGGCAGTGATGTGGCGCTGATTACCGACGGTCGTTTTTCCGGCGGCAGTCATGGTTTCGTGGTGGGTCATATCACTCCGGAGGCGGCCGATGGCGGGCCGATTGCTTTGGTGGAAAATGGTGACGAGATTACGATCGACGCGGAAACCAACAGCATTACCGTGGCGCTAAGCGAGGAAGAGCTGATCCGCCGTCGGGAACAGTGGCAGGCGCCGGCACCCCGTTATCCGCGGGGCGTGTTGGCCAAATACGCGCATACCGTGAGCTCAGCTTCCGAAGGCGCAGTAACGGACAAATTCTGAGCACCGGGCGTCACCATTCCGGCCACCAAAATAAAGAGAGTAACTGATGAGTTTAATGATTGCGTTGCACACCCTCGCCGCCGTGATTTGGGTCGGCGGTATGTTTTTCGCGTATATGGCCCTGAGGCCGGTCGCCGCGAAAGTCCTGGAGCCGGGCCAGCGGGCTCTGCTCTGGTGTCATACCCTGTCCCTGTTTTTTCTCTGGGTCTGGGTCAGCATCGTCACGCTGCTGGTAACGGGCTACGGGATGATCGGCATGTATTTCGGAGGCATGGCCAACACGGGTTGGCACATCCATGCCATGCAGGCAGGTGGTCTGCTGATGATGCTGCTGTTCCTGCACGTCTACTTTGCCCCCTATCGCCGCCTGAAAAAGGCAATTACGGCCGACGATACCGCGGAGGCGACCCGCAGGGTGGGGCAGATACGAAAGCTGGTCGGTATCAACCTCATCCTGGGTCTGATCGTGGTCATCCTGGGGTCCGGCGGGCGTTATCTCTGAAGGGTCGAAAAAATGCGTAGTATGGTTGTAGCGGCGTATCTGGTCTTGTTTTCAGGGCTACCTGTAGTGTCCCAGGCACAACAGCTCGCGGCCAACTCGGCGATTAATCCGGACGGTCTGATGCTGGCGTCGGTGAGTGCCGCGGTGGCGGTGGTGGGGGAGGATGAACTGCTCCACGACAAACACGCCGACCGCCTGGTGCCAATCGCCTCCCTGACCAAGCTGATGACGGCTCTGGTGGTGATGGAGTCAGGCCAGGCGATGGACGAGTGGCTGGAGGTCTTCCCCCGGCATATTCCGGCGGAAGCCAATGCTTATTCCCGCATCCGCAAGGGCTCGGAATTGCGGCGTCGGGACCTGCTCAGGATCTCGCTGATGTCTTCCGAGAACCTGGCAGCCTACACCCTCGCCCGCCACCATCCCGGAGGCTACGACGCGTTTGTCTCGGACATGAACGCCACAGCCGCTCGGATCGGCATGGCCCAGAGCAGGTTTGTCGACCCGACGGGGCTGTCTGCCGGCAACCAGTCCACCGCCAGGGATCTGGTCAGGCTGGCCAATGCACTGCTGGCCTATCCTGAGGTGGGCGAGATGTCGGCGTCCCGCTACTTCACCGCCCGGTTCCGCCAGCCAAGGTATTCCCTGGCGTTTGGCAATACCAACGCCCTGGTGCACAGCCAGAGGTGGAACGTTGCCCTGACCAAGACCGGCTTCCTGGACGAGGCAGGGCGATGCCTTCTGATGGTTTCCACCATTGACGGCAAGCCGATGGTGACTGTCATGCTCGACTCCTTTGGCTCGCGCTCGCCTATCGGCGATGCCGGTCGCATTCGACGCTGGCTTGTCACCGGCGACAGTGGCCGCGTGGCTGGGGCCGCCTATCAATACGAAAGGAAGAAAAACGCCCACCATGCTGCCCGTGGGGGCACCTCGACAGCATCGAGCCAGTGACCTGAAACCTGACCTGGAGTAGCCGGCAATGATCCAGATTTTCACCACCGGGGGCACCTTCGACAAAGTCTATTTTGACGCCAATAGTGAATTCACCATTGGTGAGTCGACCCTACCGGCGATCCTGGCAGAGGCTAATATTACCGATCGCTACGCCATCACGGACCTGATGAGAAAAGACAGCCTCGAGTTGACCGATGCTGACCGGGAACAGATCCGCCAGGCGGTAGTGGCCTCCAGTGCGGCACGGATTGTGATCACTCACGGCACCGACACCATGCCCCAGACAGCACAGGCCCTGGCATCGGTCGGCGACAAAACCATTGTACTGACAGGCGCCATGCAGCCGGCCCGTATGCGCTACAGCGACGCCATTTTTAACGTGGGTTTTGCCTGGGCTGCGGCCAAGCTGCTGCCGCCAGGGATCTACCTGGCGATGAACGGCGAGGTGTTCGAAGCCGGGTCCGTTCGCAAGAATCTGAAGGCCCAGCGCTTTGAACGAACCTGAGGTTGGCCGCTTCTCGAATCATGTCGGCGCCGTCCGCCTAACGGACGCTGTTGATCTCGTGGTCTGATAGCGGGCGGAATTGCCCCGGGGCCAGGCTGGAATCCAGATAAATATCTCCGATCCGGAGCCGGTGCAGGGATTCCACATGGTTGCCCACGGCTGCCAGCATCCGTCTTACCTGATGGTAGCGTCCTTCCGTAATGGTCAGGTCCACCGTGCGGGGGCCCCGAAGCTCCGCCCGTGCGGGCGCGGTTGGCCGGTCCTCGTCTCTCAGTCTGACGCCGTTCTCCAGGTGGTGGCTAGCCTCCGGGGTCAGGGGCTCTGCGAGCTCCACACGGTAGGTTTTTGCGCACGCGGACCGAGGTGCGGTGATCCTGTGTGACCACTGGCCATCAGTCGTCAGTAACAGCAGCCCGGTCGTGTCCTTGTCCAACCGGCCAACAATATGCAGGCCCTGGCGGGCCTCAGTTGGTAACAGGCTAAGCACGGTCATGTGGTCACTGTCGATGGTGGCGCTGACAACGCCCCGGGGCTTGTTCAGCATGAGGTATCGGTCACCCTTAATGGACAGCAGTGCGCCCTGCCAGGTGACCGCCTGACCGGGCTGTATATGGGTCGACGTCTTGCGGCAGGGTATGCCGTCCACCTTGACCTCACCGGCATGGATGGCTCGCTTGGCTTCTTTGCGGGACAGCTCCGTACTGTTGGCGACAATAAAATCCAGGCGCAGGCTCATGAGCAGCTCAACCCCACTGGCCCGGTTTCGAGGGTAGCGAGACAGAGCACCGGAGAGGCGCCGGTTATGCGTTGCCACAACGCACTGAACAGGCCGGGCCGCATGGCAGGCTGGTCGGTTTTATAACTGCTGACCGGTGTCCACCCAGCGTCTTCAGGCTGAGCTTCGGCAAGGACAAAGGTAAACGGATGGGCGCCCGGTACACCAAGGCGGATATCGGTGGCCGCCAGCTTGTCCCCAAGACGTTCGTAGGCCAGGAATCCGTCAGTGAACCAGATCAGGCGACGGCCTTCGGCCAGGCTTGCGACCACGGATTCGAGCTCGCGACTGCGCGGGAAGCGTTCGATGGTCAGCGGAATCTCGCCATCGAGGAAGCCGGTGACGATTTCCAGCCGTTCATCTGGGGCAAGCACCGTCACCCGCCATAAAAGGGTAGTCAGCGGCATGGGCTGGACAAGTCGGGGCGCGTTTTCCAGGCCTTCTTCAGCCAGGGCTGGCATTACCCGCGCGGTAATGACCTGTTGGGCCGCCAGGCTCCAGCCCAGATAAAGGGTCGAAACCACCAGGGCAGTCCCGAAAACCGCAGACTTACGGGGGCGCCAGAGAGCAATGCCAATGGCAAGCAACAGAGGCAGAGTATAAAGTGGGTCGATAATGAAGATGCTCGTCATGGCGACTGGTTCACCCAACGGCCAGAACAGCTGGGTACCATAGGTGGTCAGGCAGTCCAGCAGGGTGTGGGTAACGAGGACCAGGCCGGTAAATGTGAGCCAGCGTTGCAGGCTGATGTCCGGCCGCCAGCGGTGACCGCCCCACGCAAGTACGACCGCAAGCGGTACGAGTATGAACAGAGAGTGGCTGAAGCCGCGATGCTGGCTGAAGTTTGCCACTGCCGTGCCATAGTCGAGGACCACGTCCATATCCGGCAGTGTGCCCAACAATGCGCCGACCAGCAGAGCTTTGCGACCCAGGGGCCTGGCAAGAACAGCACCGCCGATTGTGGCTCCAAGCGCTGCCTGTGTTATTGAATCCATAGAATTTTTTCCAGCTCGGGCCGAAACAGGTTGTTAACAGTATGCTCAGAATAACCGATCAGATCACCATTCCCGAGGCCGAACTCGAATTCCAGGCCATCCGTGCCCAGGGATCCGGCGGACAGAACGTGAACAAAGTGTCCTCCGCAGTGCATTTGCGCTTTGACATCAGTCAGTCGGTGGTCCTGCCGGAGTATCTGAAAGCCCGCCTGCTGGCCTTGTCCGACAGCCGGATTACGTCCGATGGCGTGCTTGTCATCAAGGCTCAGAAGTTCCGGAGTCAGGAGAAAAACCGTGCCGACGCCCTTGAGCGTCTGAAGGAGGTCATCCAGGAGGGCCTGGTGGTGCAGAAAGCCAGGCGCGCAACCAGACCAAGCCTGGGCGCAAAGAAGAAGCGCATAGAAAAAAAGAAGCAGAGAGGCCAGAAGAAGCAACTGAGGGGCAAGGTTGACCTCTGATCCGGTTGAGGTCCTGACAGTCCTGCCGGAGCCGGACCATCGGGCCCCAGCAGGAACAGCTGGTTAGCTTGTCAGCGCAGGTTCACCCCGATGCCGACGCGAGTGTTATTTCCAGCGCCTGGAAAAGATCGGCGCCGGGATAGCCGTCAGCGATCATGTCGTGGTCCTGCTGGTAGTTACGAATCGCCGCCCGAGTGGCAGGCCCCATGATGCCGTCAGGCTCGCCGGTGTCATAACCGGCTTCGGTCAGCTTGCGCTGCAATGCCTGGATGTCATCCCGGGCCAGGTTGGGCGTGTCTTCCGGCGGTGGCTGTTGCAGTGTCCCGGCACCGGCAATGCGGTCGGCCAGATGCCCGACTGCGATCGCATAGAATTCGGAGCGGTTCCAGCCCATGATGACGTTAAAGTTCTTATAGGCCAGAAAGGCCGGGCCTTCATGGCCTGCGGGGACGACCAGCGCCGCCTTGATGTCGTCGTTGGCGAGGGGCCTGCCGAAGGCATCGGTGAGCCCCAGCTCACGCCATTCCGACAGCGGCAGGCGACGACCATCGGCGAGGCTGTAATCGAAGCCGTCAGGCAGGCTGACTTCGCGACCCCAGCGATACTCGCTGTCCCAGCCCAGGTCCTCCAGGAATTTACCGGCAGACATCATGGCATCGTCGAGACTGTTCCAGAGGTCCCGGCGGCCGTCATTGTCTGCATCCACTGCGTACCGCAGAAACACCGAGGGCATGAACTGGACGTGCCCCATGGCGCCCGCCCATGAGCCTTCCATTCGCTCGGCACTGATAGCACCTTCATCAACGATGTGAAGCGCAGAAATCAGCTCACCGGTGAAATAGTCACTTCGACGCGGGTCGCAGGCCAGCGTCGCCAGCGAACTGGGCACCGCCATCTTGCCAAAATAGCTGCCGAAATTGGTTTCCAGCCCCCAGAAAGACACCAGGTAGGGTGCCGGTACACCGGTCTCCCGAGTGACTCGGGCGAGCAGATCACTGTGGGTTTCAAGTAGCTCCCGGCCCCTGGTGACGCGGTCGTCGTTGACCCGACGGTTAAGGTAGTCAGCAAAGGTCGTGGTGAATTCCGGCTGACGGCGATCAAGCTCGATCACCCGCTCTACATACCTGGCGTCGGCGAGCACAGACTTTGCCGTGTCCGATGACACGCCCGCCTCAACGGCCTTGGACTCAATCTTGGCAAGACAGGCGGCAAACTCTTCCTCAGAGGGAGCATCCGGTGCGGTTTGCGCCAGGGCTGGCACGGATAAAAACAGGGTAAAAGCGCCAAGCCACACACGTCGGACAAAGGGCGCGGCCAGGGGTGAAAACGGATTACAGAGCACGGCAAGCCTCATGGGTAGAATAGAGCGTCTGGCAGCCATGGTAGCCTGTTTCCGACCCTACAAAACAGCCAATATGGACGCCTTCCATGACATTTCATTAACCCCGGTCACGAGCTGTCACAAACATGGAAGTGACTTTCAACTATAGTGGCGTGCAGCAGATAAAAAGAGTCGGTCTAACTATGGCAACATTGAAAGCACTGGTAGTCGATGACGCCAGTTTCGTTCGGGATCTGGTCAAGCGCACGGTACGACAGCGCTTTCCGGTGATTGAGCTGGCCGAGGCGCCGAACGGCAGAAAGGCACAGACCCTGATCAGCCGAAACCACTTCGACCTTGTCCTGTGTGACTGGGAGATGCCGGAAATGTCAGGGCTGGAGCTTTTACAGTGGATGCGCCAGCAGGACGCTCACCGCAAAACGCCGTTCATCATGATTACCAGCCGTGGCGACAAAAGCCATGTCGTGGAAGCGGTCCAGGAAGGGGTGTCAGAATATCTGGGCAAGCCCTTCAGCCCAGAGGGTCTGAGCAACAAGATCATCAAGGTCATGGGCAGTCGCCTGCGCTCAGCTATGGGCAAAAGTGGCCAGTCGATGGATGGCCCGGCTGAGGCCTTTCGTGAGTCCGCCAACCTGCTCACCAGGAAGCGCGATCCGGAGCCGGAAGTCGCCAGGCGGGCGACCCCTGCGCAACGCAGTGTGGCAGCTGTAAGGTTCGCAGACAGCGTGTTGCGATCGGTGGTGAAGGACATCAACCTGACCGAGGTGCGGGTAATCGCCAAGCGGGACCAGGTGTTCCCGGGTATTCTCGACCAGGCTGTGGTCGATATGGAAATTGCCGAGGGCCAGGTGGCCAGGCTGAATGGCTATGTCCACCAACTGCAGGCGGTGGACAAGCGCCAGGATACGGATTTTGTCAGCCTGGTTATCCGCTTCGTGGACGAAGACCCCCAGAAGCTGGAGGATCTTTCCCGTTTCATTGCCCGCTTCAATTCCGGCTGATTTCGGCCAGTGCGGGTCAGATAAAGTCTTCTGGTTCGTACGGCGACTCGGCAATCCTCTCGCGGGGGAAATGGCAGATGAACTCGCTGCCTTTACCCATATCACTCCTGATTTCCAGCTTGCCATCGTGATTGAGTAGCACGTGCTTGACGATGGCCAGACCCAGGCCGGTGCCCCCGGTGTCCTGGTGCCGGCTGGGATCGGCCCGGTAGAATCGCTCCGTCAGCCTCGGAATATGGACAGGGTCGATACCCATGCCGGTGTCGCTGACGCTCAGGTGGGCGCCTTGGCGGTCGGTACTCCAGCGGATGGCTATCCGGCCGCCGGCCGGGGTGTATTTGACTGCGTTGAAGATGAGGTTGGAAAACGCGCTACGCAACTGGCTCTCGTCACCATGGAGGTAGGCGCCAGGGTCCACTTCAACGGTAAATTCATGGTGTTTTTCGCCACTCAGCGCCTGTGCGTCATGGTGAATATCTTCTATCAGCCCCGAAATATCGGTCACTGCATCGTCGGATATATGCTCATCTGTCTCCAGCCTCGACAACAGAATAAGGTCTGTGATCAGCGCTTCCATGCGGGCCGACTGCTGGGCCATGGTATGGATCGCACGGCGCCACTTAGGTGGCAACTCCTCGGCATGGTCCACCAGGGTTTCCAGGTAGCCACTGATGACCGTCAGGGGCGTGCGCATCTCATGGGACACGTTGCCCACGAAATCCCGCCGCATCTGTTCCAGCTGGAAAAGCCGGGTAACGTCTTTCGCCACGATCAGGCGGTCATTGTCGGCGAACAGGCTGATCTGGATCTGCAGGTGGAGGTGGGGCTTGGAGGGGGAGTTGATCTCCAGCGCTTCCCGGTAGTCGGCCCTGTCGAAGTAACTCTTGAAGGCCGGTGCACGGATCAGGTTGTGGATGAACTGGCCCCGGTCGGTCTGGCGGCGAAAGCCCAGCAGGTACTCAGCCGAGCCGTTCCACCACTCCAGCACGCCCTGGGCGTCCGTCATGATGACGCCATCCCGCATGGCGTTGGTCGACTCCTGAACCCGGTTGACCTCGGCCTGCAGGCGGTCTCTGGTGTGCAGGTGCTGTTGCTGTAAACGATGGAGGGCATCGAACAGATCGCCCCACAGGCCGATACTCTGGGGGGGCTCCTGTCCGGTGTCGGGCCCATTCAGCCACTGATAGAGTTTTCTGGTCTGGGTCAGGGTCCAGCAGAGGTAAAGCCCGAGGGCGGCCAGCAAACCCCATAAAGGCTGGCCAAAATAGAAGCCCAGGCCGGTACTGACCAGAAGCAGAATAAAGATTTGGCGCACATAACGGGGCCAGCTGTAGTGCATGCAATTACCTGTTCGGACTGCTCTGTGACTTCAGGAACCTCAGGCTGCGCGGGTAGAGAACCGGTAACCGGAGCCGCGGACTGTCTGTATAAGGTGGTCGTATTGTGGCCCGAGGGCCTTTCGCAGGCGGCGTATATGGACATCCACCGTGCGCTCCTCGACATAGACGTTGCCTCCCCACACCTGGTCAAGCAGTTGTGAGCGGGTATAGACCCTTTCCTGATGCGTCATGAAGAACTGCAGCAGGCGGTATTCCGTTGGCCCCATGGTAACCGCACCGTCGGGGGTTGTTATACGGTGGCTGACCGGGTCGAGGGTGAGACCGTCCACCTCAAGGACGGACTCCACACCCGGCGGTGTGGTCCGGCGCAGGACGGCCTTGAGTCTGGCCACAAGCTCGCGGGGGGAGAAGGGCTTTGTGATGTAATCGTCCGCACCCACTTCCAGGCCCTGGATCTTGTTGTCTTCCTCGACCTTCGCCGTCAGCATGATAATGGGGATTTCGGCAGTGCCCTCATCTTTTTTCAGCCGGCGGGCCAGTTCGACACCGCTGGTGCCGGGCAACATCCAGTCAAGCAGCACCAGATCCGGCTTGCGGTCTACGATCAGGGCGTGGGCAGTTCTGGCATCTGCGGCCTCAAGGCATTCGTAGTCTGCCATTTCGAGGGCAATGGCAATCATCTCGCGAATGGACGCTTCATCATCAACAATCAGGACAGTTTTTCCGGACATGCGCATAAGCCTGTATCAGTCGAAGTTTGTTGCTGCCTCATTACAACCTGCGCGTGTTACAAGTATATGACAGATCCCGGCACCCACCAGGGCGAGAGGGAGCGGCGGGCATTTTCTGCTACCAGAGATAGTCCAGTACCAGGCCGGCAAAGACCGCCAGGCCGGCCCAATTGTTATTGAGGAAGGCGGCAAAGCAGGCGTCCCGCTTGCGGTATCGCACCAGGTGTTGCTGGTAGATGAACAGGCACGCCATGACGACGAGCCCAGTATAGTAGAAGCCTCCCAGACCGGCCTGGTGCCCGATCATGGCCAGTACAAGAATGACCAGGCTCTGGAGGATGGCGATAATGGCGCGATCGTTCTCGCCAAACAGAATGGCAGTCGACTTGATGCCGATCTTCAGATCATCGTCCCGATCGACCATGGCGTAGAGAGTGTCGTAGGCGACCGTCCACAACAGGTTGGCAGTGAACAGTAGCCAGGCAAGCCGTGCCACTTCCCCTGCCTCTGCAGCCCAGGCCATGGGGATGGCCCAGGAAAAGGCCGCGCCCAGGAAAAGCTGGGGCAGGTGGGTATAACGCTTCATGAACGGGTAGATGAAGGCCAGAACAAGACCTCCAATAGACAGGTACAGTGTGAGCGTGTTGGTAAACAGCACCACCATGGCAAAGGCGGCCAGGGCCAGGCCCAGGAAAAGTGCCACGGCTTCAGCAGGCTTGACGCGACCGGAGGCCAGGGGCCGGTCTTTGGTCCGTTTGACATGGCCGTCCACCTTGCGATCGGCAAAATCATTGATGGCACAGCCTGCGGCCCGCATCAGGAAAACACCGAGGGTGAAGATGACCAGGTTGGCCAGGCTTGGCATGCCTTCGGCAGCCAGCCACAAGGCCCAGTAGGTGGGCCACAAAAGCAGAAGAGTGCCGATCGGACGATCTAGCCGCAAGAGGCGGGCGTAGTCCGTGAGCCGGGTCCGAAGGTCAGGGGGAAGAACAGTCGTGGTCATAAAGCGAGCCTGGTTTGCTGTCCGGTATGTAAAGGCCGGCCTGAAGTATAGCGGGCCCCACTGCTTCGGTTAAGGGTAGTGTCAGTCGGTACCTGCCAGGGGGCCCTTTTCCAGCAGGGCGGGCAGAAAATACTCCCCTACCAGCAACTGGTCCTGTTCTGAGTAGAAATGCGAGCGTCTGGCCACGGGAGGAAGCTGCTGGTCGCCGGGCTGGACTTGGCAGATTCCGGCCTGGAAGCGACCCCGCTGCCATTCAGGCCGACTGAAAAGGTAGGCGCCCAGGGGCTGGCGTCCCAGGTGTCTCAAGCGCCGGCCGGGACCGCGCAGGGTGGCTTCTGGAATGATTGTGCGGGCCATGACCCAGGGCTGGCCATCGCCGCACAACTGCACTTCACGGACCCAGGCCAGCTTGCGGGGGGCCAGGCCCAGGGCACCGCTTTCCTCCGGGGAGGGCGCTGCAAAGCCTTCGTTCAGGACGTCCACATGGAAGCTTTCCCGGCACTGCAGCTGCAGTGCCCGGGTCAAGGAGCCCTCGAGAGTCAGCCAGTACCTGCCCCAGCCGGGAACCAGCGAGGCATGCAATCCTGCAGAGGCCAGGGACGGGTACCAGCGAGTGGGAGGGACCTGCTGACCTGGTGCGGCGTTAAAGCCCCTTAACCGCATATATCCCCGGCGCATTGCGCCAGTAGCCTTTGTAATCCATACCGAAACCGAACAGGAAGCGGTCTTCTACCACCATGCCCGTAAAATCAGCCTTGAGCCCGGGGCGGGCCTTGCGGTCATGCTGCTTGTCCACCAGGACCGCAGTGAGCACTTCCCGGGCGCCATGGGCGCGGCAGTAGTCGACAATGGCATCCAGCGTGGTGCCTTCGTCCAGGATGTCGTCAACGATCAGTATCGTGCGATCAGTCATGGACGCCTCCGGCCGAAGCTTCCACTCCAGGATACCGCCGGTGGTTTCCTGGCGGTAACGGGTCGCATGCAGGTATTCCGCCTGAACCGGAAACTTCAGTTGCGGTAATAGTTGGCCGGTGAGGATGAGGCCACCATTCATGACACAGAACAGCAGCGGATTGCTGCCTTGAAGACGCGCTGAAATGGCATTTGCCATGGCTTTGACGGCAGCATGAACCTGATGCTCGTCCGCAAGGCAGTCGGCCTCAGCAAACACTTGGTTCATCTCGGCGACGGTGTCGGTCATAGTGATCAGATCCTGTCGTAAAACGCCGGATTATACCGAAGCTGGTGCGGGGAAGGGAGAGTTGTGTAATAAGTCTTGTTACAGCATGCAGCGCCAAAGGTGTCCCGTCGGGCATTGGTCAATCAACGCACAATGCGTATTATGGTCGGCCTGCTTTTCACCGTGGATGGCCCTTTTGGCCTTGCATGATAGATTGTCGGACAATTATTATCTGTCCCCCAGTGACCGGAGGTAACACATGAAGAAGTGGCAGTGCGTGGTTTGTGGCTGGATTTATGACGAAGCCATGGGTTGGCCCGAGGATGACATTGCGCCGGGAACGGCGTGGGAAGACGTGCCGGAGGATTGGGTTTGTCCTGACTGTGGCGTCGGCAAGGAAGATTTCGAAATGATCGAGATTGGTTGAACCAGGAGCGCAGAAGATGAGTACAGAAGCCCCCATTGTTATCATTGGTACCGGCCTTTCAGGCTATTCCCTGGCGCGGGAGATCCGCAAGCAGGACAAGGATTTGCCGGTAATCATGGTGACCGCTGATGACGGCTTCAGTTACTCCAAACCCATGCTGTCCACCGGTTTGACCAAAGGCAAACAGGCGGATGAGCTTGCCCAGGCAACGGCACAGGCCATGGTCGACCAGCTCGGTGTGGAGATCCGTACCCATACCACGGTCACTGGTATTGATGCCGAAGCCCATGAAGTGATTATCGGCGATGAGCGCCTGTCTTATTCAAAGCTCGTACTGGCCTGGGGCGCGGATGTGATCCATCTGGCCATCGCCGGGGACGGTCAGGAACATGTGTTTTCCATCAACGACCTGATGGATTACCGCAGATTCAGGGATGCGCTGGCAGCCAGTCGGAGGGTGGCCGTTATGGGTGCTGGCCTGATCGGATGTGAGTTTGCCAATGACCTGCGCAATGGCGGCTATGAGGTTGATGTCATAGCGCCCTCTGACACGGTGATGCCGGGTCTGCTACCCGCGACAGCCGCCGAGGCCGTCAAGGACGGGTTGGCCGAGGCGGGTGTTCGCTTTCATCTCGAGACAGTGGTGGAACGCATCGATTCCGCGGGGTCCGGAGTTCAGCTTGCCCTGGCCAATGGCGAAACCTTGTCAGCGGATATTGTCATTTCAGCGGTGGGCCTGCGGCCCCGTACCGACCTTGCCCGGGCTGCAGGGCTGGAGGTCAATCGGGGCATTTGTGTCGACCGTACCCTGGAAACCAGCGCCAGGGATGTCTATGCCCTCGGTGACTGCGCCGAAGTGGATGGCCATGTTTTGCTCTACGTGCTGCCACTGATGGCCTGTGCTCGGGCGCTAGCCAAAACGCTGGTTTCGGAGCCGACAAAGGTCACCTATGGCGCCATGCCGGTCATGGTGAAGACGCCTTCCTGCCCTACTGCTGTCTGCCCGCCACCGGCAGGTGCCGAAGGGCAGTGGCAGGTGGAGCGACAGGGGAATAGCGTACGGGCACTGTTCCGGAATGAAGATGGCCAGACCCTGGGTTTTGCGGTCACTGGGGACTACGCTATAGAGAAACAGGCGTTGGCCAAGGAGATGCCGCCCCTGCACGGCTAAAGGCTGATTTTGCCGGATCGGTCGATCTTTCAGAAACGGAACTCGATCCCGAAGTCCACATGGTAATTGAGGCCCTGAAGCTGATCCGGCAGAACCTCCGCGCCAGGAGGAGTCGGGGCGGATTTTGCCAGGGCCTCGGTCTGGCGCTGCGCTGCAATCTCTACAGCGGTCCGGTCTTCATCATAAGTCGTCAGCTGGTCACTGGTCCCGAAGCTGGGTTCTTTCCAGTGCCAGCCCCAGTCTTTTCTCCGGTCCACCTCCTCGGGCCAGCTTTGCTGAGGCAAGACCACCGGTCCGGGGTCCTGGTTAATGGCGGGTTCCGTGTCCAGGGCCAGGGCTTCAGCAGGCACCAGTAACCTGTCTGCGGTTTCGCCGGTTCCTGCTGGCTTCTCTGGTCGCTCCTCTCCTGTAAACGAATCATCACAGCATGCCAGTCCCGGTTCATAGCGCCAGTCGACTCCCTGACCAGCTGGTTGCTGGGCAAAACCAGGGGTCAGAGGAGCGATTGCCAGCAGAAAAACTCCGGCGCCACTACGCAGCGAACGTTTTGAACCGTGGGATTTGACAATCCTGCCATTGCGCCCGGCTTTGCTCTGGGGTAGAACAACGCTTCGTGAGCTAATTACTTTATTTGGAGAAGGCATGCTGGATATCACCAGAGCACTGGTTGAATTGCTGGATCTGGCCCCGGTCGGGGACGATCATTTTCAGGGCGAAAGCGAAGATCTGGGCTTTCCCAATGTCTTCGGCGGGCAAGTGCTTGGCCAGGGTCTCATGGCTGCCAGCCGGACCGTTGAACACCGGCTGCCCCACTCGATGCATGCGTATTTCCTGCGGCCGGGCAACCACCGGTTTCCCATTGATTACGAAGTCCAGCGGGTACGTGACGGCGGTACCTTCTCCGTGCGTCGGGTTATCGCCCGACAGGAAGGCAAGGAAATACTCACCGGTTCGGTCTCGTTCCAGGTCGAGGAAGATGGCTTTGAGCATCAGATTGACATGCCTCCTGCTCCGTCCGTGAATGATCTTACCTCTGAACAGGAGTATAGCGAGATGCTCCGGCCATACATACCCGAAGCGCTGCAGAAAACCCTGACCCGGGAGCGCCCTATCGAAATACGTCCGGTCGACCCCGTCAATCCGCTCAAGCCGGAGCCGCGGTCGCCCCATAAGCAAAGCTGGCTGAGGGCCCAGGGAAAACTGCCGGACGATCCGGTTCTGCATCGGTGCCTGCTGGCCTACGCCTCGGACTTCAGTTTTCTGGGTACCTCGCTGCATCCCCATTCGGTCACTTTCATGAACCGTGATATGCAGGTGGCAAGCCTCGACCATGCCATCTGGTTTCATCAGAACTTCCGCATGGACGACTGGCTTTTATACGACATGGACAGCCCCAGTGCTTTTGGCGGACGGGGCTTTAACCGTGGCAATGTATTCAGCCGGGATGGGCGCCTTGTCGCTTCCACGACCCAGGAAGCGTTGATCCGCAGGAAGCCCAAGTCCGAAAAATGACAACAAGGACTCAGTCAGCCAAGCCGTCGTGCCTGTGGTGTTTCCTGGTTCGCCAGCCCGACCTCAGGGCAGCTGATGAAGCCACGCCTCGAACCAGAGAATGGCCACTGTTTCAGGTTCTGTGACCTCCAGGGCATCAATGCGCAGGGTTTCTCCAACCTTGACGGCGGCCACCTCGAGCAACGCTTCTTCCATCAGATCTCCGGCACCGCAGTAGGTGTCGCCGTAGGAGCTGTCGCCCAGCACAATGATGCCAAAAGGGCGCCCCTCCTGCATGGGCATCTGGTCGCGCAGGCCCAGATAGAGCGGCAACAGTCCCGGCGGGACCTCGCCCTGGCCGGTGGTGGACGTGCAGATGAGCACCGGATCCCGGTTTGCCGTCAAATCCTCCAGTTCTGGCTCCTCCACGACCCTGATGCAGTGTCCCTGGGCTCGGAACTGCTTGCTGAGTTCGCGGGCTGTCTGTAATGCCCCGCCATAAACACTGCCCACCAGCACGGTAACCGCTGTCATTTAGGTTTCTCTTGTCTGCGACTGAGCGGGCTATGTTAGCCCCCGCTCCGGCCTCGCTCAAGCCGAACTGGACGCCGAGCTAGGCAGAGGAGGCCGCGCCCGGCGAGCTCGTGCTTCTGACCCGTGGAGCAATCCGGTTTCGACCGGCACCCTTGGCTTCATACAGATTGGCGTCGGCCTGTTTCAGTATCTGTTCGATGCTTCCTACCTGGGAAATGGAGCACACACCAGCACTGATAGTAACTGGCAAGCGCTTGCCCCCAAGTGTGAAGGCCATCTGCTCGACCTGCTCCCTTACTCTTTCCGCCAACGTCAGTGCCTGCAGCAGGGAGGTGTCGGGCAGCAGAATGAGGAACTCCTCCCCGCCCCAGCGCGCTGGCACATCCGATTCTCTCAGTGCGGTCTTGAGAAGGTCGGCAAACTGTTTCAGAACCAGGTCACCGGCGTTATGGCTGAATTCGTCATTGATCCGCTTGAACAGGTCAAGGTCGATAAGAACAATGGAAAAGTGGCGTCCGGAACGCTGGAAGCGCTGGAACTCGGCACTCATCCTTTGGTGCATGTCGCGCCGGTTGGCCAGACCGGTCAGCTCGTCGGTGCGCGCGGCGCGTTCATGCATAATGGCGAGGCTGACCAACTCGTAACGGGCCTTGCGCCGGCTGGCTTCGAGTACAAAACAGAAAATCGACTCAAAGGCGATGGTGGCAAAGAAGCGGATCTTGAAATCGCTGCCGTACTCGGCCGTCACGAAAGGCAGCTGGGGAAACTGGAAGACAATGCCGGCAAATATCAGGCAGGCGCTCAGTAACAGCGTGCCTGTCTTCAGGTCGGTCAGGTAAAAGAGCAAGGGTGGAAATACGTAGAACCATAGCGGGCCGGTATTGCTCTCCCCGCCGGATGCAATCAGGTAGGCGAACAGAGCCGCCACCGTGGCTATCATGCCGGTCTTGTTGGCGGTCCGGTTCCGGGTGCGCCAGAACACTAGAAGATTGATCGTAATAACGCCGGCAAAGGCCCAAAGGGCATAGGCATGGCCGGCGTGGCTTGAGGCCATCGCCTTGGCGCCGATGCCCAGCAGAAACACGATCGCCATCAATGAGAGCCAGGTGAGCACCCGGGAAACCCGGATCTCTTCCTGCTCTTCGGCGGTGTCCAGTCGTGCCTTTGCAAACTCATTCATGCACGCGCCGTCTCGTTGTTATTAAAATGACGTCTAGCCAGTCGATTATGCGTCAAAATCTCAGGTTTTAATATAGAGGTGCAGGTCTGGCGGGGAAGCAGAGTCCGCACTGAACGCCTCTATTATTTCAATCCCATGACAAAAATCTTATAGTGGCCGCCTGAGATCCTAACCCAGGGCAAGATCTGTTATGGCGAAGAGCAAAGGCTTTTTCGAGAAGGCGCTGACCAGCCGGTCGACCGAGCGTTTCCGTATAGGTATCTGTCTTTTATTTTTGCTCGGCGTCTGGCTCTATGTGGGCCAGTTGAGCGCTGACCTCCCCTCCAGCATGCTTTTGATGGCTGCGGCTGTGATCGGCGGCTACATGGCCATCAACATTGGTGCCAATGATGTCGCCAATAACGTTGGGCCAGCGGTCGGTGCAGGTGCTCTGTCCCTGGGTGCGGCGGTACTGCTGGCTGCGGTGTTTGAAGCGGCCGGTGCCATCATTGCCGGGGGCGACGTGGTGTCCACTATAAAGGGCGGTATTATCGCCCCGGAACGCCTGCCCGACGTCAGCTCGTTTGTCTGGCTAATGACCGCCGCCTTACTGGCGGGGGCACTGTGGCTGAATCTGGCCACCTGGATGGGCGCCCCGGTTTCCACCACCCACTCCATTGTTGGTGGTGTGCTCGGTGCCGGCATCGCAGCCGGGGGCTGGGGGATTGCCGACTGGAATGTGATGGCAGCGATTGTGGCGAGTTGGGTTATCTCCCCGGTACTTGGGGGCGTGTTTGCCGCCCTGTTTCTCTACCTTATCAAGCGCACGGTGCTTTATCGCCAGGATGTGGTGGCGGCTGCCCGCAAATTCGTTCCCTGGGTTGTGGCCATCATGGCGTGGGCGTTCGGCACCTACCTGATGGTCAAGGGGGTCAAGAAACTCATACAGGTGGATTTCCTGGGTGCCTCGCTGGTAGGCCTTGCTGTGGCAGCGGTAGTGCTAATCATCATGCGCATGCTGGTGAACAGCAAGGCGGCCACCATGGAAAGCAACGCCGCTGGTGTCAACACGCTGTTTACCTGGCCATTGATCTTTGCGGCCGCCCTGTTGAGCTTCGCCCACGGGGCCAACGACGTAGCCAATGCCATCGGGCCTCTGGCCGCTATCAATGATGCGCTCGCGGGGGGAGATATCGTTGCCAGCGCCAGCATTCCGCTCTGGGTGATGCTGGTGGGGGCGCTTGGCCTGGCGGTCGGCCTGATGCTCTTTGGCCCCCGCCTGATACGCACAGTCGGCAGCGAGATTACCGAACTCGACAAAACCCGGGCCTTCTGTATCGCACTTTCTGCTGCGCTGACGGTGATTATCGCGTCACAGTTGGGTTTGCCGGTCAGCTCAACCCACATTGCCATTGGCGGTGTCTTCGGTGTCGGGTTCCTGCGGGAGTATCTCAAGTCCAACTACGCCAGCCAGATCCACAACATCATCCAGGAACATGATGAGGTGGAGCGGGCGCGTCTGCAGCCTTTCCTGGACGACTTCCGGAATGCCTCGGTGGAAGAGATGGAGCAGCTGCTCAAACATGCCCGCAAGCAGAAGAAAGAGCTGCCCCTTTCGAAGCGCGAACGTAAGCGTCTGAAGAAGATCTACCGGGAGGAACTGGTCAAGCGCTCTCACCTGACCCGGATTATCGCGGCCTGGGTTATTACTGTTCCGGCCTCAGCTGGCATGGCTGCCTTGCTGTTTTTCACCCTCAGGGGGCTGCTGATCGACTAGACTGGCAGGCACAGCGATGAATCCGTCATACTGAACCGGCCGGGCATAGGCCCGGCCGGCAGCCAATTAATCAGGAGTTCAGCATGAGCAATGCTTCAGAGGGTCGTCAGGCTCGAATCATTGATGAGTTGCGGGTTTTTATCAAAAAGGTCATGAGTGACCCCACCATTGCGGTGAAGTCTGTTGAAATTGCCCGCAAATACCGTGGTCAGCCAAATGCCGACGAATTGATTGCACGGGAGATAAGCGCTAATACCAACGTTCGCATTCCTGAAAACTGGAGCGAAGCGGACCATATGTTCCTCGAAATTCTGCACGACGTGCTGGATGACGAAGAGGCCATGTACTAGCTCAGGCCTCCCGGGTCTTTGGTAACTGTTCCGCCAGGATGGCCCGTGCCTGCTGCAACAGAATGGCAAGCTCGTCCTGGATATCAGGCTCTGTGGCCAGCACCTGTTGCTCGTCCAGTATGTCCCGCAGGATGTCGGTGGTCGTCAGCGGATTGGCCAGCACCACCCGAAAGACGATGCAGGGGAAGTGATGGTGGCGGGCAGGCTCGAGCCTGGTCCGTGAAACGAACGCCTTGCCGTGCTCACGCTGGGTCTTCTGGATGAACTTGGTGATCCGGTTGAGGCTGGTGTTCAGGCGCTCGGCCTGAAGCGGGTTGGCCACGTCCAGCGCCTGTTGCGCAAGTTCCGGGCAGTAGCGATAGGTAAGAATGTTCAGTTCGGGTTTGGTGACCAGTTCGAAGTCCGGTCTCTGTTCGATCATGCCGGCAAAAGTCTGGGCCTTCTCTATACCCTGGTCGATCAATATCTCGTAGCCTTCCCGAGCCAGAATCTTCAGCCCCGAGTGGATCAGCATGGCCATGCCGGGGCGTGACCCTTCCAGCGTGTTACTGCCCAGATCCCGTGACCCCTTACGGATTATATACTGCGCGTGGTGTTCTACAGCTCCTGCCAGGGCCGGGTCGCGGAACACAACGAGCCCCGAGCCCATGGGAACATACAGCTGCTTATGGGCATCAAATGTGACCGAATCGGCCTGTTCAATGCCCTTGAGCAGATGGCGGTGTGAGCGCGAGAAGAGTGTCGGCCCGCCCCAGGCCCCATCAACATGGAAGTGCGCGCCAAACTCCCGCGCTATGTCTGCCATGGCATCCAGCGGATCAACATTGCCTGTTTCCGTGGTACCGGCAATTCCACAGATGGCCAGCACCTTGATTTTCTGCTTCTGCAAGGCCCGGCACCGGTCCCGCAGGGCATCGGTCTGTATCCGATTATCGTCATCGGTATCAATGGCAATCAGGAATTCCCGGCCCAGGCCGAGCACATCCGCAGCTTTGCGCAGGGAGTAGTGGCCACGCCGGGAAACGAGGATGGCGGCACCCTCGTAACCATAATATTTCAGGGCCCGGAAAAGACCTTCCTGGTGCAGCCCGCGGAAACTCCCCTCCGCAGGAAATGCATGGTTACGGGCTACCCACAGGGCCGTCAGATTGGCAATGGTGCCGCCGGAGCACATGACGCCCAGGGCATGGCTGGGGTCGTGCATCCACTTGCGGTAAAACGCCCCGTCCTGCTGGTAAACCAGCCGGTGGATCATGCCCAGTACCTGGCGCTCCAGGGGCGTGAAGGCCTTGGATGTTTCGGTTTTGACCAGGTTCTGGTTCAGGGCAATCATGATCTTGGATAGCGGCAGCATGAAGTAGGGCAGCGCTGACGTCATGTGACCGATAAAACTGGGCGAGGCGGTGTGAACGGAGTTGGCGACCAGCTTGTCGAGCAGGAACTGGGCCTGCTCCGAGACAAAAATGGGTTTTTCGGGCACGGAGGATTCCGAGAAGTTCTTCTCGACATCGCTCAGGTCGCGTTCGACCGCAACAATATGCTCTTGCAGGAATCCGGCAAGGTTGCGGGAAATGTCCTGGTCAACACGGCTCAGCGTGGATTCCGGTGCCTCGGGCACCGTGAATACACGGTACATCGCCTCGATCGAAGCCTGAGCGGTTTTTTTCTTACCGGTCATATGCGCCACGCACGGTCAGTGGTGTGCCGTTCGCATCGATCCTGATACGCTAACGGTCAGAAAACAGGAAGTCATGGACTGCCTCTCAGTCAGTCTGGCACACGGTGTGCCGAAAAGCTCCGTGCCAGCTGTGTTCGCGTCCCCGCGGGGACGCGTAGTATACGGTGTCATCCCCCGGCTGCCAACGTCCCCCATGGGCAGTGTCAGAGTATCTCCCTCTGGACATCAAGCACGGGGGCGTCAATTCGCTCGGCGATGGCCTTCTCGACCTGGTCAAGCCGTTCCTGGATCTGGCGTGAAGAGGTACCCAGGGTCGCCACAGTCCAGGTGGCGGAGTCCAGGGCGTCGATATCGGCGGTTTCCGCGACGGCCAGATCCGGCTCCTTGCCCCAGATGGCTCGCATAGGCGTGAACGCCTTGCGCTTGGCTTTCAGGTCATTACACCCGTACACCTGGAAGTGTAGTGTCAGGACGCCCACATGGGGCGTGATGGCAGGGCCATGGTCTGGCGTGGCCAGCAAGCGTCTCAGAGCATCAGACATAACAGAACCTGAAGTTTTGAAATCAACTGCCCCGACCGGAGCACGCGGAAAAGCTACGGGGGCACTTGGGCACCCCGTTGAGTTGAGTCTACTATTTCAACTTTTATTGCGCTATTGCGTGATCGGCGCCGCCCGGGGTCAGTCCCGGATCGGGGTAGCGCGCTCTATGATGGCGCGGGGGTCGGTGCCTGTCGGCAGGTTGCCGTAGTTCAACCCGCCCTGGCTTTCCAGCCGGGACGCGCAGAAAGCGTCAGCGACGGCAGCGGCCGAGTGACGTATCAACAACGAAGCCTGCATGCTCAGCGCCAGCCGGTCAACAAGATTGCGGGCGCGGTATTCAAAGTCACTGATGTCGGAGAAGTCGCTCTGCAACTGCGCCAGGAACCGGTCAAATCGACGATCGCTGCCCCTGGCTTCGGCCACTTCGCTGAAGAACGCCTGCAGGACATCGGGTTCCTTCTGCAGGGCGCGCAAGGTGTCAAGACACTGTACGTTGCCACTGCCTTCCCAGATGGCGTTGACCGGAGACTCCCTCAGCAGTCTTGGCATGATGCAATCCTCCATGACGCCGCTTCCGCCTATGCACTCCATGGCCTCGTAGGCGTGATTGGGGACGCGTTTACAGACCCAGTATTTGCCTACAGGGGTAGCCAGCCGGGCCAGAAGCCGCTCGTGGGTCACGTGCTGGTTGTCCAGTGCCCGGGCGATACGCAGTGTGAAGGCAAGGGCAGCTTCGCTTTCAAGGGCCAGATCCGCCAGCACATTCTGCATCAGGGGTTGCTGGTTGAGGTGGTTGCCGAAGACTTTCCTGTGGCGGCAATGATGCAGCGCCTGGGCTGTGGCCTGCCGCAGCCCGCCGGAGCTTCCGATCATGCAATCGAAGCGGGTCATGGCAACCATTTCAATAATGGTGGGTACGCCCCGGCCCTCTTCACCCACCATCCAGGCCAGGGCCCCCCGAAGCTCTACTTCGCTGGAGGCATTGGACGCATTGCCCATCTTGTTCTTAAGGCGCTGTATCTGCCAGGGATTCTTGGTTCCGTCCGGACGCCAGCGGGGCATCAGGAAACAGGACAACCCCATGTCGGTCTGGGCGAGCACCAGAAAAGCATCACACATCGGAGCCGACACGAACCACTTGTGACCGACCAGCTCATAGGCCTGACCCGGTCCCGGAGTGCCTGCCGGGTAGGCCCTGGTGCTGTTGGCTCTGACATCAGTACCGCCCTGCTTCTCGGTCATGGCCATGCCAATGGTGACCGAGGCCTTCTGGCTGTCAGGCACGTTGCGGGGGTCGTAACTGGTAGCAAGGATGCGCGGCTCCCAGATGGCGGCGAGCTCAGGCTGTTTGCGAATGGAAGGAATGGCGGCAAAGGTCATGGTGATCGGGCAGCCATGTCCGGCCTCAACCTGGGAGTGCATGTAGTACCGTGCGGCCCTGGCGACCTGGGCGCCAGGACCTGGATCTGTCCAGGGGCTGCTGTGCAGGCCGTGTTCCATGGCGATGGTCATCAGTTCATGGTAAGCGGGATGGAAATTGACTTGGTCAATACGGTGGCCGAAGCGGTCATGGGTGTGGAGTACAGGCTTGTACTCGTTGGCCTGGAAGCCGAGATCAATGGTGCTGGCCTTACCGGCAAGCTCGCCAAAGCGGCTCAGGTCCGCTTCTGCCCAGCTGGCGCCCTCCCGCGCGACCCCTTCCTGAAGCGCCTGATCCTGCCCGAACAGGTTGTAGTCCTGTAGAGCTGGAGGCTGGTTGACCACTTCATGGGTCACTGCCAGATAGGGGTCGCGGTTCGGGCTCTCGTTATCCTGACCGGCAGTGTTTGCGGGCATGGGCTGGCGGGCGTTCATTGTTACCTCCGGGTGCCAGTGAGCCCCTGTATGCAAAAGCAGACGATGGACTCGACCAGCTGTGTCTGAGTAGTTTGGCTAAGGGCCTGGCTGTTTCCGCTCTGTGCGGGTGACAACGGCCCAACCAGGCTTTCCGCAATGGCGCCCACCAGGCAGGTGCTGCTCTGTCGCGCATTCTGCGTGGGCAGGGCGTCGCTCTCTATTCCTTCGTTTATGGCCTTTTCGAAGTGTTCGGCGTAGGCCTGTCGGTAAAGCAACCGCTCTGCCTCGACCCGTGGATCCACCGGCTCGGCAATAAGTGACCATGCCATGGTTGGCCCGCGCAGGGCGCGTGCGGCGAACTGCCGCAAAGCGGCTTCCAGTCGGGCAACCGCATCCCCGGGTCCGGCCAGGGCCTCGGCCACCTTGTCCACTTCCCGCTGGGTCGCGGTGCGAAAGATCTCTGCGAAGAGTTCTTCCTTGGACTCGAAATGTCGGTAAATGGTTCCTGTTGCCACGCCCGCCGCTTTGGCCACATGCGTGATCTGGGCGCTTCTGAACCCGCCACTGGTTACGCGCTCGAATGCGCACTCCAGAATACGCTTGCGGGTCTGGACCTTCCGGTTGCGCATTTTTTCAGTTTCACGGTAGGCCATGGCCACTCCTGATAATAAGTGAATCATTATTCATTTCTTGTGTCAACCTGTTCGACAGCGCTTATAGCGGGCCGTGCAGCTCCTGTCATGGACGCAGAAGAGAACGGTTACAAAAAATTACAAAATATCTGTTCCATGCAAATAGCGCTGTCATCAAAACCGGATTATAAAGACGCCAAGGCGAGTATGCTCGTAGGTCACTCGCCGAGACAGAGCGCCATTCTCCTGGAATGCTGTGCTCTTGGTAAGGATTTCGCTGATGGGGAGCAAAGCCATGAGTGAATTCGATGAGAGCAGTCTGGAACGATCCGTTAGTTGGGGGAGCGACGGCGAGGATAACCATTCCATCGCAGGCCGTGCCCGTGTCCGGGCCCAACTGGCAGCGGATATTGAAGCCTTTCTGAGTCAGGGTGGCACCATCAAGGAAGTTGACACAACCCTGCGTTCCGAGCCCCCACGCAAGGTCGAGACGGGTTTTAACAACCGTTCCATCTGAGTTGCGAGTCAGTGGCGCCCTTCAAGTGGATGGCGCCGTCTTCCAGCCTTTCTTCTATTGAGAGCGGGATATTTGTACCGATGCCCGATCTGCAGTCATGCCGCAGCCAGAGCAGCCGTGTATGATGAACAGGATTGACTGCTGATCAGCGATTCTCCCTCAAATTGTCATAGGGCAGCGACACTATGTCAGTGTCAAAACCAAGGTTCGCTCCGGGCTGTAGGCCGGGGTTGGCAGGTCAGAATCGTCCGTTAACACGTTGAAAGGAGGTTGTTTGTGTTTTCACCCCGTCACCGTCTGTTTCCCGCCACAAGACCCCGCCGTAACCGGGTTGATGACTTTTCTCGTCGCATGGTTAGGGAAACCCGCCTCTCGGTGGACAACCTCATCTATCCGGTGTTTGTGCTGGAAGGGGAGAACCAGCGTGAGGAGATTGCTTCCATGCCGGGGGTTGAGCGCCTGAGCATCGATCTCCTGGTGAAGGAGGCAGCCGAACTAGTGGAACTGGGCGTGCCTGCGATCGCACTCTTCCCGGTGGTGCCGGCCAGCGAGAAGAACCTCTCCGGTTCCGGCGCCTGGGACACCCAGGGTCTGGCCCAGCGAGCAACCCGGGCCCTTAAACTGGCACACCCGACCCTGGGCGTGATTACGGATGTCGCCCTGGACCCGTTCACCACCCACGGTCAGGACGGCATTATTGATAACGATGGGTACGTGATGAACGACGTCACTGTCGAGGCTCTGGTTCACCAGGCCCTGTCCCACGCAGACGCCGGTGCCGATATTGTAGCGCCTTCAGATATGATGGACGGCCGGGTAAAGGCGATCAGGGAGGCGCTGGAATCCGCTGGCCATGTCAATACCCGCATTCTAGCCTACGCAGCAAAGTACGCCTCCAGTTATTACGGGCCTTTCCGGGATGCGGTGGGGTCGGCCGCCAACCTTGGAAAGAGTAACAAGGCCAGCTACCAGATGGACCCGGCCAACAGTGATGAAGCCATTCACGAGGTGGCCATGGATCTGGCGGAAGGTGCCGATATGGTCATGGTGAAGCCGGGGATGCCCTACCTGGATATTGTCTATCGGGTGAAACAGGAGCTGAAGGTGCCCACCTTTGTCTATCAGGTCAGTGGTGAATACGCCATGCATATGGCCGCTGCTGAGAAAGGCTGGCTGGATGGCGATGCTGTCATGATGGAGAGCCTGATTTGCCTGCGCCGGGCGGGCGCCGATGCCATTCTCACCTATTTCGCCCGGCGCGCCGCCCGGCTGCTTAAACAATCGTCAGCCTGACGCCTTGCCACTGAGGCTCCGGCAGGTCGGAAACCTTGTATTAAAAGGATCTGCAACGTCATGAGTACGGACTCGAATAGCACCCTGAGCCAGGAAGTTGGCACCACCCAGGCTTTGCCGGAATTGTTGCCACCTCTGGACCCGGCGGCCCGGGAGCATTATCTGAATCGCGAGCTCAGCCATATCCAGTTCAACTTCCGCGTACTTCAGCAGGCTCTGGACGAAAACATTCCGCTCATCAATCGTCTGATCTTCTGCTGCATATTCAGCAGCAACATGGACGAATTTTTCGAGATCCGGGTGGCTGGGCTGCGCCAGCAGATGAAGTACGGGCGCGAGAGCGTCGGCCCTGATGGACTTTTGCCGGAGCAGCTGCTGAACGAGATCAGCAAGGTCGCCCACGAGTATATCGACGCCCAGTACGACATTCTCAACAATGAGCTGATTCCGGCCATGAAGCGGGAAAACATCCATTTTGTCAGGCGCCGGGAGTGGACCCCGGCGCAGGCAGCCTGGGTTCAGCGTTACTTTGAGGATGAGATACTGCCGGTTGTGAATCCGATCGGGCTTGACCCCTCGCACCCGTTCCCCCGACTGGTTAACAAGAGTCTCAATTTCATCGTCGAACTGGACGGCAAAGACGCGTTCGGGCGGGAAACCGGCATGGCCATTGTGCCGGCGCCAAGGTCTCTGCCGCGGCTGGTGCGCCTGCCTGACGATGTGTGTGAGGGCGGGGAGAACCTGGTGTTCCTGTCGTCGATGATCCACGCCCACACCGACGAATTGTTCCCGGGCATGGAAATCAAGGGCTGCTACCAGTTTCGCCTGACCCGGAACGCAGATCTGGAGCTGGAGGACGATCTGGAGGACCTGGCCTCGGCCTTGCGGGGCGAGCTGCTCAGCCGCCGCTTTGGCGATGGGGTCCGGCTCGAGGTGGCGGATAACTGTCCGGACGAGCTGATGCAGTTTCTGCTCAAGGAGTTCGGGCTTTCCGAGAGGGAGCTTTACCGGGTCAATGGCCCGGTCAACCTGACGCGACTGATGGCGGTCGGTGGTCTGGTCGACCGGCCGGATCTGACCTACCCGGGCTTCTCCCCGGCGGTGCCCAAGCAGATACGCAACAAGGAGCTGATTTTCGATGCGATCCGCCAGCAGCCGGTGCTGCTGCTGCATCCCTACGAAAGTTTTACCCCGGTAATAGATTTTCTGCGTCAGGCTGCCAAAGATCCCCAGGTCCTTGCGATTCGCCAGACCCTATACCGTACCGGTGCTGACTCTGAGATTGTCGAGGCGCTTATGGACGCCGCCCGCCGGGGCAAAGAGGTCACCGCGGTCATTGAGTTGCGGGCGCGCTTTGATGAGGCCGAGAACCTGGAGCTGGCAAGCCGGCTCCAGGAGGCAGGCGTTATCGTCGTTTACGGTGTCGTGGGTTACAAAACACACGCCAAGATGATCCTGATCGTGCGCCGCGAGGAGGGCCGTCTGAAGCGTTATGTGCATCTCGGCACGGGCAATTACCATGCCGGCAACGCGCGGCTGTATACCGACTACAGCCTGCTGTCCTGTGACGATGCCCTGGGGGATGATGTCAACAAGCTCTTCCAGCAGCTCACCGGCATGGGCAAGGCGCTGAAGATCAAGAAACTGTTCCATGCGCCCTTCACCCTGCACCGCAGACTGATTGAACTGATTGACCGCGAAGCTGCCCATGGTGAAGACGGTCACATCATATTCAAGATCAATGCCCTGACTGACCCTGATGTCATGCAGGCTCTTTACCGGGCCTCCCAGGCAGGTGTGAAGATAGATCTGATCGTCCGGGGCATCTGCTGCCTGCGCCCAGGCATCGTGGGGCTGTCCGAGACCATCCATGTGCGATCCATCATCGGCCGTTTTCTGGAGCATTCCCGGGTCTATTACTTCTGCAACAACGGCAAGGTGGAAGTCTTCTGCTCCAGCGCCGACGCCATGGTCCGTAACCTGGTCAACCGGGTTGAAGTGGCTTTTCCCATTGAAGACAAGGACCTTGCCGCCAGGGTGAGGGACGATCTGGATGCCTATCTTGCCGATAACTGCCAGAGTTGGGTGTTGCAGGCCGATGGTCGTTACGTCCAGAATCAGCCGGCGCCGGAAGAGGAGCGGTTCGCTTCCCAGACAGCGCTGCTGGACCGTCTGACCACAAAATAGCCAACAGAGCCCTTTCATCGGAGTAATCAGTAATGAAAAAATGGATAGTCGCAGCGCTGCTGGTTCTCGCTGTTGTCATGGTCGCGCCCTGGGGTGTTGGCGTGCTTACGGAGCAACAGTGGGCTCAGGCGGAAGCCCAGATGAATGCCCAGCAGGAAATGCTGGCAATGGATACCAGGACTTATGAACGCAGTTACTTTGGCGCCGACGTGGCAGGCGTCCTGCGTATACAGGACCCCAGCTCGGGCGACATGGTAGACGTTCCCTATCAGGGCGAGGTCAGCCATGGCCTGCTCAGTAGCCAGATCGACCTGCAGCTTGGTGATCCAGGGTCTGAACTGATGCAGCAGCTGTTTCCGGAAGACCAGCCCAGCATTTCCACGACCGTTAACGCCTGGGGTACGGCAGATATCGTGTTTACGGTGCCAGCCATCGATGCCCGTGACGAGGAGACCGGCGAATCCCTGAAAGCATTCGAGCTGATCGGCCGGCTTGTTATCGCGGATAAAGGGGGCAGTTTTGAGCTTGATGTTGACTGGCAGGGCATGGTTGCCCTCGGCCCCGATGCCGGTTTCACGGTAAACAATCTGCTGCTGCACCAGTCAATGGAGCGCCTGAGGGGCGATGTCTGGACCGGTACCGGCACCATCGAGATTGATACCGTCACGGCCCGTCTGGAGGGTCAGCCCGAGCTGAGCCTGCAGGGCCTGTCGCTGGACAGCACAACCCGGGCCGGGGAGGGAGGTGATAGCTTCAGCACCGATACTGCCATAGAAATCGGCCAGGCCACTTCAGCCGCGGGCGAGTCAGGACCTTACCGGGCCCGTTTTGCCATGGAGGAGCTTGATGTGGATGCCTGGAATGGCCTATTGGCTGCTTTTGCCGAACTTCAGATGCTCAACGCCGCCTCCTCCCAGGAGCAATCCCAGCAGCAGCTGATGGAGCAACAGATGCAGGCCATTGACAGCCTGAACGCCAGTCTCAGGCGTCTGGCTGCCGGCGGCTTTGCCATCGGATTCCCGGAAGTAGGCCTGACCTTCCCGGAAGGCCGGGTCACGGGGGAACTCATGCTGCGCCACCCGGAGTTGAGCCAGCAGGAGGCGGAAGATATGGCCCTGGTCATGGAGCGCCTGACAGGCAACCTGGATCTGCGCCTGCCGGCCGAGTTGGTCAGCTCGCAGCCTGCCCTGTTGAACCAAATGGCACCGCTGATCGAGCAGGGCCTGATTACCCCGGATGGCGAAGATTACGTTCTGGATGCGGAGCTCGAAAACCTGCAGTTGGACGTCAACGGCACACTGATTCCCCTGCCGCCCATGATCTGACAGGTAACGACTGGCATAGAGCCGGCAAGTCCTAGAAGTTCTGTCAGTTGTCAGGAAGGGGAGGTGGTCCGACGCTGCCCGCGCCCCCGCCCCGGGGGTCGGAAACCGCCAGGCTGGTCCGGTCGGGTTTGACCACGATAAGCTGCATGTTGCCATACTCCCTGCCGACATCGTCCAGTTCATGGCCCAGGGACCTGAGCTGGTCCAGTACGGAGTTGCTCAGGCTTCCAGGTTCATACTGAATCACATCGGGCAGGTATTGATGATGGAAACGGCCGGCCTGAACCACTTCTGGCGCAGTCTTGCCGTCGATCAGATCAAGCAGGCCAAGATAGACCATGGTGATAATCCTGCTTCCGCCGGGCGTGCCTATGATGGCGCTTCGGCCACCGTTTGCGTCGGACATCAGGGTCGGCGTCATGCTGGAGAGTGGGCGTTTGCCCGCCTCAACCTTGTTTGCCTCGCCGCCCACTAGGCCGTACGCATTGGGCACGCCCGGTTTGATGGCAAAATCATCCAGTTCATTGTTCAGCAGGACGCCGGTCTGTGCTGACAGAAACGCCGATCCGAAGGGCAGGTTAATGCTCAGGGTGGCGCTGACGCGGTTACCGTCGCGGTCCAGCACGGAAAGATGTGTGGTATGCATGCCGGCGCCAAGATCGCCATCCAGGTCCTCACTTGGTGTCGCCGACGACATGGAAATGGTGCTCGCCAGTTCAGCCAGGTAGGCTTTAGCCGTCAGTTTTGCCAGGGGTATATCGGTAAAATCAGGGTCGCCCAAATACAGGGCCCGGTCACGATAGGCCCGGCGCATGATCTCAGCAAGATAATGCACCCGGGCGGCTTCCGGGGACAGATCGCCCTGCTCAAGCTGTTGCCGGGGCACCGCCGCCATCATGCCAAACATCTGGGCCAGGGCAATACCTCCAGACGAGGGCGGTGGCGCGCTCCAGAGCTGGCGGTCACCGACCTGAATCCGGATGGGTTCGCGCTCGATCACCCGGTAACCCGCCAGGTCTTCCCGGCTCCAGATGCCTCCCGCCCGCCTGACATCCTCCACCAGCTCGCGGGCGACCCGCCCTTCATAAAACCCTTCATGGCCATCGCGCGCCAGCTGGCTCAAGGTATTGGCCAGGGCCGGTTGACGTATGGTGGCGCCCTCTTCAGGGATCTGCCCGTCGCGCAGGAATACGGCGCTGGCGTCTGGGTATTGCCGCAGTGCGGTCTGACGCCAACCGGCCAGGCGCTGGTAGTGCTCATCTACCGGAAAGCCCTCGTTGGCCAGGCGGATCGCAGGCTCAAGTACCGGCTCAAGCGCCAGCTCGCCGTAATGCTGGCTGATATGGGCAAAGGCCGCCGGCTGACCCGGAATGCCCGCCGCAAGGGGACCGTTGACCGAGAGTTTGTCAGGGTGAACATAGCCATTGGCGTTCAGGTACATGGTCTCGTGGGCCGCCCCAGGGGCCGTTTCACGGGCATCCACAAAGATGGTATCGCCAGTGCCGGTTTGCAGCAGCCAGAAGCCTCCGCCACCGATGCCTGCGCTGTATGGCTCAACCACGCCGAGCACGGCTGCAGTGGCGATAGCGGCATCGAAGGCATTGCCGCCGGCGGCCATGACATCGATGCCGGCCTGAGTTGCCAGAGGGTGTGCGCTGGCCACAGCGGGCTGATACGCAGTATCAACGGCAAGGCTCTGGTCAGCCCTGATGCCCGGGTCTGCGCAGCCGGTAAGAGCAACCAGCAGGGTGAGGGTGACGGCGGAAAAACGGCAGAATCTGAACATGATCTATTGACCTGTCAGTTGGTGATACCTGGCCATCAGTTGGGCCTTGTCTTCCATGAGAGCCGGGTCGAGTGGAATACAGGCGACAGGACAAACCTGCTGGCACTGGGGTTCATCATAATGACCGACACATTCGGTACAGCGTGCCGGGTCAATAACGTATGCATTCGTCAGTAATGATCTAGGCCACTCAACGTTACCTCAGGCAAATGGCATGGGAAAGTTCAAGTTTCCTATACTCCCGGTATCAGCTTCAGGCGTTGGCAAATCGCCTCTTGAGCGCCTGGGCGACCTCCGGATCGACAAATTCGTCGACATTGCCGCCGAGGGAGGCAATCTCACGAATCAGGGTGGATGATATATAGGAAAGGTGATTGGCCGGGGTCAGGAAAACGCTCTCCACATCCGGCGCCAGATGGCGGTTCATATCAGCCAGCTGGAATTCGTACTCGAAGTCAGACACCGCCCGCAGGCCACGAAGAATAACGGAGGCTCCCTGCTGCACAACAAATTCAGCCAGAAGGTTGTTGAAGCCGGTGACCGAGACGTTAGGAAGGTGTGTGGTCGCCTTCTGAACGAGCCGGACCCGTTCCTCAAGACTTAGCAGCGGTTGTTTCTTTGGGCTATGGGCGACCGCAACCACTACTTCATTGAATAGCTTGCCTGCGCGTTCGATCAGGTCAGTGTGGCCGTTGGTCACGGGATCAAACGTGCCGGGGTAAATAACCTTTGTCATGGGACATCCTCTTCAACTGGAAGCCCCTAGCATACCAGTTAGCGGGCGCTTGATCGCCTCCTGGCCCAGCATGGAGGATCGATCCTCTGCGCACCCTTTCCCGACGCCGCGCCGGGAAAGGGTGAGGCTGCCTAGCGGATAAACATCTTGTACACCATCCTGTGCATGGCGGTGCCGTAGGGAGCGTACACGTACTTGCTGCTGTTGAAACGCTGCTTGCTAAAGACGGCCTTGGCGTGGGAGAAGGTCTGGAAGCCCTCCTTGCCGTGATAGTTGCCCATGCCGGAAGAGCCGATGCCGCCGAAGGGCATGTCATCCTGGGCAACATGCATCAGCGTATCGTTGATGCAGACACCGCCCGAATGGGTGTTGTCCAGGACATGATCCTGAGCCTCACGGTCATAGCCGAAATAGTAGAGTGACAGCGGCCTTGGACGGTCTTTTATGTAGTTAATCGCGTCGTCGAGGGTGTTATAGCTGATCACGGGCAGGATGGGTCCGAAAATCTCATCCTGCATCAATTTCATGTCCTCCGTCGCATTGAGCACCAGGGTGATGGGCATTTTCCGGGTGCCGTCCTGCAGATTTTCCCGGGCCGGGTTGACCTCCACCAGTTCGGCGCCTTTCGCCTGGGCATCGTCGAGGTAGCTTTTCAGGCGGTCATACTGACGCTCGTTGATAATGGCCGTGAAGTCATCATTATCACGAAGATTCGGGTACATGCAGGCGAACTGGTTACGGAATTCCTCAACGAAATTCTGGATCCGGTCCCCGGGGCACAGCACATAATCCGGTGCAACGCAGGTCTGGCCGGCATTGAACGCCTTGCCAAAGGCCAGGCGATGGGCAGCATCCTCCATGGGCACATCGCTTGAAATGATGGCCGGAGATTTGCCACCCAGTTCCAGGGTGACCGGCGTCAGGTTCTCTGCCGCCGCCCGCATGACAAGCTTGCCGACGGCGGTTGAGCCGGTGAACAGCAGGTGGTCAAACGGACGGCTGGAGAAGTCCGCTGCAACGTCTGCCTCACCGGTAATGACGGCCACCAGGTCCTGGGGAAAGGTGTCGTCCATTAGTTCCTTGAACAGGGCCGAGGTATGGGGGGTGAACTCCGACATCTTGATCATCACGCGGTTGCCTGCGCAGAGCGCGGAAATCATCGGGCCGACGGCCAGATACAGCGGATAATTCCAGGGCACGATGACGCCACAAACGCCCAGAGGCTGGTAGTGAATCTTGTTGCTGGCGGGCTGGAAGAGCATGGAAACCTTGCGTTTTTCAGGTTTCATCCAGCCCTCCAGATGCTTGAGGGTGTGGTTTATACCCTGAATCGCCGGCATGATTTCAGCGATTTTGCTCTCGTCTTTTGAGCGGCAACTGAAATCCCGATCTATGGCTTCCACCAGTCGGTCTTCGTGAACCAGCAAGGCCCGCTTCAGCCGCTTCAGGTTCTCCTTGCGCTCAGTCAGGGTAGGCATGGGGTTGCGCCGATAGGCCTGGCGCTGCTCCTCGAAAATGCGGCCGGTGTACTGGATCTGCTTCTTGCTCTCGGTTAACTGAACGACATTGGCGACCATGAGTCTCTCCTTAACGCAACGGCTGGCGGGGCTAACGGGCCGGCCGCCTGATTTTGTAGGGTGTGCTTTTGAGGTTACTGCAACAATGCTGTGATGCTTAAAAAGTGTTCAGTTTGCGCACAGCGATATTATTAGAGTATATACTCTAGTGAGTCAAGCTGCCGCCCCCGGCGAATCGGGCCAGTTCATGGTTTAACCTGAAGCGCCGGGTAAACAAAAGATCGTCCTGACAGTGAGCCTATGAAAACGAGAGACAAGATCCTGTTGTCGGCCCTGGAGCTTTTCAACGAACGTGGCGAGCGCAACGTCACCACGAATCATATCGCGGCTTTCCTGGCAATATCCCCGGGTAACCTCTATTACCACTTCAGAAACAAGTCCGACATTATTTACGAGATTTTTCTCGAGTACGAAAAGCTGGTGGACTATTACCTGGAAATACCCGACGACCGACCGCTGTGGCTTGAGGATATGACGTTCTATCTGGAGTCGGTGTTCGACGGGCTCTGGAGTTACCGATTTTTTCATCGCGACCTGGAGTTTTTGCTGGACAGCGATTCCCGCCTGCGAGACGACTACAAGCACTTCACCAACCGCTGTCTGGGCGCGATCAACCGGATATTTGATGGTCTGGCAGAGGGCGGAGTGATTGAGCCACAGCCGGAAGATCTGCGTTCGGCCATGTCCCTGAATGTATGGCTGGTTATCACCAACTGGATGGCCTTCCTCAAGACCGCTCATGGATCGGGTCTGTCCAACGATCTCACGTTGGTTCAGCTCAAACAGGGTATTTACCAGGTACTTACCCTGGAATTGCCTTATCTCACGCCGGAGTTCCGGGAGCCGGTGATGGCGCTGCGGGAAAAGTATCGGCCGGAGTTGCCTGAGGCGCGGGTGGCGTAAACGAGGGTGAACGATAAGGCCGGAGGTCAAGATCAAAAATGTAACACAAAGGAACTTTATGAAAATCGGCCGGTCCTAGGGTTAGACGCTGAGGAATTCGGACATTCCATGGCGTCTTCCTGAGTTATCTCAGGCTTTAGCACGTCGCAAACCCTGACGTTTCACCCGGTCCCTCAACGGCCGGGTTTTTTTTGCCTTTATCGAAGCTGGACCTAGGTGCTCTGGATCTCGGCCGTTGTCCCTTCCAGCCACGCTGTCAATGCGGTACGGCTTTCTTCAAGCCCGGTTTTATCGGTGGATGAAAACATCACCAAATGGTGCACGTAGCTGAATCCCTTGAGCTGTGCGGCGATCTTGTGCATGGCTGTTTTGGCCTGGCCGAATTTTAGCTTATCGGACTTGGTGGCGAGAATCATCAGGGGCAACTTGTTATGTTCGCACCATTCCACCATCATCTGGTCGAAATCCGTCATCGGGTGGCGAATGTCCATGACCAGCACCAGTCCTCTCAGGCTCTGGCGCTGGGAGAGGTAATTGTCCAGGTGTTTTTGCCAGTCATCTTTCATGTCACGGGAAACTCTGGCATAACCATAACCCGGCAGATCAACCAGCCGGCAGGCGGGGCGATTGAGAGAGAAGAAGTTGATCAGCCGGGTGCGCCCGGGGGTTTTGCTTGTTCGCGCCAGTTTCCCGTTTACTGTGATGGTGTTTATGGCACTGGACTTGCCAGCATTGGATCGGCCAGCAAAGGCGACTTCGCCGCCCTCGTCCGGCGGACATTCCGACAGTTTGGAGGCGCTGACCAGGAAGCGGGCGCTGTTGAAAGATATTGACTTGTCAGTGATTTCGTCGGGCACGGTTAAGGGAGGACCTATTGATTTCAGTTGTCGGGGATTAATGTATAATGCTACACCAAATTCGGACAGCGCGCAGAGCCTTGGTATAAAGGCCCCTAAACCGGGTCGGTCAACATCTGCAGGCTGCTTAACGCACAATGTGTTTATCGCGCAACGTGTATAGATGAGAGAGAAGCGGAGCGAGCATGAAAAAACTGATCGCAGGTGTTGTTCTCGGCGTCAGTCTGACGGCCACGGCCTTCGGCGCGGGAGATCCTGAAGCAGGCGAAGCAAACGCCGCGACATGTGCGGGCTGTCACGGGCAGGGTGGAGCCGAGCCCGCCATGGCTGTGTACCCTAAAATCGCCGGTCTGGGGGAGAAGTATCTTCACCAGCAGCTTAGCCTGATCAAATCCGGTGAGCGTCCGGTTCCGGAAATGACAGGCTTGCTGGACGATATGTCCGAAGATGACCTGGAAGATCTGGCGGCTTACTTCAATGAACAGTCGATCACCATCGGCAAGGCCGACCCTGATCTGGTGGAGGAAGGCCGGAATCTCTACCGCGGCGGAAGCCTGGCCTCCAATGTGCCGGCCTGTGTGGCTTGCCATAGCCCCCAGGGCAAGGGTAATGAACCTGCGGCCTACCCTCTTCTGGGTGGGCAGAGTGCGGAATACGTCAGCAAACAGCTGAAAGCCTACCGTGACGGTGAACGGGACAGTGGTCCGCAAGCCGGTATCATGATGGATGTGGCATCGAAGCTGTCTGATAAAGAGATAGAAGCATTGGCAAGCTATATATCGGGCCTGCACTGACCTCAGATAACAGAAAGTAAGAAGCCCCGCCAAGTGCGGGGTTTTTTTATGCCCGGGCCCCGCTGATGAATGAGTCATCGCGGATAGTCCGAATAAGCGGTTTGCCTAAGGCATTTGTTAATTGCGCCGTTTACCGAATGCTCCTAAGGTATAGGTCGCTGGCTTTAGAAATGTAATTTCGCTTAGCGAAACAAGGTGCCTACAGCAGTAATAAGTGCCTACAGCAATAATATGGAAGTGCCTACAACAATAATTTGGAGATGAAACATGATAGTAAGTAAAAACCTCTTGGCGCTAGCCTGTGCCACTGCAGTAGCTGTTACCGCCCCGACCGTCGCCTATGCCAAGGCATCGGACCAGGGCAAAGCGCAGGGGCAGGGAATAGGCAACGGCTTGACCGAGCAAGTACGTGAACACGACAGTCGGGTTTTCCAGGTTCAGGAAAATGCCGATCTGGCTTTCACTGCTCTCGAGGATGCCACATCCTATTGGGGTGTTTATGAGGGCATTCAGGGGCCGGCCTCCTACACCGCCGAATTTCCGCAGAACTGGCATGGCGGTGTGATCATGTACACTCACGGTTTCCGTGGCCAGGGGGAGACGGTGACCCGTGAGGTGCCTAACCTTGCGTTTCGAAGTACGGCCCTGGCTCTTGGTTATGCCTGGGCGGCCTCTTCCTATTCGGCCAACTATTATGACGTTCGTGCCGCCATTGAGGATACCAACCGCCTGGCGCTGGAGTTGACGGATTATCTTGAGCGCGACTGGAGTGTCGGGTATGAGGACCCGGGTCAGTATCTGATTGCCGGCGTTTCGATGGGGGGGCACGCAGCTGCCGCCGCCGTCGAGCGGGAAACCCTGGAGACGGCTCGTTATCCGGTTGCTTACGACGGGGCCCTACCCCTGTGCCAGGCGGAACAGAACCAGTTTCAGTGGCTTGGTGACTACCCCCGCGTTGTCAGGGAGCTTGGTGGCTTCGGCCATCGGCCTTACGAGGACTTTCAGGATTATCTCGGCGAGGCACTGTTCAACCTGTTCGAATTCGATGGCGGTGCGCCCACTTACGTGCCAAAAAATGAAGCTGGCCAACGCCTGAAGGACATCGCGATGAACCTGACGGGCGGAGACCGGCCGATTTTTGACGAGGGCTTTCAGAGTCCGGTTTGGCAGGGAGCGGTTCTGGGTACTGGCGGACGCGACGGGACGGTAACCGGCATACTGGCGAATGATATCTACGATAATACCGACCGTATCTATCGATGGACAGACGGCGAGCGCTTTACCGGCGAGGAACGGGCATTCACCGCCCAGGTTGGTCGATTCCATGCGGACAAGGGAGTTAACTCTGTGCGCGACGACGGCGTCCGCTGGCTGCCCCTGGTTCAGGGCGACTTCGATGTGCCGGTATTGACCATGCACACGCTGGGTGATTTCTTCGTACCGTTTGTACACCAACAGCTCTATCGTGAAGCCGCCGAGGCCAATGGCAGCGATGATATGCTGGTACAGAGGGCGATCCGCGATCCGAACCACTGCGGCTTCTCCGGTACTGAGTTCTCGATGGCACTGGTGGATCTGGTGACCTGGGTGAACCTGGGTATCAAGCCCGGAGGCGATGACGTACTGGACCCGGTCACAGTGGCTGATGACCAATACGGCTGCAGTTACACCAACGATGAGCTGTCCGGCGGGCGGGAAGGTCTTCCACAGTGTGAATAGTCGGCAATTGCCGGTGTAATGCTGAAGCATCCGCTGAATTCTGGCGGGTGCTTCAATGTTTGCACCCAGTCCAGGGTGTCTGACGCCAACTGAATCTGAAGAAATGTTCAGGCAAAGTACGGGCCTGCCGAGTGGAACCAGATGTAAAGTGGCGAGAGAGCGATACCATCCCCTTACCTGGCTCCGGGAAGTGAATAGCCTGTCACTGGAAGGCTGGGATTGGACTGGGCATAATTCTCTTTAATAGCCCTGGTGGAGCTGGCGTGCGTTCCGGAGGGGAAAACATCACTACGAACAAGAACTTTGTGGCTTTTATGAGGTCACAAGGCTACATAAACCCGAGCCGACAAGGCTGGCTTCCACGGAGAAGGCTATGAAACAGATAATGAAGGTGACGATGTGTCTGCTTGCAGTCATGGCGATGGGGGCTCAGGCCCAGAGCTGGGAAGAAGGAAAGCATTACGAGACACTGGCGGATCCTGTTGCGACCTCAACCGAAGACAAGATCGAGGTCGCCGAAGTTTTCTGGTATGGCTGTCCCCATTGCTATTCCTTCAAGCCCCTGATTGAGAGCTGGGAAGAAGATTTGCCAGAAGATGTCGAATTCCAGCTTCTGCCGGCGGCACTTGGTGCCTCCTGGGAGCCCCATGCACGCGCGTTTTACACTGTAGAGGCCCTCGGCAAGTTTGAAGAAGCCCATGATCCGCTTTTTGACGCCCTGGCGCGTGACCGTCGGCAGCTGGACTCCGCTGAAGCCCTGGCCGACTTTCTGGCAGACCATGGGGTAGACCGCGAGGCTTTCATCAAGACCTACAACAGTTTTGGTGTAAATGCCAAGATGAACCAGGCCCAGTCAAAGATTCGCGGTGCGCGGATCACCGGCGTTCCGGCTATGCTGGTCAATGGCAAATACAAAGTGAGTGCCTCCTCAGCTGGGAGTCATGAGGATATGATCAAGGTGGTGGACTACCTCGTCGAAAAGGAACGCCAGCAATAAAAGCAATAAAAGCATGCGCCACCTGCGTTCATGCGGGGTGGCGCAGCACTTGAGGTGACCGTGTCAGAATCAAACCCGATGTACAGACGGTTCCGCAAACAGCTCAAAGGCTGGGGCGGGTCAGGGGAGCCCCGAAGAGGGTCCTGCTCAGGCACGGATCATGTGCCGGTGTTCGAGCCTGAGCGTCACATCCGGTTGCTGACCTTCAATATCCAGGTGGGAATCAATACGTCTTCCTACCGACATTACGTAACCCGAAGCTGGCAGCACTTCCTGCCCCATCGTAAACGGTTCGAGAACCTAGACCGGATTGCTTCCCTGGTTGGACAGTACGACGTGGTTGCCCTGCAGGAATGCGACGGGGGAAGCCTGCGTAGCGGGTTTATCAACCAGGTACAGTATCTGGCGGAGGCCAGCGGCATTCCCTACTGGCACCAACAGCTGAACCGGAATCTGGGTCGCCTTGCCCAGCACAGCAATGGACTGCTTAGCCGTTACCGTCCCCTTGATGTAACCGAATACCGCTTGCCAGGTCTGATTCCCGGGCGGGGCGCTATCGTAGCCAGGTATGGTTCGGAAGAGGACCCGCTGGTTCTGGTGATGATGCACCTTTCCCTCAGTCGGGCAGCGCAGCAAAAGCAGCTTGGTTATATCAGCGAACTGATTGCCGACTACCAGCATGTCGTGCTCATGGGCGACATGAATAACCATGCGGATGAGTTGCTCACCAATACGCCCCTGAGTGATTCAGGACTTATCCCCTTGCCTGATACCGCCCACAGTTTTCCTAGCTGGCGGCCAGAGCGGGCATTGGACCATATACTGGTCAGTCCGAGTCTTGAGATCAGACGCTCGGAGGTAGTGAGCTACCCGGTCTCGGATCACTTGCCGATCGCCATGGATATTGCGCTTCCGAAGGGCTATCTGAAAAAGTTCTAGTTTTTACCGAGCATAAAAAACCCGGCCAGGCCGGGTTTTTTATGAGCCAGGATCGGTTACTTGATCTTGGCTTCCTTGTACGCAACGTGCTTGCGGACAACCGGATCAAACTTCTTGATCTCGATCTTTTCCGGGGTGTTACGCTTGTTCTTGTGGGTCGTGTAGAAGTGACCCGTACCTGCTGATGACACCAGCTTGATTTTTTCGCGCATGATGCGGCTCCTTAGAATTTCTCGCCGCGGGCACGAAGATCGGCCAGCACAGCGTCAATGCCTTTTTTATCGATGATACGCATGCCTTTGGTCGAAACCTTCAGCTTTACGAAGCGGTTTTCTGACTCAACCCAGAAGCGGTGGCTCTGGAGGTTGGGCAGGAAACGGCGACGAGTGTGGTTCATCGCGTGAGATACGTTGTTACCTGAAAGCGGGCGCTTACCGGTAACCTGACAGACTCTGGACATACTTGCCTCCGACCTGAGCGTTGGTCCTGAAAAATACGAATTCGTTCAATTGCGCCTAAGAATACTCGCCAGACGCTGCCAGAACAGACGGTGAAAACGCTGGCCTGCGCTCATGACGTTTTGGCACTGCCTGAAAATAAGGGACGCTTTTATACCAGAACCGCGGCCCGAACGCAAAAATTGTTGGGAAATTAGCCAGGCAGAAACGTCGTTTACCCGCTTGAGCGACGCCCTGTGCCAGCATTTTACATCAGTCCCCGCTCAGCCAGGGAAATAACTTCGCCGTGACCGACCACCATGTGATCGAGCACCCGGATATCCACCAGCCCCAGGGCCTCCTTCAGGCGGCGGGTCAGACTGACGTCCGACTGGCTGGGCTCGGCTACCCCGGACGGATGATTATGGGCAAAAATGACTGCGGCAGCATTGAACTCCAGGGCCTGGCGTACAACCTCGCGGGGGTAGACTGCTGCTCCGTCAATGGTGCCCCGGAACAGCTCCAGGTAGCGGATGACCCGGTGGCGATTATCGAGGAATAGCCCCGCAAATACCTCATGAGGGTAAGTTCCCAGCCTGCTGCGCAGGTACGCCCGGGTGTCTTCCGGGGAGCGCAGCGGGTCGCCCTGGCGGAGGGGCTCGTCCATCACCCGCCTGGCCATCTCCATGGCGGCCTGAAGCTGGGCATACTTGGCGTCGCCAAGGCCGTTGATGCTGCAGAAACCACGGCGGGAGGCCGTCATCAGCCCGCGCAGGCTGCCGAACTGCTCAATGAGGTGCCGGGATAGGGCCATCACCGGCCGGCCCGGGGTTCCGGTGCGAAGAAATATCGCCAGTAATTCGGCGTCAGACAGGCTGCCGGCACCATGGGCGAGCAGGCGCTCGCGGGGCCGTTCGTCCGTCGGCCAGGGGAGTTGTGTCATGGCTGCTTCCTTGCGAATACGGTGAAAGGCCCCTGCGACAGCAGCATGGGCCAGTTAGATGCGCGTCCTGCGCGGACTGGATTCTACCACGGCCATTACACTGTCGGCAGGGCCCGTCCGATGCTATCTTTAACGCCTTGATTCCCTGTGCGATCGCTACACGGGTGACTGGTTCCTGTGATAAGGAGTAGGCATGGCGCAAAAACGTATTCTGCTGGGCGTAACCGGCGGTATCGCGGCATACAAAAGCGCAGAGCTTGTACGCCTGCTGAAAAAAGCCGGCCATAGGGTTCAGGTGGTGTTGACCGGCGGCGCTGAGGCTTTTATAGCCCCGCTTACTTTTCAGGCGCTCAGCGGAGAAGCTGTTCGAACCTCTCTGCTGGACCCCGAGGCCGAGGCCGGCATGGGCCATATCGAATTGGCCAAATGGGCGGACCTGGTGCTGGTGGCGCCTGCCTCTGCCAATTTTATCGCCCGTCTGGCCCATGGGTTCGCGGATGACCTGTTGACTACCGTGTGCTGCGCGACGGCCGCACCCATTGCGCTGGCACCGGCAATGAATCAGGCGATGTGGAGTAACGCCAGGACCGGGAGAAACCTGGAACTGCTTCAGGTAGATCCGCAAGTCAGCATCTGGGGTCCAGCCCAGGGCGACCAGGCCTGTGGTGACACCGGCCCTGGCCGCATGCTGGAGCCCCAGGTCATTGCCGATTTGGTAACCGCGACAGAATCAACTGGCGCGGGGGCGCTGACGGGTCAGCGTGTGGTTATTACCGCCGGGCCAACCCGGGAAGCCATTGATCCGGTCCGCTATATAAGCAATCACAGTTCCGGCAAGATGGGCTATGCTCTGGCGGCGGCTGCCAAAGCTGCCGGTGCCGAGGTGGTTCTGATCAGCGGGCCGGTCGCCCTTGCGCCTCCTGTGGGGGTGGAAGTCAGGCCTGTTATCACTGCCTTGGAGCTGTTCAATGCCGCTGATGCCGCCGTCGCCGAAACCTGTGACATATTTATCGCGACTGCAGCAGTGGCGGATTACCGGCCCCGTAATGAAACCGACCAGAAAATGAAAAAATCCGGCGAAACCCTGTCCCTGGAGCTGGTGCGCAATCCGGATGTGCTCGCCCATGTGGCAGGGCACCCCAATGCACCTTTCACGGTGGGCTTTGCGGCGGAAACCAACGACCTTGAACAGTACGCCACAGGTAAACTGAAGAAAAAGAAGCTGAATATGATCGTCGCCAATGATGTGTCACAGCCCGGCATCGGCTTCAACAGCGATGACAACGCAATCACCGTTTTCTGGGCGGACGGCAGGCAGACGTTTGATAGGTCAAGCAAGGCTGAGCTGGCGCAGCAGCTGATCCAGCTGGTTGCCCAGCGATACCGCCAGCAAAGCGGACGCTAACTATTTCAAACCCGGCAGTAAGGTATCTTTATGACTAAACGCGCATTGCAGGTCAGGGTCCTGGATCCTCGAATAGGCGACTCCATCCCACTTCCCGGCTATGCCACTGACGGTTCTGCGGGCCTCGATCTTCGGGCCTGCAGCGACGCCCCGGTTACACTTGAACCGGGTGATACGGTATTGCTGAAAACAGGGCTGTCCATGCATATCGGCGATCCCTCGCTGGCTGCGATGATCCTGCCCCGAAGTGGTCTGGGTCACAAGCATGGGATTGTGCTCGGCAATCTGGTGGGGCTGATCGATTCGGACTACCAGGGTGAGCTTATGGTGTCCTGCTGGAACCGGGGCAAGGCCAGTTTCACGGTGGAGGTCGGCGAACGCATCGCCCAATTGATTCTGGTACCTGTGGTGCAGGCGGAACTTGAGATCGTTGACGCCTTCAGCACAAGTGCCCGTGGTGATGGTGGATTCGGCTCCACTGGGAGAGGTTGAGGTCATTTTTGCTTTCGGCAGCGCTGCTCCCGGGGTAGGGCACAAATTGCCTGATCCCTCTATACTGTCCATTTAATCAATGCTTTGTAGCGTGACTGGCACAGATAATACCTGGCAAAAATGGCCGCCCTGACGGCAGACTAAACGGATTCCATTATGAAGCTCGGCAAGAAGAAGAATACAGGCGAGGCGGTCGGTGATCGGCCGGAACAGGCCCCCAAGCAGAAAAAACCGGCTAAATCCGCGAATTCTGCTCTGAAAAGCCTGAGTTCAGTGATTACGCTGCAGGCTGCGGTCGTCGTAATTGCGGGTGTTGTTGCTGCCGCACTGCTCTACCTTCTGGTACTGCAGCCGGCCGGGCAGGCCCAGGCCCGCCAGCAGGCCGAGCGCTTTGCAGATCAGGCCGCCGCCCGGATAGAACAGCGTCTCGAGCTTTTGCAGGGCCTTGTCCAGGGCTATGCCACCCAGCCCCTGGTGGTGCGGGCACTGACTGAAGGCACTGACCAGGAAGAGGTTACGGCGGGTCTTGAGAATCTGTTGCCCCAGGTTTCCGATGCATTTCTTTTTCCTTACGGTGAGATTCCACGGCGTGCCAGTGCTACCAAAGGATTGGGGTTTGCGAGTCTGGACCTGGCCCGGCGTGCCGAGTCCGGTCGGCAGGTCGCCCCGGACGCCTATCCCCGGGATGGCAGCTGGTTTGTCCAGATTGCGGCCCCGGTCCGGAATGCCAATAGCCAGGCGGTGGTCGGAAGCGTACTGGTTGTTTTTGATGCCCGCGTGCTGACGGCGGTGATGCAGCCGGGGCAGGGCCAGCCCAACGGACGCCTGACGCTGGTCCAGACCGTTTCCGGTAACGCCCAGCCCGTGGTTGCCGTTGGTGAGGGCTCGGGTGAGGCGCTGACCCGTTCGCTGAGTCCGCCCAACTGGGGACTGCAGTACGCGCCCCAGCCGACAGCTAGCAACCTGAGTGATTCGCTGTTGGCGTTACTGGTAGTGTTCGTGCCGGCCCTGGTCGCAGCAGGTATCATCTGGTTCCTGATGGCCGGCGCCCTGCGTAAACTACGGGACGAGATTGCCAGTCTGATCCAATGGGCCCATAAGGCCTTTGGTGGCGAGCGGGCCCGGCTGCCGAACCTGGAATGGGACATGGCCGCTTCTCTGGGAGAGGTTCTCCAGCGCATGGCCCAGGTTGTGGAAAAACGCCTGAGCAAGGCCACCGAGGCGGGTCGCGCCCAGGCCCCTAAGGCATCCGCGCCCGCTGCAGCCAAAGCCCGACCCGGCGCGGGTAGCGAGGAGCCTCTGTTCCAGGATAAAGACATGCTGGATATCGACATGCTGGACGGCGACGAAGATGTGCTGGGCTTCGGTGAGCCAGGGGACGATGCAGGTTTCGGAGTCGGTGAGGTCGCCCTGCCTCTGGTCAGCGTGTCGCCTTCCATTTTCAGGGCCTACGACATACGGGGAATCGTCGGGGATACCCTGACACCGGAAATTGTTGCGGTGATCGGCCAGGCCATTGGCAGCGAGGCCATCAGCCGCAATGCCACCACTTTGTGCATCGGCTATGACGGTCGCCATTCCAGCCCCGAGTTCGCAGACGCTCTTGCCCGGGGCATACTCTCGTCAGGGTGCAGCGTGATCGAGCTCGGGGCGGTCCCCACGCCCGTGCTGTATTTTGCAACCCATCTGCTTGAGACCGGGTCCGGGGTCATGGTTACCGGAAGCCACAACCCGTCCAATTACAACGGTCTCAAGATGATGATCGGTGGTGAGACCCTGTCCGGCGAGGCCATACAGAAACTCTACCAGCGCATCCAGACTGGTGATTTTGAAAGCGGTCAGGGCGCCCGCTCGGAACAGGATGTGCGCCGGGCCTATCTTGACCGCATCGTCGGCGATATTGCGGTAGCCGCACCCCTCAAGGTAGTACTGGATGCCGGCAATGGTATCGCCGGCGAACTGGGTCCGATGCTAGTGGAAGAACTGGGCTGTGAAGTGGTGCCACTGTATTGTGAAGTGGACGGCGATTTTCCCAACCACCACCCGGACCCCGGCAAGCCGGAAAACCTGGCTGACCTTATACGTCGGGTCGCTGAGGTCAAGGCCGATATTGGGCTGGCCTTTGATGGCGATGGTGACCGTTTAGGTGTGGTAACCAATACCGGCCGCATTATCTGGCCGGACCGGCTGCTGATGCTGTTTGCCCGTGATGTGGTGTCCAGAAACCCCGGCGCCGATGTGATCTATGACGTCAAATGCAGTCGGCGGTTGGCCAATGTGATCAGCCAGGCCGGCGGACGGCCGATCATGTGGAAGACCGGACATTCGCTGATGAAAGCCAAGATGCGTGAAACCGGCGCCTTGCTGGCCGGTGAAATGAGCGGGCACATGTTCTTCAAGGAGCGCTGGTACGGCTTTGATGACGGTCTCTACGCCGCTGCCCGCCTGCTTGAGATTCTCGGCGTTGAGGACCGTCAGATTGACGAGGTCTTTGAGGAGTTCCCCGAGGACATCAGTACACCGGAACTTAATGTGGCTGTCACTGATGAGAGCAAGTTCGCTCTGGTGGACAGGCTCAGTAAGGAAGGCGATTTCGGTGATGGCAACGTCAACACTATTGACGGTGTTCGGGTGGAGTATCCCGAAGGTTGGGGGCTGTGTCGGGCTTCCAACACCACGCCGGTTCTGGTGCTGAGGTTCGAGGCTGAAACCGAAGAAGCACTCGAGCGTATCAAATCCGTGTTCAGGACCAATCTCACGAAGATAGCGCCTGATCTGATTACGGATTTCTGAACCCATACACCTCTTGAAGAAGGCATTAGAAATGGCACTGGATCGTGAAACGGCCATGCAGGTGGCGGCCGTACTCAGCAAGGGCTTGCCCTATATCCAACGGTTTACCGGAAAAACCGTGGTGATCAAATACGGCGGCAATGCCATGGAAAACGAAGAGCTGAAAAGCAGTTTCGCCCGTGACATGGTGTTGATGAAACTGGTCGGCATCAATCCCATCGTGGTGCATGGGGGCGGGCCCCAGATCGGTGACCTGCTGGAGCGCCTCAATATCAAGTCCCATTTCGTCAATGGCATGCGAGTGACCGACACCCAGACCATGGATGTGGTTGAAATGGTGCTTGGCGGCCAAGTCAACAAACAGATCGTTTCCCTGATCAACAAACAGGGCGGCACCGCCATTGGCCTGACCGGTAAGGACGCAAACCTGATCCGCGCCCGCAAGCTGGAAGTCACCAGTAAAAAGGACGAACTTGCCCGCCCTGAAATCATTGATATCGGCCATGTGGGCGAGGTCGAGAGCGTCAACGTCGAAGTGATCGACATGCTGACCCGCAGTAACGTCATTCCGGTGATTGCTCCCATCGGCGTGGGCCGCGACGGGGCCTCCTACAACATTAACGCCGATCTGGTGGCAGGCAAGGTGGCCGAAGCCATGCGGGCGGAAAAACTGATTCTCCTGACCAATGTTTCGGGACTTAAAAGCAAGGACGACAAGGTATTGACCGGCCTCACCGCAGCACAGGTCAGCGCTCTCATTGAAGACGGAACCATCCACGGGGGTATGTTGCCCAAGATACGCTGCGCCCTGAGCGCCGTGGAAAATGGAGTGCGCACGTCACATATCATCGATGGTCGTGTTGCCCACGCCACGCTGTTGGAGATATTTACTGATGAAGGGGTAGGCACCCTGATTTCCCGTGGCTGAGGCTGGCTATCAGTAAAAGTCCCCTGGCCGAAGTAAGCAGTAAGCGGTGAAACTGGAGTCTGGCATGAAGAAGTTGTTTACGGTGTTGCTGGTCCTGGCTCTGGTGGCCTATGCAGGTTTCAAGGGCACAGTGTGGTATCTGGCTGATAGCAGGCTGGCTCAGGCAAGGCATGTCATGTCAGGGCATGGGGTGATATCACGGCAAGGGCTTGGCTCGAGCGTGTCGGGGCAGCTGACTTTGCAGGACGTGACCTACCAGCCTTTCCGCCTTGCTCAGCCATTGGAGGCGCAAACCCTCCATTTCAGGACCGGTTCGCCTGTGGCCCTGATCATGGCATTGCTGGAACCGCAGGACCTGCCCGGGCAATGGCAATTGGAAGCGGACAATATCTCACTGGCGCTTGATGCTGCCATGATCAAGAACTGGGTCGCGCCGGGTGAGGCCCGGATTCCCGCTCTGTTCGTGCCAGTGTGTGGGCCGGATCATCGCCAGCAGCTGGGTACCGGTGATCTTATCCGCATGGCTGTAACGGTGGTGTCTGGCGATGCGCTGCTGGAACAGACTGCCGAAGGCATGCATTTTGAGCTGAATACGGCCCAGGTGGGCAGCGTGGAGATAAATTGGCCGGGCGCGAAGCTTGACCCGACACAGCCCGGGCAGATTATCCGTTCGGGCAATCAGCCTCTTGAGGTTGTTCTGCGGGATGGCGGCTTTATGCGGAAAGTGGCTGCCTATTGTGCCAGGGAATCCGGCCTTGAGCTTGAAGACTGGGCGACGACTGTCACCGAGGGCTTTAATGAAGCGCTGCAGGCGAGGGGCTTTGAGCCCAGCCCGCAATTGCGGGCGCTGTATCGGCGTTGGGTTACCGAAGGTGGCAGTCTCGAATTCAGCCTCAAGCCCGATGCGAAGGGGCTCGGGCTGCCGGTTCGCAGCGCGGGTGAGAAAACGGAAGCTCCGGGGCAAGACAAAAGTGTGGTTGAAGAGGCCAGCATGACCCTAGGCTACAACGGCGCCCGGGTTCCGGATATTTTCCTGACAGCCGTTGAACCGGAATCCCCTGAATTGCCCCAGGCGGCACTGGAACCGGTGACCGGTGATGACCCGGAAGTGGTGGCCTGGCGCAGCGATACCGTCGATAACGCCCGGCGCTGGCTTGAACGGCGGGTCCGGGTTACGCTGGCAAGTGGCCGTGTGGTCGAAGGCAGGCTTACCGGTGCTGACGACAGACAGTTGGAAGTTGCCCGGGAAATGGATGGCGGCCTGGTTGCCTATCCCATAGATAGCAGTGCTGTTGTGACTTTCGAGGTGTGGCGCCGCTCTTCTGATCAGGGCGAGCCGGTGCCGGAGCCGGAGCTTGGCGATGGGCAACTGCCCGAACAACCGGACCCGGCTAGATTGCCCGAAGAGGTGCCTGATTCCGGCTCTGACGGAAACAGCGAGTCGCCAATCGATCCGGAGTTCCCGAACCAGGAGTGACCAGTCCAGGGTTCGGTGGTGGGTCCGGCATGACATTGATCCTGGTCCATTTGTATTTCGCTGAACAGGGGTGGGGTATGTCGCAGAAAAATCGCCCTGAGGGGCTGGATATACGGGACATGATGGCACGGCTGGTTTCACTGCCGTCCATCAGCAGCGCCAATCCGGACTGGGATCACAGTAACGAACCGGTGATAAGGACGCTGGCCGAGTGGCTGGAGCCCATGGGGTTTGTCACAGAAATATTGCCGGTGCCCGGCATGCCGGGCAAGTACAATCTGATCGCCACCCTGGGCAGCGGACCGGGAGGGTTGGTGCTCTCAGGCCATACAGACACCGTACCCTACGACGACAAGCGCTGGCAGAGTGATCCCTTCACTCTGACGGAGCGGGACGGCCGCTGGTATGGCCTTGGCACCTGTGACATGAAGGGCTTTTTTGCCCTGGCTATCGAAGCCGCCCGCGACTTCGTGGGACAGGACCTGAAACAGCCACTGATCATACTGGCCACCGCCGATGAAGAAAGCTCGATGAACGGTGCCCGGGCCCTGGCGGAAGCCGGACGACCCAAGGGCCGGTATGCGGTTATCGGCGAGCCCACCGGTCTCAAACCGGTTCGGATGCATAAAGGCATCATGATGGAGCGGTTGGTCTTTGAGGGCCAATCCGGCCATTCATCGGACCCCTCGCTCGGCAATAATGCGTTGGAGGGCATGCACGAGGCTATGGGAGAATTGCTCTCTCTGCGGGCGGGCTGGCAGGCGAAGTATCAGAATGCGAATTTCAAGGTCCAGGTACCGACCCTGAACCTGGGCTGCATTCATGGCGGTGACAACCCCAACCGCATCTGTGCCAGATGTGAGCTGCACTTTGACCTCAGGCCCCTGCCTGGCATGGCGATGGACGAGCTCCGCCAAGCCATCCTCAATGAGATACAGCCCGTGGCCAGTCGCCGGGGCCTGCAGCTGGCGTTTGAGCCATTGTTTGACGGCGTTCCTCCATTTGAAACCCCGGCGGACGCCGAACTGGTCAAGGTCTGCGAACGCCTGACCGGCCACAAGGCGGAAGCGGTCGCGTTTGCCACTGAGGCGCCGTGGCTGCAGCAGCTGAATCTGGAAACCCTGGTCTTGGGCCCCGGGTCTATCGACCAGGCTCACCAGCCCGACGAATTCCTGGACCTCGCCCAGATTGATCCGGGTGTTAAAATCCTTAAACAGTTGATCCAGCATTTTTGTGCAGCGCCAGCCTCAAGTTGAGGTCAGTTAATACCCCCAAACCTTACCGGGAGTCGAGGTCTTGATTTCTAACGACTGGCTGCATGGCTTCCGCCATTCATCGCCGTATATAAACGCCCACCGGGGTCGCACGGTGGTATTGTCGCTCGGTGGCGAAGCCATAGCCCACCACAACCTTATCAATATCATTCATGACATCACCCTGCTGAGCAGTCTGGGTGTCCGCCTGGTGGTGGCGTTCGGGGCGCGCCCCCAGATCCAGAGCCGCTTTGATGAGGCCGGGCAGCCCTCCCGCTTCCACGAAGGCCTGAGAATTACCCCCGAAGCCCATCTGCGCTATGCCCTTGAGGCCATCGGCGCTTTGCGTGCCTACCTTGAGAGTCTGCTTTCCATGGGCCTGGTGAACTCCCCCATGCACGGTGCGCGAATCCGGGTGAGCAGCGGCAACTACGTGGCGGCCCGGCCGGTCGGCGTACTTGGCGGCGTCGACCATGGCTTTACCGGACGGGTACGGCGGGTGGATGTCAGCGGCATCGACAAACTTCTTGAGCAGGGGCATATTGTACTCCTGCCGCCGGTTGGCTACTCACCCACCGGCGATGCCTTCAACCTGTCCTACGAGGACGTTGGCAGCCAGGTGGCAGCCGCACTCCAGGCGGAAAAACTAATTATCTTTACCGAGCACCAGGGGGTGCTGGACAACGAAGGAACGCTGATCCGGGAGCTGACTGTGCGTCAGACCACCGAACGGCTGGCCTTCCACGAAGCCGGGCCGGACCGGGATCTGCTCAAGGCCGCCTGTGATGCCTGCGTGAAAGGGGTCAAGCGTTCCCACATTATCAGCTATGCCCGGGAAGGCGCTCTGCTGGAGGAGCTCTTTACCCGGGATGGCTCCGGCACCCTAGTCAGTGATGACAACTACGAGCAGATCAGACGGGCCCGGGTCGAAGACATCGGCGGCATTGTGGAACTGATCCAGCCGCTGGAAGAGCAGGGTATTCTGGTGCGGCGTTCCCGCGAACTACTGGAAACCGAAATCGACTGTTTTATTGTCGCTGAACGGGATGGCACCATCGTGGGATGCGCAGCCCTGTATGCCTTTCCTGATGAAAAGGCGGGGGAGCTGTCCTGTTTCGCCGTTGACCCTGCCTACCGGCGGGCCGGTAGGGGCGACGACATCCTTGCCATGGTGGAGGGCAAGGCCCGCGGGCTTGGCCTGGAGCGCCTGTTCGTTCTCACCACCCAGACCGAGCACTGGTTCAGGGAGAGGGGGTTCCAGCCATCGACGGTCCAGGCCCTGCCCGGGCCCAAGTTGGCGGCCTACAATACCCAGCGCAATTCAAAGGTTTTCGTCAAACCTCTGGCCTAACGAAATCAACCGGTTTGTCCGGGGCTCCCTGGCAAGTTCCGAGAGCTCGATAACCGCTTCATGGAAAGCCGCAAAGTCGTAGCCATGGTCCCGGAGAAGCTGGCGGAAACCCGGGACAAACTGGTTGTACTGGCGAAAAAGCGCCACATGCGCATTATTGAACGGATCCGGAGCAGTACCAAAAGGCCCGGGTTCGGACCAGGTTGCGGCCAAAGCGAGGTAGCGTTTGCGGAGCGTGGCAAGGATCTGTTGTTTCTGTTTCCGGAGCTTGGCCCGTGGTAACAGAGGCTCCTGGTCATAGAGCTGCTCCAGGTCGGCCACGGCTGCTTCCGCCAGTACCAGAGTGGCATCCCGGTTTGCGAGTCGTGCCAGCGCCCTGGCAAAACCTTCGTCATGGCCGCTCTGTGCCAGCCAGAGCTTCAGGCCCTCCAGTTCAACCGCCGTGGCATAGCTTTCGTTGAAGGCGGTGTCGTCAGCAATGTAGATCACCTGATGGCTAAGCTCATGAATGATAAGGGCGACCATACGCTCCTGGTCCAGGTTGGTGAAACCGGAATGCAGTGGGTCCGGAAACCAGCCCAGGGTGGAGTAGGCGGTGACGCCGCCGAGCAGGGTGTCGTAGCCACGGGCTTCGAAAACCTCCTGTTCCTTGCGGGCAGCGTCAGGGTTGAAGTAGCCCCGGTACGACTGACAGCCTATCAACGGATAACACCACTGGTGGGCGTCCAGTGAGAACTCCGGCACGGCCATAAGGTTGACCACCACGTAGGGTCGCTCAAGGTATACAAAATCCCGGAAGCTGCCGCCCACGGGCAGGGCCAGCCGGTGGCGGGCAAATTCCCGGGCATCACTGGCTACGGCGAGAGCGTCCTTGAGTTCCGGATCCACCTCCGGGTCGGCGATAAGATCGGTAACAGGCTCGGCATGCCAGAGCAGTGACATCTGCCCACCTACGGCCTGGGTGTAGTAGTTCACGGTAGTGCAACCGCCAAGACTCAGAATCAGTAGCGAAAAAAGGTATATCTGGCTAAGCTGTTGCATAAAATTTGTTCTCAACCTCCGTCTTGCAGGCCATACTAACAGGAGTCAGCACGCCACACTGACCCCGCCCGTACACGCCCGCACCACCAGAATCAGGTCGTCAATGGAACCGAAGGAACGTCGAGCCAGTCTTCGACAGCCGATCAAGCTTGCAGCCCAGCTTGCCATGGCAAAGGAAGCTGCCTGGCCTTGCCAGATCGCGGACTTTTGCGCGGAAGGTCTGTTTATTCGCTATTCTCCCGATACCGCCCGAAAGCTTGACGAACTTCTGGCCCGCACCGGTAATGACGAGCTGCGCGTTCGCTTCAGAAGTCCGGACAATAAAAGCTGGCACACCCTTGAGGTTCAGATCGCCCGGCGGATGGACAATGCCATGGGGGTGGCATTTCGCAAGTCGAATCCGAAGGCCCTGGCAGCCATGATGAGTCAGTGCGGCGCCGATGGGAACCTGGAGCGTTCTGCCCTGACACCGCCTAGCGAACGGATACAGTTCGTTCTGCATCAATGTGCCCGGGCTGTGGTTCAGCATATCGAGCCATTGATGGACGACTGCTTTGGTCGCATGGTCGCAGATCTTGAGGCCGCCGGACAACGGGCGGCAAGTGACCAGCAGGCTAATGATTATCTGGACACGGCAGGCCAGGTGCCGGTCCGGCAAAAAGCGATTCTGCAACAGATGATCCAGGCCCTGGAGTCGCCTTTGAAACCGGCTCGCAAAGGCTTACCAGGGGCTGAATTGTCTTTGGTCGACAAGGGGGAGTTCGAGGACTGGCTTACCATAAAAGTCATGGTCACCAAGGCCGACACCCTGTATCGCCACGACCTGCTGCAACTGAAGATGCGCTTCGACAAGCTGGCGATCAACAACGCGACCGGCCATCATAATCCCCTGGGCCCGGCACTCGTTTGCGAGACGTTTCACCTGGGGCTCCAGCATCTTAATGCCAGCCGTCCGGCCGAAAAGGTCTGCCTCAAGGCTTTTGAAGGCACCGTCCTGCAGGAACTCGGGCCGTTGTACCAGTCACTCAATGAAATCTTTATCCGCCAGGGCGTGTTACCGGATCTGGATCTCAGCAAGTACCTGAGCGAACGTTCGCCGCGGGTCCCGCCGACTGAAGTGCCGAATACGCCTGTCCGTGCCGCAACCACCCCAGTCTCGGCGGTTGCTGGTGCCCAGGCAGGCCCCGAGCCCGCAGGGGCGCAGGCTCAGGACGCCCTGCCCGGCGAACCGCCCCGACAGCCTGTTGGCAGTGTGTCGGGGTTCAAGGCCTACTTCCGGTCTGCCCAGTCTGCCTTTGCGACCGTCCGAAACCTGCTGGGCACACTGGCCGCAGGCCGGATCGCAGCGGGCGAGGCACCGCAACTGAAATTCGATCTTGCCGCCCGGCGGCTATCGGCTGGAGAGTTCCAGCGGGAATTGCAGCAACTTCAGCTACAGCCGGACAACGCCGGACCTGATGTCCAATCACTTAAAGTGCGTGTTGTCGATAAAGTAAAGGCCTCGGGGACTGTGGCTTTGAATGAAGAGCAGCAGGAAACCCTGGATGTGGTTGATCGGTTCTTCCGTAGTGTCGTGGAAAGCCCCAAGCTCAGCGAATCCGCGCAACAGTTGATGCGCAAGCTGGAAGTGCCGGTCCTGAAGGTCGTCCTGCGGGACCGGGCCTTCTTTGATGACCAGAGCAGCCCCGTGCGGGGGGTCATGAACCGTCTTGCCCAGCTCGGCGCCAAAGGCGGCCGGATGAATCCTGTGATCCAGAGGCGCATTGACGAACTGGTGCAGAGGATTACTGCTGAATTTGAGCAGGATACTCGTGTCTTCGAGGGCGCCATAGGCGAGCTGGATACCCTTATCGACCGGCAGAACCTGGTTTACCGGCGTAACGTAGAACGGGTAACGGCAGCGGCGGAGGGGTCGCAAAAAGTGGCGGAGTCCAAGGCCGCTGTTACCGACGCCCTGGATCGCCGACTTGCAGGTCGCCAGGTCCCCCGGGTAGTCATGAGCCTACTCAACGCCGGCTGGCGGGATCTGCTTTCCCTGACCTGGATACGCCAGGGTGCTGATAGTCCCTTATGGGACGACTATCTGACCGTTCTGGATTCCCTGATTACCTTCGGCAAAGATTCCGGCGCTGCCATCAACCTGCCGGAGCTGCTGCGGGTCATTCAAGACGGCCTGTCGTCCATTTCCAGCAATCATATGCCGTCGTCGCAGATCAGGGACGAGCTCAAGCAGTTCCTGGTACGCCGGCCGGAAACCATTGTGGAAATGGTGGACGTGCCCGCAGCACTCCGGCAAAAGGATGCCCGCCAGGCCGAACGTGCCGATCGCGAACGGCGCAGCCTGCAACGCTGGGTCAGCCGGGCCCAGAAGCTACGCACCGGCGACTGGATGTGTGACCAGGAAAAGCCGGATCAGCCCCAGTATATTCGTGTGGTTTGGATTGCCCGTGGCTTTAACCGCTTTGTGTTTGTAAATCATCAGGGCATGCGGGTGGTTGAGTTGGAGCTGGAAGCCCTGGCCCGCCAGATGCAAAAAGGCATACTGGTTCCGGACACTCTGTACGATCGGCCTCTTGTTGATGAGAGTATCGATCGTATGGTTCGCAAGGTGTATGACCAGCTGTCCTGGGCCTCCACCCACGATGAGCTGACCGGTCTGCTGGCGCGACGCGAATTTGAAAGAATGCTGGAGCAGCAACTGGCGCGGAACGAGGATGAGCGTGTGCTGGTCAGGCTGGATCTGCGCCAGTTCCGTCTGCTGAATGACACCGCAGGTTATGCATCCGGTGACGAGACGCTCAGGGAGGTGGCCGGTATCCTACGTACCCGGGTCGGGGACGGCATGCCCCTGGCACGCTTGGGGGGTAACGAGTTTGGCTTCCTGGTGCCAGCGGAGCATGCGGGTGATGTGACCGGGCGCATTATCAAGGATGTGGAAGAGCTGAACCTCACCTTTGCCGGCCGGGACTACAAGCTTTCAGCCAGCGCCGGGCTTGCGCCCTCGCTTCCGGCGCTGGCCACAGCGGAGCGCTGGCACCGGGCCGCGGACGAAGCCTGCAAGGCGGCAAAGAAGCAGGGCAGTGGCCGGATGTCTGTCTACAGCCTGGATGCCCAGGGCCTGGCGCTGCAGGAACAGATCGCCGCCAAGGTGGCCAGCCTGGGCGATCTGGATGAGGAACGGATGCTGCTGCGGTGCCAGAAAATCATTCCCCTGCACCAGGAAACCAGCATGGGCACTCAGTATGAAATACTGATCAGCATGTACGATGACCAGGGCAACCTGATCAGTGCCGCCGAACTCGTGCGCATGGCAGAACGTTACGATCGTATGCAGGCGGTTGATCGGTGGGTCGTCGGACGCATGCTCGACTGGCTGCAGTCTTCGTCCGGGGATGAAGCCCATCTTGGTGGCATGTGCATCAACCTGTCAGGTTACTCGCTGAACGACGAGTCCCTGTTGGAGTTCATCTACGACAAGCTGAGTCAGAAAGACGCCCCCATTGAGCGCCTGTGGTTTGAAATCACCGAGGCGGCAGCGATCAATAACCTGCAGGGAGTTGCCGAGTTCATAGAGGAGATGAAAGAGCTGGGTTGTCGCTTCTGCCTGGGGAATTTCGGCAGCGGGCCAACCTCCTACCAGTATATGCGGAGCCTGCCGGTGGATCTGATCAAGCTGGATGGCGCCTTTATACAGCAGATTGCCACGAGCCAGACCGACCACGCCATGGTCCGGTCAATGGTTGAAATGGCTCACTATCTGGACAAAGAGGTGATCGCGTCCCAGGTGGAAAGTCGGGAGGCGCTGGAAGCCTTACGCCTATTAGGGGTAGATTACGCCCAAGGCTATATTATTGAAAAGCCAAGACTGCTCAGCAGTCTGACCTGACCACCTTAGAACACGGAAAGTTATGTCCCGACGCCATCCCATCATTGCCGTTACCGGCTCATCCGGTGCTGGCACCACGACCACTGGACACAGTTTCAGCCGGATCTTTGCCAGCGAGGGCATCCAGGCAGCCATGGTCAGTGGCGATAGCTTTCACCGCTACAACCGGGAACAGATGAGCCGGCTTGCCGCCAAAGGCCAGTTCGGTGAACGCAACCACTTTGCCCTTGCCGCTAACCACATCGATAAGCTTGAAGCGCTTTTCTACGATTATGGCCATTCCGCCAGCGGTCAGTTCCGCCGCTATGTGCATGACGAAGACAGGGAACTGATCGCAGCAGGATACAAGCCCGGAACGTTCACGCCCTGGGCGCCACTGCCGGCAGACACAGACCTGTTGTTCTACGAGGGCCTCCACGGCGGGGTCACCGGTGAGACTTACAACATAGCCCAGTATGTCGACCTGCTGATCGGGGTGGTGCCAATCGTCAACCTGGAGTGGATACAGAAAATCCGCCGGGACACCTATCACCGGGGCTATTCGGAAGAGGCCGTGGTGAAGACCATCATCAATCGCATGGATGACTACGTGCACGATATAGTGCCGCAGTTTTCCCATACCCATGTGAACTTTCAGCGCATACCCCTGGTGGACACATCCAATCCTTTCGTAGTGCGAGAGGTTCCTACAGAGGATGAGAGCCTCATCGTGATCCGCTTCCGGGAGCCGTCAGCGGTGGATTTTCCCTATCTGCTGCGGATGATTGAAGACAGCCGTATCTCCCGTTACGACACCCTGGTGATTCCCGGGACCAAACTCTCGCTGGCCATGGACCTCATCATGAGGCCCATGGTGCTGGAACTGATGGCCCACAAACCCTTCGCATGATCCACCAGGCTGCCCCGGGTCGGGTAAAGGGGAGCTGGTAAAACATCAGGGCTCAGCCGGCGAGAGCGCCGGAGCGATAGTCTGCCAGCGCCTGCTCAATTTCGGCGCGGCTGTTCATAACAAACGGGCCATACTGCACAATGGGCTCGCCTATGGGCCGACCTGCAATAAGTAGCAAGCGGGCACCACCGTCGCCGGCAACAAGCTGTATCTCATCGCCCCCTGACAGCACGTTGGCGGCGCTGGGTGTCAGCTCGGTATCGTCCAGCACGGCCTTGCCCTCATAGAGATAAAGCAGGCCGTCCAGATCCGACGTCACCGGAAGTGTTACCCGGGCAAACGCATCCAGATGGATGTCAGCATAAAGAGGGCAGGTGGCACCGCCCAGCTCGGCACCTTCGTGTTCACCGTCGGCGAGCGTCAGGCGTCCGGCAATCAGTTTTATCAGTCCGCCCTCGAACGGGATACGGGGTATGTCCTCGGGCTGGATATCGCGATAGCCGGCATCCATCATCTTGTCCCTGGCCGGCAGGTTCAGCCACAGCTGAAAGCCCCGCATGATCCCCTCTTCCTGTTGCGGCATTTCCGAGTGGATAATGCCGCGCCCGGCGGTCATCCACTGGACCCCACCGTTCTTCAGGTTGCCCCGGTTACCCATATGGTCCTCGTGGAGCATATGGCCTTCGATCATATAGGTCACGGTCTCGAAACCACGGTGGGGATGGGACGGGAAGCCGGCGATATAGTCTGCGGCCTGGTCCGAGCCGAACTCGTCCAGCATCAGGAAAGGATCCAGTCGGACAGCCTGGGACTGGCCCAGGGAGCGACGAATTTTTACCCCGGCACCGTCAGATGTCTCTATCGTGGGTATTACCCGTTCAATTCTGCGTTGTGTCATGCCATACCTCCTGGTTGTCCGGTATCAAGAAGGGTTACGCTGTCAGGGCATCAATACGGCTTTCAGCCTTGGTCAGTGCATCATGCTTCTGGCTGTTGCCCATGTTAAGCCCTTCCGCATACACAATCTGGACACCGTTCAGGCCCAGGAATCCCAGAAATGAGCGGATGTATGGGGTCTGGGAGTCGTTCGCGGTACCTTCATAGATCCCGCCCCGTGCTGCCAGCACATAGACCGGACGGTCCTCCAGCAGGCCCACCGGACCATTTTCGGTATACCGAAAGGTCACGCCGGCCCGGGCAATATGGTCGAAGTAGGCTTTAAGGGCCGATGGGATACCGAAGTTGTACATGGGCACCCCCAGCACCACCGCATCGGCGTCGCGAATCTCACTGATAAGGGCGTCTGAATAAGCCAGCACGTTTTGCTGGTCTTCCGTACGATCACTTTCTACCGAAAGCAGCGCGGCGAATCGCTCTCCTGTCAGGTGTGGCACAGGGTCGGTTGCCAGGTCCCGCCGGGTAATCGTGGCCTCAGGATGCTGGGCGAGCAGATTGGCGACGGTTTTTTCAACAAGCTGGCTCGACTGGCCCTGTTGACCAAAAATACTGGCGCTTATGACAAGAATGTTTTTCACGTAGAGTGCCTCCAAAGCCTGGGATATCAGGGTATGGGTGCATTACACGGGTTTATGGCGGAAGATGAAAACGGAGAATTCTGGAAGGGCTGATCAAAAAAACTGATAGATCAGCGGGCCTGAGTGGCCCGCCGATCAACCGGCTGGTTACTCCACGTTGCGCGAGTAGAAGATCTCGAGCATTTCCCGCTTCAGGCGCTCCTCTATGGACTGGGCCTCGGCCGGGTCCAGCTTCTCGGCGTCGACGCCAAACACATAGTTATCAAGCTTGAAGTTCTTCAGCATCATCTTGGTATGGAACATATTTTCCTGATACACATTGACGTCAATCATCTGATAGGCGTTCTGGGTGTCTTCGGTCAGGTAGTTCTGGATCGAGTTGATGTCGTGGTCGATGTAGTGCTTGGTGCCGTCCACGTCCCGGGTAAAGCCGCGGACCCGGTAATCCACCGTGACCACATCGGAGTCGAAGCTGTGGATCAGGTAGTTCAGTACTTTCAATGGCGAAATAAGGCCACAGGTGGACACATCAATGTCTGCCCGGAAAGTGCTGATGCCCTCGTAGGGGTGACTCTCGGGGTAGGTGTGCACCGTTACGTGACTCTTGTCCAGGTGAGCCACGATGGTATCGGGCAGCGGGCCGGGGGACTCTTCGTTGTCGGGCGAGCCGGTGCTGAGCTCATGTTCGGCAATCAGCATGGTGACCGATGCGCCGTGGGGCTCGTAATCCTGGCGGGCGATGTTCAGGATATTGGCACCAATGATCTTTACCACATCCGACAGAATCTGGGTCAGGCGCTCGGCGTTATACATCTCGTCAATGTAGTCGATGTAGGCCTTGCGCTGCTCTTCCGTCTGCGCATAGCAGATGTCGTAGATATTGAAACTCAACGATTTGGTCAGGTTATTGAAACCGTGGAGTTGAAGTTTGGATTCCATGCTCAGCCCCCCAAGCTCTGGAGATGAATGACGAAGGCCATGCCCGCTTGCGCACGCCAGCTTGTAGTTGGCACTGAGGCCGCCACCGGGGCCAGGGTCATTTTGATCACGTTTTGCCCAGGCCGGCGGAAGGTTGCGTATTATGCACACCGATCAGGGCGTTGAATAGGTCCGGCCGGACATTTTAGCAGTACCACAAGTCTCGCCAATACCCGGCAGGACCTGCGGATGGGGGTCAGGTACGCTCAGGTGATGCGTCCTGGATCTCGTGACTGTGACTGATCTCCACGCCTGCATTTTCCAGCATAATGGAGGCTGAGCAGTACTTTTCAGCGGAAAGACTGACGGCGCGTTTTACCTGGCTTTCCTTCAGGTTGTGTCCGGTCACGATAAAGTGCAGGCCGATGCGGGTGAACACCGCGGGCACCGCGTCAGCACGCTCAGCGATCAGTTCGGCCCGGCAGCCGGTAACATCCTGGCGACTCTTCCTGAGGATGCTCATAACGTCAAAAGACGCACAGCCACCCAGCCCCATGAGCAACATCTCCATCGGTCGTGGGCCGAGGTTCTGGCCGCCATGGTCCGGCGGTCCGTCCAACTGAACCGTATGGCCGGAACCGCTGGTGGCTCTGAAGCTGGCCTCGCCGGCCCATTCGATGGTCGCCTTCATCAATGCATCTCCCCGATAACGTTAGCCCGGATGCTAGCACATAGCCGGATGCACGGCACCGGGGGAGGGCGCGGCAAATATATGTTTATGTTCTATACTGTGTTCTGGTTGCTGAAGTAAGGCCATCTTGTTATAAGTTGCTTCGCTACAGACACTACGACTAACGTCGAACCCGCATGGAAAGCAGGGTCACAATAACAACACTGGAAATACACAGCATTAAGGAGGCACGGCACCCCATATGGCCACTATCGTCAAACCGGTTGAGCAAAAGACCAAACACCTGGACTATTTTCTGTCCCAATGCCATCGCAGGCGTTACCCCGCCAAAAGCACCATTATCTACGCTGGCGACAAGAGCGACTCACTGTTCTATATCGTCAAAGGATCGGTCACCGTCATTATTGAAGACGACGACGGCCGGGAAATGATCATGGCCTATCTCAACGCCGGTGACTTTTTCGGCGAGATGGGTCTGTTCGACAACATGGATTCCCGCAGCGCCTGGGTAAAAGCCAAAACCGAGTGCGAAGTGGCGGAGATCAGCTACACAAAGTTCCGGGAAATTGCCCAGCAGGACCCGCGGGTGCTTTATTTCATTGGCGAGCAGATGGCCACGCGTTTGCGCCAGACCACCCGCAAGGTGGGCGACCTGGCCTTCCTTGATGTCACCGGCCGGGTTGCCAGGACGCTGCTTGACCTGTGCAAGGAACCCGATGCAATGACCCACCCTGACGGCATGCAGATCAAGATCACACGCCAGGAAATTGGCCGGATCGTAGGCTGTTCCCGGGAGATGGTGGGCCGGGTGCTCAAGACCCTTGAGGAGCAGGGCCTGGTCCAGGTCAAAGGCAAGACCATGGTGGTTTACGGAACCCGCTGACCAATCGGAACAGGGTGTTTGCGGAGCCTGACGGCCCCGCGAAAGCTGAAGCTTCCGCTACATTCAAACAACCAGCGCCGCATTATCAGGAATAGGGTGTGTCGTAGCGGAAGCTTCAGCTTTCGAGCACACCCACGGTGTGCCAGTAAGGTGGCATGTTCCCCGGGAGCCTGGCGGCTCCACGAAAGCTGAAGCTTCCGCTGCATTCAAACAACCGACGCCGCATTATCAGGAATAGGGTGTGTCGTAGCGGAAGCTTCAGCTTTCGAGCACACCGACGGTGTTCCGGGGCTCGTCTGCCTGAGGTTCCTTGGGCACACATTTAAGCAGGTGCTCCCACACTTCCTTGGCGTTGACCTCGTTAACCAGCTCATGGCGGCCGCCGTCGAACAGGCGCTCGCTGCCCTGAACCCCCGCTGAGCGAATGACCCGGATGTGTTGCCGCACGCCCCTACCCATCTCCCCCACCGGATCAGCGGTGCCGGACAGGATATGCACGGGTAAATCCTTGCGCCACTGTCCGGGGTCGATAGCCAGCATCCCGCCGAGGAAGTCATGCCAGAGCTGGACGCTGCAGCCAAAGCCACAGTATGGATCTGCAAGGTAGGCATCGACCTGGCCGGTGTCGCGGCTTAGCCAGTCATGGCTGGTGCGGTTTGGCCGGAAGGCCTTGTTAAAGGCGTCGAAGGTCAGGCTTTCAATGAGCGGGCTTACGTGGCGGGGCCCTTTTAAGGCACGGATAACACTGACCAGAGCGCGGGAAACCCGAAGTTGGGCATGGTTGATGCGGTTGGTGGCAGACAGGGTCAGGCTATCAATCCGGTCCCCATGTTGCTGGGCATACGCCTGAGCAATGAACGAGCCCATACTGTGACCGAACAGGGCCAGGGTCCGGGACGGGTTTTCCGAGCGCGCGTGCCCCACCAGTTCATGCAGGTCGGTTATCACCTTTTGCCAGCCGCCATTATCGGCGTAGTGCCCAAGCTCGCCTGCGGGACACCGACTGCCGTGGCCCCGATGCTCTATGGCGAACACATCAATGCTGTATTGAGTAAGGTAGTGCGCAAGTGCCGAGTAGCGTCCGGCATGCTCTGCCATACCATGGGCAACAACCAGCCCCGATCTGGCCTCTGCCGGACGCCAGCGCTTGACCGGGATGCGATGGCCATCGATGGCGGTAAGAAAGTATTCGCTGTAATTCATGGCAGTCCCTGATTTTTTTGCCCACAGTCTAGCGGGAAATATCCGGGACTAATGAGATCTGTATGGAATATCCGGTGGCTAATCGACCAACCCCTGGATCAGGTGCTCTGGTCAGGCGATAGCCAGTTTCTGGTCATTTCTAGTCGCTCTGCTGCAGGACCCAGCTGTTTCGTGTCAGGGCCACGCCCCCGCTGGGGCCGACCCTGACTGTCTCACTGAACCCCATGCCCCACAGCCCGGGTATGCGCAGGCACAAGGGCAGGTGAAAGACCATGTTCTCTTCAAACGGGGTTTCCTGGCCCCGGGCTATAAAGCCGGTGCCCTCAACCCAGGAAGGCGGGAACTGGGCGCCGACGGAGTAACCGTAGACCCCGGAAAAGAAAATATCCCCTGCCAGGGGAGCCAGCTCAGTATCGGCTTTCGCCGCCGCTTCAGCGAACGTATGGCCAGGCACCATGGCGTTGATCAGCGTTTCATAGAGGGTGCGACACATCCGGGCGACCTGGAGCATGCGTGAATCGGGGCCCTGGCTGCCGGCCACCAGTGTATGCATCAGAGGTGCGGTATAGCGTTCATAAGCCGCCCCTACCTCAATGAACACGGGTTCACCCTCGGCAATGGCAAAGCGCCGGTGATTGGTGTGGATGATGCTGCTGCGCAAGCCGGCCACCACAATGGGCTGCATGCTCATGAACTCTGTGCCGGCCGTCAGCATGGCGTCGGAGGCCGCAGCCGCCACTTCATTGTCGGTAACACCTGCCGAGACAGCGGCTCTGGCAGCGGCGATGCCGATCTCTGTTATGCGGGCGCTGCGCTCCAGGCAGGCAATCTCAAGGTCGGACTTTACCAGTCTGACCGGGGCAAGAAGCCCGGAGGCGTCCACAAACCGGTGATCGGGCAGGCGGGCTTTCAGGCCGTCGACAATACCGGACCTCAATCCGGCGCCCCAGAGGTCCAGCCCAATGGTTGAGCCCATACTGGCGAGGGTGTCGGCGAGGGGGCCCAGGATTTCGCCAGGACCCTCCCAGGGATAGCCAATGATCTCTTCGCAGCGGGCACAGGCGACAGCGGGGCCGGTCTCAATGGAAGGCACCTGCAGCACCCGGCGCCCGGACTGGTATAGCAGGCCGGTATAGACCGACACTTCGAAGGTGTTATAGCCCGTCAGATAATAGATGTCAGCAGGGTGGGTGATCAGGACGGCGTCCAGGCCAGCCATGTCCAGATGGCGGTCCAGGGCCAGGCAGCGGCGGTCAAACTCCGTGTCCGGAAACGCGGCTTCCCGGTTCATCAATACCGCACGCAAGCGGTCCTGATAGGCGATATGGTCCATGCATCCCCCTTACCCTGGTCTGGAGTGTCTCTCCAGTGTAGACCCGATCAGGGCAGGCGGCGCCAAATCAGGAGGCGATTGTTGGCGGGCATGGCAATGTCGGCTGCGAGCTCAAGCCGGTTGCTGCGGGCCAGCGGCTCCAGTTCGTCCATATCCCGTATGCCCATGCCCGACCCCTGGGCTTTCAGATGAGCGTCAAACTCAGCGTTGCTTGGGCTGGTCGCCTCCCCGTGATAGTGAAAGGGGCCATACAGACAGAACAGGCCGCCCGGTGACAACAGACCGGATACCCCGGTAAACATGCTCTCCACCTCAGGCCAGGCCATGATATGGGCGGTATTGGCAGAGAAGACCGCATCCGCGGCCTTCAGCGGCCAGGGCGACTGGCGCACATCCAGACTGACAGGCGGGCGCAGGTTACCGAGGCCTGAGTTATCAATGCGTGCGCGACAGTTATCAATCACCTCCGGACGGTCGCTGGGCTGCCACTCCAGATGCGGCAGGCCGGCGGCAAAGTGCACCGCGTGTTGCCCCGTGCCGGTGCCCAGCTCCAGTACAAGACCGGGGCTGTCCAGCCACTCCCGAAGTACTTGCAGAATGGGTTCCTTGTTATTCTCGCAGGCCTGGGAAAAGGGTAGTGGCTCTGTCATGGAAACTCCGGTATGGGGTAGAGTCAGCGGTACTGCTCATACATGGCTTTGAGAGGTGCCAACAGCGTCTCGTGCTTGTTCAGCCACCACTGCATGTCGGCAGGCAACCGTTTCTGGTCAGGCCAGGGTACAGGATACCGGGCCGGCTGAAACAGCGGGGCAAATAACGCAGCGGCGGTCAGATCGGCACGGGTAAACTGATTACCGACCAGGTAAGGATTCTGGCGGTAGGCCTCAGCAAGCTCAGTGAGGATGGTTTCCATGGTGACCTGGGCTGCTGCTGCGGTCCGATCGTTTATTTTCATCCACTGACGCATGCCTTCCTCAATTCTGCTGAAACCGAGCCGCATGCCCCATTGGTACAGCCAGGGCTTACCGGCGGCCAGCAGGGGCACAACCAGGCGTGGCCTTTTCAGCAGATGGTGGTAGCTGTAGCAGCGCACGGCGGGCCCGGCTAGTTCGTCCAGGCGCCTCTCCCATGCCATGACGGCCGTCTTTTGGTCCGGCTCTTCCGGGGTCAGGGGTCGGTCGGCAAACTGTTCGTCAAGGTAGGTCAGTACACTTGCCGACCCCTGCACCACATGACCGTCGTGATCGAGTACCGGCACCAAACTCTTATCGGCCAGCTGCCGAATGGTTTTTATGTGGGTGCCCGGCACCAGGTTTATCGACTCGTACTGGATCTGTTTGTAGTCCAGCGCCCAGCGTGCTTTCTCGCAGTAATGGGAAACCGCAAACTGAAATAGTTTTACGCTCATGGGCGACTCGCCTCCGGCCGTGAATCTGAGCCCGATTATTGGCCGGTACCCATGCTCTATGCAACTGCAGGCAATGGTTTAGATCAGCGTCATCTGTTCTCCGGAGGGCCGGCGGAAAAGATCTGTGCGCAGGGGCTCGGTTTCGTGCCTGTCAAGCTTCAGGGCCCGCATTTTTCCGTTGAAACGCTGGCGGATCAGGTCTGAATAGGGGCCCTGGCCGGTCATACGCTGACTGTAGTCGGCGTCGTAGGTTTTGCCACCTCTGAGGTCGCGAATCCGGTTCATGACATGGGAAGCCCTGTCGGGATAATGCCGCTGCAGCCATTCCTCGAACAGTTCTGTTACTTCATGGGGCAGGCGCAGCATGATCCAGCTGGCGCGGGTTGCACCTGCTCCCGCTGCCGCTTCCAGCATAGCTTCTAGCTCATGGTCATTGATGAAGGGAATCACGGGGCCCATGATGATACCGGTCGGGATACCTGCCGCGCTCAGCTCCCTCAGAATCCGCAGCCGGGTTGCCGGCGCCGCTGTGCGGGGCTCCATCTGGCGTTTGAGCTGATTGTCCAGGGTGGTGAGACTTACCCGCACGGAACAGAGGCCATCCGCAGCCAGTTCCGCCAACAGATCTAGGTCCCGGAGGATCAGGGCGCCCTTGGTAATGATAGTTACCGGGTGCCGGTATTCTTTCAGTACCTCCAGCAGGGCCCGGGTGATGCCACGATGTTTTTCGATGGGCTGGTAGGCATCGGTGTTCACCCCCAGGGCTATGGGTGAGCAGCGGTATCCGGTCTTGTCCAGCTCGGCCCTTAACCGGGCGGGGCCATTAGGCTTGGCGATCAGGTGGGTTTCGAACTCCAGGCCGGGGGAGAGATCCCAGTAGGCATGGGTTGGCCGGGCAAAACAGTATACGCAGCCATGCTCACAGCCCCGGTAGGGATTGATCGACTGCTCGAATGACACATCCGGCGAGCTGTTACGACTGATGATGGTTTTTACCTGCTCATCGACAACCCGGGTGGCCAGGCTGTCCGGGCACATTACATCGTCCGGATCCTGATACCAGCCGTCGTCTGTAGCCCGGTCAGAGGCCAGGACCTGAAAGCGATTGTGGGGGTTGTAGCCGGTGCCGCGGGTTCGCATGTTTGTTACTCTGAAATACTGTATGTATAAACAGTATTCGAATTTGCTCTCGCTGGCAAGTTGCTGGTGCTTTGGTGAGGCCCAGAATGTCTTGACGCCGGCGCGGGGCCACGGCAGTCTTCTGATTGGTTTGTTCCCTAACAAAAAGAGGTCAGCTTCGGTGAAAATCTACGAAACCAAAACCGCACCCAACCCCCGTCGGGTCCGCATGTTCATGGCCGAGAAAGGGCTGCTGGATAAGGCAGAGTTTGTTCAGATTGACCTGCAGAAAGGCGAGAACCTGACACCTGAGTACGCTGCCATGAACCCCATGAAAAAGGTTCCGGTGATGGAGCTTGAAGACGGCACCTGCATCGCCGAAACCATGGCGATCTGTCGCTATTTCGAAGAGAGCTACCCAGAGACGCCCCTGCTGGGCAGCAGTCCCCTGGAGAAGGCCCAGGTAGAGCAATGGCTGCGCTGGATCGAATTCTACTTCTTCATGCCAACGGGTATGTGCTTCCAGCACACCAGCGGCTACTTCAAGGACCGGATGAACCCGATCAAGGAGTGGGGCGAAGAGTGCCGCACAACGGTGGAGAAATTCTTCCATTTTCTTGATAAACAACTGGCTGACCGGGAGTACATCTGCGGTGACCAGTTTACTGCGGCGGATATCAATGCATTCACGACGGTGGATTTCAACAAGGTCAACAACATCCGTATCAAGCCCGAGCAGGCGAACCTGCAGGCCTGGTATGACCGTATCAAAGGCCGCCCTTCCGCCCGGGTTTAAGCCCAATTCTATGGGTGAGACCAAAAGCGGCTCAAAGCCCACTCTTGGTCCGCCTGTCGTTTCTCAAAGGACGCTTAGCTGAACAACTCCCGGAGCTTCTGGCCGGGATCGGGGGCCCGCATGAACGATTCCCCCACCAGGAAGCCGAAAATGCCCCTGGTGGTCAGTGTCTCCACATCGTCCCGGGTCAGGATGCCGCTCTCGGTTACCGTCAGCCGGCCGGACGGGATACGCCCGTGCAGTTCGAAGGTGGTGTCTAGAGAAACCTCGAAGGTATGCAGGTTGCGATTGTTGATGCCCACCAGTGGCGTCCGGAGGGTGAGGGCGTCTTCAAGCTCCTCACCATTATGGACCTCGACCAGTACATCCAGCCCGATTTCATGGGCGATGCCTTCGAGCTCCTGCATCTGGTTGCGATCCAGGCAGGCGGCAATGAGCAGGATGCAGTCGGCGTTGAGTGCCCGGCTTTCGTAGATCTGATAGGGCGCCACCATGAAGTCCTTGCGGATAACCGGCAGGCTGCAGGCATTGCGTGCGGCGGTCAGGTAGTCCTCGTGGCCCTGGAAGAAATCCTGGTCGGTGAGCACTGAAAGGCAGGCGGCACCGGCTTCCTCGTAGCTGCAGGCAATAACCTCAGGTTCGAACGGGTCTCGCAGTAGCCCTTTGCTCGGTGAAGCTTTCTTGATTTCTGCAATGACAGCTGCCTGTTGGGCTTTGATTCGCTTCGCCATGGCGGCCGTAAAGCCGCGGGTGGGGGGCTGGTCTCCGCATTTGGCCCGCAGGTCCGCCAGCGATGCCTGGCGTTTGCGCTGGTCGATCTCTTCCCACTTGCGGGCAACGATGTTGCGCAAAATGGTCGGTGTACGGTCATCCTGAGGCTTGTTCATGGTATCTCTTCGTCAAAGCGGTTAAACGCGGTCAGTCAAAACAGTGCGAGAAGTCTGCCAGTTCTGACATTTTTCCGGCCGCCAGGCCGCTGCCCATGGCGTCCTGGGCCATATCCACCCCATGCGCCAGGGTGTCCGTCAGGCCGGCGATGTAAATGGCGGCACCGGCATTGAGGGCAATCATGTCCCGGGCTTTCTCGGCCATTTCGTCGTGCCCGCGTCCAAAGGCAGCCCGTATGAGCCTGAGCGAATCCTCGGCAGTCTCGACGCTCAGGCCCAGGAGCGACTGGCTCTTGATCCCCAGTTCTTCCGGCGTTATGTCGTATTCCCGGATCTGGCCGTCCTTCAGTTCGGCCACATGGGTCGTACTGGCGAGACTGATTTCATCAAGACCGTCCTGGGAATGCACCACCATGATGTGCTCGCTGCCCAGTTTCTGAAGTACCTCCGCCATGGGCACACACAAGGCACGGCTGAACACCCCGATCAGTTGGCGCTTGACGCCGGCCGGGTTGGTCATGGGCCCGAGTATGTTGAACAGGGTCCGCATGCCCAGTTCCCTGCGGGGCCCGATCGCGTGTTTCATCGCGCCATGGTGGGCCGGGGCAAACATAAAACCGACGCCGATCTGTTCCACGCACCGGGCCACATGCTCGGGGGTCAGTTGCAGGTTGATACCAGCCTGCTCCAACAGGTCGGCGCTGCCGCTTTTCGATGACACCGCGCGATTGCCATGCTTGGCCACGAAGCCGCCGGCCGCGGCTACCACGAAAGCTGATGCCGATGAGATATTGAACAGGTTGGCGCCGTCGCCACCGGTACCCACGATATCGATCAGGGGTTCGGCTTCAATTTTTACCGGTGTGGCCAGCTCACGCATGACTTCAGTGGCGCCGGTTATTTCGTCTATCGTCTCGCTTTTGAGTCGCAGGCCCATGAGAAAGGCGCCGATCTGGGCATCCGTGGCTTCGCCGGTCATTACGCTGCGCATTGCCTGCTTCATTTCGTCGCGGCTCAGGTCAAGGTTGCCGGCGATGCGATCCAGGGCTTCTTTCATGTCCATGTGAGCGGTCTCTCAGTCGGTGAATTCCGGGTGTCCATGACAGTAGCTTAGCAATTCAGAGGCGTAGAAAGTTGCGCAACAATTCGTGGCCCTGCTCGGTCATGATGGATTCTGGGTGAAACTGGACGCCTTCGATGGGCAGCGTCTTGTGTCGAACGCCCATGATCTCTTCCACGGCGCCATCCTCGTGCCGTGTCCAGGCGGTGACTTCCAGGCAGTCCGGCAGAGTTTTCTGATCGATGACCAGGCTGTGGTACCGGGTCGCCTGAAGCGGATTATTGAGGCCCTGGAAGACACCGGAATCGGTATGGAATACCGGGGAAATCTTGCCGTGCATGACCCGGCCTGCCCGTATCACATCGCCCCCATAGACCTGGCCGATGGCCTGGTGCCCGAGGCATACGCCCAGAATCGGTAGTTTGCCGGCAAAATGGCGGATAGCCTCCATGGAAATGCCCGCTTCATTGGGGGTGCAGGGGCCGGGTGAAATAACCAGACGTTCCGGTTCCATGGCCTCGATCTGGGCCACCGAAATCTCGTCGTTGCGGACCACTCTCACGTCGGCACCAAGTTCTGCCAGGTATTGCACCACGTTATAGGTAAAGGAGTCGTAGTTGTCTATCATCAGCAGCATGGTCGTCTCCCCGCCTCAGTGGTCGAAATCGTTCAGAGTCATGGCTACCGCCCGAAAAATCGCGCGGCCCTTGTTCATGGTCTCTTTCCATTCAAGCCTTGGAATGGAATCAGCCACGACCCCGGCACCAGCCTGAATGTGCAGGGTCTTGTCCTTGATCACTGCTGTACGAATGGCAATAGCGGTGTCCATGTTGCCGTTGTAGGAGAGGTAACCCACGGCGCCGCCATAGACGCCGCGCTTGACCGGTTCCAGTTCATCTATGATTTCCATGGCACGGATCTTCGGGGCGCCGCTCAGGGTGCCGGCGGGCAGGGTGGCCCTCAGTACATCAATGCTGGACATGCCGGCTTTCAGGCGACCGGTGACATTGGAAACGATGTGCATGACGTGGGAGTAGCGCTCGACGGCCATTTTCTCGGTTAGTTTGACGGTACCGGTTTCGGATACGCGGCCGGCGTCGTTGCGACCCAAGTCGATCAGCATCAGGTGCTCGGCTATTTCCTTTGGATCAGCCAGCAGCTCCGCTTCCAGCGCACGGTCTTCGGCATCGGTGGCGCCCCGCTTCCGGGTGCCGGCGATGGGCCGTACGGTCACTTCGTCATCCTCCACCCGTGCCAGGATCTCCGGCGAAGAGCCCACGATCTGGAAGTCACCCAGATCCAGGAAATACATGTACGGCGATGGATTGAGCACCCGCAGGGAGCGGTAAAGGTTCAGGGGCGGCGCCTCGAACGGGATCGACATGCGCTGGGATATGACCGTCTGCATCACATCGCCATCGAGCACATAACTCTTGATTCTGTCGACAGCTGACTCGAATCTGTCTTTGCTGAAGCCGGAGACGAAGTCGCTTTCGTCCACGACCTGACCACGAAGGTGGGGCGGCGTAACCGGGGCATCCGCCACCTGACGGTGCAGACGGTTTTCAAGCTCATCCAGCCGGGCCTGGGCGGTTTCGAAGGCACTGGCGACGCTCGGGTCAACGTGGCTGATGAGGTGCAGCCGGCCCCTGAGATTATCGAACACCACCAGGTCATCCGAGACCATGAGCAGGATATCGGGAGTTCCGATCCGGTCCGGCGGGCAGGACGCGGCGAGCTTCTTTTCAATAAAGCGCACGGTGTCATAGCCGAAATAACCCACAAGGCCGCCATTGAATCTTGGCAGGTCGTCCAGGTCCGGCGCCCGGAAGCGCTGGTGGTAGGCTTCCACAAATGCCAGCGGGTCATCGCTGTGGGTCGATTCGACCACTTCGCCGTCCCGGGAGATCTCTATCTTCGATCCGGTTATCCGCAGGATTTCCCGGCAGGGCAATCCAATGATGGAATAGCGCCCCCATTTTTCGCCACCCTGCACGGATTCAAGCAGGTAGGAATAAGGGCCGGCGGCCAGCTTCAGATAGGTACTTAGTGGGGTGTCGAGATCCGCAAGTACTTCACGGTAGACGGGAATACGGTTGTAGCCGGCTTCGGATAGCGAAGCAAAACGCTCGGGTGTCATGTCGGTCTTCCTGGATCTGATCTGCAGTTGACTGCCCTGATGGAGTCGGACAGTTCGGTGTCAGGCAGCGTAGTTTTTGGCCAGGGGTCGCTGCCGGGCTGTGTTCAGCCGGTGCGCCATCGCCACCATCGTGATGCCCGAGTCGTCAGGACGCCCCGGGTTGCAGTCAGATTCAGTCCCTGCACGGCAGGTTTCTCCCGAAATCGTAGTAAATTGATGAAGGAGCAACGAGATTACAAAAGCTCTGCCAGTGAATCAACCACAATATCTGCCCCCAACTCATCAACCGGGCCGCCGTAGTTGTAGCCATAGCGGACGACAACCGTGGGAACACCGGCGTTTCTCGCCGTATCGACGTCAGTCACTGAGTCTCCGATCATAAGCGTGCTCGCCAGGTCGCCTCCCAGCAGATCCACTGCATGACTCAGGGGTGCAGGGTCGGGTTTGCGTACCGGCAGGGTGTCGCCGCTGACGGCGACCGCAAACCAGTGGCTCAGACCCATCTGGTCGAGCAGTTGTTGGGTAAAGGCGTGGGGCTTGTTGGTGACCACGCCGAGCCTGCAACCGATGGCATCGGCTGTTTCCAGGAATAATTCCACACCGGGATAAATGGTCGAGTAGAGACCGTTGAGCTCGCCATAGGCCGAATAGAACAGGTCCAGGGCCTGCTGGAATTCAATCTGGCTCGGCGCCGGGTGCCGCTCGTAGTCCACGTCGCCGGCGAGTGCCCGACGGACCAGTATGGCGGCGCCGTTACCCACCCACTCCCTGACTTTATCTTCGCCAGCCGGTGCGCGACCGAGGGCTCTCAACATCTGGTCAATACCACCGGCCAGGTCTGGCGCGCTGTCCACCAGCGTGCCATCGAGATCCAGCAGTATGGTGCCCGGCCACTGACCTCTGAACAGTTCGGTTAACTTCATCGGGCAGACGCCAGCTCGGCACGCATCTGGTCGATGGTGGCCTTGTAGTCGCTGGTATTGAAGATGGCCGAGCCTGCGACAAAGGTGTCGGCACCGGCTTCGGCAATCTCACGGATATTATCTACTTTGACACCGCCGTCGATCTCAAGCCGGATGTCATGCCCTGACGCATGAATGCGCTGGCGGGCGTGGCGTAGCTTCTCGAGCGTGCCGGGTATGAATTTCTGACCGCCGAACCCCGGATTGACAGACATCAGCAGGATCATGTCGATCTTGTCCATGACATAGTCGAGGTAGTGCAGGGGGGTGCCGGGGTTGAACACCAGGCCGGCCTTGCAGCCACCGTCCCGGATCAGCTGCAGGGAGCGGTCCACGTGATTGGAGGCTTCCGGGTGAAACGTGATGTAGGTGGCGCCGGCATCAATGAACATGCGGATCAGGTCGTCCACCGGCGATACCATCAGGTGGACATCGATAGGAGCGCTGACCCCGTGCTTGCGAAGCGCCTCACACACCATGGGGCCAATGGTCAGGTTCGGTACGTAGTGGTTGTCCATGACGTCGAAGTGGACGATATCGGCGCCGGCGGCCAGCACCGTGTCGACTTCTTCGCCCAAGCGGGCAAAGTCGGCAGAAAGAATGGACGGCGCAATTTGAAACGGAGTCATGGTATCTCGCTCGCACAGACTGAAAGTGGGTGTTCAACGGAAAAGTTCGCAAAGGTGCTAGTCTAACAGCTTGAAGCCTATTTTGGGGCGCAAGCGTCGTGGATTGCAGACCAACAAGAGCAGGGGTTGATGAGAAAGAACAGAAGGACAGACGCCGTGGTGTTCAGCCTGTTCCTGGCGGTGACGCCAGTGCTGCTGATGCCTCAGGTATCCGCTGAGGAGCAAGACCGGGGTGAGGCGGCGGCCGAAACAACGGAAAACGGGGACCAGGCGCCGTCCCGCCACAGCGTTTCCTCCGGGTTGAACTCAAGGGAACTGGCTCGGGATAAACCTGACCAGGCGCTGTGGCTGGAAACTGGTGATTCCGGTCAGGTACTAGTGCTGTTTGAAGCAGAACAGGGGGCGAAGGCGCAAGGTGCTGTTCTGATCCTGGGTGACGAAGGCCAGTCCGCTGATGTGCAGTTACTTGGGAGCCTGCGTCCGGGCCTGGCAGAACGCGGCTGGGCCGCCATGACAGTGGGCCTGCCCGAACTTCCGCCGGCTCTTGCGCAGGCCCGGCGCATCCGCGAGCAGCAAAGGCTGGGTAACGCCCGAACGCGGGGCCCTGAGGCCGATAGTGAGCGCCTGGCCGACAGTCCACAGCCCAGCGATGCGTCAGTGATGATTGATGTCATGAGCAGCTCAGAGCAGGAACAGCTTCAGGATGCCTATGCCAGAAGAGTCCAGGCACAGCTGACTGCCGCACTGGGCGAGCTGCAGGAGCTGGGCTACCGCCGTATTGTAGTCGCCGGCATAGGCCGTGGCGCCGGCCCTGTATCCGAGCTGGTTATTTCCAGCCAGGCGGACATTGCGGCCCTTATATGGATTGCCCCAAGGCTGGACCCGCCCGGAGCTCGCTCTGTTCTGGAGGCCCTGAGTGGCGCCGGATCCCTGCCCGTGCTGGACATCGCCAGCAACCGGTCGCCCCGGGCCCCGGTCCGGGAGCGCCAGGCACTTGCCCGGCGGCAGGGTGTCCAGGGCTATGCCCAGCAGGTCGTCGCCGTACCAGCGTCCCCCGTGGCCCGCAATGGCTCCCAGGTTGCCAACCGGCTGGACGGTTGGCTCAGGGACAGGCAGTAGCGGGTAGATAGAGTGTTTCAGCGTGCCTCATGACGGCGCTTGATCAGCTCCCAGGCCTTCTGGTAACGGTGCAGGCGCTCCTTCGCGAGGGCCAGGTCCTGCTCCCCGAGATTGCGGTCGAGCTTGTCGGGGTGACATTCGGACACCCGCCGACGATAGGCCTGTTTGATCTTTACGAAGCTTTCTCGGGTACCCACCCCCAGTAGCCGGCAGGCTTTCTCATAGCTGTCCGGGACCGGTTGCAGCTCCGGTCGGGTAATCCAGACCTTGCGGGCGTAACTGCTGAGGATCTCCTGCAGAAGCTGTACTGGCAGGCCCATCAGATCAATGGCGTCTTCACAACGGTAGCGTCGGGTCTTGCTCGGCTGGCCATGAAGCTGGGCGGCATGGCTCAGGCAGAAGGCGATGCGCAGTGCCGGCGATGGCCAGAACCGCGCGCTGGTTCGCAGGCGCAGGCCACGGAGACTGGCCGGTTCCTCAGCCTCCTTGCCCAGCTTGAATTGATGGATGGCGTGGCGGCGCTGGCGCGCAGAAAGCTGCAGGGCCTTCATGAGGGCTTCGGCAAAACGGATGTCTGCCTGGGTCACCCGTCCGTCGGCCTTGCCCACGTAGCCGAGAAAGTAGAACAGGCTGCGCCGGCACCAGCCCGGCAAACTGGTCCGCTCAATCAGTTCATCGGCGCGGTGGCCGCAAGCATTGAGTTCCTCGAGAAGATCATAGAATTCAATTTCTATTCGGGCAGGCAGCACGAGATCGCGGCTGGAGGCGGGCATGTCAGCGCCCCTCCTTTTCGCAAAGGTAACGATCGAGTGCGCCGAGACGCTCCGGGGTGCCAATATCAGACCAAACACCGGTGTGGTACAGGCCCTTCACCCGGTTGCTGGCCATCGCCTCCGTCAGTACCGGAGCTAGCCGGCGGTACCCGGGGGCGAGCCCTGCGAACAGCTCCCGGTGCAGAAGGCTGATGCCGGCAAACGTCAGCCTGTCGCCGCCATCGGCAACAACATAGCCATCCTCTGTCAACGTGAAGTCGCCCTCCTGATGCTGGGGTGGATTGGGCACCAGTACCAGCACTGCGCGGCAAGCCGGGTCCTCTGGCGGAACCAGTATAGCGAGGTCAAAGTCTGTCCAGACGTCACCGTTGATCACCATGAACCAGTCCTGGCCTTCAGGGGCCAGAAGCTCAAGGGCCTGGCGTATGCCGCCGGCGGTCTCCAGAGGTTCCGGTTCGGCGGAATAGACAAGAGACACCCCGTAATCCCGCCCGTCATCCAGGGTTTGCTCAATCTGCTCGCCCAGCCAGGAGTGGTTGATCACGACCTTTTCCACCCCGGCGTGCCTGAGGTTCTCCAGATGGTAGCCAATCAGGGGTTTGCCCCCTGCGTGGAGCAGTGGCTTGGGTGTAGTCAGCGTGAGGGGGCGCATGCGCTCGCCCCTGCCAGCGGCCAGTATCATGGCATTCACGGCTTTACTGTCCTCCCGGGGCAGTAGCCTTGCCCCAGGCCGGGTCCAGCGCCGGCACCACCACCTCCTGGAGCCAGCCGTGCAGGTAGCGCAGCGCCGGCTGGCGACCACTGGCCTCCACCAGGTAACCCACGGTGCGGGGTACGTCGTGCAGATAGCGGGTCTTGCCGTCGCGAATGGCCAGGCGTGCAAAGATACCGGCCGCCTTCAGGTGGCGCTGCATGCCCATCAGTTCGAACCACTGGCGAAAGGTGTCGGATTCAGCGTTGTGGAGCCCGGCAGTCCTGCTCAGGTTTCGGTAGTGCTCGATCCAGGGGCCGAGTTTTGCTTCGGGCCAGCAGATGTAACAGTCTTTCAGCAGCGATGCCAGATCATAGGTCACCGGGCCCCTCACCGCGTCCTGGAAGTCCAGCACGCCCGGAACATTGGTCCCTGGCCGCACCAGCAGGTTACGTGAATGATAATCCCGGTGGACGGTCACCTCGGGCTGCGCAAGCGCGCTCTCCCGCAGGAACGCGAAGGCGGTGTCCAGCATCGCCTGGTCCTGGATCGTCAGCGTGATGCCCAGTTGCCGGGTGATCAGCCAGTCCGGAAACAGGGCCATTTCCCGGTCAAGCAGGGCGGCATCGTAGGGCGGTAGCGGGTAGTCGGGTGCGTCCGGAACCTGCTGTATCCGGCACAGCTCCGCCATGGCGCCCTGATAGAGTTTATCGGCATTGCGGTCGTCCAGGCGGGTAAGCAGCAGTTCGTCACCGAAGTCCTCGAGCATCAGAAAGCCCTGGTCCAGATCCTCATGAATCAGCGCTGGTACGGCTACGCCATGGCTTTGCCAGTGGCGGGCTATGGCCACAAAGGGTCGGCAATCCTCATGGTCCGGTGGCGCGTCCATAACGATGGCGCTGCCTTCGGGGCTCTCAACCCGGAAATAGCGGCGGAAGCTGGCATCGCCAGCGACTGGCGTAAGACGTGCCTGCTCAAATCCGGGCTGGCGCCTGACCCATTCGACAACTGCATTCAATCTCGTATCCATGAGTATCTGCTGCTTTCAAAGTGCTGGGAAAACTGGCTCAAGCACCGAAACTTAGCAGAAGCCTGCATCCTCGACAATTGCGCAGGGTTTTCCGGGAACGGTTTCCGTTAACAAGGCCCGGTGCGGCGTGTAAACTAGTCGGTCCCGATTTGTTGCCTCTGCTGTCTCGCTAAGGAACCCAGCCCACGTGCTTAACTGTCTTTCCAGTTCGTCCGACCGCATGCGCCGCAGGCGTAATCGTGGCTGGATGGGGTGCGCTGCAGTCGCGACAGGCCTGCTCTCGGGCACCGGGGTTTTGCCGGCTTATGCCCAGGGCCAGCCGTCAGCGGCAGAACTGGACTGGCGGCCCCGTTCCGAGTTGCCACAAGACGTGCAGGATACGCTGCCAGTCTTCTGTGAGGGCGGCTATCTGCCTTCCCGGGGAGATGCTTCGGCGGATCCTGGAGATGGTCTGGCGGGTGTCGGCCCTGACAGTGAGCAGCCACTGGAGGCAAGCGGTCTCAATGCCCGCTATGAGATAGACCGGGAGCTGTTCCTCCAAGGTGACGTGAAATTGCGCCAGGGTGAGTTTTCGGCAACCGGGTCCGAAGCCCGTTACAATCAGATCAGCGGCAACTTCAACCTGAGCGGGCCAATTGTGAGCCGGGGCCAGGGCGTACTGCTGACGGGCGAGCAGGCGCAATATGATGTGAACTCGGGCAGCCTGGATATCAACAGCGCCACTTTTCTGCTGCACGCATCGGAGATGCGTGGCACCGCCTCGCGCCTGTCGCGGCCCCGGCCCGACCTGGTTGAAATCAGCGGTGGACGGCTGACTACCTGTGCCCCGTCCCAGAATGACTGGGCAGTGGTTGCCTCCGAGATAGAGCTGGACCAGGCTGAGGGCGTGGGCACAGCAAGGCACGTGCGGCTGGAAGTAAAGGATGTACCCGTCTTCTACTGGCCCTACGCCAGCTTTCCCATTGATGACCGTCGCAAGTCCGGCTTCCTTTATCCTGCTTTCGGCACTTCCAATACCGGCAGCGGTGGCTTCCTGGCGGTGCCCTATTACCTGAATCTTGCCCCTGACTACGACGCTACCCTGACGCCACAGTATATTCACGGTCGTGGGCTGCTGACTGAGGCCGAGGGTCGTCACCTGAGTGTGTTGGGCCCCTCTGTCCTGCAGGTCGGTTATATTGCCGAGGATCAGGAGTTTGAGTCACAGTCACCCGGCAACGACCCCGAGCGCTGGGCCCTGGACTTTTCCACCCGGGCAGGGCTCGGGGGCGGATGGACCGGCTACGGGGACTATTCCGTGGTGTCGGATAACGATTACCTGAGTGATCTCAACCGAACCCTCGATATCAACCAGCAGACCCATCTGCTGCGCCAGGGTGGCGTGCGCTACATGGGCACCGCAAGCTATTTTGATGCCTATCTGAGCGGATACCAGACCATCACCGACCGCATTGCGGCCCGAAACCGGCCCTACGATCAGCTACCGGAACTGCTCTACGGGGCCCAGTACGACCTGGGCATGGTGGAAACCGGCCTTGAGTCCCAATACACCTACTTCCATCGGGACAACAACGAACTGAGCGGGCTGGACCGGGCCAATGGCCAGCGTCTCCGGCTTCTGCCCGAAGTGGCCCTGGGAATGCGCACCATCTGGGGCTATTCTCGGCCTTCGGTCACCCTCGATTACACCCGCTATGAACTGGAAGACTATGAGCTGGGTGACGCGGGGTTTGACCGGACCGTGCCGGTCTTCGAATGGGACAACGGCCTGTATTTCGACCGTCGCACCAGCCTGTTTGACGTTCCCTTCAATCAGACCCTGGAGCCAAGGCTCTACTATGCCTGGGCGGATGCCGATGAGCAGAATGACATCCCCGATTTCGACTCAGCCGTGGAAGCATTCAGTTTTGATGAGCTTTTCGACCGCAACCGCTTCACCGGCGGCGACAGGGTAGGCGACACCAATCAGCTCACGGTGGCGGTGTCGACCCGGTTTAATGACCTTAATACCGGTGCCGAGCGGGCACTTTTCAGCATTGGTCAGGTCTATTACTACGACGACCGCGACGTGACCCTGGCGGGCCAGGGCGCGGCCGATCGAAGTGACTCGGCGCTGGCCGGCGAGGCAGTGCTGAAGCCGCTGGATACCCTGGACATACGCACGTCGGGCCTTTGGGACCCACGGGACCACAAGACCCAGGAGGGGCGCAGCCAGTTGGTTTTCCACTCCCGGGATTATCGCTACCTGGCGACCGTAGGCCACACCTACCGTCGTGATGAATTCGAGCAGACGGATATTGGCGCGGTTTTTCCTGTCACAGACCGTGTTAGTCTGATTGGCCGCTGGGTTTATGACGCCAGAACCGACCGTACCGCAGGCTCTCTGGCGGGCATTGAATACAACAACTGCTGCTGGAGCGTCCAACTGGTCAGCCAGAACTATCTGACTGATGACGAAACCCTTGAAAACCGTATTCTGTTCCAGATTCAGCTCAAGGGGCTGGGGGGCAGTGGCGGCTCATCAAGCCGGGTTTCCGATGCAATTTACGGGTTTGAAGAACGTGAGCGCCGTCGTTTTGAGCCCCGCACTTACTGACGCGGGCCAACGGCATTGAAATGAATTAACTGAGGTGATTATGAAGGCAACCCTGCATTTTGGCGCCCGCGCCCTGGTAGTGCTCCTGACGCTGGCGATGGCAACCACGACCCTGGCCGAGCGCAAGAAGCTCGACTCGGTCATAGCCATCGTCGAGGACGACGTCATTCTGGAATCGCAGCTTGATGCCCGGGTTCGCACCGTGGTGTCACGACTCAATGCCCAGGGCACGCGCATGCCGCCCCGGGAGATACTGGAAGAGCGGGTGCTGGAACAGCTGGTAACGGATGCCATTCAGCTCCAGAGGGCTGAGCAGATGGGCATTCGCATCAGCGACAATGAGCTTAACGATACCATGCAGAACATTGCCGCCAGGAACAACATGACCCTGGCCCAGTTTGAATCTCAGCTGGCTCAGGAAGGCCTGACCTATCGCGAGGCCCGTGAGCAGATCCGCCGTGAAATGCTGATCAGCCGGGTCCAGCAGCGCCAGGTGGACAATCGGGTCCGGGTGACCGAGCGCGAAGTCGAGAACTTCATGGCAGCTTCCGCGGGCCAGGAGAGCTCCGGTGTTGAATATCAGCTTGCCCATATTCTCGTGGCTGTGGACGACTTTAACGACGACGCCGAGGTGACTGAGGCGCGGGAAAAAGCCGAGAGCCTGTTGGACGCGATCGAAGGTGGTCGGGACTTCCGGGAGGTTGCTGTGGCGGAGTCTGATGCCAGCAATGCCCTGGAAGGGGGTGTTATGGGCTGGCGGCCAGAAAGCCAACTGCCGTCCCTGGTGGCCGATGTGGCGCCGCAGCTCGAGGTTGGCGAACCTTCCGAGGTGCTTCGCAGCGGCAGCGGATTTCACATCGTGACCGTGCTCGACAAGCGGGGCGGCGACGAAACCATGGTCGAGCAGACCCGTGCCCGCCATATCCTTATCCGGCCGACGGATACGGTGTCCGATACCAAAGCCGAACAACGCATAGGTGAGATCTACCAGCAGCTGCAGGAAGGCACCGATTTTGCCGCCCTGGCACGGGAGGTTTCCGATGACCCGGTGTCAGGTTCGGATGGCGGTAATCTTGGCTGGGTCAGCAAAGGCCAGATGGTGCCGGCTTTCGAGACAGCCCTGGAGGAAGCCGAGGTCGGGGAGCTCAAAGGCCCTTTCCGTTCCAGATTCGGCTGGCACATTCTTGAGGTGCTGGAGCGCCGGCAGAAAGATATCGGCGGCGAACTCAAGGAAGCTGAGGCACGACAGTCCCTGTACCGTCGCAAGTACGAGGTTGAGCTTCAGACCTGGCTTCGTGAAGTCCGCGATGAAGCCTATGTGGAGTTCAAGACCGATGAGCTCTCTGATGACGGACAATCATGACTGAGAGCGTCTGTCTCGCCCTGACCGCCGGTGAGCCAGCGGGAATCGGGCCTGAATTATGCCTCCAGTGGGCCGCCGGGGAACGCGAGGCCGGGGTTGTGGTGGTCGCCAGCCAGGATCTGCTTGAGTCCCGGGCAAAACAACTCGGACTGGACGTGACCCTGACACCCTGGCAACCCGGAAACCCTGTGGCTAGGGGGGCGGGTGAGCTGTCGGTCTACCCGGTTTCAGGTCTGGCCAGTTCACAGGCGGGCGAACTCGATGTCGACAACAGCGCCTATGTGGTCAAGACCCTCGAGACCGCTGCTAAAGGCTGTCTTGACGGAACCTTCGATGGCATGGTGACAGCGCCTGTGCATAAGGGGGTGATAAACGACGCCGGCATTGCCTTCAGCGGCCATACGGAATACCTCCAGGAGCTGTGCGGTGTCGAGCGGGTCGTGATGATGCTGGCAACGGAGGAGCTGCGGGTTGCTCTGGTAACCACCCATCTGCCTTTAAAGGATGTGGCGGCAGCCGTGACTCCGGAGCGAATCTGCCAGGTAGCGCGAATACTTGACCATGACCTGAAAGCATTTTTCGGCCTGGCCCGGCCCCGGATCCTGGTCACCGGTCTGAACCCCCACGCGGGCGAGGGCGGTCACCTCGGTCGTGAGGAGATCGAGGTCATTGAGCCGGCCCTGGCAAAGCTAAGATCAGAAGGCCTGACCCTGACCGGCCCGCTGCCGGCAGACACCCTGTTCACCCCCCACTGGCTGGATCAGGCCGATGCGGTACTGGCCATGTATCATGACCAGGGGCTGCCGGTGCTCAAATACCAGGGCTTTGGCCGGGCGGTTAACATCACCCTTGGCCTGCCCATTGTGCGCACGTCTGTTGACCACGGCACCGCTCTGGACCTTGCTGGAACCGGTCGTGCCGACAGGGGCAGTCTGCAAACGGCCATCAGGGTCGCCAGTGAGATGGTCCTGAGCCGCAAAGGAGCTGCATCATGAGTCGTCCGGCAGGTCATCAGGCCCGCAAGCGGTTTGGTCAGAACTTCCTACAGGACCCCGGGGTCATCGAGCGCATCGTCAGGGTCATCAATCCGAAGCCGGATGATGCCATGGTGGAAATCGGCCCGGGGCTTGGTGCCCTGACCGAGGAAATACTGGCGGCCAACCCACGGCTGCAGGTCATTGAGCTGGACCGGGACCTGGTGCCGGTACTGCGCACCAAGTTCTTCAATTATCCCGACTTGCGGATTCACGAAGCGGATGCCCTCAGCTTTGACTTCCGGCAGCTGGTGGTAGACCGGCCCCTGCGAATTGTCGGAAATCTGCCCTACAATATTTCCACCCCGCTGATTTTCCACCTGCTGGGCCAGGCCGATGCCGTCCAGGACATGCACTTTATGCTGCAGAAAGAAGTGGTGCAGCGCATGGCAGCAGGTCCTGGCGACAACAATTACGGCCGGCTGGGCATCATGACCCAGTACTTCTGCCGGGTGCAGCCTTTGTTCGAGGTGGGGCCGGGCGCGTTCCGGCCATCGCCCAAGGTGGACTCGGCCATTGTGCGCCTGGTGCCCCATGCAACCCTGCCACATCCGGCACGGGACCTTGGTACTCTGCAGATGGTTGTGCGAACGGCCTTCAATGCCAGGCGCAAGACCTTGCGCAAGGCCCTTGCGGGGGTTGTGACTGCAGAGGAACTCAGAGCGCTGGGCATAGACGATGGTCTGAGGCCGGAGAACCTCTCTCTGGAACAGTACGTAATGATCGCTGATGCTGTGGTTGGCCGGAATCCGGATCAGTTGCAGCGCGAATCAGAGTCTGAGCGAAAGGAAGAGCAATGACAGATTATGCCATTGGCGATATTCAGGGCTGTTACGAGCGCCTGCGCCAGGTGCTGGCGACGGTCGACTTCTCGCCGTCCCGGGACCGGCTCTGGGTAGCCGGGGATCTTATCAATCGTGGCCCCGAATCCCTGGAGACGCTGCGATACATCGAGAGCCTGCAGGCCTCTGCCGAAGTTGTGCTCGGCAATCACGATCTGCATTTGCTGGCCGTGGTCCTGGGCGGGCACAAGATCAAAGGCAAGGACACTCTCGATGACATTCTCGGGGCGCCCGATCTTCAGCGCCTGGTGGAGTGGCTAAGGCAACAGAAGCTGGGAGTATACGATCCGGACCGGCAGTATTTCATGAGTCACGCCGGCTTGCCCCACATCTGGTCGGTGGACGATGCCCTGGGGTATGCCACTGAACTTGCCTCCATCATACGGGGCCCGGAGGCGGTCGAGTTCTTCACCCATATGTACGGCAATTACCCGGAACGCTGGCAGGATGATCTTACAGGGGTCGACCGCTGGCGCATGATCACCAATTACTTTACCCGCATGCGATTCATTGCTTCAGACGGCACTCTGGAGCTGAGCACGAAGGAATCCGCTGACCAGGCGCCGGAAGGTTACGCACCCTGGTTCGATTATCCCCGAGATGATGCGGTGCGTATTATCTTCGGGCATTGGGCGTCGCTGGAAGGGCAGACCGGGGATTCGCGGTTTATCGGTCTGGATACGGGCTGTGTCTGGGGAGGCGCACTCACTGTGATGAACCTCGACACCGGAGAGAAGACCCATTGTGACTGCTAGGTATCTGCTGCCATTACGCTGGCCTCTGGTGCTGGGCGCGGTATTCGCCCTGCTGGCTGTCGTCGCTGGCGCTTTTGGCGCCCACGGGCTGCGAGCCATGGTCAGCGAGCGGGGCCTTGAAGTCTTCCAGACCGGAGCCACCTATCAGATGTACCACAGTCTGGCACTGATTGTTTCAGCGCTGCTGGCCGGTTTCGGACTGTCCCGCCGGCTGCTTGCCCTGGCCGCGGCCCTGTTTACCGTCGGCATCGTGCTTTTCAGTGGCAGTCTGTACTTGCTGGTATTGACCGACACACCGGCCCTTGGTGCCATTACCCCCATGGGTGGCCTGTGTTTCATCGCGGGCTGGGCATTGCTGGTGGCCGCCGGCCTGGGCTCCACGGCTCGAAAGGAGGAGTCGACATGATCGAGATACAACTGAACGGTGAACCTCTTGAGGTTCCGGATCAGGCGACCATCGCTGTGCTATTGAATCAGTTATCGGTGACGGGCAAACGCCTGGCGGTGGAAGTGAACGAGGACATCGTCCCCCGCAGCTGCCACGATGAGTATAAGCTGAACCCTGGCGATCGGGTCGAAGTGGTGCACGCCATAGGGGGCGGCTGATCTTCTGCCTTGAACGGTCCTTTAACCCATCAATTACAGGTGCAGTATGAGTGAAGAGTCCAAAAACCGGCTTCCGGAAGACAAACCCCTGGTCATTGATGGCAAGGTCTATTCCTCGCGGCTGCTGGTGGGCACCGGAAAATACCGGGACCTGACCGAAACCGGCCACGCCATTGAAACCAGCTGTGCGGAAATCGTGACTGTCGCGGTAAGGCGCAGCAACATTGGCCAGAACCCCGATGAGCCTAACCTGCTCGACGTGATCTCACCGGACAGGTACACCATTCTGCCCAATACCGCGGGCTGCTATAGTGCCAAAGAGGCGGTGCGGACCTGCAAGCTGGCCCGGGAACTGCTCGATGGCCACAACCTGGTGAAGCTGGAAGTGCTGGGGGACGAGAAGACCCTCTACCCGAACATGACCGAAACCCTGATCGCCGCGGAAGAGCTGATCAAGGATGGCTTCAAGGTGATGGTTTACTGTACTGACGATCCTCTCTTGGCAAAGCGTCTTGAAGAGATGGGGTGCATTGCCATCATGCCGCTGGGTGCACCGATTGGCTCGGGCCTGGGCATCCAGAATCGCTACAATATTCGTCTCATTGTTGAGAATGCCAAGGTGCCCGTGCTGGTGGACGCCGGGGTAGGTACCGCGTCCGATGCCACCATAGCCATGGAACTGGGTTGCGATGGGGTATTGATGAATACCGCCATTGCCCTGGCCCAGGACCCTATCCGTATGGCCCGTGCTATGCGTCTGGCTATTGAGGCTGGCCGTGACTCCTATTTAGCCGGCAGGATGCCGAAAAAACTGTACGCCAGTGCGTCTTCGCCTCTGGACGGTATGTTTTTCTGACATCTGAGCAGTTGTCTGTTCAGCTTCCTGTGGAAGCCAAGCAACATGAACCAAACCGAACCCAGCCGGCGTGACCGGATCCTGCAGGCGCTTGTGGGACTGCTGGAATCCGACCCCGGCGCCCGCATTACCACCGCCAACCTTGCCCGCCAGGTAGGCGTGACTGAAGCGGCGCTTTACCGCCACTTTCCCAGCAAACGCAAGATGTTCGAAAGCCTGATCGAGTTTGCGGAGGACGCAGTCTTCTCCCGCTGCCAGATGATCCTCCAGGAACAGGACGACGCCCGGGTGCGTCTGCAACAGCTGGTGCACCTGGTTCTGGTGTTCGCCGAGCGCAATGCCGGCCTGTGCCGGGTACTGACAGGGGACGCCCTGATGGGGGAAGACGAAGCCCTACGCAAGCGTTCCTGCCAGTTTTTCGAGCGGCTGGAAACCCAGATCCGGCAGATCCTCAAGGAGGGCGATCTGCGCCAGAATCTTCGGCCCCGCACCAGCGCAGGGCGCAGCGCTGACTGGGTCATGGTGTTCGTCGAAGGCCGTCTGCAACGCTTCGTCCGGACTTCGTTCGAACGCCTGCCGGCCGCCGGTTTTGACGAGAGCTGGGAGATCCTGGCCGAATCCCTGTGGTCCTGATTCTCGGCTGGTGTCTCCGTGACTCTTCCGGCGAGGTTTCGGTCCCGCCTAACCCCGGGACGCCTCCTGCAGTATGTCTCTGAGCTGGTTGTAGATTTCCGGTGCTGAGATCAGCAGATCCTGCCCCCACAGGTCCACCGGATAGCCGTCTGGCACCTCGGAAAAATGCCCGGCCCGGGCTCCGGCTTCCAGTGCAATCAGGCGACCGGCGGCAAAGTCCCATGGACTGACGGACTCGTAGTAGGCGTCCAGCCGCCCGCAAGCCACCCAGCAGATGTCCAGCGCCGCCGAGCCCAGACGCCTCAGGTCGCGGCAGTTATGTATCATGGCATCCAGGCGTTTCACCAGGGGTGGCAGCTTGTCCTTGGTATAGGGAAAGCCGGTGGCGAACAGGGAGTCGCGGGGCACGGTCGCACCGCTGTGCTGGATGCGGGCCTGGTTCAGGGTGGCGCCGTGGCCACGAACGGCCCTGAAGGTCTCAGCCACGAACGGCGCGTGAACGATACCAGCCTGAACGTGACCCTTCTCGGCGTAGGCAATGGAAATGGCCACCTGATGATGGCCGTAGGCGTAGTTCACGGTGCCATCGATGGGATCGATAATCCACAGGGGGCTGTCCAAATCCGCCGCCTGGCTTTTGTCCGGCCGGGACTCTTCCGACAGAATGCGGTGGCTGGGAAATCGGGCCTGGATGGCCTCGGTAATCAGCTTGTCCGCCAGCAGGTCAGCATGGGTAACCAGCTCGGTCTGGTCCTTGTAATCGGTACGGAGCGGATTATTGTCGCGCTCGTGTTTAATAAGTCGGCCAGCCTCTAGGGCAATCTGTTCTGCAAAATCGGCAATCGCCTGCACGGTACGCTCCTTGGTTGGTAAAACCCCTGAGCATCAACACTCAAGGGTTTCTGTAGCGACTTCAAGGCTACCGGTGTTTCACAGTTGTTTCAGCCATTGCTCCAGCTTATCCATTGCCTGCTTCATGCGGGGGGCGGCGAGCTCGACAAATTCGTCGCTCAAACTCTCGTCGGCGTAGTCCCCCGCCGCAAGCGCCAGGGCCTGGGCGCCATCAAAGTCCACAAACGCCAGCCGTGCACTGAGCTGATCCGGAGCGAAACCAAAATCACTGGCGGGCAGGATCGCAATGCCGATCTCTTCCAGCAAAGAGGTACACAGGGCCGCGCTGGTCTTTATGTCCCGCCGGGACAGGGCTTCCCGATAAGAAGAGAAATCCGGGAATAGATAAAACGCGCCTTCTGGCTTCTGGGTGGGCACGCCCATGTCACAAAGTCGCTGGTGCATGTATTCACCAATGACCTTGAGCACCCGTCGCGAATGGTGGAGGTAGTCGTCAAGGTCCTGGCCGCCGCTGAACGCGGTTATGGCAGCATACTGAATGGGGGCGCTGGTGGCGGTATAGGTCTCGCTGGCAATGATCGCCATGGCGTCCTGAAGGGGTCTCAGCTCCGGTGGAAACACAAAGGTACCCAGGCGCCAGCCGCCGGCACCCGCCCACTTCGACAGGCCGGTACTGATGATGGTGCCTTCGGGATAGTAGCGGGCAATGGATTTGTGTCTGCCCTCGAAATGCACCTCGCCGTAGATCTCATCAGAGAGCAGGATCAGCCGGTACTTGCGCGCCACGTTGGCAATGGCGAGCAGCTGGTCATCGGTATAGGTGCATCCGGTCGGGTTCGACGGATAATTGAGAATCAGGATGCGGGGCCGGCTGGCGTCGTCCCGGCACACAATATCCAGCTCTTCGGCGGTCAACTGCCAGTTGTTCTCGGCGTGGGTGGGCAGCCAGTACACCGAGCGACCGATAATCCGGGCTTGAGGGGCATAGGAAACCCAGCTTGGCCGGGGAATCAGCAGGTCGCCGTAATAGGCCAGTTGCAGAATGAACAGCAACTCCTTGGAGCCGGGCCCTATGAGCACGTCTTCCCAGCTGCTACGCATACGTTCCTTGCGATTGACATAGCCGGCAATGGCTTCCCTGAGTGCCCTCAGGCCCTTGACCGGCAAGTAGTCCTTTTCATGGGCATTTGCCTGCAGGGCCTCCACCACACGCGCGGGCACGGGAAAGGGGGACTGGCCAAGACCCAGCTTTATGATGTCCCTGCCTTCCAACCGGAGCTGGTTGCTCAATTCATTGATGCGCAGGGTGGCCGATGGCTGTATGCCTCGAACATTGAGATTGATGGCGTAATTATGATCGGTCTGGATATCCATGGCTCCGGTCTTTGGTTGGCGGCGGTCTCGACAGTATAGAAAACCTCGCGCCCGGGCATGGCTCTAATGAGGTAGGGGATTGCCGAGGGTTCCGGCCGGGAATCAGGGCAGGTCCAGTTTATCCAGTGCGTCGTTAAATGCCTCCCGCAAGGCCGCCGCTTCCGGATGGTGGCGGCTGAAAGCCGCCCGGAAAGGTCTTCTGATGCCGACCGTGCCCGGCAGGTGTTCAAGCCGGTCGAGCTTGGGGTTGGCGTCGCGGTGCGTCTCGATGATGTATTCACAGACGGACACTTCGCAGATAAAGAGGTCCAGGCGCCCATGGGCGACCATACGCAGGCCGGTCAGTTCCGGTGCTTCATGGCTAATGCGCACCACCGGCCCGGAGCGGTTCTCAAGCCAGCGCATGAATTCAGGTGAGTAGCTGTAGGAAGCGGAGACGCCGATTTTCAGCTCGTCCAGATCCGCCAGCCTGTGGCCGGGCAGGCGGGCGTCTCGGTGGACGAACAGCACATCCCTGGCTTCACCTATGGGGTTGGTGAACAGGTAATGCTGAGCTCTCTGTTCCGAGTAGGTCAGCGAGTACACAAGGTCCGCTGCCCCTGACTTGATCCGAGCCTCGGCCCGTATCCATGGCAACAACTCAATATGGGGCGTGAGGTTCATGTCAGTGACTACCTGCCGAATGATAGCCGTGTGCTCCCCCACCACTGTGTTGCCTTCAAGGTATTGAAAGGGAGGATAATAGGAAGTGACGATTCTAAGCTCGGGTTGGCTGCGCTCGGACGCGAACAGGGGCACTGGCCCGAGCATTGACAGCATGAACAGCAAAAAAACTGAAATTCGGCGTTTCATAACGTGGCTTGCCATCAAAAGCGTTGATCAATGCCCGAGCAGAACTCAGGTACCCGCCCGCACATCACAGGTCAACTGGCCAAGCTCTTCATTAAACACCCGGCTATTCTCGCTGTAATCCACCGGAACTTCCACCAGATGGACACCACCTGCGGTCAGCGCTTTTTCCAGCGCCGGTCTCAGTTGGCCAGCAGATTCGACACGATGCCCAACGGCACCATAGGATTCGGCATAACGGACGAAGTCGGGGTTCTGGTATTCCAGGCCAAAGTTCTCAAAACCGTCCTCTGCCTGTTTCCACCGGATCATGCCGTAAGCATTGTCATTGATAAGCAGGACCACCAGGTTGAGCTTCAGGCGTATGGCGGTTTCCAGTTCCTGGCTGTTCATCATGAAGCCGCCGTCTCCGCAGATGGCCATCACTTTCAGCTCGGGGTAGACCATGGCGGCTGCCATGGCACTGGGCAGACCCGCACCCATGGAGGCAAGGGCATTATCCAGCAACACCGTGTTGTTATCGTAGGCCTTGTAATTACGGGCGAACCAGATTTTATACATGCCATTATCCAGGGCGATGACGCCATCCTCCGGCATCACCCGGCGCACATCGTTCACGATGCGCTGGGGAATGATGGGGAAGCGCTCGTCGTCGATACGCTCGGACAGGTGCCTTTCAACGGAACTTTTTACCTCCTGGAAACGGGTAAAGTCGTGGTTGCTGCTCTGGCCGCAATGCTCTGCAAGCCAGTCAACGCTGTTGGCGATATCACCCACGACTTCATGCTGGGGAAAGTAAACCGGGTCAACATCCGCAGGACTGAAATTGATATGTATGACTTTCTTGCCGCCGGGGCGCATGAAAAACGGCGGTTTTTCCACCACGTCATGGCCCACGTTTATGACCAGGTCAGCATGATCTATGGCGCAATGCACAAAGTCTCCGGTGGAAAGTGCGGCATTGCCAAGATAGAGCGGATGCCGCTCGTCCACCACGCCCTTGCCCATCTGGGTGGTAAAAAACGGGATGCCGGTAGCGTTGACCATATGTATCAGGGCCTGGGAAACCCGTTTCCGGTTAGCGCCAGCACCGATCATGATCAGCGGGTACCGGGCGGCATGAATCATCTCGCGGGCGCTTTCCAGACTCTTGATGCTGGCTGTGGGCCGCCGGGCGTCACTGGGAAGGAAGATGTGAGTATCCGGCAGCGCCATTTCAGACGCGATGTCCTCGGGCAACTCCAGATGTACCGCTCCGGGTCGTTCTTCAGTGGCAAGCCGAACGGCCTCACGTAGTTTGGCAGGGATGGTATTGGCGTTGCTGATCTGGCGGGTGTACTTGGTCAGCGGACGCATAAGGTCCACCGTATCGATAATCTGGAACAGACCCTGTTTTGACGATTTGATGGGCTTTTGGCCGGTGATCATCAGCATGGGCATGGCGCCGAGCGTGGCGTAGGCTGCAGCGGTCATCAAATTGGTGGCACCGGGGCCCAGTGTTGATAAGCACACGCCGACCTTCCCTGTGAGCCGTCCATAGGTCGCAGCCATGAACCCGGCTGCCTGTTCGTGCCGGTTCAGGATGAGTTCGATACCGGAGGTCCGGATAGACTCCAGCAGGTCGAGGTTTTCCTCCCCTGGCACGGCAAAAATGTACTTGACGCCCTCATTTTCGAGTGCCTGGACAAGCAGGTCGGACCCCTTGATCCCCTCGGCATTTCCGTGGCTCGTCGCGGTCATGAGCACCCCTGTTGAACGGCTGGTTTAATGATGACTATGGTCTAAAAGACCGGACTGAGACAAGTTTCCTTGCCTCATCTAACCGGGCAGGAGACTCCGGGGCAAGTTGGCTACGAGAACCGGGTCCGGTTTGCGAAAATATTACCCAGCTCTCAGCCCGGGAGTGATGTCAGGCGTATAGTGACAACAGGCACAGCAAAAAACAAAAACGTGCTGATGGAGATAATCAATGGTATCAACCGCTGACCGTATGCGCGCGGCGACCGTTGGCCTTTCCCGGGGCTTACCCCTGGACCGGGTACTGATCGTGGATGACCACCCGTTTTTTGCCGACGGTCTGGCCTCCATCCTTCGCAAGGAAGGGTTGGTGCAGGCATGCGCCGAGACAGACACCGTGGCTGCGGCCCTGACTGACCTGATTGCGCATCCGGGGACATCGCTGGTATTGCTGGACCTGGCACTCCAGGGTGAGGGTGGTCTAACACTGTTGGACAGCATGGCCTCGCAGGGGCTGGGTAATCCCGTGGTCGTCATTTCAAGCAATGAAGATGAGACCGTCATCAGGATGGCCAGGTCCGTCGGCGCTGAAGGCTACATGCCCAAGTCAGCCGGACGTCAGGTGCTTGTCAGCCTGATCGAAGCGATCAGCAGAGGCGAAAGTTTTTACCCAACCCTGCCTAAGGATCAGCCCGAGCTTTGCTATCTGACGCCCAGGCAGAGGGAGGTGCTGCTATTGATCGCCGAGGGTTTGCCCAACAAGAAGATCTGCCAGATGCTCGACCTCACCGAGCACACGGTCAAGAGCCATCTGAAAGCAATCTTTATTCAGCTTGGGGTGCATAACCGCACGGAGAGTGTTGCCCAGGCCCGGGCCCTGGGACTGCTCTAGGGCCGGTCCCGCGATTTGCTACGATAACGGCGGGCATCTCAAACCAGAAGCAGGCGCCGCCGGTTTCCAGGTTGTTGACACCGCAGCGCCCCTCCATCAGCTCCGTAAGCTCCTTGACGATCGCCAGGCCCAGGCCCAGGCCCTGACGTTCCCGGGCCTTATTGTTGGTACGGAAAAAAGGCTCAAATACTTTTTCCATGGTCGCGCTGGTCAGGCCGCGACCATTGTCCCTGACCTCGAACCGCAAGCAGTCAGCCACCGGTCGAGCGGTCAGCTCAATAGCGTCAGCACCGCTATGTTCGAGGCTGTTCAACACCAGATTTTGCAGAATACGGTGAAGAAGCTGGGGATCAGCCAGCACACCGTTACCTGGGTCGCCGGGATCACAGTTCAGTTCGACTCCGCGCCGGGACGCATCGCCTTCCAGCCCCCTGACCAGTTGATCCAGAACCGTGGAGGCAGCAAGTCCCCGGGGCTCCGGCTGGACCATGTTTTGCTGAAGGCGGGAAATGTCCAGTACAGACCCCAACAGAGAATTGAAGTGTGCCATCGAGCCCTTCAAACGGCCAAGTAGCGCGGCCTCGCCAGATGACGGCGCAGGCGTCAGGTTTTCAAGCATCAGACTGATAACGTTCAGGGGTTGCCTGAGGTCATGGCTGGCGGCTGTGATCAGATGGGTTTTGCGGGCGTTTTCCTGTTCGGCAAAACGGCGGCTTTCGTCAAGCAGCACCCGATCAAGAAAATGAGCCCGCTGGCGGTATTCGCTGAGCCAGGACCCCACCATGCCCATGACATTGGCGGTAAACAGAAAGACCCCATTGAGCACCACCACGTCGTGTGGCGTGTCGACCATTGCCTCCATGACCAGATAGGCAGCAATAATAGCGGCCGAGGCAGCGGATGCGGCCCGGAAAGTCAGGCCCATAACGAAATATCCGAACATCAGCATCAGCAGAACGCCCTCATAGGGCAGGGGAAACCTGTCCAGGCGCGCCAGGGCGATAATAAGGACGACACTCAATCCGCCGGCAACGTACGCGGCGGTATAAGTCAGGTTAAAAGTGTCAGCTGAAACGGGTCGGTAGGAAAGCCCCCAGGCCAGTAGAATGGCGGGGCAGGTCACAAAGGAGCGCACGGCTATGGTTTGCTGCGCCAATTCGGAGGGCAGCATGACAAGGTCAAGCAGGGCATAGAGGACCAGCAGAGCCAGCGCGCTTGCGGTGACAGGTCGGCAACGCAGTCGCATGGCCTGATCACGGTCACGCTGATAAAGGGCTTCCAGCTCGGGCGAGAACCGTAACTTCCTGAAGCCCGCTGTTTTCTGTTCCTGTACCCGGTCGGGAGTCATTGTTTTTACCGGTGGAGGTTCTGCAGAGCATCGCTCTCAATCCATGCTCCCAAGTTTACTCCTAACCCAGCCCGGGAATTGGCAGTAGGGCACACTACGAGGATTCAGGTTATTCCTGGGGGAGCTAGTCTCACTACAGATGCCTGGGTGGTAGCAAGATAATGGCTAATGGGCTAATGGAAGAAAGGCAGTGAACGACCGGCTGGCCCGGTTCTAACTGAACCGGTGAGGTTCCAGCTCAATGTGCTCAATGTATTTGCCGAGCATGATGACGCGGCCGTGGTATCGCTCTTCGCCCGTGGCGGTGAATTCGAACAGGAACCGGCGCCAGACCCGCAGGTTGCCTTGCCGGTCGCGTTTGAACCAGAGCCCCCGCAGGTAGACCGCCTCGTCGAGCAGTAACACATCGGCTTTCCTGCAGTAGTCGCGGGCAGCGTTAACCACGCAATCCTTTATGGCCTTGGCCTTCCACCAGTACCACACAAGAAAACCGAACAAGAAGATCCAGAACAGGGAGCTGAGAGTCACAGAATTTCCACAACAAGGCTAAGTTTGCCCAGACTACACTAAAAAAAGCCCGACCACCGCTGGCGCTGATCGGGCTCGCAGTTACAGGACAGGCTCAGTGAGCAAGGGCTTTGCTATCAGGCCCGCCGTCCGGATGGTCTCTGTCCGTGCTCTGATCAGGGCCACCGCTGGGATGTTGCCGGCCCAGGAGAATGTAGAAGGCCGGCAGTACAAAGACGGTAAAGAGGGTGCCGATGCCTAGACCTGTCGCAATAGTCAGACCAATAGCGAAGCGGCTTTCAGCCCCGGGGCCCGCTGCAATCAGCAGCGGCACCATGGCGAAGATCAGAGCCACTGACGTCATGATGATAGGGCGAAGCCGTATGGCCGCGGCTTCAAGCACGGCCTCCCGCTTGCTCAGGCCCTTCTGCTGCTGTAGCTGGTTGGCAAATTCGACGATCAGAATGCCGTTCTTGGAGACCACGCCTATCAGTGTGATCAGACCCACCTGGGTATAGATGTTCATGGTGGCGAACCCAAGCACGATAAAGGCCATGGCTCCCGCGACCGACATGGGTACAGAGACCAGGATGATAAACGGGTCCCGCCAGCTCTCGAACTGGGCAGCGAGTACAAGATAGATGACCAGCAGTGACAGGAAGAAGGTCACCATCAGCGCACTACCTTGGGTCGCCAACTGCCGGGTCTCACCTGTGTAGTCGTAGCTGAAGGCCTGGGGCAGCACCTCGCTTGCGGTCTGCTCCATGAACGCCATGGCGTCCCCTGCCGTGGTACCGGGGGTGGGCACACCTTCAAGAGTCAGGGAGTTCAACTGATTGAACTGGGTCCGCTGAGAGGGTTCAACGGTTCTTTCGAAGCTGATAACGCTGCCCAGGGGAACCAGTTCGCCGTTATCCGCCCGGATGTAATAGTCGTTCAGGGCCTCCTCATCGAGCCGGAATTCCTGGGCCACCTGAGGAATGACCTGATAGGAACGGCCCTGCATATTGAACCGGTTGATGTAACCGCCGCCGAGCATGCTGGCCATGGTTCGGCCGACGTCCTGCATGGACAGGCCAAGATCGGCAACACGGTCACGGTCTACCTTGATTCCAACCACAGGCCGGTCAAAATCGATGGATTTTTGCAGGAACATGAAGTTGCCGCTTTCCATCGCCTTGGACTGTAATTCGTTGGCCACCTCGTTGAGACGCTCGTAGCTCTCACCGGTAGTCAGCACGAACTGGAAGGGGAGGCCGCCCCCGGAACCTGGCAGGGAAGGCCGGGGGAACACCGCGGTCTTCAGTCCGGTCACGTGAGACAGGGCTTCCTGGAGCTTGGGCTGAACCTCGAACTGACTGATGTCGCGGTCGCCCCAGGGCGCCATCTTGAAGCCGCCAAATACCGCGTTGGGGCCGGTGATACCCAGAATCATGAAGTCTTCGTTATAGCCGTCGACCTCGGACATGCGCTGCTGGACCTCATCGCCGTGTTCCTGGAGGTACTCCAGGGTCGAGGTCTGGCCGGCCTGGCCCTGGTAGAACAGAATGCCCTGGTCTTCCGTCGGCGCCAGCTCGTTCTGACTCATGGTCACCATGAAGTAGATCGACGCCAGAATGACGACGGCAAAAAAGATGACCACTGACAGGGTCTGCATCATTGAGGTAAGGGCACGCTTGTAGCTGTTGGCCAGACCCGTGAAGGTGCGTTCCACAAATGATTCGAATTTGCCGGGGTTGCCGTGGGGCTTCAACACCATGCTGGAGAGCATGGGAGACAGGGTCAGGGCCACAATGCCGGAGATAACGACCGTGCCGGCAAGGGTGAAGGCAAATTCGGTAAACAGCGAACCCACCAGCCCGCCCATGAAACCGATAGGCGCGTAAACCGCCACTAGGGTGGTGGTCATTGCGATGATGGGTGTCGCCATTTCCCGGGCGCCATTGATCGCAGCATCGAATCGGGACTCACCAGCTTCGATATGCCGGTGGACGTTCTCCACCATAATGATGGCATCATCCACCACCAGGCCAATGGCCAGTACCATGGACAGCAGCGTCAGCAGGTTCAGGGAGAAGCCCATCAGCAGCATGACAAAAGCGCCACCCACAAGAGACAGAGGCACTGCTACCGAAGGCACAATGGCTGCCCGTACCGAACCGAGGGTGAGGAAGACCACGACCAGGACGATGACCATAGCCTCGAGCAGTGTCTTGATCACTTCGTTGATGGAGTTGTCGATAAAATCGGAAGCGTCGTAGGCCAGCCGGACATTGAGCCCAGAGGGTAGCTGCTGCTCAATGCCCGGCAGTTCGTCCTTTACCAGCTCTGCCACCGTCAGGGGATTGGCTCCTGGCGACAGCTCTATGGCCACGTAGGTGGCAGGCTGGCCCTTATATAGGGCCAGCTGGTCATAGGTTTCCGAGCCCAGTTCCACGTTGGCTATGTCTCGCAGCCGCACGAGTGTGCCATTGGACTCCTTCACGACCAGATCCTTGAACTGCTCAGGGTCGCCGACGTCGGTATTGCTGGTCATGCTGATCTTGACGTATTCGCTGCGGGTATTACCCACCGCCGCCTGATAGTTGTTGGCCAGCAGGACACTGACCACTTCCTGGGGCGTCAGGTCCACCGCCGAAAGTCGTTCGGGATCAAGCCAGACTCTCAGGGCGAACTTGCGCCCCAGCAGTTCCGCCTTGCCGACGCCGGCCAGGGCCTGGAGCTTTGGCTGCACTACCCGGGTCAGATAGTCGGTGATCTGGGGTACCTGTAACTCCGAGCTGTAGAAGGCAATGTACATCAGCGCCGTGGAGTCGCCGGTGGTCGACGAGATAACCGGGTCCTGGGCCTCTGCCGGCAGCACGTTGCGCTGGCTGGCGACTTTCGCCTGAATCTCCGCCAGGGCTGCGTTGGCATCGTAGTTAAGCACCATCTTCGCTTCGATGGTGGACCGGCCCTGGGCGCTGGTTGAGCTCAGGTAATCAATGCCACTTGCCTCGGCGATAGCCTGCTGCAGCGGCGTGGTGATAAATCCTTTGACCAGGTCCGAGCTGGCGCCCGGGTACGCGGTTGTGACCGTGACCGTGGTGCTCTCAAGCTGCGGATACTGGCGGATTTCCATCTCCATGGCGGCCCGGGCGCCAAGCAAAAGGATCAGCAGGCTGACCACAGTGGCAAGAACAGGGCGCTGAACAAATATGTCGGTGAAACGCATCAGTCAGAGGCCTCCGATTCGGCGGCCGCGCCGTCGCGAGCGGCCTCTTCGTCGTCCTGAATCTTGACACGCTGTCCCGCTCTCAGGCGTAACAGGCCCTTGGACACAATTTGTTCACCCGCTTCGAGCCCCTCCACCACAGAGGCGTTCCCTTCCCGTGTCTCGCCGGTGGTTACGGTGCGCCGTTCGACCACCAGCTGGTCTTCGTCATTGGTCTTGGTGACGAAGACAAAGTCGCCATAGGTGTTATAGGAGATGGCCGTACGGGGTATGGTGACCACCTCGCGGGCTTCCGGCTGCAGGGTGCGGATAGTAGCGAACATGCCGGGTTTGAGCACTTTGTCTGGGTTGGCCAGGGTCGCCCGTACGCGAACGGTGCGGGTCTCGGGGTTTACTGAGGAGTTGACCGCACTGACTTCGCCGGTAAAGGTGGAGTCAGGCACCGCAGCCACGGTGACTTCCACGTCATAGCCGGTGTCCAGCTTGGCGAGCTCTTTCTCCGACAGGGTGTAATCCACATAGATCGGGTCGAGCATGTTGATCTCGACAATGGCAGAGCCTGTGGGCAGGTACTCTCCCTGATCCACCATGCGCAGGCCCAGTGTGCCGGCAAAGGGTGCCCTGATGACCTTTTTGTTAAGCTGGGCTTCGGCCTCGTTGACCCGCGCCTTGGCTGAATCCAGGTTGGCTTTGGCCTCATCGTACTGGGACTGGGACACAGCCCTTCGGGGCAACAGATCAGAGACCCGCTTGAACTCCTGTTCCGCCAGCTGGGCTTCTGCCTTTCGTGTCCGTAGCGCCGCTTCATCTATTGCAGCGTCCAGACGAACCAGCACGCTGCCGGACTCAACTGTGTCACCGGACTCGAAATTTATGGTTTCTATGATTCCGGGTACTTCATTGGCCACCTGAATGCCATTAACGGCCTCTATACTACCCACTGCTTTGACAGCCGGCAGCCAGTCTTCGGACTGCGCTTCCACTACCGAGACGATTGCCGGAGGCTGGGGCTGGGAAAGCTGCTCCTGCATTTGTCCGAACTGGTAGAACTTGTAGCCGAAGATACCGCCAAGGACGATGACTAGAAAGATAATGACAATGGCAAAACGGGACGCTGTTCGCATGAGTTAGATCCTGAAATACATGTGTCCGTGACCAGTGCTGATACGCTTGGCGCGTATCCGTGACTGAAAACTGAGGGTGCCGGCGGCGCAGTATAGCCTAAAATAGATAGCTGCCTAAGCACAGTCTCAAGAACCGGCCAAAAAATCAGCCGGATGATCAGCGTGCCTGCTCCTACAGATTCAATTTGGCTTTGGTACTTCAGCAGACGATGAAGTCTGGCATCATAGCGCGATTAAAAGGTGATCTGTATATGATGCCGGCCCAGGTGGGAGATAAATAAAATGCATTGGCTTTTGGGAATTGGCCTGACGTTGCTGGTGTTTGTCACTCTCAAATACTGGGCCGGCCTGGCGCCGGAGCAAAGGAAGACTGTCGGCTGGAAAGTCGCGCTGGCTGCGGCGGGCCTGCTTCTGCTGGGGCTCGTTCTGACCGGGCGGGTTCATATACTGGTCGCCGCGGTGGCCGCTTTACTGCCAATGCTGCGCAGACTGCCGGTTTTGCTGAAATACCTGCCCGCGCTGAATCGCCTGTTCCGCACCTATAAAAGTCATGGCCAGCAACGGAGCGCTGGCGAAGGTCCGGGGAGGCAGGTTCCGCCGGTAACAGGAAGTATGAGCGTTTCAGAAGCCTGTGAGGTGCTTGGAGTGAAGCCGGGATGTGCAGAGGACGAGGTTGTGATGGCCCATCGCCGATTGATGCAGAAGCTGCATCCTGACCGCGGTGGCACTGACTACCTGGCGGCCAAGCTCAATGAAGCCAAGACCGTGCTTTTGGGCAGGCGCGGTAGTTGAGCCTTTGCAGGCGTGCCACTAGAGCACGTCCACCTTTATCTGGTAGCGGTGACTGGCCTCCTGACTGCCGCCTACCTCGTAGGTAAGGCCTTCCCTCTGGTTCTGGCTGCGGGTCTCGGTACTGCCCAGCTCAACCCACTGACCCGGTTCCACCCGCCGGATGGTCAGGATTGCTTCGGTTTTATAGCCGGGAAGATCCTGGGCCGGGTCGTTATCGAACGCCATGACGTTCAGTTCGATCTGCTGGTCCGAGATAACCTGCGGTGAAATGATGAATCCGCTGCGGATGTCGACCTGTTGCAGAATGGCTGCCGGGTTGCGGCCACCTCTGATGGCTACCGGAATCGTGCGTACCTGGCCGGAACTGATATGGGCCGACTGCCCGTCCTGAACGATCAGGTTCTGCTCCTGGTTGCGCTGGGTCGAGATAGTACGTGATTCACCCTGAACCGTTACCCGCCCATTGTTGATGCCAACGCCGCCGCCCTGGCGCGAGCTCTGGCCAGACTGGCCGGACCGTACGCTGATGCGCATCTGGACAGGCGCAACATCCATGGTTTCCACCAGTTGGCCAACTTCATCGAGAACCGCAGGTTCGGCCCTCAGAATCATTTGCTGACCCCGCGCCGAGACCGCCAGTTGATCCGCCGGATAGAGGTCGCGAAGCTGGGCCGCAATATCAGCCGCTGGCCGGTTATTCAGGCTGTAAGTGCGCGCTTCCGGTGCCGCCATTGCGTGGGCGTTGACGCCGAAGGCCAGCAGAAAAGCCAGCCATAGGGCAGGCAATTTCAAGGACAAACCCCCTGGCGGCATGAATGGACTCCTGGCAGTACTGTCTCGAATGACAGAGAAAAAGCATGCAAACGGTTGCAAACACATCCGGCCGCGTTATAGTGAAAAGCATGAAGACAACACACGCGCCCTGTCAATTGAATGTTCTGAAAGCTTTCGCTCCGGCGTTGGTTTCCGGCGCGGCTGTGTTTTTCTGGTGGCTTGACTATGGCTTTTATTTTAGCCAGAACCCGGGCCATCCGTAGAACCTTCATAAGATTACACGAGGAAGGCGGCCCGGCAGAAACCTAGGCTGCCACCGGACTCGAAAAGCCCCGACTGGTAGCCCAGCCGGGGCTTTTTTGATTCTGATACAAGGATATGGGAAACGGACATGAACACGCCTCTGAATCTGGAGACACAGGACCTGACGGTGACCCCATCGGTTAAGGGCCTGGCAGAAAGGGAACTATCGACGTCCAGGGCGTCTGGAACTGAAACCCTGCTACCGACCCCGGAAATGCTTCAGACTCAGTTGCCTCTTGGCGACCGAGTGCGAGCCAGGATTGCGAAGCACCGGGCTGAGATCCGACAGATCCTGACAGGTCAGGACCGTCGAGTGCTGCTGGTCGTGGGGCCCTGCTCGATTCATGATGAAATGGCAGCGCTGGAGTATGGTGAGAAGCTATGCCAGCTTGCTGAAGATGTCAGCGACCGTTTCCTTATCGTTATGCGCGCTTATGTCGAGAAGCCCCGGACCACGGTGGGCTGGAAAGGCTTGCTCTACGATCCCGAACGGACCGGCAGGGGCGATCTCCACCAGGGCCTGATCCGGTCCCGCCGGCTGTTGCTCAACCTGGCAGAACAGGGCCTGCCCGTGGCGACAGAGGCACTGAGCCCCATGGCCATGGATTACCTGGAGGACCTTGTGAGCTGGACGGCGGTCGGTGCCCGTACCACCGAATCCCAGATTCACCGGGAAATGGTGAGTGGACTGCCCATGCCGGTGGGCTTCAAAAATGGCACCGATGGGGATGTCAGTATTGCCGCCCACGCCATGACCTCAGCGGCTCACAGCCACCATCGGTTGGCCATGACCCGGTCCGGCACCCCGGCGATGGTAACCACCCCAGGCAACCGCGATACCCACCTCGTACTGCGCGGAGGCCGGAGCTTAACCAATTACGACGCAGCCAGTATAGAAAAGGCGGTGCAGGCCCTGCAAAAGGCTGGGTTGAACACCGCCGTCATGGTGGATTGCAGCCATGACAATGCCCGCAAGCAGTTTGAACTCCAGGTGACCATTGCCCGTGATGTCATGACCCAAAGAGAGGCAGGCAACGACAATATCCGAGGCCTGATGCTAGAGAGTTTTCTGGCGCCGGGGCGGCAGGTCGATAGCGCCGAACTGGTTTACGGCTGTTCCCTGACTGACCCCTGCCTGGGCTGGGACCAGACTGAGGCCCTGATTCGCAGTCTGTGACGGGATGAGTCAGCCTGAACGGCCGCTGGTTGGTCATGGCGTCTACCCGTTTTCTGATCCAGGGTGGCCGCGAGCCGTATATTTCGTCACTGAAAGCCAGGGAGGCATCCATGGGCAGGTTCCGAGCCCGTTGTATAAAAGGCCCTGAAAGGGCCTTTTTTTGCCCAAGAGCGTGGGTCCTGGCTCTGTACCCGCAGTGTTCTAACTTACTAGACTAGGGAAACGGGTAATTTCACCGTTTTCGGAGGCAAACCATGACCGACCAGAAGCGAAAAGTCGACGTTGCGATCATCGGCACAGGGACAGCCGGGATGGGCGCCTATAAAGCGGCCCGGGATCACACCGATAATCTGGTGATTATCGAGGGGGGACCGTACGGCACGACCTGTGCCCGGGTGGGCTGCATGCCGAGCAAGCTGCTGATCGCGGCAGCCGACGCAGCCCACGACATGAAGCATGCGGGACTGTTCGGGGTTTATCCCGGTGATATGCGCATTGATGGCAGGGCTGTGATGGAACGGGTTCGCAGGGAGCGCGATCGTTTTGTGAGTTTTGTGCTGGACTCTGTGCAGGGCTTTCCGGAGGACCACAAAGTGAACGGCCATGCCCGCTTTATAGACCCCCACCGTCTTCTGGTTGATGACAGAATCGAAGTCGAAGCGGAGCGTATCGTCATTGCAACGGGCTCAAGGTCCAATATTCCCGGCTTTCTGACTGCCGCAGAGGATCGGCTGATTGTCAATGACGACCTTTTTGACATGGATGACCTGCCCGAGTCGGTTGCCGTATTCGGCCCCGGGGTCATTGGTCTGGAGCTGGGCCAGGCCCTGAGCAGGCTGGGGGTGCGGGTCAGGATGTTTGGTGTCAGTGGTGCGGTCGGCCCGCTTCAGGACACAAGTGTCCGCGATTATGCCCTGAAAGCCTTCAATGAAGAGTTTCCACTGGATGCCGATTCCAGTGTGTCGGGCATTAACCGCACAGACAGTGGTGTGAATATCACCTTTACGGATCCGGTCAAGGGCGAGACCACTGAAACCTTTGAGTACCTCCTCGCGGCAACCGGCCGCCGTCCCAATATCGACAAGCTGGGCATTGAGAACGCCGATCTCGAGCTGGATGACCGCGGTGTGCCAGTGTATGACCGGTTCACCATGCAGTGCGGCAACAGTCACATTTACATGGCCGGGGACGTCAGCAGTGATCTGCCCCTGCTTCATGAAGCGTCTGACGAAGGTCGTATCGCAGGGAACAATGCCGGCTTCCAGGGGAAGGTATGGGCCGGTCTGCGGCGCACACCTCTGGCTGTGGTGTTCACCGATCCGCAGATAGCAACCGTTGGCCTGAGCATCAACCAGGTAGAAGAGCAGTGCCAGGGTCGTTTCGAAGTCGGCGAGGTTTCATTCGAAGGCCAGGGTCGCAGCCGGGTTATAGGTAAGAATAAAGGCCTTTTGCGGGTCTACGGGGAGCAGGGCACGGGCCTGTTCCTGGGCGCCGAAATGTTCGGCCCCGCTGCTGAACATATTGGTCACCTGCTGGCCTGGGCGGTACAGAAACGCATGACGGTGAGCGATATGCTCGAAATGCCATTCTATCACCCTGTCATTGAGGAAGGGGTACGAACGGCTCTGAGGGATCTCAACTTCAAACTGCGCATCGGGCCGAAGATGGTCGATCGGTGCATGGAATGCGGGCCGGGGAGCTGATCCGCTCGGTTCGGGAGAGTGGGTCTGGTGCCCGGTGCTCTCAGGCAGGGAGCCGGCTCGATTCGCGAACTCTCCTGACCGCTTCTACCCGCTTCCAGAACTTCTCGTGGAAAAAGTAGGCCACTGTGTTGATGGCAGGTTCCACCATGGCAATAAGACTGCCGATAAGCAGATCCCCAGTCAGCACGTAGGCCACCGAGAACGCCACGATAAAATGGGTTACGGCAAAGGTGATCGTCTTGATCAGCGAATTGTCACCGGACCTGCCGTGGTCGTGTACAAACAGACGTATTGCGCTCATGGGTTACTCCCGTTGATGACTCACAACCTCATTAGACGCGTATTGATAATCATTGTTAAGTTAATTGTTTTTCGAGTTTCAATAGCGGTAGTTTATCGCAGAGAGATAACATGAGACTATTGCAGGGATTGTTGGTCTAAACTGTGCACCCGGCATTAGATTCTTTATATTGGAAGTCAAAAGTGGATTTTGCGATTTACTGGAACGAAAAGGAGACCGTATGAGTATTAACTTTCTAGGTTTGGATACCGCGAAAACGCAAACACTGGCGGATGAACTCAACTCGCTGTTGGCTAACTACCAGATTTTCTACATGAACGTGCGCGGTTATCACTGGAACATCAAGGGCGACAATTTTTTCGAGCTCCACGTCAAGTTTGAAGAGCTCTATGATGACCTGCTCGCCAAGATCGATGAGATCGCCGAGCGCGTGCTAACCTTGGGGCACCGTCCCGCCCATGCTTACAGTACTTACATCGAGAAGTCGGACGTGCCGGAACGCAAAGACGTCCATGACGGTAAGGAAGCGGTGGAAAACATTGTAGAAAGCTTTGCCAAACTTATCCGGAAGCAGCGTGACCTGTTGTCTCTGGCAGGCGAAGCCGATGACGAGGGCACCGTTGCCTTGATGAGCGATTACATTTCCCAGCAGGAGAAGCTGGTCTGGATGTATCGCAGCTATCTGGGCAAGTAACTGGTTAGGAAAGCACCGGCCAGGAAAGCAGCAGTTCAAAAGGCGACCCCATGGTCGCCTTTTTGGTTGCAGGCAGCCGAGCCTGTATTTTCAGACCGCCACCTCCAGTGGGGGCACCTGCTGGTGCAGGAACCACTTTTCCGTCACAACTTTGCGGGTAAACCAGTGGGAGCGCATCAGCCCGCTGGCCAGGGGCATTTTCACCCAGTCCGGAATCTGCCAGTTGGAGCCTTCGTTCAGCGCACGGGTGCCGAAGCGCTCGGAAATCGCCTCGCCATAGCTCTGAAGATGGCGGGCGGAAGCGTCAGGCGCCTCCCTGATAACTTTAGCCGCAAGCAGCGCGGACTCAATCGCTGGCCGAATGCCCTCGCCGCTCTGGGTGTAGGCGAGGCCTGCCGCGTCGCCAATCAGCAAGACACCGTCGTCAATCAGTGGCCGTTCGGCGTGAGCGTAAAGCAGATAGGCGTGGCCTTTGAAGCGGCGCGGCAGGTCTGACGGTATTCGCCCCTGGGCTTTCATATCAGCAATAAAGCGGTTCAGGTGATCCGTCAGCTTGTGATTGTCTTCCCGGCCCAGGCCGATGTTGAGGAAATTGCCTTTGCGGAAGACCCAGGCATAGCCCTTGAGATCGCGGCAGAACCAGAGTTCAGGGCGTTCTCCCCGGGCCTCGCAATGCGATGCCTGCTCCGGCGTCATCTCAAATTCCACTTCCTTGGCCGCCACCACTGTTTCATGGCCACCCGGGCCGTCACCAAGCTCACGGGCAACCGGGCAGAAATGGCCGCCGGCTCCTACAATAAGCGGCGCTTCATAGTGATCGTTGACAATCCAGCTGTCGGCCTGACGTTTCAAAGACTTCACCGGCGTTTTCAAAGCCTTGTCACAGGCCACCCGTTGAAGCAGGTAATCGTCAAACTCGCATCGGCGAATACCATAGCTGACCACGCCGTCGTGGTCATTCTCAACCGGGGCCTGTCCCATCATGCCGATACGGAAACTGTTTATCGGCTGCAGGGTCCGGCTCTGACTGTAATCCTCATGGTCAATGTGGAGGCTGTCCATAACGGCCGGCGTTACCCAGCCCGCGCAGGTCTTATCCCGGGGAAAGTCCTGTTTGTCGATCACCAGGATCTTCTTCCCGGCATCCCTCAGGGTCCAGGCCAGCGTGGAGCCGGCGGGACCACCGCCGACGATGATCAGGTCGTAGTGCTCCATATCAGGGTTTCTCCGGGGCCGCGGGTTTTGTATACAGGTGATGCCGATTTGACGGCAGGCTGTTGTTGTCACCGTGGGTGAAGACCACCTGGAAGAGCTGCAGGCCGCCGGCCCGGAATGCGGCCATTGAGCCTGCAAGATACAGTCGCCAGGCCCGGGTAAAATGCTCGTCGTAGAGCTCGGTAACCCGGTCCTCGTGGTTCTGAAAACGGGTAAACCAGTCTTCCAGGGTATGGGCGTAGTGCAGGCGCAGGTTTTCGACATCAAGAACCGAGAATTCTCCGGCCTCACAGACCGCCATGAATTCGCCGATGCTGGGTGGATAGGCGCCGGGGAAGATCCGCTTTTCGATCCACGCGTTCATCAGCATGGGTCGATTACGGCCAATACTGTGGACCAGCGCCATGCCGTCCGGCTTCAGCGAACGCTTGATGATTTCGCCGAACTCGGCGTAGTTTTCCTTGCCCACGTGTTCCAGCATACCCACGGAGACAAAGGCATCGTACTGGCCCTCTATGTTGCGGTAATCGTCTTCCACGTAGTCGATAAGGTGGTCGAGCTGCTGGCGGCGCGCTTCCTCCCTTGCATAGGCCAGTTGCTCCTTCGAAATATTATAGGCATGGACCTTAACGCCATACTCCCGCGCCATATAGCGGGCCAGCCCTCCCCAGCCACAGCCCGCTTCAACAACCGTCTGGCCGGGTTTGAGGCAGAGCTTGCGGCAAACGTGCTCCAGCTTGGCAAGCTGCGCCTGCTCCAGAGTCAGGTCGGCCTTTTCATAGTAGGCGCAGGTGTACTGCATTTCGGCCTCGTCCAGCCAAAGCCGGTAGAATTCGTTACCAAGGTCATAGTGGTGATGAATATTTTCCTTGGCGTCAGTAACGCTGGTGGAGCGGGGGTTATGGTTGCGCCAGAGGGTTTCCAGCCATTTGGGCCACCGTTGTTTTGCCTGGTGAACGGCCCGGTACAGGCTGGTCATCAGATCCGGTAAATGGCCTTCAATCTGTAGCCGGCCACTGCTGTAAAGATCACCAAACGCCAGGTTTGGGTTACTGACCAATTGATAGAGGGCTTTTGGATCGCTAAGGCAAAGGGTGAACTCCGGAGTGGTTTCTTCCGGTTCGACCTCTTCGCCATTCCATAGCCGGAAGCGGACCGGCGGCGCGCCAGTCATGCGCAGAAGCTTGGCCAGCAGCCAGCGTTCGTAACTGTGGGGTGCCCGGTCAGGCTGGGATTCTGCAACCGGAATGGACAATACGTGAGGTTGATCCTGGTTCAGATCATCGTTCTGCAGAGGCTGTGCCTTACTGGTGCTTTGAGTCATGGGTATTCCCTCCCCGATCAAGCGTTGTCTTTGTGGCCTTATGATGGGTCAGAAAAACAGCTTTAAAACGCCCAGTACGGCCCGGTTATTCAACTCAATTATAGAAAACGGCTGCCTCCTGTCACCCGTCTGCCAATAAGCTCCTTCCATCGGCCTGATTGGGTGCGGGAAGTTGCCACCTCCAGTGTGCCAATGATAGGGGAAGAATCAAGATTTGTTCGGATATAGATCAATTTTAGAGCAAAAAACCCGGCCTGGGCCGGGTCTATCATTACTTCAGAGCTTCGGACTTAACTGCTCATCCCGAACCAGCCTGGGAATATGAAGAGCATCACCAGCACGAGAATCTGAAGGCCGATAAAGGGCATAACCCCCGTATAGATGTCCGTGGTTCGGACTGCGGGCGGCGATACTCCTTTAAGGTAAAACAGGGCAAACCCGAACGGCGGAGTCAGGAAGCTGGTCTGCAGGTTCATGGCGATCAGAATGGCAAACCACAGCATGTTCAGACCCAGGGCCTCAGCAACCGGCGCCAGTATCGGCACGATGATGAAGGAGATCTCCACAAAATCGATGAAGAAACCCAGAATCAGAATGACCAGCATGGCGAAAATCAGGAATCCCCATTTTTCACCTGGTAGGGAGAGCAGGAACTCCTCCAGAATATAGTCGCCACCGGTGTAACTGAAGGTCATGGAAAAAGCCGTCGCGCCCAGCAGTATTGCAAACACCATGGCGGTTACTTTTACGGTGTCCTGGGCACTTTGCCACATGAGCTTGAAGCTGAACTGCCGGTACGCAACGGCCAGTCCCAGGGCGCCGACACCGCCCAGAGCCGCAGATTCCGTGGGAGTCGCTATGCCTGTGAAGATGGACCCAAGCACGATGGCAATCAACGCCAGCGGCGGGATGATGGCAATCAGCGCCTTGACGATTTCCTGGCTTCGGGTGTCATCATTGATGCGCTTCATCGGCGGCGCCATGTTCGGCTTGAGCAGCGTGAGAATGATGATATAGCCGAGGTAAAGCCCGATTAGTACCGCACCGGGGATAACGGCGGCCCTAAAAAGATCACCCACTGGCAGGCCGAGTACGTCCCCCAGAATGATCAGGATAATGGAAGGCGGCACGATCTGCCCCAGGGTGCCTGAAGCGCAGATGGTGCCGCAGCTGAGCTTCTTGTCGTAACCATGTGCCAGCATGACCGGTAGCGAAATCAGGCCCATGGCGACCACGCTGGCCCCGACAACGCCGGTTGAGGCCGCAAGCAGAGCGCCCACGATGATTGTGGACATGGCCAGACCGCCTGGCAGACCACCGAAGAGGCGTCCCATGGACTCGAGCAATTGCTCTGCAAGTTTGGTCTTCTGAAGTACGATTCCCATGAAAATGAACAGCGGAATCGCCATCAGGACGGTGTTCTGCATGATGCTCATGATACGGAAAGGCATGAACGCAAACAGATCCATGCCTTCAGCAAACACCCCGAACAGCAGGGCAAGACCGCCAAACGTAAAGGCCACGGGAAAGCCGAACATCAGCATCAGAAGAGCGACAACAAACATGACGATACCGATCATGCCAGACCTCCTGCGGATTTATCGCTGGTATAGGATTCGCCCAGCTTCAGTACCCGGATAGCCTGGGTGACCATGCCGAGACCGCTGGTGGCCAGGAAGAATGCTGAAACGGGAAGCAGTGATTTAATGATCCAACGATACGCCAGGCCACCGGGGTCTCCGCTGCCTTCACCAAGTGCGTAGGACTCCACGGTAAAGCTGTAGCCATAATGGATGAGCAGGTAGGAGAACGGAATCACCAGGATAATGGCGCCAATCATGTTGATCCACGCTTTGGTGGCGTCGGTCCAGCGGTCATAGAAGACATCGACCCGGACATGGCCATCGGTTCGCAGGGCGTAAGGGATACCCAGCAGAAAAACGGCGGCGTAGAGGTGCCACTCCATCTCCTGCATGCCGATAGAGACTTCACTGAAGACGTAGCGGGCCAACACGTTGTAGAACACGTTGAAAATCATCAGCACAAAAGCTGCGCTTGCCACCCAGCCGCAAAGGTACGAAATACGCGCCAACAGATTGTCCAGCGCAATGACCCATCGCATATACTTGCCCTCTCGCAGTTACCATCCGCCCCTCGCGCAAGCGACTGTCGGACTGCCTTAAACGAAGTGTGCCGGACAGGCTCAGCTTGAGCATGCCCGGCACTGGTTCACTCTAGTCTAGACGATGGCAGAATCTAGTCTTCGATTTCCGCCATTGTATTCAGGTAGGCCCGCAGGGATATGTCTGTGTAGTTGCGCGCGTTGCGCAGGTACTTTTCCTGGGACTCGATGATCTTCGCCGCTTCCGGGTTGCCCTCGGCCGCTTCTGCCAAGAGCTTGGCGTTGGCCTTGACCATAGCGTTCAGCACCTCATCCGGGAACTTCTTGATCTGGACGTTGGGGTGCTTCTCCTGAATGGTGGCCCAGGCCTTGGAGTTCTCATGGGTTGAATGGATCAGCATGTCGTAGGCTGCCGTGCGCATGGCGACCCTGAGAATTTCCTGGAGGTCAGCAGGGAGCTTATCCCAGGCCTTCTGGTTAATCAGGAACTGCAGCTCGGTGGCGGGCTCGTGCCAGCCGGTGTAGTAATAGTCGGCGATCTGCTGGAAGCCAAGACGAAGGTCAAGGGCCGGGCCGACCCACTCGACCGCATCAATGGTGCCACGTTCGAGGGCGGTGTAAAGCTCGCCCGGTGCAATGTTGGTCGGGTTGACGCCCACTTCGGCAAACACCTCGCCCTGAAACCCGGGAATGCGCATTTTCAGACCCTGGAGGTCTTCAAGGGAATTGATTTCCTTGTTGAACCAGCCGCCCATCTGAACGCCGGTGTTACCGCCAGGAAAAGACAGCATGTTATGGGGCTCGTAGACTTCCTGCATGAGTTCCATGCCGCCGCCGTGATAGAACCAGGCGTATTGCTCATCGGCAGTCATGCCAAAGGGCATGCTGGTGAAAAACAGGGTGTTGGGAACCTTGCCTTTCCAGTAGTAGGACGCGGAATGGCCCATGTCGTACTGGCCGGCCTTGACCATGTCAAAAACGCCCAGAGGCGCTTTATGCTTGTTGGCAGAGTCGATACGGATCGTGAGACGTCCGTCGGACATCTTTTCGACCATTTCGGCCATGCTCTTGGTGGTGTCTCCAAAAATCGGAAAGTTGGGGCCCCAGGTCTCTGCCATCTTCAGGGTGAACTTTTCCTGGGCAAGTGCAGATGTAGACAGCGCAGCCGTCAGCGTGAGCGCCGTGACGGATGCCAGTACAGAACGAATTTTCATAGCTCAGCGTTCCTCATTGTATTTATTGTTGGTTGTGGCGACCGTTTGGCTCAACTGTACCGGTTCAGCCTTGCTGAACCCTTCTCTGAGCCACCCCGTGAGCGACCAGGAAGCCACAAAATATTGCCCGATCAAGCTAGCACGGTTTGTTGCTGGAATGAACTAAAATGCCGGCTCCACTCGACTTAAGTCTTAGTGGTCGGCGCGGTATATCCTGTTGCCTGGCCAGGGCTGTCACAGGCAGGATCGGCCGCTTTGTTGTGGTGGCGCTTCAACATCTCACGTTGGCGTTCGGGGTCGACATAGTCCTTCGGCAATTCCCGGAGCATGTAGAGCTGGTCGCCCTTTTTGGAATCCCCCGGTTTCAGCTCGGGCCTGTCGGGATTGTCAGCAATGACCGGGCTGACGACGCGAATGCTCAGGTCCGGATCACGCCAGGCCAGCGCGGCCACTGTGCCAAGATGTTCTTCACTGTGGAAGGTGCCATTGACATGGATGATCTGCTGACCGGGCCGGGCTCGGTACGCCTCAAGGATGGCCTTCGCCATGGTGTTGTCACGCAGGAGCTGGGCGTGGAAAAGGCGGCCTCCTGCAATGCCACGATTTTGCTGCCCCATGGCGGCGGCGAACTTGTCCTCATAAGCGGGCACTGTAAAGAAAGGCGCCTCCGGCAATTCGGACCGCTCTGAAGGCTCAAGATGATCCAGATAGTCGGCGCCCACCCGACCGACGCAGCGCACCACGTCCGCGGGAGCATTGGCGGCGATCACAGGCAGGGAGTGGCTGCGGGCAAACTCTACCAGGGGGCGGTAGGACGCCCGGTAATTGGGCCAGGCCTCGGCCTCTTCTAACAGTGTCGCTTCACCGATTTCGCCCTTGAGGTACTGGTTGAGGGTGGCCTGGTGCTCAATAGTGAACTGCTCCATGGACAGCACCAGGTCCGGTTGCTGCCTATGGAGTTCAGCTAGCATACGGGCCTGGAAGTAATGGGCTCCGTTGTGGCCGTGGTATTCGCCTATAAAGACCACATCCACATCCGCCAGTTGCTGCACAACCTGCTCAAGAGATTGTGGCTGGCCATCCTTAGCGCTCACGAGGTGAAAGTCGTACAGGCTTTGCAAGGCTTGGGGCTTGTCCAGAGCTCCTTTGCCTGGTCCTGCACAGGCGGGCAGGAACAAAGCCAGCCCAAGTAGCAAAAGTATTGAGCTTTTTGTCATGGTTCTCTCCAGATCCCGCTGCGCCCGGCCGGCGCCAGGGTCAACTGTTTAAAACGCGGCATTTATGTCATTGTGAGCAGATTCCGAAGCGCTCATTCTGACTGTAGTACGTACTGGCTAGCCCTTTTTCCTACCCAAGCAGGCGATTGATCTGATGAGCAAGAGATTCCGCAGACGGACGCGTCCGTTGTGGCACCCGGGCTTCTGGCCTACCTGGATGGTCGTTGCCCTGCTTTTTCTGTTGTCCTGGCTCCCCATGACCCAGAAGCAGCGCTGGGGACGGTCCCTGGGGCTGATGTTGAATAAGCGTCTCAAGTCCCGCCATAAAGTGGCCATGACCAACGTCGCCGCCTGCTTCCCTGAACTCCCGGAAAGCCGGCACAGACAGATTGTGGAGGACTGTTTTGTGGCCTGCAGCCGCGGGTTCCTCGAGAGCACCCACGCCTGGTGGCGGAACACGGCCCCGCAGCAGGACAGCACCGTGTTTGACGGCCTGCAGCATCTCGATGAGGCCATGGCTCGGGGCAGGGGCGTCTTACTGATTGGTGCCCACTACAGTATTTTTGATTTCGCCCTGCCATTGATCGCTTCCAGGCTTAGCAAGCCCGGCTATATGTACCGCCCCAACAACAATCCGATCGTGGACCGGATGATTGAAACCGGTCGCCGGCGTCATTTCAATATACAGCCATTTACCAAACGACAGCTGGGCAGCATGTTGGCCTTTCTCAAGGAGGGTGGCCAGGTTTGGTACGCCTGTGATCAGGACTTCGGGCGCAAGGGTGACCTGTTCACCCCCTTTTTCGGCGTTGAAGCCAACTGCATCAGCACTCCGAGTTACATTGCCCGTGAATCCGGCGCGGCGGTCATCTGTGTCAGCCACCTTCGTACGCCCGATGGCAATTACCAGGTCACCCTGTCACCCATTCAGGAGAGCTTCGGCATTGACGAGCAGGATGACGCTGCCGCCTGGAACGGGTTTATTGAAGCAACTGTCCGTCAGCATCCGGATCAGTACCTGTGGCTTCACAAACGCTTCAAGACACGCCCGGAAGGTGCGCCAACAATATATTGACTCTAAAGTTCTGCAGATCTGCCTCACAGATACCGGTTCGTCATCCTCACAGGGGGCTCACAGGCTCTGTTGGCTTGCGGGCAAGCATGGCTTCCCGGGCGCTCCGGAACCATTGCAGCGCCGGTTTTTCCACCCAGTGATGGGCCGCAATGGCGAGCGCGAAAGCGGTCAGCAGGGCCAGGGCCAGCCCCACCGTGCCGGGCAGGCCCGCTCCGTAGCTCATGGTCATGATGCCGTAGCCAACATTCTGATGAACCAGGTAAAGCGCATAGGATAGCCGGCCAAGCCAGAGCAGTGGGCGGGTGGCAAGCCAGTTCAAGTGTCCGGCGATGGCCAGGGCAAATACCATATAGCAGCCGAGCACAAAGAGGTTGAAGGGGGCCCGGTAGGCGATCAGGCAGTGGCCAACCGCCAGTCCAAGAAGCAATCCCTCACCCACGGGCAGTGAGCCGCGGCTATGCCAGCGGTACAGCAGCATGCCGCTGATGAACAGGGGCGCGTAGCGGGTAAACAGCAACTCCTTCAGGAGAAATTCAAGGCCATCCGGAATAACCCCCCAGTAGATGACCGCCAGATAGCTGACCACCACCCAGAGCCAGAAAATGCGCATTAGCATGGGGCCATTGCCGAGCCAGTAGAACAGTAGGGCGATCCAGGCATAGAAGGTAGCTTCGATGACCAAACTCCAATAGGCCCCGTCCACATGGGCGAAGCCCAGGTATTCGTGGAGCAGGGTCATGTTTACCATGGCCGTGCCCAGCGGCACGGCACGGTCTGCAGGTCCGAGCAGGTGTACCGACAGCATGGTGACAGCGATCCCGAACCAGAGCGCGGGCAGCAGCCTGAAGGCCCGGGCTACAGCAAACCAGCCAGCGGTAGGTGTCCGGGTCAGGGTCATGAATATAACGAAGCCACTGAGCATGAAGAACAGGTGTACGCCATAGCGCCCGAACTCCAGTACCGGCCAGGGCTGGAAACCATGGCCATAGAGTTGGTTGTAATAGGGCGCGTAATGGAACAGCACCACCGCCAGGGCAGCCAGGCCCCGCAAGGCGTCGAGTGCTAGTAGACGGTCGGTCTGAGGCATAGGCGGCTTCACGGCAAAGTGACGGCCGAGTTTAATGATTACTGGCCTGGGTGTCATCAAAGGTGTCACCAGGGTTTCTTGCTGCCCCGGTTGTCCCGGTTGCGGCTGCGCCGTTATGCTGGTGTGATGAAACCACACCAGAACGCAGGAGGGACCGTCATGAGTCAGCGACAGATTCACGGAGTGACCATCGAATGCGTACAAGGCGACATCACCCAGCAGCCTGATATGGCTGCCATAGTGAATGCAGCCAATGCCGAACTGCGAACGGGTGGCGGGGTTGCCGGCGCCATTCACCGGGCAGCCGGACCCGGTCTGGAGGATGAGTGCCACTCTCTGGCACCTATAAGGCCCGGGCAGGCAGTCATCACCGGCGGCCAGAATCTGCCCAACAAGTTCGTGATTCATTGCCTGGGGCCGGTATACGGCGTCGATGAACCTGCTGATGAGCGTCTCGCGGCATGTTACCGCAATGCCATAGCCCTCGCTGAAGAGCACGGCATCCGGAGCCTGGCGTTTCCCGCGATATCCACCGGGGCCTTTGGCTACCCGATGGAGGCCGCAGCCCGAGTCGCTTTCAGCACCTTGCTGAACCTGATCGGTCAGGGCACATCGGTAGCACACATTAGGTTTGTGCTTGCCAGTGAAGGCGACCGCAGCGTTCACGATCTCGCCCTGGGCGCTCTGGCAGATCCGGACGTATAGTTAACCGGCCCGGGGCCCTGGCTGAAAGAAGGATCAGGCTACGACCTTTGAGGGAAGCGCTGTCGCTGAATGGCCACTACACTTGGGTTGCGCTATCTGTTGTTACGTGGCGGAATCTCAGGAGTGGCTGTGACCCAGGTTCGTGCTTTTGTTCTGACTACCCTTGCCATGATCGCATTCGCCGGGAACTCGCTGCTGGGCCGTGCCGCTCTGCGCGAGACCGATATCGATGCGGCCACGTTCACAGCCATTCGACTGATGTCTGGCGCCTTGGTGCTTTGGCTCTTGGTGAATGCCCGGCGGACCAGCGCTTCCGGTCAGGGCAGTTGGCTGTCGGCATTCGCACTGTTCATTTACGCTGCCGCTTTCTCCTTTGCCTACCTCGGTCTGTCTACTGCCACTGGCGCGCTGATCCTGTTCGGGGCGGTGCAGGCGACCATGATCAGTTACGGACTGTGGCAGGGCGACCGGCTTCGGCTGCTGCAATGGCTGGGTTTTCTGCTTGCCTTTGGCGGTCTGGTGGGGCTGTTGCTGCCGGGGCTGACGGCGCCCCCTGTGACCAGCTCGGCACTCATGCTGACTGCCGGGGTGGCCTGGGGGTGCTACTCGCTGCGGGCCAAAGGCGCGGGAGATCCCACCCGGGTTACCGCCGGTAATTTCGCCAGGTCCGTACCTTTCACGCTTCTGCTGAGCATCCTGATGCTCGGCAACTTCAGCCTCGATGGCGCCGGGGCCGCCTATGCCCTTGCTTCTGGTGCCGTTACGTCGGCGCTGGGCTACGCGGTCTGGTACATGGTGCTGCCCGCACTCAAGTCGGCAACAGCGGCCACCGTCCAGTTGAGTGTTCCTGTCATCGCCGCTATCGGAGGGGTTCTGCTGCTGAGTGAACCTCTGACCCTGCGGCTGGTTCTTGCAGGCGTCGCCATACTGGGCGGCATCGGCCTGGTCATTTTTGAGAAACGCCGTGCCGGCGCCCTTTAAACCGCCAACTGCCATCAAATCCTACGTGTGATGCCCGGTTGTCCAATGGGGAGACTCCACACCTATTGCAACTGCGTGCTTGCCGGATACGGTATGATGCTCAGCCCGGGCGTAGGACCTTTTGCTGGTTTCGCGCTCTGGGCACACTGTCTGTAAAGGCCTACCTGGAGCACAGAAATGCTGCGTTTACGTTTTATTGACCGGGTCAAATTCGTGGTGGAACGCCAGCTGGTCAAAGGCGCCGGCTTCCAGCTGCTGGTGGTAGGCGTCTTTATCTTTCTTATATCCCTAGTCGGCGGCCTGCTCGTGATTCCGCTGGGTACGCCCTTTGAGGATGTCGGCGATGCTGTCTGGTGGGCCTTCCTGAGGCTGACGGACCCGGGCTACCTGGGTGACGACGTAGGTAACTGGCAACGGTTTGTGTCGACGCTGCTGACCATCAGCGGCTATGTGGTATTCATGGGCACGCTGGTGGCGATCCTGACCCGCTGGCTGATTGCCAAGATGACAGACCTTGAGCGCGGGCTGACGCCGGTCGCTTTGAGAAATCATGTGGTTGTACTGGGCTGGACCAATCAGACCCTGCCGCTGCTGGCGGAGTTGCTGGGCTCGGAAGGGCGTGTCAGGCGGTTTCTGGAGCGCCACGATACCAGTCGATTGCGTCTGGTGGTGTTGTCCGAAAACGCCTCGGCCCGGCAGGTGCACGAGCTGCGGAATGAGCCGGGCATCGGTCGGCGGGCCCGGCAGATCATCCTGCGGGCGGGGCTGGCGATCCAGCCTGATGCACTGCACCGGGTGGCCTGTCTCGATGCTGCAGCGGTGATCGTGCCCAGCGGTGCCCACGGCCCCAACAGTCTGGTGACCTCCGATGTGGAGACTGTGAAGGCGCTCCTTTCCATTGCTGCCCAGGCCCGCGAATTGGCCGTGCCACTGCCCTTTGTGGTCGCTGAGGTGCAGGATCTGCGCAAAACCCCGGTTATCGAGCGTGCCTACCCCGGTGAGGTTGAGGTGGTTGCCGGAGATGCCACCATCAGTCGCCTGATGACCCAGAACATATTGCACCCGGGCCTGTCCGAAGTTTACAACGAACTGTTGTCATCAGATGACGGTCAGGAGCTGTTTGTCCGCAGTGGTGAACCGGTCGCTGGTATGACCCTTGCCGAAGTAGCGGCCCAACTGCCCCGGGCCATCCTGCTGGGGCTGCTCCAGCCGGGCACCGGGGGCAAGCGCTGGCAGGTCAGACTGCTGGCGCCCTCCGATACCCAGGTAACCGCAGAGGACCGACTTGTCCTCCTGGCGTACGATTACCCGGATACCGAACTCGACAAGAAAGCCGAGCCGCTCAGGATGATCGACCGTCCGGCACCGGAGGCCCGGCTGCCTGCACCGGAACCCCGTACCCACCGGATGCTGATCCTGGGCTGGAACCGGCGGGTAATGAGTCTGATGACAGAGCTGGCCAGCTATCCCTCCCACCGGTTTGACATCGACCTCATCTCGGTCGTGCCGGCGGATGCACGGGAGCGGGACATTGCCGGTTATACCGGGGAGACCGAACGGGTTCGCGTCCGGCACGTGGAGGCTGACTACATGGTAGAAGGGGAGCTTCGCCGCCTTCGGCCCGACACCTACGATTCGGTGCTGTTACTGAGCAGTGACAGGCTGGCTTCCGGGGAGGAGGCCGATGCCCGCACCCTGGTCGGGTATCTGCAGCTGGAAGACATACTCAGCGAGTATACCCGCAGGCCCCAGCTGATCATGGAGCTGAGCGATCCGGACAACCAGTCGCTGCTGAGTGCCAATCAGAGTGAGGTCATTGTCAGTCCCATGATCCTCAGTCACGTGCTGGCCCAGGTGGCCCTGCGGAGGGAACTGGGCGTCGTGTTTGAGGAGCTGTTTACCGAGGGCGGGGCAGAGATACAATTCCGGGATGCCCAGGACTACCCATTGCCGGCCAGTGTCGACTTCCAGTTGCTCCAGCGTATCGTGGCGGAGAGAGGGGAGATCGCCCTGGGGGTGTTTCGCCATGCACCGGATAGCCAGGGTCGGCACCTGATGCTAAGCCCGCCCCGGCGGGATTACCTGGATCTTCAGCCTGGGGACCGTCTGGTGGTATTGTCGGTCTAGCATTTAACTGATTCGGGTCGGGTATCGGGGTTGCTGTAAACGTTATAATGGAGCCCGTACAGCATGTTTATTCAAGAGAACGGCTAACGAAGAGCTGAGTTAACGAAAAGGACTTTCACCATGGCCGAGCTTCTGGCGAGTCATCCGTTCTACGAACTCAGTGTCCTCCTCATGCTGGCCGCAGTGGTCGGGACCCTGGGCCTGATTCTGCGCCAGCCCATGATCGTCAGCTTTATTGCGGTCGGGGTACTGGCGGGGCCATCCGCCCTTGACCTGGTACACTCCCACGCCAAGATTGACCTGCTGGCGGAGCTTGGCATCGCCGTGCTGCTGTTCCTGGTGGGTCTGAAGCTTGACCTCAAGCTGGTGAGGACGCTGGGCTCGGTGGCACTGGCTACAGGCCTGGGGCAGGTGGCCTTTACCACTGTTGTCGGGTTTGGCATAGCCCTGGCCCTGGGCCTGGGGCTCTTGACGTCGCTCTATGTGGCGGTGGCTCTTACCTTTTCCAGTACCATTATTATCGTCAAGCTGCTGACGGACAAGAAAGAGGTTGATTCCCTCCATGGGCGCGTCGCCATCGGTTTTCTCATTGTTCAGGACCTGGTGGTCATCCTTGCGATGCTGGTGCTCTCGGCCTTCGGCATAGGGGCGGAAGAGAGCGGTGGTGCGGGTCCGCTGATCCATGTTCTTCAGGTGCTCGGCTACGGGGTGGCGCTGCTTGTGCTGGTGGGGCTGTTTATCCGGTATCTGGCGGATCCTCTTGTTACCCGGATCGCCCACTCGTCTGAGCTGCTCATTATCTTTGCCATTGCCTGGGCAGCGCTGCTGGCGGCCGTGGCTGACTATGTCGGATTGAGCAAAGAGCTGGGTGGCCTTCTGGCCGGGGTTTCGCTGGCGTCCACCGAATTCCGGGAAGCCATTGTCGCGCGCCTTTCCTCCCTTCGGGACTTCCTGCTGCTGTTTTTCTTCATCTCCCTGGGCACCCAGCTGGATCTGGGCATGCTGGGGGCCCAGCTCTGGCCGGCGCTGGTCTTGTCGGTCTTTGTCCTGGTCGGGAACCCGCTGATTGTTGTCATCATCATGGGCTTCCTTGGTTTCCGGAAGCGCACCGGCTTTCTGGCAGGACTCACCGTTGCCCAGATCAGCGAGTTTTCACTCATTTTTATTGCCATGGGGGTTTCCCTGGGACACCTGAACACGGACGCCCTGGGCCTTGTAACCCTGGTCGGACTTATAACGATCGCACTTTCAGTTTATATGATCAGCTACTCCCAGACGCTTTATCGCTGGTTCGAACCGGCCCTCGGCATTTTCGAGCGCAAGGACCCTTTCCGCGAAGCCGCTGCGGCCGATACCGTCGCATCGCGCCAGCATGATGTGATCCTGTTTGGCCTGGGGCGCTATGGCCGCTCAATGGCGGAGAACCTCCGGCAGGCAGGCCACCGGATACTCGCGGTCGATTTCAATCCGGATGTTGTCCGACGCTGGCGCAAGGCAGGGTTCGACGCCGTCTACGGGGATGCCACAGATGAGGAACTGGTCGGTACCCTGCCACTACAGCATCCGTCCTGGGTTATCTCTGCCATGCCGGAGCATGAGCTGGGTGTCACCCACGGCGACCCCCGACTGGTGTTGATGGCATCCTTGAAGCACCATGGCTATCAGGGCCGGGTGGCCGTCTCCACCAAGAACCCCGAGGAACGGGAAACGTTGTTGCGGGCGGGGGCTCATCTGGTCTTCATGCCGTTCCAGGATGCCGGCCGTCAAGCTGTAGAGATGATTAACAGCTATCCCGAAACCGCTGAAACCAATTATTAATCAAATGCTTGAGGCTGATGTTAGACTTTAGGTCAAGGGTATTCATATAAAAAATGCCGGGAATAGACAATATAAATTTCAATTATGAATTCCCAGGCACTAAAGTAGTCGCCACTGTCAGCGTGCAGCCCATTTTTTGAGCATCCCGCTGGCTCATGGAATCACTTTCATGCCTTCGGCAAAAGCCACGTAAAACCTACGACACAGGATTGAAATCATGCCATACGCAAACGACGTTGATGCCATCGCATCGCTTCTAAAGCAGAACCCCACCTGGAACGCCATCAAGCCCGAGCACGCCGCTCGCATGCGCGCCCAGAACAAATTCAAGACGGGTCTGGATATCGCCAAGTACACCGCCAAGATCATGCGCGAAGACATGGCGAACTATGACAATGATACCTCCCAGTACACCCAGTCCCTGGGTTGCTGGCACGGCTTCATCGGTCAGCAGAAGCTGATCTCCATCAAGAAGCACTTCGGTTCCACCAAGCGTCGTTACCTGTACCTGTCTGGCTGGATGGTCGCAGCCCTGCGCTCCGAATTCGGGCCGCTGCCTGACCAGTCCATGCACGAGAAGACCTCTGTTGCTTCCCTTATCGGTGAGCTGTACACCTTCCTGCGTCAGGCAGATTCCTGGGAACTGAACCACCTGTTCCGTGATCTGGAAGAAGCGAACAAAGCTGGCGACAGCGCCAAGGTCAAGGAACTGGAAGCCAAGATCGACAACCACGAAACTCACGTGGTGCCGATCATCGCCGACATCGACGCCGGCTTCGGTAACGCAGAAGCCACCTACCTGCTGGCCAAGAAGATGATTGAAGCCGGTGCCTGCTGTATCCAGCTTGAAAACCAGGTTTCCGACGAGAAGCAGTGTGGTCACCAGGATGGCAAGGTCACCGTACCCCACGCCGACTTCCTGTCCAAGATCAACGCGGTTCGTCTGGCGTTCCTGGAGCTGGGTGTTGACGACGGCGTTATCGTTGCCCGTACTGACTCCCTGGGTGCAGGCCTGACCCAGAAGATCGCCGTGACCAACGAGCCGGGTGACCTGGGCGACCAGTACAACAGCTTCATCGATGGCGACGTTATCGACAGGGCAGAAGACATCAACAACGGCGACGTTGTGATCAAGCAGAACGGCCAGCTGGTCAAGCCCAAGCGCCTGGCTTCCGGTCTGTTCCAGTTCAAGCCGGGCTCAGGCGAAGACCGCGTGGTTCTGGACTGTATCACCAGCCTCCAGAATGGTGCTGACCTGCTGTGGATCGAAACCGAGAAGCCCCATGTTGGCCAGATCGCCTCCATGGTTAACCGGATCAAGGAAGTTGTGCCCGACGCCAAGCTGGTTTACAACAACAGCCCGTCGTTCAACTGGACCCTGAACTTCCGTCAGCAGGTATTCGATGCCTGGAAAGAAGAAGGCAAGGACGTGTCTGGCTACGAGCGTGCTGACCTGATGAACGTCAAGTACGACGACACCGAACTTGGCAAGCTCGCCGACGAGTGGACTGCCAACTTCCAGCGTGACGGGGCCCGTGAAGCAGGTATCTTCCACCACCTGATCACTCTGCCGACTTACCACACCGCGGCTCTGTCTACCGACAACCTGGCCAAAGGCTACTTCGGTGAAGAAGGCATGCTGGCTTACGTTAAGGGTGTTCAGCGTGAAGAGATCCGTCAGGGTATCGCCACGGTCAGGCACCAGGACATGGCCGGTTCCAACATTGGCGATGACCACAAAGAGTTCTTCGCAGGTGACGCGGCCCTGAAGGCCGGTGGTAAAGACAACACCATGAACCAGTTCTAAAGACCGGTTTGGTTGTCAGCTCCCGGGTTAGCGCGGGAGTAAGCAGAAAAAGGCCACCAGGTTTTCCTGGTGGCCTTTTTCGTTTTATGTGCGTGTATCAGCCGTTTTCAGAGGGCCCTTCTTCACGCTGCTGGATCTGCCAGAGGTTGGCATAGGTGCCATTGCGGGCGAGCAGCTCTTCGTGGCTGCCTTTCTCAACGATCCTGCCATGGCTCATCACCAGAATCACGTCCGCATCCACGACGGTCGAAAGCCGGTGCGCGATCACCAGGCTGGTCTGGCCCCGGGACACTTCCCGTATCGCCTGCAAAATGCCTTGCTCAGATTCGCTGTCCAGAGACGAGGTGGCCTCATCAAATACCAGGATCGGAGGCCGTTTCAGGATGGTCCGGGCGATGGCCACACGCTGTTTTTCACCGCCGCTGAGTTTGAGCCCACGCTCGCCGACCAGGGTTTCCACACCATCGGGCAGATCGGTGATGAACTCATCCAGATGCGCCATTCTAATGGCTTCCATGACCTCCTCGCGACTGGCGTCAATCCTTCCGTAGCGAACATTCTCATAGAGAGTGGAGTTAAACAGCACGGTGTCCTGGGGCACGATGCCGATGGCCCGGCGCAGGGATGCCTGGGACACGTTACGTATATCCTGGCCATCGATACGAATAGCGCCGCCGGTAACGTCATAGAACCGAAACAGCAGTTTGACCACCGTGGACTTGCCCGCGCCACTGCTCCCGACAATAGCGACTTTTTGCCGGGGAAGGACGCGGAAACTGACATCCTGCAGAATGGGGCGGCGTTCGGAATAGCCAAATCGCACCTGTTCGAACTCAATGGCACCATCCGATATCATCAGGTCCGGCGCCCCGGGTGAGTCGGTTACCCCGGGCGCCTGGTCCAGCAGCTCAAACATGCGCTCGATATTGGCGGTGGCGCTCTTGAGCTCCCGGTACACGAAGCCCAGGAAACCCAGGGGTATGAACAGCTGCATGGTGAAGGCGTTGATCAGGACAAAGTCGCCGATGGTGATCTTATCCTTGATAACCTGGTCCGCCGCCAGCACCATCATGGCTGTTACCGCTACTGCAATGATCAGGGCCTGGCCGGCATTCAACATGAAGAGAGAAAGCCGGTTCTTGCGCCGGGCTTGCTCCCAGCGGGCCAGGTCCTCGTCATACCGGTTTGCTTCAAATGATTCGTTACCGAAGTATTTGACGGTTTCGTAGTTGAGCAGGCTGTCCACTGCCCGGGTGTTGCTGGTGGAATCGGCCAGATTGGCTTCGCGCACGAATGCCAGCCGCCAGTTGGTCACAAGCACCGAGAACAGGATGTAACTGGCCACAGCTCCCAGGGTGATGAAAACAAACCCGATGGTGTAGTTGAACAGCAGAATGCCGGTCACCATCGCCAGTTCCACCAGGGTGGGGACGATGTTGAACACCATGATGCGCAACAGAAAGCCGACGCCGGTCACGCCCCTCTCGATATCCCGGGATAGTCCGCCGGTGCGCCGGTTCAGGTGAAAGTCCAATTCCAGGGCGTGGAGGTGCTGGAAGACCTGAAGGCCGATCCGTCGCATGGCCCGCTCGGTAACGCGGCCAAACACGGTATCCCGCAATTCACCGAACAGCGTCGTGGCTAAGCGGGCGGCGCCGTAGGCCAGCAGTAGCCCTAGCGGGAGCGCCAGGGTCATATCCTGGGCAGTTTTGGTGTCGAGACCGTCGACAATGTACTTGAGGATGAACGGCACACCCACTGTGGCTATCTTGGCACCCACCAGACAAAGCATGGCCAGGGCGATACGGCTGCGGTATTCCATCAGGTAGGGCCAGAGGCTCTTCAGCGTCTTCAGGCTGAGCTGTCCCTGAGCCCCTTCCGGTGGCATGGACATGCCGCGCATCAGTTGGGGCTACGTCCACGGGCGGCCGAAAGCTGTTTGCGCATGGCCAGGCGGGATTCCCGGCGTATGCGGGCATCGTTGAAGCGACGCTTCTGCTCCGCAGACTCGGGCTCTACCGCGGGCACGTCCACCGGTTTGTCGTCGCTATCCAGGGCGACAAAGGTAAAAAAAGCCGAGAGAATGTGGCGAACCTCCCCGGTGTAGCTGTTTTCAGCAATCACCTTGCAGCCGATTTCCATGGATGAGCCCCAGCTTCGGTTTAGCGACAGGCTGAAAAGCAGGGTATCGTTGCCTTTGGCCGGGGCCCGGAAGTGGATCGAGTCCACTGCCGCGGTCACGCACACATGGCCGGAATGGCGCTCGGCAACCACCAGGGCCAGCCGGTCGCACTTTGCCATGATCATGCCACCGAAAACCGTGTTGTGGGCGTTCATGTCGTTTGGAAAAACTTTGTAAACGTGGTTCTCTATGGCGGATGCTGAAACGGGTTTTGCCTTTTTCCGGGTCATGAGCCTTGGGTCGCCTTGCTGGATGTTCACGTATCAGAGCGGGTAGTCCTTTGGTGGAACCGCAGTTCAAGCCTACTACATCGTCCCCGCCAACTGCATGGGGTAATGACTCGGAGGAACGGGTTTGACTTTTGAACAGGGTCTTGTCTTCGCGATACTGATTGCCACTCTTGCCATGTTCGTATGGAATCGCCTGCGCTTTGATGTGGTAGCCATGCTGGCACTACTGGTGGTGGCTTTGACGGGGCTGGTACCGTCGGAGCAGGTGTTCGCCGGTTTTGGCCATCCGGCAGTCATCACCGTGGCCGCCGTGCTGGTGGTCAGCCAGGGGCTCGTCAATGCCGGCGTGGTGGACACAATAGCGCGGTTTCTCGGCAAGGTGGGAACCCATCCGGTGGTCCAGGTGGTGACGCTGTCAGCCATCGTGGCGCTCTGCTCAGGGTTCATGAACAATGTCGGCGCCCTCGCGTTACTGATGCCCGTGGCGGTCTGGATGTCACGCAAGGGCGGCCATTCGCCGTCACTGCTGATGATGCCGCTTGCATTCGGTTCGTTGCTGGGCGGTACCATGACCCTGATCGGTACCCCGCCCAACATCATTATCTCCGCTTACCGGAAGGACACCGGCGCAGACGCCTTTGGCCTGCTGGACTTCATGCCGGTAGGCGCTGTCCTTGCGGTGGTGGGTATTGTGTTTATCGCCCTGATCGGTTGGCGTCTGACCCCCCGACGCAAAGAGGCAAACGATGACAAGGAGCTTTTCCAGATCGGTGACTACATCACCGAGGTACGGGTGACGGAAGAGTCCGAGGCGGTAGGGAAAACGCTTCATAACCTTATGGCAAAGGTCGAGGAAGATGCTGACGTCGCGGTGATGGGGCTTATCCGCGACGAAGATCGGGAGCTTGCGCCTTCTACCTTCGAAGTGTTGAGAAGTGGTGACATCCTGCTTGTCCAGGCCGACACCGAAAGCCTCCAGTATCTACTGGATGTGGGCAAGCTTGACCTCGTAGGCAGCCAGGAAGAGGCTGAATCAGAGGCCATGGCAAAAACGGATGCCCGCTCATCAGTCGACAAGGAGAGCGAACAGGACGGAAAAAAAGAAAAAGCAGACAGTAAGAAAGACAAGGCCTCGAGCAGGGGCGAAATAAACCTGATGGAAGTGATCATCAGTACCGATTCAGACCTGATCGGGAAAAGCGCCAACCGCCTCAGTCTCAGGGAACGCTACGGCCTCAATATTATTGCCGTGGCCCGCCAGGGCAAACGTCTCAACAAACGTGTCGGCAATATCCGTTTTACCGCCGGGGATATTCTGCTGGTGCAGGGCCGTGAGGACAATCTCGAGGAAACCCTGTCAAACCTGGGTTGTCTGCCGCTGGCGGAGCGGGGCCTGAGGATTGGTAACCCGCGCCGGACACTGCTTGCCACCGGTATTTTTGCCGTCGCCATCGTTGTTTTGATGGCCGGTGTTGCCCAGGCGGCAACGGCACTGGTGGCGGCTGCGGTTGTCATGGTTTTGGTGGGGCTATTGAATGCCACCGAGGCTTACCGGAGCATTGACTGGTCAGTCATTGTACTGCTCGCGGCCATGATACCGGTGGGCGAAGCCCTGGAAACCTCAGGCGGAGCCCGCCTCATTGCGGATCAGATGCTGCTCATGGGCGATACGCTCTCACCGGCGGCGCTTCTGGTCATGGTCATGGTGGCGACCATGTTGCTGTCCAATGTGGTCAATAACGCGGCTGCCGCCATTATAGTCGCGCCCATTGCCATCAGCCTTGCCGGCCAGTTGCCCATTACCGTTGATGCCATGCTGATGGCGGTGGCTGTGGGCGCCTCCTGTGCCTTCCTGACCCCAATCGGGCATCAGTCAAACGCCCTGGTGATGGAACCGGGTGGCTATCAGTTCGGTGACTACTGGCGCCTGGGCCTGCCACTGTCCGTTCTGGTGGTCGCAACATCAGTGCCGATGATATTGCTGGTGTGGGGCTGATGAGGGGTTGTTAGCAGTCTGCGCCCAATTGTGGGCACGCAGATCATCTACCCGGGGGCTCCGGAGCGTACTACTGTTCAGACCTGTCCACGGACAGCAAAGATTCACCCAAGCCTGATGGCCCGGAAGTTCGATGTGAGGTTGAGCGACATGATAACGGAAGAGAAGTCCAGGGAGGGTCTGGTCGAGGCCCTGGAGCAGACCCGGAGGCGCACGCTGGCATTGGTTGAAACCCTGGATGATCAGCAGCTAGACGTACCCTATCATCCGGGCGTCAACCCGCCTCTATGGGAGACCGGGCATTCGGCGTTTTTCTATGAAGTGTTTGTTCTGAGCCAGGATGGTGGGCCCAACTACGACCCTTCAATGGATGATCTCTGGGACTCTTTCCATATTGAGCACCGGGATCGCTGGCGTCGCGACCTGTTTCCCGGCCGGGCCGCCACCCTGAGCTATTTCAATACCATCTATGATCGGGTAGCAAAGCGGATCCGCAGCAAGCCCCTCTCAGGCGAGGACCACTACCTCTACCGCTACGCCATCTATCATCAGAATATGCATATAGAGTCCCTGATCTGGTGTCGCCAGACGGTGGGCTTCCCGCCGCCCCCCTCCTATGAAGCAGGGGCTCCTGATGCCATATTCCGTGCTGAAACAAATGAACTTAAAGCCGATGCCCTCATTCCGGCCGGGCGGTATGTAATGGGCATGCCGGGCTCCAGTCCAGATTTCGCCACAATGGATTTTGGCTTTGATAATGAAAAGCCGCGGTTCGAGGTGGAACTTCCGGCGTTTGCCATCTCCCGTACCCTGGTTTCCAACGGCGAGTTCCGGGAGTTTGTGGATGCTGGAGGCTATCAGGCACCGGAGTTCTGGTCGTTCGGCGGCCGAAAATGGCTGGAAAAGCCCTACAACCGTACTCTGGTGACTGGCGCTACCGAGGATGCCATGACTCTGCCGACGCACCCGATCTACTGGCAATACCGCGACGCAGAATGGCAGGAGAAGCACTTCGATCGCTGGCATCCGCTCGACCCCTCTGCACCGGTTACCCACGTAACCTACTGGGAGGCTGAAGCTTTCTGCCAGTGGGCCGGGCGGCGGCTACCGTCGGAAGCCGAATGGGAGGCCGCAGCCCTGGACAACCGTCCGGGCCAGCCGTTCAACCGTTTCCCCTGGGGCAATGGGCAACCCCGGCCTGATCAGGCGGACATGGACGGGCGCTGGATGGCCCGGCAGCCGGTCGGGCACTACGCCAACGGCGTCGGCCGCCATGGCTGCCGGCAGATGATCGGCTCCGTCTGGGAGTGGACCACAGACCAGTTCCTGCCTTACGACGGCTTCAAGGTCGATGTGTACCCTTTCATGTCGACGCTGCAGTTCGGTGACCACAAGGTCACCAAGGGCGGCAGCTGTGCGACGTCGTCGATGCTTATTCGCGGCACCTATCGCCAGGCCTATCTGCCGGAACGTAACGACACCTATACCGGTTTCCGGACCTGTGCACGCTAAGGACATGCTGTTATGAATCTTTATGAAACTGATGAATTGCTGGGCCAGTACATGGACTTCCATTTTGGCGAGAGCCATTTCGGGGTGGGTAATTACCCCGCCCGCTGTGCCCGCCTGTGCCAGGACCTGATGGCCGGAATCAGCAAGGGCCGGGCACTGGATCTTGGTTGCGCCGTGGGTCGCAGTACGTTTGAGCTGGCACGGGTATTCGATCATGTGACCGGGCTTGATCTCTCCAACCGGTTTATCGACAGCGCGAACGAGATGAAGCGCGATGGCCAGAAGCGCTACTTCCTGCGGGAGCAGGGGGATCTGGGGCGTCATGTTACTGCGACATTGGTGGAGGTCGACCTGCAGAGCGTCGCAGGAAAGGTGGAGTTCGCCGTGGCCGATGCCTGCAATCTGCCCACAGACTACTGTGACTATGATCTGATTTTTGCCGGCAATCTTATTGACCGGCTGGAGGATCCGCGGGCTTTTCTCGCATCGCTCCACAAGCGCCTGGTACCAGGCGGAGTGGTAGTGATCAGTTCTCCCTACACCCTTATGGAAGAGTATACCCCCAGGCCCAACTGGATCGGTGGTTTCGAGCAAAACGGAGTGCCGATAACGGTACTCGACGGCATGCGGGACATACTCGGCCAGCATTTTGAAATGATGCAGGACCCGGTTGAGCTTCCCTTCGTGATCCGGGAAACCCGTCGCAAATATCAGCATACCCTGGCGGAAGCCAGCGCCTGGCGCCGGATACGCTAGCGGACTCCATCCCCGAATTCGGAGGTGTGACTGGCCAGGGCGACCCCTGTCTCGTTCATCGTCAGGTAAGCCTCGTCGGCCCCTGCCGCCTTGATCCTGGCCGCTTCGTCAGCGTACATGGTGTGTGCCACGACGTAGCCGGTGAACCCTTTGTCCCTGAGCTTCCGGGCGGCGATAAGTTTGCCTTCGATGTCGTTCATGGCAAGGATCACCGCCTTCAGTTCCGGCATGTACAAGCCCTGCCAGAAGGTGGTGTCCTCAGCATCCGCAAACAGAACGTTGCGGCCTGCTTGCCGGTGCTTGTCTATTTTCGCCGGGTCCGAGTCCAGGCCGATCAGCTCGGACTCGGTCTTGTTGAGCTGATCATAGGCGGCAGTGCCTGTGCGGCCCATGCCCATCACCAGAACCCGGGTCTGCCCCAGGGAGACAGGTTGTTCATCCGGGTGTCGTCGCTGGCTTTCAAAGGGAACCAGAGCCCTGGACAAACTTTCATACAGAGGATGAGCGATGCGATTGATAGGGGCGGAAAACACGAAAGACAGGGCGACAGTGATCGCCAGGGGAATGAGCCATTCAGGCAGGGCTACGCTGGCTACGATCAGGCCAAATTCGCTGTAGTTGGTCAGAGACAGGCTGCTCAGGAAGCTGCTCCGTGCCCTTAGTCTGAACAGCAACAGCAGGAAGAAAAACAGCACGCCTTTGAGAGGCAACGCCACCGAGGCGACCAGCGCGAACAACAATGCATTGCCATCCGGTAGCCCACCCATGCCAATCTGCAGGAAAAAACCCACCAGGAAGACTTCCTTGATGGCCCAGAGGGATTTTGACAGTTCCTCCGCCCGGGGATGATTGGCCAGCATGGCACCAAACACCAGCGCACCGAGTTCGGAACTCAGCCCTACCGACTCAAAACCGAAGCCACCAAGCACGAGAGCCAGCAGAAGGCCAAGCAGTACCAGCAATTCGTCGTGGCCGGTGGCGTCCAGCAGACGATACAGCATGGGCCTGAGCAGGGGCAGTCCGAAGATAATCAGGGCGTAGGCGGACGGGTTCTTGCCTGAGGCTATGCTCATGACCAGCAGTGCAATCAGATCCTGCATAACCAGGATGCCGATGGCAACCCGACCGTGAAAGGCTCTTAGTTCGCGCTTGCTCTCCAGCACCTTCGCAGCCAGCACCGTGCTGGAAAACGACAGGGCAATGGCCAGCATCAGCGCCGTCGACCAGCCCACGTCGGCAAGCAGGTAGATGCCGGGTGTGAAAACCAGGCAGGTAATGCCGAAGTGCAGAAGGCTTCCACCGATGACTTCGGGTCGCAGGATTGACTTCAGCTTGAGCTTGAGCCCTACGGTAAAAAGCAGTAACAGGACACCGACGTGGGCGAGATGGTTGAGCGCTTCGCCGTTCTCTACCGGTAGCGCGGTATAGGCTCCCAGGCCACTCAGAATGAAACCGGCGGCCAGATAGCCAACAAGGGGCGGCAATCCGACCAGCTTGACCCCAAGTCCGAGGGAGAAAGCGAAAATGATCCAGATAGCTTCATACATCTAGAGGTCGGCTCCGGTTCGACAGGCCATGGTCAAAACCCCCGGTTCCGGCCCATGGGCTCTGGGGGCTCCTGGCCGGTTCGGGTAAAGGTGGCGGTCTGGGTAGGCTGGCCCACATCCGGATGGAGCGGTCCGATGCCGCCGAACATGACGCTGTAACCATTGCGCTGGGCTACCCCCCGCGCCCAGCGCTGGAATTTCTCCCGGGTCCACTCAAACTTGTGGTCCTCTTCCCGGAACTCACCGGGCTCAAGATCAAACAGGGGGTTATATTCCTGATTGGGCGTGGTCATCAGCAGGACGGCAGGCCTGAGTTCACCGAATACGGCAAGCTCTACACTGGAAAGCTGGTTCGGGTAGACATGTTCTATGGTTTCGACCATCGCAGCGGCATCAAACCCGGTGAGATGACTGTGCCTGTCGGCATAGGAGCCCCGCATCAGTTTAAGTCTTGGGCTATCCCCACTGAGGTATTCGGCCAGCATATTTCTGGCCTGGGCAAGGGATTCTCCCGAGGTTTCAACGCCCACCACCGAAGCAAACTGGGGTTCCCTGAGCAGGCGGTAGAGCAGGGAACCTGAGCCGCAGCCAAGATCGAGGACCCGGTGGGCACCGGTGGCCTTGAGCAGGGCGCAGACCCGGTCCAGGCGTTCTTCGTGCAGCGAGGTCATTTGCGTCATCAGGGAAGGCATGGTGCGCTCACTGGTTAATAGAGACATATAGGCTGCAGCATAGCAGTGACGGGCCGGCCCCGTCAGAATTTACCATGTCGACCGGCACCGGAAACAAACCGGCTGGCGCCTTCGATGGCGTCCTCAAACACAACGGGATAGCCGCCTTTACCCTCCGCTTTCAAGGCCTCATTCAGGTCGAGCGACCACTGGCTTATGGCTGAGGCCCGGTCCGCCCTGAGGCAACGTTGGGGAAACTCGGCAATTTCGGCCGCCAGCTGCTCGGCTGCGCCACGGGCCTCGCCATCGGCCACCACACGATTGGCCAGACCCATCTGCCTGGCCTCCTCGGCAGCTACCGGCCGGCCCGTCAGGATCATGTCCATGGCGTGGCTGTGACCAATAAGTCGGGGCAGACGGATGGTGCCGCCATCAATGAGGGGCACGCCCCAGCGGCGACAGAAAATCCCGAACACAGCAGATGATTCAACGACCCGCAGGTCGCACATGATCGCCAATTCTAGCCCGCCGGCAACGGCGTAGCCGGACACTGCGGCAATCACCGGCTTGCTGAAGCTCATACGGGAGGGTCCCATGGGGCCGGCCCCGGTGCCTTCGGGGTCCAGCTCATTGCGCCGGTCCGGGTCCCCGAGTGCTGACAGATCGGCACCGCCACAGAAGTTGCCGCCGGCACCATACAGAACGGCAACCAGGAGGCTGGTGTCGGCTTCAAAAGCCTCAAATGCCTGGCGCAGGGCTATGGCGGTGGGCCGGTCCACCGCATTGCGCTTTTCGGGCCGGTTCAGGATGATGGTACATACGGCCCCGTTGATCTCGGTAAGCACGGCGTCTGTCACAGGATCTTCCTCGGTCATGTACAGCCTGGCCTGGTCAGTGCGCAGCCTGGGTCTGATTTCGTTGTTCGGCAATAAATTCACGGACCAGGTTGGCAGAGCGCTCAGGCACCTCGATCATCGGAGCATGGCCAACATCTTCCAGCAGTTCCAGCCTGGCGTCGGGGATGCGTTCAACAAATATCGCCCCGTTGCGGGCATCGGTGATCCGGTCCTTTTCACCCCATACCACCAGCACCGGCGCTTCGATACGCTCCAGGGCATCGCGGAAACCCGGCTGGTAGCCGGAATCACGGATAGCGGCAAAAATCCGTTCGTTGACCTGACGATTGGCGATGGCCCGTTCCTCCATGACGCTGTAGATGGGCCAGGGCACAAACGGCTTCTTCTCAAGGGCGAAGTCCACCAGACGCTCAAAGTCCCCCGGCTTCTCGACGATCAGCGGGTTTTCGCCCTGCTTGACGAGCGCCACCAGTTCACTGTCAAACTCGAACACGCCGGCCGGATCAAACAGCACTGCAGTGAGGATGTCCTCAGGGTAGGTGTAGGCGTACTGAGCGGTTATTGCGCCGCCCATGGAGTTACCCATCATGTGGACCGGACCAAGCTCCAGTTCGGTCATGATGGTTTTTGCGTAAGTGACCTGGTCGCTGATGGAATAGCCGAGATCCAGGTCCTTGGTGCTGTCACCGTGGCCCGGCAGATCAAGGGCGTAAATATTGAATTCATCGGAAAGATGCCCGGCCATGCGCAGCCAGTTGTCCTTGTTGGCTCCGAAGCCGTGGATAAGCACGATGGTCTCACCGTCCACCGGCTCCACATTCTTCAGGTAGGCAATCGTTATACCGTCCAGTTCAAGCCTGGACTCTTCAAGCCCCGCACCCGAGCGTTCCCAACTGATGGCCTTGTCATAGAGAGTCTGGCGGGAGCAGGCACCAAGCAGTGTCGTGACGACCAGCAGCACGATCACTGGCAGGACGGGTTTCGATATCATTTTGAGCCACTCTTTGCGAAAGGGAATCAAAGGTCCTTTTTGGGAAGCCGTTACCCTACCCCAAAAAAAGACCCGGTCAAGGACCGGGTCGAGGGTTTCCTGAGTTAACTCACCGGATGGTGACCGGTGTCAACTGCGGGCTTCAGAAGTCGACGCTGATGCCCAGGTAGGCCGTCCGTGGGAGGTTCGGGCGGGCGCCATGGGGGCTTCGGGAAACAATTTCCTGGTCATCGAGAACATTGTCCACCTTGGCATAAACCCGGGTGGATGTGTTGAGGGCGTAGCTGCCGGACAGATCAACCACCGTGTAGTCGTCGGTTTTGCGGAACGTGTTGTCAGTGCCTTCGCGATCACAGGTGGTGTCGATGCAGGTTTCGTCAACGTAGGAAACATTCACGTAGGCATCCCAGAGGTCGCCGTCACGCAAGCCGGCTCGCACAGACGCGACATTTTCCGGCAGGTCCGACAGATTGTCGCCCTTTAGTGCGCTTCCATCGTCGCTGTCTTCGGTGACCTCGGCGTCAGTGTAGGTCCAGGTGGCCTGCACTGGCGCGGTCAGGCCATTGGCAAGCGTGAATTCGTAGGAAGCCAGTAGCTCAAGGCCCTGGATCTCCGACTCACCTTCACTGACCGTGCCGGAGTCAAAGGTCTGGTCGCCGACGCTGCAGGGATTGGCGATGGAGCAGTTGCGCACGGTGTTTTCGTAGTCGCTGTAGAACGCGATGGCTTCGGCACGCAGGTCACCACTCTGGTAACGGGCGCCAGCCTCGAAGTTGGTGCTCAGTTCCGGCTCGACGTTCGTGCCGCCGCTACCGGCCGGCGCCATGCCCCTGTGTACGCCACCAATCAGGGTAAGGGTTGGGCTCAGGCGGTAGGTGGCGCCAAGACCCGGTAGCAGTTCGCTGGTGTCGTTGCTGGCGGTCTCGGTTTCACTGGCGGAGGTGCGTTCTGTCGTGCTCCAGCGGGTCTGGCTGGTTTCAATGTCCTCGTAACGCAGCAGGGCTGTGACGGTCAGGTTCTGGTTAATAGCAATCCGGTCTGCAATAAAGAGGTTAAGAGCCTCGGCCTCGTCAATGCGGTTGTCACCGCCGGTAGGTGCGATCTGCTCAACAAAGGTGAAGGACGGCCGGCCATTGTTGACCACCTGCTGGTAGCGGTCCTTGGGCTGGAAACGGTCCGCTTCATCTTCATGCAGTCGGGCGCCCAGGGTGAGGTCGTGACGCATGCCAGCCAGGGTGAGGCTGTAGTCGGCCTTGACTTCAATGCCCTGTGAGAGATATTCCCGGGCCCCGTTGGTCAGTGTAAACGGACCTACCGGCTCAGTTCCCTGCAGCTGGTCGTAGGCCGTCTGGTCGCCATTGTTGGCCGCGTTGATCAGGCTGTTGAAGTTGCCCTTGAACCAGTTGCGCTTGAATTCATTGCGATAGAGCGTGGTGGTCAGTGTCAGATCGTCGGTCAGGTCCACAAGATGCCGGGCTGAGTAGCCCTTGTGGCGGTTGTCCATGTTGTCGAGCTGGGATAGGAAATAACGCTGGTTCGGGTCGCGCCGGAAGTCACGGTCGGTAAGGCCAAGGTAGGTTTCATTGCTCAACTCTTCGCTGTACTGCAGCTTCAGGTCAAGCTGGTGGTAGATGTCTGCCGAGGCAGCAGTGTTAAAGCGGGCCTTGGCGACGTAGTCCTCTTTCTCAAACCCGGTTTCACGATTGGAGTGCTGCAGATCCTTGAAGCCGTTGGTCTCCTCCTGGAAGGTTTCGATCACGAACGCGGCGGTATCGGTGCTGTTGCCATACCAGCTGTGAATACGTTTGCCGGCGTTTTCGGAAATCTCGGCGTTGACATGACCGGCTTCAGAGCTGGGGATCGGGGTCGACCGCAAGTTGATTGCTCCGCCCACCGTAAACGGGCCATAGCGCAGCAGATCCGGTCCTTTCAGCACTTCAATGCCGCTCATTCGACCGAAGGTGGGCGAGTAGTAGGCTGCAGGCGCAGAATAGGGCGCAGGCGCGACCAGAACACTATCCTCCATCAGGGTGATTTTGGACGAGCGGCCGGAACCGGAACCGCGAATGCCAATGTTCGGCCGCAGACCATAGCCATCCTCTTCCTTCAGGTAGACGCCAGGAACCTCCCGGACGGCCTTGTGGATGTCGGTATACTTCATGGTTTCCAGGTCTTCACTGGTAACCACATGGGCGGAACCGGGCAGGGCGGAAGCGGATGCGTCATCACCTATGATGACCAGTTCGTTCAGGTTTTGGGCCTGAGCGGCGACTGCAGCCGGGGCGGCCATAATCGCAAGGGTCAGCAGGTTTCTGGAAAATCGCCTGGGCATAATGCTCTCCTGTTAAAGCGGGTTTGAATGAGGCTGGCAACTATACAAATGATAATCATTACTAACAAGTAAAGATTATCGTATAGATTAAGTTTTTGATCGTAACTGATTCCTGGGCAGCCACAGGGCGCGATGGGTTGGATTCGGGAGGGCATGGATGGGGACCACGGATAGGCCGTTGTTTGTGAAAACGCTTAAAACGCTTACTCTGTTGATGGTGCAACAATAAAAACAATCATGAGGTCGTCATGAAGCCCAGATTAAGTCTGGTCGGTCGGTATTCATTCATCTCCCTGACCCTGATGATTGGCTCCATTGCGGTGCTCAGCGCGCTCTATACTGCAGTGTCGGATTCGGTCAACGAGCGTCTTGCAGGGGAGCGTCTTGAGGCGCAGGTTGCCGGTAATGCCAACCGGCTGACCAATTTCATCGAAAACCGCATCTACCAGCTGGAAACCCTGTCCACCCATCCCTCGATGCCTCTGTATCTCCAGTATCCGGAGGCGGTTCCCGAGGGCGTAAAGGAGCTGGTGCGGGTTGAGGCGGACTCTCCGGATCTCTACGGCATCCTGTTTTTCAACGGCGCGAATGAACTGACCGAGGTGATCCCGGGGCAGGCAGCCTCCGGAAGCCCGTACTGGGATCGCAACGATTGGTCTCTGGAGGGGTTGCCGGTCGCTCACTTTGGCGGCAGCGAGATCATCGGACCGCGCCTACCTGAAACTGGCGGGCCTGCGTGGCTGCTGATACGCCAACCGTTGCAGGCCGGGACAGACCGGGCAGTGCAGGGTGGCATAGCTTTGCATGTAAGGCTGGCGTCGGTGACTGAGCTGATGCGGACAGAGAACCTGGCCGGAGTGCTACGTTCGTTCTTGCGGACCCCCGCCGGCGAGCTTCTGGATGCAACGGGTAATCTCCAGGCGCGAGAGCCGGAGGGGCTGCGCGCCGGCCCCGAGGTATTGCCCGGGTGGCGTATCGACTATGTGGTTTCTACCGGTGAGATCCTTAGCCCGTTGCGCAATGCCCAGCTGGGGCTCTACGCCCTGGCCGGCGTTCTGACTCTCGGCACGGTTACCCTGTTCTGGGCGCTCGCCCGAAGCCTGCGCCGGCGGGTGGCCCGGTTGACCCGGGGAGCGGAGGCCTTTGCTTCCGGGGATCTGCATGTTCGCCTGCAGACACCCAGAAACGACAAGGATGAAATTGACGTTCTGGCCCATGCCTTCAACGCCATGGCAGACCGTCTCCAGGAAATGATCGAACGTACTGTCCAGGCAGAGAAAATGGCCGTGCTGGGGGAATTTGCGACGGGTGTGGCCCACGAGGTACGTAACCCGCTGGCGACCATAAAACTGACGGTTCAGGCATTGGAAAAACGGGAGCCGGACACTGAGCGCAGAGAGCTGCTGGTGTCAGTGGGCGACGAAATCGACCGTCTCAACCGTGTGGTCGGGGATCTTCTTGACTATGGCCGTCCGGTTCCGGGCGAGCCCCAGCAGGTCGATATCCGCAGGATACTCCGTCACGCGTCTGTGCTGACCTCCGGGCTCGCCGATAGCCACCAGGTAACCGTCAGCGCCACAGGGGAATCCAGTCTGACGGTGCACGCCAATCCCGACCAGGTCATCCAGTGTCTTGTCAATCTCGTCGCCAATGCGGTCCACGCCTGTCAGCCGGGTGGCATGGTGCACCTGAGAGCCTACCGCAACGGTGACTTCCTGACGGTTGAGATTACCGATAACGGCTGCGGTATGTCAGAGCAGACACTCAGTCGGGTGACAGAACCCTTCTTTACAACCCGGTCTGATGGCACCGGGCTTGGCTTGAGTATTACCCGCCAGCTGGTGGAACTTAATGGCGGAAAGCTGGACATCCGCAGCCTGCCAGGCAAGGGAACCACCGTATTTGTCACCTTGCCCGCCGGCAAGAGTGGTAGTCTGAATACAGACCAATAAAAAGAGAGCTCCTACAAAGCCCTATGCGCCTGAATATTCTGATCGTTGATGATGAAAAGAGTTTTGTGCGGTCGTTGACCTTTGCGCTGCAGGAAGCTGGTTACAGCGCCGACTCAGCTCACACGGGCGAAGATGCCCTGGCTGTGGTTGAACAGAATCTGCCTGACCTGATGTTACTGGACCTGCGGCTGCCGGGCATGAGTGGCATGGATACCCTGCACGAGGTCGCCCGCCTTTATCCGGATTTACCGGTGGTGATGATCTCGGCCCATGGTGATACCCGTGCGGCTGTGCAGGCTGTAAAGGCCGGTGCCACGGATTACCTGACCAAACCCTTTGCCCTGGATGAGCTACTCCACCTTATCGATTCGGTGACTGAGCGGACCCGGATGCGCGACGAGCTGACTTACCATCGCAGCCGGGCGGCTTCGTCATCCGGATTGATGGGCGACAGTGAGGCCATGCAGCAGCTCTGGCAGAAAGTGCAGCGAATTTCCGTGAGCAGCGCGGGCAGGATTCTCTTGCTGGGTGAGTCCGGAACCGGCAAGGCCCTGGTCGCCCGGGCCATTCACCAGCAGAGTAACCGGTCTGCCGGCGCCTTTGTGGAAATCAATTGCGCGGCCCTGCCGGAGCAGCTGATAGAGGCTGAACTGTTCGGCGCGGAGAAAGGCGCCTACACCGGAGCCGACCATAAACGCCTTGGTCTTGTTGCTCTGGCGCACAATGGCACCCTGTTTCTGGATGAAATTGGGGAGCTGCCTTTGGCGTTGCAGGCCAAGTTCCTGCACTTTCTTGAGAACGGTGATTACCGTCCTGTTGGGGGAGGCGCCAGTGCCACCGCGGATGTGCGGGTGATTGCGGCGACCAACCGATCGCTGGAGGCCGAGGTTCGCAACGGTCACTTTCGGGAGGACCTTTACTTCCGCCTGAACGTCATCGAACTGACCCTGCCACCCCTGCGGGAGCGGGACAACGATGTGCACAAACTGCTGGATATGTTCATTGAATCCCAGGCCAGGGAAGAGGGCTGCCGGCCGATCACCATGCTGCCGGAAACGCTGGCCTGCCTGAGTGCCTATACCTGGCCCGGTAATGTACGGGAACTTCGTAACCTGGTAGAACGCCTTACTATTCTTTACCCGGGTCAACTGATTCGTCCCCAGCAGTTGCCCGGCGAGTTTCTTGTTTCCCGCCCGGTAACCTCACCCGACCAGGCCTGCGTTGATGAGTCCCTTGATCATCACATGCAGCAGACCGAGCGCCAGCTTTTACTGAACGCCCTCGAGAAAACCGGTGGTCACAAGGGCAAGGCTGCCGAGCAGTTGGGTCTGTCACGGCACGCCTTCAAACGCCGTTTGCAGCGATTGGGGATGCGATAGGACAGGACCATTGGTTGAATTGTTGAGCGCAAAGCGCTCATTCTGGTGTGTGCTTATGAGCGCTTTGCGCTCAATCCTCGCTCTTATCTCCCATCTCGTCCTCATCAATAGCTCCCCAGACCGCACAGCAGACCAATGTCGCTGCATTGGCCCCAGTTTTGCTCAGTATCCGGTCAATGGGTTTACAACAATAATCTAGAACCATTCGCCGGACGTTAACCGGCTCGGGAGACTGATTTGCCGGGAGCCAACACCCGCCTGTATCAGACAGTACCGCTCACTAGGTCCAGGGTGTGGCCAGGCCAGCGGTTATGGCGCATCGCCGTTGCTGCGATGGCTTTAATGATGAGCTGCCCTATCTTTGCCGACGTCTCAAACCGGCAAGTGTCCCCGCCGGTGGGCAGGGTTGAACTGGGCACCGAGGCCACCCTTGCCGACGCCACCATCGCCTGCATGTACCCGATGACCGGCCGCTCGGCCAGCTATGGTCGGGACAGCATCGTCGCCATCAGGCTTGCACTTGAGGAACTGGCCTCGGACCCTGACGCTCCTCGCCTGCGGGTGATCGTGGACGATTCCCGCTCCAAAGCTTCCTTCGCTGTGCGAATGGCGGAAGATTTTATTCGGCTGGACAACGCCAACGTTCTCTGTGGCATGGTCAGCTCTGGCGTCGGCATGGCGGTCAGCCGCCTGGCTAAGCAGCGTCGAATCATCATGGTCGGAACCGATCACGCCTCGTCACGGGCCTCACTTGAGGAAGGCCACCGCTACTATTTCCGTGTCTCCAGTGATACCTGGTATTCCCACGCCGCCGGCGCCCGCTACCTGAAGGAGCTGCAGGACAAAAACGGCTGGCGGAAGCTGGCCTTCCTCGGGCCTGATTATGAATACGGCCGGGTCGCCTGGCGTGATCTCAGGCAGGCACTGAATCAGAGCGATACCCGTTACCAGGTGACCGGCACCTACTGGCCCAAACTGTATGAGCCGGACTACTCGCTTTATATCCAGTCGCTGCTGGAGTCGCCGCCCGATGTGCTGGTGGTATCGCTCTGGGGCGGCGATTTCATTGCCTTTATGGAACAGGCCCGCACCACGCAACTGTTCAGTCGCATGCGAGTGGCCAACTTTGATGCGGGTGGGGACTACGAAACCCTGGTGAGCCTGAAGGACGACCCGCCGCAAGGGCTTATTCTCTCTGCCCGTCATCACGTCAACTGGCCCGACACCGAGCGGAACCGGCAGTTTGTCACCCGCTTTCACGAGCTCTCCGGCCGTTATCCGAGTTACTCCGCCCAGGGCGCCTACGCAGGCATGATGACAATCGCCCGTGCAATCCGCATGGCCGGTGATGTGACCGATACCGATGCCATGATCGCGGCCCTCAAAGGGCTCAAGATTCCATTGCCCAAGGACCCTGAAGGCTATGTTTCCTATATCGATCCGGAGACCCACCAGATCGTGCAGGCCCAGGCGATAGGGACGCCGGTGGCCAACGATCACTACCCACCCGCCCGTGTCCTGTTGGGCAACTGGGTCGTCTACGACGCTGAATCCCTGAAACCGTCCCCCGCTTTGGTGAACAAGCGACGCGGTGAATCCGGTGGCTGACCCTGACAGGCAGTCGCCCAAACCCAAGAAGGCAAGACAAGAGCGCAACCTGAAGTACGACACAAAACAACAATCAAGGAGTGCCAAAATGAAAAATTCCAACCAACGTTCCCTCTGGCAGAAGACGCTTCTGAACACCGCAACCTCCGTGGCCGTTGCATCGGTCGGCGTCATGGGGATGGCGGCCAGCGCCCATGCAGAGGAATCCTTCAAGGTGGGGTTTGTGACCTTCCTGTCCGGTGGTGCCTCGGGCCCGTTCGGCGTACCGGCGGCCCAGGGCGCGGATATTGTCATCAAGGCCATCAACGAAGGCAGTCTGCCGGCCCCATACGACACCAAGGGTGTTAATGGTCTCACGCTGGAATCCGTGGTTGTCGACGAAGCGGGTGGCCCCACCAAGCAGGTTGAAGAGTACCGGAATCTGGTCCAGCGTCAGGACGTCAATGCCGTGATTGGCTATATCTCGTCCGGCGACTGCTTGGCGATTGGGCCGGTGGCGGAAGAGATGAAGATGTTCACCATCGCCTTCGACTGCGGCACATCCCGGCTGTTCCAGGAGATAGACAATCCCCAGTACATGTTCCGCACCGGTCTTGATGCGGTGGCGGATAACGTCGGCGCCGCAAGGTATCTCGCCGAGACCCATCCGGACGCTGAACGGATCGCCGGTATCCAGCAGAACTACGCCTGGGGTCAGGATTCCTGGCAGGACTTTACCCTTGCCCTGGAGCAGCTGATGCCTGAGGCAGAGATCGTCAACAACCAGATGCCGCAGCTGTTCCAGGGCAGCTACAGCACAGAGATTTCCGCACTCCAGACCCAGCGTCCGGACATTGTTCACTCCTCGATGTGGGGCGGGGACATGGAATCCTTCACTTCACAGGCGAATGCCCGTGGTCTGCTGGAACAGGCGACAGCGCTGCTGACCACCGGCGAGTCCGGTCTGCACCGCTTCGATGGTCAGGCGCCCAACGGCACCATTCTGGGTGGTCGCGGTCCCTTCGGTGGTTTCATGCCGGAGAACGATCTGAGCGAGTGGTTTACCAAAGCCTATGAAGAGGAGCACGGCACACCCCCAAGCTACCCGGCATCCAAGGCGGCCCAGGCTATTCTGGCTCTCAAGTACGCTGCCGACAACTCAGACGCCGAGGGCATCCCCAGCTCAGAGCAACTGGCCAAAGCACTGAAAGGCGCCGAATTCGAGTCTGTCAGTGGCACCGTGAAAATGGCTCTGGCCGATGGCCATCAGGCCATGCAGCCCATGCTGTACGGCGAATACCATTTCGAGGATGGCGAAGCGGAACTGCGCAACGTGAAATCCTACCCGGGCGAGTGTGTGTCAGCGCCGGATGGCTATGACGCCCAGCAATGGATCAAGGAAGGCTTCCCTGGAGTCGACTGCAACTGATCCATTGATCAACCACTGGCAGACCACGTGCTGCCAGTGGTTCGATAACAGGAGTACACACTGATGCTAACGGTCTGGGCAATTCTGATCGACGGTTTCATCTACGCCTCATGGTTGTTTCTGGTGGCGGCCGGTTTGACCGTCATCTACGGCGTTATGAGAATTCTGAACATGGCCCACGGCAGCCTCTATGCGCTCGGCGCCTATGCCTCGGCGTCGGCCTTGGGCTGGTACTACGCCGGGGGCGGCGACCAGCTGCTCGTCGCCTTTGCCATCATCGCGGCCTCAGCAGTGCTGATTGGCGCGCTGACCGGGCTGATCATAGAACGTGGCCTGCTGAGGCTCATGTACGGTCGCGATGAAGTCCTGATGCTGATCGTCACGTTTGCCGTTCTGTTGATTCTGCAGGACGCTGTAAAACTGATCTGGGGCACCACCCCTTACTCTGCCTATCAGCCTTATGTGGCCATGGGCCGCATCAACATCGATGTACTGACGGTATCGGGCTATGACCTGATGGTGCTCGGGGTATCGATAGTGATTGGCTTTGGGCTGTGGTTCTGGCTTGAGCGCACGAAGGTGGGCAAGATCCTGCGCTCCATCATCCATGACCGTGAAGTATCCGAAGCCATGGGTGTCAACGTGCGCCGGATGTTCACCATTACCTTCATGATCGGGGCAACACTGGGCGCCATCGCCGGTGGTATTACGGCCCCCATCATTTCCGTAGTACCGGGGCTCGGCATCGAGGTCATCGTCATGGCCTTTGCAGTGGTGGTGACCGGTGGCCTTGGCAGTATTACCGGTGCCGCTGTGGGTGCGATTATCGTCGGCCTGGCTCGGGCGGCATCCATCCACACCATGCCCGAGCTGGAGCTCTTCATCATCTATGCCGTCATGGCTGGAGTGTTGATCTTCCGACCCCATGGCCTCTTTGGCCAGGTGATTGCGAGGAAAATCTGATGATCCTGGAAAAAAGCGAAATCCCCCTGATCGGTGCCGCAGTGGCCATTGCCCTTGCGTCGCTGGTGGTTCCGAGCTGGCTTGTATTCACCACAACCCTGGCCATTTCCACCGCCCTTGTGGTGATGGGCGTGGTCATGCTGATGCGTGCGGGTCTGGTGTCATTCGGGCAGGGACTCTTCTATTGCCTCGGCGGATACGCGGTGGGCCTGGGTGGACGGTACCTGGGCATAACCGATGCACTGCTTCTGGTTGGTCTTGGGGTCGTCGTGACCGTTGGCCTGGCGATGGTCCTGGGTCTTCTCGTCACGCGCTATCGTGAAATATTCTTTGCCATGCTGTCACTGGCGTTTTCCATGATCCTTTATGGCGTCCTGGTGAAAAGTCACAACCTGGGCAGTACCGATGGCTTTGGTGTGGTGGACTGGACCATTCTCGGTTTCACCCCGGGTTCGGGTGAAAGCAGTACCCGTATTGCGCTACTGCTGGCACTTGTTCTGGCACTGGGGTTCGCGCTGTTTCTGAACCGTTATTTCAAGTCCAGCCTTGGCCTGGCCTGTGAAGCGATCCGGGAAAATGAAGTACGGGTGGAGTACATGGGCGTATCCCGCAAGCAGGTGCTCTATATCAACTATGTGATTGCAGCGGCCGTCGGTTCCGTGGGTGGCTCAATGACTGCGCTGGCGGCCGGCCACGTAGACCCGACCATGGCCTACTGGACCATATCAGGTGAATTCGTGTTCATTGCCATCCTCGGCGGGACCGGGCACATAGCGGCACCCTTTCTGGCCGCGATCATTTTCACCCTGGTACGAACCTATGCCGTCGAGCTGGCCCCCAATGCCTGGCAGATGATCCTGGGCATCGTACTGCTGCTGATCATCCTCTTCCTGCCCAAGGGAATCTGGAGCCTGTTTACCCGCAAGAAAGGGGTGGCCTCATGACCGTGATCCTGAAAACCACCGGGCTGTCCCGCTACTTCGGCGCAGTGACCGCTGCCGAAGACATCAATGTAACCATCACCGAAGGGGAGATTGTCGGCGTTATCGGGGCCAACGGCGCCGGCAAGACCACCTTCATCAACATGGTGACCGGTTACCTGCCGCCGTCCAGCGGCACCATAGATTTCGGCGGCAACGCGATCAAGGGACTGGGGCCCCGCAAGCTGATGAGAAAAGGGCTGACCCGGTCATTTCAGATTCCCCAGCTGTTCCTGGAAATGCCGGTGATCGACAACCTGGCCATCGCCCTGGCTGCCGCTGAAAACAAGCAGTTCCAGATGATCCGGCCGGTGAGGACACCGAAGCGTCTGGAGGCGGCAGAGGAGATTCTGGCTCAGATGAACATTTCCCAGTACCGTAACGAGATGGTCACGGCCATGCCGCAGGGGGCACGCAAACTGCTCGATATTGCCATTGCCATGCTGGGCAGCCCGCGCATGCTGCTACTGGACGAACCCACCAGCGGCGTCAGTATGGAGGAGAAATACGCCCTGATGGACACCGTCATGGAAGCCGTTCGCCAGAGGGGCCTGACCGTGCTGTTTGTCGAGCACGATATGGAAATTGTCCAGCGTTACGTAACCCGGGTGCTGGCCTTTGCCAGCGGTATTGTGATCAAGGATGGCCCGGTGGAGAAAGTGCTGGCGGACGAGAAGGTTCAGGAACTTGTGACCGGCAAACCGCAGGCGCCAAAAATCGAAGGAGACGCCCCCCATGAGTCTTGAAATTACCAACCTCGACGTCTCCATTGAGGGCATCAACATTCTCCGGGACGTTAATCTGAGTATTCCCGAAGGCCAGATGGCAGGGCTGATTGGCCACAACGGTGCCGGCAAGACTACGCTGATTCGGGCAATCATGGGCCTGTTACCTGCGAGCAGGGGCTCCATTACCTTCAAGGGTCAGGACATCAGCAAACTGCCGTCCCACCGGCGGGCCAATCTTCGCATCAGTTATATGCCGGAAGACCGCAGGCTGATACCGGACCTGACCGTGTCGGAAAACATGCTCATGCCGGCCTGGGCCAATAACATTAAAGATGGTGAGGAGCGTCTGAAATGGGTGTATTCGCTGATGCCTGAAATAGCGGACTTCGGCGAGCGCAAGGCCCTGCAGCTGTCCGGCGGCCAGCAGAAACTGGTAGCCCTGGGTCGGGCTCTGGTCCCGGGGCGGGAAATGATTCTGCTGGACGAGCCGTTCGAGGGAGTGGCACCGGTGTTGGCCCGGCGTCTGTCCGAGGTGATTGCGGACCTGCGCGCCGAAGGCCTCACGGTGCTTATCGCTGAGTCTGACGATAGTCACTCGGCTGATCTGGTGGATACCACCTGGCGCATCGAGCGGGGTTCCGTTACTGCTGGCCGCCGGGTGATGCCAGAATCCCCGGCCTGACCTCAGAACAGCGAGCAGCGAAAGCGAACAGCGAACAGCAACTGAATGAGGGAACAGTCATGAAAATCCGTGCAGCCGTATTGCAAGCGATCGGGGCGCAACGCCCGTACCAGGACACCAGACCCCTGGTTATCGAAGAACTGGAGCTTTCTCCCCCGGGCGACAACGAAGTGCTGGTTCAGATCAAGGCCGCGGGCCTGTGCCATTCCGACCTGTCTGTTATCGATGGCAACCGGCCCCGCCCGGTACCGATGGCGCTGGGACACGAAGCCGCGGGCGTCGTGAAGGAAGTGGGCAATGGCGTCCGCGACCTCAAGGTCGGGGATCACGTGGTTGCTGTATTCGTGCCCAGCTGTGGCCACTGCGCCCCCTGTGCGGAGGGCCGTCCGGCCCTGTGCGAGCCGGCGGCCAAAACCAACAATGCCGGTACCCTGGTTAGCGGAGAACACCGGCTGCACCGGGCCGATGGCACGCCGGTTAACCATCACCTGGGGGTGTCCGCCTTTGCGGATCATGCGGTGGTTTCACGGGACTCACTGGTCAAGGTGGACGCCGACCTGCCCCTGCACCATGCCGCCCTGTTCGGTTGTGCCGTGCTGACGGGGGTCGGTGCTGCAATCAATTCGGCTGACATCAAGGCGGGCCAGACCGTGGCTGTGGTTGGCCTTGGCGGCGTGGGCCTGAACAGTGTGCTGGGCGCCCTGGTAGCAGGCGCAGGCGCGGTCGTTGCCATTGATCTGGATGACAGCAAACTGGCGCTGGCCAAGGAACTCGGCGCAACCCACGCCTTCAATTCCGGCGAAGAGGGATGTGTGGACAGGATCAAGGCCCTGACCAATGGCGGCGTCGACTGTGCCATCGAAATGGCCGGCTCTGAAAAAGCCCTGGAATTCGCCTACCAGATCACGCGCCGTGGCGGGACTACGGTCACCGGTGGCCTTGCCCATCCGGAAAAGAAGGTATCGATACAGCAGGTGAGCCTGGTGGCGGAGGAACGCACCCTCAAGGGCAGTTATGTGGGCAGCTGCGTTCCGGTTCGCGACCTGGCCCGTTACGTCACCCTGTTCCGCCAGGGCAAACTGCCGGTGGACAAACTGCTCAGCGACACCCTGACCCTGGATGAAATCAACGAGGGTTTTGAGAAGCTGGCTTCCGGCAAGGCGGTTCGTCAGGTGGTGCTGTTTGACTAGGTCACGCCGGACTCAAATACAACTTACCCCTGAAGCCGAGGCATAGCATGTCCCTGAAACTGACAGAACCGGAGCTTCTTCGGGAATCCGCCTTCATCAACGGCCAGTGGGTGCAGGCCCGTTCCGGCGAGACCTTTGCTGTGGTCAATCCGGCCAATGGCGAGCGCCTTGCCAATGTTCCTGACATGGGGGCGGACGAAACCCGGCAGGCGATCGCAGATGCGGCAGCCGCCTGGCCGGCCTGGCGTTCAACCGTGGCGAAAGAGCGCGCCAATATTCTTCGCAGGTGGTTTGATCTGGTAATGGCGCACCAGGAGGATCTCGCCCGGTTGATGACCGCAGAGCAGGGTAAACCCCTGGCCGAATCCAGGGGCGAAGTTGCCTACGGTGGCAGTTTTATCGAATGGTTCGCCGAAGAAGCCAAGCGGGCCTACGGTGATGTCATTCCCGGCCATGGCAGGGACAAGCGCATAATCGTGATCAAGCAACCCATCGGTGTGGTGGCAGCCATTACGCCGTGGAATTTCCCGATCGCGATGATCACCCGCAAAGTGGCCCCGGCCCTCGCAGCAGGCTGCCCGGTAGTGGTCAAACCAGCTGAGGACACGCCCTTGTCGGCGCTTGCGATCACCTATCTGGCGGAGCAGGCAGGGGTTCCCGCTGGCCTAATCAATATTATTACAGCCAGCAAACGTCAGGCAGCAGCGGTGGGCGGTGAGCTTACCGCTAACCCGGTGGTGCGCAAGGTTTCCTTCACCGGCTCGACCCCGGTCGGTAAACTGCTGATGCGCCAGGCCAGTGATACCGTAAAAAAGGTCAGTCTGGAGCTGGGTGGCAACGCCCCGTTCATCGTCTTTGATGATGCCGACCTGGATGCTGCGGTTACCGGCCTGATGGCATCAAAGTATCGCAACACCGGCCAGACCTGCGTCTGTGCCAATCGTGTGTACGTCCAGTCCGGCGTGTACGACGCCTTTGTCGGGAAACTGAAAACCGCGGTCAGCAGGCTGGTTGTAGGCGCCGGTCTGGAAGGCGAAGCCCAGCAAGGCCCGCTGATCAATGGAGCAGCGCTGGAGAAGGTTCAGAGGCACATTGAAGACGCGACCTCCAAGGGTGCCCGCCTTGCCCTCGGTGGCAAGCCCCATGCCCTGGGCGGAACCTTCTTCGAGCCGACCATCCTGACCGATGCGACCCAGGACATGCTTGTCGCCAGGGAAGAAACCTTTGGTCCCGTGGCGCCGCTGTTCCGATTTGAGACCGACGACGAGGTCATTGCAATGGCCAATGATTCCGAGTTCGGGCTCGCGGCCTATTTCTACAGCAACGATATCAGGCGTATCTGGTACGTGGCGGAGGCCCTTGAGTCCGGGATGGTGGGCATTAACGAGGGCATTATTTCCACTGAAACCGCACCGTTCGGCGGCGTGAAGGAGAGCGGCCTGGGTCGCGAAGGCTCTCGCTACGGGCTGGACGAGTTCATGGAGTTGAAATACCTTTGCCTTGGTGGCATGCAATAGCCACAGGCGGTACTGTCTGGAACACCCGATTTTGATAATCGTAGCAAGCGGAGAGAAGTGTGCAGCGAGATGATTTTGCCATTCATTACCCGATCACCACCCGGTGGATGGATAATGATATCTACGGTCATGTGAATAACGTGACCTACTATTCCTACTTCGATACGACCATCAACCGCTACCTGATCGAGGTTGGCGGCCTGGATATCAATAATGCCCCGGTGGTCGGATTCGTGGTCAGCTCCAACTGCCAGTTCCGCAAACCTGTGGCCTATCCGGAGGCACTGGAAGCCGGGCTAAGAGTCATCAAGATCGGCAACAGTTCCGTGACCTATGAGCTCGGCCTGTTCAGCGAAGGTAACGTGGACCCGGTGGCGATTGGTCAGGTTGTCCATGTCTTTGTCGAGCGTGAGCAGAATCGTTCTGCTCCGATCCCGGAAACCATCCGGGCGGCGCTGGAACGTATCCGGGTTCCATAAACCACCTCAGTCGCGCCTGAGCATCAGACAGAAAAAAGCCCGGCTTAGCCGGGCTGGTTTGCAGCAGAACTGGCTCAAGCGTCAGAGATCGCCTGCCTGTTCCCTGGAAATTGCCCGGTAGGCAATGTCCTTTCGATAGAAAGAACCTTCCCAATGGATACCCCCGGCAACGCCATAGGCACGCTGCTGGGCTTCGGTTACGGTCCGGCCGAGGGCGGTGGCACAGAGTACCCGACCACCGTTAGTGAGTGCCTGCTCGCCCTGAAGCCGGGTGCCGGCATGGAATACTTTCTCACCTTCGGTTTCCTGTTCCGGTAGCCCTGAGATAACCGCCCCTTTACTGTAGTCGCCAGGGTAGCCACCAGCCGCAATCACCACCCCCACGGCAGCGCGGGGGTCCCAGCGGGATTCGCACTGGTCGAGCTTGCCGTCAATGGCGGCCAGGCAGAGCTCCACCAGGTCCGACTGCATCCGTAGCATGATCGGCTGGGTTTCCGGGTCACCAAAGCGACAATTGAACTCGATCACCTTGGGCGCACCGTCCGGGTCGATCATGAGCCCTGCGTACAGGAAACCGGTGTAGTCATGGCCTTCCTCCGCCATGCCTGTGACCGTGGGGTAGATCACCTCATCCATGATGCGCCGATGAACGGCATCGGTCACCACCGGAGCGGGGGAGTAGGCACCCATGCCGCCCGTGTTCGGACCCGTGTCACCGTCGCCGACGCGCTTGTGGTCCTGGGATGTGGCCATGGGCAAAACGTGTTTGCCGTCCACCATGACGATGAAGCTGGCCTCTTCGCCCTCCAGGAATTCCTCAATCACAACACGGCTGCCGGCATCGCCAAAGCTGTTTCCAGACAGCATGTCCCGGATGGCGTCTTCTGCTTCCGCGAGAGTCATGGCGACAATCACGCCCTTGCCCGCAGCCAGGCCGTCGGCTTTGACCACAATCGGGGCCCCTTGCTGACGCACGTAAGTCAGGGCCTGATCCACATCAGTAAAGTTGCCGTAGCCGGCGGTCGGAATATTCTGACGGGCCAGGAAGTCCTTGGTGAAGGCTTTCGAGCCTTCCAGCTGAGCAGCACCTTTCGAGGGGCCAAACACAGCCAGTCCGCGCGCCCGGAACAGGTCAACAATGCCTGCTACCAGGGGAGCCTCGGGACCAACGATGGTCAGCCCCACATCGTGGGAGGAGGCGAAGTCAGCAAGGCCCTCCAGATTCATCACATCAATGGCGACGTTCTCAAGCCCCGGTTCCAGGGCTGTGCCAGCATTACCCGGCGCCACGAAAACCCGGTCGGCAAGAGGTGACCGGGCCGCTTTCCAGGCCAGTGCATGCTCGCGACCGCCATTACCAATTACAAGAATGTTCATGATGGCTTTCCTGGTTAGGCTCAATGGCGGAAATGGCGCATGCCGGTGAAGACCATCGCTATGCCGTGTTCATTGGCAGCGTCGATGACTTCCTGGTCACGCATGGAACCGCCGGGCTGGATAACCGCCGTGATACCAGCGGCGGCCGCGGCGTCAATACCATCACGGAACGGGAAGAAGGCATCCGACGACATCACCGAGCCTTTGACCTCCAGGCCTTCGTCAGCAGCCTTGATGCCGGCGATCCGCGCGCTGTAGACTCGGCTCATCTGGCCGGCACCTATGCCGATGGTGCGGCCGGCCCGGGCATAGACGATGGCGTTGGACTTGACGTATTTGGCCACTTCCCAGGCAAACAGCAGGTCATTGAGTTCCGCTTCGGTTGGGTGGCGGTCGGTCACGACCTTGACGTCTGCCATGGCGACCATGCCCAGGTCCCGATCCTGGACCAGGAGCCCTCCGGTCACCCGCTTGAAGTCCATGGTGGGGGCTCGCTCACCATCGAATTGGCCACAGGCCAGGAGGCGTACGTTTTTCTTGGCCGCCACCAGCTCTGCAGCTTCAGGAGCAACAGAAGGCGCAATGATGACTTCCACAAACTGGCGGTCAACAATGGCCTTGGCGGTCCTTGCGTCCAGTTCCCGGTTGAAGGCAATGATGCCTCCGAAAGCCGAGGTAGGGTCAGTGGCAAACGCCAGATCATAGGCCTGGTGGATATCAGCACCGATGGCAACACCGCAGGGGTTGGCGTGTTTGACGATCACACAGGCGGGGTCGGCAAACGGCTTTACGCATTCCAGGGCCGCGTCGGTATCCGCCACGTTATTGTAGGACAGGGCTTTGCCCTGCAGTTGCCGGGCGGTGGCCACGCAGGCTTCACGCGGAGAGCGTTCGGCGTAGAAGGCGGCCCGCTGGTGGGGGTTCTCGCCGTAGCGCATGTCCTGCACTTTCACGAACTGGCTGTTGAAGGTGCGCGGGAAATCAGGATTGGCATTGTCCTGCGTACGTCCGCCAAGGTAATTGGCGATGGCACCGTCATAGCCGGCGGTGTGTTCAAAGGCTTTGACAGCCAGATCGAAGCGGGTCTGGTAGCTGATTCCGGTTTTATTGGCGGCGAGTTCTATCAGGACCCCGCCATAGTCCGAAGCATTGACCACGATAGCGACGTCGTTGTGGTTCTTGGCCGCAGCCCGGACCATGGTGGGACCACCAATGTCGATGTTTTCAATGGCGGTCGCCAGGTCACAGGCCGGGTCGGCGACAGCGGCTTCGAACGGGTAGAGGTTCACCACGACCATGTCGATGGGCGCAATCTGGTGTTCGGCCATGATCGCATCGTCCTTGCCCCGGCGCCCCAGAATGCCCCCGTGGATCTTGGGATGCAGGGTTTTGACCCGGCCATCCATCATCTCGGGAAACCCGGTGTGGTCGCTGACCTCGGTCACGGCTATGTCGCTTTCCTTCAGCAGGCGGAAGGTGCCCCCGGTGGAAAGAAGTTCAATGCCAAGCTGACTGAGCGCACGGGCGAAGTCGACGATGCCGGTCTTGTCCGAAACACTGATAAGAGCCCGACGAACGGGAGTGTTTGCCTGATTTGCCATGAGTCACTTTTCGCTGCATAGGAAACGAATGAAGGCCTCGCCAGATAATGTCCGGGAGGCCCTCCTGAAGCTTCGGGTTACCAGATTATAGCAAACCGTACTGTTTGAGTTTCTTGCGCAAAGTGCCCCGGTTAAGGCCCAGCATGGTGGATGCCTTGGTCTGGTTGTTGCGGGTGTATTTCATCACCTGCTCAAGCAGGGGGGCTTCCACCTCTGAGAGCACCAGTTGATAGACTTCCGTTACCGGGGCGCCATCAAGCTGGGTCAGGTAGTTCTTCAGGGCAACTTCGACGCTGTCCCGCAAAGTGACAGTGCTGCCGCTGCTGTTCACCGTCTGCAGTTGGTGAACGTCATCGTTTGCCGGTTGGGCCATGTTTTCGTTTGCCAGTGTCTCAGCCGTCATGCTGCGAATACCTCTCCATTTCGTAAGCCTGCAAAGTACTGTTGAATGCTCTTCTTTTGCTCCAGCGCGTGTTCGATGGCGTTGAAGCGTTTTCTGAACTCTCTGTCCTGATCGTGGCACTGGAGATACCAGCCCACGTGTTTTCTCGCGATACGGGCACCCATGTGCTCTCCATAGAAGCCGTGGAGAGCCTCCAGGTGCTCGTCAAGAATCTTTTCCACTTCGTCCAGCGACGGTGGCTCAAGCGTTCTGCCGGTTTCCAGAAAGTGCAGGATCTCCCGGAAGATCCAGGGACTGCCCTGGGCGGCACGACCAATGAGCAGACCGTCAGCCCCGGTATGGTCCAGCACATGGCGGGCCATTTGGGGCGAGTCAATATCGCCGTTGGCGAAAACAGGAATACTCACCCGCGATTTCACCTCGGCAATGGTGTCGTACTCTGCCTTGCCTTGATAGGCATCGGCCCGGGTGCGGCCATGAATGGCCAGGGCCTGGATGCCAGCGTCTTCAGCCATCCGTGCAATGGTAACGGCATTACGATTATCGTGATCCCAGCCGGTGCGCATTTTCAGGGTCACCGGCACATCCACTGCACGCACCACGGCCTCGAGTATGCTTTTGACCAGGGGCTCATCCTTCATCAGGGCCGAGCCGGCGGCCTTGTTGCAGACTTTTTTGGCAGGGCAGCCCATGTTGATGTCAATGATCTGGGCCCCATGCCGGGCGTTGGCACGGGCCGCATGGGCCAGCATGTCTGCATCACCGCCGGCAATCTGCACTGAGCGGGGTTCCGGCTCGCCTGTATGGTCCAGCCTGAGCTTTGATTTGCGGGTATGCCAGAGGCTGCTGTCCGCGGTCACCATTTCCGACACCGCAAGGCCTGCCCCCAGGCGCCGACACAGCAAGCGAAAAGGGCGGTCCGTAACCCCGGCCATGGGCGCGACGATTAACGGATTGGGGAGCGTGTAAGGCCCGATGTGTGCCGTAGGTACCATTGATTCCGTTCCGTGTTACAGCTGGTCGATAAATGATCACCAGATGACAAGGGGCGATAATGATACCGCCGGGGACCCCGGTAATGAAGAGCAAAGAGGATGAAAAAATTGATTATTTTTCGTGCTTGTTGGTTGACTTTTGCGCGAACGGAGGCCGCGCGGCAACCTCTCTTACCTGGGCCGGAAGCTGATATTGTAGTTGACCGCGTCGCGGCCGGGGTCTCGGATGTTGATGGCAATGCGTACCGGCGTATCCGGAGGCATGGCCTCCATATCCTGGGCATCACCGGCCAGATAGTCCTCGGGCGAAAAGACGCTTTGCGCAACCACATCCCCGTTAAGATTGGAAAAGGTCAGGCCAATCGCAGGGAAAGGCTGTTCAAAGGCCGCTTCGTTGACTATCACGGCGTCGACAATCAGTGCGTTGCGGTCTTCCGGGTCGGTCCTGACCACCAGCTTACGGCTCTGGATCTGGTCAATCGCTGACAGGGGTTCCAGCTCGCATCCCACCAGGTCACAGGCTTTTTCGTAGATGGGCCGGAGCTCGGGCTGTGCTGACAGGCGATCGAACTGGAAATAGCTCACCTGTGCGATCAGGGTCGCCAGCAACGCAAGAATCACCAGACTCCAGACTGTTTTGCGGAGCCATCCCCTCGACGGTGACTTGCCGACGGCAATGGGCTCGTAGCTCAGGTTCCGGTAGGTCTCTGCCGTCGCACGGGGCTCTGCTGCCAGGCTGGGTTCGCTGGCCGCATCCAGATCGGATCCAGGTTCCTCTGGCACGGGCTGGTCCGGATCAGGTGCCAGTTCAAATGCGGGCTTTTGGGGCTCCTGGGTGCCTGAACCCGGGAACTCCTCAGCCTGGTAACCAATTTGCCCAGGCTTGTCGGCCTGCGGCTCCAGGTCAGGCTCGTCAGCTGGTGATTCAGGCTCTTGCGGTTTATGTGGCGGAAACGATCTGCTCGGTGGTGACTCTTCGGAGAGAATGGCTTCCGCCCAGCTCTCGTCTATATTTTCGCTGTGATCATCGTCGTCGGGCGCGTCGAAGCCACTGGTCGTTTTCTCTTCGAAAGAGCGAAAACTGTCGCTCAGCTCGTCGTCGGAAAAGGTGGACTGATTACCTGCATAACTGCCCTCGGTGGCATCCTCGTCAGGGTTGTCCTGGAAGACAAAGTCCTCCTCCGTTGCGTCCGCTGAATCGGTTCCAATAGGAGATGCCGGAGCCGCTGCCGGCTTGCCGCCATCCTTTTCCTGGTGCTCGATGGCATTGAACACTTCCATGCAATTGCCGCATCGCACCTTGCCTTTGGCAATGCCTAGCTGCTCATTGGTTACCCGGAAACGGGTGGCGCAATGAGGGCAGCGGGTTAACAGGGTGCTTTCGGTCATCCGTAAATCCTGTGGAAGGGCAATGCCATGAGTCAGGGAGTTTAGTCGCTCAGGCTCTGTTCGTCATCTGTCTCTGCGTCGCCCTGTGAGGCGGACCCATTCTTCGCGCTGTTCCGGCTCATCCATGACAAACCAGGGCTCGTAGGCGGCCATGACTTCCCGGGCCTGATTCGACAGAATCCCTGACAGTACAAGGTCACCGCCCGGGAAGACCCGTGACGCCAGTTTGGGGGCCAGAGAAATCAATGGTTGGGCCAGAATATTGGCCAGCATGATATCAGCCTGTACCTCCGGTTCGTCGCCGGGCAGATAAAGTTCGAGCTGGTGCTCGGGCACGTTATTACGGCGAGCGTTTTCACGGCTGGCCTCCAGGGCCTGCGGGTCGGTGTCCACCCCTATGACATGGCGGGCGTTGAGCAACAAGGCCGCGAGGCCCAATATGCCTGAGCCACAACCGTAGTCGATTACCTGCCGGCCGGCGATCGGGTGGCCATCCAGCCACTCAAGGCAAAGGGCTGTGGTCGGGTGGGTGCCGGTGCCGAAAGCCAGGCCCGGATCGAGAAGTAAATTGGCGGCATCCGGATCGGGTGCGTCACTCCAGCTGGGGACGATCCAGAGCCGCTCCCCGAATTGCAGGGGCTTGAAGTCTTCCATCCAGGCCCGCTCCCAGTCCTTGTCTTCAACCAGGGTAACGTCGATGTCAGGCAGCGACTGCTGGGTCTGGCGGTGCCAGGCATCGCGGATTTCGCTGCACAACTGTGCAATGTCGCGGTCGGACTCGAACAGGCCCGTCACCCGGGTCTCATGCCACAGGGGCGTTGTGCCTGGATCCGGTTCGTAAAGGGGTTGGTCAGCGCCGTCTTCCATGGAGACTGCGTTGGCGCCCATCTCCATCAGAAGATCCTCGAGCTGATCGGCGTTGTCCGGATCAGCCGGGATCTGTAGTTGAATCCACGGCATTCATTGACCCCGTAAGAGCTTTTCCAGGTAGTGAATGGTGAAGTCTACCTGCTTGAAGCCACCGTCCCGAATCAGGTTGCGGTGCAGTGGCTGGTTGGTCTTGATGCCTTCAACAAGAAGCTCATCAAGGGCGTTTTTCATGCGCCGGCGGGCGATCTCCCGGTCGTCCCCCCAGGTGATCAGCTTGCCGATCAGGGAATCGTAGAACGGGGGCACGGTATAGCCGCTGTAGAGATGGGAATCAACGCGAACCCCATTGCCGCCCGGGGCGTGATAGTGCTTCACGGTGCCGGGGCTCGGAGCGAAGGTCTTGGGGTCTTCGGCGTTGATCCGGCACTCCATGGCGTGGCCGGAAATCTTGATATCCTCCTGGCTGTACTGAAGCGGCAGCCCACTGGCAATTCTCAGTTGCTCACGAACAATGTCGACGCCCGTCACCATTTCCGATACCGGGTGCTCTACCTGAACGCGGGTGTTCATCTCGATAAAATAGAAGTTGCCGTCCTGGTACAGAAACTCGAAAGTACCTGCGCCCACATAGCCGATCTCCTTGCAGGCATCGACACAGGCCTTGAGGGTTTTCGCCCGGGCGTCCGGATCAATGTTGGGCGCTGGCGCTTCTTCCAGGACTTTCTGGTGGCGACGCTGCATGGAGCAGTCGCGGTCGCCCAGGTGAATGCAGTTGCCGTGAGTGTCCGCAAGCACCTGGACTTCCACATGACGCGGCCGCTCCAGGTACTTTTCAAGATACACGGTTTCATCACCAAAGGCGGTACGGGCTTCGGTCTGGGTAATCTGGATGCTCTTGAGCAGTGCAGCCTCGGTGTGAACAACCTGCATACCACGACCGCCGCCACCGGACGCAGCCTTGATGATAACCGGGTAGCCGATGCGTCGGGCAACCTTGAGGGTGCGCTCGTCGTCATTGGTGACAGGACCATCTGATCCTGGCACGGTTGGAACCCCGGCCTTGATCATGGAATTGATGGCCGAGACCTTGTTGCCCATCAGGCGAATCACATCGGCAGGGGGGCCGATGAACCGGAAGCCGGATTTTTCCACCTGCTCGGCAAAATCGGCGTTCTCGGCAAGGAAACCGTAGCCCGGGTGGATGCCGACTGAGTCGGTCACTTCAGCCGCACTGATAATGGCAGGCACGTTCAGGTAGCTGTCGGTGGCGCTGTTGGGTCCTATACAGACGGATTCATCCGCAAGCCGTACATGCATCAGCTCCCGGTCGACCTGGGAATGGACCGCAACGGTACGAATGCCCAGTTCCTTGCAGGCTCGGAGTATCCGGAGTGCTATCTCACCCCGGTTGGCTATCAGCACTTTCTCGATCATGGCCATGGGTCAGTTACACTCAGGAGATGGTGAACAGGGGCTGGTCAAATTCGACCGGCTGGCCGTTTTCCACCAGAATTTCAGTGACGGTGCCGCTCTTGTCGGCCTCAATCTGATTCATCATCTTCATGGCTTCGATGATACAGATAACGTCGCCGGCCTTGATGCTCTGGCCTACTTCCACAAAGGCCTTGGCGGTTGGCGAGGGCGCCTCGTAAAAGGTCCCGACCATGGGCGACTTGACCACGTGGCCCTTGGGTCCTTCCGGCGCTGCGGGCTCTGCCGGCGGCGCTGACGGAGCCTGGGCTGGCTGGGGTTGCTGCTGGGGCGCGTAGTGGGACATCATCATGCCCCCGGAAGGCTGCTCGCGACGGCGTGAAATACGTACCGAGTCGTCCCCCTCCCGAATTTCGAGTTCCTCTACATCGGATTCCTCGATCAATTCGATCAGCTTCTTTATTTTACGAATGTCCATAATTCAGTCCCGTTGGTCTCTTATCGTTGTATGCGTTTTAGCGCAGCCTGCAGGGCCAGGTCGTAGCCGAAGCTGCCGAGGCCGCAGATAACGCCATCGGCGATATCAGAAAAATAGGAGTGGCGCCTGAAGGCTTCACGTGCATGCACGTTCGACAGATGCACCTCTATAAACCCGATGCCCGAAGCCAGAAGGGCATCCCTGAGCGCTACACTGGTATGCGTGAAAGCCGCCGGGTTTATTACAATGTAGTCGACACCTTCGGCTCGCGCATCGTGGAGCCGGTCGATCAGTTCATATTCGGCATTGGACTGCAAAAACAGCAGGTGGTGGCCCTGGTCGGCGGCTTGCTTCTGCAACCGGTCATTGATGTCTGCCAGAGTTTCATGACCGTACACCTCGGGCTCCCGGACGCCGAGCATGTTCAGGTTGGGGCCATGCAGAACCAGAATCGTGGCCATGCTAACTTTCTGCCTTGGTGTGATTTAAACAGGATCGCCGAAATTAACGACATTTTCCAGTCATGGTGCGTGCTTATGCGTTTCGGTTCAACACTTTTTGACACAAGAGCGAGCACACACCGCACCGGCAACCATTGTCGGGATGGAGGCCGGCCGAGTCCATAAGACGTTGGTTTCATAACATCTCGTGGTTCGGCCCGGGTGGGGGAAATCGGGGGATGAAGCGGGACTCTAGTCTTCGGCGGCAATCACACAGTTCCGGCCCTGGGCCTTGGCGTTGTATAGCGCACGGTCTGCCCGTTCGCACAGGGCCTGGGAGCTGTCGTCCTGCCAGCAGGCGACACCGCTGCTGAAGGTCACGTTGAATTCGCGGTCACCTGCAGGCTGCAGCAATTCTGAAAAGCGCTCGCGGATTTCGTTCAGCACACTGCGGGCGTCGCTCTCCCGGGTGTCGGGCAGAATAATGGCGAATTCCTCGCCACCATAACGACCTATGTGGTCCGTCTTGCGCAGACGCTGCTTGAGGAACATGGACAGGCTGCGAAGAACCCGGTCGCCAATAGGGTGCCCGAAGGTATCGTTGACTTTCTTGAAATAATCGATGTCCAGCATCGCGAAGCACAGGGAGTGCCCCTTCTGCCGTGCCTTGACGATTTCCTGGTCGAGCAGGTAAAGCGTATGGGTGTGGTTGTACAGGCCTGTCAGGCTGTCCCGGATCATCAGCGCCAGCAGCGAACGGGCGCGGCGGCCCCGGTTGTGGATGGTGGCAATCAGATGTTTCGGATCAATGGGCTTGGTCAGGAAGTCGTCGCCGCCCAGGCTCATGGCGTGTAGCTGCTTGCTGACATCATCTTCTGCGGACAGATAGATGATCGGTACACTATGGAACCGGTCCTGTTGTCGGATCACCCGGGCGATTTCCATGCCTGTGCAGCCTGGCATGTACATATCAAGAATAATGATTTCCGGGGCAAACGATTCCAGCGCAGTGATGATCTGCATCGGGTCAGTGATGATATGGGCAGTCATGCCGGCCTTTTTCAGCACCGTTTCCATGAACTTGGCCTGGGCCCGCGAATCGTCCAGCACCAGGACCCGGTAGGGCTCGACCGTATTGCCATGGGTGTAGGTTTCGATTTTCTCGATCAGCTGGCCCGGGTCCACCGCCGGGTAGAAGAACTCCTCGCCGCCGCAGCGGGAGGCCCGCAGCCTGGTCTGGATGGTGCCGTCCTCATCACTCATGAAGACTATGGGAATGGGGGTGTCATGGCGTCCCTGAAGCTTTTCCACCGTGGCAATGCCGGCGTTGGCCGTGCCGCCGAAATTAACATCCATGAGGATGGTTTCCGGCTTGTGCAGAGCACAGGCTTCCACCAGGCTTTCCTGGGTGTCAAAGGCAGATGCTCTGAACCCGAAAAATTCCAGTTGCTTGATCAGCCGGGACGCCATTTCCATATTGCTAATGGCAACATAGACGGGTGTACGGCGGAACGTGCGGGGCGAGCCGGTCTCGTCCTGGTCAGCCCGGCGTTGGGTGCTCTGGTTGAGAGCGTCCATGGCGGCCTGGAGTTCGTCCATGAGCGTAGGCTCAAGCGAGGTGTCTGCAGACCATCTCACCAGAAGTTCGACCAGGCGCTGCCCGGCAATGGCGTGCTTTTCCATTTCAAAGCGTTGGGCATACCGCACCAGCTTTTCGGCCGCTGCGCTGAGGTCATTGCGGAATGCAGGTGCGCCGTCAGGATGGGCCCGCATTTTCTGCCATGTGTCCAGTACGACCCTGGCCTGGGTAGTGACGCGACGGGCGAAATGCAGCCTCAGTTTCTCTTTCTGGTTTTCGTCGTTCATTGGGCTCCGCCGTGTTTTCTTCTCGTTATCACACTAGTTCGTTTACAGAGTCTATAGTGTTTAAAGTTGTCGACGTAGGTGACGCCGTGTAAATGTTTGTCAACTCTGCCTGGGTTTCGGCGCAGGCAAGATTCCCAAGAAGCGCGACGGACGTTTCGTTACATTAGCCATAGACACTACCTACAGGATGAGGCAAGGCAGGGATGCGATTCAGCCATAACCAGAAGCCCGGAAAAAAACTGACACTGCAGACACTGTTACTGTCGTACACCGGCGGGTTGATCCTGCTGCTCCTGCTGGTGAGTGTCACCATCAGCTTCGATCGGTTCCGGGACTATATCGCCGACCAGCTCCAGGGTCATGCCCAGGATGCAGCAACTGCGGTCGGGTTATCACTTTCCAACGCCATCGACGGGCGCGATCCCATCGCCTCGGCGACTCTGATCGATGCCACATTCGACAGCGGCCGCTACCTCAGCATTCAGTACCACAATATAGACGGCGAACTGGTAGTCGAGCGCACCGCAGGACTGGACGACTTTGCCGTGCCAGACTGGTTCATCTCCGTTGTCCAGCTGCCCACTCCGGTGGGGGGGGCCGAAGTTGTTCGCGGCTGGCAGCGCCTGGGAGCGGTAACCGTCGTAAGCCACCCCGGCCGTGCCTATCGGGATCTGTGGCGCGTTGCCTGGCTTTTTCTTGTCACCTCAGCCGTCGTAGGCGGTCTTGCCCTGGCGATTCTTTACTGGGTGCTGATGCGCATGCTGCGACCCCTCAGGGCCATTGAGGTGCAGGCCGAAGCCATCGGCCACCGGGACTTCAGCCGGCGGCTGGAGTCGGCGCCTTCCAGGGACCTGGACCGGGTCACCCTCGCCATGAATCAGATGGCAGATGACCTGGAGGAGCTGTTTGAAGGCCAGTCCCGGCTGGTCCAGCACTTGCGTAAGATCAACAGTGAAGATCCGGTCACCGGCCTGATGGGCCGTCAGGCATTTGACCAGCGCCTCAAGGTGGAGGTGGAAGCAGAGGAAACCGCCGGGGCCGGCGTTATTGCCCTGTTGCAACTGGCCAACTTCGGGCAGGTCAACCGTACACACGGACGGGCCCAGTCAGACCAGCTTCTGCTTAGGCTCGGGGCGGAACTGAAAAACTTTGTACTGGAACATAACCGGGCGTTTGCCGCACGCCGCACAGGGGCCGAGTTTGCGGTATTCATGCCAGGCGCGGCACTGACAGACGGACTCTACTGGTGCCGGCAACTGATGACGGAGCTCGATGGTATCTATGCTGACTTTGCAGCGCCGGTTGAAGTGGCTGTCCACTGCGGCGTAGCGCGTATCGACCTGGAGATGTCGGCTCGGGATGGCCTGGCTGTAGTTGATCAGGCCCTGAGACAGGCCCAGACATCGGACCACAGCAACTGTCAGCAGGCAGATCAGACCATGACCGGTTATCCCGGCGAATCCTGGCGCCTGCTGATCAGCGAAGCGCTGGATCAGGATGGCCTACAGCTGATGCGACAGCCGGTCTATGGTCCTGACGGGGCGACCCCCAGGGCCGGTCAGATATTCTGCCGGTTGCGACTGGAAAATGAGTGGGTCCGAGGCGCCGTGTTTGCACCTATGGCCGAGCGGTTCGGACTTATGGCCCGGCTTGACCTGATGGTGGTCGAACGTACCCTGGCGCGGTTGGCTGAAGATCAGAACGAGGTGCTGATGATCAGCCTGGGCAACACCTCGGTCGCAGACGCGGACTTCCAGTCAGCGCTGCTGGCCCGGCTGGAGGATGCGGCCCAGGCCAGGCTCCGGCTGCAAGTAGGGATCCAGGAGCATGCTGTCCATCACCACTGGAACCAGGTCTCGACACTGGTCAGGCGCCTCAGGGATCTGTCCGTTGGGGTTATTGTCGACGGCTTTGGTGCAGGCGGAGTGCCCTTTAGCTATCTGCGACAGCTGCCTTTACAGGCGCTGAGGATCGATCAGAGTTTCGTCAGGGACATAGCCTATCAGGAAGATAACCGCTTTTACTTGGAGTCGGTCGTGCTGATTGCCCACAGTCGGGGGATCAAGGTCTACGTTACCGGAGTTGAAACAGCGACCGACTGGGGGGTTCTGCAGGCCCTGAACATCGATAGAGCGGCAGGCTTCCATCTGGGGCGGCCGGTCCCGATTGAAGCGGGCCCCGATCTGGCCTGAACCAGTACCTTGCAGTTGCCGTATGATTACGGCATCGTTAAACGCTATTCGTAGCGCATGACGCGGGCAGGCCCGAATTATTCATTGCATCCGATTGCCATGCCAATGGGCGCTCCCTGGGTGGCCATGCACAAATAAGGTATATAAGTATGTTTAGCCGAGTCACAAGTTATTTTCGTGGTCGTAAAGACGGCATGGACGATCACTCGGGCAGTGGCCGCATCCTAAAAATCATTGGCGTACTGCTTCTTATCTATCTTCTGGTGACAGTGATTCTGGGCATTTACTGGAGCAGCGAACCGGACACATTTGCAGTCCGTGAACACGCCAATGAAGTCGCCCGTGAGATGCAGCGAGAACCTGTCGTCGGCTTTACCACTACCACCACTGTGATAAAAGTTGCCGAGACACTGCTGGACAAGCCCGGTGGTTACCTCTCCAACGATATTTTTCCTCCGGGGGTCTGGATGGACAATATCCCGGCCTGGGAATTTGGCGTACTGGTTCAGCTGCGGGACATGTCCCGTGCCCTACGCAAGGACATGAGCCGGTCCCAGAGCCAGTCATCGGAAGATCAGGATCTGGTGATTGCCGAACCCCAGTTTCATTTTGACAGTGACAGCTGGGCCTTGCCCTCCACCGAAGCTGAATACCGGCGGGCCATCAGTGCGCTCAAGCGTTACCGTGCCCGTTTGTCGAACCCTGATCAACCCAGTGCCCAGTTCTTCGCCCGGGCAGACAATCTGAACAGCTGGCTGGGAGATCTTGAAACTCGTCTGGGCAGCATTTCCAGGGCGTTGGGTGAAAGTGTCGGTAAAGGCGCGGTCAGCGATGCCATTGCCGAGGCCAACATGGATGAACCGCTAACGGAAGCCTACGGCAGCGAAGACGTGCAGACGCCCTGGACCAAGATTGACGATGTCTTCTACGAGGCCCGGGGCAGTGCCTGGGCTTTGCTGCATTTTTTCCGGGCGATAGAGGTGGATTTCAGAAAGGTTCTGAATGACAAGAATGCCCTGGCCAGTGTGCACCAGGTCATCATCGAGCTGGAAGGGACCCAGGGCGCCATGTGGAGCCCAATGGTACTGAACGGCAGTGGCTACGGTCTGGTGGCCAACCATTCCCTGACCATGGCGGCCTATATTTCCCGGGCCAACTCTGCCATCAGCGACCTGCGCGAGCTGCTCTCCCGGGGCTAGAGCAGGCGCGTATCAGCAATAAAAAAGCCGGACAGGTCAGCCTGTCCGGCTTTTTTTGCCAGGCCGAAAATTACTGGCCGTAGTTCTTTACCGAGTCTTCGATGGCCTTGCGAGCAGCGGCGGCGTTGTCCCAGCCCTGGACCTTGACCCACTTGCCAGGCTCCAGAGTTTTGTAGTTCTCAAAGAAATGCTGGATCTGGTCGCGGAGTAGCTGGGGTACGTCTTCAATGTCCTTGACGTCCTGGTAGGCCTTAGTGAGCTTGTCATGGGGCACGGCAACGAGCTTGGCGTCACCGCCAGCTTCATCTTCCATGTTCAGTACGCCTACCGGACGGCAGCGAATCACGGAGCCAGCCTGGACCGGGTATGGGGTGATTACCAGCACGTCCAGCGGGTCGCCGTCATCTGCCAGGGTGTGGGGAATGAAACCATAGTTGGCCGGGTAGAACATGGGGGTTGCCATGAAGCGGTCCACGAGAAGGGCGCCCATGTCCTTGTCGATTTCATACTTGACCGGCGAGCTGTTGGCGGGGATTTCGATAGCGACGTAAATATCTTCCGGTGGGTTCTTGCCAGCGGGGATATGATCAAAGTTCATTGCGCGATCCTTTCTTGAGTCCGATGAAACTGCGTTTAAAAAGTGGACGCAATTATACGGGTATCCGGTGGCGATCGAAACTAAACCATGGTGGAGGGTTCAGTCTCGATTGCCGGAATACCGTCCGGACCGCCAGTGTCCCCAAGCGCTGAAGCTACAGCCCCATCTGCTTGCCGATCAGCTCTTTCATGATTTCAGTGGTACCGCCACCGATGGACAGGATCTTGCCGTCGCGATACAGGCGCTCGACAACCGACTCCCGCATGTAACCCATGCCGCCGTGGATCTGCACTGCTTCGCGGGTGACCGACTCACAGACCTCGGTGGCGAAGTTCTTGGCCATGGCCACCTGCTTGACCGGGTTCTTGCCGGCCTGCATCAGGGCGGCGGCGCGATAGGTGTACTCCCGTGCAATATCGACCTGGGTCGCCATGTCGACCAGTTTGTGGCGGGTCACCTGGAAGCCATTGATCGGCCGGCCGAATGCCTGGCGTTCCTTGGCGTAAGCCATTGAAGCTTCGAGCGCCATTTCGCCCGTCATGTAAGCCATAATGGCCAGGCTCAGCCGTTCCTGCAGGAAATTGCTCATGATGGCGATGAAGCCTGCGTTCTCGACCCCGATCAGCCGGTTAGCCGGCACCATGCAATCCTCGAAGAAGAGCTCTGCCGTATCACTGGCCCACCAGCCCATCTTGCGCAGTTTCCTGCCAGTAGAAAATCCGGGGGTGTCCCGGTCGATCAGCAGGAGGCTGACGCCGCCATGACCTTCGCCTCCGGTCCGGACCGCCACGGTGTAGTGGTCGGCGCGCGTGCCGCTGGTAATAAACGTCTTGCTGCCATTGACCCGGTAGTGATCGCCCTCGCGAACCGCCCGGGTTTTCAGGTTGGCCACATCAGACCCGCCGCCGGGCTCAGTCACCGCCAGCGAGATGATGCGCTCACCACTGATGACTTTGGGAGCGATCTGGTCGCGAACCTCCGGGCGCGCCCATTTGGCTACCGGCGGCAGGCCGATATCCAGAGAGCCGAGGCTGGCTACAAGTCCGCCGGACGTGGAGCGCATCAGCTCTTCGCTGACAGCGACCTTGAGGAAAATGTCATTCTCACCGGTGCCGCCGAGGGCTTCGGGGAAGCCGATGCCCAGCAAGCCATCATCGCCGGCCTGACGGTAGAGTTCGCGGGGGAACTCCCCGGCCTCCTCCCAATCGTTAATGAAAGGCAGCACATGGGTCTGGATAAAACGGCGCGCACTCAGACGGGCCTGCTGGTGGGTTTCGTTGAAATAGTCGGACACGGATCAAAGCCCTCTGTTGGCAACCGGAGAAGGCAGTGTCGCTGAAATGCCCAAGCCAAGCAAGCGCTTGGTTTGGGCTGTCGGGCCGTTCCGGACTAGATCTGAGGCCGGGGCTTACTCTCTACTCCACTGGCTGTGCCCAGCAGCAGCAGGTCGGCGGGCCGATGGGCAAACAGGCCATTGGTAACCACCCCCACGATCTGATTCAGGCGCTCTTCCACCTTGATCGGCCGGCCAAGGTCCATGTTATGGATGTCGATGATGATATTGCCATTGTCGGTGACCACGCCTTCTCGGTAGACAGGGTCCCCGCCAAGCTTGACGATCTCCCGCCCCACATGGCTCCGGGCCATGGGGATCACCTCCACTGGCAGCGGAAATTGGCCGAGCGTGGCCACACGCTTTGACTCGTCAGCGATACAGATAAAGGTCCTGGCGACGGCAGCAACGATTTTTTCCCGGGTCAGGGCACCGCCACCGCCCTTGATCATTTCCAAGTGCTCGTTCACCTCATCGGCACCGTCGATATAGAACTCCAGATCGGACACGCTGGTGAGTTCATACACCGGTATATTGTGTTTTTTCAATCGTTCGGCTGTGGCTTCGGAGCTTGCCACGGTGCCGTCGAAATCCATACGGATGCCGGCCAGCAGGTCAATAAAGAAATTGGCGGTGCTGCCGGTGCCAACCCCGACGATGCTGTTGCTGTTCAGGCGCGGGGCGATGTAGTCGAGGGCGGCCTTGGCCACGGCCTGTTTCAGTTCATCCTGGTTCATGGCTGCTCCATTTGTCGGGCTTGGGATTGTTGGTCGGGCTTGGGATCCCGAACTGAGGATTTTATCACTAATATGGTGTGCACAATGGTCCGGTTATAGACGGAACCTCCGTAAACTTCCTACACTGTTCGTTTGCGCGCATGTCGCGCCTGTGTTTATCGCCCTGAAAGTGTCCGTCTGCCTGATTTACCGTGTAACTGGAACGAAACCTTATGCCCCAACGCTACATCAAAAAAATTCTGGATGCCCGGGTCTACGATGTGGCCATCGAAACGCCCCTGACCGAAGCCCGCAGTTTATCCAAACGTTTCAGGAACAATATCTTCCTGAAACGTGAAGACCTTCAGCCGGTATTTTCTTTCAAGATTCGTGGTGCCTATAACCGGATTGCCCAGTTGTCGGAGGTCCAGAAAGCGAAAGGGGTTATCTGTGCCTCGGCAGGCAACCATGCCCAGGGGGTCGCCCTGGCCTCAAAGAAGCTGGGTATCAAGGCGGTTATCGTTATGCCCCAGACCACCCCTGACATCAAGGTCAGATCGGTGCGGGACCACGGCGCTAAAGTGGTACTCAGGGGCGACGCCTTCGATGAGGCCGCGGCCCATGCCCAGGAGCTGATCGCCAAGCATGGCTATACCTATATCCCGCCCTATGACGATCCAGATGTGATCGCCGGTCAGGGCACGGTGGCCATGGAGCTCATGTGGCAGTTCACCAAGCCCATCCATGCCGTCTTCATTTGTGTCGGCGGCGGCGGCCTCATTGCCGGCATGGCCGCCTATATCAAGTACCTCAGGCCTGAGGTCAAGGTCATCGGTGTAGAGCCGGAGGATTCCAACTGCCTGCAGGCGGCGCTCGCTGCCGGCGAGCGCGTGATCCTGGATGAAGTAGGCCTGTTTGCCGATGGCGTCGCTGTAAAACAGATTGGCGCCTTTCCGTGGGAGATCTGCAAGGATCATGTGGATGAAGTGATCACAGTGTCCACAGACGAAATCTGCGCCGCCATAAAGGATGTGTTTGAAGACACCCGCTCCATAGCCGAACCGGCAGGTGCGCTGGCTGTCGCCGGCATCAAAAAGTATGTGGAGCGAGAAGAAATTGAAGGCGAGAACCTGATCGGCACACTCAGTGGCGCCAATATGAATTTTGACCGCCTGCGCTATATTTCCGAGCGCACTGAGATTGGGGAAAAGCGCGAAGCCATTCTCGCCGTTACCATTCCGGAGCGGCCAGGCGCTTTCAAAGCATTTATCAATGCCCTTCACAAGCGCAGCATAACGGAATTCAACTATCGCTATTCGGATTCGGACGAAGCCCGCATATTTGTCGGTATCCAGATCCAGCACGGTGGTTTGGGTCGCGACGAACTGGTCCAGGATCTCCGTGAGACCGGTTATGGCGTGGTGGATCTCACCGACAGCGATCTGGCCAAGCAGCATATTCGCCACATGGTTGGCGGCCACGCGCCGACGGTGGGAAGCGAAAAGGTGTATCAGTTCCAGTTTCCGGAGCGTCCTGGCGCCCTGATGAAATTCCTGATGTCCCTGGGAACGCGCTGGAACATCTCGATGTTCCATTACCGTAACCATGGTTCGGCTTACAGTCGGGTGCTCATGGGCGCCCAGGTAGGCGAGGGCGAAAGCAGAGCCTTCGAGTCCATGCTCGACAAGATCGGTTTCAGCTATGAAGACGTGACCGAGAACGAGGCTTACCGGCTGTTCCTGGGTAAGGGTAACGGCGTTGAAAAATCTGGATAAAGCTTACAATAAATTAACATAGTTTAATCTGTTAAAAATTGTAAAAGTCGGGATGGGTGGTAGTCTTTCAGCTAATTCTTGAAGTTTACATTAGCTGTCTGATTCTGCGCGGCTTTATCGGGCTGCGCGTTGGAGAAAATCGTTATGGAACGCAAGCCTGATATGATCCGGGCACTGCTTCTTGTTTTCGCTATTGGGCTCGTAATCAGCGGATTCACGACCATTCACGCGTCTGAAGATGAAGCTCTGGCAACACCGCCCCTGGTGGAGCCAACGGAATACGGCCTGGTCAGGCCCTGAGATGCTCAGGGTCGCGCCTGATGGCGGTCCTGGTCGGTGACTATCCCGTGCAGCGGAATATCCCATGGCTGGACCGGCAGCAGGTTCATGCCCTGGATTGAATGCGCCAGGCCGATCAGCCTGGGTGACAGGCCGGGCAGGCGCCTCACGAAGGCGAACGTGCGGTCGTAGAAGCCGCCCCCCATGCCCAGACGACCGCCGTGCCGGTCAAAGCCCACCAGAGGCATCAACACCGCATCCATGGCCCAGGCTGGGCGCTCCAGCCCGTTGCTGAACAAGGGCTCGGGTATCCCGAAACGGTTGGGTCTCAGAGCGGTGTCCGGTCCATACGGGCTGAAAACAAGCCGCCCCGTGTGGATCGGGTGCAGCACCGGCAGGTAGAACCTGATGCCCCGCTTGCGGGCCTGCTCCACATAAACCCCGGGATCGATCTCACCGTCGTTTGGCAGGTATACGGCAATATGTCGCGCCCGATAAAGCATGGGGTGGCCCAACAGCTGTCGGGACAGACTTCGGGCAGCGTGGCGCTGTTGCTGGGGGCTCAGCGCGCAGCGCTTCTGGCGAAGAAGTTTTCGTAACTCCTGGCGTGAAGGGCGATCGGATTCAGCTTCGAAGGAATCTGGGGAGGGTATCTGCATCTCTGAAAAAAAGCTTCCCGGGCTGCCGTTATCGGACATGGTCCTTGAACCCAAGGTTCAAGGTGGTGGCCGCTGTGACATATTAGGCTTTCCCCCGTGGGGGACGTGCTCACAATGCCCTGAAGTGGCCACCTTTGGTTTAAGCATCGGCTCGAGGACGTATCCGACCAGCGAACAGCCCAGGAAGTTAGTTCATTATACGGGGAGGACCGGGGCCAATTGCAAATCCGCTGTGCTCGAATGCCAGCGTTTAGCTGTTGTTTTCACCCAGGGCTTCGTCAAGCTTATGGTCCATGTCCCGCAGCAGGCTGGCTGCCCCGTCTGACATGGTGCTCTTCTCAAGCATCTCATGGGTGATGTTCAGGGCCGCCATGACGGCAATTCGCTCGGTCCCGAATACTTTGCCACTGGCACGTATCTCCCGCATTTTCGCATCCAGGTGCCGGGCAGATTCCCGCAGGGCATCTCTGGCGTCGGGTGGGCAGGCGACCAGGTATTCCTTGTCGAGGATATTGACTTCGACGGTTGTCGGCTGTTGCGACATCAGTGTTGCTCCAGAGCTCTGAGGCGGCCAATCATGGCTTCGATTTTGTTCTTGGCGAGGTCGTTCTTCTGCATGAGCTGTGCCCGCTCGCGGTTCCAGTCATCCTGCAGTTCCCGCATGGAAGCGTTGTCCTGTTCCAGTTTTCGGCATCGCTCGACCAGGCGATCCAGCTTATTCGCCAAGGCTTGCAGTTCGGGCTGATCCATGGTGTATCCAACATCGTAGTTATGGAATGTGACTAACTATAAGTGCGGTATAGGAGACGGTCAATTTACCGCCGTGTCAGACGGGTGCTGTGCCGCATTTTCCGGCGCCTCCTGACAGCGTCTGGCTTCAGAACCCACTGGTCTGTGCAAGCTTGCGGTTCGCCCGCCATGCCGGCAGGAAACCCACCAGCAGCCCGGCAACAGGGACTGCCGCCAGTATTAGCCATTCTGTACTGTCCAGCAGCCGCAACCTCACTACTACACCGTAGTTTTCCGCTAGCCAGGGCCCCAGAACTGTGATCAGCAGGGCACCCAGGGCAAGCGCCAGCAGACACGATACCAGAGCGAGAAGCGTACATTCCAACACATAGAGCGAGCCGATGAGTCGCGGCGACGCTCCGACAGCCCGCAAGATATTGATCTCCTGCCGTCGCTGCGCCTGCAGTGCCAGCAGAACGGCTACCAGCCCGATGAGGCTGGTTACCACCACAAAGCCTGTGATACCCAGCAACGTGCGTTCGAACTGCCCCAGGATGCGCCAGAGCTCGTTAAGCGCTACACCCGGCAAAATCGCGGTCAGCGGCTCCAGATCCGACTGGTTGATCTGGCGCTGGACCTGGAAGGTCATCACCTTCCGTTCGATGCCAACCAGAGCTGCGGTAATCGATTTGGGCGTGAGCTCGAGGGCCCTGGCCTTTTCCGAGGAAACGGTTTGACCCGGGATAGCAACGCCTGATTCCCAGCCGATGTGAATGGCTTCCAGGCCCTCAAGACTGACATACACCGCCTGATCAACCGGCGTGCCGGTCGCTTTGAGAATGCCACTGATCCTGAATGGATGGGCGTCGTGATTCATGAAGCTGACCCGGCCGGTACCATGGGACAGGACGATCTCCTCGGGCACCTTGTGGTTCAGCTTGCGCGCGACATCGGCCCCCAGCACTACCTCGAAGGTGTCGGCAAACCAGTGGCCCTTTGTGAAGCTTAGCGCGTGACCGTCACCGTAGCGGAAGTGGTCAAGGTAGCTTTCGTTGGTTCCGACGACCCGGTAGCCCCGGTAACTGTCGCCCAGAGAAATGGGCACAGTCCATTCGATGCGGGGGTCCTTCCTGAGGCTCTGGTAGCTCTGCCATTTGATGTTATTGGTGGCATCACCCATGTGGAAGACCGAGTACAGCAATAGATTGAGCTGGCCGCTGCGGGCACCGACGATCAGATCGGTGCCGGAAATGGTATTGCTGAAGGCCTGCCTGACTTCGGTCCGGACATACTGGACACCGAGCAGGAGCGTGACGCTCAGGGTGAGTGTCAGCGTCACCAGGGCCAGAACGCCACGCCTGTGCCACAGGCTTGCCAGGGCGAGGGAAAGGGTCACCGGCAGGTTCATGAGGGGGCTCCCAGGCTGATGGAGGCATCAAAGTGGTTGGCAAGGCCCGGGTCGTGACTGACCAGAATCACCGAGGTGCCCTGGGCCTTTGCCTGACCCAGCAGCAGTTCAAGGAAGCGGTCGCGGTTGTCCGTATCCAGTGCTGAAGTGGGTTCATCCGCAAGAACCACCGAAGGTCCACCGATCAGGGCCCGGGCGGCTGCAACACGCTGCTGCTGGCCCACACTCAGGGCCGTGACGGGCCGCTGCCAGTCACCTGGCTCCAGGCCCAGGGCCTTAAGCAGACTGGACGCCTCCTGCTCCGGTGATCCCGTTACCCGCTGGCGCCTCCGGCGGGACAGACGACAGGGTAGGGTGACGTTGGCGGTGGTGTTCAGGTAGGGCACCAGATTGAATTGCTGGAAAATCACACCCAGATAGTCGGCCCGGAACTGATCCCGCTTGCCGGCTGAGAGCGCCCGTAGATCTTCGCCCATTACCACCAGTTTGCCTGCCTGGGCGCTGGCCAGACCGCACAGCATGCTGAGCAGGGTGCTTTTTCCGCTACCGCTGGGGCCCTGAAGGAACAGGTGCTGCCCCCTGGCCAGGGTGATGTCCGGGTAGGTTATGACCAGGTCAGCACCTGGCCACCGGTAGGTGAGATCCCTGGTTGTAATGGCGGGCGCGGAACTGACCTGGGCTGCGTCTGTCATGTCAGTGGACCTTGAGTGCATGTATCATGGCGTTATCTGAAACTGAGGTGAATTTGATGGGGCTGACCAAAACGAAAATTTCTGCCGGTTGCATCAGTCTGGTGCTCGGGCTCCTGCTGTCAGGCGCGTCTGCGCTGGCGGAAACCCAATGGCAGGAGCTGGACTGGCTTGAACTGATGCCCGAAGAAGACCTCAAGCTGCTGGAAAGTATGCCAGAAATAGAGCATGAGGGAGACGGTCCCATGAGTCTGCCAGACGAAATCATGACCGGCCGGGTGGTTCCTGAAATGGACAACACCCCCGCCCGCATTCCCGGATTCATCGTGCCCTTGAAGACCGTGGGTAAAAGCCAGCGTATCGTGGAATTTTTCCTGGTGCCCTACTATGGCGCCTGTATTCATGTGCCGCCACCGCCACCCAACCAGATCATCCACGTTACCTATCCTGAGGGCATAGAGCTTGATGTCCTGTACGATCCTTACTGGGTTGAGGGCAACCTGACCATCAGTCGCACCGAGCATGATATCGGCACCGCATCCTATGCCATCAACGCTGAAGACGTGGTGCCCTATGAATAGCCCTTTTTTCACCTGCCCAGCAGCCTAGGATCAGGGTGCAATCTCAAAGTGATCGTCGGCCGACTGAAGCCGGACACTGCCCTGGCCGCCGCCACTTACCCACTCCACATGCAGCTGTTCCAGAGCATTGAAACGCCCAAACAACGGGCTGATCAGGGTCTGAACGGGTTCAGCGCCGGAACAGGTCAGTTGCTGGGCGACTTCGAATTCGCTGTGTGTTGCCCCGGCCTCATCGTCATGGGCCTGCTCATGCCCATGATCATGCCCGTCGTGGGTTTCATGGTGGGCGGCACCATGGTCGTCGTGATGCTCGCCGTCGCTCTGATTCTGGTCGTGGTTGTGTGAAGAGTCTTCATGGTCATGTTGATCTTCATGGCCTTCGGCTCTTGCCGATGCCGGACTGGACCCAAGGCCATGGCTGACGCTTGCAGCGGTGACCTCGCAGGTTGCCGTTCCGGTATCAAGGAGTGGCCTTTCAGAGAGCCAGGCCTCGGCTTTGGCGACTGCCTGCTCCTGATTGGCGTTTTTGGGAGCATGCTCAAACCCGACCAGATTATAGGCAGGGGTCTCGAACAGAATATCAAGGGTCTGGCCTTCCCGGGCCACCTGCAGTTGGGCTGTGCCGTGGCTGTGGACCCCGGGCTCGGATCCGGCCACCATGGGCGAGCCCAGCGCCAGTAGCACGGCAGTAGTGGAACTGAGCCGGAAGAGTTGAGTAATGGATCGCACGCTGCCTGACATTCGAAAACTCCCGGTAAATAATTGATATGTTATAACGTAATTTACACGGAAAAACCGTCAGGTCAACATGCCCAGGGTAGGTCCGGCCGGTGTGTTTGCTGCAGGCCAATGTTACGATAGCGGCATTGCCTTAATCCCAAACACCGACAGCAATAGGATGGCCCATGACCCCGACTGATCTTTCCGAGGCCAGCGACATCGGTGCTTTCGAGCACTGGGCCAACGTCTACACCATGCACAAAGCCTTCAGTCATCCTTCCGAGCTTCATGGCGCTCTCTGTGGTCGGCTTGCGGCCGGTGCCCGTATGGATGAGAACAGCTGGCTGCAGACGGTCTGCGAACAAATGGGCATTCCTGCCAGTGCGCCAGAGGAGTCGCCGGAACTCAAGGAGTTCATGATCGCGGCGTATGACCGTGCTCTGGAAGAACTGAAAACATCGGATATGAGTTTTCAGCCACTGTTGCCGGAGGACGATTACAGTCTTGATCATCGGGTACAGGCTCTGTCGGCCTGGGTCAGGGGCTTTCTTGAAGGCATGACGGTGGGCGCTTCCAGCCCATTGGGCGAAGCCCCCGAGGAAATCCGCGAGCTGATAGAAGACCTCGTGGCCATCAGCCAGGTCAGCGAAACCGAGGAAGACAGTGAAGACGGCGAGTATCAGCTGACCGAAATCGTGGAATACGTCCGCCTCGGGGCTCTGGCGGTATTTACCGAATTCAACCCGCCCGAAACCGCCGGAACGCAGGCCGGCAAATCCGGCACTGTGCACTGATGCCCTGGCGGACAGATAAAGAGGCCAGGCTGGTAACCCCTCTACATTTTACAGTTCAGCCAAGGGAGTAAGCATGAGCCAGATTATGCCCATCAAGGAATTTTCCCAGCGTCGTCGCAGGCTGATGGAACAGATGGCCCCGGACAGCATCGCAATTATTCCATCAGCACCGGAACGGGTCCGTAATCGCGATGTCCTGCACCCATTCCGCCAGGACAGCGATTTTCATTACCTTACCGGCTTTGGCGAACCCAACGCCGTTCTGGTGCTTATTCCCGGGCGGGAGACGGGCGAATCCGTGCTGTTCTGCCGCGAGCGCAATCCCGAAAAAGAGCTCTGGGACGGCTTTCTGGCCGGACCCGAAGGGGCCGTTGAACGCTATGGTATTGATGACGGCTTTCCCATAGCCGACATCGACGAGATTCTGCCCGGCATGATTGAAGGCCGCAGCCGGGTGTACTACCCCCTCGGTAAGGACCACAGTTTTGATGCCCAGGTGATGGACTGGGTTCAGATTATCCGTTCGAAAGTGCGCTCTGGTGCCCATCCGCCGGGGGAATTCGTCGCCCTTGAACATCTGCTCCATGACCTGCGGCTCTACAAGAGCGCCAACGAGATAAAGGTCATGGCCAAAGCCGGGGAAATCAGTGCAGAAGCCCATTGCCGCGCCATGAAACGGGCCGGGAAGGGCGGCTACGAATATCAGCTTGAAGCCGAACTCATCCATACGTTCATGGAACACGGCGCCCGCTCCACCGCCTACCCCTCTATTGTCGGCAGTGGCGCCAACGGCTGCATCCTGCATTACATCGAGAACAGTGCGCCGTTGAATGAGGGCGACCTGGTGCTGATCGATGCTGGTTGCGAGCTTGAATGTTATGCCTCGGACATAACCCGCACGTTCCCGGTGAGCGGGACCTTTTCTGAACCCCAGCGGGCGCTTTACGAGGTAGTGCTGGCGGCCCAGTATGCGGCTATCGAAGCCGTCAAACCCGGCAACCACTGGAATCATCCCCACCAGGCTGCTTTGAATGTGCTGACCCAGGGCCTGATTGATCTGGGACTTATAAAGCTTGGCTTAGACGAGGCGATCGAGAAGGAGGCGTACAAGCCCTTCTTCATGCACCGGACCGGTCACTGGCTGGGTCTGGACGTCCATGACGTGGGCGACTACAAAGTCGGCGATGCCTGGCGCGTGCTTGAGCCGGGGATGGTGATGACCGTTGAGCCCGGGCTGTATATTGCGCCTGGCAATATGGACGTGGAAGAGAAATGGCGCGGCATTGGCATCCGCATCGAAGACGACGTGGTGGTTACCCGTGAGGGCTGCCGTGTGCTGACGGACGCCGCACCCAAGACCATCGCCGACATCGAATCCCTGATGGCGGGCTGATCATGACCACAGAGCCCGGCCACAACAATGATTCGCCCTCGCTGGACACGGATGTCTTGATTGCCGGTGGAGGTCTGGCCGGGGCGACTCTCGCGCTGGCCCTGGGCCAGGCTCAGCCGGGCCTGCGAATAACCGTTGTGGAAGCCTTTCCACTGTCTGCCGAAGCCCTGCCTGAGGATTACCAGCCCAGCTACGATGCCCGATCCACAGCACTGGCCTGGGGCTCCCGTCTCATATACGAAAAACTGGGCCTCTGGTCCCGGCTTGCCGGGCAGGCGACGCCCATCAGGCGCATTCATGTCTCTGACCGCGGCCGCTTCGGCGCTACTCGTCTGGCGGCCGATGAGCACAATCAGGAAGCGCTGGGCTATGTGGTGGATAACCGCTGGCTGGGGCTCTCGCTGATGGCGGCGCTGCAGGATCTACCCAATCTCTCCTGGCAGGCCCCGGCCCAGGTCACGGACGTAGAACCCCTGGCTTCCGGGGTCAGCGTCAAGGTGAGCGCTGAGGGTGAGAAGCGCAGTGTGACGGCCCAGTGCCTGGTGGTGGCGGATGGTGGTCGCTCAGGCTTGCGGGAGCGTTTGGGCTTTCAGGTTGATCACAGCGACTACCAGCAGCACGCCTTGATTGCCAACGTGTCTACCGCCAACTGCCATGAATTTGTCGCTTTTGAGCGCTTTACCGATGCGGGCCCAATGGCCTTGCTGCCTGGCGGAGGGCCGGGCCGGTCAGCATCAACCTCGGCACTGGTCTGGACCCTGGCCAAGCACCAACTGGACGAATTGCTGGCCTGTAGTGATGAGGAGAAATGCCGTCGCCTGCAGAGCCGCTTTGGCTGGCGATTGGGACGCTTTACCCGGGTGGGCACCTGCCATCATTACCCCCTGGTTCTCAATACGGTCAAAGAAAACGTCCGGCCCGGGATTGTACTGGTGGGAAACGCCGCCCATACGCTTCATCCGGTGGCCGGCCAGGGCTTCAACCTGGCCTTGCGGGGCCTGATGACGCTGGTTGATCAGTTCAGCCTTGCAGTGAATGATCAGCGGCCTTTGGGAGAACTTGCCATTCTCAAAGGCTACCAGGACCGCCATTGCCAGGACTGGCAGCGTACCGTGCAATTCTCTGATTCGCTGATACAGGTGTTTGGCAGCCAGAGTCCTGCCCTGGCGGCCTTAAGGGATGCGGGCCTGGTCGGGCTGGACCTGATACCTCCGGCGCGGCGCTGGTTTGCCAGGCAAGCCATGGGGCTGAATCATCCGGCGACTGGAGCCAAATCATGACCACCCGCAGTTGCGATATCCTGGTGGTGGGCGCCGGCCTGATCGGCACCGCTCTGGCACTGGGGCTGGAGCAGCAGGGCTGGCAGGTCACTCTGGTAGAGGCTGCGCCCGCAGACAGTTTGTTGGCGTTGCCGCAACCGGCAACCGGGGTCGAAACCTTCGAGCCCCGGGTCAGTGCCCTGTCGATTGCCAGCCAGCGCCTACTGTCGGGGCTCGGGGCCTGGCCCCCGGCCCAGGCCGATAGCCGTCACTGCCCTTACCAACGCATGGTGGTCTGGGACGGGGAAGGTACTGGCCATATTGAGTTCAATGCCGGCGAATTGCATGCGCCCGCCCTCGGGGCCATCGTTGAAAACAGTCTTGTGGTCCGGTCCCTGTTGCAGGCAGCGCTGGCGAGCAACATCGAGGTTATGGCCGGTGTCCAGGTCGATGGCTGGTGGGAAGATGGCCCGCGACGGGGCATCAGCCTGGCCGATGGCCGACGGGTGGAGGCGCGGCTGACAGTGGCCGCTGATGGTGCCAATTCCCGCTTGAGACAATGGGTGGGTCTGCCCACCCGCGAATGGGATTATCAGCAGCAGGCCCTGGTCTGCACGGTGCAGACCGAGCAGGGGCATCAGAACACAGCCTGGCAACGGTTTTCTGCCACCGGCCCCTTGGCGTTCTTGCCTTTAAGTACAGGCAGCGACGACAGCCAACACTTCTGTTCCATTGTCTGGTCCCAGGATACTAGTGAGGCCCAACGACTGGCCGCCCTTGATGATGAGAACTTCATGGCAGAGCTGGAGCGGGCCTTTGAAGCCCGGCTCGGCCGGATAGTGGCCGTTTCCAGACGGGTTTCCTTTCCCCTCCGGCAGCGTCACGCCAAGGATTACGTGCGGCCGGGGCTGGCGCTGGTGGGTGATGCGGCCCATAGCATCCACCCTCTGGCAGGCCAGGGGGCAAATCTCGGCTACAGCGATGTAAGGGTATTGCTGGAAGAGCTGGCTCGGGCCAGGAACGACCGGCTGTCGCCAGCCCATGAGCTTGTGCTGGCCCGTTACCAGCGCCGTCGCAAAGGCGAGAATCTGGCAATGATGGCCGCAATGGACGGATTCAGGTCCCTGTTTGGCAGTGATGAGCTGGCAGTACGCTGGGTGAGAAATACCGGCATGCGCTGGCTCAATAGTATGCCGGCATTGCGCAATCGCATTGCTGCCGAGGCCATGGGGATGCATAAATAGCTTATAAACTGAGCGTGGTTTGGGCCGGCACCGCTACCGAATGCAACCGTCGAATAAACGGCTGACCAACACAGGGACCGCCGTCTCAACCCGAAGAATTCGCTTACCCAGATGAACCCCCCGGCAGCCCGCTTCGATCAGTTTTTCAACCTCGTAAGGGATAAACCCGCCTTCAGGTCCTATGCAGAGAGTGGCCGGGCGGCTCAGATGAACGGGGCAGGGCTCGTCAGAGCCGGGGTGGGCCACCAGCCCCGGACGTTGCTCTGTCAGCGACGGCAATTCGTCTTCCACGAAGGGTTTGAAGAGTTTGCGGATATGAACCCGGGGCATGGCGGTGTCCCGTGCCTGTTCCAGTCCCAGAATCAGGTTCTCCCTTAGCTGGGGCCCGGCCAGAAGCGGCGTTTGCCAGAAACTCTTCTCGACCTTGTAGCTGTTGATCAGCCAGATGTCCTTCACGCCCAGCGAGGCTGCGGTCTGAAGCACCCGCCGGAACATCTTGGGCCGGGGCATGGCGAGCACCAAGGTAAGGGGCAGCGGCGCAGGTGCCGGCTCCGAGAAGTCCACTGCCAGCTCGACGGTATCCTCGTCCTGAGCGACGATGCTACCCCAACCGAGGTCACCATCAGCCATGCCCACAGGTACCCTGTCCCCGGCGCAGGCTTTGCGAACTTCAGCCAGATGAGTGCGCCGACGCCCAGTAAGACGGACCCGGTCAGGGGTTATAAAGTCCTCAGGGAACAGCAGTGCCAGATTCATTTGCCGTTGCTGCTACCGGGGCTATCAGCAGCTACGGCCTCGGCGTCCGGTCGGCGCTCAACCATGCGGCCGAACAGAACGCCAAGTTCGAATAGGATCCACATGGGCACCGCCAGCAGGGTCTGGGAAATGATGTCCGGCGGTGTCAGCAGCATGCCGATCAGGAAGCAGCCGACAACCACATAGGGCCTTTTTGCAGCCAGGGAAGAGGCCGTGGTGGCCCCTGACAGAATCAGAAGAATGGTGGCGATAGGAATTTCAAACGCTACCCCGAAGGCGAAGAACATCTTGAGCACGAAGTTGAGGTAACTGCTGATGTCAGGCAGTTCCACAATGCCCTCGGGGCCAATGGCGGTGAAAAAGCCGAACACCAGCGGAAACACCACGAAGTAAGCAAAGGCTGCACCCAAGTAAAATAGAACAACCGAGGTGGCCAGAAGCGGAAAAGCCAGTCGTTTCTCGTGCTTGTACAGCCCCGGCGCAATAAAGCTCCAGAGCTGGTAGAGAATCACCGGTATAGCCGCGAACACAGCCACCACCAGGGCCAGTTTCAGGGGCGCAAAGAAGGGCGCGGTGATATCGGTGGCGATCATCATCTGACCCTCGGGTAGCAAATCCCGAAGGGGCTCCGAAAGCCACAGGTAGAGCTCGTTGGCGAAAGGGTAGATGGCGGCGAAGCAGACAAGGGTGGCCAGCACCATCTTGAGCAGGCGGTTACGCAGTTCCAGCAGGTGTTCTACCAGGGGCATTTCCGACTGGTTTTCAGTAGTGTTATCAGGCTCGTTGGGGCTGGTGCTCATGAACGATTTTCCGGGGCGCGATCAGCGGTTGCGCTGGAGGCAGAATCGCCCGATGTGCCTGACTGCTGACTACCGGAGTCAGGCACTGGCAGATCTGGGTTTGACTGCTCTGGTGACCTCGGTTGCTCAAGGTTCGGGTCAGTCGGTGCAGGACGGGATACCCGGGCCTTATTATCGATCTTGAGGTGTTCGTACTTTTTGGCTTCATCCAGAGCGCTGCGCACATTTCTCTCAACGTCTTCAAGCCCCACATCTCCGGCTTTTTTAAGCTGCTCCCGAAGTTCTTCGGCCTTCAACTGGCGGTCAAGCTCGGAAGTAAACTGGCTTACCATGTGTCGGGTTTTTCTTACCCAGCGTCCCGCCGTACGAGCTGCCGTAGGCAGTCGTTCCGGGCCCAGTACAAGCAGCGCAATAACGCCGCAGATCAGAAGCTCAAGAAAGCCGATATCGAACATTCAGGCCATACTCAGCTGCGGGTCTTTTCTTCGGCCTTTTCAGTCCGGGCTTCCTGTGCGGTATAGGCTTGGGCGTCGGCCTTGCTCTCAAGGTTTTCATTCTTGTCACCTTTGGCTGGCTCGTCGTCATCCATGGACTTCTTGAATCCGCGGATGGCACCACCGAGATCCGTGCCTATGTTGCGCAGCTTCTTGGTTCCGAATAGCAGAATCACTATGCCGAGCACGATTAGTAATTGCCAGATACTGATACCCATAAGGGTTCCTCATCAACGTTAATGTCGGAATTCATTTTATTGTACGCCAGCTCTGGCCGGAATCCGAGAATCCACCAGGAGTATTACTTCTGCGCCCGAGACGCTTTCTCTTCCAGCCCGGATAGGTCAAAGCGTCTTGCCAGCTCGTCCATGACGTCTTCAGGGCCTGCCCCAAGATTCGACAGCATCACCATGCAGTGAAACCAGAGATCCGCGGTCTCACTAATCAATTCGTCCGTGACCCCACTGTGCTCAGCGTCCTTGGCCGCGATCAGAGTTTCAGTACACTCTTCCCCTACCTTCTCAAGGATCTTGTTCAGACCCCTGGCGTGGAGGCTCGCCACATAAGAACTTTCCGGATCAGCGGACTTCCGGGCTTCCAGTACTTCAGCCAGGCGCGATAAAACGTCACTCATGACCATGTCCTCCGCCATTGCCGTAGATCAGGGCCGGATTCTTCAGGACCGGATCTGTAACGGTCCAGCTGCCGCTCTCCAGGCGCCGGTAAAAACAGCTGCGGCGTCCAGTATGACAGGCAATGCCTCCCTTTTGTTCCACCTTGAGGAGTACCACGTCAGCGTCACAGTCCAGACGGATTTCACGAATGACCTGCTGATGCCCGGAAGACTCGCCCTTGCGCCAAAGCTGCGCACGGGAACGTGACCAATAAACCGCGTGACCTTCCTGTGCGCTTAGCTGCAGCGCCTCCTTGTTCATCCAGGCCATCATCAGAACATCGCCGGTCGTCGCATCCTGGGCGATTGCCGGAACCAGGCCATTGGCGTCCCAGCGAACGGCGTCAAGCCATTCCTGAGACGCTACATTAGAGGCTGAATCTTGCATTTCAGTGAACCCTGAAAAATAAAGTGAGGGGCTATTGTGCCTCGTAACCGGCTCAACGTGTACTACGCAACACGAACCATACGCCAAGGCCTGCCATGGCCCAGCCGTACCAGGGCATTTGCACCGCGAGCGTGGTCAGGTCATCCCGAGTGCTGAGCCAGGCGCCACCGAGTAGCAGCGCAGCCAGCGCCAGCCTACGCCAGCGCCGGTCAGAGTGGGCCTGCTGCTGTTTCATGCGCTCGAGGGTTGCCGTGTTGTCAGCGATCGCAGGGTTTGTGCTCCGTATCTGCACTAGCGCGTCGTGTACCAGTTGAGGCATCTCCGGGGACTGTTCCAGCCAGGCCGGCAGGTGCGACTGCAGGGTTTTGAAAAGTCCCGCAGGACCAACCCGCTGGCGCATCCATTTCTCCAGGAAGGGCTGGGCTGTGCTCCACAGGTCAAGATCCGGGTATAGCTGCCGCCCGAGGCCTTCAACGTTAAGCAGGGTTTTTTGCAGTAGTACCAGTTGTGGCTGCACTTCCATCTCGAAACGGCGGGCGGTCTGGAACAGGCGCAGGAGGAACTGGCCAAACGAGATATCCCGCAGGGGCCGTTCGAAAATGGGCTCGCACACGGTACGGATAGCGGCCTCAAACTCATTGACCCTGGTATGGGCGGGCACCCACCCGGACTGGATATGAAGCTGGGCCACCTGGCGGTAGTCGCGCCGGAAAAAGGCCAGAAGGTTGCGTGCCAGATAGCTCTGGTCATCCGGTGCCAGGGTGCCGACTATGCCAAAGTCGATGGCGATATATCGTGGATCGGCCGGATTGCTGGCATCGACGAAGATATTGCCCGGGTGCATGTCGGCGTGGAAGAAACTGTCACGAAAAACCTGGGTAAAGAAGATCTCGACGCCTTTTTCTGCCAGCACCTTCATGTCCACCCCTGCCGCCCGGAGCGCCGGCACGTCGCCGATGGGGATGCCGCTGACCCGTTCCATCACGAGAACCTGCTTGCGGGTGTAGTCCCAGTCGATGGCGGGAATATAGATCAGGGTCGAGCCCTCGAAATTCCGTCTTAGTTGGCTGGCGTTGGCGCCCTCCCGCATCATGTCCAGCTCATCATGGATGGTTGTGTCGTAATCCGCGACGACCTCCACCGGGCGCAGGCGGGGACCTTCTGACCAGTAGCGCTGAAGCCCGTGCGCCATCAGGTACATGAGGGCGATGTCCTGCTGAATGGTGCGCTCGATGCCAGGTCGGATAACCTTGACCACGACCTTGCGTCCGTCGCGCAAGGTGGCGGCGTGAACCTGAGCGACCGAAGCTGACGCCATGGGGCTCTGGTCGAAGGCATTGAACAGTTCCCCGACTGGGGCGCCCAGGGATTTCTCAATGATTGCCTGGGCCTGGGTCCCGGGAAAGGGCGGTACCCGGTCCTGAAGGTGCCGCAGGGATGCCGCCATATCGTCTGGCAACAGATCGCGCCGCGTCGACAGGATCTGGCCGAACTTGACGAAGACCGGCCCCAGCTCTTCCAGAGCCAGCCGCAGGCGATCGCCCCGGTCCAGCTTGGGCTGGGTGAAAAAATGCCAGGGCGCGAACAGCAACAGAAATTTCAGAGCTGCGGGTAGCTCGTCCCGGGGGATCAGGCTGTCGAGCCGGTAGCGGCAAAAGACCCACATGATACGAAACAGACGGTACAGGCGAGTCACGATGGCTCCGGGTCAGGGGGTTGTTTATCCGCTGGGTTCGCCCGTTCCTGCAGGCGCTTCACCCGGGCTTCCAGGCGTTCTGTCCTCAGGGAGAGCTGATCAATATCGCTGAAAGTGGCTTCCAGCTCCCGGCGCCCGGGCAAATGGGCACTCTCCTCGTGGATGTATTCCTCAAGGTTGGCATTGAGCGTCGCCGATGCCCTGCGGGTCCAGTTCACGGCCTCTCTCAAACGTTGACCGATAAAGTGGGCAGGTACGTCACCTATGCGTCGGGCGAGGGCGGCTTCCCAGTCCGGCCGGAGTCTGGCGAGAGCGCGCTGGAACTGGTGTGCCATCGCCATATCACCGGATACGGCCACCCGGCCCTGGCTGAAGACGCTCTCATCGCCAGCCGCCAGAGCCGCAAACGCCAGGGGTGGGCCGGAGATTTCAAGGGCTGCGTCCACTAAAGGCTCACTGCCAACACGAACCTGCTCCCCCTGACGCTGCAGGGTCAGGTGATGCGTGCCGGGCCCGCTGATACGAAACTGGACGCTCCCTGCCAGTGCCTCCAGGAGAGCCTCACGGCCGGCAGGGTCCAGCTCCAGGGCGCGGTTGATGGCGCTCTCAATGGCGCCCGTCACCGCAGCCCGCAGGGTAGGCCCTGGGAACATCAGGGCTTGATTCCGGTGTGCAGGGCCACCACGCCCCCGGTCATGTTGTGGTATTTGCAATGCACCAGCCCGGCGGCTTCCATCATGCCCTTGAGGGTGTCCTGATCCGGGTGCATGCGAATGGACTCCGCAAGGTACTGGTAGCTGCCGGAGTCTCCGGCCACCAGTTGTCCCATCAATGGCAGGGCATTAAAGGAGTAGAAGTCGTAGGCCTTGCTCAGCAACGGGTTGGCGGGTTTCGAGAACTCCAGTACCAGCAGTTTGCCGCCGGGCTTCAGGACACGGGTCATATCCCGCAGAGCCTGGTCCTTGTCGGTTACGTTGCGCAGGCCGAAGGCGATGCTGACGGCATTGAAACTGTTGTCCGGAAAGGGCAGGTGCTCGGCATCCGCCTGCACGTATTCGATATTACCTGCGTAACCCCGGTCCATCAGGCGGCTGCGGCCCACCTGCAGCATGGAAGCGTTGATGTCTGCCAGTACCACCTGACCACCAGGGCCCACGAGGTCGGAGAACTTCATGGTGAGATCGCCGGTGCCGCCGGCAATGTCGAGTACCCGTTGGCCCGGACGGACGCCGCTCACCTCAATAGTGAAGCGCTTCCAGAGACGGTGCACGCCCATGGACATGAGGTCGTTCATCATGTCGTACTTGCCGGCCACCGAGTGGAATACCTCGGCTACCTGCCCGGCTTTCTGGCTGCGGGCGACGTTACGGAAGCCGAAGTGGGTGGTGTCTTCCGTGGCTGGCTGGGGTTGGTCGGACGGCGCGCGCTCTTGAGTCATTGCTGGATCCTGTACGAGTCTGAACCCTGTATTCTAATGGTCCGCGGGCTAGCTACAAGCCACTTGTTCGCAATCGCCCGGATTTCAGGGTGTTTTAGGCCCAACTGGCAGGCCTTGCGTCCGGCTGCGGTTTCCATAAACTGGGAGTTAAACACTTCCGGCAGAGGCTCACCATGTCCACAATTGATGTTCACCGTTCCCATAGCCTTGATCATGATCATGCCAGGGAGGCAGCTGAAACCCTGGCCAGGGACCTCTCCCGTCAGTTTGATGTGGATTATGAGTGGGAGGGCGACGTTATGCGCTTCAAGCGCAGCGGGGTCAAGGGTCACCTGGATGTCCTGCCCGACTCTCTGCACGTTCGCCTTGAGCTGGGTTTGATGCTGCGCCCGTTCAAATCCCGTATCGAGAAAGAAATCCACAGCCAGCTGGATCAGCTTACCGGTCCGGCATGATCAGGGTCCGGCTAATCAGAAGGATCAGCTGGTTCTGGGAGGACTGGCCGTCAGCTTGAAAGGGTCCGGGTGTGCTGCGAGTATCTGTTCAAGTACCTGGGTTTCCCTGGCCACAACCTCATCAATCAGTGCGTCCACCCTGTCCATGGCCCGGAAGGCGCGGTAGCCCCTGTGGATGAAGGAATGCAGATCCTCCAGCTCGGCCATTTCTGCCGGGCCCCGGCTCATGGACAGTAACCAGCCCAGGGACCGGTTACGTACATACCGGTCCAGTTGACCGCCCACCTGCTCAACCAATGCTATCTGGCGACGGCGCTGACCGCTGTCGCCCGCTCGAAACGCTTCGCAATAGGCGTCCTTGTCCATCCGATCCGGTTCCAGCCCCATCAGGTCGAGCTGTTCGATCAGATCAAGATCCAGCCGCTGGGTGACGTGATTCAGCTCCACCAGCCCGGCCAGAGTGTCCAGGAGATGGTCAGGTAACCATTTGACGATTTTAGGAAAGACACGATCAACATTGTCATCCCGACGGGTCATTCCCGCCGGGGCGTAGAGGTCTGTCAGAAGAAAGACCAGGCCCGGACGATAAGCCGGGTGTTCGTAGAGATCTTCGTGGGTCGCCTTGAGTCGCTCGGCCTGCCATTCGCCCAGGGCTGCCAGCGCGGGCGCCAGGGAATGGTCGGCCCTATACTGGCGGAAGTCGTGGTAGGCAAGCAACTGATGCTGGAGTTGGCGGGCATTGTCGGATGTGACAGGGGTGGCGACCAATCGCTCGCGATACATGGTGGGGCTTGCCTCCTGCTGGCGGTCCTTTCAAGGCGTCCCAGTTTAACGGAGGCTGACGGGTTTTGGCAGTACGGGCCGGTCAGCCCTGCTCAGCGATGCCCAGAGAATCAAAGCCCGGGATCCATTCATTGCTGTCCAGGGTGATGAAGTGGCTGGGGGCTTCTGTTTCTACAATACGCATGGTGGTCGGGCTCTGGCGGGCACTGGCCAGCATGCACGTACGATCCAGGATCCGGTCGACCCTGGGAATCAGGAAGGTGCCGTGGCGAACCTGCTCATAGATGCTGGCGTCGGTGCGCTCCATCCATTCCATCAGGTTTTCCAGATTGCGGACGATGGTGAGGTGATCCTGTGTGGCCGAGAACAGCTTGCCCAGAAGCTGCTTCTTGCGTGGATTCATCTTTCCGAAGAATGTCTGCCCGTAAGCGGACGAGGGTGCGCTGTTGATCAATCGGATGATCCACGGCCACATGCCGTGGCTGACGGGCTCCAGCATGGTGGTCACAAGAGCGTGCAGCTTGCCCTGGGGCAGAACCGGCGCCTCAAGCACGATCTCGACGTTGGTGTAGAGCTCCGGTCGTGCGGACACTGCCTGAAGTATCACCGCGCCACCCCGTGAATGCCCGTGGATCCGGATGTTGTCGGTACTTGGCAGGTTTTCCAGAGCCTGGTTAAGTATGCAGGCGTCGTACTCAATGGTAGCGGGCAGGGGCTTTATCGCTCTCTCCCAGGGGGCAGACTCGAGGGACACGCCATTGACCGGAATGTGGTAGTTGCTGCAGGTCAGCAGGATAAGTTCAGTGCTGGGTGAATCATAGGCCTGGGTAAAATAGCAGTGATTCTCAAGAAACCCGTGCACACCGATAACAGTCTGCTCTGCATTGCCACTGTGGTTGCGCACAGAAACGGCACCGCGGCCAATACGGTAGACACGGCCAGAAAACATTTCCGAGTAAGCACTGTCTATGGGCTTGATCAGCTTGCGAACATGGCTTGCTTTCATAACCATTCTCCTGCCAATACGGCGACGGTCTTCTTATTAATACTCTGGGGATTACTGAAGCTCTTGCAAAGGTAGTAAGTTCAACTTTATGACCGGGTTCTCGCGGGACCCCGAAAATCCTTCGTAAGAGACTGGATCAAGTTAGCGTCGATGTGCCTAAGATGTATTGGCGCCAGATACGCCTTTCTGGCCTCGCTACGGCCAGTTCTGACTCGCCGGTTTTGCGACTGATCTTGTATGTTGTCTATAAATCAGTATAGAGATGAAGGTGTTATCCGTTGTAGATTTTTGTAACGCGCCCGTTGTGGAGGGGTATCCCCTTGTCTGGCACAATGCACGGTCAGTATTTTTTGTAACATTCGCCAGCCATCCGGGGTAGCCAGGGCTTGAGTCAACAGGAATCGCGTTTTTTATTGCCAGCGGATGCAGCCTGGCTTGCGCTCGAGCGCGCCAACAACCCCATGACCATGACTGTATTGATGCGGGTGGAGGAGCTGACTACCGAGCGCCTGTGGCAGTTCCTTGAGACCTACTGGCTGGCCTGGGAGCGATTCACATGCATGCCGGTCAGGAATACCTCAGGCTGGTGGTGGGAGCCGGATCCCACCTTCGAACTTTATCATCACATCCAGGTCGAGCCCGCGGCCCTGAATGAGGCCCAGTTCAAAGACTGGGTCTCTGCCCGCCTGAACCAGCCACTGCCAGACTACCGGCCACGCTGGAAGTTCTGGTTTCTGCCGAACGCGGTCGGCGGACCGGCACTGGTTTTGCGACTTCATCACTGTTATGCCGACGGTCTCTCCCTGATGGGAGTCTTTGACCGCATCTGCACCCGCTCGCCGCAACAGCCCCCAGTGCTCTATGGCGCACGGGAACGTACAGACCCGGCCCGTTGGCGCGAAGCTGCCGAGTCTTGGCTTGCCGCTCTGCACGAGGATGTCAAGGTCAGCGGTGACGTTGGCAATCTCGAAGATACTGATGACCCTGCCCGTCTGGGCAACGGATCAGTAAAGGATCGGGTACAGAGGCTGGCCCACACGGGCCTCAAGGCGGCCAATGAAACAAGCCAGTTTCTGGTTGAGCCTGAAGATAACAGGACCCACCTAAAAGCCGGCCTGCTGGGGCGTCGGGTTTGCCGCTGGTCTGCTGTTGTGCCGCTGTCAGACTTTCGCGAGGTTGCCCATCGCACGGGATGTACCATCAACGATGTGCTTCTGGCCTGTGTTACTGGTGCTCTGAGGCGATGCCTCGAAGATCAGGACACTGAACTGGATGAGCTTGTCCTGCACGCTGCCGTACCGGTGGATATTCGCAGGCAGTTGCCGGAGGGCATACAACCGACGCCGGGCATGCTGGGCAATTATTTTGGCACCGTGTTCGTGCCTTTGCCGGTGGATGGCGCCAGCCCTCTGGAACGGCTTTACCGGGTCAAGCATGAAACCCGGCGCCTCAAGAAGAGCTGGCAGCCAGCCATTGCCTGGGGGCTGACCGGAGCGGCCGGCTTTTTGCCTGCCGCCTGGTGTGAACCACTGACGGATCTTTTCTGCAGAAAGGCCAGCGCTGTGGTATCCAATGTGCCAGGAACCGCCGAGCCCCGCTATCTCGCTGGCTGCCGCATCACCGAGCAGATGTTCTGGGTGCCCCAGGCCGGTGATATCGGGCTGGGCATCAGTATCGTAAGCTATGCCGGACAGGTCCAGTTCGGAGTCGTGGCAGATGAAGCCGTCATGCCGGACCCGGACCCCTTCCTTTGTCACTGTGTCGAGGCCCTGACACAGTTCTCCTCCTAAGCTTTCAGTATCAATCAGAGCCTACAAGCCCTTTTTGCCGTCCTGGTCTTAATCCCAAAGTGTCGTTTCCATGGCCTCCTAAATACGCAGTGAACCTGCTCCCTAGGCGCATTCCCCCCGTTCCCTGCTTGCCGGATCATAAAGGCTGGACCAGATGCAGCGGTCCCGTGGGAGGGCACGTGAACCAGACCTTCCCCACTAACGCTTTTAAACATTCGGGGGAATTATGAATAACAATAAATTCAGGTTGCCGGGACTTGCCCTTGCGCTTTCTGCCCTGTCGGTGGTCGGATCCCAGGCCCATGCAGCGGTGGAGGTGTACAACAGCGAAGGTACGTCGTTTACGGTGGACGGCTATTTCAACGCCTTCTATATCAACCGCGACGACAAGGTGAGCGACCTCACCAGCTCAGACGTCAAGATGGGGTTTCTGCCCAACTACATCGGGTTCAATTTCAGCAAGGAAATGGGTGAGCTGACCATCGGTGGCCGTTCCTCCTTCTGGGCAACCATCAACGATTCCCTCGGCGAAGGCCAGGGCTCGGCCACTGACACCCAGATCGATGTGCGTCAGTTCTACGCTACAGTCGACGGCGACTTCGGCCAGGTCCTCATTGGCAAGGATTTCGGTCTTTACTCCCGCTCCAACATCTTCCTGGACGAGATCCTGATGGGCTTTGGCTCGCCCGGGCTGGCCGGTGGTGTATCATTCGGCAACATCAGGGCCGGCTACGAATATCCCACACCGTCCGCCCAGATCACCTACCGCACGCCCGATATGGGCGGATTCAAGCTGGCTGTGGGCATCTTCGAGCCGGCCAACACCACCGGCCCGGGTTCCGAGCAATCGTCGCCGCGCTTCGAGGCCGAGGCTCTGTATAGCGCTGACCTGGGGGGCGTAACCCTCACCGGTTGGGTGAACGGCCGTTCCCAGGAATCCGAAAGTGCCACCGAAAGTGTCGACTCCACCGCCATCGGGTATGGCCTGAAAGCGGCTGTGGCCGGATTGAGCCTGTCGGCTTCAGGTTACACCTCCGATGGCAACAACCCGGTGTTGATCGTCAATGCGCCGGCCGTGGAGGAAGAGTCTGATGGTTACCTGGTGCAGGGCTCCTACACCCTGGGCGCCAACCGGCTGGTCCTGTCCTACGGCGAGACCGACGCCCTTGATACCGGCGACTTTGAGTCCGAGAGCACATCGGTTGCGGTTTTTCATGACGTCAATAGCAACTTCAAGCTGGTCGCTGAGTACAACATGTACGAGGAAACCAACAGCGCCGATGCCAAAACCGTCGATGCAGATACCATTGCGCTGGGCGCGGTGGTGACTTTCTGAGGGTACTGCAGAGGTCATCAGAACCGTCAGATCCATCAGCATAGGCGCCAGGGCCGGTCCATCCACGGGCCGGCCTTAGCACTAAAGTGCTGTTTCATGCCTGTGCCTGATGTGGTTCCGAACAGGTTTCGATAAGGGAGGCTTGGCTATCAATGGCTTATGTCCGTTTCGGCGCCCCGATCAAAAGCACTGAAGTCGCATTGGCCCAGCGCCCAGAAGTCGTAGAATCTAATCGACACCCTTCCTTTCCGGAGCCGGAGTTGAAAAAGCCTGCGACCCTTTTCCCTGCTGTACGTGTAGCGAGCTCGGATGTCCGTGACCCCACGCTGGCAGCCACCAATCTCGCCAGCCAACTGAACCACGAACATCTCGGCTCCGTGCTGTTTTTCTGCTCGGCAGAATACGATCTCGGGCGTCTTGCCATTGCTCTCGACCACGTGTTTTCCGGCGTTGATGTCAGCGGCTGCACATCGGCCGGTGAAATCACCCCCAACGGCTATGGTCGTGGCTGTATCACCGCCATAGGCTTTGACCGACGCTATTTCTCGGTCGGCTGTGGGCTGATCAGCGAACTGGAAAGTTTCAGTCTGCAGGATGCCCAGGATCTGATCGAGGAACTGCTGGTCACCTGCCGGAACTCGCGCCTTGCCCCGGTCAAGGGCAACACCTTCGCCATTACCCTGCTTGACGGGCTGTCCAGCCGCGAAGAGCTGGTATTGGCAACTCTGAACTCCGCCCTAGGCACCATCCCCCATTTCGGGGGATCAGCGGGGGACGACGAACGCCTGGCCAATACCCATGTGTTTCACAAGGGGCGCTTTCACGACCGGGCGGCAACGGTGCTGCTGGTTAATACCTCGCTGGATTTCCGCGTTTTCTCCACACACCACATGGTCGAGCTGAGCGACAAACTTGTCGTCACCGCCGCCGACAGCGACAGCCGCACGGTCTACGAACTTAACGCCGAGCCCGCTGCTGATGCCTATGCTCGGGTCGCGGGCGTGGGTGTCGATGAGCTTGACCGTACCATCTTTGCGCTTCGCCCTATGGCGGTACGCATAGGTCATCACTATTTCCTTCGCTCGGTTCAGAGAGTGAATGCCGACAAGAGCCTCACATTTTACTGTGCGGTCGAGACCGGCATCGTAATGACCGCCATGCGGCCGGGACCGCTTCTGGAAAACCTGCGGCGACAGCTGGAAGAGGCCGAAGCTGCGGTAGGGCCACCGCTGGTCACGATTGGCTGTGACTGTTTTCTGCGCCGGCGGGAGGCCGAACTGACGGGTATAGCCGAAGAAACCTCGGACTTCCTGAAGGCTCACAAGGTCATCGGCTTCAATACCTACGGCGAGCAGTTCGAGGGCATGCACATCAACCAAACGTTCACGGGGGTGGTCATTGGTCAGCCTGATGCCGGTTCCGAGTGAGGCTGGTGAGCCGAGCGACCCCAGAGATCAGAGGATTGCAGAGCTTGAGGGCGAGAACAGTCGCCTGCGCCGGATACGCGATGCCCTCATTACCCGGGTAGAATCCAGCACATCCCACAAGCCTGAACCCTATTCCGCTTTCGAGCATTCGGTCATTCTGGCGGAGCAGGTCCGTGAGCGCACCGAAGCCCTGAACGTGGCCATGGATGATCTCAAAGCCAGCAACAAGGCCCTGAGCCGAGCCCGGGTTGAGGCCGAAACCACTCGCCAGCGCCTGAGTGATGCCATCGAGAGCATTGCTGATGGCTTTGTACTGTTTGACCATCAGCACCGCCTTATCCAGGCCAACAGCCGTTTTCGCAGTTACTGGCGGGGCGCGGGCGTCGACATTCTGCCCGGCACTTCAGTGGCAGAGGTAAAAACGCTGGCAATGACCTCGGGACTGATCGTCGAGGAACATACTGATCCGGATTCAGAGGGGACGGTCTATCTGCTTTCGAACCAGCGCTGGGTTCAGATGACCGAAAGGTCCACCCGCGAAGGCGGACTGGTGGTGCTCTATTCGGACATTACTGACGTCAAGAACAGCGAGATGGCACGCCGTGAGGAGGCCCTGGCGGAAAAAAGCCGCCTCCTCCAGGCCACCGTGGACAACCTGTCCCAGGGGGTGGTGCTGGTTAACCGGGCGGGCTACCCGGAGGTCTGGAATCACCGGTTCCTAAGCCTGATCGGCCTGGCTGCCCATCAGGTTTCAGGACTGATTCCCTTTGACGACCTGATGGCGTCCTCCGAGGTGCCATTGCTCACGCCGGCAACAAGGGTGCAGGGTGGCGATCGCGCCCTGGATGAAGTACACCGGCGGGTGGATGGCACGGTTATTGAGATCAAGACCCATCTGATGCCTGACGGTGGTTTTGTCAATACCTACACGGATATCACCGAGCGCTACCGTTACGCCGAAACGCTTAAAGAAAGCGAGCGCTGGATCCGGGTGGTCACCGACCACGTGCCCGCCCTGATTGCCTACGTGGGCGCGGACCTCAGCGTCCAGTTCTGCAACAAAGTCTATGAAGCCTGGTACAGCACGGACCGGGCGCCCCTGCTGGGCCGGACCCTGGCGCAGATTCACTCGGAGGAGCTCTATCAGCGCCTGCTACCCCATGTGCGGGAAGCCCTGTCTGGCCAGAGCGTCACCTTTGAGTTTGAGGAATCCAACAGCCGTGGCGAGCAGCGCTACATGCTGCGTTCCTATGTACCCAACCTCGATAGCTACGGCGTCGTCGTCGGCTTCTTTGTGATGATTCGCGACATCACCGACCGCCGGCGTACCGCGTTGGCCCTGCAGCAGGCGTACGACAACCTTGAGCGCCGGGTCAAGGAGCGCACGTCCGCGCTGACCGGGCTCAACAACCAGCTCCGCCAGGAAATCAACGAGCGGGCCGCGGTCGAGTCGCGACTGCGGGACGCCAAGCTGGAGGCAGAGCGGGCGAATCTGTCGAAGACAAAATTCCTGGCGGCGGTCAGCCACGACCTGCTACAGCCTCTGAATGCGGCCCGGCTGTTCACCAGTGCCCTGCTGGAACATTCCTTCGGCCCGCGGGCGGAGGGGCTTGTAAGGTCGGTGAGCACCTCCCTTGACGATGTTGAGAACCTGCTGGGCACCCTGGTGGATATTTCCAAGCTGGACGCCGGTGTGATCAAGCCGGATGTCACCGCGTTTGACCTGCGCGACCTGCTCAACAACATTGCCCGTGAATTCCGCCAGATGGCCACGGCCGAAGGGCTGGAGCTGGCTTTCGTGCCGTCGTCGGCGGTGGTCCGGTCGGACTCGCAACTGCTGGCGCGTATTCTCCGTAACTTTCTGACCAACGCCATCCGTTACACCGGCAGTGGCCGGATTCTGCTGGGGTGTCGGCGCCGGGGCGACGCCCTGCTGTTGCAGGTATGGGACACCGGGCCGGGTATCCCTGGCGACAAGCTGACGGAGATATTCCAGGAATTCAAACGCATACGGCCGGCGGGGTCACCACCGGACAAAGGTCTGGGTCTGGGTCTGGCGATCGTCGACAAGATCGCCCGGATGCTGGAGCATCGGGTAACGGTGTCGTCAGAAGAAGGCAGGGGCTCGGTGTTCAGTGTGGAAGTTCCGCTGGGCAAGCTTGAACCCAGAAAACCCCAGGCTGAGCGGATGCTTCAGGGTAGTACCGGTGATCTTGAGGGGGCACTGGTCTGGGTTGTGGATAACGACCTGGCCATTTGCCAGGGCATGGCGACGCTTCTGGAGGGTTGGGGCTGTCAGGTGCTTACGGCGGTATCGCTGGAGGACCTGAGTGCCAAAGTGGATCTAACCGGTGCTGACGTGGACGTGATCCTGGCGGACTATCACCTGGACAATGATGAAAACGGGGTCGATGTGGTGACGGAGGTCAACCGCTTGCGCACCACGCCGGTGCCTGTGCTGATGATTACCGCCAACTACAGCAACGACCTGAAGCAGCACATCCGTAACCGGGGTTATCTGCTGATGAACAAGCCGGTCAAACCTCTAAAGCTGCGCAGTGCCATGAACCACCTGCTGCAGGGACGTTAGCCCGGCGAATAATGGCCTTCGGATCGGCGAAACTACTTAATTTTCAGATCAACGTTTCAGGTACTGGCTGAAATCCACGTCGCTGGCGGACAGTATGGCCTGTACCCTGTTATGCACGTTCAGCTTGCGCAGAATGGCAGAGACGTGGGCTTTGACCGTGGTTTCGGCAATGTTGAGGTTGTAGGCGATCTGCTTGTTCGACTCGCCCTTGGACATGCGCTCCAGGACCAGCAGCTGGCGGCGGGTGAGGGAGCCCAGCAGTTCGGGCGATACCGGGTTGTCGTCCTGGCGGTGACGACGCTGGGGTTCTCTACCGGTACGGATAATGTCAGAGGGCAGGTACACGTTGCCATTGAGTATGTGCTGGATGGCTTCGGTCATCTGTGCCCGGGGCGAAGATTTGGTGATAAAACCGATGGCGCCGTAGGTAATCGCCTGCAGAACTATCTGCTTGTCTTCCTCCGCAGAGACAATGACCACCGGAATCGTCGGTGCTTCATTGCGCAGGGAAATGAGTCCGTTCAGGCCATGCATTCCCGGCATGTTCAGGTCGAGCAGGATCAGGTCCAGGTCCTCATGCTCGCGGGTCAGGGCCAGGGCGCTGTCCAGGTCTGCTGTTTCAATGACCTCGCTGCCGGCAAAGCCCGAAGCAATGACACTGGTGATGGCTTCCCGAAACAGGGGGTGGTCATCAGCAACCAGAATCTTGTACACCGGCTCCATGGGCTTGTTCACCTGATCATCAGCTTCGGATTTGGCGGCGGGAGTGGCGTCTGCGCTATCGGTTTTTGAAGCCGGCGGGTTTGCTTGAGTGATCAGCATGGATCAGGCCTCAGTCTTGGTGGCGAGCAGCTAAACATCGCGGAGCCTTAGCTTATTATTATGATGGTGTCATTACACGTTAAGTCTCATGCCAGGTGAATGCGACGATCGCATAAAAGAAGAGGCACTAAAGTACTATTCTTGGGCCCTTCCAGGTTCGCGTCACTGCATCATTTTGCCTCGGATGCTTTCCATAGACAGCTTCCTTGCCCTGGCCCTCGCACGGCCCGAACGAGGTGATGCCGCCACACTCAGGCAGCGCCTCCCGTTGACAGGATCCGGGTACGCTGGGGCCGGAAACCCGCTGTGGCCATGGCTGCCAATACCAGCGTCACCGCTGCGGTGATGCCGAAGGCCTGTCCGTTCCACTCCAGATACAGCGAAAAGCGGATAGCCTCCACCGCGTGGGTGAAGGGATTGAACTGACAGATCCAGTACAACCAGGGACTGGCCTCCTGCATTTTCCAGAGCGGGTACAGCGCCGAGGAGAGGAAGAACATGGGGAAGATGACGAAGTTCATGACCCCCGCGAAGTTTTCCAGCTGCTTGACCCAGGTGGCAATCAGAAGCCCCAGGGCACCGAGCATCAAGGACGCCAGTAGCAGTGCCGGCAACACTGCAAGATACCCCCAGGCCGGCGGTTCCACATCCATCAGCCGGGCCACCAGCAGAAACACATAGACCTGCCCGATCGACACCACCCCCATGGACAGCAGTTTGGTCACCAGCAGAAACGGCCGGGGCAAAGGACTCATCAGCAGCACCCGCATGCTGCCCAGTTCCCGGTCGTACACCATGGACAGCGCCCCCTGCATACTGTTGAACAGCACGATCATGCCGCACAGTCCCGGGGCGATGTAGGTCTCGTAGGTGATATAGGTCTGGTATGGGGGAATGATGGACACCCCCAGTACCGCCCGAAAGCCGGCGGCAAATACCACCAGCCACAGCAGCGGGCGCACCAGGGCACTGAAGAAGCGGGTGCGCTGTTGCCAGAACCGCAGCCACTCCCGGGCCTGAATGCCAACAAAGCAGTGCCAGTAATGGGCGGGCTTCATGTTTGTCCGGCTCCGGTCAGGGCATGGAAGGTTTCCGCCAGTCCGGGCTGGCCCTCGGCTTCGCAGATGTCGTGCCCCGCGCCGTCGGCCAGCAGCTTTCCTTCATGCAGTATCAGGACCCGGTCCTCCGGCTGCACCTCTTCGATCAGATGGGTGGCCCAGAGTACGGTCAGGTTGTCCTGTTCGCACAGGGTTCGTACGTGGCGATTGAGGCCGGCCCGGCTGGCTACATCGAGGCCAACGGTTGGTTCGTCCAGTAGCAGCAGTTTCGGCTGGTGCATCAGGGCCCGGGCAATTTCCACCCGTCGGCGGTGGCCTCCGTTGAGCAGCCGCACCGGGTCATTGGCGCGATCGGTCAGGGTAAATCGCTCCAGTTCCTGGTCGCTCCGCATGCGGGCCTGCTTGCGGGACATACCGTGGAGGGCAGCATGATAGAACAGGTTCTGGCGTACGGTCAGGTCGAGGTCCAGGGCATTCTGCTGGAACACCACCCCGATCTGTCGCATGGCATCGGCCGGTTGCCTGCGTAGGGACCGGCCCTCCATTAACAGCTCGCCCGTCTGCAGTGCCAGCAGCCGGGTCATCAGGCCAAATAGGGTGGACTTGCCAGCGCCGTTGGGGCCGAGCAGGGCGTGGAAACGACCGGAGGTCAGCGTGAAGCTGACCTCCCGTAGGACCGGTGTTCTGCCATACTGGAAACTGATCTGGCGGGCTTCAATGGTCATGAAGTGGGGTCAATAACCACACCCCAGGGGTAGCGGCCCACTTTTATGGACTTGATCACCTTCAGTTCCTCCACATCAATGACTGAGACATCACCGGAAACGCCATTAGTGGTATAGAGAAACTTCTCGTCCTTGTCCAGAGCCAGCTGCCAGACCCTGGCCCCTACCAACAGGTACTCCAGCACTTCATAGGTTTGCGTATCCACCACCGCCACGTGGTTGGAGGGGCCGAGGGCCACGAAGGCATGCTTGCCATCAGACGTGAGCTGGATGCCGACCGGCTGTACCCGGTCCTGGGGTACACCCTTGATCTGGAAGTCGATCTGCTTGATCTCCTCAATGGTATCCACATCGAAGATGTGCACGGTGCCGCCGATCTCGGCCGAGGCCCAGGCAATCTTGCTGTCTTTGGTGAACTCCACGTGACGGGGGCGCTGGCCGACCACGGTGTTCTTCTCGATCTCGAAGGTTTCGGTGTTGATCCAGTGCAGCATGCTGGAGGTTTCACTGGTGTTCACCGCCCATTTGCCGTCCGGGCTGACCGCCATGCCTTCCGGTTCCACGCCGACATCGATCTGGGCCAGCACGTCCTTGGTTTGTACATCCACCACCGTCACGATGGCATCGTCTTCATTGGCGATATACAGGTGTCGGTTGTTGGGGTGCAGGGCAAATTGCTCCGGGTCTTCGCCGGAGGGCAGGGTATCAATGATCTTGCGGGTGGCCAGGTCCATTACCTGGACGGTGTCGTCGTCGCTGGCGCAGATATACAGTTTGGTATGGTCCTTGGACAGCAGGATACCCCTGGGCCGGGCGCCGACCTCAATGGTATCCACCACCTCAAGGGTGTCTGTGTCGATAACGGAGAGGGTGTTGTCTTTCTCGTTGGAGACGTAAGCCAGACCTGCCAGGGCCGGGCTGGACAGGCCAACGGCCGCTGCCAGGGCGGCGATTTTGAAAAGGTTTATCATGGGCAGGGTTCCTTTTTTGTTCTTCAGTCGGTGGGCTAATTGATCCGGCAGTCACTTTCCGGCTTGTCGTAGCCCAGGGTGTCCAGCTCGGACTCCGGATGCAGGAAGCCCTCCAGCGGCGGTGTAGCCACCAGTCCCTGGGGGTGAACCAGAGGGATGGGCTGGCGCAGCTGTCCGTTCCAGGGACGGTAAGTCAGCTTACGACCCTTGAACGCCGCAAGCTGGAAATCCTCGGAAAACAGGTGCTCACGAACGGCCGAATGGCCGGCGTTGCTGAGGGCGGTGACGGCGGTGCCAACGCTGCGAACGGCGGCCCAGGCGGCGTAATCTTCACTGTTCATTTCACGGCCGGCCAGTTCCCGGAAGCGGTTCTGAAGCTGCGCGGCACCCCAGGCCTCAATGACCCGGTGCCAGGCTTCCGGGCCCATGCCCTGGGTGCCCACCACCGGCCGTGGCAGCCAGGTATTGAAGGGCACGTATTCGCCGAAATCACCCCGTACATCGGCGACCACCACGGCGTCGTAATCCCCGGCCTGGGTGAAGGCGGGCAGCTCCTTGGAGGCCGTGCGACGAAGATCCGAATCGAAGGTCCAAGCCTTGTCGGCCATGATCTCCAGGCCGAAACGCTTGCTGGCCCGGCGGAAGGCCTCGGCCCAGGCCTTGTCCTGGTCGGTGGGGCCGGTAATCAGTAAGACCTCTTTCCAGCGGCGCATGGTCAGCCATTGGGCGAGGGCGTCGGTGAGCATGGCGTAGGATGGAATGGTGTGCAGGACGTTGGGCTGACATTCGCTGATCCGCAGGTCGTCGTCAGAGGCACCGGCATTGAACATCAGGGCCTTGTCGCCGGCCTGTTTGGCCATCGCCCTGACGGTGTCCGCCGGAACGCGGGTCACGAACAGTTCAATGCCGGCTTCCAGCATGTCGTCAAGGGCGGCCATGGCAGCGTCCTGATCACTGGCCATGGCGGACTCCAGGCTATAGTTCTGATCCAGGAACCGGCCGGTGGCGTTATTGTCCGCGATGCCCAGTTCAGCGCCCCGCAATCCCGCATCTTCCGGTTCGGGTGTCACATTGGACAGCACCGGGCCCTGGTCGGGCACCCAGTGTATGTAACCGATCTTCACATCCAGAGCTGCAGCTGACATCGGCGTAAGCAGCCAGCCACAGAGGGTTGAAGCAAACAGCAGCCTGCCTTTGAGATCCATAGTGCCGTGCCCTCGCTGCGCTGTTGTTGTTATTCACAGCAGCTTAGAGAAGCGATACGACTGTCGAAATATTCAGAAAGTACGAAACCGACGGTACTAAAGAACTATTCTTCCGCTCCTTCCTCCTGAGCGCCCCGGAACCTACTACCAAGGAACTAGAACGAAGGCGCGAAAGTGGCATTCTGATTGGTGGGGGCAGTTTCTAGACTTGATCGAGGTAGCTGGCGCAGCACCTACAACAAACGGCCAGCGTACGGGGACTCAAACAGAGGTACGTCAAGATGTCAGTTTCTTTCTCACTCAAGGCCCTGGTTGCGGCCAGCCTCCTATCGATCGCGGGTTTTGCCATGTCACACGGCGACGTCACGCCCCAGGAAGTGGACACGGGAGAACTGCCTGATCTTGGCAAGGACGCGCTGATGGTCAATCCCTTCCGCGAAGGCAACGAGCACGGTGACAACTACGCTGAGGCCATCAACGTTGGCAAGAGCGGCTACGCCGGTAACTGCGCCGTCTGCCACGGCATTGAAGCCATGTCTGGCGGGCTGACGCCGGACCTGCGAGAGCTCACGGAATGGGACGATGAATATTTCATAGGTCGCGTCATGAATGGTACCGAGCGCGGTATGCCGTCATTCAGGGAAAATCTGGACCAGACTGCCATCTGGGCCATCAAGACCTACATCGAATCGGTTTCGCCACCGCAATGATCAAGTGCACTTCGCCTGTTGACGGCAGCTTTTTTCGAGAGGTGATTTGATGAAGTTAACCTATGTCTTGGCCTGGCCTTTATTCGTGCTTCTGTCGTGTTTTGCAGGGCTGGTCCAGTCTCAGGAGACCCGTTCCCTGATTCCGGACCGGACCCTGGATATTGTGCAGGAGTCCGGCTACCTGAACGTCGGTATGTACAAGGATTTTCCGCCCTATTCCTACGAGGAGGAGGGCGAGGCCAAAGGCGTGGATGCCGATCTGGGCCGCCGTATTGCCGAAGGGCTGGGTGTGGAGTTTCGCCCCTACTGGATTATCCCCGATGAAAACCTGGGCGATGACCTGCGCAACCACATCTGGAAGGGGCATTACCTGGCGAAAACCCGCATAGCGGACATCATGACGCGGGTACCCTACGACAGCACGTTCAAATACATGCGGGATTCCACCGGCGAGATGATCAACGAACAGGTGGTGTTCGTCGGTCCCTACCAGCAGGAGCGGTGGCAGATCGCCTTCGACACGAACCGGCTGGATGGGGTGGAAACCGTTGCCGTGTTCCAGTACCACCCCATTGGCGTGGAGGTCGATACGCTTCCTGCCACTTATCTCACGTCTGCTTTCGGGGGGCGGCTGCGGAACCAGGTTCATCATTACCCCAACATCGTTCAAGCATTCCAGGCTATGGGCCAGGGTGAGGTTGCGGGCGTTATGGGTATGCGAGCGGAAATTGAGCACCAGTTGGAGACCCACGCCGGTAGCGGATTTTCCAAGGCCGGAAATGGTTTCCCCGGCATGACCAAGCAGGTGTGGGACGTCGGCGTTGCCGTTCGTCATACCCACCGAGCCCTGAGTTATGCGGTTGAGGCGATTGTCGACGGCATGGTCCGGTCCGGAGAAATGGCCGAGCTGTACGCCGGCCACGGCCTATCCTACAGCCGTCCGGGATACTATGACGAAATCCTGGGCCCTGAAGAGAGTGCGGAATAGCCTGTCCTGATACATCTGACCAAGCCCGCCAATGTGCGGGCTTCTTTGTATCGGTCGTACTACCAAGTGATGAGAAAACCTGTTCGGGCGATTAATTGTTGCGTTGGCGCCCGAAGCCAAGAATGTGTGGCAGGAGCGGGAAGAGTTCCCGGTTCACTGCACACACTGACAACGAGAGATTCTGGAGAGCGCAACCATGAGAACGAATCCGTTCGGTAAACAGTTTGCCGCCAGTGCACTGGCGCTGGCTGTATCCCTGGGGGCCCACGCGGTCACCGACGAAGACATCATGAACGACCATAATACCGTTGAGGATATTGTCAGCTACGGTATGGGTGTTCAGGGCCAGCGGTTCAGTCCGATGACAGACCTGAACCCGGATAATATCCGGTATCTGCAGCCGGCATGGGCGTTCTCTTTTGGTGGCGAAAAGCAGCGGGGCCAGGAATCCCAACCCATGATCAAGGATGGCGTTATGTACGTAACGGCCTCCTACTCTCGTATTTATGCTGTTGATGCACGTACCGGCGAGGAGATTTGGCAGTACGATGCCCGCCTGCCAGACGGCATCATGCCCTGCTGTGATGTGGTAAATCGCGGCGCGGCCCTGTACGGAGACAAGGTTATTTTCGGGACCCTGGACGCCAAGCTGGTAGCCCTGAACAAAGATACTGGCAAACCCGTCTGGATCAAGACAGTAGCTGATTATCAGGCCGGCTATTCCATGACGGCAGCGCCCCTTATTGTCAACGGCAGGCTGATCACCGGCGTATCCGGCGGTGAGTTTGGCATCGTAGGTACCGTGGAAGCCCGGGATCCGCACACCGGTGATCTGCTGTGGACCCGTCCGACCGTGGAAGGGCACATGGGGTACGTCTACCGGGGCGGTGAGAAGATAGAGAATGGTATCTCCGGCGGCGAGGCCGGCAAGACCTGGCCTGGTGATATGTGGAAGACGGGTGGCGCTGCGACCTGGCTGGGCGGCACCTACGACCCGGACACCGACTCGATATTCTTCGGAACCGGTAACCCGGCACCCTGGAACTCCCACCTGCGCCCGGGTGACAATCTGTTTTCGGCTTCACGCCTGGCGATCGACCCGAAAGACGGCAGCATCAAGTGGCACTTCCAGACCACGCCCAATGACGGCTGGGACTATGACGGCGTCAATGAGCTCATTTCCTTTGATTACGAAGAAAACGGTAAAACCGTCAAGGCGGCTGCAACGGCGGATCGTAACGGGTTCTTTTACGTTCTGAACCGCGAGGATGGCAAGTTCATTCGTGGCTTCCCGTTCGTGGACAAGATCACCTGGGCCAAAGGCCTGAATGAGGACGGCAGCCCCATTTACAACACGGAGAATGGCCGTCCGGGTAACCCGGCAGATGGAGCCGAAGGAAAAGGTGAAACGGTGGTGGCTTTCCCGGCATTCCTCGGCGGCAAGAACTGGATGCCCATGGCCTACAGCCAGGACACCGGCCTGTTCTACGTGCCTTCCAATGAGTGGTCGATGGACATCTGGAACGAGCCGGTATCCTACAAAAAAGGGGCGGCTTATCTGGGGGCTGGCTTTACCATCAAACCGGCTAATGACGACTTCATCGGCGTGCTGCGCGCCATGGATCCGAAAACCGGAGAGGAGGTCTGGCGTTACAACAATCCGGCTCCGCTCTGGGGCGGCGTCCTTGCCACCGCAGGCAACCTGGTCTTTACGGGTACGCCGGAAGGCTACCTGAAAGCATTTGACGCCAAGACCGGCGAGGAGCTCTACAAGTTCAATACCGGTACCGGTGTTGTGGGTACGCCCGTGACCTGGGAAATGGACGGTGAGCAGTACGTGTCCATTTCCACTGGCTGGGGCGGTGCGGTACCTCTCTGGGGGGGTGAAGTGGCCAAGGTGGTCAAGGACTTCAACCAGGGTGGTACCGTCTGGACCTTCAAATTGCCGAAAGACCGGGTAGCGGCCCGTTAGTACCTGAATGAGCCTGACGAAGGCCGCCCAAGGGCGGCCTTTTTTATGATGATGTCCCGTCCTGGAATTGCCTTTTCACAACCTGGCGATCCATCTAATACCAAATAATGAGTTTTACTCACCGAAGGGATCATTTCGAAGATGGCTTTCGGGGTCTACAGTTAACCGGTGAGCAAGAAAACGGCGTGTACTGCGTCAAACAGAACAAGAGGCCAATAACATGATCTACGCAAATCCCGGCAAGGAAGGCTCAGTCGTTTCCTTCAAGACCCGTTATGAGAACTACATCGGCGGTGAGTGGGTTGCCCCCGTCAAAGGTCAGTATTTCGACAACATCACTCCGGTGACCGGCAATGTCATCTGTGAAATTCCGCGCTCCAGCGCGGAAGACGTGGATCTGGCCCTTGATGCCGCACATAAGGCAGCACCCGCCTGGGGCAAGACATCAACCACGGAGCGCTCAAACATCCTGCTCAGGATTGCCGATCGGATCGAGCAGAATATCGAGATGCTGGCGGTTGCGGAAACCTGGGATAACGGCAAGGCGGTCCGTGAAACCATCAACGCCGATATTCCTCTGGCGGTGGACCACTTCCGTTACTTCGCAGGCTGTATCCGTGCCCAGGAAGACACCTCCAGTGCCATCGACAACAACACCGTTGCCTATCATTACCACGAGCCCCTGGGTGTTGTCGGCCAGATCATCCCCTGGAACTTCCCCGTCCTGATGGCAGTATGGAAACTGGCCCCCTGCCTGGCCGCTGGTAACTGCACCGTGATGAAGCCGGCGGAGCAGACGCCCGCAAGTATTCTGGTGCTGATGGAGCTGATCGGTGACCTGTTGCCCCCGGGCGTGGTCAATATTGTTAATGGCTACGGCGTCGAAGCCGGCCAGGCGCTGGCTACCAGCAAGCGCATCGCCAAGATTGCCTTCACCGGCTCGACTCCGGTGGGCTCGTACATTCTCAAGTGTGCCGCCGAGAACATCATTCCGTCGACGGTGGAGCTGGGTGGCAAGTCGCCGAACATCTACTTTTCGGATGTCATGAAGGCCGAGCCGGAATTCATCAGCAAGTGTGTGGAAGGGCTGGTGCTGGCGTTCTTCAACCAGGGTGAAGTCTGTACCTGTCCGTCCCGGGCCCTGGTGCAGGAAGACATGTATGACGAGTTCATGGCCATGGTTATCGAGCGCACCAAGTCGATTACCCGGGGTAACCCCCTCGACACCGACGTTCAGGTGGGGGCTCAGGCCAGCAAGGAGCAGTTCGACAAGATCATGTCCTACCTGGAAATAGGCCGGCAGGAAGGCGCCGAAGTGCTGACCGGTGGCGGTCGTGAGGAGATGAGCGGCGAGTATGCCAACGGCTTCTACATCCAGCCGACCCTGCTCAAGGGCAAGAACGACATGCGCACCTTCCAGGAGGAAATCTTCGGTCCGGTCGTGGGTGTGACAACCTTCAAGGACGAAGCCGAGGCACTGGCGATCGCCAACGATACCGAATTTGGCCTGGGCGCCGGGCTCTGGACACGCGATATCAACAGGGCCTACCGCATGGGCCGCGCTATCCAGGCCGGACGGGTCTGGACCAACTGCTATCACCATTACCCGGCCCATGCCGCGTTTGGTGGCTACAAGAAGTCCGGTGTCGGTCGTGAGAATCACAAGATGGCTCTTGACCATTACCAGCAGACCAAGAACATGCTGGTGAGCTACGACATCAACCCGCTGGGCTTCTTCTAGGTCCGCAGGTTCGTCGGTCCTGTTGTTAAGGTCCTTGTGTGTTACAGCTATTGTTATAGGTGGTTCCGGCCCTCGGGCCGGCTGGTAGGTAAGCTGAAAGAGGCGCCAGGTGCGCTTGATGACCCGCTTCGGCGGGGCTTCAGCAGGGGGTGTCATGCATCCTGCCTGAAGGGTTGGGTCTTCCTGCCATTTTCGGCCCTCTTCGAGGGCCGTTTTTTTTGGTTCGCACGAACGATTTTGGCCTGAACCGGTCCAAGGCCTTGGAAGCAGTGCCGTAACTGGGTACTCTCGATATAGGCAGGGAGGAATGGTCGGAACAAAATGCCGGGCCCGGTGACGGGCACCTGAAGCTCTGATGGAGTCCGGAAGGCCTCCAAAATTTGTTCCAAAGTACCATGTAGCCGCAGTAGAACTGCCTCTAGTATGGGTTGTACGTTACCAGTTCGTTGGTAACGACAGAGTCTTTGCACCAGAAGAGTCTTACACCAGAGAGGAGAGCATTATGTGGACCAAACCAGCGTATGAAGATCTGCGGATCGGTTTCGAAGTCACCATGTACTTCGCCAACCGCTGAAACCGACGGCCAGCGCCTCAAGGGACTGCTGGCCGTTTTCGTTCCGGAGACACTCCATGCAAATTCACGTACTGGGCTCTGCCGCTGGCGGAGGTTTTCCCCAATGGAATTGCAATTGCGCCAACTGTGACGCCATGCGCCGGGGGGCGATCAATGCTCGTCCGCGCACTCAGTCCTCCATTGCCATCAGTGAAGATGGTGAAAACTGGATCCTGTGCAATGCGTCCCCTGACATACGTGCCCAGCTGGCCTCGTTCGACCCCATGCAGCCGGGCAGGCAGATCCGTGATACCGGTATCAGTGACATTATCCTGATGGATAGCCAGGTGGATCACACCACCGGTTTACTGTCTCTGCGCGAAGGCTGTCCCCTTGACGTCTGGTGCACGGCCCAGGTCCACGAGGACCTCAGCACCGGGTTTCCGCTTTTCCCCATGCTTGAACACTGGAACGGAGGCCTTAGGTGGCGGGAGCTGCCCTGTTCCGATGAGCAGAGTTTCACCATTGCCTGCGCACCCTCCCTGAAGCTGACGGCGATACCCCTTCTGAGTAATGCGCCGCCATACTCCCCAAGAAGAGACAGGACCCACCCAGGCGATAATGTCGGTCTTTTTATTGAAGACACACGCACGGGTAACCGGGTTCTGTATGCCCCGGGTCTGGGCCAGCCGGACGAGAATATCCGCAGCTGGCTGGGCCGGGCAGATGTACTGCTTGTAGACGGCACCGTCTGGGACGACGACGAGATGATGCGCCGGGGTGTTGGCACCAAGACCGGCCAGCAGATGGGGCACCTGGCCCAGAACGGTCCCGGTGGCATGATCGAGCTGCTGGACAGTCTGCCCGCCCGACACAAGGTTCTGATTCACATCAACAATACCAACCCGATTCTGGATGAGGATTCTGAGGAGCGCGCGATCCTGGCTGAGCATGGCATCGACGTCGCCTGGGACGGTATGCATTTCGACCTGTCGGAGGCCCGATGACGCCCGCAGCGCCAATGAATCAGGTGGAGTTCGAGCAGGCTCTCAGGGCCAAGGGCGAGTTCTACCACATCCACCACCCCTACCATAAGGCGATGTATGGCGGCCAATGCACCCGGCAGCAGATACAGGGCTGGGTTGCCAACCGTTATTACTACCAGATCAGCATTCCGCGCAAGGATGCCGCCATCATGGCCAACTGTCCGGATGCGTCTGTCCGCAGGCTCTGGCTTCAGCGGGTGCTGGACCACGACGGCGACAATGACGATGAGGGCGGCATCGAGGCCTGGCTCGCCCTTGCCGAAGCGGTGGGGCTGAGTCGGGAAGAGGTCATCGACCAGCGTCATGTGTTGCCGGGGGTCCGGTTTGCCGTTGATGCCTACGTCAACTTTGCCCGCCGTGCCAGCTGGCAGGAAGCGGCCTGCTCTTCCCTGACTGAACTGTTTGCGCCCGAGATACACCAGTCACGGCTGGACAGCTGGCCCCAGCACTACCCGTGGATCGACAGCCACGGTTATACCTATTTCCGCAAGCGGCTTTCCGAGGCCCGGCGGGACGTGGAACATGGCCTCAGCATTACCCTGGCCGAGTTTCAGACAGTCCCCGAGCAGACCCGTGCCCTTGAGATCCTGCAGTTCAAACTGGATATTCTATGGTCTATGTTGGATGCCCTGACTATGGCGTATGTGCACCAGACGCCGCCGTACCACACCGTCACCGATCAACAGGTGTATCACCGGGGGCTGGAGCTGTGATGGACCAGGTGCCCCGCCTGCGCCCGGGCTTCCGCTTCCAGTGGGAGCCGGTCCAGAAGGCCCACGTGCTGCTTTACCCGGAGGGCATGGTGAAGCTCAATGACAGTGCGGCCGCGATCCTGTCCGAAATCGATGGTGAGCGGACGGTGTCAGCAATCGTCGCACGCCTGGAAGAGCGTTTTCCCGATGCCGGCGCCCTTGACGGGGACGTACAGGAGTTCCTGGAAGATGCCCGCCAGCAGCACTGGATTACGATGCTATGACTCAGGCTTCAGACACCACCATGACCGCCGACCGGCCCATTCCGGGACCACCGCTGTGGCTGCTGGCGGAGGTTACCTACCGGTGCCCGCTGCAGTGCCCCTATTGCTCCAACCCCCTGGACTTCGCCGACAGCCAGAACGAACTCAGTACTGAGGAATGGGTCAGTGTCCTGCGCCAGGGCCGGGCCCTGGGTGCGGCGCAGCTGGGCTTTTCCGGTGGTGAGCCCCTGGTTCGGCCGGACCTGCCGGAACTGATTTCCGAGGCCCGGCACCTGGGTTATTACACCAACCTCATTACCTCTGGTATTGGCCTCAACGAAACCAAGGTTGAGGCCTTCCGGGACGCCGGGCTGGATCATATCCAGGTCAGCTTCCAGGCCTCCGACCCGGAGCTCAACAACGCCGTTGCCGGTTCCCGCAAAGCTTTCGAGCAGAAGCTTGCCATGGCCCGGGCCGTAAAGGCGGCGGGCTACCCCATGGTGCTGAATTTCGTTATCCATCGACATAACATTCATCAGATGAATGACATCATCGCGCTCTGCGATCAGCTCGGGGCGGACTATGTTGAACTGGCCACCTGCCAGTACTACGGCTGGGCTTTCCACAATCGGGAGGGACTGATGCCATCGGCGAGCCAGCTGGAAGCCGCCGAGCGTGAGGTGAACCTCTATCGCCAGCGCCTTGCCGACGCCGGTTCGGCCATGAAGCTGATCTTTGTGACACCGGATTACTACGAGGAGCGCCCCAAGGCCTGCATGAACGGCTGGGGCAGCCTGTTCCTGACCGTAGCGCCGGACGGCACAGCGCTGCCTTGCCACAGCGCCCGCATTCTGCCCATCGAGTTCCCCAATACCCGGGAGATGTCGCTCAAGTCCATCTGGTATGACAGCCCCGGATTCAACCACTACCGGGGCGACAGCTGGATGCCTGAGCCCTGCCGCTCCTGTGACGAGAAGGGCAAGGACTTCGGTGGCTGCCGATGCCAGGCCTACCTGCTGACCGGCAATGCTGATAACGCCGACCCGGTCTGCGACAAGTCCGTTCACCACGACCGCATACTGGCAGCCCGGCGAGCAGCGGACCACGCCACCGCAGGCCTGGAAGACCTCAGCTACAGGAACGTTCGCAACTCCCGTCTTTTTTTCCGGGGTTAACGGCATCTCCCCCCTGACGCCAGAACAGGCCGCCGGTGCTTTGCGCCAGCGCGACAACCTGCGGGTATCCCGGGGCCAGGTGGCCTGGCTGGAATACGACCCGGCAGAATCGGCCAACCAGCTCTGGTGCCTGCGTAACGGCGCTCCTTTGCAGGTAACTGCACCGGACTTCAGCATTCGCAGCGGCATCAACGGTTATGGCGGCGGTGCTCTGTGTCTTGATGGCCCCAGGGCCTTTGTGGTGGAGTCCGCCGACCAGCAGATCCAGCAAGTGGATTGTAATACCGGTGCCCGGAGTCGGCTGACCTGCGAGCCGGATGCCCGCTTCGGCGGCCTGGTATGGGACCCGGTCCGGTGTCGGATCCTGGCTGTGTGCGAACGCCTCAAGCATGGGCAGGTCGAGGCCCAGCAACTGGTGGCCATTGATCCCGAAACCGGTCGGGTCGGCGTTCTGGCCAGCGGTGAGGATTTCTATGGCGCTCCGGTGCTTTCGCAAAACGGCTGCCAGCTGTCGTGGGTCACCTGGTCACTGCCTGATATGCCGTGGCTTTTCAGCCGGCTCTGGCGGGCGCAGGTCAATCAGGGCGGTACCCTGGCATCGCCGTGCCCGATGGATACCCCCAGGCCCGCGTCGGTGCAGCAACCGCTCTTTGTGGAGGACAGGCTGGTCGCGCTGTCCGACCACCAGGGCTGGTGGCAGCCCTATGATGTTTCTGCCGAGGCTGACAGCATTCAGTGGCAGGCTCTGACCAACCGCCAGGCCGATCATGCCAATGCGCCCTGGCAACTGCAGGAATCCCACTCGGTCGCCTTACCGGGCAAGGCCTGGGCCCGGGTGATCTATCATCAAGGCACGGCTGAACTCTGGCTTTGCGATGGCTCCGGCGAACATCGCTTGGCAGAGCGGTTCGTGGATTTTCGCGCCTTACAGCAGAAGGCCGGCCGGATTCTCTGTATAGGGAAACGCCCGGACGCCCTGGACAGCGTTCTCGATATTGACCCTGCAACCGGCGCGGTGACATTACTTGCCGGCGGCGAGCAGCCTCTTGGTGCCGGCGGGTGTGTTTCTCCCGAGCTGCTCCGATTCACCGCTGCCAACGGCATGGGTATTACCGGCTTTTTCTATCGGCCAGTCAGGCACGATCCCGGCCACGACAATGGCTTAACCAGCCCCGACCTCCCGCCCGTCATTATCCGGGTGCACGGCGGCCCAAGCTCAGCGGCTTACCCGGTGTTTGATCCCCAGGTCCAGTTCTGGGTCCAGCATGGTCTGGCGGTGCTGGACGTCAACTACCGGGGCAGTACCGGTTTCGGTCGCGAGTTCCGGTTGGCGTTGGCTGGTAACTGGGGAGAAGCAGACGTAGAGGACATGTGTGCGGCGGTCGCCTACCTGAAGGGGCACGGGCTGGCCGATCATCGGCGCGCGTTCATCCAGGGCCGCAGCGCCGGTGGCTTTACCGTGCTGATGGCCATGATGGAAACCGGCGTATTCAAAGCTGGCGCTAGCCTTTTCGGCGTCAGCGATCCGGCCCGGCTGAGAAGCCAGACGCACCGTTTCGAATCCGGCTACCTGGACTGGCTGCTGGGCGATCCCGATCAGCACCGGGACCGTTGGCAACAGCGTACGCCGGTGCTGCAGGCCCACCGTATCACGGCGCCGGTAATCTTCTACCAGGGTGGTCAGGACCAGGTCGTGGTGCCGGCCCAGACCGACACCATGGTTGCGGCCCTGAAGGCCTCGGGGCAGGCTCCGGCATACCACTACTTCCCGGAGGAAGGGCACGGTTTCCGCAGCGCCAGTCGCCAGGCCTTTCTGCTGGCTTCATTACTCAGGTTCTATCAGGATCATTGCTAAATCAGACATGTGTTAAGCCGGCCCGTTGGAGTAAGCTTTCTTATTCAGGAGTTTTTGCCAGGGAACAGGGCGCGTTTACAACAATAAAATGACCGAGAGCGCTCATGAGTTACGACATCTCTGCTCTACGCAAATTTGTATCCCCCGAGATCGTCTTTGGTGCCGGCTCCCGTAAGGCCGTGGCCAATTTCGCCAGCAATTTCGGCGCCCGCAAGGTTTTGCTGGTGTCCGACCCCGGCGTGGCAGCTGCCGGCTGGGTGAGCGAAATCGAAGCCCTGCTGACCGAAGGCGGCCTTCAATACGTCACCTTCACAGGGGTCTCCTCGAACCCGAAAGTGGCGGAGGTCATGGCCGGGGCCGAGATCTACAAATCCAACGAATGTGATGTGATTGTGGCCATCGGCGGCGGCAGCCCCATGGACTGTGCCAAGGGCATTGGCATCGTCAGCGCCCACGGGCGCAACATACTCGAGTTTGAGGGCGTTGACACGATCCGAATGCCTTCACCGCCGCTGATCCTGATCCCCACCACCGCGGGCACCTCCGCTGACGTATCCCAGTTCGCGATCATTTCGGACCCGGCACGGCGCTTCAAGTTTTCCATTATCAGCAAGGCAGTGGTGCCGGACGTGTCTCTGATTGATCCGGAAGTTACCGAGACCGTGGATCAGTTTCTCACCGCCTGTACCGGGGTGGATGCCCTTGTACACGCCATTGAGGCCTATGTGTCCACCGGTAGCGGACCGCTTACCGATACCCACGCCCTGGAGGCCATCCGGCTGATCAACCGGTATCTGGAACCGCTGGTACTCAACCCGGCCGACAGCCAGCTGCGGGAACACATCATGCTGGCTTCGATGCAGGCGGGGCTGGCGTTCTCCAATGCCATTCTAGGGGCAGTGCACGCCATGTCACACAGCCTTGGCGGCTTCCTCGATCTGCCCCATGGTCTCTGCAACGCCATGCTGCTGGAACACGTAATCGCCTATAATTTCACTTCGGCGGACGAGCGTTTCAAGCGGGTGGCGCAAGCCATGGACATCGATACCCGGGGCATGAGCATGGCCACGGTCAAGAAGCGTCTCATGGAGCGGGTGATTCTGCTCAAGCGGACCGTTGGTCTCGAGGCCAAGCTGGCCAAACTGGGAGTGACGGTGTCCGATATCCCGTCCCTGTCCAATTTTGCCATGCAGGACCCCTGCATCGTCACCAATCCCCGTCGGTCCTCCCAGCGGGATGTCGAAGTGGTTTATGAAGAAGCGCTCTGAGGTCCCCGCCGGCAGAAGTGAGAACGGTAGCGAGAATATAGGGTACGACATTGGTGACTTGCTTGGGCTGGGCAGCCATTCGGTACGGAAGAATTACTATCCAGCTTTGCAGGATCGCATCGAGGAAATCGAAAAGGAACGCAACCGTTACAAATGGCTGTTTGAGAACGCACTCCACGGCATTTTCCAGGGTGACCTGAAGGGTGGCTTCCTGTCGGTGAACCCGGCGCTTGCCCGTATCTGTGGCTACAGCAGTGCCGAGGCCCTTACCGGCGCTGTGACCAGACTTCGCGAACAGCTGTTCTGCAGTGGCCATGAGTTTGACCGGTTGCGTCACGAGTTACTGGACAAAGGTCACCTCAGTGCCTACGAAACCCGCTTTCTGCGTGCCGATGGCAAGGCAGTGTATGTGGCTGTCACGCTTTTGCGCCGCCCGGACCTGGGCGCGGAAGTGGTAGAGGCTTTCGTGGCTGACATAACCGAACGCTACCAGGCCCGTCAGAAACTGGAACAGATGAATGCTGCGCTGGAACAGCGGGTCGATGAGCGAACCGAGGCACTGCAGAATGCCAATGTAGGTTTGCGATACCAGATTGAGGAGCGGGAAAAGGTCGAGCGAGAGCTGGTGATTGCCGTGGAGGCTGCCAAGGAGGCCACGCGCAGTAAAGACAAGTACCTCGCGGCCGCCAGTCATGACCTTCTGCAACCCCTCAATGCAGCCAGACTGCTTGTTTCCACGCTTCAGGACAGTCCGTTACCGGAGCGCGAATCACGGTTGATTGACCGGGTCCATCGGGCCCTGGAAGGTGCTGAGGATCTGTTGGCGGATCTGCTGGACATTTCCAAGCTGGACCAGGACGCCATGAACCCGGACTTGGCCCCGGTAGCTGTGCACTCTTTGGTGGCAGGGCTGTCGGAAGAGTTCGAGCCTGTTGCCCGCCAGGCCGCCCTGAAGTTCCGTAGCCGCCTGGTGCCGGCCATGGTTTATACCGACGCCCGCATGCTGACCCGGATTCTTCGCAACCTGCTGAGCAACGCCTTCCGCTACACCCGCTCGGGGGGTGTGCTCCTGGCCATGCGCGTGCGGCGCAAACAGTTGCAACTGGAGGTTTGGGACAGCGGCATCGGTATTGCCGAGGACAAGCTGGAGGCCATCTTTGCCGAGTTCCATCAATTGTTGGCTCCGGAAGCGGGAGAGCGCACCGGGGTTGGCCTGGGGCTGGCTATAGTGGAGCGTATGGCCCGTATGCTCGGACACAAGGTAAGCGTGGTTTCACGGCCGGGCAGGGGGTCGCGGTTCTCAATAAGTCTGCCGTTATCATCGAACCTGGCTGAAGACAGCAAGTCGCATCCCGCCACCAGCACCGGGTCCCTGGCTGGTGCAAGAATACTGGTGATTGACAATGAGCCTGCCATACGGGAAAGCATGGAGGCCCTGCTCAACCTGTGGGGCTGCGAGGTGGTGACCGCCCGTAGTGGGATGGAGGCGGCGGGCCTGTGCCGTGGCGGGTTTGCACCCCAGGCCGTGCTGGCTGACTACCATCTGGACAATAATCTCACCGGCTGGCAGGCAATCAATGACCTTCGGCAGGTCTGTGGCTGGCAGCTGCCCGCCGCCATCGTGACTGCGGATCGCAGTGACGCCTGCCGTCAGCAGCTGAAGGCATACGCGGTGCCGGTCCTGAACAAGCCAGTCAAGCCTAACCGCTTGCGGGCCCTCATCTCCAGTCTCGTTTCCGCCGGCCCTGTTACCCAGCTTGCCGGTAAACCGCTCTACCGGCGGACATCAACATGACGGTTGCGCAATTCCGTGGCTACGGGGTCGCGAGGTGCCTTGGTTCAGGGCTACACTTCAGGGAAGTAAGTGACACCGGAAACATTCTCAAACAGGGAGTCTGACCATGCCCACATCCGAGACCGGGTTAACCAACCACGAAGTCACCATCTGCTTGTCCGGCGGTGCCGTGCTGGGTCCGTATAACGCCACCTGGTCAAAGGACGCAGGTGGTGATGTGCGGGAACTCGTCAAAGAGTACGACGCTTTCCTGCAGGGCGAGCCCCAGCAGCGATTCAAGTTCTACCTGCACGATACCCACACGCACACCGTGCATACCCTGATTCTCAAATTCGAGAATATAACCGGCATCTGTGATCACGTGAGGCTGAAGGACAGTCATTGATGGCTCATTGAACGCCTCTCGCCAGAGACAATCTGCTTTTGATTTCGTACTGTTCAGTAATGGCACCACGCATGGCTACGACATGGAGGACGTGATGAAAGACGATCGAATAGAAAAGGACAGTCTGGGCGAGGTCCGGGTTCCTGCCCAGGCTCTCTGGGGCGCGCAGACACAGCGGGCGGTAGAGAATTTTCCTGTCAGCGGTTTGCCTATGCCACCGGCATTTATTGACGCTGTGGTCCGGGTCAAACGGGCTGCCGCCATTGCCAACGGCCATCTCGGTCTGCTGGACAAGGGGCCCCGCAAGGCCATTGTTACTGCCTGCGACGCCCTGCTTGATGGCGAGCACCGGGACCAGTTTCCCATCGACCGCTATCAGACCGGTTCCGGCACCAGCACCAACATGAATGTCAACGAGGTGATTGCCAGACTCGCCAGTCAGGACGGCGAGGAGGTCAACGCCAACGATCACGTCAACATGAGCCAGAGCTCAAACGATGTAATTCCCACCGCGATCCATATCAGCGCCATCACCCAGGCCTACCAGGTGCTGCAGCCGGCTCTGTCCCATCTTCAGGGCAAAATTTACGAGCGTGAGGCGCTGTTTTCTGATCAGGTCAAGACGGGGCGTACCCACCTGATGGACGCCATGCCTGTTACCCTTGGCCAGGAGCTTCGGACCTGGCGGGAACAGCTCATTGCTGCTGAGCAGCGCATTGTGGCGGCCTGCGACGGCCTGCTTGCCATTCCCCAGGGTGGAACTGCCGTTGGTACCGGCATCAATGCCCACAAGGACTTCGCGGACAAATTCATAACCGCCCTGAACGAAGACACCGGTTACCACTTCCGCAGCCTGCCCCACAAATTCGTTGGGCTCAGTGCGGTTGACGCTTCGGTTGCCATGTCTGCGCAGCTGCGTGGCGTGGCCATTGTGCTCACAAAGATCGCCAATGACCTGCGCTGGATGAACAGTGGGCCCATCCACGGGCTTGCGGAAATCAGCCTGCCGGCTTTGCAGCCAGGCAGTAGCATCATGCCCGGCAAGGTCAATCCGGTGATTCCCGAATCGGTTGCCATGGTCAGTGCCCAGGTCATGGGGCTGGATGCCGCTGTTGCCATCGCCGGCCAGTCGGGCAATTTCCAGCTGAACGTCATGCTACCGCTGGTCGCTGCCAACCTTCTGGATATGGGCGCACTTTTGAGTAACGCCGCGCTCATGCTGGCGGACAAGGCCATCACAGGCTTTTCGGTGAACTCGGAACGTCTGAACGAGGCGGTGGACAAGAACCCGGTGCTGGTGACAGCGCTTAACCCGGAAATCGGCTATGCCCTGGCAGCTGAGATTGCCAAGGAGGCCTATGCTACTGGCCGGCCCATTATCGATGTGGCCGATGAGCGCTGTGACCTGACCCGCGAGCAGCTCGAAGACCTGCTTAATCCTCTTAAACTGACCTCTGGAGGCATCGGTGGCCATTAGCCGGACTGCGGAAGAGGGATTCTGTGGAAGGCTCTAGACTGGCCGAGCCCGGCATGGGGCCAGGCTCCATAACCATTGCATTGACCCTGCTGACCCTACTGGTGGTAGCCAATGGCGCGCCAGTACTGGCCAGGCGTCTGCTAAAGGACCGCTGGAATGCGCCTATTGATGGCGGCCGCCTGGCCTGGGACGGGCGGCCCCTGTTGGGGGCCAGCAAGACCTGGCGAGGATTCCTAGGCGGTATTGCCGGGGCTGGTATAGCCTCGGAAATTTTGGGCCAAGGACTGGTTTTCGGGTTGGTATTTGGCCTGGCCGCCCTGACGGGGGATCTGCTAAGCAGTTTCATCAAGCGTCGGGCCGGTCTGGCCTCCAGCGCCCGGGCAACCAGTCTGGACCAGTTGCCCGAATCCCTATTGCCAATGCTTGTCGCGGCCTTCTGGCTGGGGTTGGGCTGGCTGCCGGTGTTTATTGTACCGGCGCTTTTCATGCTGGCCCACATATGGATATCACCGCTTCTTTACCGGCTTGGGATCCGGCACCAGCCCCACTGAATTTTTGAATTCCGGGCACCGCTCGCCGGCCAACCTCTTTCAGGCAGTGGATCAGCCGGCTCGTGTCAGAGTGTGCATGGTGACCTCCGGGGGGCAGTTCAGGCGCACGTTGACAACCGAGGTGCCGGCTCCCGGCGAGGTGTAGCCCTGCATTTTACCCCGCTGCCAGTGGCCACGTCCCAGCGCCCGGGGACAATCAGCATCCAGGGTCAGCGGGAATCCCCCGGGCAGGCAGATTTGGCCACCGTGGGTGTGGCCGCACAGAAACGCATCGAAGCCTGCATGAACCGCCTCGCGCCATATCTCCGGGCTGTGACTGAGCAGAATCGAAGTCCCGTCCGCAGGTATGTCGTCAGCGGCCCGCTGGAGATTGTGGACCTTGTAGAAATGCGGATCGTCGACCCCGGCGATGTAGAGATACTCATTGCCGCGTTCGATGCGCAGGTGTTCATTCAGCAAAACCCGGTAGCCCATATCCTCCAGCCCCGGCACCATACGAATGCTGTCATGGTTGCCGAGAACGGCCAGAGGCGCACCCTTGATGGCCTTGCGCAAACGCGCCATTCCGGCCTGGGCTTCCTCGATCGGGCCCCAGGTCAGGCGCCGGTAATCTCCTGTCAACACGCAGAGGTCATATTGTAAGGGCGTGATCTGGTCGATTACTGCCTGTAGGTTCTCCGGGTCCATGTCAACATGGAGGTCGGTCAGATGGAGCAGGCGGAATCCTTCAAAGGCCGGCGGCAGGCCCGGTAAGCGAAGCTGGTGATCTACAGTTCGCAGGCGCCGGCTGTTATTCTGGCCTCGCTTCAGCATGCCCACAAGCCGAAGGCAGGTGCGAATGAACCCTGGGGCCGAATAGATATTTTCCAGATGAAACGAGTGGTGGTCCCTGCCGAACACCCGGGCTTCGGTATCCCGTTCGATACCCAGCCGCTGGCGGGCATGGACAGCGCCTAGCCGGAGACTGAGGCGATAATGCAGGAGTTCATCATCAGGGTCTTGGGAATAAGCGCGGGCAGTCATGGTTGATCCTGACATCTGCCTGCTCGCAGACGCCTGCTGGGTCCGTGAATGAAGCCCTGGTTCGGGCAGCGACGTTCATGTCTATAAGCCAAGAGTGTCGCACAAGTATGGCGTTCTATGACATTCACGCAACGACCAATGAATCAAGATTAATTTTACGGAGAGCAGAATGACAAAACCCAGGGACGACAAAACCCAGTCATTTTGGTCGGTGTTTCAGGTGTTTCTGCGCCTGGGCCTGACATCGTTCGGAGGCCCTGCCGCTCATCTGGGGTATTTCCATGACGAATTTGTAAAGCGCAGGCGCTGGTTATCAGATGCCGCTTACGGCGAAATCGTTGCCCTGTGTCAGTTGCTCCCGGGGCCTGCGTCCAGTCAGGTGGGGCTAACGCTTGGCTTCCTGCAGCGGGGTTATGGCGGCGCCTTTGCCGCCTGGCTCGGTTTTACCTTGCCCTCGGCTCTCCTCATGACCGCCTTTGCGTTCGGTTTCAACCTTTGGCCAGACGCCGGCGCCAGCGGCTGGATTGCAGGACTCAAACTGTTCGTGGTTGCGGTGGTTGCACAGGCTGTGTGGCAGATGGGCAAGACCCTGTGCCCGGACGCCACCCGCCTGAGCCTGGCATTGGCAGTGGCGATCGTCTTGCTAGTGGTGGGCGAGGCCTGGATCCAGATTGTCGCCCTAATTGCCGCCGGCGCGATCGGCATGATGGTCCATCGGCCCGGGTCCGAAACCGGGGCTGAGCTGAACCTCAGAATCCAGGGTCGCTGGCCCTGGTTATTTGCTGGCCTGTTTGCCGTTCTTCTGGTCCTCGCTCTGTTGCCCCGGGATGATACCGGGCTGCTGTGGCTGGCGGGGGAAATGTACCGCTCCGGGGCCCTGGTGTTCGGTGGCGGGCATGTGGTCCTGCCCTGGCTGCAGGAAGGTTTCGTGGCTTCGGGTCAGATGCCGGCGGATACGTTTCTGGCCGGCTACGGGGCGGCGCAGGCGGTACCCGGCCCCCTGTTTACTTTCAGTGCCTTTCTGGGTGCCATCGAGGGCGGCCTGGCAGGGGCCCTGGTAGCAACCCTAGCTGTCTTCCTGCCTGGGAGCCTGCTGGTATTCGCGGGCCTTCCGCTGTGGGCATACCTGCGCCGCCATCCCCATGCCAGGGCGGCCCTGGCCGGGGTGAACGCCGGGGTGGTAGGGCTGCTGCTGTCAGCCCTGTATGACCCGGTCTGGGTTTCAGCGATACACTCCGGCACTGGTCTTGCACTGACGCTAGCGCTCTGGGCCGGGCTGGCCTTATGGCGGGTGCCGGTGTGGATACTGGCGCCGGCCAGCGCCCTGGCAGGCGTTGTATTGTTCTGACGGGCCTTGCCCGCCGGCGCGGGTCACGGCCTTAGGGGGGCCGAGATGAAACTGGCTCGGCGTTGGTGCATCGACCGCTCGCAAATCCCGGAATTAAGCCCCATCATGGCATTGAGCATAGGCGCCAAACAGATAGAACCAGCGAGGATGATATGAGTGATTCCTGCCGTATTCCCGGCCTCAACGTGCCGAAGAACCGTTTTCCTGAACCACGACGGGATCTGCCCGCCGACCAGGGTGAGCAGAGAGTTATACTTGGGGGCGGCTGTTTCTGGTGCCTAGAGGCGGTGTTCCTGGCTATGGAGGGCGTCACCAGCGTCGTTGCAGGGTATGCCGGTGGCAGCCCCGCCACCGCCAATTATGAAGACGTCTGCAGCGGCCGGACCGGTCACGCCGAGGTGATCGAGGTACGTTATCGTTCGGAAACCGTTAGCTTTGGTGAGCTTCTGAGGGTCTTTTTTTCCGTCGCCCACGACCCGACCCAGCTCAACCGTCAGGGCAACGACCGGGGCACCCAGTATCGGTCCGTGGTCTTTTATGAGTCAGAAGAGCAAAAAGCGGTGGCCGAGGATTACATCTCCCAGCTCAATGAGGCGGGAGTTTACCCGGATCCCATCGTCACGACCCTGGAGCCGCTGGAAGCCTTTTATCCGGCTGAAGACTACCATCAGAATTTCGCAGCCCGGAACCCGATGCAACCCTATGTACGGGCGGTTGCAGCACCGAAAGTGGACAAGCTTCGCAACGGCTTTCCTGAACATCTGAAAGGGACCGTTTCAGACGCCCCGGCGGATAAAGGAGATTATGCATGACCATGTCAGAGTCAGGGTACGACATTACGCCTTTGGGCAAGGAAGACATCGAAAAGCTGGCCTCCGGGCTCAGCGCCGAAGAGAAGCGCGTTCTGCTTGACCACGGCACCGAACGGCCATTCTGCGGAACCCTGCTGGACAACAAGCAGGACGGTACCTATTTCTGCCGTCTCTGCGAGTTGCCTTTGTTCCGGTCGGATGCCAAATTTGATTCCGGTACCGGCTGGCCCAGTTTCTTCCAGCCTTATGATCCCCGGCATGTGGCCTCTCTGGAAGACAACAGTCTCGGCATGGCCAGGACCGAAGTCCGCTGTGCCCGCTGTGACAGCCATCTTGGGCATGTGTTCCCGGACGGGCCGCCGCCCACAGGGCAGCGTTTCTGCCTGAACTCAGTGGCCCTGAACTTTCAGCCCGACTGACCGGCCGACATTACAGACTCATTCAGGTCGCGCAGCTGGAAATATCCTCGGACGCAATGACGATTTCTCCGGGCGGCCCTCCAATCTCACGCAACAAGGTTGCTGCAATAGCGTCTGCGCTGACCGGACGGTAGCGCCTTGGCGTGATGGGAGAAAGCAGGCGGCCGGCCATCAGCCCGAGAGATTCCCCGAGCCGTGGCTGTTCACGTTTGGCATCGATAAGCGAGGGCCGAACGACCACGAAACGTTGAAAGCCCATCCCCGCTATGGCCGATTCTGTTTTGCCCTTGGTTTGAAGATAGAAACTCAGACTTTTCGGGCTGGCGCCCAGTGACGAGTTAAGGGCAAAGCCAGAAGCCCCTGCTTCCCGTGCCATGCCAGCGCAGGCCACCACCAGGTCATGGTCGACGCTATAGAAACCGGTCTTTGAACCGGCCTGTTTAAGGGTCGTTCCCAGGCAGCATATTACGCCGTCAACTGCCCACCAGTCCGCCCCGGGCAGCGGCAGCGTGAACGGGATGACCGGATTGTGCGCCTTGCGCGGATCAGCCAGAGGTCGTCTTGTGGGCGCAACGATTGTCTCGAACTTGTCAGACGCCAGCGCCTGCTCAAGTACCCTGCTGCCCACGACACCCGTGGCGCCCAGAATCATCAGTTTCATCTGTCTGCCCTCGTAATCGCTGCGTCAAGCATGGCGGGACGGCTTTTGCGTCAGGCCATGACGGTGGAAATCAGATAGCCGGTATAGGCTACGAACACGGTCAGCAGGGCTGCGCCCTCGACACGATTGATGCGTCCCTGGCGACCCTTCCTGAAGCCCCAGCCCATGATGAACAGCGCCACGGTCAACCCGGTCATGAGCAGCCAGTCTCGGCTCAGTACCACCGGGTCCACTTCCATGGGCATGATGGTGGCTGCAATGCCGACGACTGCCAGGGTATTGAATATCCCGGAGCCCAGGACGTTCCCCAGGGCCAGGTCATGCTCGCCTTTCTTAATGGCCATCAATGACGAGGCCAGCTCCGGCAATGACGTGCCGATGGCGACGACGGTGAGGCCGATGACCAGGTCGCTGACTCCCAGGCTCTGGGCCACCGTCACCGCTCCCCAGACCAGGATGCGCGAACTCACCACCAGCAGTACCAGTCCCACCACCAGCCACACCAGGGCGCGGCCCAGGGCCATCGGAGCTGAGGACAGCTCGGCGGTGACATCGCCTGCAAGGGCGTCAGGGCCCTGGCGCATGCCCTGGAATATGGACCAGCCCATGACCACCGCAAACACCGCCAGCAGCACCCAGCCATCGTTACGGGACAGGGAGCCGTCCATCAGCTGCCAGCCAGCCAGCAGGCACAGGCCGAACAGCAGCGGGAGTTCCTTGCGAATCACCTGTGAATGCACCTGAATCGGACTGATCACCGCCACAAGACCGATAACCAGAGCGATGTTGGCTATGTTGGAACCGTAGGCGTTGCCCAGGGCCAGGCCCGGGTTGCCGTCCAGGGAGGCCATCGCCGACACCACCATTTCTGGCGCCGAAGTACCAAAACCGATGATCACCATACCAATGAGCAACGGCGGCATGCCCGCGTGCTGTGCGGTTGCGGCGGCGCCATCCACGAAGCGGTCAGCACTCCAGACCAGCAGCACTAGCCCACCCAGAATCGCAAGAAATGCCAATGTCATATCAGAACCTCAGTTGATTGCCAGGCCCAGCAGGAAGACCCCTGCGTAGCCCAGAGTGTATGCGGTGAGCAGAAATGCGAAATATCGCAGGTAACTGACAAACGTCAACCCGGGTATCCGGCTCATGGCCACAATGCCGGCAGCCGATCCAATCACCAGCAGCGATCCGCCAACCCCCACCGCGTAGGTCAGCGCCATCCATTGCTCCGGGGCCATGATGATGCCGGCCTTTAACAGCGCTGCGGTCAGCGGCACATTGTCGATGAATGCCGAGAATATTCCCATCATGTAATTGGCAGCCAGAGGCGGCAGTACGTCGTAGACAGTCACCAGTGAGCTGAGCGCCTGGATTTCCTTGAGCATGCCCACCAGTAGAAGTATGCCGAGGAAGAACAGCAGGGTCTCAAACTCAATGGCGCGCACGTATTCCAGAATTGGGTCCAGGTCGTTGTCATCGCTCATGAAGCGCGAAACCAGGAACATCATGGACAGGCCAAACAGGAACATCAAGACAGGCGGAATGCTGAACACGACATTGCCGGCAATGGTGGCAATGATGGTCAGCAGGAAAAGCACACTAATGACCACATCGACCCTGCGTACCGGGCTCAAGACATGGTTCAGACTGACCGAGCCGGTCATGCCCCTGGACAACAGCAGGATCAGCGCCAGCACCCCTGCAAAAGCCGGCAGCGACAGGCTGAGCAGGGTGAGGATCTCCACCTTGCCCGCCAGGAAGATCATCAGGGTCGTCACATCGCCGGTGATGAGCGCCACCCCACCCGAGTTGACGGCGAATATGACCAGGGTGATGAACCGGATCTGTTTTCTCGGCTCCAGATTCAGTGACAAAATCAGTGTGGCTGAGACCAAAGTTGCAGTGATATTGTCGGCAAGGGACGAGAAGATAAAGCAAAACAGCCCTGTAAACAGCAGCAACTGGCGCTCAGTGATCTGCCGTGGCAGGACAAGATAGATCACGTTTTCAATCATGCCTTTTTTGTTCAGGTAGGCCACGAAGGTCATCGCAGCAACTAGAAACAGCCACAGGCCGGCAATCTCGGTAATGCTCTCCGCCAGTCCTTCGGCAATAAGGGTAGTTTCGGACTCGTCAGCACTGGCGATGAACAGCAGTATCCAGGCCAGTGTGCCGAAAAAGAGCGTAACCTTCGCCTTATTGACGTGGGTGACCTCCTCAAACACGACGCCGAGGAGTGCGGCCAGGGCAAGCCCAACAAGAACAAACTCGAATATCGACATCTTGACCATCCGATAGGGGCGCAGGGTGCGCGCAGGGAGTCTAATCGGTCAGGTGACGGCGGAGAAGCACCCCAATGATCTTTTGATTCGCAGGTTGAGTCTCGCTGGGAGCCGGGGCAGGCCAGATGCCATTTCTGTCCGTAGTTCAGAGGCATGCACAATTTATTGTCGGCCCGAAAAACGCAATAATTGCGTCACTTCGTGCTTATACCGGTTTCAAACTTGCTAAGGTGAAAAGCAAATGACTGCAAGACAGGCAGATGTAGTGCTGGTCGGGGGTGGTGTCATGAGCGCTACGCTCGGCGTGATGCTCAGGCAGCTAGACCCGTCCCTGGACATCATCATGGTTGAACGTCTCGATCACGTTGCCCATGAAAGCACCGACGGCTGGAACAACGCCGGGACCGGCCATGCCGGTTACTGTGAGCTGAACTACACCCCGGAAACCGAAGACGGTGATGTGGAAATCGAGCGGGCGCTCAAGATCAACGCGTCCTTCGAAACCTCGCTTCAGCTGTGGTCGTATCTGGTAGAGCAGGGCATGCTGCCGGAGCCAGAAGAGTTCATTAATTCGACGCCACATCAGAGTTTCGTGTGGGGCAAGGAGAATGTAGCCTTTCTCAAACGCCGGTTTGAAAGGCTGAGCGCCCACCATCTGTTCCGGGAAATGAAGTACACAGAATCGCCCCATGAGTTGCAGGACTGGATGCCGCTGGTGGTCAAACATCGTGATCCGATGCAGGAAGTAGCGGCCACCCGGGTAGAGCACGGTTCGGATGTAGACTTCGGTTCCCTGACCCGTCATATGGTGGAATATCTGCAATCCCAGCCCAATTTCGAGCTGATGCTGGGGCACCCGGTTCGTTCCCTGGCCCAGCGGGATAATGGTCGCTGGAAGGTGCGGGTCCGGGACGAGAGCACCGGCGAAACCAAAAAGCTTGAAACCGGCTTTGTATTCCTGGGCGCAGGCGGCGGGGCCCTGCCGCTGCTGCAGAAATCCGGCATTGAGGAAGCCCGTGGCTATGGCGGTTTTCCGGTAAGCGGTCAGTGGCTGGTATGCCAGAAGCCGGAAATCGTCAAGCAGCACAACTCCAAAGTATACGGCAAGGCGCCTACCGGGGCGCCGCCCATGTCGGTGCCCCATCTCGATACCCGTATCATCGATGGTACGCCGGCTCTCCTGTTTGGGCCCTACGCCGGCTTCACCACGCGCTTCCTCAAGCAGGGCTCCATGTTCGACCTGTTCGGTTCAGTCAAGTCGAGCAATATACGCTCCATGCTGTCCGTCAGTCGGACCAACATGGACCTGACCCGGTACCTGATCGGCGAAGTGTTCCAGTCGCACAGTGACCGGGTCGAGGCGCTCAAGAACTTCTTCCCGGATGCCCAGGAGGATGACTGGAAGCTCCAGATGGCCGGTCAGCGGGTACAGATCATCAAGACCACCCCTGACGGTAGCGGCAAACTGGAATTTGGCACCGAGATCGTGGCGGCCAAAGACGGGTCGCTGGCGGCACTGCTCGGGGCCTCCCCGGGTGCTTCAACAGCAGCACATGCGATGATTGATGTGATCGAAAGGTGCTTCAGTGATCGTATGAAACAGGGCGACTGGCAGGATCGCATGAAGGTGATGGTGCCTGCTTATGGGCAATCCCTGGTGGATAATGAAGCGCTCCTGCGCCAGATCCGCGAGCGCACGCTCAGTACCCTGAAACTGAAGCGTCCTGCGTTAAATGCAAATTCGGACACCTGAATAAGTGCTTTATTTGAAAATAGAATAAAACATCTAAATTCTCTCCAGAGCCTGCGTTACGCGGGCTCTGGCGTTTTTGGCGTCTCAGGATCGGGCCGTGCCGTTTCTCTATGGCGCCGGAAAGGTGTAGTTTGGTAAATACATGTAAACAGGAGGTAACGCGCATGAGCAATCGAGACAATAATGTTCGTAACCCGGAGAAGGGCTATGTAGCTCTGCTGGGTTGGAGTCTGAACGCCATTGAGTCGGCAGACAAATTCGATCGACGCTATGTAGTGGTAGCCCCGGATTGGGCTGAAGCCTATTGTACAGAACACAATATTCCTTACGTACCCTGGAACTTTGAACGCCTGAACGACCGCTCCCTGGAGATTGCACAAACCCTGCAGGACATGGGTGTTGATGTGGCGATCCCGTTGTTTGAGGAAACGGTAGAGTGGGCCGGCGCGATCAACTCGGTACTGCTGGACAACCCGCGCCTGTTCGGTCAGGCCATGTTGCTGCGGGACAAGGCACTGATGAAGCGCCGTGCCCAGCTTGGCGGCATCCGTGTCGGCATTTTCGAGGAAGCCCATGACAAGCAGGACGTGGTGCGGTTCCTCAAGCGGGTCAATCAGACCCTGCTCAAGCTGGACGGCGACCCCAATGACCCGATTCACCTGAAAGCCTTTGACAAGGCCGGTTGCCTTGGTCACCGGGTCATCCGTACACCCGATGAAGTCGATACCATTCCGGACGAAGAGTTCCCGGTTCTCATGGAGTCCCACCTGGACGGTTGGGAATTTGCGGTAGAAGCCTGGATTCATAACGGCAAGATCCGCTTTTTGAACATCTCCGAGTATGTGACCCTGGGTTACTCTGTGTTTGTACCCGCAACGCCTGAACTTGAGAAATATCGCGATCAGATCCGGGTCCAGATCGAGAAGCTGATCAAGACGTTTGACATCGAATTTGGTTTTATCCATCCAGAGTACTTCGTGACCAGTGATGGCGAGATGTACTTTGGCGAAGTGGCCTATCGTCCACCCGGTTTCAAGGTGTTCGAACTTCTTGAGCGCGCATACGGCTTCAACGCCTATCAGGGCATGATTCTGACTTTCGACCCGAAGACTACGGAAGAAGAAATCACTGCGTTCTTCCCCAAGGAAGTGGTCGATGCCAAGGGCGTGGCAGGTTGCTTCGGCGTGTATCCCCGTCGCCGCGTGGTCAGCAAACTGGAAATCCCCTCAGAGACCGAGGACCATGAATACTTCGAGTCCCACGAGCTCACCGCGCCGCTCGAAGAAACGGTTACAAAACGCACCGCGTTCGGCACCCATTGGGGGCTGATTTACTTCTTCGGGGATGATCCCCATACCATGAGGGATCTGCTTAAGCGTCAGGAAGACCTCGATTTCTATGTATAATTAACGGAGGGGGCGTCCGATACCGGGCGTCACCTCCCGATACAAGGAGTCAGCTTGAGTCATCCAGAACCGAACCAAGACACTAACACCGGAAAACTGGCCAGCCTGACAGCCAGAATGGATGAAGCGATAGCCGCCCTGGCAGAGTCCACCCTGGCCAAGGCCACCAAGCTGCGGCGTCTGTTCGATGCTGTTCGCAAGGTAATTCTGCTGGAAGGTGGCGCTGCGGTCATAGAACAGCGTGCCCCGCAAATGGAAGCCGCCGGTGTCTTCCTGGGGTCCGACTGGGCTTACCCCGAAATACTTTTGCCCGCATTGAGTTCCTATTCTCTCAAAAGCTCTGAAACAGACACGGTCATCATTGAGGCCATCAGCGAACTGCGTTTGCTGGCTGTTGCGAAAGGGGCCTATGAGCACCCCAGCGTGTCCTCCGAGCAGGCACACCATTACCTGACCCAGGTAATGGCGATGAATCTTGACCTTCTGTTCGGGACAATGAGCGAAGCAGAGCGCGAAACCCAGGGGCGTCTTGCCCTGGTGACCCGGGCGCTTTTTCGTCACCTCGCTGAGCGGATCGGCTACGAACACATCATCGACCAACTGGTTGATGAAATCTGGCGAATCGTCCAGCAGCGGCCCATTCAGGTGGGCAGCGTCAAGCAGATGATCACTCAGATTGCCATATGCCGGGCCAACCCCGATATCGACCTGGGCTCAAGTGGCCAGGGCGCGGACCGTCTGATCAGCAGCCTCTATGGCACCACCCAGGCCTGCCGGGAGGACCCGGGGGTAGCAGTTTACTATGAGCGGCTGGAGTCCATGGACACCGGCGCCCTGCAGTATGAGGCTTCCGGTTTTGCCAGGGCCATGCATGACACCGGACTGGTTTCGCCCTATCACGCTGTGCTGATGCGTTATCTGCTGGACCACAGCGATCACCTGCTATCTGAAGCCCTGGGCCTGTCGAGCACAGGGCGGGATTGCCTGATGTGTTACGACGACCTGGTACGGGCATTGATCCGGGCCAGCGTTTATCCGGAGACTGCCCAGGCCATTTACGGTATATCCCTGACCCTGGAGCGGGGCATTCTTTACCAGCCGCCGGTTGCACCGGCCCTGTGGCGTCAGATTCACCTGCCGCTATCAGCCTGGTCCAAAGAGCGCCTGCGCCTGGTCTACGGCGACAATCCGTTGCCTGAAGCGAGGCTGATGGAAGGCGTGCTCTGCATGCTGGGCCAGCCTCTGGGTGTCGGCCAGGGCAACAATCCCACCTGCCAGTCGGCGCGGGCGCTGTCCATGTGGGCCTACAATGACCCGGATTACCTGCTGCAGATGGTGGTGTGGGCCGCCAGGGACGATGAGATCGTCATCCACTTCGAGGGCCAGCCGATCTCATCAATGGCAAGCCTGACAGGGGTCGCCTCCGAACTTTCTGTGGACCTGGACCCGGTCTCGCTGCTGGTTGTGCCCCATCTTGACCGTATCTATGCGGAGATGGGCCGCCGTTGTATCGGTCGAGAAGGCGATCCCCATCGCTGGGTGAATCCTGAGTTCCACGGTTGGTGGGCGGGCCGTGGCTTCAGCATCAATGTGGATGTGGCGACCGGCAAGCTGACCGATCTGGAAGGTTTCCTGAGGCATTTCTATGCCTGCTACCACCCGTTTTTCAATCGCAGCCAGCCGCTGATTCATCCCCAGCCGGCGGGGGTTGCCATTACCGACAGTGCGGCCCGATTTATCGGCTGGCACGCCATCACCATTCTGCGGGTAGCGCTCGATCCCCAAGACGTGATGCGGGTCTATTTTTATAATCCCAACAATGACAGTGGCCAGAACTGGGGCGATAGCGTGGTGGTCAGAACCTCTGGCACCGGTGAGCGCTTCGGGGAAGCGTCCCTGCCATTTGAACAGTTCGCGTCGCGGCTCTACATCTTCCACTTTGACCCCCTGGAACAGGGCGAACTGGCAAGAGTGTCGAGCGACGAGCTGCAACGGGTGATGGATCACGTCTACCGCAGTTGGGGTGCTGACCGTGTCCCGGCCGAACACCTGCAGGCTGCCGCGGAAAATCCCCAGGCGCCGAGTCCTCCGGACCCCGGCGGAGTCTGAACTTTCCTTTGACTGTTTTTTACAACAGAACACCGCCAAAAGGCGGCGTTCTGTGTTAATAAATCACGCATCCTTTGATTTACATTAAAAAAACAGAAAGGTGAGTTCCATGAGAAAGCCGGAAAAAGCAGATCTCATGCCATGGGTCGCGCGCCTGATTGCCAGCCCTGTGACACGGCGCTGTCGCCAGGAATTTTTTCGGCTGAAGGCGTTGCCCAAAGGGCAGGTGGATGTGGCAGAGGTCTTTATCAACCCCCGGGATCCGTTCAGTATGGTGCTTTTGCAGGCCCTGCCGGACCTGACCCGCCGGTTTGAGATTCAGTTTCGCTTTCATACCATATGGCGACAGCCAGGGGAGATGTTCCCGGAGCCCCGCATGTGGCTTGAGTGGGCGATTGAAGATGCCGGCAGGCTGGCAGAACTTTACGGTCTGGCGGGCCCCACCAGGGCGCAACCGCCAACCGAAGCAGAGCTGACGGCCTGTCGGAACCAGCTTCTGGCGGCTGAACAAAGCGCTGACTATCTGCAGCAGGCCACCGATCATCTGAAAGCACTCTGGCACGGACGGACAGAGGCTCCTGCCAGCACAGGCGAAGACTCCACCCTAAAGCTGGAGCAGAGGTTAGAGCACAACGAGCAGCGCCTGGTTGAGTTGGGCCATTACCAGGGTGGTATGGTCCATTTCAGGGGGGAGTGGTTCTGGGGAGTCGACCGGCTTGATCATCTGGAGGGTCTGCTGATCCGCGAGGGGCGAGCCCGTGATGCAACCACGGTGCCTCTGTGGGATAGAACCTGGGCCAGGCTCGGCCTTGATGCGAGGGCGCTTGAAGCCTCCCATTTAGCCCGCGACCAGGCACTGGAAGTGTTCTTTTCCATTCGCAGCCCCTATTCCTATCTGGGTCTTGAGCGGGCTGTCATGCTGGCCAAGGCCTGGAATATCCCGCTCCAGCTACGTCCGGTCCTGCCCATGCTCATGCGTGGCCAGTCGGTGCCCGATACCAAGAAGTGGTATATCTTCCAGGACACCAAACGGGAGGCCCGAAAGCTCGGTCTACCCTACGGGTCCGTCGCAGATCCGCTGGGTGCCGGGGTGGAACGATGTTATGCGCTGTTTGATTATGCCCGGAGCATCGGCCGTGAAATCGACTATATGCGGTCCTATGCCCAGGCGGTCAATGCTGAAGGTATCCGCTCCGAAACCGACGCAGGGCTTCGTACCATCGTCGAACGTGCTGGCCTGGACTGGCAGAAAGCCAAACGCTTTCTGGCAGACCAGAGCTGGCGTGACTGGGCTGAGTTGAACAGGAAGGCCATGTACGAAAACGGGCTCTGGGGAGTCCCCAGCTTCCGCTACGGCAAGGTGAGCTGTTGGGGGCAGGATCGACTATGGCTGGTGGAAGAGGAAATCAAAAAAGGGGCGGAGGTCTCCTCCACCCAAAGGGCTAGCGTGCAACAACAACGCAGAGACTAGAGAATGGCGGGTCTTGCAGAGCAATCTCCAGCAACACCCGCCAAAGTCTTGGTTCTAGTTACTCCTGAATTTTTCCTGTTCAATACGCATGTATTCAGTCAACGCGGCAAGTTCTTCTGATTGCCAGTCCAGCGGTTCAGCGGCCATGGGCGCCACCATGCAGATCTGGACCATTTCATCCAGGTGGACCTCGTCCATGCCAAAATCGCTTTTTGCCATCGCCACGGAATGGGGGTAGTCGTTCTCGAAGGTTTCGGCATAACCGGCCTCGCCGGTATGGCAGGTGGCACAGGACAGTCCGTTTGAGGACAGCGAGGTGTCGCTGAACAGGGCTTTGCCTTTCTCGGCCAGTGAATCAGGATCGCCGTCATAAGGCTCATAGCCCTCAGGGCGACGCACGGCCTCCTTCATTGCTTCCGACGTCCCTCCGCCCTCGGCTTCACCTTCAGCCTCTCCTTCTGCTTCTCCTTCTCCTTTCGCTTCGGCTTCGCCCTGGGCCTCCCCTTTTGCTTCGCCTTCCGCCTCACCCTGGGCTGCTTCGGCGGAGGGGATCAGGCCAAGGCCATTTACCGATACTGAGCTAAGTCCGGCCATGGCGACCACGGTCATGAGCGGAACCGACACCATGAGACCACGGGAAAGCTTCCCCATGAGTTCCTTTCGATATAGATCAGTTGCCATTTCAGTAACCTCACGTGTCTTTGAGTTGGAATTATTAGACCGAACCGAGGCCTACAAAGCAGTGACACCGATTCCCTGTAATTGTTACAACGAGGTGTTTGCTACAACCCGCTCAGGTCCTGTTGTCCCTCCCGTTCTCCGGAAGTTTGCAAAATATTATTCAGGCGCACTTTCTTGCGCTCATAAGTAGCTTGCGCTGGTGTCTCAGTGTCGAAGGGTGCACACCAAAATTCTCACTGACCTCTACGCCACCTCGCTCAGCCAGCATTGCAATAATGGCCATATGGTGGATGGTATGGCTGGCCAGAAAAGCGAGTTCCCGCTTGATGCTGGTGGCCACTGAACATTTCTCGTCTTCGCTTATGTGCACCATGGGCAGGGCTGTTTCGGGGACATCAGTGATGCGATTCAGAGCGCTGGCGATGGCAATAAGCCGGTTGCCTGCGGCATGATTGTCCAGTTCCAGACGTTCGTCCCGTCGCCGGTTCTCGTAGTCAAGGGCCTCGGTCGATTGCCCGTGCACAGCAGCCAGAAAGGCTATGTAATGGTCGATAATGTGACGTACATGCTTGCCAATAACATGCTGCTTATTTGTCCCGAAACTTTTTTTATACAAGACATCAGGCAACACAACGAGCAAGTCCACCAACTGGGATACAGCAAGGGTATTCTCGGCAACGAGACTTTCGTAATGGCTGGATTCAGAATTTGAGTTAGACATTTTTCTTCACCCGCGTTGTCTGGGTAGGTCATGTATAGAAACATCAGCGTCAGGTTCGAATACTATCGGGCCCCGGTACAAGGGATGACCCATTGCCGAATCAATCCCCTGTCCGGGCCACTGCCTTTTACTTCAACGGTACCTCAGCTCTCGGCTTCACCTTCACCTTCGCTTTCGCCTTCACCTTCCTCTTCTCCTTCTCCCTCACCTGTTGCCAGAATCAGATACTCGTTTTCAATATTGGTATCTGTGGCAGGGGTTGTGTGTGTGTCAGGATTGGCCTGCAGTGCAGACGCACCGACGACCATTGCCAGAACCGGTCCTGTGTAGGCGATCCCTTTGGCAAGCTTGTGTAATAACTGATCTTTGCTGTCATCTTTATGCATGATCTTTTCTCTCCATTTTTCGGTTAGATGCCGGGCATACCTGCCCGGACTCTGGTGCCGGGAGACCGACGTCTGGAAAGACGCCGGCCACCCGGTTGCTGACGATAAACCCGTCAGCAACTGCTGAACTTCATGACCAAGCCGGCTTTCAGCCGTTTTGCTGGTAACTCATCTGCTTTGTCAGGGGATTGGCCGCCAGAACCTCCAGGGCGGCATCCAGGTTGTTGATATCCAGAAGATATCGCTCGGCACTGTCGAGCCAGTTGGCAAGCCTGTTGAACCCTGCTGTGTCCAGAGGCAGCCCGTCATAGCGTGAGCACCCTGAAATTAAATGACATAGAGCCTCGCTTACCGAGACCGGTCGAATGCCGTTTTTCTCATCAAGTGCGTCTGAGGTCGGGATAATCACCGTATTAACCTGATAGCTTTGGCGGACAAGTCCCAGAGAAGCCGGTTGCAGCCAGACTTTTCGGCCATCCTGAAGGTGATGTTGGCCCAACCTCGCTTTTGAATTGGCGCCCTGTGCTTCGTACGGCGCCTGCGCCGGCAGACCCAGGCCATAGAGAGCGGCTGTTTCGCCTTGAATGCGGCCTGCGCGTCCAAAGCTGGTTTCAAGCCTGTCTGCCATTCTCAGTGCTGGCAGATCTCCCAGTTCGGGGTTGATGCTGGTAACGAGAATGGCGGTACCTGGATCAGACGGATGCGTCACAAGGCCGGCATCGACAATGATGTCTCCCTCGTCGGCCGCGTTAAGCGTGAGGCAGGCCATGACCGCCGGGGCCACCCGGGAAAGGCCGAGTCGGGACTGGATGACTCGGCCGTCCATGATCAGGGTATAGCCCGGCGTGTCGCGGACCACTTCCAGCCGTGAGCTGAAAGCCCCTTGAGACTTTGCTTCCATGGGCAGAAGCAGGGACCGGATGCGACTGATTACCGCCAGACTGTCGGTGAAAAACTCGCCGTTAAAAGCACCGCATTCCAGGGCAAATGAAAACGCCATGGTTGTGCCCTGGTGGGACTTTCCTGCGGGATTGATCACGTCGTCAGGCCGCCAAGCCCCGGTCGCAGCTTTCTGCACCAGCAGGCGCCGGTTAGCCCAGTCCGCAAGGGAGTTCCACACATCCCGACGGATCGTCCAGCTATCTGCCTCCGTACCAGTCCCGCCTGTGCTGGCCTCGGCCAGTGCCATGGCAATATCATCCGGCCCGTGGCCATCGGTGGCCATCGGTGGCCATGAGCCAGATCAGCGAGCCTGATTCGTTCAGGGCATTCAGGTGACCGAGCCGGGTATCGTAAACATAGACACGATCTTCACTGATCATATCCTCGGCGTATCTGCGCCGGAGCACAGGCTGGGCGAGGGTGGCGCCGGATAGCGAGTGCGCGATGACCCAGTCCTCCAGGCGAGGCAGGGTGTAGAAAGGTAGGTAGTCTGCCTGTTTCTCCGAGGGCAACAGGCGTTTGAAATTGCCCGCCCTTGCCAGCTCATGTTCTGTTTCGGCGATCACCTGCTGTTCGGGCGAACCTGCTTCTTTGACAGGCCCACCATTCAATCCCACGAGGCTGATCAGGTCTTTAACCAGTGTTCCCTTTACGCCTTCCTCTATGTCGCCACCGCTCTCAGGTCCGGTACACACATCCAGGGAGGGGCTGAGGTTGCACTCCAGGATCCAGGGCTTGAGGTCACTGTCCACCAGGCAGTCGATACCCAGCAACTCGTAACATCCCCGGGTGTCAGCACCTACGACTCTGGCCCGCTCCCGCATGTCTTCCAGGGCCGAAACGCAGGTGAGGGCGACAAGATCCTCAATCCGTGCAAACAGGGCAACGTCGTCATGACCCTGCTCCCGAAACCATGCCCGGTACCGGTCCAGATCCACGAACTCGACCGGTACCTCGGCCTCCAGGTTCTGGGCGTTGACATCAGGGTTGGTCAGGTAGCTATAGGGGTTGTCAGCGTTAGCCTCGTCGTAGGGAGCCGAGGCAAGCTTTGCAAAGCCCTGACGGTAGAGATAGACCCGCAGGGGGGTCACGGAAGAAATGGCGACGTACAGGCGCAGTACGTATTTTCGCCCGTGCATGGTGTGGGGGTTTTCAATGTACTCCTGCACCATCCAGGATGGTTCCAGAGGGATATGTGCCGGATCCCGAACCAGCTGTATACCTTTGCCCCGGGCTGCATTCTTGGGTTTCAGTATCCAGCGCTGACCCGGGTCCTCAAACGCCTCCTGCTGGAATCGGTGATAGTCCTCCGGCATGGAAAATACCCGCGGGAAAAACTGCAGGCGATCAGTAAGGCCTGAGTCGTTACCGTCCAACAGGCTTACCCGTTCCCTGAGCGTTAGCAGGCTCTGGTATAGACGACTTTTTACCGTGAGGGCAGCATTGCCAGGGATGTGATTGATTTTCCGGGTGGGACCAACGTGTCTGAAATATTCCGGGTCGGGCATGCCGGTGTACCAGCATGCATCCCATTCTGAGGAACTGTCTCCGGGCTGCCAAAGTGACTTGTCCAGGGACGCTTCATAAAACCTGTCTTGCTCGTAGGAACGGTTACCACCCATCCAGTAGTGTCGAGTCATGTTTAACTGTTCTCCCTTGCGCCCTGGTCTTGTCTTTGTTTTCTGTTGCACACCCGCATGGACACACCACATCAGCGGGTGTTACAGAACCCAGACAATTTATTGCCACGCAGAGACAAGACATACAGCGGCCGAAGTTGTTACAGAGGGGAGATTTGTAGGGCGGTTATAACTGGATGGTTATGGCGGAATAGTGGAGCCGCCACCCAGAGCCTGGGAGGCGGCTTCTAATACCTGGCGTCAGCGACGCCCTCGCAACTTGCTCAATACACCCTGAACCCAGTCCCTGGCTTCTTCCAGTGTGTGATTGTCTTCAACAAGACCCCTAAGCGCCTGGACCTGCTGCTCAAACAATCCGGGCCGGCTCAGCTCCTCGGCCTTCTCATCAGGGCCCAGCGGCAAGATATGTCCGAAATAGGTGCCACCGAGAATGCGACGCAGGAACCCTTCGCCCAGAAACGCCTCGTCGTTATTCAGCGTACGGGTCGCCCGCAGCAGCCGGCGAATATCGTACTGGCCGGGATAGATGTCCGGCACCTGTTTTTTGATACCCAGCAGGCTGTAGACCCCGACCCGGGCTGTGCGCACCGAACTTTCCAAGGTGAACACCACATCGTTGTGGGTCTCTACAAACTGGCCCATGCAGGCCAGGTTGGTGCAGCCTTGTGGCACGACCCAGGGCCGATCACCTTTTGCGCGCGGCATAAACTGAGCGGTGATGTAGGGCATCAGTGCAATTCGGGTTTTAGTGGCGGCCATCACCTCGTCGAGCTGATCAATCAGGCCCAGGTGATAGCACATCTCCGCCAGCACCTCTTTGCCGGTGCATTCGGGCATCGGCTTTTTGACGTAATCACCGGGCTTGTCCATCAGCAGGGCGTAGGTCCACAGAACAATCACGTCATCAGGCTGATCCGGGAAGTGTGGCTGACGGTTGCAGGTGAAGCTCATCAGCCAGGCTGAATCGGTAAAGGTGATGATGCCCCCCGTTGCCGTGAAACCGGAATAAGGATCGTTGACCGACAGCTCTCTGAGCTTGTCCATCAAAGGGGAGGGCCTGCAGGTCAGGGTGACGGACTCCCAGGTTGAGCCGGGGATGTTGCCGCAAAACTTCTCAGGCCGGCCAAACACGTCCGATTGCTGCGCCAGGTTTTTCCACAACTGCCAGCCGGAGCCTGGCCCCGCCTCATCGCTTTCTTTCAGTTGCGGCGCCGTGTCGTCATCGCCGTAAGCGGTGTCTTCGGTCATGGAGCCGGTGGTGATGAACACCAGGTCGCGCTCACCAACGTTAAAGGTTTTATCCCCCTCACCACCATGGCACTGGATGGCCGTGACCGTTCGGGTGTCACCAGAAGTTTCCATCTCCAGGTTTTCGACAATCGAGTCGTACCGGATGTTAACACCCTGGTTTTTCAGCCAGTTCATCAGCGGGCGCACGAAAGCATCGTATTGATTGTATTTCGGAAAGACGAGCGAGGTCATGTCGTTAAGCCCGTCCATCAGGTGCAGGAAACGGTGCATGTAGAGCTTCATTTCCAGCACGGAATGCCAGTTCTGGAAGGCGAACATGGTGCGCCAGAAAGTGTAGAAGTTGCTGTTCAGAAACCCTTCGCTGAACCATTCCTCTACCGTGATGTCGTCCAGGTCCTCCTTGCGCGCCAGCAGAAGCCTGACCACTTCCAGTTGCTGGCGCTTGGTCAGTTCCATGGTCGAAAAGTCCCTGATCTGGCCCTGCTTCTCCAGCAGCCGTGCCTTTGACCAGTTCTTGTCAGCATCGTTTACGATGCGGTATTCATCCAGCACGGTAAAAGGTTCCGGCAACTCCAGAGCCGGTATCTCCGAGAACACATCCCAGAAATTCTGGTAAGTCATTTCCATTTCCCGGCCGCCGCGCACGATGTAACCGTCCTCGGCGTTACCGGCGCCATCAAGGGAGCCGCCCTCAATGGCCTGCTCTTCCAGGAAGGTGATATTGCCAGCCGGCATATGGCCGTCGCGGATCAGAAAGAAAGCGGCGGACAGGCCGGCGATACCACTACCGACAATCCAGGCGCGCCGGTCCGTTATGCCCTCGGTGGGCAGCGGGCGATGATTGACATAGGCACCGTGCAGGTCCGCCGGTGGCAGCGGCGTATCAATACCATTGTGCAGGTGCTGGGAGGAACCATCAGGGGTGACTTCGACGCCCTGGGCCTCCAGTGCGTCGATATGGGCTTTGAGTCTCGAATATGGTGTTTTGGGGGTATCTGAGCGGGCCATTGGCGGATCTCCTTTCCTGAGAGGCGAATATCCGCGTAGTGTGGACCCATAAGCTCTGCAAAAGGGTGACACACATCAATCATGCCATCGCGATACGGTAGTCAGAACACTAAAACCTTGTCCGCATCCACAGTCGCCTCCGCCAGCGCATCCATGGTGCTGCGTTCGGCGCCGTCGACCACTTCTTCCTCAGTAAGGCCGCGGGCGTCCATACAGGTTCCGCACAGAAGGACTTTGCCCTTTATGGCGACGCGTTTGAGCATTCGCTCGGTATTGTAGAAACCATCCGGGGTTTTTTGCCCTGATTTTGCCCCGGCTACGGCGTCGCCCATCAGGAAGACGGTTAAATCGCACTCTTTTTTGAGCAGGGCGTGGGCCAGCCGCAGTCCGTTATAGAGCCGTTCAGTGCCGTAAGGCGGGTCGTTGATGATAATCAGTGCGTTCATGGTTACACCTCTTGCCAGCGGTTTTTTCAGGTCTTGCCAACATTCTATTATTGTTTAGAATAAAAGAGCATCGGCAGTTGTCGGCAGTTGTCAATAAAACGACATTGGCAGATGGTATAAATCAATGTACGGCACATCGTGGAATTCACGTGGTCTTCCGGATGTCAACAATCAGGAGAGCACCATGAATCTGACAAAAACAATCGTCGGCTCGCTTCTCACTGTGGCTATACCGTTTGCAGTTATAGCGGCTGATACGCCTTATAAGGGCGACGGCCATACCATGATCACGCCCGATGAACTTGAGTGGGGTCCCGTTGGCTCCATGTCAGGTGAGGCAAAAATCGCCGTGATCGAAGGTGACCTTTCAGAGGAGGCCCCGTTCACCTTCAGGCTGAAACTGCCCGCGGATTACACGCTGGACCCTCACATTCACCCAGCTTATGAGCGGGTCACAGTGCTGCAAGGCACCCTGAATTTCGGTCATGGCAAAGCCTTTGATAAAGACGAAACCCAGGAACTGACCACCGGAAGTCTGGCAGTCATGGCGCCGGGGGAACCCATGTTCGGCTATACCGGGGACGAAGAGACCATCATTCAGCTTCATGGCACCGGGCCCTGGGGTATTGAATATATCAACCCTGAAGACGACCCCCGTAAGTGACTTTGAAGCCCGGCAAAGCGGCCCCTTTGCGACCGCCCTGCCGGAAACGGTCAAACGGCTGGTTTGACCCATTCGCAGGAGATTAACGCAGTAATGACATCCCGACAGGATCTGTTCGATACCCTGGCTCAAGTTGGTAAGGCCTTTGGCAGTGGTCAGCGCCTTGCCCTGCTGGAGCGCATTATCCAGGGTGAAGCTTCAGTTGAAACGCTCGCCAGCAGTACCGACCTGACCGTCGGCAATACCTCCGCACATTTGCAGCAGTTGCGTAGAGCCGGTCTCGTGACGGCGACCCGCTCCGGCAAACAGATGATTTACCGGCTCACCGACCAGCGTATCGTCACCCTGCTGGGTCTGATGCGACAGGTGGCCGAGACCAACCTGGCGGAAATGGAACGCGTTGTCGGCCGGCTCTTTGCTGATAATGACCCCGAAGGTCCAATGGAGGCTATTTCGCGGGATGACCTGCTCAAAGGCCTGAAAAAGGGGGAGATTGCCCTGCTTGACGTGCGTCCGGTAGACGAGTTCGCAGCCGGGCACTTGCCCGAAGCCGTCAATATTCCTTTGGAGCAGCTCGAATCCATGCTTGACCACTTGCCCAAAGACCGGCAAATCGTCGCTTACTGCCGGGGACCCTATTGTGTACTTTCACACCAGGCCGTTCAGTGTCTGCGGAAGTTGGGTTATCAGGTCAGGCGTTTTGATGAAGGCTTTCCCGAGTGGAAAGCCGCCGGACTGCCCGTGCATTAATCAGAGGAACAGCTTTGACCAACACAATGCTCGCTAATGAACCCCTGATCCGGATCGGCTTTTTTCTCTCGGTGCTGGTTCTTATGGTGGTATGGGAGCTTGTGGCAGCCCGCCGTCCCCAGCGTATTGGTCGCCTGACCCGGTGGCCCAGTAACCTGGCGATCGTGGTACTGGATACGGTGGCCGTGCGGCTGGTGTTTCCTGTAGCAGCGGTGGGTACCGCTTTCGTGGCATCAGAAAGTGGCTGGGGTGTGCTTAATCTGGTTGCCATGCCGGCCTGGCTTTCCGTGGTGATTGCTGTACTGGTGCTGGACCTTGCCATCTATTTCCAGCACCGGTTGTTTCATGCTGTTCCCTGGCTCTGGCGTCTGCATCGGATGCATCATGCGGATCTGGAGTTCGACGTTACCACTGGCCTGCGCTTTCATCCGTTCGAGATTGTCCTTTCAATGGCGATCAAGCTCGCCGTGGTTCTGGTACTCGGCGCGCCCGCCGTGGCCGTGGTGATCTTCGAAGTGCTGCTGAATGCTACCTCCATGTTCAATCACGGCAATGTCCTTTTGCCCCGCTGGCTCGACAGGCGCTTGCGGCTGTTGGTGGTGACACCGGAAATGCACCGGGTGCATCACTCGGTAATCCGGCGGGAAACCAACAGTAATTTTGGCTTCAATCTGCCCTGGTGGGACCGGCTGTTTGGCACCTACCGGGACCAGCCGAAGAAGGATCATCTGGGCATGACCATTGGTATCGAAGATTTCCGCACCAGGCAGGATCTACGGCTGGACCGGATGCTGATCCAGCCTTTCAGGCAGCAATACACCGGGCCTTTAAAGAGTCAGGAATTCTGAGCTCAGGGGTTGTCCACCCTGGCAGACATGAAATTGGCGCTCAGCCAGAGCCAGAGGATGGCGAAGCCCAGAACTGTTATTGGTGCCAGCATGGTCAGGTTCAGCATCTCCCAGCCCAGGTAATACAGTAGTGAGCCGGAGAGCAGCGTACCCAACGCCACCAGTGAAAAGATAACCAGGTCATTGATGCCCTGCACCTTGCCACGCTCAGCTTCGGTGTGAACTGTCGATAACAGGATGCTGCCGCCGATGAACAGGAAATTCCAGCTGATTCCCAGTAGTACCAGTGCAAGCCAGAAGTGAGTGAGCGTACTCCCATGCGTTGCCGCAACCACCGTGGCTACCAATAGCAGACACCCAGCGAAGAGAATGGCGCCAATGCCGGCGCGGGCGATCAGGCTACCGGTAAAAAACGAGGGCACGAACATGGCCAATACATGCCATTGCATAATGAACGTCACCTGCTCCACGCCAAGCCCCTTGTCACGCATTGCAAGTGGGGTGGCGGCCATCAACAGCATCATCACGGCATAACCGATGGCAGCCGCCACCAGGGCAACCTGGAAGCGTGGTTGCGCAGCAATCGCGGTCATGGGGCGGGAAGGTTCGCCGGGTTTGGGCTCACCGCTGGCCGGCACCTTCAGTTGGCTTAAAAGAGCAATTGCCAGCAGGGCCAGAAGCGCAATCATCAGGTAAGGCCCGCCCGATGGGACGCTGGCAATCCACTGGGTTGCGCTTGCGTTCCAGGGTCCCAGAAAGGCCGCTGCCACGCCGCCCGCCAACACCAGGGATATGGCCCGGCTGCGGAAGGCGGGGCTGGCGACGTCGGCGGCGGCGAAGCGATAGTACATGGCGAAACTCTGGTAAAGCCCGAGCAGCAGGCTGCCCAGGCAGAACAGCCAGAACGATTCCACCCCGATGGCAACAAAACTCAACAGCCCCCCGCCAACGCCGCCAAAGCCTGCGCCAGTAATAAAGCCCCTGCGGCGACCCACCCGCTTCATAAATAGCGAGGCAGGCAGCGTCGTAAGCACGGTTCCGAACATCATGATGGCGATGGGCAGGGTCGCGAGGGCCGGGTCAGGACTGAGCCATTTACCCACCACGCCGCTGAGGGTCATAACCGTAACAGCTGCCACTATGAACAGGGTCTGGTTGATGGCCAGAATGGCTACGTTGGCTTTTTCGTGAGTATAAGGGTCCAAACAGGCTAACTCCCGGTTGATTCTGTGCGCTGCGCCTGGGGGCCCGCCGCATAGAAGAAGGCCGCCCCCGACAGACTTCGACGGTTACTTTTGGTTCATAAGCAAAACTATAAGGGTGGCACTTCCGTACAGATATGCAACACAGGGACGCCGGCTCGACACCGTTAGATCGGAATAGACGTCCCTGACGCCGAGCACGTATCGTCAATATTCACCCGCAATTTTGACAGCGCCAAATAGAAATTCTTATGGCCAGCAATCTGCCCACCGAAAGAAAACCTGCGGTGATCGCCGCCCTGGCCGGAGGCTGGGTCGCGGACGCAGCCAGTCTTGGCTTGCACTGGCTATACGACAGCCAGCGTATCCATGAGGTTGGGGGCCGGTCACCGGAGTTCCTGCCGCCGAAGCCCGATTATTTCAAGGGCGGGTTTGGTTACTTTGCCCATGACGGCAAACGCTCGGGCGATGTCAGTCATTACGGCGCTGCCACACGAGTGTTTGCCGACAGCCTGCTGGCCTGCGAGGGCCGCCTCGATACCCGCGACTACCAGCGGCGTTTTCGCGCCTTCTTCGGGCCTGGTGGCCAGTGGCAGGGTTACATTGATAACCCCACCCGGCTGACGCTGGACAACCTGAACGCCATCGAACAAAACGCCATTGCACAGGCCCAGTCGACAACCACGGCCGACCTGACCGATCAACAGAAACGGGTGCTGGTGCAAAAGGTTTTGCCCTATACCCGGCGCCTGAGTGGCGACCAGCTGGCTGAGCCGGTTCGTAAGGCCATCAGCCTTACCTATACCGAATATGAGGTGCAGGAGGCCGGTGTGCTTCTTGCCGAAACCATCGACCGCCACCTGGTTCCTGAAAGCGGTGCTGACGACATGCAGTTGCCGGCCGTGTCCAAATTGCCGCCCCTGGTCGCCCGCTATTGCGGCCAGACCGACTTACTGGAGATCACCGAGGCTGCGGTCAGGGTAACCAATCAAAATGATGAGGCTGTGGCTTGGGCCCGTTGTGCAGCGCAGCTTCTGGATCAGGTATTCCGGGGCGAGCCACTATCGGCGGCTCTGGATGCCGGTGCCAAAGAGGCTGCCGACCCTGAAAGCCTGGCCCGGGCACGCTCCGGTCCCGCCCTTGATGCTCCGGCCGCAGGCGATACCTATGGCCGCACCTGTTACCTGCACGAAGCCATGCCGGTGATCTTTCATATCCTCAGCCATGCCGACAGCTATACCGAGGCTGTTCGCGCCAATATCCAGTGTGGCGGCGACTCCTGCGGCCGGGCCTGGATCATCGGGCCGGTAATGGCGGTACTGCATGGGGTGGGTGGTGAGAGCGGTATTCCCTTGAGCTGGCTGGCCCGTGTTACAGATGCCCCCGCCATCCTCGCTGACATTGAAACGCTGGTTAATGGAACCTGGAGCACCAGGAATATTGCTACTGAACTACCCGGTTGCCCAGCGGCTTGACCTTGCGGAATGTCTTCAATCAGAGAGAAGGTGGAATTTCTTTTCATATCTGCCAGAGCCATATGGAGCCCTATGATAACCTCTCTCTGAAGCCTTAAGGAAAAGGGAACCCCAGGAGATGATGCAAATGTCCGTCTCAAGCTTCCTGACGCGTGCTATCTGGTTGAGCCTGGTTGCTACCGGGCGCCTGGCATCCGAATTGTCGAAAACCTGTTCCGTCGTCAATTCTTGGGATCGTCGTTAGGATGGGCGCGCGCGAACTCGTTGCCGCTCTGGCTGGTTTCGTCGGGGGCATGCTGGCCAAAGGGCGTCTTGGCCCTCCCGTGGGCGAAGGCCCGAAGCCGGGTCAGGCTTCAGACTCTGCACGGAGTGCGGCTACCCGCGCATCAGCTGCCGCCAAAATCAAGAAACTCCGGGAAAGCGAAGTTCGTCATCGGGAACTCTTTGAAGCCAACCCCAACCCGATGTGGATTTTTGATCTTGAAACTCTGGCGTTTCTTGATGTGAACGAGGCTGCAATCAGGCATTACGGGTACAGCCGGGAAACGTTCATGCGGATGACCCTGAAGGACATTCGTCCGGCAGAAGACTTTCCGAGGCTGTCTGAAAGCGTAGCCAGCACTACCGGGGGCCTGAACGAGGTGATCAGCTCGCGGCACTTCACCCGTGACGGCCGGTTGATCGATGTCGAGATCAGGTCGCATTTTTTTGAGTTCAAGGGCCGGCGGGCCGCACTAGTAGCCGTCCACGATGTAACAGAGCGCAATCGTGTCCAGAATGCGCTGCGCTCAAGCGAGGCTGAATTCCGGGCTCTGGTCGAATCCATGCCGCAGATTGTATGGGTGACCCGCCCGGACGGCTGGCATGTGGACTTCAACCAACACTGGCTGGAATACACCGGACTGACCCTTGAAGAGAGTATCGGCCACGGGTGGAACCCCGCCTTCCATCCGGGCGACCGTGGGCTGGCCGCTGAGCGATGGCTGCATGCAACCGGCACCGGGGAACCCTATGAGATTGAGTACCGGCTCCGACGGTGGGACGGGGTTTATCACTGGATGCTCGGCCGAGCCCTTCCCATGCGAGATGCCGAGGGCAACATCGTTAAATGGTTCGGCACCTGCACGGATATTGACGATCTGAAGCGAACTCAGGAGCGTCTGGATGAGGCCCAGCGCGTTGGCAGAATCGGTGACTGGGAATACAACGTGGCCACTGAGGAAACCTTCTGGTCGCCGGTCGTCTACGGGATACTCGGAAGAGACCGCAGGCTCGGGCCTCCCCAGAGCTTTCGTGAGCGGGCCAGTTTCTACGACCCAGAAAGCGTCGAGCTCCTGAAAGAACGGATCGCTCTCGTGACTGCGTCAGGCAAGGCTCAGACATTTGATCTGCGAACCAGGAAAAGGGATCGCAAAGAAACCTACGTCCAGATAGTGGTCGTGCCAAAGAAGGATGACAACGGCAGGGTCGTGGGCCTTTTCGGAACGGTTCAGGATATTTCGGAACGCAAGCACGCGGAATTGGGCCTGCAGGCCAGGGCTCAGCAACAGTTACTGGTGGCCGCGCTTGGACGGTCTGCCCTGTCTGCTGCCAGTCTGGACGAGGTGTATGAGGAGGCCGCCGCAACGGTTGCCAAAGGTCTGAAGGTGGAGTTCAGCAATGTCCTGCTTCTGGAAGGACCTCAGAAAGCACCGCTGCTGAAGGCGGGCATTGGTTGGGGCCCGGAATGGATGGGTCGCCAGATGTCCGGACCGGCAGAGCAATCGCAAACGTACCGGGTCCTTGCGTCCCACGAGCCGGTGATCATGGATGATATCTCTGCGGACCAACGGTTCGCGCCATCCGAACTACTGACTACCCATGGGGTTATCAGCGGCGCAGAGGTTCTGATCGGTGGCATCGACAGACCTGTCGGAGTGTTGGGTGCTTATTCCTGCACGGCCCGGAAATTCTCGACCGATGATGTCGGCTTTCTGCAGGGGGTTGCTAACACCCTCGGCGCTGCGACCGAGCGCCAGCGGGCAAATGAGCAGCTCAGCTACATGGCTCTCCACGATTCCCTGACGGACCTGCCAAATCGCGTGCTTCTAACCGATCGGTTAGATGTGGCCCTGTCCCACGCTGAGCGCCATGACCAGCAGGTGGCGCTGCTCTTTCTCGATCTCGACCGTTTCAAGCACGTCAATGATGTCTTTGGCCATGGCCTGGGTGATGAGATTCTTCGTGAAGTGGCAAAGCGGCTTGCCAGTTGTGTGCGTGCTGAAGACACGGTAAGCCGACAAGGGGGCGACGAGTTCATTATGGCTCTGTCAGGTATCGAGGACGCCGAGGATGCGGCTCACATTGCCGACAAGGTTCTTAATGCCATTACCGCCCCTTTTCTGGTAAAGGGAACCGAAATCATTCTGGGCATCAGTATAGGGATTGCCTGTTATCCCCTTGATGGTGACAACGCGGAGACTCTGCTACGTAATGCAGATGCCGCTATGTACGTGGCAAAGGAGCTGGGGCGTAGCCGTTATCAGTTCTACTCTCCGGAAATGAATTTGCAGGGGCTGGATCACCTGACCCTCAAAAGTGATCTGCACTATGCCATCGAACGCAATGAGCTGTTTATCGAGTATCAGCCGCAACTTGACCTCGACACAGGGCAAGTGGTGGGGCTGGAGGCCCTGGTAAGGTGGCGGCATCCAATCCGCGGTGTTCTATCCCCCGGCCAGTTCATCCCGATTGCAGAGGAGTGCGGCCTGATCACGCCAGTCGGAAACTGGGTCATGGAGTCAGCCTGCAGTCAGCATGCCCGCTGGGTCTCCGAAGGCCTGGTAATGGGCACTATGGCGGTCAACATTTCTGCCCATCAGTTTCGCCAGAGTGATTTCTGCGAGCGGGTAAACGACGTACTGTTGCGTACAGGGCTTCTACCTGAACTGCTGGAACTGGAAGTCACCGAAAGCGTGGTCATGCAGGGTATTGATCAGGTTCTGAGCAAGCTCAATATACTCCGTTCCCTGGGGGTTACCCTTGCCATAGACGATTTCGGGACCGGCTACTCGAGCCTGAGTTACCTCAAGCAGTTTCCGCTTCATCGGCTAAAGATCGATCAGTCGTTCACCCGCGGGCTGCCAGGCGATCAGGAAAGCGCGGCGATCGCCAAAGCCATTATCCAGATGGGGCACAGTCTGGGTCTCGATGTCCTGGCCGAGGGAATTGAAACGAAAGAACAGGAGCAACCACTCCAGGCTCTGGGCTGCAATGCCGGACAGGGGTTTCTCTACGCAAGGCCGCTTTCAGGAGAGGAGTGTGGGGCATACTTGCGGGATGCTGTTCGGAACTAGGAACCCCTATAAGCAGACTCCGACAGGCCTTAAAGTACTGACAGAGCAGATGGTACCGACCTGCCGGACCACGTGCAGCCGGCAGAGCTTTATGACGGGCTCGATTGCCCATTGCCAACCCCCGTCTATGCTTTAGAGACGGAACATCAAGGAAGGACTCTTATGAAAACACTACTGATAGGCACATTGTTCGCCCTTTCCCTGCTCGCAGGCGCCCCTCTGCATGCCCAGGACGATCCGGTGAGAGTCGGCATGTCGGGCCAGTACTTTCCCTTCACGTTTGTGGAGCAGGATCAGCTCAAAGGCTTCGACGTGGACATCATGGACGCGATCGGTAAGGAAATGGGCCGCGAGATCCAGTATGAAACCGCCAACTTCTCCGGACTGTTCGGCATGCTGGAATCCGGCCGCATCGATACCGTGGCTAACCAGATCACCATCACCGAGGACCGCAAGAAAGCCTATCTGTTCAGCGAGCCCTACGTCTACGACGGCGCCCAGGTGGTGGTGCGTGAGGGCAACGATGAGATCCAGGGCGTCGAAGACCTGAAAGGCAAGACCGTCGCGGTCAACCTGGGCTCGAATTTCGAGGCCTTGCTGCGGGAGCTTCCCTACGCCGATGAGATCGACATCAAGACCTATGAAAGCAACCTCGAACGCGACACTGCCCTGGGTCGCGTCGATGCCTTCGTCATGGACCGGGTGAGTGCCGCCCAGATCATCAAGGAAAAGCCCCTGCCACTTGAGCTGGCTGGCGAGCCATTTTCCAAGATCACCAATGCCTACCCGTTCCGCGACACTGAAGACGGGCGTGCCCTGCGGGATGAGGTGAACAAGGCAATGGCCGCCCTGCGCGACGAGGGCACCCTGAAGTCCATATCAGAAAAATGGTTCGGCACCGACATCACCCGTCCCTGAGGGGCACAACGAGGCCTGCTCGCTATGGACGTGCTGAACTTCGAGTACATGATCGGGCTGGTACCTGTTCTGCTCAGGTACCTGCCTCTCACACTGCAGCTGGCGGGCATCGGCATGGTGCTTGCGCTGATTCTCGCCTGCCTGTTTGCGGTAGTGCGGGTGCTGCGCATTCCGGTGCTCAACCAACTGACCATCGTATTTATCTCGTTCTTCCGGGGCACGCCCCTGCTGGTTCAGCTGTTCCTGTTCTACTATGGTCTGCCCCAGCTGGTCAGCGCCCTGACGGTGATTGATGGCATCACGGCCACTATCATGGGGCTGACCATGCACTTTTCCGCTTACATGGCCGAGTCCATCCGTGCGGCTATTGTCGGGGTCGACCGCAGCCAGACCGAGGCGGCTCTGTCCATCGGCATGACCAACGGCCAGTTGATGCGTCGTATCGTTCTGCCCCAGGCCACCCGGGTGGCATTGCCGACCCTGATGAATTATTTCATCGATATGATCAAGGCAACCTCCCTGGCGTTCACCCTCGGGGTCACGGAACTGATGGGCGCGACCCAGAAAGAGGCCGCCGGCAGCTTCCTGTATTTTGAGGCGTTTATTGTCGCTGCCATCATGTACTGGGTGGTGGTTGAGATTCTGTCCAAACTCCAGAATTACCTGGAATTCCGCCTGAACAAGGCCTATAGCCGATGATCAAGCTGGAGTCGCTGAGCAAACATTTTGGTGAGACCGTAGTGCTTGAGAGCATCGATCTGGCCATTGAGAAGGGCGAGATCGTCGTGATCATCGGGCCGTCGGGCACCGGTAAATCCACTCTGCTGCGCTGCATCAATTTCCTGGAGCAGCCAACCGCCGGCACCATGACCGTGGGCGACCTGACGGTGGATGTGAATCGGGCCACCCGGAAAGAGATTCTTTCCATGCGCCGGCGCACGGCGTTTGTATTCCAGAACTACGCGCTGTTTGCCAATAAAACCGCGCTGCAGAATATTGCCGAGCGCCTGCTGGTGGTGGACCGCTGGCCAAAGGAGAAGGCCTACCGGAGAGCCCGGGAAATACTCGAACAGATCGGCCTGGCAGATAAGGCCGATGCCTATCCGGCGTCGATGTCCGGCGGGCAGCAACAACGGGTTGGCATTGGCAGGGCCATGGCGGCCGGTGCCGAAGTGATCCTGTTTGATGAACCCACCTCCTCCCTGGACCCGGAATGGGTGGAAGAGGTGCTGGGTCTGATGAAACAGCTGGCCTCAGAACGGCAGACCATGATGGTGGTCACCCATGAGATGTCGTTCGCCCGGGATGTGGCCGACAGGGTCATCTTTATCGATGGCGGCCGGATCGTGGAGCAGGGGCCGCCCAGTGAGATTTTCTACCATCCGAAAGATCCCCGCACGAAGGATTTCCTGAAGAAAATCCTGGCTACCAATCCAGTCTAGGTGCGGTCTACCAGTTCTCCCCGAACGGTCGGACATCCAGTTCAAAGGTCCAGGCAGAGGGGTGCTGCTGGCTGAGATGCCAGGCGGCATCCGCCACCGCATCCGGTTTGACGAAGAAATCGTCGGGCTTGTCTGGCAGCATTTCGCGGGTGCGGGGCAGGTCGACGACACCATCGATAACCACGTTTGCCACGTGGATTTTTTCCGGGCCGAGCTGGCGTGCCAGTGACTGGGCCAGACTACGCTGGGCCGCCTTGGCCGAAGCAAAAGGTGCCGTGTTGGCCCTGCCACGGGTTGCCGCTGAGGCGCTGGTGATAATAATGCTGGCATGATCATGCTGACGCAGCTGGGGCAGGACCGCTTTGGCGGCCGCCGCCAGACCCAGAACGTTGATGCGCCAGTTGGCCTCAAAATCGTCAAGACTGGCCTCTTCAACGCTTTTGAATACGCCTCCTCCGGCGTTATACAGAACGACAGACACGGTTCCGAGCTTGCGCTCTATCGCTGACAGCACCGATTCGATCTGCTCCGGCTGGGTCATATCGCAGGGGAAGGCGTGAGCACTGTCAATCGATTGCTCAAGTTCCTCCAGATAGTCCTTGCTGCGCGCCAGCATCGCAACCTGAAAGCCGCCATCGCTGAATCGCCGCACATAGGCCTCGCCATTACCTGGCCCCACACCCATAACGACGCACACGTTCTTCATTGTCTTTCTCTCCCGCCGGTGGTACCGGCTAGTTTCTTGGTAAACGGTCAGTCTCGTGTTGATCAACGTTAGTTCCACATTACTCCGACCGTAACAGAACGCAAAGGCGACGAGTCCAAGCAGTCTCAACCCCGGGGAGGCGTGAATGGCAACAGACGTCTACTGCAGCGGATCTATGCTCCCTCAACGCTTCGGGCCCAGTTTCAGCCATCGGGAGATAGTCGAGTCCGGCCTGCGGGTGAGGTACCAGGGCAGCAGAGACATTATCGCGAGAATGACCACCGCGGCCGCCATGGTCAACCAGGGGTTCAGCTCGAAGGTTGTGCCCAGACCTGCAAATACAAAGGTCATGGGGAGCATTCCGACCAAGGTGGCCGCCGCGAACCGCCAGGCATGGATAGCGGTAACGCCGGCGGCATAGCTGATCAGGGCGAAGGAAAAAAGTGGAATCAGCCGGGTCAGAAAGACCGTCCAGAACAGAAAACGTTGCGACCCGTCAGAGGCGAAGACAGGATTACCAGACAGCTTTTTAGCCAGGACCTCGCGGCCCAGCAACCTGGCTGCGTAAAACGCAATCATGGCGCCGGTCAGTGCCCCGCTTGCCGCCAGCAGAGTGCCGGTGAGGACGCCAAAGGCCAGGCCCGCGGCCGCACTGACTGGCAGGGTCGGTATGGGCCCCACCACAACTGCCAGTACCATCATCAGGAACAGGAAGACCGGGCCCCACACACCCTGGCCGTTCAGCCAGGCTGACAGGGCATCCGGAGACAGGCTCGCCGGCATACCCAGTTCTCGCAGAACCAGCCACAAAACAGTCATTACCAGGGCAAGCGCTGCCACTATGCCGAGCCGGAAAGACCAGGCTGAAGAAAGTTTATGGAATGCCGACAAATAGAGACCAACTCTGGTAATGGGTGTAACCGTTTTGGGACATCGCCTTGAATTCGAAATAATTAAAAGCTATTCCGATCAGCAATATTATAAATTATTTTTTTAGCCTCTTTGACTCATTATCCGCGTATCTAAGCATGCAAATCGCAGGCTGTCCGAAATATAAAGAAAGAAGACATATGATTGATAAAGAAGAAGCGCGTCTCTCGGTGCTGAGACAGCTAAACCTCCTGGATACGCCTCCCAGCGAGAGCTTTGACCGTATCACCCGAATGGCCAGTCTGCTGTTTGACCTGCCCATAGCCGCTGTCTCCCTGACCGACCATGACCGCCAGTGGTTCAAGTCCAGAGTGGGAGTAGACCACTGGGAAATCCCCCGTTTCAAGGCCTGCTGCGGCGAGGTGGCCGATACCGGGGCCGTTCTGGTGGTCACTGACCTCCTTGATTCCACCCAATACCGTGACAGCCATCTCGCAGAATCAGGTATTCGCTTTTATGCCGGGGCGCCATTGGTGACCAGTGACGGCTACACCCTCGGCGCCATGTGCGTGCTGGGTACTCAGCCCCGGCAGGTAACGGATCAGGAAAAGTCCATTCTCAAAGACCTTGCTGCCATGGTCATGGCACAGATCGACCTTCAGCATGCGGTTGGACGCGTTGATCCGGCCACGGGGCTGCCCAATTACCTGAGATTTGTTGAGGACCTATCGGACCTATCCCAGGACTACCCTGAAGGCCACCGTCATGTTCTCAGCACCGAGCTGGTCGACCTTGAGCAGGTCAATGCCCTGCAGCGGGTGATGGGCCCGGCCTATCTTGAAGCCCTCTCCCGCACCGCCGCCAGGGAGATCCGTAACCAGTTGGGGCGCCAGGCAATCCTCTATCATATAGGTCCCTGCCAGTTTGCTCATATTGAAACCGGCGACAGAACTGAGGTGTTGCAGCGTGCCACAGGCCTGCGCCAGGCCCTGATGGGCGTCACGGTCAACGGTGAGGCGCCTTTCATGCTTCGGCCGGTCGTCGGGGTGGCGGCCATCCAGTTGGGCCGGTCCCAGCCGGACACTGTCTTACGACACGCCCACAGCGCCTGCCGTGACGCCCGTGACAAGGAACAGGGGGCAGGCTTCTATTGCCCGTCATCCGATAGCCTATACAAGCGCAGGTTCGGCCTGATCGCAGCTTTCAGAGCTGCTCTTACGTCCGAAGACCAGCTGTATTTGGCCTTTCAGCCGCGGGTGGACATGAGCACCGCCCGAGCCATTGGCGCTGAAGCCCTGCTGCGCTGGCAGCATCCTGAACTGGGCAATGTGTCGCCGGCAGAATTTATTCCCCTAGTGGAAAATACATCCCTCGCCCGTGACCTTACTGACTGGGTCATGGCCAGCGTCATAAAGCAGGCGGCCTTCTGGCGTCAGCAGGGACTGAGCTTGCGCATATCGATCAATATCGCGGCCGCCAACCTTGAAGAGGAAGACTTTATTGAACGGTTGCTTGGCTACCTGGACACAGAACAGTTGCCGCTCAGCGCCGTTGAGCTGGAGCTGACCGAGAGCGGGCTGATCAGCAATGGTCTGAAAGCCCGGAAGCAGCTTGAAGACCTGATAAAGCGGGGTATCCGGATCGCCATAGACGATTTCGGAACCGGTTACAGCAGCCTTGCCTATCTCCAGTCAATTCCGGCCCAGGTGGTGAAGATCGACCGCTCTTTCATTAGCGAGCTCGGTCGTCGTCAGCGAAGCCATACCCTGGTCCGCTCCATGATCACCATGGCTCAGGAGCTGGGCTACAGTGTCGTTGCTGAAGGCGTGGAATCGGTCGAAGCCTGGGATATCCTGCAGTCGCTGGGTTGCGATGAAGTTCAGGGTTACCTGATTGCAAGACCCCTTGAATGTGAGAGCTTCATGCACTGGTTCAGGGGGCTCGGCAGGGGAGCTGAGTGGACCTCTTCTAGAATCGTGCCTGACCAATAACCATTACGAGCCCGGCGCAAGCCCCTCCCCAATAGGTTGCGGCCATAAATCGCACTGGTAGCGACCCTGACACCCGAAGACCAAATTTGTTACGGCCGGTCTCGATAACATGAGTTTGTTTTGAGTTGGGTTACGGCCGTTTGCAACGCTAGGCACGCTTCAAATGGACTAAAAACCCAAGCAGTATAAAAAAACCAAGGCTCCAGCTGCCGGCGGCCAGCAGGTGGAATGTCAGACCCGGTGCCACAGTCCCAGCAGCCAGTCTCGCCAGTGCAGCGATACTGATCAGCCCAACGGCCACATACATAAGCGCGGGCAGGGAAGTGTCTTTCCGAACGCGTTGGGCACGGGTGCGGGCCATCACGGTCAGCGTCAGTGTTCCCAATGCGCCGACGGTCAGGCCATGAATAGCGGTAGACGCAGGAAGTATGTCTGCCATTAAGGCCAGGGCGATCAGCAACCAGCCAATGATTAACCAGAGGTATCCGAGCATCAGGGCCAGCAGGTCCGGGCGGTCGAGGCAGTGTTTCAGAGGCCAGCGCAGCAGTCGCGCCAGTGCAGTACCGGCAGCGAGGATGAGCAGAACCCCGATAAGCATCCGCAAGGGTGGCCAGAGAAGCACATTCAGAACCAGAACCGACGCCATCAGGATCAGCACGGTGCCTTCCAGGCGAGGCTGGACCCGTGCCTCAAGCTCGCGATTCTGCTTGAGCATGTGTCCGGCTACGGCCGGCGCTAGTATTCGCCCTCCCATGAAAAACATAAGCGTGCTCAGAAGCAGAATGGCTTCTAGCAGCACCCCATACAGGGGGCCTGGCATAGCCGCCTGATACAGGCCCATAAAGAGGGCGGCTGCAATGCAGAGCCCGAGAATCACCGGTGCTACTGCCTTGTTGCGCCATTTCTTGGCCGAACGGGCAAACCGGGGGATAACCCGATAGGCGAGCAGACTGGCGAAAGCGATATTGGCCAGCGCCGCCATAAAGCTGGTCGGCCAGCCCAGGAAGCTGATACGACTGGCAATCCAGAGGCCAAGGGTCAGGGCTATCCACCGCCTTGGCTGAGGGCCCAGCACATAGCCTGCCACCACCGCCATTGCAAAGCCGAAGAGCATCTCATGGGCATGACCAAGGGAACCCTGCAGTCCCGGTGGGCCTGCGACCAGACCGAATTGTGCCAATACCGACCAGGGCAGCGCCAGGGCCCCATAGGCCGCAGCCACAGGAAAGAAATAAAGGCTGGCAAAGGGCTGGCGAGCTTTCTTTGACAAGGCAGACCCCTGAGGTCAGACGAGCGGAGTTTCTATCTCAAAACTGTGATTGAGGCAGCATTCGCAACCCTGCTTATGAGATGCTCCCGGTAGCGCCCGGGCAAACGCGATGATAAAACCAGCTGCCAGTATCAATTGCGCGATGTGTGAAGCCAGGTCTGTTGTCATGGTGCGTGCGCTCCCCAGGCAGGCCTTTTTCGAGTGAACCATAAGTCCGCAGAGTGCGGACTCCATAACAATCATATTTAATACATCTTTAATTTACAAGTAACACTTAAAGGTGGCAAGGAGGCTTGAATGGAAAAGCGGTCACTGCCGCTGGTGCTGGCCGGGCCGATTCTCAGGCATTGCACAGCTGAGAGGGTGACGCTGTGGATGGTGGGGTCCTGCCCGCTGTCTCTGAGGTTACGGTTGTTTCGAGAGGGATCGGACGAACCCTTGTTTGATCAGCTGATGACGGAGAAGCAGATCACCCGGGTACGAGTCGGAGCCTCGGCCTACCTGTACCTGATCGATGCCGGCCTGAACCTGACCTTGCCGGTAAATAGCCGTATTGGGTATGACCTTGGCGTATCCGATTCTGGACCGGCTGGCCAGGAGGCGGGCCACGAAGCCTGGATCCGGGACTGGGCGCCACACCTTTGCCTCCCCGGCGCTCACCGTCCCGATTTCGTTATCAAGGATCGGGTGGACCGCCTTCTTCATGGCTCATGTCGCCGGCCCCATTCCGCAGCGGCCGACGGTCTGGTGAGGGTGGATGCAACCCTGCTTGAAGCCCAGGCAGATGTCACAATGCGTCCGGCCCTATTGCTGCTGACCGGAGACCAGGTTTACTGCGATGACGTTGCAGGCCCGATGCTCCGCTCAATACACGGTCTGATCGACCGCCTGGGCCTGTATGAGGAAGTGATCAGCGGAAGCTCTGTGGCCGACAGCAGGGCGCTGCGTGACAGCTCCGATACCTACTTTCATCGGGAAAAGCTGCTGCCGGATATACGCAGTAATGAGGCTCTGCTGGAGCGTTTCTTTGGCGGCGTCCGCAAGCCGGTGTTCACCACCGCCAGCGCCCACAATCACCTCATCTCTCTCAACGAAGTTATTGCCATGTACCTTCTGGTCTGGTCGCCCGTGTGCTGGACCCTTGGCAGCGCTGAGCAGCCGGCGCTGAAACCGGGTGACGCACTAACCTACCAGCGGCAACAGGGGTTCATCGACGACTTTGTGGTCGGGTTACCAAGGGTTGCCCGGGCGCTGGCTCACCTGCCCACCTACATGATCTTCGATGACCACGACGTTACCGACGACTGGAATCTGTCCGCGCTCTGGGAGGCCACCACCTATGAGCACCCCTTCTCGCGACGCATCGTCGGCAACGCTCTAATCGGCTATTTGCTGTGCCAGGGCTGGGGTAATAATCCCGATGGGTTTGATGACATTATGGACTCTGTCCAGGCGGTGACGTCTTCAGCAGAGCAGGGGGCTGTGCTCGATCAGTTCTTGCAGGATCAGCTTATCGATAGCCTGCTGGACTTCAAGCACTGGCACTACAGCCTGCAGACCAGGCCCCGGCTTGTGGTGCTGGACACCCGTACCCGACGCTGGCGGAGCGAAGTCAACCGGGCCAGACCCTCGGGCCTGCTCGACTGGGAAGCCTTGAGCGATTTCCAGCAGGATGTCATGGGGGAAGACGCTGTAATTGTTGTTTCCCCAGCACCCATGTTTGGCGTCAAACTCATCGAAGTCATCCAGCGGGTGTTCACTTTTTTTGGCAAACCCCTGACGGTGGATGCGGAAAACTGGATGGCTCACCGGGGCGCCGCCAACGTGCTGCTGAACATCTTCGGCCACTCACGAACGCCGGAAACCTTCGTGATTCTCTCCGGGGATGTCCACTATTCCTTCGCCTACGACGTTCGCCTCCGTCACAAACCGGACCGCCCCAGAATCTGGCAAATCACCAGCAGCGGCATCAAGAACGAATTTCCCCGTTCGCTTCTGGAATGGCTGGACCGTCTCAACCGCTGGCTCTATGCACCCTGGTCACCTCTCAACTGGCTAACCAAGCGCCGCCGCATGCGCATCACGCCAAGGGAGCCTGAGGGGCGTAATGCCGGCGAGCGGCTCTGGAACGATGCCGGTATCGGTGTGGTGGAGCTGGATGAGACCGGCGCGCCGACAAACATAGGGCAGCTGAACTCAGGTTCGGGAGGGACGCGGTTTCTTGAGCCGGATAGTGACCAGTAGGCGTCTCAGGGACTGTGACACGTTCTTGAGTACAACCAGGAGTGAGCCAGAAAAGAACGCCTCAGAAACGAAAAAAGCCCCTGAATCAGGGGCTTTCTTGCAGTTGTTTGGTGGAGACGGCGACAACCGAATTTCAATTCTATGCTATTGAATAAATTGGCAAATAATAATTATATAGGGCTTTGTGCCCCCAAATATGCCCCCAATGTTTAGGCGTGTGACGCCGATTTATTTACCCAAAATAGCATAAAAGTTATCAAACCTGGCCGGCCAGACTGATAGAGTTTCAACACATGAAATTGGTATTGGACTGAGGCATGTCAGAGCAAATTCCACCCAGGCGACAGAAATCAGGGCCCGAACCAGAAGTAACTGTTGAGTTTATCATCTTGGCCTGGTCTCACACCCAGTCGGGCAATGATTGCTCCAGTTTGATCAGCTCCTCTACTTGGACTCGGGTAAGGTGGCTTCGCATACGCTGATGCTTATTTTCCAGCAGATGAAAGGTGCGATGGTGCATTCCTTTTGGGCGCTGTAGAGCTTGGGTGCCATACCTACTAAGTTGTTGATCGCAACTGGCTTCGATAGACCTCAATCGCCGGAGAAGTCTCTGAACCTGGTTCTCTCGTTGGCTCTCGTAAGCGATCCTCCAGCACTGCCGGCAGTACAACGGTTGCGGCCCATATAGAATGGCGACCCGTCTGCCACACCTGTCACTTGGGCAGAGAAACCACGGGCGGTGGCCACCAAAATGGCAAGCTGTCCAGGCGATATCGATAAACTGGGATGTAAACTCGTAAGTCTGTTGGTAGCGCGGAGTGAATTTGATCTCCAGATGATCCCGATGTGTGCCTACCGAAAATATTCCAAGCTTCACGCCTTGTTTGTACTGATGCAGGTTATAAGCCTGCCCGGGCTCAAGGAGCTGTTCTGCTTGGAGGTTGCGAACATCCAGGCTGATGAATTGTTCCGGAAACGGCTTTGCAGTTTTGGAGGGCTTTCTCCCGCTAAATATTCCGCCCATCGTTTGCTCCTTTTTTTCGAAATCAATAGCGAACTTTTTAGGTTTTTTAAGTCGCTCGGGGTATGAAGAACTGGCATGTTCGATTATCGGCATCCCATAACCCTGCAGGAGGTTCTGGCTGATGTGCGGCACAATGGCCAAGCTTGGGGTGGTCAATTCGTCGAAAATGCCTGCAGTCTTGGCAGTGCACATTGTCCGGTCGAGGTATCGGTCGTCCCGAGCACCTATTCCAGCACCAAGTGCAGCCAAGCACATAATCATCAAACCATAGCCAAATTGGGCCACAGTGTTTGCATAAGGCAGTCTGGGTGTAATGCCTGGGACGGGCACCACGGTTTATCTCAACCCTTTCCGATAGCGAATCCGTGAACGCTTTCAGAGCTGCGTCACCGATTTCACCCTTACGCCAACTCTCACTATCTGCAAGTGTAACTGCGGCTGCAATTTCATGGAGCTTAACTGTTGGATCCTCACACGCATCTGCCAGAGCTTCTTTTAGCTGCTTCGCCCCGTCTTTAGTCCCCAGCGCAATATTCGCATTATTCGCACAATTACCCGGATAAGATGATTTTTGCTTATTGTGCGAATTCTGCGAGGTGAAACTGCCATTTGGGGATGAAGTGGCTCCGAGTATCTCCCGCCAACTCATCGCCATGTCTCCACAATGTCTGGTCGTACGCAGATCAAAGGTGATGGCCGGCGGCCAGGTCCTTCGCTCGGAATCTCGATAACTTTGATGTAACCCCGTTCTTCCAAAACCTCGATTGCGGGTCGAAGATTTTTGACGCGATTAAAGGTGCCTTTCAGAGCCTCAAAAGCATCGCGCAGGGTGAATCGATTGCGTCGAGCCCGGCATATCCAGTCCCAAACGAATCTGGCTTCTCCCGTGTTTGGATCGGCCCCCATCAGATCCAGTGCTGCAAGGCTATGTTGGGTGATGGTGGCCATGATGCTCAGTGCGGAATCCATGGTCTCTTTGGGGATGTCCGCCATCCAAGGGGCACCATGGGCATGTCTGATTGCGTGCAGCACACCGGCGAGGCGTAAAGCCGCTCCCGGTGCCTTGCCAGCCCAGTCAGTGAAGTTCTCCAACTTACCTCCGGGGCGCATTTGCCCTTCGATGTAAATGGCAAAAGCATGATGCTCGGTCCTTGCTGCACTGCTCAAATGCAGGTCATGTGGGACAGTGACTTCTTCCCTACCTGTTGCCGGCTTCCAGTTAAGCATTGCGTGGATGCCTGCCTCATAGTTTTCGGTCAGGTGCTTTGGGACAGGGTTAGGGGTCAACTTTCGATAGCCCAATAGCGATGGAGGCAAAAGATAGAGGAATCTGCCCAATAGCCCCCGCCCTCTAAATCCGGGCTTTGAAGATAGACCCCGCAGAACATCCGGTTGGGGGCTCAGGCCAATGGTGAGCAAAGGATTCTTCAAAAAAACTGCCGGCCTACTTCCTCGGTCAACCCGATCAGCGTCACCACTGTGTGATTTCAGGACCAGATCAAGGTTGGGAATGCCATTCGAATAGCGCCCATTTAAAAGTTCGAATATTCCACCTTCAGACGACAACCAAGCCATGCATTCATCTTGCTCTGCAAGCAAGGAGCCTAACCGCTCCGGCGTGACATCGGCGGTCCAGATCTGCGGAGGTTTGGGCACTTCCGGGATATTGGCCTCAATATCCGCCACTTCTTGAGCCAATTCTCGCGCCCTGTTTTCGCCTTTTTCTTTGGCAGCCTTACCTCGCAATTCTTTTGCCCGTGCCTCTATTGTCATGCGTTCACTACTGAGTCGCTTGATCTCATCATTCAGAGCGGAGGCTTGGGACTGCTCCCAATTCACTAGTGGTGCAGTTGCCGCAGCCTGAACCGCGCTCTTTCGATTTCCAGGTGGAAGGGCGGCGACGATCCATATGTTGCAGGGTTCGGTGTGACCCTCATTCAACTCAACCCGGACAGAGCGAGCTGCCGCGGTAGAGCAAGCTGCCAGGATCATACCGACAGCAAGTTCAGGCGAGGTCTCGGTTTCGGCAGCAACCGCACGGGCATATTCTCCGGCCCAGTCGGGCAAAAGCTTGGGATCGAGCCCAGGTAAACTGGGTGCGCTCAATGGAATTAGGTCTGGCCAATCATCAATTTCTGGAGGCTTCGCGTTTATCAATCCAACATTCATAGTTCTGCTCCCATCAGAAATAATGCAAGATCGTTGAAGTCAGTCAGATGATCGGGTGCAGCTTCTGGCCACTCGGGAAGTGCAAGCAGAGCTCCGGATGCAATTGCAGCAGCCTTTGCTTTGGTGACGCCGGGGTTACCTGTCGTGAGTCGGTCATCGTCGCCAGCGATGATTAGTCGAGTCTCTGGATAGAGTTTTTTGATCCCTAGGGCGACCGGTGCGAGATTTCCGGCATCAATTCCTGCGATGACGGTCAGACCAGGCTTGTGCTCAGCGAGAGTGCATCCCGTGGCCCATCCCTCGCAGATGACAACTGTTTTGCCTGTATCAAGACGACCAGCTACGGGAATAAAGCAACCATGCTTCCGCCCTTGCGCCAGAAGGCGTTTTGAACCATCGGCAGCGATGAACTGCAAACTCGTTATCGAGCCCGAAAGGTCAGTTATGGGTAGGACCAAAGTGTGCCGGTATACTTTGGCGTTGTGCTGGCCGATTCCCTTGGCTATCAGGTACGGAAAATAGGGTACCTCGGTTGTCGCTGTGCTCCAGATATCTCTTGCAAGCAAAGCAGCGTGATGTTGCAGCCTCCTTTTATTCTCCAGCTCCGCCAATCTTTCTCGGTGGATCTTTTCCGTGATCTTTTTCCGTTGTCTCGGAGGGAGCATTGGCTCTGAATGAGCTCTCCATGTTTCTTTGAAACCGGCGGACCAGTCGCCAAAGCTACCGAAGAAGCCGCATTCAGAAAGTCGGCACCATCCCGCTCGATTAGTGCGTGATTTGCCCAGGCCGGGGAAGCGGTATATGCGGCCACTCTTGATGTGAGGTGGGGGATTGAGTCCGGTTGCACGGATGGCATCGAGGAAGGGGGCGCAATCACTCATTACTTGGCCCTCCTGTCATTGCCTGAATTCAGCCTTTCTCTTTGGTCGATTGCCTCGTCAAGCCAGTTATCGATCTCCTCTTCGATCCAACCAACCGTTCTTCCACCTAACGCGATAGGTTGCGGGAATTTACCTTGGGATATTCTTAGGTAGATCGTGCTTCGAGACAGGCCGGTAAGGCTTTTTACGGAGGGTAATCGGAGGATTCTCTTGGTCATTTTCAGACTCCTTTGACGTGTTTGGGACCACGTTTCGGAGTCTGATCAACAGAATTGCACGTAGCGGTTAACGTGCAGTGCTTTTTTTGCTTCTTGTCAGTCCATGCTCTTTTGCTGCATACATGACTTTTCGCTCTCCCACATCAAAACGCGCCATCGCATCAAGAATAATTGGCTTTTTGAGTTCAGCGGTTAGATAGTTGCGTCTGCGTAGGTAGGCTGCAATTTCGTCGTTAGGTGTGGCACTTTCTCGTTTTCGAGGCCGGCGTGCGATCTCAGAATTCATATATCGCTCAACATCTGCAGCTGCGTAATCTCCGGCTCCTCCATGGTTGAACTTGTGTAGCTTCTCGAATGCAATATCTAGTTGGCGAATGGCGTCAAAATGTTCAGGAGGTATGTCTTTGAAATAACAATCACCTTTATTCAGTTGTCCATCAAGACCTATATTCGCGACCAGCCGCATCTTACCTTTCCTATAAAGCTTGAGAAGCTCCATGGTCTTTTCATGTCCCAGATGGTCTGTGCCTCGCAGAGCCTGCTGCACCTCGTCAGCTAGCACCTTTGGATATCGCCTTTCCCGACGCAACTTTTGTTGTTCAACGTCTTCTGCCATCTCACACCAATTAAGGAAATGTGTTGGATCTCTTTGGATTATATAGGCTCATACAGTACATTGGAGCCTAACGAATTTAATTGGAGTGGATTTGTGGTTTACCCAGCGTAGACATTGCGCAGGGAGCACAGATGCCGGTAGCGGATGAATTAGGGATGTCGAGTAGTATGGATCGGTCGGCAGCAACAAATTTTTCTTTTCTCCAAGAGCACGACCCTTTGTTCGTTGAGCTAGCGGAAAGTGCCGAACGGGCTTTCTCTGGCGATCCCAACACCACACTGATCAAGCTTCGCCAACTTGGCGAGGCATTAGCACAGCACCTAGCCGCTATCTCAGGAATCGAGTTTGACGAACAAACCAGTCAGGCTGATCTTATTTATCGCCTGAACAGGGAGCTACGCCTTGAGCCACAGGTAAAAGAACTGTTCCATACCCTAAGAGTCGAGGGTAACAAGGCCACCCACCAGTTCCGTACACGACATAAAGAAGCAATTGACGGCCTGAAATTGGCCCGGGAACTGGCGATCTGGTTTCACCGCTCCTTCGGCAAAGCTGGTCCCAACTTCAAACCCGGCCCATTCATCCCTCCTGCCGATCCCAGCGCCCAGTTACGCCAACTGCAGGCTGACATCGAAAAACTCCGCCATGAACTCCACCAAACCAATAAGGAGCTGGACAGCAGCCAGCAGCTCAGCCAGCTGATCGAGAAAGAGAAGGCCGAGTTCGAAGCGCTGGCACATGCCATGGATGAGGAATCCCGCGCCCTATCCGAACAAGCCCGTCAGCACGAACGAGCGCTGTCGGAGCAACAGCGGGCGTACGAAGATAAGATCAAATTCCTGCAACAGCAGCTATCCAACCAAGGCGAGCAAACCGTCAGCGCTCAGCGCCAGCAGGTAGCCAAACAGACCAGGGCCGCCAGCGATACCCTCGTCCTGAACGAAGAGCTGACCCGCATTCTGATCGACCAGCAACTAGTCGAGGCCGGCTGGGAAGCAGACAGTCAGGAAATCACCTACCAGAAAGGAGCAAGGCCCGAAAAAGGCACCAACCGGGCCATTGCTGAGTGGCCCACCAACGCCAAAGGCGAAAAGGGGCGTGCGGATTACGTGCTGTTTGCGGGCCTCACGCCGATTGCTGTGGTGGAAGCCAAGAAAGAAAACACCAATGTCGCCGGCAAAATTCGACAGGCCGAGCGCTACAGCAAAGGCCTGAAGGTTCAAGCACCCCTGGTCGGAGCCTGGGAACTCACCGGGCGCACTATCGCCTGGCCGACGGATGACGATGGTCACTTCCTGGTGCCCTTTGTGTACTCCTGCAACGGACGGCCCTATATACCGCAGCTGGCAGAGCAATCTGGCACTTGGTTCCGGGATGTGCGGGAGGCCAGCAACACCCGCCGGGCGTTACCGGGTTTTCATACCCCCGGAGGCCTGCTGGACCTGTTGGAGCGGGATAAGGACAATGCTGAAAAGCTGCTGAAGAACGAACCCTTCGGATACCTGAAACTAAGGGATTACCAGCAAAAAGCCATTCTCGCTACTGAAAATGCGCTGGCGCAGGGTATACGGTCCGCACTCCTTGCTATGGCTACCGGGACCGGCAAAACTCGCACTGTCATTGGCTTGATGTACCGGTTCCTGAAAACGGAACGCTTCCGACGCATCCTGTTCCTGGTAGACCGGACTGCCCTTGGCCAGCAAGCCATTGATGCCTTTAACGAAGCGCCGCTTGAGCAGAGCCATACCCTCAGCAAGATCTACAACGTTGCAGAGCTGGGCGACATGGCCACCGAAGCGGAAACCCGGGTGCAGGTGGCCACGGTACAGGCCATGGTGAAACGAATCTTTATGAGTGATGAGCCGCCGCCCATCGATCAGTTCGACTGCATCATCATTGATGAAGCTCATCGGGGCTACACCCTCGACCAGGAGATGACCGAAGGCGAGCTGGCCACCCGGGACACCAGTCAATACATCTCTAGTTATCGCCGGGTCCTGGACTACTTCGATGCGGTCAAAATCGGCCTTACCGCCACCCCGGCCAAGCACACCAGCGAAATCTTCGGAAAACCGGTTTACACCTACTCCTACAGGGAGGCGGTGGCAGATGACTGGCTGATCGACCATGAACCACCCATCCGCTACGAAACCCTGCTCACCCGGAATGGTATCCAGTTCGAGAAGGGCAAACCGGTGGAAGTGATCAATACCCAGACTGGTGAGGTCGATACCACCGAACTGGAAGACGAGCTGAACTTCGAAGTGGACGCCTTTAACCGCCGTGTGATTAACGAGAATTTTAATCGCGTGATCTGCGAGCAACTGGTGCACGAGCTCGATCCACTAGGCGACGAGAAAACCATGATCTTCTGCGCCACCGATCTGCACGCCGACATGGTCAAACGTCTGCTGGATGATGCATTCAAGGATCTCTACAACGGGAGCTACAACGAAGCCGCCGTCGCCAAGATCACCGGGCAGAGTGACAAAGTAAACCAGCTTATTCGGCGCTATAAAAACGAGCGTTATCCGAGCATTGCTATTACCGTGGATCTGCTCACCACCGGTATCGACGTGCCCCCTATCTGTAACCTTGTCTTCATGCGCCGGGTACGATCACGTATCCTTTATGAGCAGATGATCGGCCGCGCCACCCGCCGCTGTGATGAAATCGGCAAGACCGTATTCCGCATTTACGATCCGGTGGATATCTACGCCGCCCTTCAGGATGTGAGCACCATGAAGCCCCTGGTGAGAGACCCCAACATCACCTTGGAAAAACTAGTGGAAGAACTTACGGACGAGGACCAGCTGGAAAAAGCTCTCAACAGCCCGGGCGAGCAGCAAGATGAGAGCCAGGCTGATGTGGTCCTCAGTCAGCTCAGCCAGAAACTGATGCGGGTTCTTCGTAAGGCTGACAAGAAGGCCGAAGGCCGCCCTGCACTTAAACAGAAACTGGACGAACTACAGCAGGTCTGGGGGGTTGAGCCGAAATCCCTTCATCAGCACCTCCACAAGCTGGGCCCTCGCCATGCCTCTGAATTCATTCGCCAGCACAGCGGGCTTCTGAATCAGCTGGCCGAAGTGAAACAGCTCGCGGGTACCGAATACATGCCGTTGATTTCCAACGACGAGGATGAGTTCGAAAGAAGAACGCAAACCTATGGCATTCACGAACGGCCGGAAGACTACCTGGACGAGTTCAACCGATTCATTAAGGAACAGCTCAACCAGTCTGCCGCCTTGGCCGTGGTGGTCAATAGACCCCGGGATCTTACCCGAGAACAGCTTCGGGAAGTGCGACTACTCCTGGATAACAACGGTTACTCCGAGGCCAGATTACAGACCGCGGTTCGCAACCAGACCAATAAGGACATTGCCGCCAGCATCATCGGTTACATCCGTCGCGCTGCCCTCGGTGAGCCGCTGATCTCCTTCGAACAGCGAGTCGCCGAAGCCATGGACAGGATTTACACGCAGCACAACTGGAACGTGAACCAGCGCAGATGGCTCGATCGGCTAGCCAAACAACTCGTGCACGAAGTCATTATCGATAGGGAGTTCGTCAACCACCGCTTCGCTGACGACGGCGGCGCCCGACAGATGGACAAAATATTGGGGAAGCAGTTGGATACTGTGCTGGATGAACTGAATGAAGCGATGTGGCCTCGCCAAAGTGCCTAAACAACCAAGCAAATTTGAACTTTCAATCTACCTAAATTATTGGAACCCATGACCAACAACGACATCGTCCAAAAACTCTGGAACCTCTGCGACGTCCTGCGGGACGACGGCATCAATTATTCGGACTACGTCACCGAACTGGTATTGCTGCTGTTCATCAAAATGGTCCACGAGAACAAGGATTTCGGCACTCTGGTAAGGCATCCATTGCCCGAAGGCTGCCGCTGGACCGACCTGAACGGCAAGTCCGGCATCAACCTGTTAAACGACTACAAACGCATCCTGCTGAGTCTGTCCACCGGCAAGGACGGCGAAGGCACCATGGTACACGACGACCCGCTGATCAGCGCCATCTACGCCGATGCCCAGACCCGCCTGCGGGAGCCGCGCCACCTGGAACAGATGATTAAGACCCTGGATCAGATCGATTGGTTCAGTGCCCAGAAAGACGGCCTAGGGGACCTGTACGAGGGCCTGCTGGAGAAGAACGCCAATGAAACCAAGTCTGGCGCTGGCCAGTATTTCACGCCACGCGCCCTGATCAACACGATGGTACGGTGCCTGAAACCTCATCCCGGCGAACGCATCCAGGACCCGGCCGCCGGCACGGCAGGCTTCCTGATTGCTGCCCACGAATACATCAAAAATCAGACCGACGAACTTTATGATCTGACCGCCGAACAGAAGGCTTTTCAGTCTACCCGAGCTTACACTGGCATCGAACTGGTACCTGGCACCCGCCGCTTGGCGCTGATGAACTGCCTGCTGCATGGCATGGAAGGCGATGAAGAAGGGGTGGTTCATCTGGGCAATGCTCTGGGGCAGACTGGCGCCGGGCTGGCTAAAGCCGACGTGATCCTTGCCAACCCGCCCTTCGGAACCAGCAAAGGTGGTGACGCCAGCATCACCCGAGACGACCTCACTCACAAAACCAGCAACAAACAGCTGGCCTTCTTGCAGCACATTTACCGCAATCTCAAACCCGGTGGCCGCGCTGCCGTGGTACTGCCGGATAACGTCCTGTTCGAAACCGGCGTGGGCACTGAGGTTCGCCGGGACCTGATGAACAAGTGCAACCTGCACACCATCTTGCGCTTGCCCACCGGCATCTTCTACGCCCAGGGCGTGAAAACCAACGTGCTGTTCTTCACCAAGGGCAGCGCCACAGACAAATACCAGGAAGAGAACAGCACCGAAGACGTCTGGGTCTACGACCTACGCACGAACATGCCCAGCTTCGGCAAACGCACACCCTTTGGCGACCAACACCTGAAGCCGTTTGAGGTAGTTTATGGCGAAAGCCCCAAAGGCGACAGTGCCCGTAAAGAAGGCGAATACAGCTTCCATTCCAAAGACATCGAACTGCCCGAACACAGCGAGGAGAACGAAGGCATTGACCCACGTCTGACCCATAGCCGCTGGCGCAGCTTTAGCCGCCAGTGGATTGCCGAACACAAGGGAGACTCACTGGACATTTCCTGGCTCAAAGACAGTGACAGCGTAGATGCCGCCAATCTGCCAGAACCGAGTGTGCTGGCGGGTGAGGCTATGAGAGAACTGGTGCTGGCTTTGGGAGAGCTGGATGCACTTATGCGGGAATTGGGGGCTGACGAAGAGGCTGATAGCCTCCATGTTCAGGCAGAACACAAATTCGGTGTAAATTGATATGGATCATTTCGAGTTGCCTCCTGAGTGGTGCTTAACGGACATCGAAAGCATTCTTGCTCCCCAATCTGATGGCAAGTTGGTACATCAAGGCTGGAGTCCCCAGTGCGACAAAGTTCCGGCCGAACAAGGGGAATGGGGGGTATTAAAGACCACAGCGATTCAGGATGGATATTTCTTAGAAGATGAAAATAAACGGCTTCCTGAAGGAAAAGAACCCAAACCGAGAATTGAAGTAAAAGCTGGTGACCTGCTCGTGACCAATGCTGGGCCAAGAGCAAGGTGCGGTGTAATCTGTCTTGTGAATAAAGTCCGCCCGAAGTTAATGATTTCTGGAAAAATGTATCGGCTACGCTTTCCTCACGAAAGGATTTCCCCTCAATTTATTGAATCTTGGTTACGAACTTCATTTGCTCAGAAAGAGCTCAATGATCGAAAAACCGGCATTAGTGAAAGTGGGTTGAATATGACCCAAACGCGGTTCCTGACGTTGCCAATCGTCGTAGCCCCGACTGAAGAACAAAAAATCATTGCCGACAAACTCGACACCCTGCTGGCCCAGGTGGAAAACACCAAAGCTCGACTCGAACGCATCCCCCAAATCCTCAAACGCTTCCGTCAGTCTGTGCTAGCTGCGGCTGTGAGTGGGCGTTTAACGGAGGACTTTAGTGCTGACGATCACGATTATTATCAAACCTTAGACTTAGAAATTGCCAGAGACAAGAAACTCGCAAAGATTCAGCCACCCACTAAAGATGAAATAGATCTCGCCAACGAAATGTTTGAAAGCCCAGACTGGGCTGACTGGAAACTCTATGCGCTTGAACAGCTTATTGAAAGTGCCAGAGGAATCCCTTACGGAATTGTTCAAACGGGGGACGCTCAAGACGAGGGCATACCCACAATTCGATGCGGTGACGTGAAACCTCTTCGAATAGAAACCGGTTCACTAAAAAAGGTGCTCCCTTCGATTGAGGAGAAATACGCCAGGACACGTCTTAGTGGAGGTGAAGTAGTTCTTGCGATTCGGGGCACCGTAGGAAATGCCGCGGTTATTCCTAGAGGTTTAGCAGCTCACCCACTCAATATCAGCAGGGAAGTTGCGATGGTCCCGGTCAGGAAAAATATATTACCTGAGTACGTCGCATTGCTGCTTCAATCTCCCGGTGGCTACAGAGCACTGGCAGAAAAAACCAGAGGGGTAGCCCAGCGAGGGATTAATCTAGCGGATGTGAAACGCTTAGTTACGCCTCTACCGACAAAAAGCGAACAAACCGAAGTCGTTGCCCGAGTAGGCCAGCTTTTCGCCCACGCCGACCGCATCGAACAACAGGTCAACAATGCTCTGGCCCGTGTCAACAACCTCACCCAGTCTATTCTGGGCAAAGCTTTCCGGGGCGAACTGAGCGAGCAATGGCGCAAGGACAACCCGGATCTGGTCACTGGGGGGAACAGTGCACAGGCGTTGCTGGAAAGTATCAAGGTAAAGCGGACGAAGAGCGGAACCAACAAAGAAAAGAGAGGCTGCACGTGATCTTGGCACCCGGGTTATCTATTTCCATCGTAATGACTGAACACAAAGTGCCGCAGAGGGTCATGGAGTTGACCTTATGCGGCTGATATCGATCACTTTAGCTGGCCAGTACAAAGGACTAAAAGATCAAAGCTTCGATTTTAGCCAGACGACCGATAACGTTTATGCGTTGATTGGCCTTAATGGGTCCGGGAAATCTCAACTCCTAGAGCTGATAAGCGAGACTTTTGCCTATCTTGAGCGCTGGTACCGCGAAGAATTCTTAGCGAAAAAAGGAATGGGTTTTGGTGTCACAGTTCACTATGAGTGGGATTTCCGGTATGACCCTCACCCAAAAGTTCGTCCTCTTGAAATTCCTGACGATCTTCACAAGGTCGAGCTAAGTGCTTCGATAGACCCGGCGGGAAATGTTTTTGCTTCCTGGTACAGGAGAAATGATTGGATAGAGTTCGGCGATAAGTCAAAGATCCCGATACCCAGAGTAGTCGGGTATGCGTCTGGATTAAATGAGAACCTTCAACGCAGCTTCATGAAGAATGCTGTTCAGCAATTTGAAGTTCGTAGAATCAGTGCAAAGAGACAGAAAGAGATCTCTGCTGATATAGACGAGCAAATGCGTGCGGACATCAATGAGTATTATGTAAATAAGCATCCTCATATTTTTAGCGCACCATCTGGTGCTGCGTTTGAGCAAGGCGGCTATATTGACATAATTGAGGTTAATTCCCCTGCTAGCAATTTCGTGTACCTCGATTACGATAATGCAGGTTTACTAATTTTAAGTCTCTCGGTACTGCAACCTGACACCGTAAGCGAAATCTTCCAAGCACTAGCGTTCAAGCTGCCTTCAAAAGCCATTCTTCAATACGATTTTCACTCAGGCATAACTGAACAAGATGCGATCCGGGATGTTCAGTTACTTATCCGTATAGCCGGTGATAACAATGTTTCTCCTATCGGGAAGAAGAGCAGCGAGGAACAGTTTGAATCTTACGGATTGGATTTTCTCTCGGGAGAAATAAGGTTGGACCTACAGGATCCCGAGCTTTTAGAAAAGCTACGGGACGCCAACTACGGCAATCCCCTGACTCTATTTCTGAGATTTTTTAAACTGCAGCAGCTTGGCGTCAAAAACTGGCCAGGTCCAACTCGCAAAAAGCTTTTAAACGATACCTTCCTCGGAACCGTGAAAAAGCCGCTCAAAACCCGGCTTCCATTCAATGTGAGTTCACTCATACTCACGGACGGCAATGGGCGGGAAGTGTGTTTTGACGATCTCTCGGATGGCGAAGCGCAACTGATGCAGGTACTGGCAGCGGCAATGGTATTCGGCCGCTCCCAGAGTCTTATGCTTTTTGATGAGCCAGAAACACATTTAAACCCATCATGGAGAACATATTTCCATCACCACCTCACCAAGGCTATTCTTGAAACGGATGAGCATGAAAAGCTACCTCAGCTTTTTTTATCTACTCACTCTCCATTTATGGTTTCCTCGCTAAAACAAGAAAACGTCTTCTTCTTCGAGCGTGCTGAGGACAATCTGATATCCATGGAACCGGCTTCATGCCAAACCTATGGCGCATCGTTTGATTTACTCATTAAGAATTTTTACGGGCTCCGATCGCTAATGTCACAAACTGTTGTTAAAGAAGTCAGAAAACAATTGCCAAAGGATGACAATGCCCAAGGAGTTGCATTCGCTCGTCAATGGATCGAAGAAAACTTAGGAGATTCGATGGAAAAGGCCTATCTGCTAAGGAAGCTACAGAACTAAATGCTCTTCCCACTTCACCAAACTACGCCAAGATGTGCAGTGTTCGAGTTTTTAAATTCGGAGCTTCTCTATTTTCTTCGCGCTAGCATTACGAGTGAAAATTTTTCAGAAACTCTGTTCAGAGCGCATGCCGGCGCCCCCAGTGTGTGTTGGAGTAACCGTCCAACGCGGGAGTGGTTTCATCAATTATGGAAGAGTTTACCAAAGGTTTCGCAAGATCGTCAGAACCTGTTCGATACCATAAATAATACTCAGGACATCCAGGTCTTTTTCGACGATACGAAAACAGCGCTACCGATATTGGAGTCGGACATTGTTTTCGAAGCGATGAAATCTCTCACTACACACTTGTTCACGCGCACAAAGGATCTTGCTGATACCAAGCTCCAAGCAAACAGCTCTATAGAGAGTCACTACCAACAGTTTAAATGCGCGAATAGTAATAGCGAGCTTTGTCCTCTTTGTGGCACGGCTCTTCTATCACAAAATAGAGTTCACCTAAGTGACGAGGAACAGTGGCGCGCCGACTATGACCACGTTCTATGTAAGGACAAGTACCCAATTTATAGTGTCCATCCTGGTAACTTTGTTCCCACATGCCATATCTGTAACTCCAAAGCTAAAGGCGCCAAAGATCTATTGAGAGACAAAGATGGGAATAGGCGCAGAGCATTCTATCCATTGCCGCCAGCCCAAGAATGCTGCTACCGATACGCAGAGGTTTTTGTTACCCCTAAAAAGAAAGCGGAGCTAATAACCGGGTATTGGGCAGAACCTTTGGCTGAGGCATACGTTTCTTTCCAATCAGCGCCGCCAGATGTGAAGCCAAAAATAGACGTTTGGGAGGAGGTCTACAAAGTACCTTCTCGTGTCGAGCAGCATATAACTACTCATTTTTGTGAGCATATAGCTGCAGATTTACGCCCGACGAACTTTAACGACTTCCATGGACAGCTGATACGATTTGCCAATGCGATGCCTTTGGATTATCGATCCATGGAATGGCGATTTTGGTGGCAGAGAGTGTATGAGCACCTTTCCAAGCAGGATCAAGATTTTCTCAGAGACCTTTGGTCGCTTATTGACTGGAAGATCCGAGAGAAAAGTGATGAGGATATGGATCTAGTATTCAGCTAACGGTACGTTTCATCGGCTTGAGATTTTGGCTCTTTCTCTTGAGGGCGTTGGTAAGAGTGTTTTAGATGAGAACCGAGGATTACGCACGGCCTAAAAACCAAGCGGAATGCGATCCAAATTGGAAAGGATGATATGAGCGACATCAAGCTTTTTCAGTTAACTGAAGATATGGCAACAGAGCTCAATGGCAAGAGCGCCCAACTGGAAAAGGACCTTCAGCGCCATGTCGAAGCCAATATGGATGCTCTTATCGGTGTCCGCTTTTTAGCAAGCGAATACGGCACCGGAAAAACCCACAAAGGCCGGATTGACTCACTCGGACTGGATGAAAACGGTTGCCCGGTTATCGTCGAATACAAACGCCACATCAACGAAAACGTAATCAACCAAGGATTGTTTTATCTGGACTGGCTTCTGGACCACCAGGCCGAATTCAAATGGCTCGTGATGGAAAAAATTGGCAAATCAGCAGCCGAATCGATCGAATGGGGTGGTACCCGATTGATTTGCATCGCCTCAGATTTTAACCGTTACGACGAACATGCCGTCCAGCAGATCAATCGCAATATTGAACTCATGCGCTACCGATATTTTGGTAACGAGCTGTTGCTGCTGGAGCTGGTGAATGCACAAACTGCAAATCAGACAATTTCACCCACAGACTCAACCACCATCAAGAAACCTCTCAAAGCCAACACTAAGGATAAGAGTCAGCAAGAGCGTCTTACTGAAGCTCCTGAGTCTCTTCTGGGACTATACGAGAATGCCTGCCAATACGTTGAGCAGTTGGGGGACGAAGTCCAACGCAAGGAGTTAAAGCTCTACACCGCCTTCAAACGCATTCGTAACTTTGTTTCTATTGTCGTGCAACCGGGTAAGGACCCACGGCTTCAGATGTATTTGAAGCTTCCTGGGGAGCTTGGGGAAGAAAGCTCTTTCAGTCGGAATGTCACTCACATCGGTCACTGGGGAACCGGAAATCTTGAGGTCAATGTCCGAACACCAGAAGATTGGGAAAAGGCTCGACTTTTGGTGGACAAGGCATATCAAAATAGTTGATTCGAATTAGGTCGCAGTGAAAAAGGGAAAGGACATGGAGGACACAACAAAAAGCGGCGAACGAAAGAGTTCCGGCGTTACCGAGGGTGATTACACCGCCAATCTGCTTGGCAATATACGAGGTCATCTTGCTGGGCTACAAGGCTACGACATCATGGCGCTGGAGCTTATTCAAAATGCCGATGATGCAAAAGCCGAAGCAGTTATATTTGATATTACAGACAATGCCCTCGTTGTGTGGAATAGCGGAGCATTTACCTATTGTGGAGAAATGACTCCAGAATGCTGGATGATGGAGGACGAGGGTTATAGCTGCGATTTTCATCGGATTGCGGATGTAGGCAGTGGGGGAAAGCTTGCTAAGAGTGAGAATATTGGAAGGTTCGGAATAGGATTTGTATCCGCTTATCAAATTACTGACCATCCGGAAATTTATTCCTCGGGGCTAAAGCTCCAGCTAATACCGGAGAAAGGCAAATTTTTGTCTACTGAAGTAACTACAGAAGAGGGGACTAAATTCTTACTTCCATGGGCGACAGATCCGAACTCGATAGCGCGCAAGGGAATTGGAGCTACGGCTGTACGATCCAAGGATATCGATCAGCTTCAGGAAGAATTCATCTCGGTATTGCGAAAAAGTCTGCTCTTTCTACGGCATATTAGAAAAGCCGAAGTTCGTCGAAATGGCAGGCTGCTTCTATGCTGCGAGCTTGCGCGACCTGACGAATCTTCTTTGGTTCTTACTTATACCCCTGAGAATACGACTGAAAGCTGGCACATCATTCGAGGAGATGCCGAGGAAGCTGCAGCAAGGCTGGCCACTGAATACGAGTTGCTGAAGACCTATGACCGCAGCTCTAAGTTCGCCATTGCCTTGAAGCTTGAGCCAGAATCCCTGCAAACCGGCCTGCTTTATGCTTTCTTGCCCACGGAGCAGGCCACTGGGTTGCCGCTCCATATAAACGCTGACTTTTTCCCGGAGCCTGACCGGAAGTCGCTCATCTTTTCAGGTAATCAGCATTACCGATACTGGAACGAAATGCTCATCGAAGCTGCGGCCGGGGCGTTAGCTAAGGATCCAGAGGCTTTAGGTCAGCTTATTGGCGAGGAAAAGCTCTGGAGGATTGTTCATCAGGCAGCTGAAATGGGTCATAGCGGCTCGGATCACCCTGCCTGTTTTGATCATTTCTGGGAACGTTTGAAAGCGAGTGTTTCGCAGAGCCAAGTTGCAATCGATACTAACGGCCAGCTGCGTATTCCCCATCAGGTTTATTTGCCAAAAGGGGCGACTCCTAGCGAAAGCCAGGTGTCCGCGTTGAATTTTTTGGGCATCAATCTTATTGCGCCGTGCTTATCGCCCTACCGAAATACCCTGGGCAAGGTTGGCGCTCCGATTCTCAGTCTTGATCGTCTCGTGGGACTTCTTTCCAATAGTCTAGAGATAGTCACAGATGGAGCTTCTAAAACTGAAGAGAAAATGCTTCAAGAGTTTTGGGTGCCTCTATGGGACATCTTAGAAGAGCTGTTGCCTGAACCGGTTAAAAGTTCTCGTCCATATTTTGGTAACAAGGTTCTCAACCAGCTGAAAAGCCTTAAGTGCTTGGTGACCGAGGGTCTTTCCATCGTTTCTTTAGCGGAAGCCTATCAGTCTCCTCGCTCAATAGATGCGATTCGTCCAACGACCTTATTCCCCAAGTTGGCAATTGCCTCGAGTAAAATTGCCCGATATCCGAAATTGAGCCGTCTAATCGATAGACTAGAGCTTGAATCGATATCAAACCACCTTGGTTCCCAAGTCTCTCTTCATAGGGGAGAGGATGTGTTAAATACTGAGCCCGTCGCTCTCCGTGATTTCTACACTTTTCTCGCTGATCTCGATGAGGTTCGCCCCAGCAGTGACAAGGTGTATGCGGTCCTGCGGAAACTCCCCCTCTGGTATTCCAGCCAAGGGCTTATTCAGGCATCGAAAGCACTCCTGCCGGGTGATTTTAAAGATCCGACAGGAAGTGGGGCTCTTTTGGATATCTCTATTTTAAGCCCGTCCGCCAGGCAGTTTGTTTCTGAAAAATTAGGTGTCGAGACGCAGACGATTAACTCCTTCGTTGAGACGGTACTACCTTCGTTCTTTGGTCCTTCTGGCCCCCTAGATGAGGGAAGGTATGATGTTCTCATCCGCGAGCTATCAAACCATCCAGGACTTTTGAATGACCCGAGCACATTAAAGACTTTGCGCAGCTTGCCGATCCTGCCAACTCAAGATGGTGGATGGGCCATGCCGGGTAGCGTTTATGAGAGAAAAGATCAGTTAGAAGAGGTACTGGGTAGAGCAGAACACCTATGGCTGGATTTTTCGAAGCTCCCGGCAGCACAATCGGTCCGAGTATTTGTTGATGCGCTTGGTGTCTTGCATGACCCTGCTCCGATGCACATAGTCGATCGACTGAGAAGCCTCTCAGAAACATATGTTCCAAATGAAGATGTTAAAAAGTTGAGTTCAGAGGCTTTCTATACTTTGGGTGAGATCGCCGTAAAGCAAGTGGACAGAGAAAGTCTTTCGACAGCACTCTCGGAACTTAGGGGTGTTCGCTGCTTACCTGCGAAGGGCGATGAAGAAAATTGGTATTACCCGAGCGAGTTGTATGCACCATTTCGGTCCGAAGGTTTCGAAAGCCAAGCTAATATTTTGGATTATCGAAATACAGCCCGATTGAGTACGAGCTTACTAGACGACTTAGGCATAAAGCAGAGACCACCTACAGATCTAGTGATATCGCACCTCCACCACTGCATCGATAAAGGTATTGCACCGCACGAGACCACTTATCGAATATTGAGCGAGCGCGCAAAAGATGACCCGGAAGTTTCCAAACTCAAGGGAACTCGGTGCATATACGTGGAGCAACTCAAGGATTTCGTCAAACCCACAAAGGTCTATTGGTCCCAGCAGCAGTTGGGTAGATTTGCTTATAGGGTTCCTCCGAAGCTAGAGAGTTTTACGAATTTTTTCGAGGTTATCGGGGTAAAAGATTCGCCTGGTAGTAATGATCTCGTTGAAATCGTTCTTGAAATCATCGACGAGTTCTATCAGCGATCAAAACCATTGGTCGGTGCTGATCGAAGGGTATATGAGTTGTGCATGGGAGGCATCGCTGAAGCACTTTCCGATGGCGCAGTTGAAGAAGAGAGCTTGGTGACACTCCGGGAGGCCCCGTCAATCCTCAATCTCGAAGATCGCTTCGCATATCCCGATGAAATATTGCTGCATGACAGTGAGTGGTTGTCGAAGTTCTTTGATGAAGAGCTTAACTGTGCGCTATGTAAGCTAGATCCCGAGCTATGGGGATTGGCCCAAATGCTCCGTGTTGAGGCTTTGAGTAAAGCATGCAGTTTGCGCTTAGATCAGATAGCGGGAGAGACCTCTCTGGAAGAGGAGGTAAGTGGAACCCTAAACCAAAGGGCAAGAACCATTCGAAGGCTTTTGCACGATAAGCCAAAAGGTGTCCAGGAGCGCGTTACAGCAGCATTTTCCAATCTCCGTGTATATAGCGTAGATAATATTCACGTGCAGGCATTAGCTGTAATAGATCAACGGGAGATTCAGGCACCAGTCTGTTCCGCAGAGGCATTTTTTGATTACACCAAGAGCGAGCTCTTAGTCACCAGGCCCCTTGGCGAGGCTAGTTGGGCTCCTGTTCTTACTTCTCTGTTGCATCACTTGATGCCAGATGAACCTGGAACGGATGTTACAAAACTTACGCTTATGTTCCATTCTCTATTGAAGATGTCTCCTGAGGATGCGGATGCCCATCTGACAAGTTTTGGTGTTCCTGAACTTGTCACAGATGATGAATTTGAAAGCTATGATCTTGGCACTCAACAACTTGATGAGTTGGGGCATGCCGGTAATGAAAATGAACAAACCGAAGATTTGCCAAAAGGAACAGTGGATCAAGAAGGCGACGCCGATGCTCCCAATAGTGATGAGGCTGCAGAAGGTAAACTTGATGATGTGTCGATTAAGCCAACTGCTCCGCTAAAGGCGAAGGGCGCCAATGAAAACGACAAGGATGTGGAGGAGGATGAAACCGACGACCTATCTGGAACTGTTTCGGGAGGGTTTGGCAAAAATGACGGTGTGAAGGCAAAGCGGCATAAACGTCGCCCTAAGTTTAAAGAGCAATGGGATAAGCGACTGTTGTCTTATGTGAGGATGAAAGATCCCCAGGAAGAAGGTTCTTCTGAAGATAGTGGCGACAGGGAGCATAACCTTGCGGTGGAAGCTGCAGCACGACAAGCAGTTTGTGAGTATGAGGAAAATCGGGGACGGATACCCGACCAAATGCCCCAAACTCATCCAGGTCACGATATCGAAAGCATTGAGCCTGAGACAGGTGAGAGCCGGCTGATCGAAGTGAAAGGTGTAAATGGTGAATGGAATCAGGCCGGGGTCGGACTCTCACGTTTACAGTTTAACAATGCCCAAAAGTATGGCGATGGGTATTGGCTCTACGTGGTCGAGTTCGTCTCTGACCCCGATAACATTCGGGTACACCCTATTCAAAATCCTGCTTCTCAAGTGACTTCATTTATGTTCGACGGAAACTGGCGAGAGGCAACTGTTGATGAAGTAGAAGACCCTTCCGCTGGATTCGTAGTGGGGGCTCGAATTAAACACTCGACTATGGGCGTTGGTGAAATTACCGAGGTCAAAAAGCGAGGAAAGGTGAGGTCTTTAACCGTTCATTTTGAGGGGAAGCCCCAGCCAACCCGGAACGTGCTTGCCAACATTCACCAAATGCAGATTTTGGAGGCTGAAGATGGCAACGATGATTCCTGAACTGTCAGACGCTCAACTGGATGAACTCCCGTCAAAAGCAGAGGTTAAGGTCTATCGGTCATTTCGGGATAGCTTAAATCCCTCCTATACAGTCCTTTTTCAAGTTGGGTGGATTCTGAAGCATGAGCGGGATAGAGCACGAGATGGGGAGTGTGATTTTATCATCTGCCATCCCCAACTTGGTTATCTTTGTATTGAGGTGAAAGGCGGCGGCATATCTTATGAGGCAGGCTCAGATGCCTGGTACTCGGTTGACCGTCACCGTCAGAAGCATCTAATAAAGGATCCTGTCCAGCAAGCTCTCAGAGCCAAATACTCCATATTCTCCAAGCTCAAAGAGCATCCGTCATCGCGGGGTTACAATCTGAACAAAGTTCTTCGGGGGCATGCGATATATTTTCCTGACATTGGTGATTCGAAACCGCTTTCTAGGCCTGACATGCCGGCAAGCCTAATTGGTACTGAGGCGGCGCTGCGGAATCCAGGGGAATGGGTTGATGAAGTATTCTCATATTGGGGCGCCGAGTCCAGTGGTAACAAGCCGATTGGGCAGCCAGGTATTGACCTTATCGAAAAAGTATTTGCCAGGTCCTTTACAGTATCTCCCCTGGTTTCTTCGCAGCTTAATGAGCTTGAGCAGCAACGGATCAAGCTTACAAATGAGCAAATCAGAACTTTGGACCTGCTTCAGTCTCATCGGCGGGTAGCAATCCGAGGTGGTGCGGGTACTGGTAAGACGGTTTTGGCATTGGAAAAGGGTCGGCGCCTCGCTTCTGAAGGCTTTAGGACGTTACTTACCTGTTACAACCGACAATTGGCCGATCACCTCGCAGATCTGTGCCGCGATATCGAGAACCTCGATGTTATGGGATTTCATCAGCTTTGCCATCATTGGGTTGAACGTGCAGAGAAAGTCTCGGGAAGACAACTAAAACATGAGGCAAAAGTGAACTATCCCGGGACAGGCTTTTTTGATGTGCAGCTGCCGGTGGCATTGTCATTTGCTCTTGATGAAGTACCTGAGCGCTATGAGGCGATCGTATGTGATGAGGGCCAGGATTTTGGTGAAGAGTATTGGTTGCCGCTCGAACTTCTGTTGTCGGATACAGATGCGAGTCCATTTTATGTCTTCTACGATGAGAACCAGAATATTTATTCTAGAGCTGGAACATTTCCCATCGAAACTCCACCGATTACGTTGACTAAAAATTGCCGTAATACCTCTGCAATTCATCGTGCAGCTTATGCTCATTACCGGGGCGTTTCGGTTGATCCCCCAGAGCTTGAAGGTTCCGACTTGGAGCTTGATACTGCTCCGAATCACACAGCTCAGGCTCGAAGGATTCACTCAAAAATTGTTGACCTGATTGATCGACAGCACGTTGCACCGCATGAAATCACGGTCTTGATTGGTGATGCCCAGAACAAATTTAACTATTACGGTTGCTTACGGAACTTGCCCTTGCCGCGAGGGGCCTCATGGTCAGAGGAAGGGCATCGCATTGATAGTAGTATCCTGATTGAGACGGTACAGCGGTTTAAGGGGTTGGAGTCACCAGTTGTCATTTTATGGGGATTAGACGGCCTTGATTCTGGGGTTAACCGAGAGGTGTTCTATGTAGGTATGAGCAGGGCCAAGTCCTTGTTAATCGTCTCCGGGACAGCGGCGACCATAGATGGTTTACGGCAATGAAAAATACTGGTGCGGCTTGTATGGGAAAACGATGGTCAGGCGGGTTTCTTCGGATATTTGATTTGCTCAAGGTAATCGGCCCATGCCTGCATCATTTTCTTGCGCTCCGGCAGATGAGCAGTCCTATTGTACGCGCGACCATTCGGGTCTCGGACTGCATGAGCCAATTGGTGCTCGATGTAGTCGGGACGGAAGCCCAAAACTTCATCAAGGATTGTGCGAGCCATGGCTCGGAAACCGTGTCCACTCATTTCCTCTTTACCAATGTCCATTCTTCGCATCGCGGACAAAATGGCATTGTCGCTCATTGGGCGATCACCTTTGGGTGAACGTGCACTCGGGAAAACGTATACTCCACCACCAGTAAGTGGTTGGAGCTCCTCCAAGATCTCAACAGCCTGAGTAGATAACGGGACAATGTGCTGCGTCTCTGTCTTTGTCACGGTGTAGCGCCATTCTGCTTGCCCCAGATCGATATCGTCCCATTTGGCATACCTAAGCTCGCCGGGTCTTACAAAAACCAGTGGGGCTAAACGCAGAGCGCACCTGACCGCTAGGGTGCCATGGTAGCCATCCAGCATTCGTAATACCTCAGCTACCTTTTCAGGCTCTGTAACAGAGGCGAAGTGTTTCTTTTTGACTGGTGTCAGCGCTCCCCGCAGATCACCCGAGGGATCTCTTTCAGCCCTTCCAGTGGCCACCGCATATCGAAAGATCTGGCCGCACTCACTTAGTGCTCGATGTGCAGTCTCATTGGCTCCGCGTTCTTCGATGCGCCGGATTACTGATAGGAGTTCCGGGGCTTTGATATCTGCGACAGGCTTTCCACCAAGCCAAGGGAATATGTCATTTTCCAGCCGGCGGATAATGCGATTGCCATGGGAGGGTACCCAGGTTTGAGATTTGTTTTTAAACCATTCTCTGGCAATGGTCTCAAAGCTGTTGGCTGACCGTTCCTGTCGGGCAGCTTTCTGGGCTTTGCGATTCTCGCTGGGATCAACCTGGTTAGCCAGCAGTTTCCTGGCGTCATCTCGGCGTAATCGGGCGTCCTTGAGAGTGATCTCGGGATATACCCCAAGAGAAAGCCTCTTTTCCTTTCCGCTGAATCGGTACTTGAGGCGCCAATACTTGCCACCTTTGGGCGTTACCTCGAGATAAAGCCCCCCGCCATCGAAGAGTTTCTGTGTCTTGGTGGCAGATTTGGCGTTCCGAATTGCAGTATCTGTCAGAGGCATGGGGGCAACTAGTCTTCGCTATGAGGCATGTGCCCCTAATGCTGCCCCCAGGTGCCCCCGGATGTCAACGGATTAGTTAGGACCTTCTAGGACGGAAAATCGGCTATAAGTATGATTTTAGGCATGAAAAAAGCCGCCCTTGGGCGGCTTTGGATCTTTGTTTGGTGGAGACGGCGGGAATTGAACCCGCGTCCGCCAGTACTCTGCCTTGAGATCTACATGCTTAGCGTCCTTCTATTAATTTAACCTCAAACGACCCGAAGGTCAGGGTGTAAGAGGCGAGTTCTTTAAATCTTAGCTGTTAGTCAGTGAACTCTGACTAACAGAGCAACCTGTAAGCGATGACGTCCTGAGATGTAGCTTCCGAGTTACAGGTGCCTCGGTCAGGACGACTAGCAGCTTACGCTGCTAGTGAGTAGTTTTCGTCGTTTGCGACTATTAATTGCAGCTTTGGATTAACGAGATTCGCTGCCATCTCGACATGCACCCAAGGGTTCGCAACCAGCGTCGAAGCCATGTCGTCCCCCTTATGCTTAAGTATATGCGTCCGGAACCGCGAACTTCAAGGCTTCAGGTGTTTTCTTTTGTGCCATGCCGGTGCGCAGAAACCCTTATGTCTGGCCCTGCCGGAGCCCTCAACCTATACGGCTTCCCGGTTTGCGGCTTGATCAGCCTGGCATAGCAGGGCCTGGTCTCGCAGTTCGTAAAAGCTCTCCCTGAAATGGCCCATGATGGCCTCGGGGTCCGCAGCAATGCCTCGATCTACTGTAATGCCGAACTGCACGGTGTCTACATAGCTGAAAATACTCATGCCGATGCCAATGTCGCCAGTTTGTGGCACCCAGAACATGGGCTGCCTGAGCCGCGCACCTGCCAGATAAACAGGTTTCTTTGGCCCGGGCACATTGGTGAGCACCGCTGACGCTTTTTTGCTCAGCAGGCTGAGGGCACGGCGCTCCAGCACATCGGGCCCGCGGCCGAACAGGTCCAGCAGGCTGTAGGTGACCTGGGCCTGGTAGGAGCGCTTCAGGCGATTCATGTGCTCCTGAACCTGGCGGAACCTCATGATCGGGCAGTCGACGTCGACTGGCAGGGTAAGAAGTACCAGGCCAAATTTGTTGCCCAGGGAGCCGACGGGCTGGCGTAGGGGGCGAAGGTTGAAGGGTACCGCTACCCGTAGACCACGTTCGGGAATGGGCTCCCCGGTGTGACGGAAATGCCGGTGCAGGGCGCCGGTGGCGGTCGCCATCAGGACATCGTTGATTGTCCCGCCGAGGATCTTCGAGCATACCTTCACATCGGCCAGATCCAGGGGGTCGGCCCAGGCGACCTGCTTGCGACCAGTCAGGCTCTGCTTGAGTCCGGTCGCGGGTTCTTCCGGGCTGAGCCCTAACTTGGCACAATCGATGGCAATCTTGCCCGCGGTCTTGGCCAGCTTGAGGGGGTAGCCAGGCTCCCTGAGCAGCGAGGTGGTAAACAGTTGGGTCTGCTCCAGTGCAGTCTGGCCGTGCTCCATAACTTTTCTGATGGAATGGCGCAGGCCGCTCTCCTGGGGGCATGGCAGCGGTGCCACCGGGTTCAACTGGTGAACCTTGGCTTCTTCCGGAGACTCGTCGGTAAGGGACAGCAGCACCCGCACCAGGGAGATGCCATCGGCAATGCAGTGATGTATACGTACGACCAGCGCGCAACCGCCGTCATACCGGTCGATGTAATGCAATTGCCAGAGGGGGCGGCCACTGTGCAGTGGCGTGCTGTTCAGGTCGCTGACCAGGTTCTGGAGGTCGTCTTTGCCGCCGCTGTTGGGAAGGGCGGTAACGTGGACGTGGTTGTCCAGATCAAACAGCGGGTCGTCGACCCATTCGGTCTTGTCGCCCCGATGGACCACGCACTGACGGAACCGGCGAAAGCGCAGGAAGCGCTCGTTCAATACTCTCTTCAGTCTGGCGATTACGATGGGTTTATCAAATACCAGAACCGCCGCAATCATCATGGGGTTCTCGGTACATTCCATCCGCAGCCAGGACCTGTCCACCGCTGACATAGGTGTGCCTACAGCGTTCATTGCTTCCTCCAGTCAATCCATCAACGAGAGGATGAGTCTTGCGTTTAAATACTACAGATACGGCAGGAAAACGCGGCCCCCACCCACTAGAGAGCGGCTAGTATAGGCCGGTCTTTCAGTGTGGAGAAGAGGTTGTGTTTGCTACACATTTTATGGATTAGATTCAGCTTGCTACGGTATTTTCGCGGAGAATCCGCTGCTTCTGGCGGTTCCAGTCACGTTCTTTTTCGGTGGCCCGCTTGTCGAACTGTTTCTTGCCTTTGACCAGCGCGATCTCGCACTTAACCTTATTCTTTTTCCAGTACAGCGCAAGCGGTACACAGGTATAGCCAGCCTGGTTCACCTGGCTGTTGAGCTTGGCTATTTCTTTCTCATGCAAAAGCAGTTTCCGGGTGCGAGTGGGGTCTGCGATAACGTGGGTTGAGGCGGTGTTCAATGGCATGAAGTGGGCGCCAAGAAGAAATACTTCCCCGTCTTTCAGCAATACGTACGCATCGGTAAGCTGCCCTTTGCCCGCACGAAGGGATTTGACTTCCCAGCCGAGCAGAACAAGGCCCGCCTCGAAGCGTTCCTCGATATGGTACTCATGCTTGGCTTTTTTATTTAGTGCAATGGTGCTGCTTTGCGTGCCCGGTTTTTTCTTGCTCATAAAAGCCTGGTCTGGAACAAAATCGGAGGTAACCCCTTGAGTACCCCCGTGTGTATTATTGCTGGGGCACCGGTGAATCGGGGTTAGCGTTGTGAAAACGAGATTGTACCGCAGGTGCGGCAAGCCGGTCACGAAAACGAACACGCGGTCAATTAACCGGGTTGTGCCTTTGGGCTACAATGCGAGCTTCAACCATGTCGGGATAATGGATGCCAATTCCTTACGAAACGCCTATCGGGTCCTGGGCACGGCGGTCTACCTTCTTCTGGGCTGCTACGGGCGCAACGGTAGGGCTCAGCAACCTGTGGAAGTTCCCGCCCCTGGCTGGTGAAAACGGTGGCGGCCTTTTTGTGCTCCTGTACCTGGCCTGCCTGCTTCTGGTGACCTTGCCGCTTATGCTGACAGAGACCGCCCTGGGACGCCACGCCCGCCATGGGGTGGTGTTGGCGGTGGATGGCCTGGCCCATTCCAATGGCCTGTCCCGTCAGTGGGCCTGGCTGGGCCGGTTCAGTGTATTGGCCAGTTTTCTGGTGCTTTCCTTCACTGGGGTCATAGGCGCTATCTGCCTGGCTTATGTGTTTTTTGGCGCGCTTGGCCGATTCGTGGGCGCGTCGGAACTCAGTGTCGCCCAGACCCTGGGGGAACTGGTCGAAAATCCTTCCAATTACCGCGACCTGATGACCTGGCAGTTGGCGTTTCTGGGGCTTGTGATGGCCGTGTCTCTGCAAGGGGTAGTTGTTGGGCTTGAGCGCGCGTTTCGGGTTGTGGTGCCCACATTTCTTCTGCTTCTGCTCGCCCTGCTGGCCTACAGCTACCATTTTGGTGAATTGCACCGTGCCGCTGATTACATGTTGGGCCTGCGGCCCGAGCAGATGACCTGGCAGAGCCTTCAGCTGGCTCTTGCCCATGCGTTTTACACCCTCGGGTTGGGTATGGGCGTCTGGGTGGCCTTTGGTGCCTATATGCCATCGATTGCCCCTCTGAAACGGTCGGTCTTCGCCGTGGTGCTGATGGATACTCTGATTGCGATCCTTGCCGGGCTGGTCATTTATGCCCTGGTGTTCCGAACCGGCGGAACGGCTTCCGAACAGGGCTTCGCCCTGGTGTTCTTGGCCCTGCCTGCGAGCCTGGCGGACGCGCCGGCAAGCCAGTTTGTGGTCACCGCTGCCTTTATTGCCATCTTGCTTGTGGCCTGGACCACCTCCCTTGCATTGTTCGAACCGGTGGTCGGCTGGTTCCAGGAGTGGACGGGCGCTCCCCGGGGGTGGTCTGTCATCATTATTGGTTCCGGAGCGTGGCTGGCCGGACTGGGCACGCTGTTTTCATTCAGTATCTGGTCTGATGTCACCTTCCAGGGCGGAACGGTCTTCCGGTGGGTCGAACTGCTTGCCAGCGGCTTGCTGATACCGGGAGTCAGTGTCGCACTGACGGTTCTGGTGGCGTGGAAGCTGACGTCCTATCGCGCACTCAGCCTGATCGGGCGGGCGCCACGTTTCATCGCGAGCGTCTGGTTCTGGGTGCTCAAGCTGATATTGCCCCTGGTAGTGGTCTATATTGGCGCGCACTATGCCTGGACCTCCCTCAGTAGCCTGTGTGAGGGTAGCGAAAAAGCCGTCTGGTGTGAGATGGATTTTATTGACTCACTGGACTCCTCCGAGCTCCCGGGGCTTGGCCTGGACAGAAATCAGAGTCCTAGCGCCAAGCGTGGCCACCGCCCTCTACCGGATAACCTGCAGCAACTGGAGGAGCCGCTGGAAGGGCCGCCCCTGCCACCAGATCACGGTACTGTCGATGACCCGGCCCCGGATGAGGCGACGCCGGATACCCCGGACGCCACGCCGGAACCGGAAGCCGGCAATGAAAGCCAGGCGCCCGGGGCTTCGGATCAGCCCGAAATCCGTTACCATAGCGTATGACAAAGTCTTGGTGGGTCCAGCTCGCCATTTTCAGGAACCGCGTTAGCCCATGCCTCATCAGATAGATAAAAGCGCTCTGGTCATGCACTCTGCCGAGCGGATGTTTGCCTTGGTGAACGATATTCCCCGTTACCCGGAATTCCTGCCCTGGTGTGCCCACGCGGAGGTGCACCATTTAGGTGAGCTTGAGTTGACGGCCTCGCTTGAGGTGGCACGGGGCGGCATCCGTCACCGGCTGACGACCCGCAATGAACTGGTTGTGCCCAGTGCCATTGATATGCGGCTGGTGGACGGCCCGTTCCAGGATTTACGGGGCCGCTGGAATTTCCAGCCGCTGGAGGCCAACGCCTGCAAAGTCATCCTGACGCTGGAGTTCGAATTCTCCGGGGCGCTCTCCCGAATGACTTTTGGTCCCATTTTCAGCCAGGCAGCGAACACCATGGTCGATGCGTTTTGTCGCAGGGCCGACGATCTTTATCGTCGTGAAGGGGTCTGATCATGAAAGTGGAGGTGGCCTATGCCACGCCGGCCAAGCAGCAGATAATTGCGCTGGATGTGGCGGAGGGAACAACCGCCAAGGCCGCGGTCCTGCAGTCAGGTATTACCGATGTCTTCCCCGAAATTGATCCGAGCGCCATCGATATGGGTATCTTTGGCAAGGTCATCAAGACACCTGAGACCCATGCACTGAGGGAAGGGGACAGGGTCGAGTTGTATCGGCCGCTTCTGATTGACCCGAAACAGGCAAGGCTGAATCGGGTGAAAAAGAAAGCCAGCTGATCAGTAGGCCGGTGTTTCTTCCAATAACTGCGCTTCGTAGTGTGAATACTGATCAGCGTCGTAGTACACCACAACCCGCTGCTCAAGAATTTCGCCGCCGCTTTCCTGGAAGGTGTAGATGTAGTATTCACGAGAGGTGTCCGCCGGGTTCAGCATGATTGGAGAGCCGAGTACAGAGCGAACCTGGCTTCTGGTCATGCCTTCTTCCAGCTGAGTCAGTTCCTCTTCCGAGAGAATATTGCCCTGCTGCACGTTGATTTTGTAAACGCCAGGGAATGAGCAGCCGGCGAAAAAGGTAACGAGCAGTAAAACCGCAAGTTTTTGCATCGGTGGGGGAAATCCTCTATCTTGAAATCGCCTGCTGACGCAGGTGTGGTACGGCTTGGCCGCTAACGAGTAGCTTCATAATACCGGAAGCTGATGGTACACCAAAGAGCGAATAGCATCATGTCATCTGAAAACGCCGAATTGCGCAAGGTCGGGCTCAAGGTCACGCTGCCGAGGGTGAAGATCTTCAATATCCTCGAAAGCTCAGCCGACCATCATCTGAGCGCAGAAGATGTCTACAAGAAGTTATTGGACCAGGGCGATGATGTGGGCCTGGCAACGGTCTATCGGGTCCTCACGCAATTCGAGACTGCAGGCCTGGTGCTGCGGCACAATTTTGAGGGCGGGCATGCGGTGTTTGAGATGGCCGGAGACGATCATCATGACCATATGGTGTGCACCCAGACCGGCGAAGTCATCGAGTTCGTTGATTCTGTTATTGAAGAGCGTCAGCAGAAGATCGCCAAAGAGCATGGTTACGAAATCGTTGACCACAGCCTGATCCTTTACGTTAAGCCCCTCAAGTCCTGAGTCCTTCAGGAACCGGTCGGGCTCGAAAGCCGGGTCGGGCAAGGCTCCTGCCTGTGTCGCTGGCAGGGCCGCGGAAACCAGAAAATACGAATCAAAAAAAGGGCAGACCACAGGTCTGCCCCAAAAACTCTCAGGGTCGAGAGGGGAATGTGATTCGGTCTGATAAACCGTCAGTGGTGCGTCGCCTGGCCCTTGCTGAACATTTCCCGAGCATGGGCCAGGGTCTGTTCGGTCATGTCCACGCCGCCCAACATGCGTGCCACCTCACTGATCCTGCCGCCATCGTCCAGCGCTTCAATCTTCGAATAAGTGGCATCTGATTCAGTGAATTTGCTGACAAACAGGTGTTGATGACATTGGGCAGCTACTTGGGGCAGGTGGGTAACACACAGAACCTGGCCGTCTGATCCAAGAGTTCGCAGCAACCGACCCACCACTTCTGCGGTGCCGCCGCCGATTCCCACGTCTACTTCGTCAAAGACCAGTGTGGGCGTGGTCGAGGTCTGGGCAACGACCACCTGAATGGCAAGACTGATGCGTGACAGCTCACCTCCGGAGGCGACCTTGGCCAGCGGCCTTGCTGGCTGACCGGGGTTGGCGCTGACCAGAAACTCGATGTCCTCATGGCCGTTGGCTGAGGGCTCGCTGGTTTCGTTGCTGTTCAGGTTGGTAATAAACTGCACGGCAGGCATGCTGAGCTGCTTGAGTTCAGATGCTATGCGCTGGTCGAGATCCGCCGCTGCCTTTGCCCGCGCTTCAGAGAGCTCCCGGGCGCAGGTGTTGTAGAGCTCAAACTGCTTCTCAAGCTCCGTCTCCATTTGCTCCACGCTGCCCTCGCCTTCATCCATTGAGGCCAGCTCGTCGGCGAGACGCTGATGCAGCTCAGGCAGTTCCTCTGGCGCTATACGATGCTTGCGGGCGAGCTGATAGATCGCGCTAAGGCGTTCCTCCACTTCAACCAGCCGCTGGGGGTCGGCCTCGTAGTCTTCGGCGAAGTGACGGAGGTTGCCTCCTGCTTCTGTGACCTGGATATAGGCCTCATTAAGCATCTGCAGCGTATCCGCCAGCGCGGGTACCTCTACCGGCAATTGCTCCAGCTGGGTCAGCGCCTGGCGCAGAAGGCCAGCTGCGCTGGTGTCGTCTTCTGTGCAAAGCAGCGCTGCCTGCTGGCTGCGCTGCATGACATCTTCAGCGTGGCTCAGCTGTTCCTGCTCCTGCTCAAGCTGGAGCTGTTCGTCGGGCTGAAGCGCGATCCGGTCGAATTCCTCCACCTGGTACCGTAACAATTGCAGCTTTGCTTCGTTTTCATCAGCGTTCTGCTGTCGCTCTGTCAGGCGGATGCGGGTGTTATGCCATTGTTTCCAGTGGGCCCGGGTTTTTCGGGCAAGCTCCTCCACACCGGCGAACTCATCCAGCAGTTTGCGGTGCGTGTCCTTATGGAGCAGTGACTGATGCTGATGCTGGCTGTGCACATCCATCAGCATGCCGCCGAGGTCACGCAAATGAGTCAGCGGGCAGGGTTGGCCATTAATATATGCCCGTGAGCGACCATCTTTGCTGATGACCCGTCGCAGGATGCAGTCACTCTCATCATCGAGCTCGTGGTGACCCAGCCACTGGCTGGCCTCGGGTATGCGGGACACGTCAAAGGTAGCCGTAATGTCGGCCCGTTTTGCGCCATGGCGCACGGCGCCAGCGTCAGCGCGACCTCCCATAACCAGGCCCAGCGCGTCCAGCACAATGGACTTGCCAGCGCCGGTTTCACCGGTGAGGGCAGTCATTCCCGGGCCAAACTGCAACTCTACCCGCTCGGCGATGGCGAAGTTGGATACGGTCAACTGGGTGAGCATGGGTGTCCTCCTTATGGCTGCTAGCTGCGGCCCGATGAATGCCGGGGTTTTCGGGTCAGAAGCCTGTTCATTAATACAGTACATGTGAATATATACAGTGGTATGCAGGTTTGCAATCTTTGCCAATGTCTTTTGCCAGCGGTTGAAACCCCACCAAGCGGCCCCATATCGCTCAGCAGGTTACTGAATCTGGCCTGAGCCGTTACCCGGGCCGTCCGTGAACAAGCAGGAGTAGTGCATGAGCGCTGATGAACATCGCAACGAACATAATGACGACGAGTTGAATGATCGAAACCCCGAGGCGGCGGAAGAGCGGGACGAGAGCGAAAAGACCAGGGATGATGAAGTGATTGCCCTGGGTGGCCGCGTCAAGGAGCTTCAGGAACAGGTGCTGAGGTCCCAGGCTGAAATGCAGAATGTGCGCCGACGGGCTGAGATCGATGTGGAAAAGGCTCACAAGTTTGCCCTTGAGAAGTTTGTAAAGGAACTGCTGCCAGTGGCAGACAGCCTTGAAAAAGCGGTTGAGAGCACCGAGGGCCATGCCAATGAAGGCGAGCTTGCCGCCACTATTCGCGAAGGCGTGGAGATGACCCTGAGTCTGTTCATGAGCACACTGAGCAAATTTAACGTCGCTCAGCTCAACCCGATCGGCGAGCCCTTCGATCCGCAGATGCATGAGGCCATGTCGATGGTGCCTGCACCTGATGCCGAGCCAAACACGGTGGTGGCGGTGGTACAGAAGGGCTACACATTGAACCAGAGGCTGGTGCGTCCGGCCATGGTGGTTGTCGCGAAAGCGGGCAATACACCAAAAATCGACGAACAGGCTTGAAAACGACGGCGTGGCGCCAATATAGGCAGTAACAAGCAAATGGCGAGTCGGACCTGAAAGCCGTGCCACGAAGTGGACCTAGCCAGAACCGAATTGAACAACCGAATTGGAGCGAATCAATGAGCAAGATTATTGGTATTGACCTGGGGACGACCAACTCCTGTGTAGCCATCATGGATGGTGACAAGGTCAAGGTGATTGAAAACGCCGAAGGTGATCGCACGACCCCTTCCATCGTTGCCTACACCGAAGATGGCGAGACCCTAGTTGGCCAGTCGGCAAAGCGTCAGGCTGTTACCAATCCCCACAACACCCTGTATGCCATCAAGCGTCTGATCGGCCGGCGCTTCGATGACAGTGTGGTTCAGAAAGACATCAAGATGGTGCCTTACAAGATCGCCAAGGCAGATAATGGCGATGCCTGGGTGGAAGTGAAGGGCGAGAAAATGGCTCCGCCCCAGGTTTCTGCGGAAATCCTCAAGAAAATGAAGAAGACCGCCGAAGACTACCTGGGCGAGAAAGTGACCGAAGCGGTTATTACCGTGCCGGCCTACTTTAACGACTCCCAGCGCCAGGCCACCAAGGACGCTGGTAAAATTGCGGGCCTTGATGTCAAGCGCATCATCAACGAGCCGACAGCCGCCGCCCTTGCTTATGGTATGGACAAGAAGACCGGTGATCGCACCGTCGCAGTTTACGACCTCGGTGGTGGTACCTTCGATATCTCCATCATCGAGATCGCCGATGTTGATGGTGAGCACCAGTTTGAAGTGCTGGCTACTAACGGCGATACGTTCCTCGGTGGTGAAGACTTCGACATGAAGTTGATCGAATATCTTGCCGATCAGTTCAAGAAAGACAGTGGTATCGACCTGCGAGGCGACTCTCTGGCAATGCAGCGTCTGAAGGAAGCGGCCGAGAAAGCCAAGATCGAGCTTTCCAGCAGCCAGCAGACCGACGTGAACCTGCCTTATGTAACGGCAGATGCCAGCGGTCCCAAGCACATGAACGTCAAGCTGACCCGGGCCAAGCTCGAGTCGCTGGTGGAAGACCTGGTTGACCGCAGTCTTGAGCCATGCAAGGTGGCCCTTGCTGACTCTGGCGTCAAGAGCGCGGACATTGACGAAGTCATTCTTGTCGGCGGCCAGACTCGTATGCCGCTGGTACAGGAAAAAGTAAAGAACTTCTTCGGCAAGGAAGCCCGTAAAGACGTTAACCCGGACGAAGCGGTTGCCGTGGGTGCGGCCATCCAGGCAGCGGTCATGTCAGGGGACGTGAAAGACGTTCTGCTGCTGGACGTTACGCCTCTCACCCTGGGCATCGAAACCATGGGTGGCGTGGCGACGCCGCTGATCGAGAAGAACACGACTATCCCGACCAAGAAGGGGCAGACTTTCTCAACAGCGGAAGACAACCAGACCGCGGTCACCATTCACGTGGTCCAGGGTGAGCGCAAGCAGGCGGCCCAGAACAAGTCGCTCGGCCGTTTCGACCTGGCGGACATACCGCCGGCACAACGTGGTGTGCCTCAGATCGAGGTAACCTTCGATATCGATGCCAACGGTATTCTCCATGTGTCCGCCAAGGACAAGGCGACCGGCAAGGAGCAGTCCATCGTGATCAAGGCATCTTCCGGCCTGAACGATGAGGAAATCGAAAAAATGGTTCAGGATGCCGAGGCTAACGCCGAGGAGGATCGCAAGTTCGAAGAGCTGGTGCAGACCCGTAACCAGGGCGATGCCATGGTTCATGCGGTTCGCAAGACACTGAGCGAAGCTGGCGATAAAGTCAGTGAAAGCGAGAAGGAGTCGATAGAGGAAGCGGTCAAGGAGCTTGAAGAAGCGCTCAAGGGCACCGACAAGGAAGATATTGAGGCAAAGACCCAAAAAGTGACCGAGCTGTCATCAGAACTTGCCCAGAAGATGTATGCTGAGCAGCCAGAAGCTGGTGAGCAGGCTTCCGAAGAGCCGACTGGCAAAACCGGCGACGATGCGGTAGATGCCGAGTTTGAAGAAGTAAAAGACGAAGACAAGCGCTAAAAGCGCAGGTTGTGATCGGTAATTAAAACGCGGGGGGTCAGGCTCCTCGCGTTTTTTCCGTATACAGATAACAGGTTGTGAGTCTCTCTAAATAGGGGCCGAAACAGGGTTTTTAGTATGGCCAAGCGCGATTATTACGAGATCCTCGGGGTTGCCCGGGATGCTGATGAAAAAGAGATCAAACGAGCCTATCGCAAGCTTGCGATGAAGTATCACCCTGATCGTAATCCGGATGATGCCGACTCCGATAACAAGTTCAAGGAAGCCAGCGAAGCCTACGAAGTGCTGTGCGACGCGAACAAGCGCGGCGCCTACGACCAGTTTGGTCATGCTGGCGTTGACGGACAGGCAGGGGCAGGTGGCTTTGGCGGTGGCGCTGGTAGTTTCTCAGATATCTTTGGGGATGTTTTTGGTGACATCTTTGGCGGCGGTGGTGGCCGCGGCCGCAATACCCGTGGCGCAGACCTGCGCTACACCCTGGAGCTGGACCTGGAAGAAGCCGTCAAGGGCACCACGGTCAAGATCCGGGTTCCGGGTCATGTAGCATGTGAGGCCTGCGACGGCTCCGGCGCCGAGAAGGGTTCCCGTCCGGAGGCCTGCGGTACCTGTAACGGCATGGGCCAGGTGCGCATGCAGCAGGGCTTCTTTACTGTCCAGCAGGCGTGTCCGACCTGCCGCGGTGCCGGCAAGGTAATCAAGAACCCATGCAAGGTATGCCGTGGTGCCGGCCGCGTTGAAGAACAGAAGACCCTGTCAGTGAAGGTGCCGCCAGGGGTGGACACCGGTGACCGGATCCGCTTGTCCGGTGAGGGCGAGATGGGTATCGAGGGCGGGCCCCCAGGGGATCTGTACGTCCAGATCGCTGTTCGTGAACATTCAATCTTCACCCGTGACGGCCGCAATCTCTATTGTGAAGTGCCGATCAGCATCGTGGATGCCGCCCTCGGAGGCGAACTGGAGGTACCCACGCTCGACGGCAGGGTCAAGCTCAAGATTCCGCCCGAGACCCAGACCGGCAAACTCTTCCGTCTGCGCAACAAGGGTGTGAGTCCGGTTCGAGGAGGCCCTGCCGGTGATCTTCTGTGCCGGGTTGTAGTGGAGACGCCGGTCAACCTCACGAAGCACCAGAAAGAGCTGCTTGAGGAGCTTCAGGATACCCTGACTGGCACTAATGGCAGTGACCATGGACCCAAGAAATCCTCCTGGTTCGCGGGTGTTAAAAGTTTCTTCGACGAAATGAAATTCTGAGGAAAGCCATGATACGGGTCGCGATTACCGGGGCAGCTGGCCGGATGGGCAAGGTTTTGATTGAGGCGGTGCAGGACGCCGAGGGCCTTGCCCTGGGAGCGGCTATCGTGCATCCCGAAAGCTCTTTGCTTGGGGTTGATGCAGGCGAGATGGCGGGTGTTGGTCGGCTCGACGTGGCTGTTGCCGGCCGCCTGGACGACGTGCTGGACGACTTTGATGTGCTGGTTGACTTCACGTTTCCGGATCTGACCCTGGCAAACCTTGCCGTCTGTCAGGCCCATGGCAAGCAGATGGTTATCGGCACCACCGGCCTTACCGGGGCCGAAAAGGCCCAGGTGGCCCAGGCAGCAGAGACTGTACCGGTGGTTTTCGCACCCAACATGAGTGTGGGGGTGAATGTGGCCCTCAACCTGCTCAAGACGGCCGCCCGTGTGTTGGGGGACGACTACGATGTTGAAATCATTGAGACCCACCATCGTCACAAGAAGGATGCGCCCTCTGGCACAGCGCTGCGCATGGGTGAAGTGGTTGCCGAAGCCCTTGGGCGGGACCTGAATGATTGCGCAGTTTACGGACGGGAAGGGTTCACCGGCGAACGCTCACGAACCGAGATCGGCTTTGAGACGGTCAGGGCGGGCGATGTGGTTGGCGATCACACGGTTCTGTTCGCAGGCATTGGCGAGCGTATCGAGATTACCCACAAGGCCAGCAGTCGCATGACCTTCGCCAAGGGCGCCATGCGAGCCGCGGAATGGTTGGCAGAAAAGCCGGCTGGGCTTTATGACATGCAGGATGTGCTGGCACTCAGGTAAACGCCTGTTTGGGGGTCGGAGCTGCGCTCAGTCGGCCCCTAGCCATCATTTGCCATGGACACGACCGCCCATATTTTTTACAATAAGGCGGTTTAACTGCACCAAGCGTAGCCTGAAAAGCTGGCAACACCAAAGCGGGACGGAGTGAAAAACTCCCTCTCGCTTTTTTGCGACCTGAATTTGCGCTTGAGTTCCCTTACGTTTCCAGGTCGTGACTCGAGTCTGTCGTTTGCCGGCAGGCCTGATTCGGAACTGACGATACGCCACTTGATGAGGATACAAGCCTTGAGTACCCCAGCAATACTTGCACTTGCAGACGGAAGCCTCTTCCACGGTATCGCAATTGGCGCTGACGGAGAGACCAGTGGCGAGGTTGTCTTCAACACCGCCATGACCGGCTATCAGGAAATTCTGACCGACCCGTCCTATTGTCGACAGATCGTCACACTGACTTATCCTCATATTGGCAACACCGGCATTAACGAAGAAGATGTCGAGTCCGACCGTATTCAGGCCGCCGGACTGGTCATCCGGGATCTGCCCCTGATGGCCAGTAACTGGCGCAGCACCCGGACACTGGATCAGTACCTGCGAGACAGCAACGTGATCGGTATCGCCGGCATTGACACCCGCCGCCTGACCCGTCTTCTGCGGGACAAGGGCGCCCAGGCCGGTGCCATTATCGCAGGCGCGGACATAACCCCGGAGCGGGCCATCGAAGTGGCGCAGTCCTTTCCTGGTATCAAGGGAATGGACCTGGCCCAGGAAGCCAGCGCCAAGGAAACATGGTACTGGCGCCAGGCCGAGTGGGACCTTGATTCAGGCTATGCCAACCAGGGCGAAAGCCGGTTCAAGGTCGTCGCCTGGGATTACGGAATCAAGCTCAATATCCTTCGGATGCTGACGGCCCGCGGCTGCGACGTGACCATTGTGCCCGCCAGGACGCCAGCGTCCGATGTGCTGGCCATGTCCCCTGACGGGATTTTTCTGTCCAACGGGCCGGGCGATCCTGAACCCTGTGACTATGCCATCAAGGCCATCCAGGATGTGCTGGAGACCGATATCCCCGTGTTCGGGATATGCCTGGGTCACCAGTTGCTGGCCCTGGCCAGTGGCGCCCGGACGGTGAAGATGGGGCATGGCCACCACGGCGCCAACCACCCGGTCCAGAACATGGCGGACGGTACCGTGATGATTACCAGTCAGAACCACGGCTTTGCGGTGGATGAGGCTACGCTGCCCGCCAATCTCGCGGCTACGCACAAGTCCCTGTTTGACGGCACGCTGCAAGGTATCCGTCGCACTGACAAGCCGGCTTTCAGCTTCCAGGGCCACCCGGAAGCGAGCCCGGGACCCAACGATGTGGCGCCTCTGTTTGATCAGTTCATCCAGCTGATGGAAGAGCGAGTGGCCTGACCGCTCACCTGAACACGGTCCGATTACGTCGCAGCATGGTCTTTACGCTGCACGAACTTAATAGTTGCTGACAGGTTTACAACGAAATGCCAAAACGTACCGACATCAAAAGCATCCTGATCCTGGGTGCCGGCCCCATCGTCATTGGCCAGGCGTGTGAGTTCGACTATTCCGGCGCCCAGGCCTGCAAGGCCCTGCGCGAGGAAGGCTTTCGGGTCATCCTGGTGAACTCCAACCCGGCGACCATAATGACCGACCCGGCCATGGCCGATGCCACCTATATCGAGCCGATCACCTGGAAAACCGTCGCCAAGATCATCGAGCGCGAGAAGCCCGATGCCCTGCTGCCTACCATGGGTGGCCAGACAGCACTGAATTGTGCCCTGGATCTGGAAAAGCATGGGGTTCTGGCCGAGCACGGGGTCGAAATGATCGGTGCCAATGCGGACACCATTGATAAAGCGGAAGACCGTGAACGTTTTGACAAGGCCATGAAATCCATTGGCCTGGATTGCCCCCGCGCCGCCATGGCGCATTCCATGGAAGAGGCCTTCCAGGTTCTCGACAGCATTGGCTTCCCCTGTATCATCCGTCCATCGTTCACGATGGGCGGTTCCGGGGGCGGTATCGCCTATAACCGGGACGAGTTCGAGGAAATCTGTACCCGTGGCCTCGACCTATCGCCCACCAAAGAGCTGCTGATCGACGAGTCACTCATCGGCTGGAAAGAATACGAGATGGAGGTGGTGCGGGACCACAAGGACAATTGCATCATTGTCTGCGCCATCGAAAACTTCGACGCCATGGGCGTGCATACCGGTGATTCCATTACGGTAGCGCCAGCCCAGACCCTGACCGACAAGGAATACCAGATCATGCGGAACGCCTCGCTGGCGGTTCTGCGTGAAATCGGGGTTGAAACCGGCGGCTCCAACGTCCAGTTTGGCATCAATCCCGAGACCGGGCGCATGGTCGTGATCGAGATGAATCCGAGGGTTTCCCGCTCCTCGGCCCTGGCCTCCAAGGCGACCGGCTTCCCCATTGCCAAGGTGGCAGCCAAGCTGGCAGTGGGTTATACCCTGGACGAACTGCAGAACGATATTACCGGCGGCACCACCCCGGCTTCGTTCGAGCCGAGCATTGACTATGTGGTCACCAAGATCCCCCGCTTCACCTTTGAGAAGTTCCCCCAGGCAGATGCCCGCCTCACCACCCAGATGAAATCGGTTGGCGAAGTCATGGCTATTGGCCGTACGTTCCAGGAGTCATTGCAAAAGGCGCTCCGTGGCCTTGAGGTGGGGTCTGAAGGGTTTGAGGAAAAGGTTGACCTGAGTACCGAGGATGGCCGCGAAACGCTGATCCAGGAACTCAACGTGCCGGGCGCCGAGCGCATCTGGTACATCGGCGACGCCTTCCGCCACGGCATGACCGTGGATGAGGTGTTCCAGCATACCAAGGTCGATCCCTGGTACCTGGTCCAGATCGAAGACCTGATCCGGGAAGAGGCGGTCCTGAAGTCTGCGGGCAAGGCCGATATCGACCATGCCACCCTGTTCCGTCTCAAGCGCAAGGGTTTTGCGGATGGCCGGCTGGCAAAACTGCTGGGTATCTCGGAGGCAAGCCTGCGTAAGCTTCGCCACGAGTTGGGTATCCGTCCGGTTTACAAGCGGGTGGATACCTGCGCCGCCGAGTTTGCGTCGTCGACCGCCTATATGTACTCAACCTATGAAGAAGAGTGTGAGGCCGCGCCTTCCGACCGCGACAAGATTGTGGTGATTGGCGGTGGCCCCAACCGGATCGGTCAGGGTATCGAGTTTGATTACTGCTGTGTTCATGCCGCCTTTGCCATGCGCGAGGACGGCTACGAAACCATCATGATCAACTGCAATCCGGAAACGGTTTCCACCGATTACGATACCTCCGACAGGCTTTACTTCGAGCCCATCACCCTTGAGGACGTGCTGGAGATCATCCATGTCGAAAAGCCCCAGGGCGTCATCGTCCAGTACGGCGGCCAGACCCCGCTGAAACTGGCCCGGGGCCTGGAGGCGGCCGGTGTGCCCATTATCGGCACCAGTCCCGATGCCATCGACCGTGCCGAGGACCGCGAGCGCTTCCAGCAGATGATCACGCGGCTGAATCTGCTGCAGCCGGAAAATGCCACCGTCCGTAGCCATGAAGAGGGCATTGTGGCCGCCCGTGAGATCGGTTACCCGCTGGTGGTGCGGCCCTCCTACGTGCTGGGTGGCCGTGCCATGGAAATCGTCTACAACGAGGAAGAGCTGGTGCGCTACATGCGCAACGCGGTGCTGGTTTCCAACGACAGCCCGGTCCTGCTGGATCACTTCCTGAACGCCGCCATCGAGGTGGATATCGACGCCATCTGTGATGGCAAGGATGTGGTCATCGGCGGCATCATGCAGCACATCGAACAGGCGGGCGTCCACTCCGGTGACTCGGCCTGCTCACTGCCACCATACTCCTTATCGCAAAAGGTCCAGGACGAAATGCGTGAAATTGTCCGCAAGATGGCCCTGGAACTGGATGTGGTCGGCTTGATGAACGTCCAGCTCGCCTGGCAGGATGACAAGGTCTATGTGATCGAAGTGAACCCGCGGGCCTCCCGTACCGTGCCTTTTGTGTCCAAGGCCATCGGCGTCTCTCTGGCCAAGATAGCCGCGCGGTGTATGGCCGGGACCTCCCTGGCGGAACAGGGCTTCACCCAGGAGATTATTCCGTCTTACTATGCGGTGAAGGAATCTGTTTTCCCGTTTGGCAAGTTCCCGGCGGTCGATCCCATCCTTGGGCCCGAGATGAAGTCCACCGGTGAAGTGATGGGCCTGGGCGACAGCTTTGACGAAGCCTTCGCCAAGGCCGCCCTGGCTGCTGGAGAGCGTTTGCCTGAGACCGGTACCGCGTTCATTTCGGTGAGGGATGTCGACAAGGCTGGTGCAATGCGCCTTGGGCGAGACCTGATTGCCGCTGGCTTCCGTTTGGTCGCCACCACAGGAACTGCCAAAGCCCTTAAGGCAGAAGGCATTGAAGTAGAGCGGGTGAACAAGGTCCGGGAAGGGCGTCCGCATATTGTGGATGACATCAAGAACGGGCAGGTCCAGTTGATTATCAATACCACAGAAGGCCGCAAGGCGATCTCGGATTCGTCCCAGATCCGCCAGTCGGCGCTTCGTCACAAAGTGACCTATACCACCACGCTGGCAGGAGGCGAGGCCTTCTGTCGAGCCATTAAATTCGGTCCTGAACGCACGGTACGCCGGCTCCAGGAACTGCACGCAGGAAAGTGAACGTTATGACCACCAGAGTACCCATGACCGTCGATGGCGAAGCCAGCCTGCGCAATGAGCTCAAACAGCTGAAATCCGTAGAGCGTCCGCGGGTGATTCAGGCGATTTCGGATGCCCGCGAACACGGCGATCTGAAGGAAAACGCTGAGTATCATGCCGCCCGCGAACAGCAGAGCTTTATCGAAGGCCGGATCCAGGAAATCGAGTCCAAGCTGTCAGCGGCCCAGGTTATCGATGTGAACAACATCGAAAACACGGGCAAAGTCATCTTCGGGGTTACCGTAAAGCTGTATAACCTTGACACCGAAGAGCAGGTAACTTACCAGATCTGCGGCGAAGATGAGGCCGATATCAAGGCAGGCAAGCTCTCGGTGTCGTCACCTATTGCTCGCGCCCTGATTGGCAAGAGCGAAGGCGATGTGGTGGCCATTCGGGTTCCGTCCGGCACCGTAGAATATGAGATTGAGACGGTCGAACACCTGTAGGTCTGTCAGTTAAAAAAGCCGGCCCGGTAGAACCGGGCCGGCTTTTTTTTGAGCCTCAGGGTCCGCGAATAGGCTTTGGGCTTAGGCTTGCCTGTAACGCTGAAGGTTGGACAGCTTAGGGTTCGGTTTGGAGGCGCGGCGCATGATCACGGCAATTTTGCCGATGGTCTGTACCAGTTCGGCACCGGACGCCTCGCACAGGGCGGCGACCGCCTCCTGGCGCCGGTCTCTGTCTGGACTCGCCACCTTGATCTTGATCAGTTCATGATCGTTGAGAGCCCGCTCCAGTTCCTGTTGCAGGCCCTCGGTCAAGCCTTTATCACCGATAATGATCACGGGTTTAAGGTGGTGGGCTATGCCGCGGTATTCACGACGCTGTTCGGGCGACAGGCTCATAATGCAATCTCTCAATGACTGTAATTGATCTATGTCTGCAGTACCGCCAGGGCCTGCGTTATATAATGCAGGGATTGTAACAGACTAGTGGCCGGGAATAATCGTCGATACCACGTACCGGGTCGGGTCACGTCCGACAGTCGGGTCGGGTAGTGGCAGCCGGGCTGAATAAAAGCGATAGCTGGTCTGCGGAACGTTTCGGCAAAGTCTTGGTCAGAACAGGGCTGGCCGACCGTTGCCGGCCTGGGTCAGACCTTGGACCCGCCCCGACAATAGTTTTCCGGGGTGATTCTCAGTAGTGGGTCGGTTCGCGCTGAATGGCCAACTCTGAGGGCTGATTCGCAGACTGGCGTTGTAATTTAGAATTTGGCGCCCAATATGAGTGTTATAGCGGTGGTGGATATTCCGAATGCCAGTGTTCTGGTTTCGGTATCAGGCCGGTGTCTTGAGCTGGAGGCCGGATTCGTTCGTTCTCCGCTCAAAAGAGATTTACCAGGTTAGCAAGGGATTCAAAGGATGAGTCGGAACCTTGTAGGCAGCCCGCTTTCCTAGACCTGGGCTGGGCTGTTTCTGGTGGACAGACGTATAACTAGTGTAAGGTGTCGAAAGAGGTCTGTCTGACGCGCGACCTTTCAATTCACAGGTGACGATCCTTGAACGATATGGCAAAAAATCTGGTTCTCTGGCTGATAATAGCCGCCGTACTGCTGATGGTGTTTCAGAACTTTTCACCGACAACCAGCGGTCAACAAGTTAATTACTCCCAATTTGTGGAGTTGGTGCAACAGGGTCAAGTCCGCGAGGTAACCATCGACGGGCTGGAAATCCAAGGCACCCGAATGGATAACTCCCAGTTTGAGACCATTCGCCCACAAGTGCCCGACAACAAGCTGATGGACGATCTGCTGGCTAACGACGTTGAAATCGTCGGTAAAGAGCCAGAGCGCCAGAGTATCTGGACTCAGCTATTGGTTGCGGCTTTCCCGATTCTGATCATCATTGCACTGTTCGTGTTCTTCATGCGGCAGATGCAGGGCGGAGGTGGTGGCAAAGGCCCCATGTCCTTTGGCAAGAGCAAGGCCCGCCTGATGAGCGAGGACCAGATCAAGACCACCTTCGGTGATGTAGCGGGTGTCGATGAAGCCAAGGAGGATGTTAAGGAGATTGTTGATTTCCTTAAGGATCCCAGCAAGTTTCAGCGCCTGGGCGGTCGTATTCCGAAAGGCGTGCTGATGGTAGGTCCTCCGGGCACAGGTAAGACCCTGCTCGCAAAGGCCATCGCTGGTGAGGCCAAGGTGCCGTTTTTCTCCATCTCAGGCTCGGATTTCGTGGAAATGTTCGTCGGTGTTGGCGCCTCGCGGGTTCGCGATATGTTTGAACAGGCCAAGAAACAAAGTCCCTGCATTATCTTTATCGACGAGATTGATGCCGTGGGTCGTCATCGTGGCGCTGGCATGGGTGGCGGTCACGATGAGCGCGAGCAGACCCTGAACCAGTTGCTGGTGGAAATGGATGGGTTCGAGGGTAACGAGGGCGTAATTGTCATCGCGGCTACCAACCGGCCGGACGTGCTTGACCCGGCGCTGCTCCGACCCGGTCGTTTTGACCGTCAGGTGGTGGTTAGCCTGCCGGACATTATCGGCCGCGAACAGATCCTCAAGGTTCATATGAAGAAAGTGCCTCTGGCCGACGGGATCGAACCGCATGTCATTGCCCGCGGTACCCCTGGCTTCTCCGGTGCTGACCTGGCAAACCTGATCAATGAGGCAGCGCTGTTTGCTGCCCGACGGAATCAGCGCCTGGTATCTATGGAGGAGCTGGAGCTGGCCAAAGACAAGATCATGATGGGCGCGGAGCGCAAATCCATGGTCATGAACGAAAAAGAGAAGCTCAACACGGCTTACCATGAATCTGGACACGCCATTATCGGGCGGCTGAGTCCCGAGCATGATCCGGTGTACAAGGTAAGTATCATTCCTCGCGGCCGGGCCCTGGGTGTCACCATGTTCCTGCCGGAAGAGGACAAGTACAGCCACAGCAAGCGCTTCCTGATCAGTCAGATCTGCAGTCTGTTCGGCGGCCGTATCGCCGAAGAGCTGACGCTGGGTGCGGACGGCGTGACCACGGGTGCCTCCAATGACATCAAGCGTGCTACTGAGTTGGCGCGCAATATGGTGACCCGTTGGGGTCTGTCGGAAAAACTGGGTCCGCTCCAGTATGATACTGACAGCGAGGAGCCGTTCCTGGGCCGCTCGGCAGGCCAGTCCCAGACGATTTACTCGCCTGAGACTGCTCAGCGCATCGATGAAGAGGTTCGCAACATAATCGATACCTGTTATGAGCGAGCCAGGCAGATGCTGATCGACAACCGCGATAAGCTGGATGTTATGGCCGACACCCTGATGCGTTACGAGACCATTGACCGTCATCAGATTGATGACATCATGGAAGGTCGGACGCCGCGGCCGCCCAAAGGCTGGAATGACAGCGGCCCGGGCGGGGGGATTCCATCCAGTGATGACTCCGAAAAGGAGCATGCACCGCGGGATTCCGATGATCGCCAATCTGGCGGAGTTGGGCGACCAGCGGGTGAGCACTGATCTAGTGTGATCCCAAGCGTTTATAGAAAGCGCCGTCCTGTTGGGCGGCGCTTTTTTGTTTCTGTTACGATAATTTCAGGATTCTGTCATGAACATGGATTTCGCCGGGCATTCTCTCGATATGACCCGTTGTCACGTCATGGGGGTGCTCAATGTGACGCCTGACTCATTCTCCGATGGCGGCCATTTCAGCCGGCTCGATTCCGCTCTGGCACATGCCCACAGGCTAGTGGCAGAAGGCGCCGCGATTATCGACGTCGGTGGCGAGTCCACTCGCCCCGGTGCGCGGCCCGTATCCGTTCAGGAAGAGCTGGACCGCGTCTGTCCCGTTGTGGAAGCCATCAGGGCCGAGATCAACGTGGTCATATCCGTTGATACCAGTACTCCTGAGGTCATGGGCGAGAGCAAGCGCCTGGGGGCGGGTATGATCAACGACGTTAGGGCTTTGCAGAGGGAGGGCGCCCTGGAGGCCGCTGTAACCTCAGGGCTTCCGGTTTGCCTCATGCACATGCAGGGGAAGCCCGATACCATGCAATCGTACCCCCGGTATTCGAGCGTGGTACGGGAAGTGACCGGTTTTCTTATGGAACGTGTTCGCGTGGTTGAGCGTGCAGGAATAGACGCAACCAGGCTCCTGTTGGACCCTGGCTTTGGTTTTGGTAAAACCCTTGGTCACAATCTTGAGCTGCTAAAGGCCCTAGGCCAGATGCGTGCGCTGGGTTACCCCCTGCTGGTGGGTATGTCCAGGAAGAGCATGCTTGGTGAGATTACCGGGCGGGAGGTTTCGGAAAGGTTGCCTGCCAGCCTCGCAGTCGCGACAATAGCCGCGATAAAGGGTGCGTCAATTATTCGTGTCCACGATGTCAGGGAAACTGTCGACGTCATCAAAGTGGTGTCGGCCATGGAGGAGTCAGACGTATGAGCGAACGGAAGTACTTCGGGACAGACGGTATTCGCGGCAGGGTAGGCGAGTCACCCATCACGCCGGATTTCATGTTGCACCTGGGTTGGGCTGCAGGCCAGGCATTCAAGCGCGACGGCCAGCGTAACAGTGTGATGATCGGCAAGGATACGCGGCTGTCTGGCTATATGTTTGAATCCGCCCTGGAAGCCGGCCTGTCAGCCGCCGGCGTGGACGTAAAACTGCTGGGCCCAATGCCCACCCCAGCCATAGCCTATCTGACCCGCACCTTCCGGGCGTCCGCGGGCATTGTCATCAGTGCGTCCCATAATCCGCATCACGACAATGGCATCAAGTTTTTTTCCGCTGCCGGCACCAAGCTCAGCGACGATCTCGAATCCGAGATTGAGCGCTGGCTCGACCGGCCTATTGAAGTCTGCCAGTCCGCAGAGCTTGGCAAGGCCTTCCGGGTTGATGATGCGCCCGGGCGCTATGTGGAATTCTGCAAGAGTACGGTTCCCAATGAATTTACCCTGGAGGGCATGAAGATTGTTCTGGACTGCGCCCATGGTGCGACTTATCACGTGGCGCCCAAGGTGTTCAGGGAGTTGGGCGCGAGGGTTTCAGTAATCGGCGCAGACCCCGACGGCTTGAATATCAACCTGAACGTGGGCTCCACTCATATGGGCGCGTTACGCCAGGCGGTTGTCGAAAAAGGGGCCGATCTAGGAATTGCCTTTGATGGCGACGGTGACCGGGTCCTGATGGTGGATAGGGACGGTTCCGAGGTGGACGGCGATGAGTTGCTGTTCGTGATAGCGTCCCAGCGAAGGAAGTCCGGCACCTTGCGGGGCGGAGTTGTAGGTACCCTGATGACCAACTTGGGTGTCGAGCTTGCGCTCCAGGACCTGGGGATCGACTTCGAGCGTGCCAAGGTGGGCGACCGCTACGTAATGGAACGTCTTGTAGAGCGTGGTTGGGTGCTGGGTGGCGAGGGCTCAGGACATCTCGTCTTGCGCGACTGCACATCCACCGGTGACGGAATCGTGTCCGCCCTGCAGGTATTGCTGGCCGTCTGGCGTTCCGGGCAGAGCCTATCAGAATTGCGCAGTGGCATGACCAAGCTGCCCCAGACCATGATTAATGTCAGGGTTGCTCAGCGCTTTGATCCGTTCTCAAGGCCGGCTATTACTGATGCGGTACGCAGCGCCGAAAAACATCTGGGCACCACCGGGCGCATTCTGCTGCGGGCTTCGGGCACCGAGCCGCTGATACGGGTAATGGCAGAGGGCCAGGACGAAAACGTCATTCGCCGGGTGGCTGAAGAGCTGGCAGAGCAGGTGACGATATCTCAGCCCTGAATCTGGTTGTCTGCGTCGGGCGAGTGCTGTATAGTTTCGCCTCCCTTGAGTTGGGGGTCCGATATGTCACATAAAATAGTTGCTGCAAACTGGAAGATGAACGGGTCCCTGGACCTGGTTAAAGAGTTGACCGGTGAGATAAAAGCACAGCTTGCAAAGCTTGATAATGGCGTAAAGGTTGTTATCATTCCACCCGCGCTTTATCTGCGGGATGTGCATCGCGAAATCGGTTCCGGGTTTGAGTTGGGTGTCCAAAATGTCTCCCAGTGGGAGGACGGCGCCGTTACTGGTGAGCTATCTGCAGCGATGGCAGCAGACGTGGGCGCCAGTTACGTTCTGATCGGCCACTCGGAACGCCGGCAGCTTTTCGGCGAGACCGATGAAGTGGTCTCTGAGAAGGTTGCCAAAGCTCTGGCTCACGGTCTATCCCCCCTGGTGTGTGTGGGGGAAACACTTGATGAGCGGGACGCGGGTCATGCGGTCGATGTGGTCTGTGGCCAGGTTGAGAAGGCGCTTGCCGGTATAGGGCCTGATGACTGGAAAAATATTGTGGTTGCCTATGAGCCTGTCTGGGCAATAGGGACCGGCAAGACGGCAACCGCTGAAGATGCCCAGCGGATGCACCGGGAAATCCGGGACTTGCTTGCCAGGCTCGGCGCACCGGCTGACACGGTTCCTCTGCTTTACGGCGGAAGTGTTAAGCCTGATAATGCCGCCGAGTTATTTGCACAGCCTGACATCGATGGCGGCCTGATAGGCGGCGCATCGCTTAAGGCAGACGATTTTGTTCGCATCTGCCAGTCAGCCTGAGGTCAGGTTTCGGGCAGGGTGAGAGGTTTACAGGCTAACGCTTTAAGAGAGTTTCTATGGATTTGGTCGAAACACTGGTAGTTGTTGCACACGTCGTGATCGCAGTGGCGCTGGTGGGTCTCGTGCTGATCCAACAAGGTAAGGGTGCAGATGCCGGTGCCGCTTTCGGTGGTGGTGCCTCGCAGACAGTATTCGGTAGCCAGGGTAGCGGTAGCTTTTTGACCCGCGCAACAACGTTCCTGGCGATCCTGTTTTTTGTAACGAGTTTTTCGCTGGCAATATTTGCTAAGCAGCGCGCTGAAGTCGCAGGTGAGGCCGGTATTCCGCAAGTACAGGAATCCCGTTCGCCAGCCGATCAGCGGTCTGCTGACGATGCTGCCGGAAGCGAAGATGAGAGCGGGGAAGGTTCCGGCCTCCCTGATCTCGAGTGAGTTTTTGCCGAAGTGGTGGAACTGGTAGACACGCTATCTTGAGGGGGTAGTGGCGAAAGCCGTGCCGGTTCGAGTCCGGCCTTCGGCACCATATACAACGGCTTGGGGTTCCAAGCCGTTTTTTTTGGTCAGTCCTTGACCAGTGCGGCCGGCGTCCTTATACTCCGGCGATTATTGGTGCGGGTTCCGGGGTATCCGGTAGCGCCAAGACAGGCCAGGTGTCTGTCGCAGGAGTAGTCGGTTAGGCTCCTGTTAGTTCTTGCTACAAAAAGCCCCAGTGCAGGCTATCGGATGAAGCGCTTATGCGCGTGTCGATGGGCTGAGGTTACGGGGCTTTTTGATTACGGGGCCTGGCGCAGCAGGCCCTGGTGCATAAAAAGGGCTGATCGACAGCCCTTTTTTTTGTTTGTGGGGCTCATACAAAATCGTAATGGAGACGAAAGTCACTTGTCAGCAAAGTTGCAGCAACTTGAAACGATCCTCAGGCCGGTAATTGAAGGTCTGGGTTACGAATTCTGGGGACTTGAGTTTCGCTCTCAGGGACACCATTCCCTGTTAAGAGTGTTTATTGATGATGCTGAGATCGGTGTCAGCGTAGAGGACTGTGAAAAAGTCAGTCGCCAGGTCAGTGGGGTTATGGACGTTGAAGACCCCATCCAGTCTGAGTACACCCTCGAAGTATCATCCCCTGGCATGGATCGTCCGCTGTTTCGGCTGGAACAGTATGAAGAATTTGCGGGTCACCGGGTTCAGATCCGTCTTCGCATGGCGTTCGAAGGGCGCCGTAAATTTATTGGGCTGCTCAAGGGTGTTGAGGGCGAGGATGTGGTTGTGGTTGTAGATGACCACGAGTACCTGTTGCCCTTTGACAGTATTGAGCGCGCGAACATTGTTCCGGTATTCGAGTAAATCGTTTGACTGCGAGTCTAAATATAAGGGCAGGGCAATCCAATGAGTAAAGAGATATTGCTGGTAGTCGAGGCCGTCTCTAACGAGAAAGGCGTTGATAAGGATGTTATTTTTGAGGCCATCGAACTGGCTCTCGCCACTGCCGCCAAAAAGCGCTATGACGACGAGGAAGCGGATATCCGGGTATCTATCGACCGTCGCACCGGGGAATATGAAACCTTCCGGCGCTGGCTGATCGTGGACAACGACGCAGTACCTGCACTTGGCAGCGAGCTGACCATGCAGGAAGCCGAGGAAATCGACAAAGACCTCAAGCCCGGCGACACCCATGAAGAAAAGGTGGAGTCTGTTGCTTTCGGTCGTATCGGCGCCCAGGCAGCGAAGCAGATCATTTTCCAGAAGGTACGCGAGGCTGAACGTTCCAAGATTGTTGACAGCTACCGCGATCGGGTTGGCGAACTGGTTTCAGGTACCGTAAAGAAGGTGACCCGGGACAATGTGATCGTAGACCTGGGCGCCAACGCTGAGGCGCTGCTACCCCGGGACCAGTTGATCGCACGGGAAACTTTCCGCATGGGGGATCGTATACGCTCTCTGTTGCTGGAGATTCGTACCGACCACCGCGGACCTCAGTTGATCCTCAGCCGGACCAGCCCAGCCATGCTGATCGAGCTGTTTCGTATTGAAGTTCCGGAAATTGCCGAGGAGCTGATCGAGATTCGTGGCGCAGCCCGCGATCCGGGCTCCCGTGCCAAAATTGCCGTAAAGACCAACGACCGCCGGATTGATCCGGTCGGTGCCTGTGTCGGCATGCGGGGATCCCGGGTCCAGGCGGTCTCCAACGAGCTCGGCGGCGAGCGGGTTGACATTGTGCTTTGGGATGATAACCCGGCGCAGCTGGTTATTAATGCCATGGCACCGGCAGAAGTCGCATCCATTGTAATGGATGAGGATGGCCATACCATGGAAGTTGCGGTTGCTGAAGACAATCTCGCCCAGGCCATCGGCCGTAATGGCCAGAATGTCCGTCTGGCCAGTGAGCTGACAGGCTGGACCCTCAATGTGATGACCGAGGAAGAAGCCGGCGAGAAGCAGGAACAGGAACAAAGCCGCTTGCTGGAGCATTTTACCGGCAACCTCGATGTGGACGAGGAGTTTGCAGGCATTCTCATTGACGAAGGGTTCACCTCCATCGAAGAGGTTGCCTATGTGCCAATGGAAGAGATGCTTGCAATCGATGGCTTCGATGAAGACACCGTGATTGAACTCCGCCGGCGCGCCAAGGACGCTCTGCTGAACCAGGCGCTGGCAAGTGAAGAGGCTCTTGAAGGTCGTGAGCCGGCAGAAGATCTTCTCACAATGGAAGGAATGGACCGCTCGCTGGCATTCAAGCTGGCTGGCATGGGCATCCGTACCATGGAAGATCTGGCTGAGCAGTCGGTGGACGATCTGCTTGAAATTGATGGAATGAATGACGAACGTGCGGGTCAGCTTATCATGACTGCACGTGCCCCCTGGTTTCAGGACCAGGCTTAATCGGGAGGAGGACCAGTATGGCTGAAGTGACGGTAAAACAACTGGCCGATGATGTAGGCGCTCCCGTGGATCGTTTGCTGCGTCAGATGGTAGAGGCTGGCCTGAAAGCCCGCTCGGAAAATGATTCTGTGACCAGCGATGAAAAACAGCAGCTGCTGACCTATCTGCGTAAGAATCATGGCGACTCTGATTCAGAACCGCAGAAGATTACGCTCAAGCGCAAGACCACCACTACCCTGAAAGCGGGTAGCGGCGCTGGCCGTGCCAAAACAGTAAACGTGGAAGTGCGTAAGAAGCGTACCTACATCAAGCGGGCTGAAACCCAGCCAGAGCCAGAAGCAGAACAGCCGAAGCCGGCATCAGCGGCAGAGCAGCCGCAACCAACCCAGCCGCCGGAAGAGCCGGCACCGCAGGTTTTGGATGAGCCCATGCAGGTGGAAGCTGGGGCTGAAAAGGGCGCCGAGGTGGTAACGGGTGATTCGGCTGAGCCGACTCCGGTGGCAGCCTCTGAGGTTCCGGAACCTGAGCTGGACCCGGCCGATATGCCGATCCCGCCGCCAGATCCCGAGAACGCCAAGGACAAAGATCGCAAGCCCAAGAAAAAGAAAGAGAAAGAGAAGGTGCGCGAGCGGGTTGAAGAGCCTGACGAAGGCAAACCCAAGAAGAAATCCGCGGGTCATCGTGGTCCCCGTAATCGTCCGGCTGAAGAGCCGGTAGTGATTACGGAAGACGATGAGGACACCACACTGCGCAGGCCGCTGAGGGCGAAGAAAAAGCCCAAAGAGAAGCGGCATGCCTTTGAAAGGCCAACCAAACCAATGGTTAGAGAAGTTGAAATTCCCGAGACCATCACAGTGGGCGAGCTTGCCCAGCGTATGGCGGTCAAGGCGGCCGACGTTATCAAGACCCTGATGGGTATGGGTGTTATGGCGACCATTAACCAGCCCCTGGATCAGGAAACAGCGGTCCTGGTCACTGAAGATCTTGGTCATACCGCCAGAACAGTCAGTGACGACGCCTTTGAAGAGTCGGTGCTGAGTGAAATTTCCTTTGAAGGTGAGACCGCCAAGCGGGCCCCGGTGGTCAGTGTTATGGGTCACGTTGACCATGGCAAGACCTCCCTGCTGGATTACATCCGCCGCACCAAGGTGGCTTCTGGCGAGTCCGGCGGTATTACCCAGCATATCGGTGCCTACCATGTGGAAACCGAACACGGCATGGTGTCGTTCCTGGATACCCCTGGTCACGCAGCGTTTACCGCCATGCGTGCCCGTGGCGCCCAATGCACGGATATCGTAATTCTGGTGGTGGCAGCGGACGACGGCGTTATGCCTCAGACCAAGGAAGCGGTCCAGCATGCACGTTCCGCTGGTGTTCCGCTGGTGGTTGCCATCAACAAGATGGACAAGGAAGGCGCTGATCCTGACCGCATCAAGACCGAACTTGCGGGTCTGGAAGTGATTCCGGAAGACTGGGGTGGAGACACCCAGTTCGTGCCGGTATCGGCCCATACCGGTGACGGTATTGATGACCTTCTGGAAGCAGTATTGCTGCAGTCCGAGATCCTTGAGCTCAAGGCAGTGCCAAAGGCCCCGGCCAAAGGCGTGGTTATTGAATCCAGTCTCGAACGTGGTCGTGGCTCGGTGGCAACCGTTCTTGTTCAGAACGGTACCCTGCGTCAGGGCGACATGGTGGTAGCCGGCGCTTTCTTCGGTAAGGTTCGTGCCATGACCGACGAAGCGGGCAAGCCATCAAAAGAGGCCGGGCCCTCCATTCCGGTAGAGATCCTGGGTCTTAATGGTACCCCGGACGCCGGTGATGAGTTCTTCGCCGTCGCGGATGAGCGCAAGGCCAAGGAGCTTGCCGAGTTCCGCCAGGTACGTGAGCGCGAGCAACGGCTTCAGCGTCAGCAGGCTTCCAAGCTTGAGAACCTGTTCGAGAACATGGGCAAGGATGAGGTCAAGACTCTCAATGTCGTGCTCAAGACCGACGTACGTGGCTCACTGGAAGCTATTACCAAGGCGCTCCAGGACCTGGGTAACGAAGAGGTTCAGGTCAAGATTGTCTCGTCAGGGGTTGGCGGTATCGCCGAAACCGATGTCAGTCTGGCCGTCGCCACCAACTCGGTGATCTTCGGCTTCAACGTACGGGCGGACACTGCGTCCCGGCGTCTGGTGGAGCAGGAAGGGGTTGATCTGCGCTACTACAGCATCATCTACAACATGATTGATGACGTGCGCTCGGCCCTGACCGGCATGCTGAAGCCCGAGTTCCGCGAAGACATCATTGGCATTGCCGATGTGCGCGATACTTTCCGGTCTCCGAAGTATGGTCAGGTTGCTGGCTGTATGGTGATTGAAGGCACGGTCTACCGTAACAAGCCGATTCGGGTCTTGCGGGAGAACGTGGTGATCTTTGAAGGCGAGCTGGAATCCCTGCGCCGCTTCAAGGACGACGTGCCGGAAGTCCGCAACGGTGTCGAGTGTGGTATCGGCGTCAAGGGCTATGACGTCAAGGTCGGCGACCAGATCGAAGTCTTTGATCGTGTCCGGGTTGAGCGCAAGCTTGAATCCGCGGGCTGATAATCAAGCCTGAAAAAATGAAGCAATGGGGTGCCTCCAACAGGCACCCCATTTTGTCGAAAGAGCGTTTAAAGAGCCAACATAGGCAGAACTATGCCAAAGGAATTTAGCCGTATCGATCGGATTGCCGATCAGATACAGCGTGAGCTGGCACAAATGATCCAGCGTGACATCAAGGACCCCCGGCTTGGGATGGTTTCCATCAATGCGGTTAAAGTCAGCCGCGATATGGGCTATGCCGATATCTACGTGTCCCTGCTAAGCACTGAAGACCTTACCGAGGACTCTGCCGAAGTCCAGGATTCGTTGATGGTGTTGCGCAAGTCTGCCGGGTTTTTGCGCGGCCAGATTGGTCGTGCCATGAAACTCCGCATGGTGCCTCACCTGCGTTTTCATTTTGACACCTTGCCGGGCCGAAGCCGTCACATGGACTCACTGATCGACGAAGCCGTGGGTCGTCAGGCCCCGGTCGACCGTTCTGATGATCCGGAGTCTGAAGTTTGAGCCGACGCCGCAAGGGTCGTGACGTAAACGGCATCCTGGTTATCGACAAGCCCGCAGGCCTGACCTCTAACGGTATCCTGCAGCACGTGAAGACGCTGTACGGCGCAGCCAAGGCGGGCCATACAGGCGCACTGGATCCCCTGGCCACCGGGGTGCTTCCCCTGTGCTTCGGCGAAGCCACCAAGTTTTCCCAGTCCATGCTCGACAGTGACAAGGCGTACATCGCCACCGCAAAACTGGGCGTTACCACCGAGACCGGGGACAGTGAGGGCAAGGTGGTGCGGGAGACCCCGATACCGCCAGGGCTCAACTCGGCAGCTGTGGAGGCAGTCCTGGGCGATTTCCGGGGGCCGATCCAGCAGGTGCCATCGATGTATTCCGCCCTCAAACACAAAGGGCGGCCGCTTTACGAATATGCCCGTGAGGGCATCGATATTGAACGCCCGGCGCGCCCGGTGACCATCTATGATCTGACTCTGCTCGAGGTCCGGGACACGGAGTTTGATATTGCGGTTACCTGTACCAAGGGCACTTATATCCGATCGCTAGTGGAAGACATTGGTAACGCCCTTGGCTGTGGTGCCCATGTAACGGCTTTGCGCCGGACCCTGGCGGCGGGCTTTGTCCTTGAAGACGCCATACCCGTTGCCCGGCTCGAATCCATGCGCGAGCAGGGCGAATCCCTCGACTCCCTGTTGGTGGCACCGGATGCAGCGCTGAGCATGTTTCCGGAGCTGATCCTGTCCGCAGACAGGTTACGGTCGATATTGAACGGACAACCCGTTAGAATATCCGACCAGGAATTCGCAGGCCCGGTCCGCCTTTATGGTGAAGACCGTTTTATCGGCCTGGGTGAAGGTATTCCGGACGGCGAGCAGGTAGTAATTACTCCTCGCCGTCTGGTCAAGACAGCTGACTGAATCCCACGGGATCCAGCGCTGATTAGCCGAGCTGCAGAGATGCGCGGTTTGGCCGAATTCATATGCATCGCATCCTATGAGGTGAGTTATGGCACTTTCTGCCGCAGAGAAGTCAGAGATCGTTAAAGATTACCAGCAAGCCGAAGGCGACACCGGTTCTCCTGAAGTACAGGTTGCACTGCTGAGCGCCAACATCGACAAGCTGCAGGGTCACTTCAAGGCCAACAAGCAGGATCACCACTCCCGCCGTGGCCTGATCAGGATGGTTAACCAGCGTCGTAAGCTGCTTGACTACCTGAAGAAGAAAAACGCTGACCGTTATCTTGAGCTGATCAAGCGTTTGGGTCTGCGTCGCTGAGCCCTTGGGGTCAGACGACCTGTCAGAAGGTGTCGCTACGGCGGCGCCTTCCTGCGTACGGCGGAGCTTGTCTCCGCTTTACGTGCTTCTCGCCTGCCAGTATTGCCTGCGTCACCTTCATTCAATTGCAGCACCCAAGCTTCACCTAGTGTTGCGAGACAGTGGTGCGAGCCGGACAATGGTGCTCAGCACTGGTGTTCGGGTGGAAGCTCAGGCTGTAGAGCGTAAAGCAGTATTCAAGCATTACGGTGCGTTCCGGTTTTCCGGTGGTTTGCAAAAGCCCCTGTCGTAACCGAAAGCCAAACATAGCAGGTTGTCGAAAGGCCCGGCGCCGAAGCCCGGGATTTTCCGACAGCCTGTTAGCTTTCAGGCAGGTTCAGCCTTTGTTGACTCCGTTTGATCTGGTGTGCGTCGAATCGGGATGATTTGCCATGGGGCAGGTCATCAGACTGAACTGAAGAGATAATCAAGGAGTTACCGTGAATCCGGTAAAAAAGACATTTGAACTCGGCGGCAAGACCGTCACCCTGGAAACGGGCCGTATTGCCCGTCAGGCCACCGGCTCAGTGCTGGTCACCATCGACGACATTTCTGTACTTGGTACGGTCGTCGCTGCCAAGGAAGCCAAGCCCGGCCAGCCGTTTTTTCCGCTGACCGTGAACTACTTCGAGAAGACCTATGCCGTGGGCCGTATTCCCGGTGGCTTCTTCAAGCGTGAAGGCCGTCCGTCCGAGAAAGAAACCCTGACCTCGCGCCTGATTGACCGGCCCATTCGGCCCCTGTTTCCCAAGGGCTTCATGAACGAAACTCAGGTTATCCTGACGGTCATGTCCTCCAGCAAGACCCAGGACCCAGATATCGCCGGCATGCTCGCAGCCTCTGCGGCCCTGTCCCTTTCCGGTATTCCCTTTGATGGTCCGGTCGGTGCGGCGCGTGTCGCCTTCACCAACGAGCGTGGCTATTTCCTCAACCCCACCTTCGAAGAGCTCAGCGATTCGCTGCTCGACATGGTTGTGGCCGGAACTGAAGATGCGGTACTGATGGTTGAGTCAGAGGCCAAGGGCCTGACGGAAGACCAGATGCTGGGTGGTGTGCTCTTTGCCCACCAGGAAATGCAGACCGCTGTTCAGGCCATCAAGGAATTCGCCAGTGAAGTGGGCAAGCCCCGTTGGGACTGGCAGCCAGAGGCTGAAAACACGAGCCTGCTGAACGCCATGAGCTCCGACTTCTCCAGCGCTATCGAAGAAGCCTACACCATACGCGACAAGATGGAGCGCTACGCCCGTCTGAGCGTGATCAAGTCCGAAGCCGTTGCAAAACTGGCAGGCGATCAGGAAGGCCAGCCTTCTGCGGATGAGGTTAAAAAGTATTTTGGCAAGGTCGAGAAGAGCGTTGTGCGCAAGCAGGTGCTCGATGGCAAGCCGCGTATCGACGGTCGCGACAACAAGACCGTGCGTCCGATCCAGATCGAAGTCGGGGTTCTGCCCAGCACCCATGGTTCAGCCCTGTTCACCCGTGGTGAAACCCAGGCGATCGTGACCACAACTCTGGGTACAGCCCGGGACATGCAGATCATCGATTCCCTGGAAGGCGAGCGCAAGGACCCGTTCCTGTTCCACTACAACTTCCCTCCCTACTCGGTGGGTGAAGCTGGTCGTGTTGGCACGCCGGGCCGTCGTGAAGTCGGTCATGGTCGTCTTGCCAAGCGAGGCGTTGCTGCCGTTATGCCGACCATCGAAGAATTCCCGTACACCATTCGTGCGGTTTCCGAGATCACTGAATCCAACGGTTCCAGCTCCATGGCTTCGGTCTGTGGTTCCAGCCTGGCACTGATGGACGCCGGTGTGCCGATCAAGGCACCGGTTGCCGGTATTGCCATGGGTCTGGTCAAGGAAGGCGACCAGTTTGCCATCCTCACCGACATCCTGGGTGATGAAGACCACCTTGGCGACATGGACTTCAAGGTAGCCGGTACATCGGAAGGCATCACCGCCCTGCAGATGGACATCAAGATCAACGGCATCACCGATGAGATTATGGAGCTGGCACTGGAGCAGGCCAACGGTGCCCGAATGCACATTCTGGCAGAGATGGCCAAGGTCATTGCCGTGCCCCGCGCCGAGCTGTCCGAGCGCGCACCGAGCATTACCACTATCAAGATCAATCCCGAGAAGATCCGGGACGTGATCGGTAAAGGCGGTGCGACCATTCGTGGCATCTGCGACGAAACCGGCGCCTCCATTGACCTGGACGACGACGGCAATGTGAAGATCTATGCCGACACCCAGATTGCAGCCCAGGCGGCGATGAAGCGAGTGATGGAAATCACCGCTGAAATCGAAGTGGGAGCCATCTATAAAGGCAAGGTGGAGCGCATCGTCGACTTCGGCGCTTTCGTTAACATCCTGCCTGGCAAGGACGGTCTGGTTCACATCTCCCAGATTTCCGACCAGCGCATTGAGAACGTGTCTGACGTGCTCAAGGAAGGCGAGGAAGTTCTGGTCAAGGTGCTGGACGTTGACGCCCGTGGCCGTGTGAAGCTGTCCATGAAAGAAGTGAAGGAAGGCGAGCAGCCGACTGATCTCTCTGCCATGTAATCAGCCCAGGCTGATAAAAAACCCGCCTCCGATTTCGGAAGGCGGGTTTTTTTATGGTCAGTTTCCGCGGGCGTCTGCCATGAACTCGAGCACCGCCTTGCGGTAAGCTGGAACAACAAAGGTCGCACCATGGGGGGTAACGGTCTGGAGAAACTGCTTCGGTGCTTCTGCCGCTTCGTAAAGCCGCGTGCCATGGTGAAGCGGGATGATGCTGTCCCTGGTGCTGTGGATGATCAGGAGAGGAGTGGGGCTGATATCGGCAATATGATCCGTGCCCTCGTAGTCATCGTTTATAGTCCAGCTCAGAGGCGCCTGCAGGGGCCAGGTCAGCCAGAAGGCGCTCAGCTTTTCCCGGGCAATGGTCCGGAACCCGGAAAAAGTACCATCCAGAATCAGAGCGGCGAGCTCCGGGGTTTCCTCGCCCTGGTTCCATTCGCTGGCAAGCATTAGAGCAAGGGCTCCGCCAAGGCTCTGGCCGAGGAGGTACACCGGTGTGTCTTCCTCGCCATGGGCCTCAACCAGCCACCGAAGACCGCTCTCGGCGTCATGGAGGACCCCCTCAAGGCTGGGTTCGCCTGTGGACCGTCCGTATCCACGATAATCGATGGCGAACACATCATAGCCCGCTCCAGGCAACCAGGCGACGTTCATGATATGGCTGCTGATGTTCTGGGCGTTGCCATGGAGGAAGTAAACCTGACCTTTTGACTTGCCCTGGGCGGGTAACCACCAGCCGTGCAGGGTCTCGCCTTCCGGCGTATCGACGAACACATCCTGGTATTCCAGATCGAGCCGGTCCGGGGTGATATAGACATGGCTGTCCGGATAGAAGAACAGGTTGGTGCAGCCCCCCTGAAGTACCGCCAGGGCCAGGAGCAGGGCGGTCAGAAATAGACGTTGAGTCCCAGTTGCCATTGACTGCTGTACCTGTCGAAGTGGTGTTTACGCTGGAATTCTGTGGCAATGCTCATGTCCCGCCCGAGATGCCAGCCTGCATTCAGATAGAGGGTGTCCTCGCGATGCAGGTCGCTGACCAGCCAGGCCTTGGTGCGAATGCCACCCAGGAAGCTGGCCCTGGGCGACTGATGCAGCACCCCAAGGTCAGCCCCTGGGGCCAGGTCGTAACCCCGGCGAAGGTCGCTGTCCACTTCGGCATCGCCGGTCACCATGGCCAGGGCCTGGGTCCTGTTACCCAGGCGCCAGCTGCCGCCGGCACCTCCTTCAAGGTAGGGTGTCAGTATGCGCTTGCCCGACTCGGTGTCGGAGCGGCGGCCGCCGAAGCCCACCTGCCAGGACAGCGGTGAAAAAAAGCCATCCCTTGGCGACAGGGAGCGGATCTCTACCCCGACGATCTGCTCCACCTGAAGCTCGTCATTGTCCGTGTAAAGCCGGGCATCGAATCTCAGGAACTGCAACTGGGCACCCGGACGATAGCCTTCCGGAGGGTCCAGTAGGTCATGGTAGGCCGGACGCACCGACAGTTCAGCGTAGTTCCGGCCATGCTGGCGCCCGCCTGCATGACCGATACGCAGGGTGTCGTGGCCCTGGTCATCCCGAACTTGCGGAACTTCAGGCTCAGGCGGCGGCGCAGTACCACTGATGCCGCTGCGGGCCCGCAGCAGATCATGGGAAAGGGGCGCGGCAAAGGACCTTGGCCAGCCTTCAGCTTCTGACTGGTATCGCACGTAGTCATAGGAGGCATCCAGAAGGTGTGCCCTTCGTTCGGGCGACAGCGCCTGCACTTCCGGACCGTCCACCTTGATATAGCCATTGGCTATAGCTGCAGCCAGGGTCTGGTCGCCCGCCGGCAGATGATTCAGGGCGAAACTGACCTTGGTCGCCGCCGAGGGCCGGTAGTGAACCTGCTCGACCAGGTCTTTGTCCACCACCCAGCGAACGGTATCAGACGGGATGGCGTGGGTGCTTACTTCAGCCAGAAGCTCGGTGCCCGGACGCGCCACGTCGATCAGGGCCAGCAGGCGGTAGGCACAGTTCTCATCGAAAAAATAATAATCAAAATTGCGTTCCCGGATCTCCCAGGCGTGGGCCAGCATCATGTCCACTTCGGCAGGGGTCAGGTTGAGCTGGTACTCCCAGAGGTCGCGGTTCTCAATGTCGGTATAGAGGCGGATCTTTTCGTAGTAGGGCTGGATCGTCGTAATGCCCGGGTAGCCCCCAAATATGCCGCGGTAGGCGAACATAAGTTCACTGTCGTGGGCCTCGGCATCGGCAGCGTAGGAAATGGTGTTGGCCAGCAGCAGGTCGGTGTCTTTGTCGTCCTGGGGTGGGTCCAGTCTGGTGAATGTGTGACCGAACATGGAAGACGGACTGTTCAGGTAGGAAGCCGCAAACACCAGGGTCACGGTTTCGGTGTTCAGCTCTTCGCGCCACTGCTCATAGGCAGGGCACTCGATGTCAGTGGCCGGTAAATCCAGCTGCGAGCGTAACCACCGGTCCCGTGCCGGGAATCGGCACCGGGCGTGCCCATCGCCTTCGCCGGGCTGGCGGAGGGCATTTAACGTGGCCTCAAGCTCGGCTTCAGGGGAGTGCTGGCCCTGCTCACTGAGGAAAAAACCGGGATCATCAGCCTGACTTTTATAGCCAGCGCTAGCCAGGTTTTTTCTGTAATGAACAAGGTTAAGCCATTCTTCCGTTTGAGCAAGATGTACGATATTTCCCTTTGGAGAGCCCGAAGAGTATGGCGATAGAAGTAAGATGGAGCAGAAAGCGGCAAAGTACATTTTCATAAATCGATTGCTCGCTTTTTCGCTAGCAATGCAGGCCCAATGAGTGAATGCGTATTACTAACTCAACTAACTTATGGGTATTTTTTTCAAGAATGATAATCGGTGCCTGCGGGTTAATCTCAGGAAGAGAAGGCGTCAGCTGGAAGAGCACGGGTATGTCCGTGCCCTTTCACAACTTAGTCGCTATAGCCTAGAGAAGGTTTTTGTATGCCTCCGACTCAGGCCGGCCATAATTGTGCGTTAAGCAACGTGGTCTTTGAACCGCTCATCCTGCTCAAGAATCCGAACTATTTCGGCCACCACATGAGAAGACCGGACGTCTGTCGAGGGGAAGATAGATTCGAAATTAGTTTGTAGTAAAGAGCGGAACTCGGGCCACTGATCCTGCGGGATCCGGAGGGAGGACGCGATCGCATCTAAATTTTCACCTTGGCCGACTGCGATATCGTGAGCTACAGCATCACCACGAGCGTCTATCAGGCTAGCCATTGACTGTATGCTTGCATTTGTTTCACACCCAGCAATGCCTAGAGTCATACTCACTGTCTGCGACGCAGCGCCGTTGGTGGTTGCGGCTAAAACATGAGGGGCAATTCCGGATTGCCCTTTCCATATCATGGCGCCTACTCCACAACCTGGCCCTTGAGCAAAGGTCATGCTTGAAGCACTTAAAAGAAGTGCACCTGCGATCAGTTTTTTCATCATACTCTCCTTGTCGCGATTTAGCTGTCTGCGCACGCGCACCCGTAGCTTATCTTCTGGGTGCTAAACGATTAGCTTGAATTAAGACTCAGTTTATCCGTCCGTCTGAGTATAGTTCAGATTCCATAGTTGCAAGCAACTGCTCGCGTCAAAAATACAATTGCTAGGCTAAGCACTTGGAGGTTGTTCACTCGGCGGTTGAAACGCGATTTTAGAGGCCTGAGTACTTATTCTCAATTTACGTTTTCCCTAAATATTTCTTTCGGTATCAATAGCTTCAAGCGTTAATTGATTTTCTAGATTAGTCATTTCTCGGTTTTTCAGCTTAGCCCCCTGCGATTTTGTGATGCAGTAATTAATGCTTTTGCGAGCCTTCATGACCACTCACCGGATCCCAGAGAATTGATGCTGGTCATAGCAACAAGTTGACAATGCCCAAACTATATTCGCGTGCATAAAAGGATCCACTGCCTGGTAAAGTTCCAAATGCGGCTCCGGCTCATTTTGTTAACTGTCTGTCTTGTGTGCGGAGCTTAAGGACTCTAAAAAATTTGAGAGTCGCTTATTCTTATTATGTAAATTCGATTACCCCCCCAGATAGGCATTCTGTATGTCCGGGTTGGCGAGCAGGTTGGCGCCGGTATCCTGAAGTCGGATGCGTCCGGTTTCCAGCACGTAGCCACGGTCGGCCAGCTTCAGGGCCTGGTGGGCGTTCTGTTCCACCAGAAACACGGTGATGCCGTCGTCCCGCAGCTTCGCGATAATTTCGAAAATCTGTTTGATGATCAGCGGAGCAAGTCCTAGAGAGGGTTCGTCCAGAATGATCAGCGTGGGTTTGCTCATCAGCGCCCGGCCAATGGCCAGCATCTGCTGCTCGCCCCCGGACATGGTGCCGGCGCGCTGGTTTTCCCGCTCCTTCAGTCGAGGGAAAAGCTCGTAGACATGCTGCTGGCTCTTGCGGATCTCGCTCTTGGTATTGAAAAAACCTCCCATGTGAAGGTTTTCGGCAACTGTAAGCCCCGGGAACACCCGGCGGCCTTCCGGCACAATGGAGATACCCGAGCGCATGATCTCGGCTGTAGGCCTGCGGGTAATGTCCCGGCCTTCCAGTATCACCCGGCCTGAGCTCGCCTGGGGATCACCACATACGGTCATCAGCAGGGTGGTCTTGCCTGCGCCATTGGCGCCGATGAGGGACACGATCTCGCCCTTCTTAACTTCCACCGAAACGCCATGCAGGGCTTCGATCTTGCCGTAGTGGGTATGTACATCTTCAATTACGAGCATTTGATTTCCTCAGGCCTCACCCAGGTAGGCTTTGATCACATCATCATTGTGACGGATCTCGTCAGGTGTGCCCTTGGCCAGTGGCCGGCCCTGATTGATCACGTTGATGCGGTCGGAGATTTCCATTACCAGGCTCATGTCGTGTTCGATAAGCACCACCGACACGTTGTAATCTTCCTTGAGGCTGATAATAAGCTGGTTCAGTTCCCGGGTTTCAGCCGGGTTCAGACCGGCTGCGGGCTCGTCCAGCATGAGCAGTTTAGGCTCGGTCACCATGCAACGGGCAATTTCCAGGCGCCGCTGCTGGCCATAGGCCAAATTGCCGGCGTCCCGGTTGGCCAGGTCCAGCAGGCCGACCCGCTTGAGCCAGTAGGCGGCCCGATCCAGGGACTTCTGTTCTTTCTTGCGGTACCCCGGTGTCTTGAACAGGCCCGCCAGCAGGTTGGTATTCAGGTGCCGGTGTTGTGCCACCAGCAGGTTTTCCACCACCGTCATGCGATTGAACAGGCGCACGTGCTGAAAGGTCCGCACCAGGCCAAGGCGGGAAATCTTGTAGTCAGGGGTGCCCTGGATTTCCTTGTCGCCGAACAGGATCTTGCCGCCAGTGGGCTTGTAAAAACCGCTCATACAGTTGAATACGGTGGTCTTGCCAGCGCCGTTCGGCCCTATGATGGAGACAATCTCGTGTTCCTGAACGTCCAGGGAGACCTGATCGACCGCCAGCAGTCCGCCAAAACGCATGGATAATTCGCGTACTTCAAGCATGCGCTGTCACTCCGGCTTGTCTAGGTGAATATGGATACGGCGCATGGGTAGCAGCCCCTGTGGGCGCCAAACCATCATCAGCACCATGGCAGCGCCAAAGATCAGCATCCGGTACTCCGAAAACTCCCGCGCCAGCTCCGGCAGGATGGTGACCGCAATGGCCGCCAGGATAACGCCGAACTGAGACCCCATACCGCCCAGGACCACAATGGCCAGAATGATGGCCGATTCCAGGAACACAAAGGACTCGGGACTGATAAAACCCTGCTTGGAGGCGAACACGGTGCCGGCAAAACCTGCGAAGAATGCGCCAATGGTGAAGGCGGAGAGCTTGACCCCGGTGCGGCTCAGCCCAAGGGAGCGGGCCGCAATTTCATCTTCCCTCAGGGCCTCCCAGGAACGACCGACCGGCATCTGCATGAGACGGCGGATGGCGAAAAAGGTCATTACCGCCAGCACCAGTGCAATCAGGTAGAGGAAGATGATCTTGTGAGTACTGTCGTAGGCAATGCCAAAGAAGTCATGGAAGGATATATTGCCTTCTTCCTTGACCCGCCGGCCGAACTCCATGCCAAACAGCGTTGGGTCGGGTATGCCGCCAATACCATTGGGACCACCGGTCAGAGAAGTCCAGTTATTGAGCAGTATCCGAATGATCTCGCCAAAACCCAGGGTCACAATGGCCAGGTAGTCTCCCCGCAACCTCAGCACAGGAAACCCCAGCGCCAGGCCGAACAGGGCAGCCAGCAGTGCGCCGGTGGGCAGAGCTACCCAGAAAGAAATGCCGAAGTACTGGGACAGCAGCGCAAAGGTATAGGCGCCGACCGCGTAGAAGGCGACATAACCCAGGTCCAGCAGGCCCGCCAGACCCACCACGACGTTGAGGCCAAGGGCCAACATGACGTAGATCAGTACCAGGGTGGCCAGGTCCACTGAGCCGCGGGAAGCGAGAAATGGCCAGATGGCGGCGCCGATGACCACGAACAATATGATCAGGTTCTGCATCCGGACCCGGGTGGCGTCGCTCATGTTGCGGGTGGTGGGTAATGCCGGCTTAGGCACCCGACCCAGCCCGGACATGATCTGGTCCCGAAACAACTGGAACAGGAACACGGCCAGTGCGGCCAGGAACACGGCGGTGACCGTGGTTGGGTTGGCCCCCTCAAGGCCCACCGAGGTGCCTTGGGATACCAGGTTGAACCCCAGAATTGGGTAGGACACCACCAGAGTAATGATGGCGCAGAAAAGCGCGTGTTTCAGGTTGGAAGTAGCCATCAGATCTTTTCAACCTCCGGTTTGCCGAGTAGGCCGGTAGGTTTGAAAAGCAGAATCAGGATCAGTAAACCAAAGGACACCACATCTTTGTATTCGCCGCTGAGGTAGCCCGAAGTCATGCTTTCGGAAACCCCCAGAATCAGTCCGCCCAGCATGGCGCCGGGAATGCTTCCTATGCCACCGAGTACGGCCGCGGTAAACGCCTTCAGCCCGGCAATGAAACCAAACAGCGGATCAATGGAGCCGTAATACATGCCCAGCAGCAGACCCGCGACCGCAGCCAGTGCGGCCCCTATGACAAAGGTCGCGGCAATGATGCGGTTGGTATCAATGCCCAGCAGGCTGGACATGCCCAGATCCTGGGAGACCGCCCGGCAGGCCCGGCCCGTGCGTGATTTTGCGATAAACCATGAAAGTCCCGCCATGCAGATCAGGGTGGTGATAAAAATGGTGATCTGTATGTATGAAATTGAGGTCTGGAAGTCACCTTCCGCGCCAAAGCGGAAGCCGCCTTCGATCAGCAGCGGAAAACCCATGTTTCTTGAGCCTTGTGCCAGGTGCACATAGTTCTGAAGAAAAATGGACATGCCGATGGCAGAGATGAGGGGAATCAGACGATGGCGGCCCCGAACCGGGCGGTAGGCAATCCTTTCCACTGCCCATCCGGCGGAACTCGAGACGATGACCGCGCAGATCAGCGCAACCAGCAGCACAATGGGAAGAAAGGCAACACCAAGAGCGGCTAGGCCGGTAATGGCGATCAGGGCCGTATAAGCGCCAATCATATAGATTTCGCCGTGGGCAAAATTAATCATTCCGATAATCCCGTACACCATCGTATAGCCGATGGCGATCAGGGCGTAGGCACTTCCGATCGTTAGCCCGTTGATGAGCTGCTGAAGGAAATAGGCGTCAAGCATGGTTTGGTGCTCCGAAGACCTGCCCCGCTGAGCTACTGCAATCTGCGGCGCCGGGGTGCCGGCGCTGGCGGACGAGAAGCGTTCGGGAGCTAAAAAAACACCTTCCCCCGGATCGCGGTGGGAAGGTGTTCCATTACCGTTAGTTAACGATCGCGGCCTAGTTTACCGGAGTTTTGCTGCCATCTGAATGCCATTCGTAAACGACAAACTCAAACGACTCCATATCACCCTTGCTGTCGTACTCGACGGTGCCGATGGGCGTCTCGAAGCTGCCTTCGCGAAGCGCCGCAGCAACATCAAAGGGGTCCGTTGACTCGGCTTTCTCGATACCTTCAGCGATCAGCTGCACCGCGGCGTACGAAGTCAGTACGAAGGGACCGGACGGATCTTCGCCTTTTTCTTCAAACGCTTTGACAAGCTCCTGGTTGGCTTCCTTCTCATCGAAGGCGGGTGGCAAAGTGACCAGAAGGCCTTCGGCTGCCTCGCCGGCAATGGAGTTGATGTCCTTGTTGCCCACGCCCTCTGGGCCCATGAAGGTGGCATCCAGGTTCGCCTGGCGCGCCTGGCGCAGGATCAGGCCGAGTTCTGGGTGGTAGCCGCCGTAGTAGACATAATCCACATCAGCCTGCTTGAGCTTGGTCACCAGGGATGAGAAGTCCTTGTCGCCAGCGGTGATGCCGTCGAACATGGGTACCTCTACACCTTTTTCCTCAAGGGTTTCCTTGACGGCGGTGGCAATGCCTTCGCCGTATTGCTGCTTGTCGTGGATGACTGCCACGCGATCGGGATTGAGGCTGGCAAGATACTCACCGGCGACAGGACCCTGCATGCTGTCCAGACCGATAGTACGGAACACCAGTTCGTAGCCGCGGGAGGTGATTTCCGGGCTGGTCGAGGCCGGGGTGATCATCAGGATGCCTTCGTCTTCATAGATGTCGGAGGCGGGCTGGGTGGAGCTTGAACACAGATGGCCCACCACAAACTGAACACCCTCATTGACCAGCCGGTTGGCAACCGTCACCGCCTGCTTGGGATCGCAGACGTCGTCAACCTCAACGGCTTCGAGCTTTTCACCCATGACGCCGCCATCGGCGTTGATCTGCTCGATGGCCATGCGGGCACCGGAGAACTGCATATCACCGTATTGCGCGACCGGGCCTGTCATCGGGCCGGCAATACCTATCTTGATTTCTGCCAGAGCGCTGCCGGAAGCCATCAATGCCGCTGAGGCACTCACCGCCGTTACGATGTTCTTGACTGATGTATTCATGAGATCTGTCCTACTTTGGGTCAGGTTTATTCTTCTGTGGCCAGGTTAAAAAACACCAGGCTCACCAACTTGTCAAGCTGGGTATAGTTGAGTTTTCAGAGTCTTGCAATTAAAGAGCCAAAGTTCTCTAATAGTTAGAGCTATAAACAATTGCCCGCAGGGCCGTGAACGCCGACCCGGAGCAATGACCATGGTCGGGCAGTACAGATGCAGTGATAGCGCAGTGATGGAGTGATGATGTGAATAATTACGAGCAGGTTCTGGTAGCGCTCAGGCGAGTTATCCGGGCAACGGATTTGCATTCCAAGCGTTTGAGCAAGCATGCCGGGCTCACCGGTCCACAGCTGCTCATCATGCGCACTATAAGGGATCTGGGAGAGGTCACGATCGGTACCATTGCGGACAAGGTGAGCCTGAGCCAAGCCACGGTGACCACGATCCTGGACAGGCTTGAGCACCGGAACCTGGTCTACCGGGTGCGCAACACCCTGGATAAACGCAAAGTACATGCTCATCTTACCGATCAGGGCTCCGATATTCTCGGACGGGCACCCCAGCCTCTGCAGGAGGAGTTCATCCAGAAGTTCCAGAGTCTCCATGAGTGGGAGCAATCAATGATCATCGCTTCGCTGCAGCGGGTGGCCAGCATGATGGACGCAGACAGCATCGACGCGTCACCTGTGCTCGATGTGGGGCCGGTTCTGCGTGAGGACGGCTGGAAGGCCAGCCCGGGTAAATGATCCGGCAGGCCTTCGTCAGGTTTGTCAGCCAGCCGGCTCAACCCGGCCGAAGGCCCGCCGCGGTGCAACGAAGCTATAACCTGCCCCGGCTCAGTGCACGCTCTCCGGATTCCGGCTCTTGTCACTGAAGCATACCTGGAACACATCGGAATACTGACGGGCAAAGTGCACGGTCAGCCCTTCCTTGAGATAGTCCGGCAGCTCCTCATAGTCGCCGCGGTTGGCGTCCGGCAGGATCAGAGTACCGATCTTCTGGCGCCGCGCTGCAATGACTTTCTCCCGAATGCCACCCACAGGCAGAACCTGCCCGGTCAGGGTAAGCTCGCCGGTCATTGCCACCGACTGCTTCGGTGCTTCCTTGCGGGCGATCGACAGCAGTGCTGTGGCCATGGTCACACCGGCACTGGGGCCGTCCTTTGGCGTCGCACCTTCGGGCACGTGCAGGTGAACGAACGATTTGTCGAAGAAAGTGGTATCGCCCTTGAAGCGCTTCAGGTTGGACGAAATATAACTGTAGGCAATTTCCGCCGACTCCTTCATCACGTCCCCTAGCTGACCGGTCAGCTTGAAACCCCGCTGGGTGCTATGTATCCGTGACGCCTCGATACTCAGGGTTGCGCCGCCCATGGCGGTCCAGGCGAGCCCCGTAACAACGCCGACGCCCTTCATGGACTTTTCCCTGCGGAATGGGGGTTGTCCTAGATACCCGGCGAGGTCGCCCACGTTGACCCGAACCTGGGACTCCGGTGTTTCCAGCAGTTTGACGATGCCCTTGCGGATGATCTTGTGGAGCTGTTTCTCCAGATTACGGACCCCCGCTTCCCGGGCGTAGCCCTCGATAACCTGCTTGACTGCTGGGTCGGTAATGTTGAGCTGCTTTTTCTTCAAGCCGGCCCGGCTGAGTAGCCTGGGTAGCAGGTGGTGTTTGGCAATCTGTACTTTTTCTTCGGTGATGTAACCTGACAGCCGGATGGTGTCCATGCGGTCCAGCAGTGGCCTCGGAATGGTGTCCAGCTGATTGGCGGTACAGATAAACAGAACCTTTGACAGGTCCAGGCGCACATCCAGGTAGTGGTCCAGGAATTCCCGGTTCTGTTCGGGGTCCAGGGTTTCCAGCAGGGCAGAAGCCGGGTCACCCTGGTAGGAAGCACCAAGCTTGTCGATTTCGTCCAGCATGATGACCGGGTTGGCCACCTGGGAGTCTTTCAGAGCCTGGACAAACTTGCCGGGCATGGCACCTATGTAGGTGCGACGGTGGCCCTTGATCTCGGCCTCGTCCCGCATGCCGCCGACACTGAAGCGATAGAACTCCCGCCCCAGGGCATCCGCCACTGAACGGCCGATGGAGGTCTTGCCGACGCCGGGAGGGCCCACCAGCAGCAGAATGGAGCCGGAAACCTCGCCCTTGAACGAGCCCTCCGCCAAAAACTCCACAATGCGGTCCTTGACGTCTTCCAGACCGTCGTGGTCCCGGTCCAGAATGCGCCTTGCCTCGATCAGATCAAAATGATCCTCTGAGGTGATGCCCCAGGGTATCTGGGTGAGCCAGTCCAGGTAATTACGGGTGACCCCGTACTCCGGCGAGCCCTGCTCAAGCACCTGCAGCTTCTGGAGCTCATCCTTGAAGCGTATCTGTACGTGTTCCGGTGGCTCAAGAATATCCATGCGTTGCTGAAAGCGCTCGGCATCGGCGGTCTTGTCGTCTTTTGCCATGCCCAGCTCGCGCTGAATGACCTTCAGTTGTTCACGCAGGAAGAACTCCCGCTGGTGCTTCTGCACCTTGTCGTTCACTTCCTCGTTGATCTCTGCCTGCAGGCGCGCCACTTCCTGTTCTTTGCGCATCAGCAGGAGCACGCGTTCCATGCGCCGGAGTAAGGGCACGGTATTCAGTACCTCCTGCAATTCGCGGCCCTTGGCACTGGTCATGGAGGCGCCGAAATCCGCCAGCGGCGAGCTATCCTCAGGCCCGAAGCGGGACAGGTACTGTTTCACTTCCTCACCGTACAACGGGTTGGTCCGGAGCAGGTCCTTGATGGCGCTGATGATAGCCAGGGTGTAGGCCTTCAGTTCTTCCCGCTGCTCGTCGGGCTCTTCGGGATATTCCACCTCCACCAGGAAAGGAGGCTTGCGGCGCAGCCACTGGACGATACGGAAGCGGCGGATGCCCTGGGCAATAAATTGGACCTTGCCATCACTGTTTTGGGCGTGATGGACCCGGGCAGCGCATCCCATGACTTCTAGGTCGCCGCTTTCCGGCACCGGATCTTCCTTCTCAGGGTTATCCACGAAACAGAGCCCCAGAATGTGGTGATCCGTTTCGCTGACCCGCTTGAGGGTGTCATGCCATGGTTTCTGATTGACCACGACGGGCTGGACCTGGGCCGGGAAAAAGGGCCGGTTGGACACAGGCAGAATGTACATTCGTCGGGGTAGCGACTGTTTCGACAGAGCCAGGCTGTGGCTGTTGTCTTCCTTACCGATATACTCAGTCACGTCATCGAGCTGCTCGTTTTCGACAATGTTGTCGTCGGCGTCATTACGGCTTTCGTCGTTCATACCGTTTTTGCTTCCCGTGTGGTTTTCGATAGGGCGATGCTTGTGTATGTGACGGCGCCGGCTGTCATTTCAAGTCGCAGGCCTCTAATCATTCCAAAGGCATGGCGGCATTGCGTCGGAGACCTTGAAATTGCCGCGTCTGCCTCTACCTAGATGGTACGATTCACATTCAAGATCTGTCGGGTAACCCAATATGAGCAGTTCACCTTTTATCTTTGATGCCACCATGGAGAACTTTCAGGACAAGGTCATGCAGGCGTCCATGCAGACCCCGGTCCTGGTGGACGTGTGGGCTGACTGGTGCGCACCCTGCAAACAGTTGTTGCCAGTGCTGGAAAAACTGTCCAACGAGTATCAGGGTCGCTTCCTGATCGCCAAGGTCAATGCAGACCAGCAGCAGGAGCTGGTGGCCAGCCTCGGAGTGAAGAGTCTGCCTACCCTTATTCTGGTAAAGAATGGCCAGGCGGTTGATGGTTTTAACGGCGCCTTGCCCGAGGGTGAAATACGGGCAGTGCTGGACAAGCATGTGGAGCCGCCTCAGGAAGACCCCTATGAAACGGCCCACCAGTTATGGGAAGAGGGCGATGTGGAAGGCGCCCTTGGCATCCTGACGGAAATGAACCAGAAGGACCCGGAAAACCTGAAAGTGCTTATTGATCTGGCGCAACTGAAAGCAGAAGCCGGGGATATGGAAACCGCAGAGAGTATTCTGGAAAGCCTGCCTCCTGAAGAAAAGCTCCAGCCCCAGGCCAGGCAGCTTGCGGCAAGGCTTAAGTTCATGAAGCAGGCCGGGGAGCTGCCACCGGTGGCGGAGCTGGAAAAAACCCTGGAGGGCAACCCGAAGGACCCGGCGGCTCTGCATCAGTTGGCGCTGCACCATGTCATCCGGGAAAATAACGCTGAAGCCATGGATCTGCTGATCAGGCTCATTCAGGCTGAACCCGATTACAAGGATGGTATTGCCAAAATTACGCTGGTCGAGCTGTTCGATAAGCTGGGCAATACCAATCCGGACGTGCGCAGCTATCGGCGGAAATTGTATACCCTCATGCACTGATTGACCCGGAAGCGTATTCGTTACCGTAGGTCGGGTCGAGCCAATGGCGAAACCCGACTGGTAAACCCCGATGTTGAAACTTCCTCCTCAACCTCCATGCTGAGAGCTATGCCAGCGCCCGGTTGCCCGGCTCACCCGCCATCATCTCATCCCCAAACATCTGCAACGCTAGAAACGCTTTCAGAAGCTGTTTACCAAGGAAGATTCGATTACCCGCACGCTGTGGGTATGCCGGCCCTGTCTTAACGCGATTCACAAGGCACGCTCCGAATACGAGCTGGGGCTGTACTTCAATACCAGGGAGAAGCTGCTTGAGTTGGAGGAACTACAGACATTTGTCGAGTGGCTGTAGGATAAGCTGGAGGGGTTTGTGCCGAAGTTACGACGACGCTAAGTAACCGGGTTACAGTCGCAGGGGATAAAGGTTAAGGACTTGCCGGCCAAAGCACCGGCAAGCTCTTAATTAATTAAACTGCGCAGTCTACAAAGTGGCCGGTCTCGGCCGATCCTGTTTTCAGCTGCGCATCAACGTACTATCAAACTGGGTTGATTTGTCATTAGAAGGGGTAAAGTGCTGCCCCTTCTTGTTTTAAAGCTTAGTCTTCTACGGTTGCCTTAGTGACTTTGGCATTAGTAATGTCAAAAGTCGTTCCGCCGCCAGGTCCGTTGGCCTGCAGTGCATGAGCTTCATAGCTGGCATAACCTTTTAACGGACCATAGTATTCCACTTCCATCGTTCCCCCTGATTCGGAGACGACATCGAGGAAATACACATCATAGGCTTTACTGGGGTCGAGTCTGGTGAGGAGCACCTCAAAATTCTGACTGGACACATCGCCGTCCGCCTTCATCCGGCCAGCCAGCAACTCCACGCCTTCCTCCATAACGAAGACCATGTCAACGTTCTGGGCGTTGGTGCCGGTTACATTGCCATCTGCCCAGGCATCGGTGCGGAATTCCGTCATCCAGCTTACGAAATTGGTGCTGTATTGTTGCTGCGTCAGCGGAGTAAGCTTTTGACGGTCATTCACGAAGACTTTAGAGAACGCACTTGCAAACGGATCGGTAGCACCAAAGTCAATCTCTTCGCCCAATTTCCGCCACAACTCAGCTCCATCAGAGAGCGGGTTGTTGGCGCCGTACTTGCTGGGCGTGAACAAATAGTGTACCGCGAGCGCATAGTCCCTGTAGCGTCCATTGCTATCTACGTGATCCTGGTGGGTACGGATAGCTGGCGCAGCCGTCTCAGTGCCGGCAGTTATAGCTGCAAGATATGCGTCGATCTCGGTAGCATTAGTGGATACCTCTTGCCCGGCAATGAGCTGAGCCAACCCTTCGCTATACCATTTATCCGTATCGAAACCACCATGGGTGCCAGCTTCGAGACCATAGACGATCCGAATTTGGATTACGTGCACGAGTTCGTGACGCAGTAATTGAGACGTGCTGTTCTCTAGATCTAAACTGAAATCACCGGCCCTGGGAGCGTTGATCACTAAGCCGTCTTTGAAGCCAGTGCCGCTGTGGCCAGTGAAGCTGTTATTTGGGTCCTCCGTCCTCAAACATACGCTGATAAGCTCTTTTCCTTGGGTGCCGACGATCTCATCATCATGAACTACCAGCATCTCCTGAATACTTTTAAGGCCAGCCTCCGCAACGGTAGCAGCCGCCTTTAGGTCCTCGTTTGTTGAGGCATCATCAATGCTAAAAACTTCGAAGTGCGTTGAACGAAAGCCAACGTTGGATGTATCTATACATTCGTCAACACGGGCGCGTAACGCCTCACTAGCCGTGATTAGCTGTCCATCCGTGTAACCAGTTGTGGTTGGTGTCTCATCTTCATATAAAGGGCCATCGCTTTTATCACTACTACTATCACTACCTCCACCACCGCAGGCAGCAAGGGCAACGGAACTGCAAAGCGCTAGCAAGACATTCTTTTTAAACATTTTTCGATTCCAGTTTTTTTGTGACGGATCCATCGGTACGTTCACAGGGTGGTGCTGACTGCAGTGTTTCGTCCCTGATCGCATGCCTGAGGTTAGATGGCGCTGACTTTTTGGTAACAAGTAGCTTGGAATCTATGTGAGGATGATTAGGGCTACAATGACAAGGACGTCAAGAATTGTAAAACAATGATATTTTTCAATTTATGTGTAGTTTGGTCTTGTTTCCCTGGCCGGGTTGAAGTCGAGATTCGGAGGAAGTGGCGACCCCAAGTAAGGGGTCGCTCGGGAAAGGGCGGCGTTTAGCCATTCCCCCGCTTCATCTCCTCGTACTCCTCCTCAAAGAAGAACTTCTCCTCCCCGAAAGCAGGCTCAAGCTCGTGCAGCCAGGTGGCCGTTTCGCTGAACCTGGCAAAGAAGGGACGCTGGACCCAGTCGGGGTTGCGGCCCTGAAGGAAGCGCAACACAAATACCTTCTCGCCTTTTATGTCGGCTATGCCCTGAATCTCCACCTTGCCCGGACCGGCACTCATTGACGGTCCGCGCGCCGTTCTCGCCAGGCCTGAAACCTGTTTCACGGCTTCCCGATAGATGTCGTAGGCCTGGGCAAGGGGTACTTCGAAGTAGTTTTTGGCCCCAGTGTCCCGTTCCACAAACATGTAGTAGGGGATGATGCCGAGCTGGACTTCTTTCTTCCATAGCCGGGCCCAGTCATCGGCATTGTCGTTGACGTGTTTGATCAGCGGCCCCTGGGCCCGAATTTCGGCACCGGTGGCGCGGATGCGACGGATGGCCTCCTCGGCAATCTCGGTGGTGATCTCCTGCCAGTGGTTGTAGTGGGCCATGATGGCCACGTGTTTGCCGGCGTCCACCAGGCGGGCAAACAGGTCCATCAGCTCGTGGGCATCCTTGTCGGTGACGAAACGGTAGGGCCAGAAGGTCAGCGCCTTGGTGCCGATGCGGATGGTCTGGATGTGGTCGAACTGCGGTTCCAGCAGCGGCTCCAGATACTGCACCAAGTGCTTTGTCTTCATGACCATGGGGTCGCCGCCGGTGACCAGCAGGTCGGAAACTTCCGGATGCTCCTTCAGGTAGCCGTGAAGCCGGTCCGCATCGGTGCTCGCCATCTTGAGGTCTTTGTCACCCACGAACTGGGCCCAGCGGAAACAAAACGTACAGTAGGAGTGACAGGTCTGGCCCTGGGAAGGGAAAAACAGCACGGTTTCCCGGTACTTGTGCTGCACGCCCTCGAGGACCTCGCCGTCCAGCATGGGCAGGTTCATCTCCATCTGGCCGGCCGGGTGGGGGTTGAGCTCGTCGCGGATCTCCTTGGCCACTTTCTGGATCAGCTTTTTGTCGGCGCCTTCCCGGTGGAGCCTGGCCATGCGTTCGAAGTGTTCCTCCTTCAGCATGGCCTTCTGGGGAAACACCAACTGGTAGATGGGGTCGTTAGGGACCTGGTCCCAGTTGATCAGCTCGTTGATCACGTATTCGTTGACCCGGAATGGCAGCACGCTGGCCACCACTTTCATTTCAAACAGAGTGTCCTCCGGGAGGCTCTGAATGACTTCGATCTTGTCGAACTGGCGGTCGGTATACACCTGGAAGCGCCGCTCTTCAAACTCCACTGCTGGAATCCGGTTCGGAAAGGTGACGATAGAGTTCATGGATCGACCTCTGGCAAATAAAGGACATCTGGCAGGTAGGAGGTCCCGGGCCCGCCGGCGAAAATCAGGGCGAAAACTATACAGATTTGTAAGAATATTTTCAGGTCTAATTAATGCAATTGTTCTGCATGGTGGTTACGGCAGGCGGGAGGCGCTAATTCTGTTGGGTCGGCGGTTACGTTGGACAGTGACTGGCCAGGATGGGAGTTTGGAAATTATTAGTGCAAGAAGCTGTTTTCTACCGCGTAGTAAATCTACGACATTGGTCGTAGGGCAGTTGAGTGTTACGGCCAATCGCGCCATTCTCAGAAGAGGCGATCTGAAGCGTCTTAGCGCAGTGAGCCGTTTTTCGTTTTAATCCGTAATCCTTTGGAAGCAGGGGCCATCCGTGCCGGCTCACGGGAGTGGCTGACCCTATGGCTGACCGATGTGAAAGCCTCCATTCCGGCTCTTTAGCACTTATTCAAGTTCAATCAAAGTCAGGCTGGAACAGAAGGCTAATTGAAATCCGCGATGCTTTTGTAGTAAAAATACTACTTAATTGTGGGGTCTGAGAAACCGGCTTGGGGAACGGCTACCAGAGTTGGTTGCCACATCCAGTAACGCACAGGCAGGGTCATGTGTTTCGGGGTGAGCAAGTTGCTCATCCTGTTCTATGCTGTATTGATACATTATCAGCACGGCCTGCACTTGCATTTTATCTGGTATCACACAGGGCCGGCCGGTTTTCCTATTCGGGCAGGCTATGGGCTATTAAGGCTTAGGGGAGGGTTTGATGTATCAAGATGAAGATCCCGTAGAAACCAGTGAATGGCTGGACGCACTTGAGTCATTGATTGAGCAGGAAGGTGTCGAGCGTGCAAAGTTCATTATGGAGCGCCTGTCAGAGCGGGCGAGCCGGGACGGCACGGAATTGCCTTACTCCATCACCACACCTTTCCGGAATACCATTCCCGTTACCAATGAATCACGGATGCCCGGTGACCTGTTCATGGAGCGGCGCATTCGCTCCCTCATACGCTGGAATGCCATGGCCATGGTGCTGCGGGCGAACCAGCGGCCGGGTGAGCTCGGTGGTCATATTTCGTCGTTTTCCTCCGCTGCGACCCTCTATGACGTGGGTTTCAACTATTTCTTCCATGGTGGCGACGAGAAGCGGGAAGCGGACCTGGTGTATTTCCAGGGTCACTCCTCTCCCGGCATTTATGCCCGTTCCTATCTGGAAGGTCGCCTGGAAGAGAAGCAGTTGGACAAGTACCGGGAAGAGGTGGACGGTGATGGCCTGTCTTCCTACCCGCACCCCTGGCTGATGCCTGAGTACTGGCAGTTCCCGACAGTATCCATGGGGCTTGGACCCATGCAGGCGATTTACCAGGCCCATGTGATGAAGTACCTGGACAGCCGGGAGCTGATCGATAAAGGCGAGCGCAAGGTGTGGTGCTTCGTGGGTGACGGTGAGTGTGACGAGCCCGAGACCCTGGGCTCCATTTCCATGGCCGGCCGGGAGAAGCTCGACAACCTGATTTTCGTGGTCAACTGCAATCTGCAACGTCTCGATGGCCCGGTCCGGGGTAACGGCAAGATCATCCAGGAGCTGGAAGGGATCTTCCGCGGCGCCGGCTGGAACGTGCTCAAGGTGGTATGGGGGCGCATGTGGGACCCGCTGTTCGAGAAGGACACCGACGGTCTGATGCAGAGGGTCATGGACGAAGCCTGTGACGGTGACCTGCAGAACTTCAAAAGCAACGGGCCGGTGTATACCCGCAAGAACTTCTTCGGCAAGTTTCCTGAACTGGCGAAAATGGTGGAGCATCTTTCGGACGACGACATCAAGAGCCTTAACCGTGGCGGCCACGACCCGTACAAGGTCTATGCGGCTTATCACCATGCCATACACAAGAACCAGGGCCGCCCCACGGTCATTCTCGCCCATACCATCAAGGGTTACGGTTTCGGCGAGGCCGGGGAGGCCCAGAATACCGCCCACTCCCTTAAGAAATTGGACCTGGATGCCCTGAAAAGCTTCCGCGACCGTTTTGCGGTGCCCCTGAAAGACGATGAACTGAAAGATGTACCTTACTATCGTCCGGCACCCGACAGCCCGGAAATGGTCTACATGAGAAAGCGCCGGCAGGACCTGGGTGGCTTTTATCCGAAGCGCCGCAAGGACAGCCAGCCGCTGCAGATTCCGGATCTGGACATCTTCAAGAACCTGCTGGAAGGCTCCGACGGCCGCGCCATTTCCACCACCATGGCCTTTGTGCGTTTGCTGACGGCCCTGACCAAGGATAAGCGTGTCGGCAAGCGGATAGTTCCCATCGTGCCAGACGAAGCCCGTACCTTTGGTATGGAAGGCATGTTCCGCCAGCTGGGTATCTACACGTCTGAAGGCCAGAAGTACGTGCCCCAGGACCGCAACCAGATCATGTACTACAAGGAAGACAAGAAGGGCCAGATTCTCGAAGAGGGGATTAACGAGCACGGCTCCATGGCTGCCTGGATGGCCGCGGCAACGTCATACAGCATCAACGATTTCCCATTGATTCCGTTCTACACCTTCTACTCCATGTTTGGCTTCCAGCGGGTCGGCGATCTTGCCTGGGCCTCAGGGGATATCCAGGCCCGGGGCTTCCTGGTGGGTGGCACGTCTGGACGGACCACGCTCAATGGTGAGGGCCTGCAGCATCAGGACGGGCACAGCCATGTGCTGGCCCAGACCATTCCCAACTGCATAGCCTATGATCCGGCTTACGCCTACGAGATCGCCGTGGTGGTCCATGAAGGCATGAAGCGCATGTATGAGCGCAACGAGAACGTCTTCTACTACGTCACCATCATGAACGAGAACTACGAACAGCCCGCCATGCCCAAGGGCGTCGAGGAAGGCATCATAAAGGGCATGTACAAGTTCGAGTCGGTGGAGGTGAAAGGCCGCAAGAAGTCCCCGAGGGTCCAGCTGCTCGGCTCCGGCGCCATTCTCAATGAGGTGCGGGCCGGCGCCCAGTTGCTGAAGGACGACTTCGGGGTGGCGAGTGATGTGTGGAGTGTCACCAGCTTCAATGAGCTGGCCCGAGACGGCCAGCATGTAGATCGCTGGAACCGCTTCCACCCGGACGACAAGCAGAAAACGGCTTACATCACCCAGTGCCTGGAAGGGCACCAGGGGCCGGTGGTGTCGTCGACGGACTACATCAAGCTGCACTCCGAGCAGGTTCGGGCCTACATTCCCGGCACCTTCGTCACCCTCGGCACGGACGGTTTCGGTCGTAGCGACACCCGCGAGAAACTTCGCAGCTTCTTCGAAGTCGACCGGTTCCATGTGGTGGTTGCGGCTCTGACAGCCCTGGCACGGGATGGTGATGTGAAGCAGGACCAGGTCCTCGAGGCAATGCGCAAGTACGGCATTGATCGCAACAAACCGAACCCGGTGCAGAGCTAAGGAGTCCGCCATGAGTGAACAGGAAATCAAGGTTCCCGATCTCGGCGGCGCGGATGAAGTCGAGATAATCGAGATCACCGTCAGCAAGGGAGATTCGGTTGAGGAAGAGGATCCGATCCTCACGGTTGAGTCCGACAAGGCGTCCGTTGAGTTGCCATCACCCGCCAGGGGCAAGATCACCAAGATCACTGTCAAGGTCGGTGACAAGGTCAGCGAAGGGGACGTGGTCGGCATGATCGACGTAGCCGAAGAAGGCGCGTCGGATTCGGAAGATCAGGCCGAACCGGAAGAAAAAGAGCAAGAGCAGGCGCCAGAAACCGACAAGGAGCCTGAAAAGGAAGCCGCCGGCAAGTCCAAGGATAGCCCGGCCCAGGAACAGCCGAAAAAAGCGGCTTCGGGCGGCGGGGGCCGCAAGGAGAAGGTCAAGGTGCCCGATCTCAGCGGCTCTGAAAACGTGCCGGTTATCGAGATCAACGTCAAAGAAGGGGATGAGGTTGCCGAGGACGATCCTTTGGTTACCGTGGAGTCGGATAAGGCCACCTTTGAGATACCGTCTCCATTTGCCGGCAAGATCGGCAAGATCCTGGTGAGCGATGGCGACAAGGTTTCAACCGGAGACGACCTGTTGGAAATGACGGTCTCCGGTGATTCAGAGGTGGAGGCTGAGGAAGCGGGGGAGGCCCCTGAGTCGCCAGTCGAAGACTCTGGGAAGAAAGAGCCCGCTGCCGCTGACAAAACCGAAAGCCCTGAGCGAAAACCGGAGCCCCGGTCAGAGCCGGATGTGCCCAGCCCGGGCACCAAGGTTCATGCGGGACCGGCGGTGCGTAAACTGGCCCGGGAGTTCGGTGCGGATCTTACCCAGATCAAAGGTTCAGGGCCGAAGACCCGGATTCTCAAGGAAGATGTCCAGGGTTATGTGAAGCAGCGCCTCAGCCAGGTCCAGGAAGGTGGCGGAGTCAGTGGTGGCACAGGAATCCCCGGTATCAAGCTGCCCGACTTCAGCAAGTTTGGTGACATTGAGCGTGAGACCATGTCTCGCATGCAGGTGGCAACGGCTAATAATATGGCCCGTAGCTGGCTGAACGTGCCCCATGTCACCCAGTTTGAAGATGCCGACATTACTGAAATGGAAGCCTTCCGCCAGAGCCAGAAAGCAGCGGGAGAGAAGCGAGGCGTGAAAATGACGCCCTTGCCCTTCCTGCTCAAGGCCTGTGCCCGCGCCCTGGCGGAGCTGCCGCAGTTCAACGTGGCGCTGGATATGGACAAGAAAGAGCTGATCCACAAGAAATACATTCACATCGGCATAGCTGTGGACACCCCGGGGGGACTGATGGTGCCCGTAATCCGGGACGTGGATCAGAAGGGCTTGTGGGAACTGGCCGAGGAAGCCCAGGAACTGGCGGGCAAAGCAAGGGACAAGAAGCTCAAGGCGTCGGAAATGCAGGGCGGCTGCTTTTCCATTACCAGTCTCGGCGGCATCGGCGGTACTGCTTTCACACCGATTGTGAATGCGCCGGAAGTGGCCATTCTGGGGGTCTCGAAAGCGGCGATGAAACCGGTCTGGGATGGTTCTGCGTTCCAGCCTCGACTGCTCCTGCCGCTGTCCCTGTCCTACGACCACCGTGCCGTCAACGGGGCCGATGCAGCGCGCTTCACGGCGTTGCTGGGCAGTCTGCTGGGGGATATCCGGCAGCTTCTGCTGTAGGGGGTCGCTGGCTCTGAGCGGGCCTTACGCTGTCCTGAAGCACAGGACGGCGTAAGGTTCACAAGGGCTCGGCTGCGTCCACCTCGCTCCTTCTAGTAACTACTAGTAGCTACTAGTAGCTACGCAATCCCGCCCATTCAGGCTGCTTTCAGCAGGTGCACGGCAAACCAGCTGTTGTCGTCCGTCCAGCAGTCTACCGGAGTAAAGCCGGCAGTTACCGCCAGTTCTCTGAATGCTTCCGGCCGGTACTTGTAGGAGTTTTCCGTGTGAATGCTCTGACCCGCTGACAGGCACGTGTATTCCTGGCCGATCCGCACCTGGGTGTCCTTTTGGCAGAGCAGGTGCATTTCTATGCGCCCTAGCGCGTCGTTATAAAAGGCCTTGTGCTGATAGTCTTCCGGCACGAATTCGCAATCAAGCCTGGTGTTCAGGTGATCGAGAATGTTCCGGTTGAATCTCGCGGTAAACCCCTGGCTGTCGTTGTAGGCCGCCTCCAGTATCTTCCGGCCCTTGGGAAGGTCGGTTCCGATCAGCAGGTAGCCACCGGATGTGCCTGCCAGGCTGTGGAAATTTTCCAGCAACGAGCGGGCGTGTTCAGGATCGAAGTTACCAATGGTCGACCCCGGAAAGAAAATCAGCCGACCCTCTTCGGGGACGGTGTCCGGCAACACGTTGCACCGTACAAAATCTCCGCAGATAGCATCAACCGCAAGGTCTGGCCGGTGCCGGGCGAGTTTCACGCAGCAGTCAACCAGGTACTCGCGGGAGATCTCGATGGGGGCGTAGTGGGTCAGCCTGTGGTCCTGCAGCAGAGTCAGGGCTTTCTCACAGCTGCCACTGCCGGGCTCGACCAACACTTTCCGCGACTCCGCCCGGGCGAGCATGTCGTCCACGTGACGGGTAAAGATGGCCGCCTCGGTACGGGTCGGGTAGTACTCGGGAGTTTCGGTTATGGCATCAAACAGGGCTGAGCCACGGGCATCATAGAAAAACTTGGGGTGCAGCCAGGGCTGACTGGCGAAGATACCGCTGCGCACCAGCGTCAGATCATCGTCAATGGCATCGTGCAGGTGGTGAACACGCAGGTTCGCAGGGGTTTCCAATTGCCTCGGGCGTTGCTGAGTAAGACCTTCCATGGTGTTGCCTCTTGGTTTGTTTTTCGTCTTGTGGTTACGGCATGGCATCTCTGGCCAGGCGAAGACCGGTGAACTGCCAGCGATCCGGTGGGTAGAAGAAATTCCGGTAGCTCGGCCTGCTGTGTCCGGTGGGGGTTGCGCAGGAGCTGCCCCGCAGCACGAATTGACTACACATGAACTTGCCGTTGTATTCGCCGATCGCGCCTGGCGCTACACGGTAACCCGGGTAGCCCTGGTAGGCGGAGGAGGTCCATTGCCAGACCTGCCCGAACATGTTTTTCAGGCCCTGGGTGGGCTCCCGTTCGGTGCTGGCGCCGGTCGGGTGCAGGGGTTGAGTGGCAGTGGCCCGGCCCTGGTTTCGTTCGCTCTGCGAACAGGCATGCTCCCATTCGGTCTCCGTGGGCAAACGCGCGCCCGACCAGCGGGCAAAGGCGTCGGCCTCAAAATAGCTGAGATGACATACCGGATCTTCATTCTGGAGAGGCTGGTCGCCATGAAGGGTAAAAGTCCGGGGCTGATCGCCGTCAAGGCGCCAGTATAAAGGGTGAGTCCAGCCTTCCTGCTGTACCTGGGCCCAGCCATCGGAAAGCCAGAATTCGGGACGCTGGTAGCCGCCATCGTCAATAAATTCCCGGAACTCCCCATTAGTGACCAGGTTGCGGCTGAGGGCATAGGGTTCCAGCCATGCTTTATGGCGAGGGCGTTCATTGTCGAAACCGAAGCCTTCGTTAACCCCCTGGCCTATCTCCACCAGGCCACCTTTGTAGAATTCGAATCCCCCTTTGCCGGGGCGGGGCTCAGGTAGGGCGCCTTCCCTGTAAGCGGGTGCCAGGGGGTTGCAGCTGAAGTTGTATTTCAGGTCGGTGAGCATCAACTCCTGATGCTGCTGCTCGTGATTCAGCCCAAGCTCAAGGCGGGTAAGTATCTCCGGCTGTTTGAGGGCTGCAGGTTGCTCAAGAAGCGAAATCATGGCCCTGTCCACTGCCTGGCGGTAATCGAGCACTTCATCAAGGCTGGGGCGGGACAGGAGATGACGTTGGGGCCTGGGATGCTGCTGGCCGATGCCGTTGTAATAGGAGTTGAACAGCACCTCAAAGCTTTTGCTATACCCCCGGTAGTCGGGATTGAAGGGCTTGAGGATGAACGTTTCATAAAACCAAGTGGTATGGGCCAGGTGCCATTTGAGCGGGCTTGTCTCGGCAACGGCCTGCAGGTTGCAGTCTTCAGCGCTGAGGTGGGCGCAGAGTTGCTGGGAGTGTTCCCTTGTCTTGCGGAACCTGAAGCTGTTGTCCAGCGATGCCTGATCCAACATGTTAATGGTCTCCTTTCCCTTGGCGCATCCTTGTCCCGCACATGGTTCAGAGCGTGTGCGCGCGCCAGCTATTGGTCTGGGTGGTGAAGACCTGTCAGGGCCAACAGAATGGGCTCTGACGACTGCGTCATACTGACCTATACCGAAACACATCCATGGATTTTTTGCAATTTCAAAGGACTGTTCCGGGCACTAAATCGGACCTGAACCCCGGCAGGCTCCATTGCTTAGGTGGATCAATGGCCATCATCTATGACTGGAGCCCGCCGGAATCTGTTGAAGGAAAACGGGTGAAAGCTTGAGGTCAGTTGGCGAAGTACATGGTGGCAAAGTACTGCTGCAGGTCGTTCATCACTTTAAGTTCCCGGTCGTCGGTCAGTTCAAACAGGATATCGGAATTCTGTGCTTTCTTCATAATGTCACCTCTTCGCGGTCACTCAGGAAATGATACTGCTGTCTGAATGTCTGCACGGGTTGTGCCAGAAGATTTAAGCTCTTTTGTATCAAAGATGTAGGTCGGCTTCAAAGTAAAGGCGGGAAGAGGCATCCGTAGTACCCGAGGGGTCGACGCACACTAAATGGTCAGCAGGCCCGTGCTGTGACCCAAAAAAAACCCCGGCAATGCCGGGGTTTTTCATTCAGCTACTTCTAGAGGACTTAGAAGTTGTACTGGGCTGCGAACATGATGCGGCTGCCATCGCCGTCGTCGCCACCAACGTTTTCACGCTCAATGTACTGGTATTCAACGCCCATCATGGTGTTGGCTACCGGTGTCCACTGGTAGTTGGCCATGATTGCCTGGTTGGTTTCGCTTTGGCCAGCAACTGCGGCTGCGCCCAGGTCATCTTCAGCGTCATCCCAGTCAACGGTTACGACACCGTAGCCGATATTGACACTGGTGCCCCCGCCGAGATTGACGCCCATGCCGACCGTACCGCCGTAACCGGAGACAGTTTCAATGTCGCCATTAGCATCAACGTACGCGCTGTCGGCACCGAAGTTTTCACCGGAACGATACAGATAGCTGTTGGCGCCGTCTGAGTAGTTCAGTGTGCCCTGAATGGTAATCATGTCGCTAAGTGCGACTCTCGCGGATACAAAGGTGGCGAAACCGAGTGAGCTATCGTCATTGGTGCCGTCATCATAGCCTACCTGGTGCGCCAGCACCGCCGCCGAGTAGGACAACCCGCCGGACTTGTCTTCAAGCCGGGCTGTAAAGGCTGGCAGACTGTCTTTGCCGGCCACGGTTCCCAAAACGGTGCTGTCGTCTTGATCAACTCCGACAATCCCTGAATTAGGGTCTTCGAGTGAAAACGATAGAGGTCCGGCGGTATAGCGAGCCTGGGGCGCGCGGCTTTGCAGACCGGCGTTGCCTGGCAGGGAGTCGAAGTCCAGGGTTGAGGTATTGCCAACGAAGCTGGTGTAGTTAGACCAGGTCTGGCCCATCAGAACGTTTTTGTACGAGCCGTATGCATGGCGCAAGCGAAGAGTGCCACCGCCGCCACCGCGGAAATCGCCCTCGATGTTAACTTTGACGCCTTCCGGAGTCATGGTTGTGAGACCGATCCGGCTCTGGAACGCATCGGCGCCAAAGTGACCGTCGGAACCTGAGTCAGTTGCGAGGCTACCGTAAGAAGCGGAACGAGTGCTCAACGCATTGTTGTTGTCAATGTCATAGCTGGCGTTCAGACGCCCATAGCCATAAAGATTCATTTCATACTCACCAGCACTGAACTCAACAGCGCTAGCTTGTGCGGCTACACCGAGAATCAGCGCGGAGGTGGTTGCCCGAATTGCCACTCTAAGCTTGTTGCTTTGCATCTTTTTTGTCTCCACAAACATTATTGTTTTGTTGGGTCCACTTCAAACTAGTTACAAATCTGTGACTGCGCAAACTTTTTTGTTGAATAATTAGACGAATGTCTAACCACTCTGAAAAGGCCGCGATTCATGCCATTACGCCACTTTGTTCATTTAAAGCATCATTCCTTCACTTTTGTTAGCATCTGATGCCGAAACTGGGCCGTATAATGGGCCTGATGAGCATCAGACACGATCTTCTTGAAACCACCACCTTCGCTTTTCTAGACCTGGAGACCACCGGTGGCAGCGCCGAGCGGGACAGGATCACCGAGATTGGCATCCGGTTCTGGCGTAATGGCCAGCAATTGGGCGAGTGGCAGCAACTGCTGGATCCGCAGATGCGGATTTCGCCGTTTATCCAGAACCTCACCGGCATAACCAACGAGATGGTCGCCGGCAAGCCTGTCTTTGCCGAGGTTGCCGATGAGCTTCGGGAAAAGCTGGCTGACGTGGTGTTTGTGGCCCATAACGCCCGGTTTGACTATGGGTTTATAAAATCGGAGTACCGGCGCCTCGGACAGCCGTTCGCGGCGCCGGTACTGTGTACGGTGAAACTGTCCCGGCACCTTTACCCCGAATTCAAACGGCACAATATGGATGCCCTGATCGACCGCCATGGTCTTGCCCAGGTACAGCGTCACCGGGCCATGGGGGATGTGGCGGCCATGGCCGAGTTTTTCCTTCATGCTCTGGCCGACAAAGGCCAGGACCGATTCTGTACAGCGCTCGGGGAACTGCTCAAGCGACCCAGCGTGCCCTCTCACCTGCCGGCTGACGTGCTGAATGACCTGCCGCGGTCCCCGGGTGTCTATTGCTTCTACGGTGAAAACGACGTCCTGCTTTACGTGGGCAAGAGTACTAATATCCAGCAACGGGTGGCCTCCCACTTCTCCGGCGATCACAACAGCAGCCGGGGCATCCGGATGTCGGAGAGCATGAGGCGGGTGGAGTGGACGGAAACCGCAGGCGAACTGGGCGCCCTGTTACTGGAACTGAAGCAGATCAAGGCCCTGAAGCCCCTGTTCAACCGGCGCTCGCGCGCTGCCAAAACGCTGGTAAGCATTGAGCTGGTGGCAAACGATGACGACTATCTGAGAGCTCAGCTGGTGCGGGCCATTGAGCCCCACCGGCTGGGGGACTATTTTGGGCTGTTTCGCAGCATTAGGGATGCCGAGAATGCCTTGATGGGCATTGCCCAGAAGAACGAGCTCTGTAACCAGTTACTGGGGCTGGAGCCTGCCCACGGCGGCGCCTGCTTCCAACGTGGCCTGGGCCGATGCAAGGGTGCCTGCGTGGGGGATGAGGACGTGGTTCGCTACAACCTCCGGGCCCAGATCGGCTTTCATGGACTGCGTCTGCAGACCTGGCCCTGGCGCGGGCCGGTGGGGGTGGTGGAGCGTGACCCGGTCACCGGCAGGACCGACATTCTAGTGATCTACAACTGGATGCACATCACCACGGTCTCCGATGAGGCGCAGCTACAGGATCTCGCCCTGGGAGGGCTGCAGGTCACCTTTGATTTTGACTCCTACCGGCTGGTGGTCAAGACTTTGCTGGGGCGGGACAAGCGCGGCCCCGAGATCGTGGAATTACCTGCGCTTCAAGAGCCAGAAGTCCTGATGCCCTGATGCCCGGGAGCGTGGCGGAACCTCTGCCGCCTGGTCTTTCCCCTATCGTCCAGCAAGCCGGCCTTTTCATGTCAGGTTTAAGGCCGGTCAGTATATTCCCCATACCCAATTGGTCCCACGACGGCTAGACTGGCCAGAGCTATTTCCTTATTTTTACAGGTGTATGGTCCGGAAATGCCGGGCCGCCTGGCGCCGGCTCGATACAGGGCACGGCACCTGAAACCATCAAGAGAGAAACCAATGAACAGAGAACCCGTCAGCCGTTCACTTTTCGATGATGTCATGGTGCCCAATTATGCACCGGGCAAGATTATTCCCGTGCGTGGCGAAGGTTCCCGAATCTGGGACCAGGACGGGCGGGAATACGTGGACCTGGCTGGCGGTATCGCAGTGACAGCCCTTGGCCATGCCCACCCGGGGCTGGTAGGCGCCCTGGTGGACCAGGCCGGCAAGCTCTGGCATCTGTCCAACGTCATGACCAACGAGCCCGCCCTGAAACTGGCCAAGACCTTGTGTGACCTGACCTTCGCCGAGCGGGTCTTTTTCGCCAACTCCGGTGGTGAGGCCAATGAGGCTGCATTCAAGCTGGCGCGTCGTTACGCCTGGGAACACTTTGGGCCGGAAAAGAATGAGATCATCTCGTTCCGCAACAGTTTTCACGGCCGTACCCTGTTTACTGTCAGTGTAGGTGGCCAGCCCAAGTACCTGGAAGGCTTCGAACCGGCTCCCGGCGGCATCCACCACGCCGACTTCAATGACCTGGCCTCAGTGGAGGCGCTTATCTCGGACAAGACCTGCGCCATTGTGGTCGAACCGATTCAGGGCGAAGGTGGCATCATGCCTGCGACCCAGGAGTTCCTCCAGGGTCTGCGGGACCTGTGCGACAAACACAATGCCCTGCTGGTCTTTGACGAGGTCCAGTGCGGGGTAGGCCGGACCGGGCACCTTTACGCCTACGAAATGTACGGTATTACCCCCGACATTCTCTCCACGGCCAAATCCCTGGGCGGTGGTTTCCCCATTGGCGCCATGCTGACCACGGCGAAAATAGCCGCGAGTCTGGCCGTAGGCACGCACGGCAGTACCTATGGCGGTAATCCCCTGGCCTGTGCGGTTGCCCAGAAGGTGATTGATACGGTAAGCCAGCCCGACATCCTGAAAGGTATCCGCGGGCGTTCCGACCGGCTTCGGGCAGGTATGAACGACATTGGCCAGCGTTACGGCGTCTTCAGTGAAGTTCGTGGCGAAGGCCTGCTGCTCGGCGGCGTGCTGACGGAAGCCTGGCAGGGCAAGGCCAGGGAGTTCCTCAACGCCGCTCTGGAGGAGGGTGTCATGGTGCTGATGGCCGGCCCCAACGTGATTCGTCTGGCGCCTTCGCTGATCATCCCCGAGTCCGACATTGACGAGGCCCTGACCCGGTTTGAGAGGGCTGTGAAAAAGCTGTGTAGCTAGACTTTCAACCTGTGCCCTCGCGCGGTCGTCACTGCCGGGGCCCCTGGCCAAAGGAGTGCCGCAATGTGGGTTGTACGCCCAGCACAACCGGACGATGCTGCCGCCATTCAGAAGTTGGCCGCGGCCCAGGGTGCCCGGGTTTCCACCCTACCCAGGGCTGACGAGAAGCTCAGCGAGAAGATCGCCTGGTCCTGCCGCTCCTTCGCCGGTGACAGCGAACAGCAGGGAAGGGAGCGGTTTCTGTTCGTGCTGGAAGACACCAGTAGCGGACGGATCTGCGGCACCGCCGGGATCGATGCCCATGCCGGCAACGGCCAGCCCTTCTACAATTACCGCCAGGACGCCCTCATCCATGCCTCCCATGAGCTGGGTATTTCCCGTCCGGTGGAAGTGCTCTACCCCTCCCATGCCCTGACCGGCTGTACCCTCCTGTGCTCGTTCATGATCGAATCCGCGCTGCGGGACACGGACGCCTTCGAGTTGCTGTCACGGGCACGCCTGTTGTTCATTGCCCGGCATCGGGCGCTGTTCTCGGATGACATGGCGGTGGAGATCCAGGGCGTGCAGACAGAATCCGGTGCCGTGCCTTTCTGGGACAGTCTGGGGCGTCACTTTTTCAATATGGACTTTGACGCTGCCGACGAATACTCAAGCAGGCTCAGCAAGACGTTCATTGCCGAGCTTATGCCACCCAATCCCATTTATGTGACTCTACTGACCGAGCCTGCCCAGGAGGCCATTGGTGTCGCCCACCCGCTGGCTCAGAAGACCCAGGCGCTGCTGGAGCGGGAAGGCTTCCGCACGGGGGATTACATCGATATTTTCGACGGTGGCCCCGCGCTCCAGGCCCGGACTGATACCCTTAAAACCGTGGTGACCAGTTTGCCCATGGTTCTGCGTCCTGGCGAGGAAGAGGCCGAAGCAGGCGCGCTGTGCCTGTTGAGTGTGAATGACCACGACCGTTTCCGGTGTGTTCTGACACCCCTGACCGAATCACTGGACGGCTCGGCCATTATCCCTGTTGCCTTCGAGACCTTGCTTGGCACCCAGCCAGGGGAGGAAGTACAGGTGGCGCCTTTATGAATAACGTCAGGGTTTGGGTTTGTCGCCGGTTGCGAACCCCAGCTGGCACCGCAGCAAACGGAGGCGCGCAATGCTGGTAATCAGGCCACTGCAGGAAAACGACCTGGACGATCTCCATGCCATGGCGGCGGCAGCAGGCAAAGGGCTGACCTCCTTGCCGGCCAACCGTGAGCTGCTGGCCCGCAAGATCGAGCGCGCCCGCGATACCTTTCTTCAGCGCTCCGCGCCGGAGGCCGGCCTGTACATGTTTGCGCTGGAAGATACCGAGCTTGGCCGCTGTGTCGGTATCAGCGGCATTGAAGCGAGGGTGGGACTAGAGGAGGTATTCTGGAACTACCGTCTCAGCACAACCGTGAACGCGTCCCGGGAGCTGGGGGTGCACGTCAGGACACCGACACTGCACCTGACCAACGATATGACGGACACCACCGAGATCTGTTCGCTGCTGCTGGCCGAGAGCCACCGCAAGGGCGGAAACGGCCTTTTGCTGTCCCGCTGCCGTTTTATGTACCTGGACGACTTCCGGAAGCATTTTTCCGACAAGGTGTTTGCCGAGATGCGAGGGGTTTCTGACAAGGACGGGCACAGCCCGCTCTGGGAAGCCCTGGGCCGGCGCTTCTTCGACATGGAATTCAGCAAGGCGGACTATCTCTCTGGCGTGGGCAACAAATCCTTTATCGCCGAACTGATGCCGAAGTTTCCTATTTATCTGCCGCTGCTGCCGGACAGCGCCCGCGCAGTGGTTGGCAGGGTGCATGAGAACACCGAGCCGGCACTGCGCATGCTCCAGGCGGAAGGTTTCAACTTTAATGGTCTGGTGGACATTTTTGACGGCGGGCCGTTGGTGGAAGCCTTTGTACACAACATACGCACCGTTCGGGAAAGCCTGAACCGCCACGTCATGATCAGCCAGAAACCCGTAGACCTGGACAGGCCCGCGGAAGAGAGGGTAATGGTGTCGAACCGGTCGTTCCGGAATTTCCGGGTTACTACCTTGCCCATAGACTGTATCAAGCCTGACACGGTGAGCATGCCCCAAGCCATGGCAGACGCGCTGCAGGTTGAATCCGGTGACCTGGTGAGGCTGGCACCCCTCAAGGACAGCGGCCGTTCGCCCATCCAGACCCCAACCCATACAAACTACCAGCGAACCGCAACCCGATAGCGGCTCGCGGACACTCAGGAGGTGTATACCATGGAACTGACACTTACCGGCGATCTCTGGATTGATGGGCTCTGGCTTGAAGGCCAGGGCGACGAATTCGAGTCGGAACAGCCTGTCACCGGCGATACGGTCTGGCAGGGCAGCGCTGCGGGCATTGAGGATGTGGATGCCGCAGTCAGATCAGCCAGGGCACGCTTCCCGGAATGGAGCCGGAAAACCCTGGCCGAACGGCAAACCGTGCTGGAAGCCTTCGCCGAACAACTTGAGAAAGAGAAGGAAACCCTGGCCCGGCTGATCGGTGAAGAAACCGGCAAACCGCTGTGGGAGTCCCGCACCGAGGTCGGCGCCATGATCGCGAAGATTGGCATCTCAGTCACCGCCTACAACGAGCGCACCGGGTACAAGGAAAGCGACTCCGCAGCCGGCAAGGCTGTGCTGCGCCATCGTCCACACGGCGTTGTGGCAGTATTCGGCCCTTATAATTTCCCCGGCCACCTGCCCAATGGTCATATTGTGCCTGCGCTGCTAGCCGGCAATACGGTTGTGTTCAAGCCCAGCGAGCTGACTCCGGGGGTCGGTGAGATGACCGCTCGGCTATGGGAGCGTGCCGGTCTGCCGGATGGGGTTCTTAACCTTGTCCAGGGCGCCCGCAATACCGGGGTTTCGCTGGCAGAGCATCCGGTCATCGACGGTCTGTTCTTTACCGGAAGCTCGAACGTGGGACATCTCCTTCATAAGGAGTTTGGCGGCTATCCGGAAAAAATCCTGGCATTGGAAATGGGCGGCAACAACCCGTTGATCGTGCAGGGCATCAAGGACAGGGATGCGGCGGTGCACCACACCATACAGTCCGCCTTCCTGTCTGCCGGCCAGCGCTGTACCTGTGCCCGGCGCCTGCTGGTGCCCAAAGGTAAAGCCGGTGACGAGTTCCTGGACCGGCTGGTGGAAGTGGCCGGCAAGATCAAGGTGGGCCGGTTTGATGCGGAGCCGCAGCCGTTCATGGGCAGCGTGGTGTCCCAGGCAGCGGCTGAAAAATTGCTGACGGCTCAGCAGAGCCTTATTGATTCCGGGGCCCAGTCTCTGCTCGAAATGAAGCGAACCGAGAAGGACACGCCGCTGCTCTCGCCAGGTATTGTGGACGTTACCGGCGTTGAAGTGCTTGATGAGGAATTCTTCGGGCCGCTGCTCAGCGTCTACCGCTACAAGAATTTTGATGAGGCGCTGGAGTTGGCCAACGATACCCGCTACGGGCTGTCGGCCGGTATCCTGACCGACGACCGGGCTCTGTACGAGCGCCTGACCCAGGAAGTGCGGGCCGGCATCGTCAACTGGAACCGGCCCCTGACCGGCGCCAGCAGTGCCCAGCCCTTCGGCGGTGTAGGGGATAGCGGCAACCATCGGCCCAGTGCCTATTACGCTGCAGATTACTGTGCCTGGCCCATGGCGTCCCTGGAAGCGGATCGCAGTGAAATGCCTGAAACCCTGTCGCCGGGCCTGTCGTTCGACTGATTGAATCTGAACCAAAGGATGCGCCATGCCTGCAACTGCGATTGAAGCCAACTTTGACGGTCTGGTCGGCCCCACCCACAATTACGCCGGGCTGTCCTGGGGTAATGTGGCCTCCAAAACCAATATCCGTGCGGTGTCTAACCCACGGGAGGCGGCGCTACAGGGACTGGCGAAAATGAAGCGGCTGGCGGACCGGGGCTACGTGCAGGGTATATTGCCACCCCATGAACGGCCCCATGTTCAGACCCTGAAGGCTCTCGGTTTCAGGGGAACCGATGCCGAGGTTCTGGCCACCGCCGCCAGGGACAACCCGGTGATGCTGGCGGCGGTGTCGTCCGCTTCGTCCATGTGGACCGCCAACGCGGCCACGGTTTCCCCCAGCGCAGACACCCATGATCATCGGGTGCACTTTACCCCGGCCAACCTGAGCGCCAAGTTCCACCGCTCCATTGAGCACCGGGTGACCGGGCGCTCCCTGAAGTCGATATTTGCCGACGACGCCTACTTCGCTCACCACCCGGCCCTGCCGTCGCTGTCCCAGTTCGGCGACGAGGGGGCTGCCAATCACACCCGCCTGTGCGCCAGCTATGGCGAGCCGGGTGTTGAACTTTTTGTTTATGGTCAGGCCGCGTTCGACGAAAGTGCCCCGGCACCCCAGCGCTTTCCGGCCCGCCAGACGCTGGAGGCGTCCCGGGCCATTGCCCGGTTGCATGGTCTGACCGACCGGCGTGCAGTCTTTGCCCAGCAGAACCCGGCCGCTATTGATGCCGGAGTCTTCCACAATGATGTCATTGCCGTGGGCAACGGCCATGCCCTGTTCTACCACGAGCTGGCGTTTCTCGAAGAGGAACGGACCCTGGCCGATATCAGGGCGCGGCTGGAACGGACTGAGCTTGCAGCCATTAGGGTGGATGAGGCAGAAGTGCCCTTGCAGGATGCCATTGCATCCTATCTGTTCAATAGCCAGTTACTGAACCTGCCGGGCGGCGGCATGATGCTGGCGGTGCCCGGCGAATGCCGCGAAATCGGTACGGTAAGCGCTTACCTTGACCGTCTGGTTGCCAGCGGTGGGCCTATCCAGGCGGTAGAGGTGTTCGATGTGAAGCAGTCCATGCGCAACGGTGGCGGGCCCGCCTGCCTCAGGCTCAGGGTAGTCCTGACCGAGGCCGAACTGAACGCCATGCATCGGGGCGTGATTCTTACCGATGAGCTCTATGAGCGCCTGACCACCTGGGTGGAAGGACATTACCGCAGCGAGTTAAGTCAGGCTGACCTGGCCGACCCCATGCTGCTTGACGAGAGCCGTCATGCCCTTGACGAGCTCAGCGGTATCCTTGGGCTGGGGTCGATCTACGATTTTCAGATGGAGTAGGATCTCGCAGTCGGTCTGGGCCTGCGCCTCGGGGCACAGCAGGTTCGGGCCTCAGGCAGAGACAGAGGACCCCAGCATCATGATGGTGTGTTCGATCAGCTGCTCCCGGGGGTAGTTTGCCAGGGGACCTTCCTCGTTCATTTCCTGCTGGCACAACATAATGACGCCGTGCAATGCGCCTCGCAGGTAAAGCGCAGTGTTCAGTGGCTCAACGATTCGGTGACGGTTCAGGGAGCCGTCCTGCAGCCCGGTCTCTATTGCGCTCACCATCAACGCCATGGTGGCGGACTCACAACAGGACATCTGCTCGGCCTGGGCTTCGTCGGCGTCCTGCATGGCGGTCGCGGCCTGGGTAAGGGCGGTAAAATAATCGGGCTCGTCCAGGTAGAAGCGGTAGTAGGCCTTTCCAATGGCCGCGATCTGGGCCAGGCCGGTATCGGCGCTATCACGCGCTTCGCTGAACCGCCGCCGCAGGCTTTCCCCCGCCCTTAGCATGATCCCTCTCTGGATCGCCGCTTTATCCTTGAAATAGACATACAGCAGAGCGCGGCTGAGGTTCGCCTGGCGGGCGAGATCGTCCATGGACGTGCGCTCGTAGCCCTTGCTGGAAAATACCTCTTCCGCCGCATCCAGAATGGCCTCATGGCGGGCCAGCTTTTCCTGCTCCCGCCTGGATTTCAGATCGTTGCTCATGCCGCTCTTATGCCCGGTGAATTGGAGATTTCTGCCCACTCTTACGGATAAGGAAACCATAGGAAGTTATCGTTGACAAACTGTCAAAGAATGACATTATGTCTTAACCGTTATGAAAAATCGACTTAAATAACATTTACCGGTACCCGTCCCAGGAGCGCGTCATGAGCATCCGCCTAAATCCCATCGGTAGAACGGCCCTGGTGCCGGCCCTAGCCGTTATTCTGGTACTGTCAGGGTGCCGGGCAGGCGATCCGGTACCCGAAGCCGGGGCCGACAAAGCGGCGGTAACGGTGCGGGCGGCCCAGGTAGCACAGGGCGAATCACTGGCCCAGCCGCTGAGGTTTGCGGGTATTGTTCAGGCGCGGCAAAGGGCGACACTGACATTTCAGGTCAGCGGCAACCTCAGGGAGCGCTCCGTGGAGCTGGGGGAGCGGGTCAAGCGGGGCGATGTCCTGGCGCGTCTTTATAATCCGGCCTTGGAGCCGGCCCGCGCCTCCGCCAGGGCACGGCTGCAGGAACTCTCGACACAGTACGACCAGGCCGAGCGGGAGTGGGCCCGGGCAAGCCAGCTCCGAGAGCGGGGCGTAGTTTCGGAGCAGGCTCTGGAACAGATCACGGCGCGACGGGACGGCTTGGTCGCCAGTCTGGCAACAGCAGAGGCTGCAGTAGCAGAAGCATCTTCCATGCTGGCGGAAAGTGTACTCAAGGCCCCGTTTGACGGCCGGGTCGCGGCTTTGTTGGTGGAACAGGACGAGTTCGTGGCAGCGGGCCAGCCGGTCATAAAGCTGTCCGCTCCCGAAGGTCGGGAGGTGGAAGTCCGGGTGCCGGCTTATTTGCTCGACCGGGTTGCGGTGGGTCAGACGGTTCCCGTCTGGTCGGTGCAGGACAGACTGCAGGAGCTGGTGCCGGGGCAGGTTACCGAGGTTGCCCAGGCGGGTGGCGAGCGGGGCCAGCTGCATCCTGTGCTGGTGGCGCTGCCAGAAGAGGCCCTGAACCTGAAGGTCGGCGAGCCCGTTGAAGTGGGCGTCACGCCCCGTCTGCAGGGCGAACTCAGCATTCCGGTGCTGGCGGTCATGCGGTCAGCGGCGGGGAACAGTGTGTTCCGTATCGAGGACGACAGGGTTAAACGGGTGCCGGTGTCCATCCATAGCATAACCGGTGAACGGGTGGTCGTGTCGTCCCGCTCCCTGGGCGCGGGCGACCAGGTGGTCTATGCCGGCCTGACCCGGCTGACCGACGGCGACCGGGTGGAGATACTGCAATGATGCACCACCTGCTGGGCTGCCGGCGTCTGCTGGGCATGGTGGTGGTGATGCTCTGCCTGCTGGGTCTGGCCGCCTATAACACCATGCCCCGCCAGGAAGATCCTTCCTTCCCCCAGCGCGCAGGTCTGGTCTCGGTCAATTATCCCGGTGCCAGTGCCGATGCGGTTGAACGCCTGGTGCTCAGACCCCTGGCGGATGAGTTGCTGCAAGTGGAGGAAGTGGAAACAGCCTCAGGCACAGCACGCACTGGTGTGGCTCTGATGCGCATCAATCTCAACGACGATATCTACGATACCGATGCCGCCTGGGAGAGGGTGCGCCAGGCCATGGACAGGGCACGGCTGGAGTACCCGTCCGATGTGGGTCAGATGGTACTGGACGACCGGCTGATCGACATTCCTGCCATCGTGCTGGCGGTGGCAGGCTCGGCCTCGATGGTCGAGCTGACGGCTGCGGCTGAGCGGGTTAAGTCGGAACTGTCGGACCTGCCCGGGGTTTCCCGGGTGGAACTGGAAGGGGACGTCACCGAGCAGATCACCCTGGCCCTGGATGATGCCGCGCTCTTCCGGCTTGGTATTTCGCCCACAACCGTTCTCAACACGCTCTCCAGCCGGAACCAGACCAGTGCCGGTGGCTTTGTGGTATCTGACGGCCGGCGGTTGTCGATTTTGCCCAACAGTGAATTCGCCAGTCTGGATGCCATTCGCGCCACGCCCATTGCCTTGCCCGATGGCAGCCAGGTACCGCTGGCGGCAGCAGCGGAGGTCTGGCGCGGGCCGGCCGAGCCCCTCGAGCCGGAAACCTGGTATGACAGCGAACGGGTCGTGCTGGTGTCCATTGTGATGGCAGAGAACCAGACCGACGCCATCCGCTTTGGCGAACGCATCCGGGAACGGGTGGCGAGCCTGCAGCAGGAGCTTGAACCCTACACCATCAAGGAAATGTTCTTCCAGCCGGACCAGGTCTCGGACCGCCTCGAAAACCTGGCCTGGAGTCTACTCGCCAGTGTGGTCATCATTATCGCGGTCGTGTTTCTGGGCATGGGGTTGCGCATGGGGCTGCTGGTGGCGTCCATTCTGCCCATGGTGACCATGATCAGCATTGGTCTATACGACCTTGGCGGTGGCGTGCTGCATCAGATCGCCATCATCGGCATGGTCATTTCCCTCGGTATCCTGATCGATAATGCCATCGTGGTGGTGGAAAATATCCAGACCCAGCTTGATGGCGGCGTTGCCCGTTATGAAGCCCTGAGGTCCGCGGTAAGGGAACTTGCCGGACCGCTCGGAGCCTCCACCGGCACCACCCTGGCAGCCTTTGCGCCGTTGCTCCTGTCAAAAGGCGGCACCGCTGATTTCACCCGGGGCATTCCGGTGATGATCATGCTCACCCTGTCCATAAGCTACCTTCTGGCCATCTCGGTGGTGCCCCTGCTGGCGGCCCGTTTCCTGAAGCCCCGCCAGAACCCCGGGTCGGACCGGATGGCAGGACTGGCCCGGGCCCTGGGCCGACTGGTCTCACGGGCACCGAAGACCCTGGTGTTGGTAAGCCTGCTAATGGTGGCCGGCAGTCTGGCACTGACGCCCTTCCTGCAGCTCCAGTTTTTCCCCAATGCTGACCGGCCCCAGGTGATCGTCGAAATCTACATGCCCGAAGGCACTGACCAGAGCCGTACCGCGGAAGTGGCCAGCGCCCTCGAACGCGCCTTGCGTACCCAGCCTCAGACGGAAACAGTCCACCGCTTTGTGGGCTTCACCGGGCCCAGCTTTTACTACAACCTGTTGCGCTACCCACAGGCGCCGAACCGGGGCCGGCTGGTAGTGGCTACGCCCACCCTGGAAGACACCGGGCCATTGATCGAGTGGGTACGGGCCTACGTGGCCAGTGAATTACCGGAGCTGGAAGTATCTGTCGCCGTGCTGGGGCAGGGGCCACCGCGGGCCGCCCCGGTCGAGGTGCGGCTCGCCCACGTTGATGATGCCACTCGGGCCGAAGCCGCTGAACATGTTTACCGCCTGATGCGCCAGAGCCCGGGTGCGGTTGATGTACGGCATGACGTGGATCTGGGTGTGCCAAGCGTGGCCGTGAACGTGGACGACGGCGTTGCCGCCCGCTACGGTGTCGACCGGGTTGATGTGGCCCGCAGTCTGTATGGCCAGAGCTTTGGCGTGGTGGCCGAGCAGTATCGCCAGGAAGCAGACCCCATTCCCCTGGTATTGCGGTCGAGGGAGGGTACCGGCCTGCCCCTGGCGCGACTGATGTCGATCAATATCTACAATGCCCGGGGCGAGGCGGTGCCTCTGTCTGCCCTGGTCACCACGGAGACCTCGTGGCAATCGGCCGCCCGCTACCTGCGCAACGGCGGCCGGGTCAACACGGTCAGTGCCAATCTGGCTGCCGGCTTCAGCTTCTCTGATGTGCTAGGGGACTTGGAAGCCGGTCTGGCAGAAAACCCCCTTCCCAAGGGCAGCCGACTTGAATACGGCGGCGATGCGGAAGGGTCCAGTGATGCCAACAACGCCATTCTCACGACGGCCCCCATAGGCATTCTGTTGTTGCTGTTCTTCTTGCTGCTTCAATTCAACTCGTTCCGGCGGGTAGGCATTATCCTGCTGACCGTGCCTCTGGCGACCGTCGGTATCTTTCCGGGACTGGTGCTTTCGGGCTCTCCCTTCGGATTCCAGTCCCTGCTCGGGGTTATCGCCCTGGTGGGGATTGTGGTAAACAACGCAATCGTGCTGCTGGATGTGATGGACCGGCAGCTGGCCCGGGGTGAAGCGGTTATCGATGCTGTACGTATTGCCGTGGAGCAACGGACCCGGCCGATACTCCTGACCACAGCCACTACCGTGGCAGGGCTGTTACCCCTGGCGTTTTCCAGTTCAACCCTGTGGCCACCGATGGCCTGGGCTATTATCTCTGGCCTACTGGCCTCCACGGTTTTGACGCTGCTGGTGGTGCCTTCCCTGTGCCGGCTGGTGATCCGGGCACCGGAGCCGGCAGCCCTTCAGCCGGAAACAGCGCAGACCTAAGGGGATTTGCGGCGGACCAGCAACCCGACCCGATGGCCTTCCGGCACGTCGCGGTTGGGGAAGATAATGGCTTCGGGCTCCGGGCCGACCTTGTAGCAGTGGTCCTGATCTTCCCATATCACCTCGCCCGGCTCGTACTTGGTGAAGTTCGCCACGTCATCGGGCACATGGAACCGGAAGCCCGGTCCGGTATTGAGAATCTCTTCCACCACCTCAAAGAGGACCACATCGTCGGCGTTAGCCTGAAGCCCAAGGGGCTGGCCCGACATCACCTTGCGCAAAGCTTCCTCTATGCCGCGGAACCGACTCAGGTCGTTCTCCCCGAAGGGCTTCACCTGGCCCAGTTCGATGGTCATGCTTTCGGCGCCCAGCGTCTGTGCCGAAAAGGCTGAGAAGGTGGTGCCGCTGGTATGCTGCAGCAGCAGGGTGTGGACCTTCGCCGCTGACAGGAATCGCAGCTGGTCCTGGGGCAGCTTGCGGTTTGGAATGAAGGGGTAGAGGGCAAATTTCTCCCGTTTAGACGGCCTTATGGCGGTATGCAGGTCGTAGTGAACCAGGCCATGCTGTTCCTGGGCAAACAGTTCGCAGATCTGTTCCAGTACTGCAGCTCGCTCGGCCTCTGCACTACCAGCGTAAGGAGCCTTCTTGTGTGCTCCGTTGAAAAGGCGATTCAGGTTGTGTTCCACAAAGCGCTTGCCTGCCACCATGGCGGGCCCGTTACCCAGTATCAGCAGGGTTTCGGTGGCCAGGTGCCAGCGCTCTTCAAGCAATTCCGTTACCAGCCGGTTAAGCACTTCGATGGGCGCCGTTTCGTTGCCGTGGACCCCGGCTGACACGATAAGGCCTTTTTCCTGATTCTGTTCTGCCGGCGTCAGCCAGAGGATGCCGGGCCCCAGTAGCTGCACCCGGGCACCGTCGGGGAGGATGGTGTGCCGGCCCATGGGGCCGTGTTCCGGTTGAGCCAGGGTAAAACTGAGCCAGTCAGGGTAATGTTCGAACAGAAGTTGGCCGGCGGTCATACGCGCCTCCAGTAATATTCAGGGAAATGGCTTGGGAAGGCACTATCCGTTGGCCGGCTTGAGATGCCGCAACAGGCGCTGTTCCAGTTTACGGAATACGAACACTAGAGTGAACGTCAGCGCCATGTAGATCAGCGCCACCGCTATAAAGGCTTCGAAAGGCGCATAGAAGCGGGAGTAGATATCCCGCGCTGCGCCGGTGAGGTCCACAATCGTGACGACACTGGCGATGGCACTGGAATGAAGCATGAAGATCACTTCATTGGAGTAGGCCTGCACTGCCCGGCGGGCAGCGCTTGGCAACACGATTCTGCGCAGTCGCATGAACCAGGACATGCCGTAGGCCTTGGCAGCCTCGATTTCACCGGCCGGGGTTGCCGCCAGCGCACCGCGGATGATTTCGGTGGTGTAGGCGGCGGTGTTAAGGGTGAAAGCCAGCAGGGCAGGGTAGAAGGGTTCCTTAAAGATTTCCCACCAGAAGGTTTCCTGGATGCCCTCGATCTGGGCCACGCCGTAGTAGATCACATAAAGCTGGATAAGCAGCGGAGTGCCCCGGAAGAGATAGGTGTAGATCCAGACAGGACCGGAAATGAAGGGATTGCGGGACGTGCGCAGAACGGCCAGTGGCACCGCCACGATCAGACCGAGCAGCAGCGAAAGAAACACCAGCTGTACCGTGGTGACCATGCCGTCCCAATAATGGAGCATGGTGGTGGCGGTAAAAATATCGTTCTGGTTCAGCCATTGGACGATGAAGTCAGGCATGCATCAGTCTCCCTTAACCACGCCGGCATTGGCACGTTTGTCGAGCCACTTGATGAACAGCTCCGAGCCTGCGGTCAGCGCCAGGTAGACCAACGCCACGGGAATGAAAAACAGAAACGGCGAGCGCTCCGCCTTGGCTGCCTGTTCCGCCACCCGCACCATATCGGTGAGACCGATAATGGACACCAGTGCGGTTGTTTTCAGCAGGACCTGCCAGTTGTTGCCTATGCCGGGCAGTGCATGGCGCATCATCTGGGGGATCATCACCCGGCGGAAGGTATGCCAGCGGGTGAAGCCGTAAGCCCGCGCCGCCTCGATCTGCCCTGAGTCAACCGCAAGGAAGGCGCCGCGGAAGGTTTCGGTCATGTAGGCGCCGAAAATGAGACCGATGGTCAGAACGCCGGCAATGAATGGATTGAACTGGAAGAACCAGTCGACGCCGAAGCGTTCGTAAATAAGGTCGGAAAGATTGTTCACTGCCAGCTGGCCGCCATAATAGAACAGCAACATCATGACCAGATCCGGCACACCCCGGATCAGGGTGGTGTAGGTGGTCGCCGTCATGCGCAGGAAGCGGTTATGGGACAGCTTTGAAGTCGCGCCAAGCAGCCCCAGGGCCAATGCAAGGGCAAGGGACAGAAAAGCCAATTCGATGGTGACAACCGCGCCCTCCATCAGGGCAGGGCCATAACCTTTCAGATCCAGCATGAGGCTTACCAAAGTGCCGGGAGGGGCGCTTGCGCGACCCCTCCCGAGAGGTTTACATCAGAAGCGTGCTTTACATCTTGATGTCGTAGTCGAAGTACTTTTTCATGATCTCGTCGTAGGTGCCGTCGTTTTTCAGCTTCTCAAGCGCCTTGTTGACCTTCTCTGCCAGGTCCTTGTCGCGCTGACGCATGGCAACACCAACGCCTTCGCCCAGCTTGACCGGCTCGCCTACCTGCTTGAAGCCATCCCGGGAAAGAATGGTCTGCTCGCCTACCGGATAGTCCACGAATACAGCGTCAAGACGTTCGCCTTCCAGGTCAAGAACCATGTCGTCTGCAGTGGTGTAGCGCTTTACTTCCACGGTGTCGCTGAGTTCTTCAGTTACGTAGGTATCCATGGTGGTGCCACGCTGGACGCCCACGGTCATGCCCTTCATGGCGTCTTTCTCAGTCACGTCGCCGTCAAAATCTTCCCGCGCAAACCAGGCACCCGGGGTGTTGTAGTAGGGCTCGGAGAAGAGTACGCGCTCGGCCCGCTCTGGGGTAATGGACATGGACGACATGATGGCGTCGAACTTGCGTGAAAGCAGACCCGGAATCATTCCGTCCCAGGCCTGGACGACGAATTCGCAGTCGGCCTTAAGTTCATCACACATGGCTTCGGCCAGCTCCACTTCGAAGCCGGTCAGTTCGCCATCGGCGGTCTTGTATTCAAAGGGCTCGTAGGGGACGTCGAAGGCGATGCGGATCTCTTTCCAGTCCTTGGCCTGCACCGTACCGGCGGCCATGGCCAGGGCGCAGCTTGCGGCAATGATCAGTTTCTTCATGTGTCACTTCTCCAGTAGTTTGCCTTGAGGCTTTATTATGGGCTGCCTTGGCAGCCTCTGTGGCTGACCGAAATAAGGGCCTTCGTCAGAGGGGCCCGGTCTTCCTGCTCGGTCTGTGAATCAAGATAGCACTGCCTGCCCGAGTCGTCGCGTGGTTCAGAAATTGGGCGCAAGAAACTGCTTCATGCGCTCGGACTCGGGATTGTCGAAGACCTTGTCGGGTGGGCCCTGCTCCTCGATCATTCCCTGATGCAAGAACAGGACCTTGTTGGACACATCCCTGGCGAATGCCATTTCGTGGGTGACAACAATCATGGTCCGGCCTTCCTCAGCCAGGCTCTGCATGACCCGGAGCACTTCGCCCACCAGCTCAGGGTCGAGGGCCGAAGTGGGCTCGTCGAACAGCATGACCTCGGGTTCCATGGCAAGGGCACGGGCAATGGCGGCACGCTGCTGCTGACCGCCGGACATCTGGGCCGGGTAATAGTCCTTGCGTTCATAGATGCCGACCCGTTCGAGGTAGGCTTCGGCACGTTCTACCGCTTCCTTGCGGGGAACCTTAAGGACATGAATAGGTGCCTCGATGATGTTTTCAAGCACGGTCATATGGGACCACAGGTTGAAACTCTGGAAGACCATGGAGAGCTTGGCGCGGATCAGCTCAACCTGCTTGTTGTCAGCGGGGATGCGCACGCCTTTTCGGTTGGTGGTGAACTTTATTGGGTCGCCGTGCACGATAACCTCGCCCGAGGTCGGCGTTTCCAGCAGGTTGATGCAACGCAGAAAGGTACTCTTGCCTGATCCGGAACTGCCGATAAGGGACACCACATCGCCCTTGCAGGTCTCCAGTGAAATGCCTTTGAGTACCTCTAGCTCACCAAATTGCTTATAGATGTCCTTGCAGATCAGTGGCGCTTCTTCCGCCATGTATTACTCCCGGACTTTTTGACGGCTTGCCGCCGTTGATGAAGCCGTAGTGGCCCTGACATTAACCCTGGCTGCCGTTACAGCCCTGCACCTGCGGGGGGCTCATTTTTACGGACAGTGATTGCACAAATCAATAGTTTTGGTGATTTGACGGGATTTCGCCAGGCTAAATGTAGTTTGATATCAAACAGGCCTTAATTTGAACCGGTTCACGATCTGGCTAGAAAGCGCTGGCGAGCAGGAGCCGGGTTCGTACACTGCACCCCTCATTCCCAGCTTTTCAGTTAGTTACCTCGGGGTCGTATTCATGCCTATGGCTCAAGACGTCCTGGTTACCAGAGGCCTGCTGCAGGTCGTCTCCAGAAAGTTGCATCAGGATCAGAACGATTTCCGGGTGGGTGAGCGGGTCTACGACGTGGTAATTGATGGCCAGGAGGTACTCCATACCTTCTCTTCCCTGGATGAAGCCGTCCAGTTCCTGGACATGATCTCCCCCCTGAGCGAGCAGAGTCAGTAGTCCGGCCAGCTTTCAATCGCTTCACAGAGGGTCATCAAAAAAAGAGCTCCCGACTCAAAGGTGCGCTCCCGGTTCGAACGTTCGCCGGATAATGCTGTGCTCCTGCTGTTCGATCTGCTTCATGGACTCGCTCACATGGCGCACATGGGCCCGCGCGGCTTTCTGGGCCGCGTTGGCCTGACCCCGGGTTACCGATTGATAGATCCTGCGGTGGTGCTGGTCGATCTGGCGCTTGAAGTCCTCCCGCGGGCTCAGGTTCGCCACCGAGGCCTGCACCGTCAACAGCATCAGGCTCTTCAGGCTGTCCAGTACATGGACCAGTACCGGGTTGTGGGAGGCTTCAATAATCGCCAGGTGAAAGGCGTGGTCCAGCTTGGCGTTGGTCAGGGGGTCGGCTGCCTCCATCACGGTAAAGGCGGTGGTAATGCGGTGCAGGTCCCGGGCGTTGGCACGCTGGGCTGCCAGATACGCCGCCTGTCCCTCAAGCTGTTCACGGACTTCCAGCAGGTCATACAGGGTTCTCGGGTGGCCGGAGAACAGCCGGATCAGCGGGCTCTCCTTGTCTGGCTCGGGCACGATATGAGAGACGAAGGAGCCCCGGCCATGATGGGTATCGATAACCCCCCGGCCATGTAACTCGTGGAGTGCTTCGCGGATGATGGAGCGAGACACGTTGAGGCGCGAAGCGAGCTGTCGCTCCGACGGTATTTTTTCTTCCGGCGCCATGCCTCCATCCAGAATTAAACGTTCGATCCGGTAGGCAATGGCTTTTGCTATAGGCAAAGGTTTGCTCGCCATCTCATGTACTGGTTGGACCAGCCCTCATCAGATTTCTGACATAACAGGCCCGCAAGGCGGCAGCCCCGCTAACTATGGAAGAGAGTGGCTGACACGTCCATGGAAATGACACAAAAAACTGGTCCTACCAGTTGGCAAATCACTGGACTTAACCCGGAACCACTACGATTATCAAGTCGAGTTCCAACGCCTCAAAAGCTGAAACCGGGCGCTGCGAAACCATCCAAGAACAACAAAAGATCTGGAGATGCTTCGATGAACAACAATCACGGCAACATCGATAAAGCGCGTCCGAGACGCGGGCTATTGAAAACCCTGGCGGTTTCCTCAGCTATTGCTGGCGCCCTTGTGCTGGGCAGCGCCCAGGCCATGGCCGCCCAGACCTGGAAAATCCAGTCAGTATGGGACGCCGGAACGGTCGGCTATGATCTGTTCAGTGAATGGTGTGATGGCATGGAGAAAAAGAGCGCCGGGGAGCTGGTTTTCAAGTGTTTCCCGGCCAAGGCGGTCGCTGCCGATAACAACGCTCTGTTCGACTCGGTACGCAATGGCGTACTGCAGGGTATGAACCCCTTTACCCTTTACTGGTCCGGCAAGATTCCAGCCTCGGTGTTCCTGTCCTCCTACCCGGCCGGACCCGACCAGCCACATCAGTGGGACACTATGTTCTATTCCCTGGGTATGCTGGAAAAGACCCGGGAAATCTACGAGAAATTCGGCCTGTTCTATGTAGGCCCCATCCAGCACGATGCCAATATCATTCACTCCAAGGTGCCGGTAAAGAGCCTTGACGACCTCAAGGGCCTGAAGATGCGAGTCCCGGGCGGCATGGTGGCTGAGGTGTTCCAGCAGTTCGGCGTCTCCACCGTAAGCCTGCCAGGGTCGGACATTTTCCCCGCCCTTGAAAAAGGCACGATTGATGCTGCTGATTACGTGGGCCCGGCGGTGAACTACGAGCTTGGCTTCTCCCAGGTCACCGACTACATCCTGTTCGGGCCTCCGGGAGTCATGTCCATCTACCAGCCGGTGGATTTGATGGACCTGACCGTTAACCTGCGCGCGTGGAACCAGCTGTCGCCGGAGCTTAAGCAACTGGTGGAAGACGAAGTGCGCATCTATTCCCAGAAGCACTACCTGACCATTCAGAAACGCAACATCGAGGCCATGGAAAAGTTCAAGGCTGATGGGGACACCGTCACCCGGCTCAGCCAGGATGACCTGGAACGTTTCCGTGAGGCCGCAATCCCGATCTGGTTCAAGTGGGCCAATAAAGACGAAGACGCTCGCGCCATCTTCGACATGCAGCTTGAATACATGATGAACGACACCGTTGGCTACATCGACGAGGAAGACATCAAGGGCATGCAATAAGCTTAATCAACAACAGGGGAGAGCTTCGGCTCTCCCTGTTTTGTACAGAGGTAGTTGAGCATGTCTGATCTGGAAGGCTTCGGCTTTGTTATGCCGCACTGGTTCTATTGGGGCTGGCTGGCGGTCATGCCGCTTATCATGATGGCACTGGACCGCTGGAGAGCCAGCCGAAGAAGCGATGACGAAGAGCCGCCGGTTGTCATGAGTACGGAAACACCGGGAGAGCTCCAGGCTGAGGAAGACGATCCACTCAAGCGTTACCCGGACGCCGGCAGTAACTGGTTTACCCGGTCCATTGACTGGATCAGTGAAAAATCCGGCCTTTTCGTATCGTTCTGGACGGTGAATGCCGTCTGTTTCTACTTTTTCGAAGTGGTCATGCGCTACATATTCAACATGCCGACCATCTGGGTGCACGAAGGCAGCTTTCTACTGCTGGGCATGCAGTACCTGCTGGCGGGCGCCTTTGCACTCCTGCATGGGGCCCATGTGCGGGTGGACGTCATGTATAACCTGTTACCAGCGCGCGGCCGGGTGGGCATGGATATTTTCACGTCGACCATCTTTTTCTCCTTTGCGCTGGTGCTGCTGGTCACGTCCTGGACCTTTTTCCAGAACTCCTACTCGATGGGAGAAACCACCGTTGAAACCTGGGGCATCCAGTACTGGCCAGTCAAGGCCATGATGGTGCTGGGCTCGGCAATGATACTCATGGCGGGCGTATCCAAGTTGATCCGGGATATTGCCCTGTTTGTTCGCCTTGGACAGGAGGACGTGCGATGAGCACCGAATCAGTGACGTCGTCCCCACAAGCCGGGCGCTCTTCCCTGGCGGGCAAAACGTTTATAGGCAAGCTTGGCACCTGGCTGATGATCATCTCGACCCTGGCGGTCGGGTTTGTGATTTTTGTCGAAATGATGAACATCCTGTTCTATAGCCCCTGGGAGGATGAAAACTTCCTGTTCCGGCTGTCCGGCAGCCTGAGCGGGGTGGCAATCGGCCCGCTGACCTACCTGATGTTCGGCTCGCTGCTGGTGGCTCTGATGATGGGCCTGCCGCTGGCGTTTGTGACTGGTGGCCTGGGGGTGATCTTCATCTACCTGGTGGGCGACAGCATGATGCTCAACCTGGTGCCGAGCCGCATCTTCCCGATGATGACCAACTCGGACCTGGCCGCCATCCCGCTGTTCATCTTTATGGCGTCCATGCTGGAACGGGCGGGGCTGATCGAGGAAATGTTCACCGTGGTCTACAAGTGGATGGGCGGGCTGAGTGGTGGTCTGGCCACCGCCACCATTCTTGCCTCCACCATCCTGGCGGCGATGGTCGGCGTCATAGGGGCCGCAGTGGTTACCATGGGCATCATCGCCTTGCCAGCCATGCTCAAGCGGGGCTATGACCACCAGATCGCCATTGGCTCGATCATGGCCGGCGGCACCCTCGGTATTCTGATCCCGCCGTCGATTCTGGCTATCCTCTATGCCGTGGTCGCCCAGCAGTCGGTGGGCGAGCTTTACCTAGGCTCGCTGCTTCCCGGGCTGATGCTGTCCGGCATGTACATTGTCTATGTGCTGGTGCGCACCTGGATCAATCCCAAGCTGGGGCCGCCCGTGGCGGTGGAAGACCGGATCTCGTTCAAGGCCAAGCTGCTGTTGTTGAAGGACCTGATTGCCCCGCTGATCCTGGTGGCGCTGGTGCTTGGCCTGCTGTTCGGTGGTATCGCGACTCCGGTAGAGGCGGCCGGGATCGGCTCTTTTGGCGCCATACTGGTGGCCATGAAGCACGGCGCGTTTTCCATTCGCAGCTTGCGGGAAGCCTCTGTGACTACCGCCAAGGCATCGGCGATGGTTCTGTGGATCATGTTCGGGGCATCGGTTTTTGTAGGCTTCTATATTCTGCAGGGCGGTCAGGACTTTATTACCGAGACCATCCTCGGGATTGGGCTGTCACCCTATGCGGTGCTCTTCCTGCTGATGTTCCTGCTGGTGGTGCTGGGCATGTTCCTGGACTGGGTGGGTATACTGTTGCTTGCCGTGCCGATTTTCATACCCATTGTGGAAGCTCTGACTTTCGATGGGCTGTTTGGCCTGCCTGCGGTACCGGGGGAAGATGTGGTGCTCTGGTTCGGCGTGCTCTACCTGGTCAACATGCAGATGTCGTTTTTGAGTCCACCGTTCGGTTACGCGCTGTTCTATATCCGCGGCGTGTGCCCGCCCGAGATCTCCATGATGACCATCTTCAAGTCATCCCTGGCGTTCCTGGCGATGCAGTGTATCGGCCTGGCGCTATGCGTGCTGTTCCCGGCCATCATCACATGGCTGCCGAATCTTGTGTATGGCTGAGCCGGGGGCTTCTGCTGCTGTGAGCCCCCGTACCAGCCGTTAAACTTCATTGTCAGGACATGAATCTTCGTGTCCTGACACTACTACCTGCAGGAGCTGACGAGTATGTTGACGATTAAAAGACTGGGCCTGGCCGATGCACGGCTGCTGATCGAAGGCGCCGCCCGCAAGGCAGATGAGATCGGTATACCTATGTGTATTGCCATCACAGACGAGTCCGGTAACCTCATCGCCTTTGAGCGCATGGACGGCGGCAAGATCACCAGCGTCACCATCGCCCAGGACAAATCATTCACCGCCTCGGCGGCCAAGAAAGCCACCCACGACTACAACGCCGCCAATGTGCCCGGCAGCCTGGCATTCGGCATCCATACCGAAGTGGGCTGTCGTATCAGCTCAGTAGGCGGCGGCCTGCCGGTGATTGTTGAGGGAGAGGTGGTTGGCGGTATCGGGATCAGTTCCGGTACGCCGCAACAGGACATGGACTGCGCCCAGGCTGGCATTGATTACTTTATGAACCAGCGTAGCTAGCTACTGTCAGAATTACACAGCCTTTATTTGGAGCACTGTCATGATCGAAGCACCCAGAATCAGTCGGGCAGACCTGGCTCGTCAACTTCGGGAGTTTGTTCATTCGGACTATGTTATTGCCGATGATGAGACCCTGAAGCCTTACGAATGCGACGGCCTGTCCATGTACTGCGAGATGCCGATGATCGTGGTACTGCCGGAAACCGTGGCCCAGGTCCAGCAGATCATGCGCGTGTGCCATCAATACCAGGTGCCGGTCGTGGCCCGTGGTGCGGGCACCGGTCTGAGTGCCGGTGCCATGCCCCATGCTGAAGGTGTGGTGCTGTCTCTGGCCAAGTTCAACCGGATCCTGAGCATCGACTCCCAGGCCCGCTCGGCCCGTTTGCAGCCCGGCGTGCGCAACTTGGCCATCAGCGAGGAAGCCGCCCAGTACGGGCTTTACTATGGCCCGGACCCGTCCTCCCAGATCGCCTGCACCATCGGCGGCAATGTGGCGGAAAATTCCGGTGGTGTGCACTGCCTGAAGTACGGCCTCACGGTTCACAACATCCTGAGCGTTGAAATGGTGACCGTGGAAGGGGAGAAAATCACCCTCGGAAGCGACGGCCTCGATGCCTGCGGTATGGACCTCCTTGCCCTGATCACGGGCTCCGAAGGCCTGCTTGGCATCATTACCGAGGTCCAGGTCAAACTGTTGCCCAAGCCGGAGAAAGCTCAGGTGGTCATGGCCGGTTTCGACAGTGTCCAGAACGCCGGTGATGCGGTGGGCGGCATCATTGCCCATGGCATCATTCCAGGCGGCCTTGAGATGATGGACGGCTTTGCCATCAGTGCCGCAGAGGACTTTGCCCAGGCCGGTTATCCCCGGGAGGCCCAGGCCCTGTTATTGTGCGAGGTGGACGGCACCAACGAGGAAGTCCAGGAACACATCGAGCAGACCGAAAGCCTGTTTCGCCAGTTCGGTGCCACGTCGGTGCGCACCTCCCAGAGCGAGGAAGAGCGGGCCTTGCTGTGGAAAGGTCGCAAGTCGGCATTCCCGGCGGTTGGCCGCATATCTCCGGACTACTACTGCATGGACGGCACCATTCCCCGGGGGCAACTGGCCCGGGTGCTGACCGAAATGCAGGAAATGTCGAGGCGCTTTGACCTGCGCGTGGCCAACGTCTTCCATGCTGGCGACGGCAATCTGCACCCGCTGATCCTGTTCGATGCCAATATACCCGGTGAGTTTGAGCGCACCGAAGCGTTCGGCAGTGCCATCCTCGAGCTTTGTGTGGAGGTGGGCGGCTGTATCACCGGTGAGCATGGGGTAGGGGTCGAGAAAATCCGCCAGATGGCTGTGCAGTTCGACGACCGGGAACTTGAGCAGTTTAATGCCCTGAAAGCAGCGTTTGACCCCAACGGCACCCTGAACCCCGGCAAGGGCGTACCGACCCTGCGACAATGCCAGGAGTACCGGGCCCTTGTACGCAACCCGAACAGTATTTCTGAACCCAAGACAGCGGAAGCCTGATATGGCCGATATTTCCCAACGCCTTCAGGATGAAGTCCTGGCGGCGCTTAACGAAAGCCGCCCGCTGAAGATCGTCGGTGGCGGTAGTAAACAGTTTATGGGGCGCCCGGTAGAGGGCACCGAACTGAACGTGGGCGAGCATACCGGTATTGTTCAGTACCAGCCCGTTGAGCTGGTAATGACAGCGAGGGCCGGCACCCCCCTGAAGGAGCTGGAAGCCGCTTTGGCAGAGAACAACCAGATGCTGGCCTTCGAGCCGCCCTATTTCAGTGACCAGGCCACCATCGGTGGCACCCTGGCCTGCAACCAGTCCGGCCCCGGCCGACCCTGGACGGGCTCGGTGCGTGATCACGTACTGGGTGTGCGGCTGATCAACGGCCGTGGGGAACATCTTCGCTTTGGCGGCCAGGTCATGAAAAATGTGGCGGGCTATGACGTGTCCCGGCTCCAGGCTGGCGCCCTGGGCACCCTCGGGTTGATCACTGAAGTGAGTCTGAAAGTGATGCCGAAACCGGCGGCCACCGTCACCCTGGTCCAGGACATGGCCCTGGATGAAGTCATCCCGTACATGAACGCCCGCGCGGCTGAGCCCAAACCTCTGACCGCGGCCTGCTGGCTTGACGACCGACTTTACTTGCGGCTGTCGGGGGCCCGTTCGGCGGTCGACGCCACCGCTGCCCAGTGGCAGGGCGAACAGTACGAAGACGCCGAGGCGTTCTGGGCCGGCTTGCGCGACCAGAAGCTCGACTTCTTCAATGACGACAAACCGCTGTGGCGTTTTTCAGTGAATTCCACCGCACCCAACCCGGGCCTGGACGGTGACTGGCTGGTGGACTGGGGCGGTGCTCAGCGCTGGTACCAGGGCGATGGCGAGCTGGCCCACATGGAGGAGCTGGCGGCCCGGGCAGGGGGACAGGTGAGCCTGTTCCGAGGTGGCGACCGCAGTGGTGAAGTCATGCAAAGCCAGCCCGCTGCCCTGAAAGCCATTCAGCAGCGCCTTAAGCGTTCATTTGATCCGGAGGCCATCTTCAACCCTGGCCGTCTATACACCTGGATGTAACAGCAGGAACAGCATGCAGACCAACCTAGTTCAGCAATTCAAGAATACCCCGGAGGGCCAGGAGGCCGAGGCCATCCTGCGCAGCTGCGTACATTGCGGCTTCTGTACCGCCACTTGTCCCACCTACCAGGAGCTCAACGACGAGCGCGACGGCCCGAGGGGCCGTATCTACCTGATGAAGGAGTTCCTGGAAGGTAACGAGATCACGGAAAAAACCCAGACTCACCTGGACCGCTGCCTGACCTGCCGTGCCTGTGAGACCACCTGTCCCTCGGGCGTCGAATACGGCCGCCTGGTGGATATTTCCAGGGGTTTCATGGAAGAGGTTCTGGAGCGGCCAGCCAAGGATCGATGGTTACGCTGGGGCCTGCGCAAGGTGCTGCCGCGGCCGAGTCTGTTTGGCTTCCTGCTGCGTCTTGGCCAGACGTTCCAGCCGGTGCTTCCGGGCGCCCTGCGCACCAAGGTACCGCCAAGGCGCAAGGCCGGGCCCTGGCCCAGGAGCTACCACCCCCGTGTGGTGCTGGCACTGGCGGGCTGCGTGCAACCCTCGGCAACGCCGGACACCAACGCCGCCACGGCACGGGTTCTGGACCGCCTTGGTATCAGTCTGGTGGAAGCGCCAGAAGCTGGCTGCTGTGGTGCGGTGAGCTACCACTTGTCGGCCCACGACGAAGGCCTGGACTACATGCGCAGGAACATCGACGCCTGGTGGCCGTCTATCGAGGCGGGTGCCGAAGCGATCGTGATGACCGCCTCAGGCTGCGGTGCCATGGTGCAGGACTATGGCCATCTGCTGCGTCACGACCCCGTTTACGCTGCCAAGGCCAAGCGGGTCAGTGATCTGACCCAGGACCTGGGCCAGTTTCTTTTGAAGGAGGATGTGGCCAAACTCAAACCGGCTTCCAATAACAACGGCAAGGTCGCCTTTCACTGCCCCTGCACGCTTCAGCATGCGATGAAACAGAGCGGCGTGGTGGAGCAGGTATTGCGCAAAGCCGGGGTCGAACTGGCCCAGACCAGGGACAAGCACCTGTGTTGCGGCTCGGCCGGCACCTATTCGGTTACCCAGCCCGAGTTGAGCCAGAAGTTGCTGAGCAACAAACTGGCCGCATTAACCATCGATCAGCCGGACCGGATAGCCACCGCCAACATCGGTTGCCAGCTTCACCTGGGCACCAAAGCCCAGGTGCCCGTCCAGCACTGGATTGAGCTTCTCGACGAGTAAACTGCGCCCAGGCCACTGATTCGCCTCCTTAGCTGGGGATCAGTGGCCTTGCTGGCTTTCGCCCGGGGCGTCGGCCGGAATCCGACGGTCATAGTATCTGGCCAGAAAAGCGCCGACGAAAATCTGGATCTGGTTGTAGCACATGATTGGCAACACAATCATGCCGAAGCCGGGGTGACCGGCGAACAGCACCTTGGCCATGGGCAGTCCCGACGCCAGACTCTTCTTGGAACCACAGAACACCACCGCCGCTTCATCGGCAAGCGGCAGGCCGATCCGCCGCGCCACCACCTGGCTCAGCAGGATCACCACAAACAGCAGCAAAAAGCACAGGGCAATGGTCAGCAGCACCGAGGCCAAAGGCAGCTTTTGCCATAGGCCACTGGCCACCGACTGGGAGAATGCCGAGTAGACAATCAGCACAATAACGCCCTGGTCGTACTTTGACAGTAGCGGCCGGTAGCGGTCGATTTGCCTGATCAATAGCGGCCGCAGGGCATGACCGATAAAGAACGGTGCCAGTAACTGGAGCACTATATCCCTCAGGGCTTCGGCGACGTTGAAACCGCCACCGGCGGTGCTTGCCAGCAGCAGAAGCAGAAAGGGCGTCAGCATCATACCGAAGACGTTTGACGCGGCGGCACTGCAGATGGCCGCCGGCACATTACCCCGGGCCATGGCAGTGAAGGCGATGGACGAGGTCACCGCCGAGGGCAGCACCCCCAGATAGAGAAAACCCAGCGCCAGGTCCGCCGGCATCCACTGGGTAGGGGCAAGGGTGACAGGTAGTACCAGTATCGGAAAGACCACAAAGGTCATGGCCGTAATAATGATGTGCAGGCGCCAGTGGCTGGCGCCGTCGACGATCTGCTTGCGGGAAAGTACCGCACCATGGAAGAAAAACAGCAGTGCCACCGCCAGCGTGCTGACCGTACTGAGGCCTTCGGCCGCCTGACCAGTCACCGGCGCCAGGGTGGCGATGACGATGGCTGCAATCATCAGCACAGTGAACAGATTAACGGGCAGGCGCATCGGCGGCCTCCTCAAGGGCTTTCAGGCTGGGCAATAACAGCTGCCGGCTGAGGTGTTGCGCCGCATTGGCGTCCTGATGCTCTATGGCCGCCAGCAGCGCTTCGTGATCAGCCTGGCTGGGTTCCGGCAGGTTCTGGTCCTGCTCGGTTCGCCTGATGGTCTCCCGGACGCTGTCGGCAAAATAATTGTAGAGCTCGAGCAGGGCCTGGTTGCCGGAGGCCTCGATCACCGCGTGATGAAAACGCTGGTCCCAGTGAACTTTGGTGTCCAGGTCGGCTGCGGTGCCACGGGCCGCCAGGGCCTGCCTCATGGTTTCAAGCTGGCGGGCGTCCCGTCGTTGGGCCGCGAACCGGGCGGCTTCAGATTCCAGCATCAGCCGGACCTCGAGCTGGTCCTGGATGGCGGTGCGGCGCAGGCGCCGGAACATCTCGCCGGCGTCACGGTTAGCCCTCACGTAAGTGCCGTCGCCCTGACGGGTTTCCAGCATGCCGCCATGGGCGAGTACCCGCACCGCTTCCCTTACGGTATTACGGCTGACGCCAAGACTCTCCGCCAGCGCTGCCTCCACCGGCAGACGGTCGCCCACCGCCCAGCGGCCGGCCTCGATTTCTCCCTGTAGTTTGGTGATAGCCGTCTCCACCAGTGAGCCCCGGGTTAGCTTGTCCAATGCCATAGCAGATATCCAATCAACCAATCATAGGATGAATATACCCGCGATCTCTTTTGATGGCCACCTTGTGGTGCACCACGCCCTGAACGAGGGTCCCGACTGGCCCATGCCGTTTCACGGGCGCGGGCCGATTCAGTCAGGGCGTTTCAGTCATGGCTTTGCTTGCGTCGCCAGAATAACTTTTCCAGCTCGATCAGCAGGAAAATGGTTATGCCTGCGGCCCAGATGAGTCCCCAGTGGGTGAGGGTGAGCGAAGCGCTCTCGAACAGATACTGCATGGGGCCGAGATAGGTCCAGGCCAGTTGCAGGACAACCACCAGGCCGATCGCCATCAATACCAGCCGGCTACCAAACAGGCCCTTGAAGGAAAGTGCGTTGGTCAGGGAGCGACGGGTATTCAGCAAGTAGACAATTTCCCCCACCACCAACATGTTGACCGCAGCGGAGCGCGAAAGCTCCTCGGACGCACCCTGGGCCTGCAGCCACATGAACAGGCCATAGACCGGAGCCACCAGCAGCACGGCCACAAAGACCACCCGCCATAGCAGGAACAGGTTGAGAATGGGTTCGTGGGGATCTCGTGGTGGACGCCGCATGATGTCATCCTCTGCGGGTTCGAATGCCAGAGACAGGCCCAGGGTGACTGCCGTTACCATGTTTACCCAGAGAATCTGAACCGGCGTTATGGGCAGCAGGGTGCCGCCCAGAACCGCAATGAGAATCGCGAGGCTCTCAGCACCATTGGTTGGCAGCAGAAAGGTGATGGTTTTACGGATATTGTCGTAAATCCGCCGGCCTTCTTCCACTGCGTTCACGATGGAGGCAAAGTTGTCATCCGCCAGCACCATCTCGGCGGCTTCCTTGGATGCCTCGCTGCCCTGGATGCCCATGGCGACGCCGATGTCGGCGCGCTTGAGGGCCGGCGCATCGTTGACACCATCCCCCGTCATGGCACAGACCTGGTCCCTGGACTGGATCGCTTCCACCAGCCTGAGCTTGTGCTCGGGGGCGGCCCTGGCGAAGACGTTGACCTCCATGACACGGTCCCGAAGGTCCTCGTCCGAGGTGTCCTCAATATCCTGGCCGGTCATGGCTTCGCCGCCTTCACCCAACCCCATCTGGTCACCAATAGCCTTGGCGGTGAGGGCGTGGTCACCGGTAACCATCTTCACCTGTATACCGGCATCGAGACATTCTTTGACAGAGTCCACGGCACTTTCCCGGGCAGGGTCCAGCATGCCCACCAGCCCCAACAGCACCAAGCCCTGTTCCACCTCGTTCTCGTCCAGGGTGTCACCTTGCCCGGCGGCGCGGCGGGCAAGCGCCAGCACTCGCAAGCCGCGGGAAGACAGCTCTTCGATGCGGCTGTTCCAGTAGTCTTTGTCGATGTCCTGCTCGCCATCGTCGCTGTCGGCCTTGTCACACATGTCGAGCAAGACATCGGGGGCGCCTTTCAGGTGCACAACCCGGTCGCCATCGTTTTTGGGCTCATCCAGGGTGGCCATGTATTTGCGCTCGGATTCAAAAGGTATGACGTCAACCCGCCGGTAGCTTTCGCGGATATCGTCTGAACCCTCTCCGGCTTTGTCAGCCAACACTAGAAGGGCACCCTCGGTCGGGTCACCCTCTACGGTCCAGGCGCCGTCCTCTTCCTTCAGCTGGGAATCATTGCAGAGGACCCCGGCAACAAGGAATCGTTGCAGAGCTTCAGAATCGGTAGGGTCTGAGCTGTCGTCGTCCTTGTCATCCCGTGTCAGCTCGCCCTCAGGATCAAATCCCGTGCCACTCACTTCCACATTCAGGCCTGCCATGGCGATGGCGCTGACGGTCATTTCATTGCGGGTGAGTGTGCCTGTTTTATCGGTGAAGATGGTGGATACCGAGCCGAGAGTCTCCACGGCCGCAAGCTGGCGGACAATGGCGTTGCGCTTGGCCATGGCCTGAACACCCAGGGCCAGGGTTACCGTAACAATGGCTGGCAAGCCCTGGGGAATGGCCGCCACCGCAAGCCCGACCCCAGCCATGAACATGTCTTCCAGGCCGCGGCCGTGAACCAGCACACCAAAAGCACCCATGGCGGCAGCAACAGCAAGGATGCCGGCTGCCAGTACCTTGCCGAAATGGTCCAGTTGCTTCTGCAGCGGTGCCTGCATCTGCTCGACGTTCTCGATCATCTCGGAAATATGGCCGATCTCGGTGTCCATCGCCGTTGCAACCACCAGGCCTTCGCAGGAACCATGAACACACAGCGTGCTGGCAAAGGCCATGCTCGTCCGATCCCCCAGATCGGCATCTTCCTCCACCGGATCCGTACTCTTGTCGACTGGTTCCGACTCGCCCGTTAAAGGTGCTTCTTCAGTACGAAACTGCTTGGCAGACAACAGCCGAATGTCGGCGGGAACCCGGTCGCCGCTTTCCAGCAGAACAATGTCACCCGGTACCAGGTCTTCAGCCGGCACCGTCTGCTTCTTGCCGTCGCGCTTGACGGTGGCTTCCGGCGACAGCATGCCCTTGATGCTCTGCAGGGCCTTCTCCGCCTTGGCCTCCTGGAAGAACCCGATGGCAGCATTGATGATAACCACCGCAAAGATCGCGCCGGCGTCCACCCAGCGACCCATGGCCCCCGCAGTTACACCGGCGATCAGGAGGATGATGATGAGAACGTTATTGAACTGGTCCAGCAGGCGCAGCCACCAGGGTCTGCCTTCCTCGGCCTGCAATTCGTTGGGGCCATGCTCCTTCAACAGGTCCGCCGCCTGTTTGTCGCTCAGGCCTTGGTCCGAGCTATTGAGCTTCTCAAGGGCATCGTCAGCCGAAAGTGAATGCCATGGGGTACGCTGCTGATCCGATTTGTCTTCCGACATGAAGCTTAAACCTCCCTGTAAAGCAGACGTCCTGGCAGCCCACGTCTGCTGGCTGAAACTTCTTTCAGTGCTGCCTGGGGGCTGACTAACAGCCGTGTTGAGTCAGGTTATCGGGCAGTAGAGTATTTAAAGTACAGCTATAGACTGGATAAAAACAGAACGTATGGCAAGCCGGTCCAGGTTGAGAAAGGGTTGTGATCAAGGCCCCAGGCCGTTGCTCTAGACGGCATTCAGGAGCTCATTGTACTCCTTGCGTTTATCTGTGGCCGAGGCCAATTCTTCCAGCGGCAACTGAAGACGTTCGTACTCAGCTTCCTGTAAATCGAGACTGCTGATGGCCAGGCGATAGGTATTGGCGCCAAAGTCCCAAAGCAAATCGCGCCATTGCTCATCCACCAGGCGGGCAATCCAGCCCAGGGCATCAAGAATCGCGACCTGAGTGGTGTTGTCTTCTGTCCCGTAACGTCTCAGTTCCTGGAATGCGCCCAACAGGTAGTGCTTGAACCCTGGCTCCCGAGAAAGTAATCGCAACTCCTGCTGATCAAAAAACCCGTTCCGATCAGCACTGAAATCAGAGAGTTTAACCAGCAGCAGAGCCATGTGGTGGATCGACGTGGCAGCGGTATAGGGGTCGTTGATACCCGGAGAAATCGCTCTCACGCCAATCTCGGCAACCTTGCGCATGCCAAATCCTATGTCCTGCCAGCTTTTGGGTTCGTTATCGACACGAACCAGCTTGGCATAGCTCTCCAGTTCTGATGACTCCGCGTTGCCCCCGAGCAGTGTCATAAGGGGCAGATCTTCGAGAATGAAATTGCCTACACCGACTTCTAGACGTACCACCAGATCGTCCGATTTTGCTTTCTGGATGAGCTTGTCGAGGGAAATGGTGACCACGTACCCCGACATTGGTGACCTGATGACAGTTCCCTGCTTCCTCCAGTGGGGGTCATCGCTACCCACGCGCTGGCGCATTTTGTTGATGCCCCGTTGCAGCATGCGCTCAATCGTTTCTTTCGTCTCTTCAGTAATGAAACCGATCAGGTTGTTAACCCTGAGCCAGTTTGTGGTGTGATGGAGTAGAAAAACAAAGGCAGCAATAGCTGCCAAGGCCCACAGGACGGCCAGAATGGGGGTTGCGAGAAGTCGATAGGTACTCTCTTCGCTGACAATCAGCATGGCGGACGTACAGTAGGCGAATCCGCCGCTGAAAAGCGCCAGAACATGCTGGGTAGGCCGATTCGAGATGAAATCCTGCAGTACCCGGGGGGAGAACTGGGATGAGTAGGTCGTCAGCACAATGAGGATAGCGGAGAAGGTGATTGTAGTCATGGTGAGTATCCCCGCAGCCAGCGAGCTCACCAGGTCGGTAGTGCGGCCCAATGAAAGCGGAGCGATGCCGAAGAGCGAGCTCTCCGGGGTCATCTGGTAGTCCACTACAACCGTTGCAACCGCAAGCATAATAGCGAAAATGTTATAGACAGCCGGAAGGAACCAGAAACTGTCCCGAATGGCCTTGAAGTGTGCTTCCTGCATACCTGGTTCTTCCTGAGTGAGTTCGTTGACTAAAAAGCTTAGCTTTAGCCTCTGCCAGCCACAAGGTCATCGGCCATGTCGTGGCTCAGCGGCCCAATGGGGATGAAAGGATTGCGCAGGGAAAGGTAAGCCGGACGGTGGCTTAGGTGATATGCCAGGACTGAAAACAACAAAGCCCGCACAGGGCGGGCTTCATCGTTAAATAATGGTGCCCGGAGGCGGAATCGAACCACCGACACGAGGATTTTCAATCCTCTGCTCTACCAACTGAGCTATCCGGGCGCGTTGCGGTCGTACTGCAACGGGGCGCTATTAAACCGGTTTCGGTTTCACGAGTCAAGGTTGATATTGCAGAAAAATACTCGCGGAAGCCTTGCGTCTACAGCTTCATTTCTCCGGCGGTACGTAGCCCTCGGCACTGTCGAACGGTTCGTTGTTCAGGAAGTGGTCCATCTGGGCCTGCAGGTACTTCCGGGCGAAGGGGTCCATCATGTTCAGATGCTTTTCATTGATGAGCATGGTCTGCTCTTTCTGCCATGCGTCCCAGGCCTTCCTGGAGATGGATTCATAGATTTCCTGGCCCTTCTTGCCGGGCATGGGAGGAAACTCGAGGCCTTCAAGCTCTTCGTTGTATTTGCGGCAGAGAACGGTTCGGCTCATGGGGTCTCCTGGCTTGGTAGAAGTGTGCTGGCTGCCGGCATGATAACAGATCAGAGCAGGGCGGGCTGTTCCGGGTTGCCGAGCAGGGTCCGTATGGGCGCGGGCAGGCCCAGAGTCATGGCCTCGTCCCGGTAGACCCAGCGGTGACTGTCGTCGTCGGCTATTGAGGTGGCGCCACGAACCGACAGGGACGCAGGCTGTATGTGCAGGTGGTAGTGGCTGAAAGTATGGCGAAATCCACTGATCGGCGTTGCCTCGTGGCAGTCCAGGCCCAGGTGTTGTTGGCAGGCTTCGGCCAGCTCATCGGGGCCATAGGCCGGGTCCAGTTCCGGAAGACTCCAGAGGCCGCCCCAGATACCGCTGGGTGGGCGTTTCTGGAGCAGGATGCGGCCATTGCTGTCTTCCAGTATTACCATCCAGGTGGTCTTCTCGGGCTTGGCTTTTTTGGGTTTTGAAGCCGGGTACTGGCTCATTTCACCGCGGGCATAGGCCTGGCATCCCTGGTTGAGCGGGCAGCCGGCGCAGTCTGGCCGGCTGCGTGTGCAGACCATTGCCCCCAGATCCATAATGGCCTGGGTGTAGTCCCGAATCCTCTCATGGGGTGTATGCTGCTCGGCGCAGGCCCAGAGCTGATTCAGAACCCGGGTCTGGCCGGGCCAGCCGGGCACGGCGTGATATCGGGCCAGCACACGCTTGACGTTGCCATCAAGGATAGTGGCGTGGATCTGGAAGGCCTGGGCAAGAATCGCAGCAGCGGTGGACCGGCCGATGCCGGGCAGGGCCTCAAGCTGTTCCTGGACCTGGGGAAATTTACCCTTGTGGTTCTCAACCACCTGTTGCGCGGCTTTTTGCAGGTTCCGGGCGCGGGCATAGTAGCCGAGGCCGGACCAGTGACTCAGTACGTCGTCTACTGGTGCTTCAGCCAGGGCTTCTACGCTTGGGAAGCGAGCCATGAACGCATGGTAGTAAGGGATGACTGTGGCCACCTGGGTCTGCTGAAGCATGATTTCAGAGACCCATACTCTGTAAGGCGTACGGTCCTCGTGCCAGGGCAGGGACTTCCTGCCGTGGCGGTCGTACCAGCACAGCAGCCGTTCAGCGAACCGGTCGGACACTAGTTGAAGAGGCCCTTGATGGCGTCTTTCACTTTTTCTGCATCCTTGCCTTCGAGGCGCTTGTCCAGCTCTTTGCCAAGCTTTTCGTCCACTGCCTTGTCCACTTCCTCACGGGCTTTGCCTTTTGCCGCCTTGGCGGCCATGTCTTTGAGCGTGTCGCGGAAGCGGGAGCCGTCGAAAGAGCACAGGCCGGCGGGGTCTTCTGCGAAGTTGCCACGGCATTCCAGGGGAATCACGGCGCCTTCAACATATTCGGTTACCCGACAGGCTTCGTCCCTGTGTATCTCGCCCACCACCCGCAGGCCGATCTCGTAGTCCATCATGTCGGTCGCCAGGTTGACGGTACCATCACCGCTCAACTCCATGCCGGCGAGGGCCGCGACCAGGTTGGTGTTGTTGAGCATGTTGCCGTCGATCTGCAGGGTCCCTTTCATATCGTTGAAAGGGGTCGTCTCGCCCCAGCCTGAGTTGGTCAGGGTCTCACCATTAACGAGGGCGATGCCCTGGCATGCCATGCGGGTCATGTTCATTCGGGTGAATTCACCCTCTGCCAGATTGAAGTTGATCTCACCCTTGGCGTTTTCACGCAATACGGAAACGCGGTTGCCCCGGGTGTCCACGTCAATGTTGAGGTTGGCGCCGCCGGAAATCAGGTTGAGATCCGCAAGGTCGTCGAGCAGGGGTAGGATCTGGACACTGTTTACCTTGCTGCCAATGGTCCATTCCGGATTATCGGAGCGGGCATCCACAGTGGCGTTGGCGTTGAAATCACCGTAATAGAGCTTGCCGCTGAATTCGTTCAGCTTCAGCAGCCCGTCCTTTGCGGTGATGACCGAAGCGATTTCGTTGATCGTGAGATCGCTGACGATCAGCTGTTCCAGCCCAAGGTTGATGTCGAGCACCAGGGTGCGCAGGGTTTCAAGGGGCAGCAGGTCGGTTTCAGCTGTGTTGGCAGGGGCTTCTTCCGCCTCGCTCTCGGCAGCCGGCTCGTCACTCTCAGGGGGCAAGTAGCGGTCAGCATTGAATTGGGTGCCCTGAAGGTCCAGCCCAATGGCACTGTTCGCCACGCTGTAGCTGGCGCTGCCGGTGAAGTCAGTGTCATCTATTTTCATCGACAGGTCGCTGAGCTCGACTTTGCCAGCCGGCCCGCCAATAGTGGTGCTGAAGGCCAGCGCTTTGAGCACGTCTTCATCTTCGGTTTCGATAGCTGGCTGACCCAGGTCCGATAGCAGCTTTCTTAGGGAGAACTCCGCCACGTTGACCGTGCCGTCAAGTTGCGCCTGATCGCCGAACCCGTTCACCTCAAGTTCGGTGGTGAGTTCCAGGTCGGCAAGGGAGGCCCTTAGGTCACTGATGGTTGCGGTTTCGTCAGCCAGATTGGCGGACATGCTGCCGGTGATTCCGGCGTTGACCGTCTTGTCGCCAAACGTTTCGCCACTGAGGTCAAAGCTGCTGTCCAGGTCCGAAACGGTAAAGTTGTCCAGAGCTTCATTGGCTGACAACCGGGCACTGATGTTACCGATCACATCGAGCTCAGGTTCGCCGAGGGCTACCCGGAAGCCGAGATCCAGTGGGAAATTCTGGCCCAAGGCGATCTGGCTGGCTGTGAGGGAGAAGTCTTCCAGGGTTACGGACTGGCCGGTGCTGCGATCGTCATAGTGCACCTGGGCGTTGCTGACCCGGACTTCTTCGATATTGAAATCCAGCGGCGCCTGGCCTTCTTCCTCTTCCGTAGTCTGGGCTGGGTCTGCTTCAGCTTCCGGGGCGGTTTCACCCTCGGGCATGATGCGGGTCCAGTTGCCGGTGCCGTCTTCTGCCACAGTAAGGCGCGCATCGAGACCGTCAAGAACGAAAGAGTTGACCCGGGGTGACATGGCGATCAGCGACCAGAAATCCACTTCGGCCACAAGCTGGTCGAGGCTGACCAGGGGTTCACCTTCGAGGGTCGCCTCCACGTCGTTCAGTTCAAGGCCCAGGGGAATCAGCGACCAGCCGATATCGCCGCCCAGCACGAGGTCAAGGTTGGTCTTGTCCTCCACCACCTTTTCGATCTGGGGCTTGTAGGTGTTGGGGTCAATCACAAGGAACGCAACGCCCACTGCCACCACGGCCAGAACTATAAGGCCGATCAGAGCCAGTACGATGTATCGGACAGCTTTCATGTTGTGAAAATCCTTTCCAGAGGAGGCCTCAGCTTGAGCCCGGGTTTCAATCAGGATACCGCAGACACTGCGAAATTAAAGTTGATCCTATATGACATTGCGTTAGTGTTCAGCCAGAATACGGCCATTGGCCGAGATTAAAAACAAGAGGAGTACCGCGTGGCTATCACTGTGTCCATCGAACTTAACCGGGAAATCGATATCCCCGGTTCCTATGATGAGGTGTTTGATCTGCTGGCGGATATTCCCCGCTCAGCTTCCCACTTCCCCAAAGTCCACAAGCTGGTGGATCTCGGCGACAATGTCTATCGCTGGGAGATGGAAAAGATCGGGGTAGACAAGCACTCCATCCAGTCTGTTTACGCAAGCAAGTATAGGGCGGACCGTGAAGCCGGCAAGATCACCTGGGATCCGGTAAAAGGCGAAGGCAATGGTGTGGTTCAGGGTTCCTGGAAGCTGACAGCCAAAGGTGACAAGACCACCCACGCCAAGTTCCAGACCAAGGCCGAGCTGACCCTGCCGCTGCCAAGTCTGCTCAAGCTTGCCATCAGCCCGGTGATCAAGCACGAGTTCAACAGTCTGGTTGACACCTATATGGCAAACCTGAAAAAAGCGTTCTAAATCAGGGAATGGGTTTGCGGGACACCGGCCGGCACCTGGCCGGCGCCCCGCAAGAGAGCGGCAACAGAACAGGACGAAAGGCAGCAGAACAGGTATAATCCTGCCACATCCGTCTTCCGGCTAATGCCGCATTCAATGACTCTGGAGACCCCATGGCCGAACGCAAGGCTCGGGTAGAACGTAATACCCTGGAAACGCAGATTACCGTCGAGATCAACCTTGACGGAACCGGACAGTCCCGCTTTGAAACCGGCGTCCCCTTCCTTGACCACATGATGGATCAGATAGCCCGTCACGGCCTGGTAGATCTGGACATCGTTGCCAAGGGCGACCTGCACATTGATGATCACCACACCGTGGAAGATATCGGCATCACCCTGGGCCAGGCGTTCAAGCAGGCGGTAGGCGATAAAAAAGGCATTCGGCGTTATGGCCATGCCTATGTCCCCCTGGATGAAGCCCTGTCGCGGGTCGTCATCGACCTGTCCGGCCGGCCCGGCCTCGCTATGGACGTGCCCTACACCCGGGGCTCCGTGGGTGGCTTTGACGTGGATCTGTTCGGTGAGTTTTTCCACGGCTTTGTGAATCACTCCATGGTGACACTGCACATCGATAACCTGAAGGGCAAGAATACCCACCACCAGATCGAGACCGTGTTCAAGGCGTTCGGTCGGGCGTTGCGCATGGCCATCGAGCCGGATGACCGCATGGAAGGGATCATCGCCTCGACCAAGGGTTCCCTTTAGGGTCTGAACGATCGCCCCCGTTAGCCGGCCTTTCAGGCAGGGTTTTGCGGACTAACGGGGTCGTCAGAACTGGGACACCAAGCATCCGTTGAACTCATTCCGGAGTCTTTCCTGATATGAAAACCATTGCCATCATTGATTACGGCATGGGTAACCTGCATTCCGTCAGCAAAGCTATTGAGCATGTAGCCCCGAACGCCCGCGCGCTGGTCACCTCGGACCCTGAGGAAATCCGCAGCGCCGACAGGGTGGTCCTGCCCGGCGTGGGCGCCATCCGGGACTGCATGGCGGAAATACGTCGCCTGAAGGTGGATGACCTGGTGCGGGAGGTGTCCCGGGACCGTCCCCTGTTGGGAATTTGTGTGGGCATGCAGGCACTGATGTCCCGAAGCCAGGAAAACGGCTGGGTGGACTGCATCAATCTGTTTCCGTCGGAGGTCCGTTTCTTTGGCACCGACCTGCATGAGGGCGAGACCCGCCTGAAGGTACCCCACATGGGCTGGAATGAAGTGCATCAGACCGTGGAGCACCCGCTCTGGCACGAGATTCCCGACGGTGAGCGGTTCTATTTCGTGCACAGCTATTACGCCGAAGCCGAGAACAACCCGGACATGGCAGGCCGCACCCGCTACGGCGTTGACGTGGCCGCGGCTGTTGCCCGGGACAATATCTTTGCGGTTCAGTTTCACCCGGAGAAAAGCCACCGGGCGGGTCTGCAACTGCTGAAAAACTTCACCCAGTGGTCAGGTGTCTGAGCGCCGGATTTACCGATAAGGGGGCGTAACGCTCATGTTGATTATCCCTGCTATTGATCTGAAAGACGGCAAGTGTGTCCGTCTGCGCCAGGGGCGCATGGAAGACTCAACGGTATTCTCCGATGACCCTGTGGAAGTAGCGGCCCGCTGGGTCGACGCGGGCGCCCGCCGTCTGCATCTTGTGGATCTGAACGGGGCCTTTGCCGGCGAACCGGTCAATGGTGAGATCGTCAACGCCATTGCCCGGCGCTTTCCCGACCTGCCCATCCAGATCGGTGGCGGCATTCGTTCCGCCGAAACCATCGAGGCCTACCTGCGTGCGGGGGTCCAGTGGGTCATTATCGGCACCAAGGCGGTCAAAGAGCCTGAGTTCGTAACAGAAATGTGCCGCCTGTTCCCGGGCCACATCATTGTCGGGCTGGATGCCAAAGACGGCCGCGTAGCCACAGACGGCTGGGCCGAAGTGTCTGAGGTCATGGCAACAGATCTTGCCCGCCGGTTTGCCGATGACGGTGTGGAAGCCATTGTCTACACCGATATCAGCCGCGACGGCATGATGCAGGGTGTTAACGTGGAGGCCACGGCAGCCCTGGCAAAGGCCAGTGGCATTCCGGTCATCGCCTCGGGCGGTGTGACCAACATGGATGACCTTATGAAGCTTGCTGAAGTGTCGAGCCAGGGCATCTTGGGCGCGATTACCGGGCGTGCCATCTATGAAGGCACCCTGGACGTGGCAGAAGCCCAGGCCTGGTGTGACAGCTTTATCCAGAAGGGGCACTGAGTATGGCCTTGGCCAAGCGAATCATTCCCTGTCTTGATGTGGACAAGGGCAGGGTCGTCAAGGGTGTCAATTTCGTGGACATTCGCGATGCCGGCGACCCGGTGGAAGTTGCCCGCAAATACAATGAGCAGGGCGCCGACGAGATCACGTTCCTGGATATTACCGCCAGCCACGAAAGCCGCGACACCACCTACGAGACTGTCGAGCGCATGGCCAGCGAGGTATTCATTCCGCTGACTGTGGGCGGAGGCGTGCGCACGGTGGATGATATCCGCAAACTGCTCAATGCCGGTGCCGACAAGGTCAGTATCAATACCGCGGCCGTGTTCAATCCGGAGTTTGTCCGGGAAGCGGCCGAACGTTTTGGCAGTCAGTGCATCGTCGTGGCCATTGATGCCAAGCGGGTAAGTGGAGAAGGCGAAGAACCGCGCTGGGAAATCTTCACTCATGGTGGCCGCAAGCCCACCGGTCTGGATGCCGTAGACTGGGCCAGGAAAATGACCGAAATGGGCGCAGGGGAGCTGCTTCTGACCAGCATGGATAGGGACGGCACCAAGGTTGGGTTTGATCTGGGCCTGACCCGGGCCGTCAGTGATGCTGTGTCTGTGCCGGTGATCGCGTCCGGTGGCGTTGGTGAGCTCCAGCACCTGGCGGATGGCGTCACCCAGGGCGGAGCGGATGCGGTTCTGGCCGCGTCCATTTTCCATTTCGGCCAGCACACGATTCCTGAAGCCAAAGCGTTTATGAAGGCGCAGGGTATCGAAGTCAGGGATTAGCCAGGCAATTACCGGTTCGCCAGCGGCGCTGGCGATAGCTTATTCCCGGGCTTCGGTCAGTTCCCGGATCGTCGCCAGGGCTGGCGAAATGGGTGCCTTCTCGCCCTCGGCAAACATCTGTCGGTTGTCATTCCGCATTGCCCACAACCCGCTCACTGTCGCGATGGCGATACCCTGCTCGTCCAGCGTCGGTAGATGCTTCTCCAGGTAGTCCACCGTTACCCTGTGGGGATGACCAATGCCGATGGCCGTGCCATTCTGGCGGGCTCTCTCAATCAGTAGTTTGAACTGGGCATCCACGTACTCTTCGGTTTGCTCGTGGTCCAGGAACACATCACGGTCAAGGGTAGGCACCCTGTGTTCGGCTGCGGTCCTGCCGGCGACGGTCGACGCTATGGTTCGGCTGTCGACAAAGTACACGGGGTAACGCCCCAGCTCAGCCATTATCCAGTCCATGTTGGCTTGCATCTGGGTCAGCTGGCTGCCCATGTGATTATTGACCCCTCGCACATGGGGCACCGAACTCAGTGCCCGCCTCAGGGTATTAACCGTGGTCATCTGGTCCATGTTACTTTCCAGTCCGCCGGCCCCCAGTCCGAAATTCCGGGTATTGGCCATGGGCGCGTGGAGCATGACTTCCTTGCGGCTTTGATGGGCTTCCTCAGCCAGCACCACGGTATATCGACGGTAGGGCAGGAAGGCCAGGGTAATGGGTTGCTCAAGCGCTACCAGTCGGCTGCCCTGGACCAGGTCATGGCCCACATCATCAATAATGATTGCAATGGTTGGTGGCAGATCGGGCTCGGGTACGGTTTGGCCGGGGCTGGTCACTGGCGTCGACTGAGGCTCTGCTGGCACCATGGGTGCCAGGCAGAGCGCCAGCAAAGCGGGAATAATCGCTAGCAGACAGCGCATGCGGTCATTCGTCTCTGGGCTTTTTATGGCCAAGTATCTGCATGCCCTTCAACAGATTGAGTGCGGAACGTAGCTGGTAATCGCGGGCTGCCTGGTCATTCTGTGCGGCCGCTTCTTTTTCCGCCTCACTGCCTGGTTTGGGCCTCGTCTCGGGCTGATCACCGTTGAGCAGGTGTCCGCTCAGGTCAGCCTCAGAAAACATGGGGCCGCTTTCAAGTTCAGTCAGTCGGGCCGGTTTCACCTCGATGTCCGGTTTGATGCCCTTGGCCTGAATGGAGCGTCCCTCCGGTGTATAATACCTGGCGGTGGTCATCTTGATGGCATGGGTGGCATCAAGCGGGATAACCGTCTGGACTGAGCCTTTGCCGAACGTCTCGGTTCCCATGAGCACCGCACGGCCATGGTCCTGCAGTGCTCCGGCAAGAATTTCCGAGGCTGAGGCAGAGCCGCCATTAATCAGGACAACAATCGGCGTACCACTGGCAATGTCCCCTGGCTGGGCACTGAAACGCAACCGCGAACTCTGGATGCGCCCCTCGGTGTATACAATCAGTCCCTCGTCCAGCAGGGCATCTGCAGCTTCGACGGCCGCCTGGAGGATGCCTCCCGGGTTATTCCGCAAATCGATAACCAGACCGTCGAGCTGGCCTTCATTATCACTCTTGAGCTTCTCAATGGCATTGATGAACTGGCTGCCGGTTTCGGACTGGAACTGGGTCAGGCGGACATAGCCATAACCGTTCTCAATCAACCGGGACTTGATACTGGTGACCTTGATGACCGCCCGCTCAACCTCGATTTCGATAGGGGCATTACTGTCTTCACGCAGGATGGTCAGGGTAAGGGTGGTGCCAGGCTTGCCGCGCATCAGGCCGATGGCCTCTTCCAGGCTCATGCCTTTGACTGGCTGGTCGCCAAGTTTGATGATCAGATCGCCGGCCTGGACGCCGGCTTGTTCGGCCGGGGTGTCGTGGATAGGCGCTATGACCTTGATGAATCCATCTTCCATGCCGACTTCGATGCCCAGGCCACCGAACTCACCGCTGGTGCTTTCTTCAAGCTCTTCGTAGGCTTTGGGTTCGAGATAGGCAGAGTGGGGATCAAGACCGCCCAGCATGCCCTTGATGGCATTCTCCAGCAGGGTCTGGTCGTCCACCTCCTCCACATACGCAGCCTTTATACGGCTGAATACTTCCGTGAACTTGCGCAGCTCATCCAGGGGCAGCTGCTTTTCCGGGTCAGGCAGGCGAATCTCCACCTTGCGACCTTCGGAAATAGCCTCCAGGACCTCCCCGGTCTCATCCGGCGAGGCGCCGCCATCTTCCTGGGCATGAGTAAGGCCCGGCAGAGTGCTCAGGCAGAAGGCGCCCGCGAGCGCAACGGTTAGTACGGAGTGGCGATTACTTCTGGCCCGTCTCATTCACGTGTCCTGTTGTTGGTCATCTGATGCTGCGTCGCCCCATATCACCCCATACCACCCCTAACACCCGGTATCACCGATACCAGCCCGTAGGTCAGGCGACTGCCCCCGACAGTATGGCGACCCATCTGTCGTTTGTCAGCTCTAAGCACGTCTTTACTGGCTACGCAGCCAGGTTTTCGGATTCTGGGGCTTGCCTTTATAGCGAAGCTCGAAATACACAGAAGGCTCATTGGTTCCGCCAGACTGCCCGCTCACTGCGATGGTTTCGCCTGCCGAGACCCAGTCCCCCGGGCTCTTCATCAGGCTGCTGTTGTGACCATACAGAGTCAGGTAGCCATCCCCGTGGTCTATGATAGTCATCAAGCCGAACCCGCGCAGCCAGTTGGCGAACACAACCCGACCGTAGTGCACGGCCGCGACATCGGTTTCGCGATCTGTGGTGATCAGCATGCCATTGTGTCGGAGCTTGCCCTGGGCCACGCTCTCGCCATAGCTTCGGGCCACCTTACCACGGGCGGGCCAGGGAAGTTTAGCTTGCAAGGCCTTGAACGGTTTGGATTCGTTGGGTGAGGGAATGGCCGCAATAGCCTCCTCGACTTCCCGAAGCAGCTGCTCCAGCCTTTCCCGGTCCGCATTCAGGGATTCACGCTCTGACTGGCGATCCTGGATGCGTGCCTTCAGGGCCGTCAGGGTTTCCGTGCGCTTGCGCTTCTGGTTACGCAGCTCCTGCTGTCGCTCGGCAAGTCCGCTTTCCAGTTCGGTGAGCTTGGTCTGGGATTCAATGGTCGCGGCCTGGGTCTGCTGCAGTTCATTCAGGTTGGCGTGGAAGGCCTGCAGACGCTTGAGGGTGTCCTGGCTGAGGTATTCGTAGTAGGTCATGGTGCGCGAGATCTTTTGCGGGTCCATCTCGTTGAGCAGAATCTTGATGGCCGGGGCGTCGCCGGCCATCCAGGCTTCCCGGATCTGCTGTCTGAGACTTTCCCGCTGGCGATCCAGGGTCCGGGTAAGCTCGGCTTCCCGTTTCTTCAGTTCAGCCAGCCGTTGAGTCTGCTCCTGGGCTCTGGCCTGGAGGTCCCGGCGTTCTCTGGTCAGCCGGTTGATGGCCTGGTCGGCATTGGCCAGAGATTGCTCCAGGGTGCTGCGGTCCTGTTCGGCCTTGCGCAGCCACTGATCAATGCGACCTATTTTCGACTTCAGCTCTTTCAGTTGGGCGGGCGTGACTTCCTGGTCCTGGCTGTAGGCCAGGGTAGTGGTGCCGACCCCGACCGCAATGAGCAGTGCAGTGGTAAGACCCACCTGTCGAATCCAGAAGAGAGCTCGCCGGGAAAATAGGATGGGCATAATCAGAGACACTGGAGCTGCCCGGCCCGGAGGCCGGCCGCTTCACGCATCCTTTGCCAGACTGTGGCCCGTCATATCAGAAGGCTGGGTCAGTCCCATAAGGTCCAGCAGGGTCGGTGCCACATCGCTCAGGCTGCCGTCGCCAGACAGGGCCAGCTGGCGTGGCCCAACATAGACCAGCGGCACCGGCCCGAGGGTATGGGCGGTATGGACCTGGCCTGATTCGGGGTCTTCCATCTGCTCGCAGTTACCATGGTCAGCGGTAATGAGGGCCTGGCCGCCCACCTCGTTGAGAGCTTCAGTGATGCGTGTCAGGCAGGCGTCGATACATTCAGCCGCCTTGATGGCCGCATCCATTTTGCCGGTGTGTCCGACCATGTCGCCGTTCGCGTAGTTGCAGACCACCAGGTCATACTTGCCGCTCTTGATGGCCTCCACCAGTTTGTCTGTAACTTCCGGCGCGCTCATTTCGGGTTGCAGATCATAGGTCGCCACGTCGGGAGACGGAATCAGAATGCGATCCTCGCCTTCGAAGGCCGTTTCCATGCCGCCATTGAAGAAGAAGGTTACATGGGCGTACTTCTCGGTTTCAGCGATGCGCAGCTGGGTCTTGCCATGCTGGGCCATGTATTCCCCCAGGCCGTTGGAGAGCTGCTCTGGAGGGTAGGCGCAGGCGGTATCGATATCTGCTGCGTATTCGGTCAGCATCACGAAATCGGCAATGGCCGGGTGGCGCTTGCGGCTGAAGCTGGAAAAGTCGCGCTCGACAAAGGCACGGGTCATTTCCCGGGCCCGGTCAGCGCGGAAATTCATGAAAATGACGGCATCGCCATCGTCCACGAAGGCATCTGGCTGATTGCTGGCCTGAATACGGGTAGGTTGGACAAATTCATCATTCTCGCCCCGCTCATAGGCTTGCTCCAGGCCGGAAACAGGATCTTCGGCGCTGTATTCTGCATCGCCCAGGGTAAGCAGGTTGTAGGCTGACTCGACCCTGTCCCAGCGGTTATCCCGGTCCATGGCAAAGTAGCGCCCGACAATGGAGGCGACCCGGCCAACGCCCAGCTGCTCGAACCTGGCCGCGGCCTTTTTGAGGGAGGCCTTGGCACTGCGAGGGGGGGTATCCCGGCCGTCGAGGAAGGCGTGGAGGTAAACGGTCCTGGCGCCCCTGGCAGCTGCCAGTTCCACTGCCGCAAGCATGTGATCTTCGTGGCTGTGTACGCCGCCGGGGGATAGCAGCCCCAGAATATGAACCGCCCGTTCCTGCCGCACGGCTTTGTCGATGGCCGCGCAGAGTACCGGGTTCTCGGAAAAAGTGCCGTCTTCCATATCCTTGTCGATACGGGTCAGGCTCTGGTAGACCACCCGGCCGGCCCCGAGGTTCATATGGCCTACTTCGGAATTGCCCATCTGGCCCTCAGGTAACCCAACGAATTTGCCTGAGGTATTGATCAGGGTCTTGGGCTGCTCTGCCCAGAGCCTGTCCCAGGTGGGTGTCGCGGCGTTGCTGATGGCATTGTCGTCGCTCGGGTCGCGATGCCCCCAGCCGTCCAGAATAATCAGTGCAGTCGGCGTACGCGTTGCGGTCATTACTCAATCCGGTCAGGTTAGAAATTTTGAGTCCCGATTCTAACCGGTTTGAAGGGCCCAGGCTATTCGCCACGCCTTCTGTCACTGCCGGCTGATGTGTATAATCGCGCCAAATAAATCCAGCAAGGTAATTCAATGGACAGGTTGTTTGAGTTTGTTGCCAATCATTATATTCTGGTGTCAGCGTTCGTGGCGCTGCTGGCAGCGCTGTTTCTTCTTGAAGGTCGCCGGGGTGGTGCCAAGGTCAGTCCGCAGACCGCGGTCAGCCTGATGAATCGCGATGAAGCTGTTCTCGTGGATATCAGGGACCGCAAGGATCTTAAAGAAGGCAAGATCGCAGGCTCGATCCACATTCCCATGAGCAGCATCAAAGACAACCTGTCTGAGCTGAAGAAGCACCAGGACAAGCAGATTATCGTGGTCGACAAGATGGGTCAGCATTCCGCCACCGCCGTGAAGCAGCTGAAGGCGGAGGGGTTTGCCAATGTGAGCCGGCTGAGCGGCGGCATCGCAGACTGGAAAGGCAGCAACCTGCCCCTGGTGAAAAAATAACGAGCCTGAACGTTGCGCAAACTTGAACTGCGCAAGCAAATTTGAGTCGCACAAGCTTGAACTGCACAAGAAAGTACAGCACTGTTTCACAACACATCGCCGCCCGGGGGGGTAAACTCCCCGGGCTGAGTTCCGGACGGGCCGGAGCGTTCAACAAGAACAGGGCAGGGGTTATCCGCCCAGACCACAAGGTAAGGATTGAGCATGGCTGAAAACGATCAGGCCGCCGCAGGCAGTGAAAACCAGAACCAACCACAGTTTGCGCTGCAGAGAATCTATGTAAAGGACCTGTCCTTTGAGTCTCCCAATTCACCCGCGGTATTCCAGGAGAAGTGGAAGCCCCAGGTGAACCTGGACCTCAACACCAGCAACACCAAGATCAGCGACAACCAGTACGAAGTGGTTCTGTCCCTGACGGTGACTTCCAAAATGGAAGACAAGGTTGCGTTCATCGTCGAGATCCAGCAGGCAGGGGTTTTTCTGGTCAAGGGTATCGAGGGCCCGCAGCTCGGCCAGATGCTGGGTGCATACTGCCCCAATATTCTGTTCCCCTATGCCCGCGAAGCCATCGACAGCCTGGTAAACAAAGGCAGCTTTCCGGCCCTGATGCTGGCGCCGGTGAACTTCGACGCCATCTACCAGCAGGCGCTCAAGCGTCAGCAGGAAGAGCAGTCAGGCGAGCAGAAAGAAGAACAGACCCATTGATCGGGAGAATTGCTGAAACTGCAGTTCACTGATTGACGGGAGCTAGAGGACAAAAAAGAGAGCGGCAACCCGCTCTCTTTTTTTATGGGTCTGGCTCGTCATGAATACTTATCTGGCAGCTCACTTGCGGATCCTAGGCGCCGCCTTCAAATCCCAGTTGGCGCCAGGCTTCGTAGACCACCAGGGCAGCGGTATTGGAGAGGTTCAGGCTTCGGCTGTCCGGGCGCATGGGTATTCGCAGTCGCCTGTCCTCGGGCAACCCGGATCTTACGTCCACCGGCAAGCCGCGGGTTTCCGGGCCGAACATGAGGTAATCGCCCGGCGCATACTGAACCCGGTGGTACGGCCGGGTGCCCTTGGTGGTAAGCCCGAACAGACGCACTGGCTTTTCGGTGGCAAGAAAGGCCGGGTAACTGGCATGGACGGTCACTGTCGCGTACTCAGCGTAGTCCAGGCCGGCCCGGCGCAACTGCTTGTCCTCAAGGTTGAAGCCCAGGGGCTCAATCAGGTGTAGCCGACAGCCGGTATTGGCGCAGAGCCGGATGATGTTGCCCGTATTCGGGGGGATCTCCGGCTCGTAGAGCACCACATTCAAAAGAGTCACTCAGCGTTCGATTGCCAGCGCCACACCCATACCACCACCAATACACAGGGTGGCCAGGCCTTTTTTGGCATCACGCCGTATCATCTCGTGAAGCAGCGACACCAGCACCCGGCAGCCGGAAGCGCCAATGGGATGACCCATGGCGATGGCGCCGCCATTGACGTTCACCCGGCTGGTATCCCAACCCATCTCACGATTGACAGCGATGGCCTGGGCAGCAAAAGCCTCATTGGCTTCCACCAGGTCGAGATCCTCAAGTGACCAGCCGGCTTTCTCCAGGCAACGACGGCTGGCGCCGATAGGGCCTGTCCCCATGATGGCGGGGTCAACACCGGCACTGGCATAGCCGCGGATCGTAGCCAGCGGTGTGAGCCCGAGTTCGGCGGCTTTTTCCGCACTGCAGACCATGACAGCCGCAGCACCGTCGTTCAGGGAAGACGCGTTGCCAGCAGTAACACTACCTTCCTTCTTGAACGCGGGTTTCAATTTGGCCAATCCGGCGGCGTCAACGCCGTCACGGGGGCCTTCATCGCGGGCCATGGTGACCGGATCGCCTTTGCGCTGGGGTACATCCACCGGCACGATCTGATCATCGAAATAACCTGCTTTCTGGGCTGCGACCGCGTTCTGTTGCGAGGCAGCGGCAAAGGCATCCTGCTCTTCCCGGCTGATACCCCACTTCTCGACAATGTTTTCTGCCGTGACGCCCATGTGATAGCCGTTGAAGGCATCCCAGAGGCCATCCTTGATCATGGTGTCAACCAGTGCCCAGTCACCCATGCGCTGGCCGTTACGGCTGTTGGGCAGGACGTGTGGGGCCTGACTCATGCTTTCCTGACCGCCGGCGATCATCAGTTCGGCGTCGCCGCAGCGAATAGCCTGCACCGCCATATGGACGGCCTTGAGGCCTGAGCCGCAGACCTTGTTGATGGTCATGGCAGGGACGCTAGCCGGCAGACCTGCATTCAGTGCCGCCTGACGCGCCGGGTTCTGGCCGACCCCTGCAGTGAGCACCTGGCCCAGGACCACTTCATTGACCTGATTCGAGTCGACACCGGTGTCCTGCAGAATAGCCCGGATAACCGCGGTGCCCAGTTTGTCGGCAGACAGGGTGGAGAGCCCACCACCGAAAACCCCGATCGCTGTACGTTTGGCTGCAACAATGACGACGTCACGCATGGTGTTCTCCAGTCCGTGTGGTGTGAGTAGGCTATCAGTGTACCCCAGCGCCCCGGGTGGCCCAACAGGAAGATGGCTGAATAGGGGGTGAGCAACACGGGAAGGAACCCGTGCTGGCGCATGACTACAGCTTGAAGTCGCGACAGACGCGTCAGCCATCGGCTTCCGAGTGGTCGTTGCTGTCCGGGTCCAAGCCCCGGATGTTTTCCAGGCGCCGGTTACGGATCGCTTCGCCCATGGCTTTGCCGCTGAAACCCTGAGCCAGCAGATCCGTGGGGTCTACTGCCCGGGCTGCGGCTTCGGCCTGGCGCAAACGATCAGCAGAGCCGGGTGGAAGTGGCGGGTTGAGGCATTGGCACACCACCAGCAACTCTTCGAAGCGCTCCGGCCGGCGCCAGGCATCGCATTGTTCAAGAACATCAAGCCGGGCTTCCGGTGTGCTGGCTTGCAGCAGATCCTGTTTTTTGGCGGCGACAAGCATGGCCAGTTCACGGTGCGCGTTGGGACATTTCAGGGCGGCTGAGCGCTGCCTGACCAACTCGGGAGGCACCGGCGACATCAGGGCGGCGTAGCGGGGTTCTGTGGTCGTTTTTTGATCGCTGATGCAGGCCAGGGCCTCCAGTGCGGTCGCTAGCACCTGCCTTGTGGCCAGTTCTGGTATGAGTCTGGCAAGGGCGCCACACTGGTCCAGGACCTGGAAAAATACGCCCGGCGCAGGCTCACCCAGGGCCCGCTCTATTTCCTGCCAGACCCGCTCGGGGACCAGGTGCTCTACCTCATCCGCCTCAACCATACGGGTCATCAGCGCCATGGTCTCATCCGCGACCCGGAAGCCGAGGTTGCCGAAGCGTGCGGCGAACCGTGCCGTCCTCAGTATGCGTAGGGGGTCTTCGGCGAAGGCGTCCGAGACGTGCCGGAGAATGCGCCTGTCCAGATCCGCACGGCCATTGAACGGGTCGACAAGAGTGCCGTCTGTACTCTGTGCCATGGCGTTGATGGTGAGGTCCCGGCGCAGCAGGTCGTCTTCGAGGGTGACGTCGGGGGCGCTGTACACGGTAAAACCATGGTAACCCTGGCCGGCCTTGCGCTCGGTGCGGGCCAGTGCATATTCCTCGCCGGTGACCGGGTGAAGAAAAACCGGAAAGTCGGCACCGACCTGCCGGTAGCCCTTCTCCTGCATTTGCTGGGGTGTGGCACCGACCACGACCCAGTCACGGTCCTTGACCTCCAGGTCGAGCAGGGCGTCCCGTACGGCGCCGCCTACAAGGTAAATTTCCATCTTTGCTGTATCCCGGTTTCGACGCCCGGCCAGGCGGGCTAAAATAATGAGGGATTATCCTGCCAGGGGAGGGCGAGCGCAAACAACCGGTGCAGTTGGGGAAGGAGTCAGGCCGTCAGGCTGGAATGCTTGGACCAGGCCGATTCAGCCAGCCAGACCAGGGCATCATTGGCCCGCATCGGCCGAGCCAGGTGATAACCCTGCACATAATCGCAGCCGAGTTTGCGCAGAAGGGCCTGGGTGGTTTCGTTCTCAACGCCTTCTGCCACAACCTCATAACCCAGGTCGTGGCACATGTTAATGGTCGTCCGGACAATGGTGGCATCCCCGTGGTTACGGTCCATGCCCATGACAAAGGAGCGGTCGATCTTGATTTCATTAACCGGCAGCTGGCGGATATAGGACAGCGAAGAGTGCCCGGTGCCGAAGTCATCAATGGACAACCTCACCTTGGCAGATTTCAGCGCCTGGAGGACGCGCAGGCTCCGCTTGGGGTCAAGCATGGCGGCTGTCTCGGTGACTTCCAGAACCAGGCGCCTGGCGACCACGTAATTCTTGGCCAGGAGATCGCAGACCTCATCACAGAAGTCGGGTTCCCGCAGGTTGATGGCGGAAATATTGACCGATACGGTTGCGTCGCAGCCTGCCTTGTCCAGGGTGTTGCAGAAGCTCAGCGCCTTCTGCAGGACCCATTGGGTCAGGGGCTTGATGAGCCCGGTCTGCTCTGCCATGGGGATGAACTCATCCGGCGGGATAAACCCATGCTGCGGATGTGACCACCGTAGCAAGGCTTCGAACCCGGCCACCCGGGCGCTGGCCAGGTGGATCTGGGGCTGAAAGTGGAGCTCCAGTCGGTCTGAGCGAAGCGCTTCCCTGAGTTCAGTCATCAGGGTCAGGCGCCGGGGGCTGTAAGGATTCATCTCAGCCTTGTACACCGCCATATTGCCACCGCCGACACCGGCCTGGTCGAGGGCAATGAAGGCGTGGCGCAGCAGGGTCTGGGCGTCGTCTTCCAGGGTTTCGACAAAACTGGCGCCGATGACAAACCCCATCTCGAGCAGCAGGCCCTTGAACTCGATGGGCTCGGCGAAGCGCTCGGCCAACTCAGCAGCTTGGGTCAGCAGCCGCTGGCGATCGTCGTCCTGCAGGGCAAAGGCAAAGCTGACGCCCTCAACGTGGGCAACGCACTTGGTGTCCGGCCCATTGCCCTCCAGATAGACCGCCTGCACCGTACCGGCCACCAGCCGGTTCATGCGATCGGCGAAGAGGGTCAGCAGCTCATCGGCATAACGGTGGCCAAGGGTCTTGTTAATGTCATCGAATCGCCGCAGGTGAAGCATGAAAACAGCGGAGGGAGCCGCCTCATTGCCGGAAATGGCCTGGTCCACAACCCGTTCGAAGATGCTGCGGTCCGGCAGCCCGGTGAGTTCATGGTGGCTGGAGGCCCGCAGCAGCGCGGCTTCGGCTCCCCGTTGCTGCTTCAGTGCTTCCAGGGTCGCCTGCCGTTCCCGCACGGATGCCCGGCGTTCGCGGTTGAAGCGGTCCGCCAGCGCAAAGGCGAACAGCAACGCCAGCGCCGAGGCACCGATAGGTATGCCGTGATCAGTGAGTTGGGACGTGGGCAGGAACCCGAGTTTGTTGAGCAGTGTCAGCAGACTTCCCCCCAACAGGGCGAGCCAGGCAATGGTGAACAGGCGGGCATTCTTGTTGCCCTTTTGCCAGAGGACAATGCCAACACTGATGTTGGCCAGAGCCACGACCACTGCCATCAGCACACAAAAACGAGTGGATAGCTCGTAGGGCATGAAAACTGCGCTCAGAGCGCCGAAACCGGTCAGTCCGATCAGGCCGAGAAACGCCCGGTTCCAGACCGGATGGTAACCGCGCAGCTCCAGGTATTCCCTGGTAAACAGGCAGACCCAAAGTTGGATGAGGGGCACTATCAACATTATGACGTATTGGTGTACCAGGGGCAGGCCCGGGTACAGGTACTGGAAAGTGACGCCGTCCAGACTCGCGATCAGGACCAGGGTGGCGCTTACCACGCCAACGTAGTACAGGTAGGCGCGCTCCCGCAGCGACAGATAGAGAAACAGATTGAACAGAGCCATAACCAGCATCACCCCGTAGAACATGCTTTCCAGGGTAAGTTCGAGATCGCTGTGTTCGGCAAACGCTGCCGGGTCCCAGAGTGTCAGAGGAACCTGAAGTGCGCCGGATGTCTGGATGTGCAGATAGACTGTCGCAGATTCCTTCGCTGCCAGGGTAATCGGGAACAGGAAGTTCCGGTGCGCCACCGGTCGGCTGTTAAAATGCAGGGTATCTCCCGTCGCCGCCAGAAGGTCGAGCTGCCCGGCGGTTGCGGTATAGACAGCGACTTTGTCCAGCAGAGGGTAGGCCAGTTCGATGACCCGTACGATAGTCTGATCACTGCTGTTGCTGACCGTCAGACGAAACCAGTGGGGTTGGGTGGTATATCCGAGATTGACATCGCCGGAGGCCTGTCGCCAGTCTGAGGCGGAAAGCTCTGCAATTTCACTGGCCGGCAAGTCAGTCCCTGTAAACTGGACAAAGTCGCTCAGTTCCTGGCGTGTGCCAGAAGCATCTGCAATCGCCAGGGTCTGAGCTTGCCCATGCGCCGGCAGTCCCAGAACAAGCAGCGCCACGACCACCGCAGCTGAAAACGCTGGCAACCAGCGAGTCAGGCGTGTCGGTAGCCTATGAAAGCTGCCTCGTCTGAAGACCATAAGCATCAGCCTGTTATTATTATCAGCGGGTAAACCCGGCTGCTTCCTGAACCGAATCTACTGCTTCAGAAAGCCGCTCCCAGCTCAATGGCTGCGCCCAGGTCTGCATCACTGACCAGGCCGGCGATGTCCAGCCGGGCACCGAATGGTGCAAGGCCTACCCCAAAGGTCAGCTGCGTCTTTTCTTCAATACCAGAGTTATCGTCGTTGCTGGCTAGGTTCTGACGGGCACCGAAACGTAACTGGGCATAGCGGAAGGCATCCAGTTCCGCACCGACGGCAAGCCACTGGGTATCGTCGCCGTAGCCGAAGGCTTTTTGCTTGTTCAGATCGAGCTCGGCGGTCAGCACATGAAACTCACCGCTGTGGGCAATACCGGCTGTGGCCAGAGGGCCCAATTCGAACGTATGCACCTCTTCGTCAACACGCGACGCTGCAGAATCCAGTTCCATCGGGATGACGTTTTTAATCGCCAGACCCGCATTCCACTGCTGTTCCTCACCGAAGGCGTAGGCAGCGCCCAGGTCAAAGTTGAATCCTGATTTGTCAGTCTGGCTGTCGTCCGCATCGAACTCGTCATCGTCAAAGCTGGAAACGGTCTGGGTGTACTGGAAGGTCTGAATCTGAACATACTTCGGCGAGATACCGATCTGGACGCTGCGTTCCTGGATATCAAAGGAGCGTGCGAACGCAACGCCTACTTCTGCCACGGCCGATGCCAGAATACGGCCCCGGGACTGGAGGTCACGCTCAAGATCTGCAAACAGCAGTTCGTCCTTGTCCGCGTTCTCCAGGTTGGCCAGGAACTGGTCATCGGCTTCATCAAACTCGCCACGCACGGTGGCCCTCAAGGTGGCATTGGTAAACACACCCACGGAAACACTATTGTTAGGAACAGCCAGACTCAGGCCCAGGCCGGCATCAATACGAACCGTGTCACGATCAAACGCGTTCAGCTGCTCACGCAATTCGCCAGCGGTCTGACGGGCCTCTTCGGGTTGGGAGTTCTTGTCGATGTCGCCGAAGCGGTCGATGGTGTCCTGTATATCCTCAATCTGATCGATGGTTTCCTCTTCATCCGCAAAGCGGGCATGGATGGAGGGGAGGATCAGGCCAAAGTCGTCGGACCACTCATGCTGGCCGGCAGCTAGCATGGCCGGATTGCTGGTGTTGGCAGTGGCTGGATGGGCAACAGCTACACCGGTCCCGCCCATGGCGATGGAACGGGCGGTATTGAAAGGCTGGGCGCCAGCGAATGCTGATGTGGTCATGACGGAAAGGCTAACAGCCAGGGCAAGACGCGAAACCGGGGACGGCATCATACGAGAAGAACTCCACTGTTCTTTTTGCTTATACCCTGAGCCGGCAGACCCGGCTACAAGGCGATTTTTTTGGATTAATAGGTCCTTAGACTACTTCAAGCGCCAGGAATGGGCATGAGTGACACGGTTACGGTATGTTCGTGGTGTGTAACGGCGGTGGAATCTTGCCGCTTCTGGACCAGTGATTGTCGAGGATCCGACATTTACGACTTGAGAACAGGAGGTTAGAAATCTTGGCGCGAATTTTTCATGGACACGGCAAAACCGACGATTTTCCGGAGACAGACCATGACATTTCGCTGGATCAGTTGCTTACTGATTGTCGCCCTGGCCGGTTGTGCGCCGGTCGGCACGCACCAAAACTCCTATTCCGCTGACCAGGACCCGCGCCTTGAGCCGATTACGGTGCGGGTCAGCGGCTTTGGTACTTATGAAAATGCGGCGAAAGATCGTCTGGATACCCGCAAACGTCTGATGGCGCGGCGAGCCTCGCAGCTCGATGCCTATCGGAATCTTGCCGAGCGGGTCTACGGCACAGTGATCTACGGCAGCTCCACGGTGAATGACTTTGTGCTGCGAAATGACGTATTCCGTGCCTATGTGGACAGCTACATACGGGGCGCCAAGCTGGTGGCTGTGAACGAGCACAGCGATGGTGTTGTCGAGTCGGTGATGGAGTTGCGTCTGGAGCCCCGTTTCAGGGCCTGTGTTGCCGAGAACCAGGACTATCAGGTGCGGGAGCGCTGCCCGATTCCCATGCCCCGGCGGGACGACAGTGTCGGCGACGTGCAAAGCCGCAGTGTTGACTCACTGTACTATCTGAAATGAAGGGCGCCCTGTAGAGGCATCCTGAATGAGGACAATCTATTGACCAAGGTTGCTGTTTTGCGGCGCTACGCTTTGCTGGCGCTGTTCGGCTTTACTGCCAGCCTGAGTGTACCGGCGCAGTCGGTGGTGCTGGAAGGCACTGGCCAGGCTGTGATCCGGAACAATGATCTCGATGCCGCCCGCAGTGAGGCACGTCGGGCTGCCTTGCGGGAAGTTGCCCTGCAGTATGAGGCCGAGATTGCCAGTGAAGAGACCATGACCAATGGCGTTCTGACCGACTCGCGCCTGACCGTGGCGTCCCGAGCCCATGCCCGGGATGTCCGTATCATCAACGAATTCCAGAATGGCAACCTGCTGCGGGTTACCGTGAGCGCGGACATGTCGGCGGGTACTTCCTGCGGCCCTGGCGATGCCCGGCGGCTGCGCAAACAGGTTGCTGTTACCGGCTTCCCCATTGTGCGCCCAAGCGAGGCCGCTATAGGTCAGCTTGAAGATGCCGGCGAAGTATTGCCGCAGGTTCTCAAGGCCGCCCTTCATCAGGCCGGCCAGCTCCAGGTCCACGGTGCGACCAACATGCAGCTGTTCAATGACCTTGGCAATGCGCCTACCCGCCAGAATTTCGACAATACCCTCACCAACGTGATCGCGGTGGCCAGAGAGCTGGGGGTGCAGTTTGTGGTCACCGGCGTGATCCGGGACATCGCCATCTCTGACCCCTCTGCCTGGGGCTCGTCTGTAACGGCCCGTCTCAAGCGGGGGGTGGGCCTTGCCGACCAGAACCGGCGGTTCGTGGCGGACCTGATGGTCTATGACGGTTTCAGTGGCTCACCGGTTTACCAGGAGCGCTTTGCCTCCACGGCAAAATGGGACGCCGCACCTGGGGAGTCCGTTGGCTTCGGTTCAAATGGATTTGAAAACACAGACTATGGCCAGGCGGTCATGGGACTGATCGGAAATATGGCACAAGCAGTGGATGAAGCCCTGGCGTGCCAGCCGTTCATTACTCGCCTGACCCGGGTCGAGGGCCAGAAGGTGACTCTGGCCTCTGGCGCAACCGCCGGCCTCAGGCCGGGGGATGAGCTGCATCTGTATCGCAGCTACAGCTTCTTTGATGCGCCGGGGGCAACGCCGGAACTGCGGGACAGCGGCGTGGTGGTGCGCCTTGACAGCGTACACCCGGATTTCAGTAACGGGCTCATTCCAGTGTCAGGCGGCCAGGCGAACATCCAGAGGGATGACATGGCCATTATCTGGTGAGCTGCCTGCAGGTACAGGAAATCTGAGCCGGAATCCGGTCTCAGATTTTTTTTGGCTCCCCGGAGGTAGTTTCCCGGGCTGCCAGGTCACGGATCTTGCCGACCATCGCCCGCAGGCCGTTGCCACGGGTAGGGGAAATGTGCCGGAACAGGTCCAGGCGCTCAAACAGCTCGTCGATGTCGGTGCTCAGCAGCTCCCGCGGGGTCTGGTTGTTCAGGGCGACCAGAATGATGGCGGCCAGCCCGCGCACAATCATGGCATCGGAATCAATCAACAGGTACATCCTGCCTGAAGCCGGGTCCAGGTAGTGGGTCAGCCATACCTGGCTCTGACAGCCATGGACAAAGTTTTCATCCGTGCGTTCATCATCAGGAAACGACGGCAGCTGTTTACCAAGGTCAATGATGTAGGCGTAGCGGTCTTCCCAGTCGTCCAGGAACTCCAGGTCACTGATTACATCATCAATGGTGGTTGTGGTACCCAGGGGGTTGGTGACGAATTGCTCTGCCGTGGCGCCCATCAAAACATCCCCAGTTCTAGTTTGGCTTCATCAGTGAGCATGTCGCTGCTCCAGGGTGGGTCAAAGGTCAGTTCAACGGTAACCTTGTCCACATTCGGCACATGCTCGACCTTACGCTTGACGTCGTCGGTAATGACCGGCCCCATGCCGCAGCCGGCGGCGGTCAGGGTCATAAGGATGTAGACCTCGTTGCCGTTCTCGGTGTCGTTGCGGATCTCGCATTGGTAGATCAGGCCGAGGTCCACCACGTTGACCGGAATCTCGGGGTCATAGCAGTTGCGGATGGCTTCCCAGACCTGGTTCTCATTGACCGTGCCATCAGATGGGGTTTCAAAGCTGCTTTCCAGGGGCTGCTTGCCAAGGGCGTCGGCATCATGGCCTTCAATGCGCGCCAGATTGCCGTTGACGGCCACGGTGAAACTGCCCCCCAGGGCCTGTGTGATAGTCACAAAGGTATCGGACGGAATCATGATCTCCGTACCGGCGGGCACGAGCCGGGCTTCCACCTCGCGCTTGGTCAGGACGACTTCCCGTTCTTGCATGTAACTTTCTGGCCTCGTCTGGTCGCTGGCGCGGTATCAAACCACGGAAAAGCTCTCGCCACAGCCGCACTCAGCAGTCGCGTTGGGGTTGCGGAAATAGAACATGGAGTTAACGCCTTCGGTAATGAAGTCAATCTCCGTGCCATTGACGATGGGCAGGTGCTTGCGCTCGACGTAGATGTTGACGTCGTCCACGGTAAACACCTGATCATCGGCGCCGGTGTCCTCCACCCAATGGGTTTCGTATTTAAACCCTGAACAGCCGCTTTTTTTGACTGCAAGGCGGATGCCCTTGGCGTCCGGTTTCTTTGCCAGTTGCTTGCGCACATGGCTGACCGCGCTGGGTGTCATGGTGACCCCGACGGTCGGCGTAAAGGTTTCTGCCGTCATCGATTCGCCTCCATCAAACGAATAGTCGCTGGATTTTCTGGAGCGCAGCAAAGAGCTGGTCCACTTCCTCCAGCGTGTTGTAAAACGCAAAGGACGCCCGTGCAGTGCCCGGCACCCCGTACAGATCCATCAACGGCATGGCGCAATGGTTGCCTGTGCGGATTTCGATGCCTTGCTGATCCAGCAGCGTGCCTATATCACTGGGGTGTAAGCCGGCGATTTTAAAGGACAGCACCGGAACTTTGTTACTGGCCGTACCGATCACTTCCATGCCGGGCACGGTTTCAACCAGGCGGTTGGCGCGCTCAAGCAGTGCCTTTTCCGCGGCTTCAAATCCGGTACGGTCGAGGCTGTCCAGATAGTCGATGGCCGCCCCAAGACCAACGGCCTCGGCAATGGCCGGGGTACCGGCTTCAAACTTGTAGGGCAGGATGTTCCAGGTGGTGCGTTCGAAAGTCACTCGTTCGATCATCTCACCACCGCCCTGGTAAGGGGGCATGGCTTCCAGCAGCTCTTCACGGCCGTAAAGCACGCCGATGCCGGTGGGGCCGAACAGCTTGTGAGAGGAAAAGGTATAGAAATCGCAATCCAGAGCCTGTACATCCGGCTTGAAGTGGGGCACCGCCTGCGCACCATCGATCACCGTGATCACGTTGTGAGAACGGGCCTTGCGTATCAGTTCCTCAACCGGATTCACGGTACCCAGTACGTTGGACACGTGGGTGATGGCAAGAATACGGGTGCGCTCGCCCAGCAGGCTGTCGAAGGACTCCATGTCGATTTCGCCGGCGGTGGTGACGTGTATCGGGATTACCTTGGCGCCGGTGCGCTCGGCTACCATCTGCCAGGGCACGATGTTGGCGTGGTGCTCCATGTGGCTCACCAGAATTTCGTCACCGGCCTTGAGTTTGCCGGCCAGGCCATTGGCAATCACGTTGATGGCTTCGGTGGTGCCGCGGGTCCAGATGACCTGCCGGGTGCTTTTGGCGTTCAGAAAGGCCCGTACGGTTTCCCTGGCACCTTCAAAGGCCGAGGTGGCCCGGTCGCCCAGGGTATGGGCGCCCCGGTGGACGTTGGAATGGCTTTCGCGGTAGTAACGGTCCATGGCGTCCAGCACGGCCAGTGGCTTCTGGGACGACGCGCCATTGTCCAGGTAGACCAGGGGCTTGCCGTTGATGGTCTGGCTCAGGATCGGGAACTCCCGCCGTATCGCATCCACGTCAAACACCGGATTACTGATGGTCTTTGCTGTTGCCAGGTTGGTCACTGAAAGCTCCGTCATCCTCGTTCAGACCTCCACAAAAGTCCGGTCTATGAATTCGTTCAGTCGCGCCTGCGAAGTCTCTCGCACCAGGGCCACCGGGATCTGCTCGATGAGCTCATTGATAAACGCCATGCTGAGCAGGGTGGTTGCCTCGCGACGCCCTATGCCCCGGGACACCAGGTAGAAGATCGAGTCTTCATTGAGCTGGCCGACGGTGGCGCCATGGGCGCACTTGACGTCATCAGCGTAGATTTCCAGCTCCGGCTTGGTATCGATCTCGGCACCATTCGAAAGCAGCAGGTTCTTGTTGCTCATATTGGCGTTGGACTTCTGGGCATCCTGATGAATATGGATACGACCATTGAAGATAATGTGTGACTGATCCGCCGCGATGTTCCTGTAGGTTTCCTCACTGTTGCAGTGGGGTGCTACGTGCTCAATGGTCGTATGATTGTCGTAGTGCTGCTTGCCCTGGGTGACAACCACGCCGTTGAGTTTGCACTCTGCTCCGGGCTCTTCCAGACGGACCTGCAGGTCATGCCTGCGAAGGGGGCCTCCGAAGCCAACTGTGTGGCTCTCGAAACGGCTACTGGCCTTTAGCCGGGCCCCGGTGGCACCAATGTGCTGCACGTTCTCGCCATCCAGGGATAGACGCACACTGGTAACCTGAGCGCCTTCAGCCAGGGTGAACTCGGTGACCGCATTGACCATGGCAGGTTCGCCACCGGTACTGATGTATTCTTCAACCAGAGTAATCTTGCTGTGCCTGCCGGCGTCCACGTAGATGCGCGGGTAAGCTGAGCCACTGTGGCTGGCGTCGGTCTCGCAGACGATGAATAGAGGCTGATCAAGAACCGCATCGGGCTTGAGGCGGACCAGCAGGCCATCTTCAAAGCGGGCAGAGTTCAGACGCGCCAGCTGAACGGCGTTGCTGTCCAGGGTGTTATCGAGGCGCTCTGCCAGATCGGTGGCCTCGGTATCGCTGAGTTCCGAAAAGCTCTTGATTTCGATGCCGGCCGTGTCCGGATAAACACTCGCTTCAGGCACGATGACGCCATTGCGGAACACCACATGGTAGCCGTCAACCGCCAGTGCCGGGCCGGCCTTGCCTTCTGGGCGCAGACCCGTGGCAAGGGCTTCGTTCATCTGCAGGTAACGGCTGGAGTACTTCCAGTTCTCCGTTTTCCGGGTCGGCAGTGGCATATCGGCCAGGGCGGTGCCCCGCTGCTTGCGTAATGCGAGCAGAGGCGCTGGTAATTGCTGGCCTGCCGGCTCCAGGAACGCGGGGGAGAGCGTTGGTGCTGGTTTCATCAGTGCCTCTCCTTAGCTGGCCACAGCTTCATTGATGCCAAGCCAGCCGTAACCGCGCTCTTCAAGCTCGAAGGCCAGTTCCGGGCCACCGGATTTCACAATACGGCCGTCGGCCAGCACGTGAACGTAATCCGGCACTATGTGGTTCAGCAGGCGCTGGTAGTGGGTGACCATCAGAACGGCGCGATCTTCGGACTTGAGTGCGTTAACACCGTCGGCCACGACCTTGAGGGCATCAATGTCCAGCCCGGAGTCGGTTTCATCGAGAATGGCAAGGCGAGGCTTGAGCAAAAGCGCCTGCAATATCTCGTTGCGTTTCTTCTCACCACCGGAGAAGCCCTCGTTGACGCCGCGCTTAAGAAAGCTTGGATCCAGGTCCACCTGTTTGGAGGTTTCCCGGGCCAGTTTCATGAACTCGGCGGCGTTCATTTCGTCTTCGCCCCGGTGGTGCCGGAGTGCGTTCACAGCGGTGCGCAGGAACTGCATGTTGCTCACGCCGGGAATCTCGACCGGATACTGGAACGCCAGGAAAACCCCTTCCCGGGCACGCTCTTCGGTGGCCAGGTCCAGCAGATTGTTGCCGTCCATCAGCACTTCGCCGTCGGTGACCTCAAAGGCTTCATTGCCGGCGAGGACCTGGGACAGCGTGCTCTTGCCGGAGCCGTTGGGCCCCATGATCGCGTGAATTTCCCCGGCCTTGATCTCCAGGTTAATACCCTTGAGGATTTCCTTGCCCTCAACGGACGCGTGCAGATTCTTGATGCTCAGCATGGATCGGTATCTCTCTCGTCGTTCTATCAAGTTCGGTTCAGGTGGTTCGCTGTTTCAGCCCACAGAGCCTTCGAGACTCACTTCCAGCAGCTTGCCGGCTTCCACCGCAAACTCCATCGGGAGCTCTTTGAAGACCTCCTTGCAGAACCCGTTCACGATCATCGAGACCGCCTGCTCCGGGTCGATGCCACGCTGGCGGCACAGGAACATCTGTTCGTCACTGACCTTGGATGTAGTCGCCTCGTGCTCAAGAATCGCGCCCTTGTTCTTGCTCTCGATGTACGGGAACGTATGGGCGGCGGAACGGTCGCCAATCAGCAGTGAGTCGCACTGGGTGAAGTTACGGGCGCCTTCTGCGCCCGGGCCGAACTTGACCAGACCGCGATAGGCGTTGCTGCTGTGACCGGCGGAAATGCCCTTCGAAATGATCGTGCTGGAGGTGTTCTTGCCCAGGTGGATCATTTTGGTGCCGGTATCCGCCTGCTGGTAGTTGTTGGTCAGCGCGACGGAATAGAACTCACCAACGCTGTTTTCACCGCGCAGGATACAGCTGGGGTATTTCCAGGTAATGGCAGAGCCGGTTTCAACCTGGGTCCAGGAGATCTTGGAGTTCTTGCCGATGGCTGCGCCACGCTTGGTGACGAAGTTGTATATGCCACCCTTGCCGTTCTCGTCGCCGGGGTACCAGTTTTGCACGGTGGAATACTTGATCTGGGCATCGTCCATGGCCACCAGTTCAACCACGGCAGCGTGCAGCTGGTTCTCGTCCCGCATGGGCGCGGTGCAGCCTTCCAGGTAGCTCACATAACTGCCGGCCTCGGCGATAATCAGGGTACGCTCGAACTGACCGGTGTTGGCCGCATTAATACGGAAGTAGGTAGACAGTTCCATGGGGCAGCGCACACCCTTGGGCACGTACACAAAGGTGCCGTCAGAAAAGGTTGCTGCGTTAAGTCCGGCATAGAAGTTATCGCCCGCCGGCACCACTGAGCCCAGGTACTTCTTGATCAGCTCCGGGTGTTCCTGGACCGCTTCTGAAATGGAACAGAAGATAACCCCGGCTTTGGCCAGAGGTTCCTTGAAGGTGGTCGCCACGGATACCGAGTCGAACACCGCATCCACCGCAACCCCGGCCAGGGCAGCCCGCTCGTGCAGGGGAATGCCCAGCTTCTCGTAGGTGCGCAGCAGCTCCGGATCCACTTCATCCAGGCTCTGGGGCATGTCCTCGGGGCGCTTGGGTGCCGAGTAATAGGAGATGCTCTGGTAATCTATCTTCGGGTAGTGGACGTGAGCCCACTCCGGCTCATCCATTTCTAGCCACTTGCGGAAGGCCTTGAGACGCCATTCCAGCATGAACTCGGGCTCATTCTTGATGGCGGACAGGCGTCGAATGACCTCTTCATTTAAACCGGGCTCAAACGTATCGGCTTCGATTTCAGTGACGAAACCGTGCTCGTATTCACGTTTGATCAGCTCGTTCACCTGCTTGTCGGTGTTCGCCATGATCGTCGCTCCGTATCTCTCATCGTGGGCGGTTTCAGCCCTTTAGGTGTCTGCACCGGCTTTGCTTTTTGCCAGCATTTGTCCGGTTGATTCTCTCTTGCGGATGTCACAGCTTCTGTACTGTTACTACGCTGCGATCCGGCCTGTTGGATGACGGACGCCACCGGTTGGCACCGGCTGGTCTCGATCTTCTGGTGAACAAGTATACAATACTGGAGTAAATTAGTCAGGTATTAAATCCTGAGCGGCGTAATTATAGCGCAATCAGGGAGTGGGGCACCAAAGTACTGGCAAGGAAAGGCCAAAACCGTCCGCTATGGGGCGGAACGAGGTCAGGGGTCGAAGCAAAGCCCGATATTTGCCGGCTGACTGCGTGGCCGGGCCCGCAGTCAGGGTTCCTGGTAGAGGTCTTCCACTTCGGTGGAGTAACTGACGCCTACCAGTTTCCAGCCGTCGTCTTCTGCCTGGTAGTAGGTAAACTGCCAGGCGATGGCAGCGGCATCGAACTTGTGCAGCCAGGTCTCGCGGGTGAAGTCGTCACCGATCACTTCAGTCTTTACATGGGAGTGGCCAACAGCGTTTCCGACGGTATCATTGACCCGCTCAAAGTAACTGACTGCTTCAGTGGCCGACTTGTCGTAAGGGTCGGCAGCCACACCAAGCAAAGGCCTGAGCTCCTGATAAGCGCCCCGCACGTCATTTTTGACCGCCTTTGTCATGAAGCCCTGATTGGCCATCCGGATGTGATCGCGGGTATCGAGGCTGTCCTGTGCCTGGAGGGAAGCGGAAAAACCCATCGCCAGGATGACAGCCACTCTTGAGGCCGGAGACTTTCTGCCAGGGCGGATGTTGTTAAGGGGGAGCCGGTCTTTCAGCACGGGGTTCAGGCCTTTGGTTGCGAAGTGTTATTCAGGTCGGGACAGTGTGGGAAGTCCCCAGTCCCGGGTATAGCTTAACGGGCACCCGTTCCCGTTTTCCACAGTACAGGTCGCAGAGTACCGATTCCGGCAGATATTGAGGAGCAAAATGGTGAAGTCCAGACCACGGGTTTTATTGCTGTCGGGTTACGACGCGGCCAGCCATCGGCGTTGGCGCGAGCAGATAACCGCTCTGCTGGAGGATTATGAATGGCATACCCTGGTGCTGCCTCCAAGGTACTTCAGCTGGCGGATTCGCGGTAACGCGCTCAGCTGGCTGGATGAGCCTCTCCTTCAGCAGGACTGGGATTTGGTGCTGGCGACCTCCATGGTCGACTTGGCCGGTCTGCGAAGCTTCAATCCGTCCCTGGCTCGGGTCCCGTGTCTGTTGTACATGCACGAAAACCAGTTTGCGTTTCCGGACTCTGGCAAGCAGTTATCCAGCCTCGAACCTCAGATGATCAATCTCTACAGCGCGCTGTCAGCGGATCGGGTGGCGTTCAACAGTGCCTGGAACCGGGACAGTTTCCTGTCCGGGGTTGGGGTTCTGCTCGACAGGATGCCGGACTGTGTTCCAGGCGGGATTGTGGAACGACTCCGGACGAAGGCCGCGGTTTTGCCGGTTCCCATCGAGGACCGGTTATTCGTGGACAGCTCTCGCCCGGCGAGTCGGGGGATACCACATCTACTGTGGAATCACCGCTGGGAATATGACAAGGGTCCCGAACGTTTACTGAAGCTGCTTGAGGTTCTTGCGCAGGAAAAGTTCGCCTTCAGGTTGAGCGTGGTGGGTGAGCAGTTCCGCAGCCGACCGCCGGTATTCGATCAGATCCATGCACGGTTTTCAGGCAGTATCGAACACTGGGGCTTCCTTGAATGCAGGGAAGAGTATGACGCTCTGCTGCATCAGGCAGACTTTGTGATTTCAACTGCTCTGCACGACTTCCAGGGGTTGGCCATACTCGAGGCTATGGCCGCCGGCTGTCAGGCCCTGGTTCCAGACCGGCTGGCCTACCGGGAGTATGTACCGCACCTTAATCGCTACGAAAGTCACGAGGCTGATGCGGAATCGGAAGCGCGGGGAGCCGCCTGGCGCCTTCAGGAACTGGTAGCGAGGAAGCAGCCGTTTTACAAACCGGAGGCCTGGCGGGCATCGAGCCTCGCCAGGGATTACCGGAGCCTGCTGGATTCTCTGATCCTCAAGGGCCGCGAACGCTGAGCCTGCTCAGCCCACCGATTGCAGTATCCGTGTCAGGTAGCTGTAGCTGAGCCCGTCAGGGGTCCCTGCCGGTCGCGGTATTCTGACCGTATAACCACTGCCCGGGGCGCATGTCATCGGGCCACCGTTTAACCCTTCCATGGCCTCGGCAGTAAAGGCAAGGTTGCCAGATGGGCTGATCAGCTCCAGGGCATCACCCACTTCAAAGCGGTTCTTGACTGATACGGTCAGCCAACGGTCATCCGCTTCCAGAATGGAGCCGACCACCTGTTGGCTGCCAGAATTAGAGGAGCCTTGTTCGTAGCTCTGGTATTCCTTGGGGAGATGGCGGCGCAGGAAACCTTCGGTATAGCCGCGGTTTGACAGGGCTTCGAGTTCATCCATCAAGCCCATGTCGAAGTCCTTGCCGACGGCCGCTTCATCTATGGCCCGCCGGTAGACCTGGGTGGTGCGGGCGACGTAGTAGGTGCTCTTGGTCCGGCCTTCAATCTTCAGGGAATGCACACCCATACTGGCAAGCTCCGCCACATGCTGGACCGCCCGCAGGTCCTTGGAGTTCATGATGTAGGTGCCGTGTTCGTCCTCATACGCGGGGATAAATCCGCCGGGCCGGTTGGGTTCGGTCAGCAACATTTCCCGGGGCTGGAACTCTTCAACGCCACTGGTGGCGATAAGGTCACCGGTCTGATCATGGCTGTGCCTCACTTCCTGGTAATTCCACCGGCAGGCATTGGTGCAGGCGCCCTGGTTGGCGTCCCGGTGATTCATGTAGCCTGATAGCAGGCAGCGTCCGGAGTAAGCCATGCAGAGCGCTCCGTGGACAAACACCTCAAGCTCCATCTGGGGAACGGCTTCACGTATTTCCCGGATTTCGTTCAACGCCAGCTCCCGGGACAGAATCACCCGGCTGACCCCCTGGCGCCGCCAGAACTCAACCGTTGCCCAGTTCACGGCATTGGCCTGCACTGAGAGATGGACCGGCTGGTCCGGCCAGCGCTCCCTCACCAGCATGATCAGGCCCGGGTCCGACATGATCAGGGCATCGGGCTTCAGCTCGATGGCAGGCTCCAGATCCCTCAGGTAGGACCTGACCTTGTTGTTGTGTGCGGCAATGTTGGACACCAGGTAGAACTTTTTCCCCAGCCCATGGGCGCGTCCTACGCCTTCCCCTAAAGCCGCAATGTCTTTGAAGCTGTTATTCCTTACTCTTAGGGAATATCGGGGCTGGCCCGCGTAAACCGCGTCAGCGCCGTAGGCAAAGGCTGTCTCGAGATGTTCCTGGGTGCCCGCAGGGGCGAGTAGTTCCGGGGTTCGCATCGGGGCTCCGCTTGGGCCGTTCATCAAGGGCGGCAAGCATGCCTGAGCGGATCCGGTTTTCCCTTGATCGAGCTCAAGGGATTTAGTGGTTATTTTCAGCTAACGTATGTACGCTGAAATCTTTTGGGCTTTATCCAAGCCAGTCAGAGCAGGAGAGTGTTGGAATGAGAGCAGATCCGGTAGGTCCCCTGGTCGCTGCCATGGTCAAATATCTGCAGTCCTCAGGTGTATCAAAGCGGGAGCTGGCAACCTATGCCAACGTTTCTGTTGAGGCGCTGGCGGAGCCTGAAACCCGGCTTTCTCCGTCACAACTGCAACGACTATGGCAGTTGATCCAGGCCCGATTGCTGCCGTCTTTATCGTTCAGTGTTCAGGTGCGGCCGCTTATTGCAGACCAGCTGGCGCGGGGCCGGGTTCGGGTCGAGGCCGTGGCGAAGCAGCTCAATATGAGTCGGCACACACTCTACAAGAAACTGAAGCAGGAAAACCTGACATTTGCGGTCTTACTGGAAGACGTTCGTCGCGAGCGGGCACTGGCCTATCTTCAGGATCGAAGCAAACCCCTGGCCGAAATTGCCGAGCTACTCGGGTTTTCGGAGCTGAGTGCGTTTAGTCGTGCGTTCAAACGCTGGATGGGTGCCTCGCCTGCTGAGTACCGGTCCGCCACGGAACAGGCACGGGCTTCTCAGCCCGAACCAGAACTCGCAGCGGCCTGATCAGGCTTTTCTGAACACCAGGCTGGCGTTGGTGCCGCCGAACCCGAAACTGTTGCTCATGACCAGCGGCAGCGACACCTTGTCCTGACGCTCACGGACTATCGGGAACATTGCAGCGTCCGGGTCCAGGTTTTCGATGTTGGCTGATGGGCAGATGAATCCGTGCTGCTGCATCAGCAGGCTGTAGATGGCTTCGTGCACGCCGGCGGCGCCCAGAGCATGTCCACTCAAGGGCTTGGTTGAGCTGATAGGGGGCATGTTGTCACCAAATACTTCCCGCAGGGCCTTCAGCTCGGTGATATCGCCAGCAGGGGTGCTGGTGCCGTGGGTATTGACGTACGCGATCTCGCCGTCGAGATTGGCCATGGCCTGTTGCATGCAGCGAACGGCACCTTCGCCGCTGGGCGCTACCATATCGGCGCCGTCTGACGTTGCGCCAAAGCCTACCAGTTCCGCGAGGATGTTGGCGCCCCTCGCTTCCGCGTGCTCCAGTGCCTCCAGTGTGACTACCCCGCCGCCACCGGAGATGACAAAACCATCGCGGTCGACGTCGTAGGTCCGGGAAGCGTTCTCCGGCCTGTCATTATATTTGGTGGAAAGCGCCCCCATGGCATCGAACATCAGGCTGAGCGTCCAGTGGATGTCTTCACCGCCACCGGCGAACATGACGTCCTGGCGACCCCAGGCAATCAGATCAGCCGCGTGTCCTATGGCATGTGCACTGGTAGCGCAGGCGGAGGTTATGCCGTAGTTGATGCCGGTAATGCCATAGGCCGTCGACAGGCAGGCATTTATGGCGCTGCCCATGGTGCGGGGTACCCGGTAAGGACCGACCTTGCGGATGCCTTTCTCCCGGTGGGTGTCAATGGCGTCAATAAGCTGAACCGTTGACGCACCGCCAGTGCCCATGATGATTCCGGTGGAATTTGCCTTGATCTGTTCGTCCGTAAGGCCCGCCTGATCTATGGCTTCCTGCATTGCCAGGTAGCTGTAGCCCGATGCCGGGCACATGAACCGCATCAGCTTGCGGTCGATCAGCTCGGCAAGATTGATGTCGATCAGGCCGGAGACGTGACTGCGAAGGCCAGCGTCGCGGGCCTCCTCGCTGAAGCCGATGCCGGGTTTGACGTCCCGCAAGGACTGGGTCACTTCCGATTTGTTGGTGCCAAGGCTGGAAACAATGCCCATGCCGGTGATGACAACACGCCGCATGATTCGCGCTCCTAGAAATTTTCTGTCGAGGTGAACAGGCCGACCCGAAGGTCTTTGGCAGTGTAAATCTCACGGCCATCCACTTCCATGGTTGCATCCGCTATGGCCATGGTGAGTTTACGCCGGATAACCCGCTTGATATCGAGACGGTAGCGCACCAGCTTGTTGGTGGGCAGTACCTGGCCTGTGAACTTTACCTCACCTGAGCCCAGGGCGCGGCCTTTGCCTTCGGCACCGGACCAGCCCAGAAAAAAGCCCACCAGTTGCCACATGGCGTCCAGACCCAGACAACCCGGCATGACCGGATCATCCACGAAATGCACCTTGAAGAACCAGAGGTCCGGATGGATGTCCAGCTCTGCGATAAGGCTGCCTTTACCGTAATTACCGTCACTGTCGTTAATGTGAGTGATCCGGTCCAGCATCAGCATTTCGTCGATGGGCAGGCGCACACCGCCGGGGAAGAGGCGGCCATGGCCGCATTCTATCAGGGCAGCTTTGTCGAAGTGGTCTGGAAGCATACGTCACAGGTCCTGAGAACAAATGGATTCTGACAGTATAGCCGGACTCTCGGATTCCGTGGTTGACTGTGCGTTGGGAATTTTTGACCGGCTGTTTACCGGTGCCTCCCCGTGAGTCGCCCTTGACGGTGATCAATGCTCTGCTCGTCCCGTCGCGGTAGCGTGTAAGCAGCCCCCAAAGTGACCGGGTGGGCCTGGTCCCGGGGCCGCTATCAGTGAAAAAGCCGGAGAGCCGCCATGGACAAAGCCGAAGTCTGGGGCCTTTTGACCCGTAAAACCGGAGCTCAGGGTAACCAGGTATCCGTATGTCTTAAAAGAGAATTCGAACATGATCCTGGGCGTGTCTGGGCCATGCTGACCGACAGCGCCTGCCTTGGTAACTGGCTGGCGCCGGGGACCCTTGATCTGCGTTTGGGAGGAGCGGTGAAAGTGGACTTCGGTCTGAGCGGCACCCCCATAGACTCACGGGTGACTGCCCTGCGCCATCAAAGGTTGCTGGAATATTCCTGGAGCGCCGGCTCTGACCCGGAGCGGCCGGTAAGATGGGAGCTGAAGCCTGTGGAGCAGGGCACGCTGCTGAAGCTCACCCTGACCCTGCCGGAGGATGAGCGGATGGCCGTTTCCTGTGCCGGCTGGGACGCGCATCTGGAAATGCTGGCCGCGGCACTCGAAGGCATCAATATCCACTTCCCGGCGGACCGTTTCCGCCAGGCCCGGGAAGGGTTTTCGCAACTGGCGGGCTAGTTTTCGAGCCCTGGCGGCGTCATACGGTGCGGCCAGGGCTACTGCAAACCCCTTAGCCCTCCTTTCCGTCCGGTCGCGGACTTGCCAGTACCCGGGTATACCGCCAGAGAAAGACCCCGTAAGCCAACATCCAGAGCAAGGTGCTGATGCCGACACCAGCTGCCCAGGAGATTCCATCGAACGCAGTAACTACCCGGACCACGGCAGCCAGGTGAATGGCAAAGAACGCCATCACCATGCCCCGGGGCAGAATAAGGGGCCGGCCGGTGTGACCCAGGGCGACCCGGGCGATAACCCCAAGTATCAGGCAGCCCACCGCACCAGTGCCTGCGGCGTGGGCCCAGGCGCTGGTGGGCCAGCCCGCCAGCAGGCTGCCGGCCAGCAGCGCCAGACTGACCGGAACCCAGAGAATGGACAGATGCAGCATCCAGAGCAGGGGTTCGGTGCGGGTCAGCCAGCCCTTCCAGCCCACCAGTCTGACCAGCATTAGGACCGCTGCTGTGAGAGCGAGCACGGCAGTGAGCGTCGACCACCCCAGCACCAGTGACAGCATGAGGGCGATCAGGTTGGCCAGCAGGGCGAAATCAAGCCGGGGCATGGTTTTTACAACGGTGGCATCGAGCCCCTGCTGCCTGAGCCAGCCTGTGGAGAATGCCGGTGTGATGCGCCCGCCAATGATGCTGATTAATGCCAGCGCCATGATCAGTGCACCGTAGCTGAAGCGGAAGTCCAGCTGGGTCACGAATCCGATCTGCATGGCCCAGAATAGCCCGAGAATCAGCAGGATCATCAACTGGCGCTTTTGTCTGGCCGCCCAGATGCGCCAGCCGGCATCGAGCATGACCAAGGGTAGAAATGCCAGATTCACTGCCATTACCAGCCGTTCAGGCGCCTCGGCGCCGAACATCAACAACAGGCGTCCGGCCAGCCAGACCAGCCAGAGCATGAGTAACAGGAAGCCGTGGGTTCTCTGGGTCTGGGTCCAGACGCAGACTGCGGTCAGCAGGAACCCGGCAATGGCCGCAGACAGAAACCCGAACAGCATTTCATGCTGATGCCAGAACAGGCCGGGCATGGCCAGCGGCAGGTTGATGGCCCCGCTGACCTGAAGCACCCATAAAGGAATCGACAACAGGCCGAGGATGGCCATCGAAAGGAAAAATATGCGAAACGGATAGGAAAAAAGCAGGCTTATGGAAGCGGGTTGCTCAGGATTGCCGGTAGGGATGGCTTGCATCATTAAGCTCCGGTGTCCGATGGACACGCTGGGGAGAAGTTAGGTGAATCCATAAGATGTATTATAAATAAATGTAATGGCAAGAGATATACCCATTTTGCAGTAGACGCTTGCGCCTGTTTTTTAAGGTATTCTTCCAAGCCCATGGTCTACGACTGACCGATTATCTCAACTGTCGATTTTCAGGTCATAACCAAGATGAGCCTTGAAAGGGTGGAGGCCCCTGTATGAGCAGTTACCTGGTACTGAAAGCCATTCACATGATGGCAGCCTACATAACCGTCGTGCTGTTTGTTCTGCGCCTGGTACTGGATGCCCTTGGCAGGCCCGGCTGGCGCAAGACGCCGCTGCGGTGGTTTCCTCACATTAACGATACCGTGCTACTGGTTGCGGCTATCGCGTTATTGTTCGTGACCGGCTGGATGCCTTTCGTCCATCACTGGTTGACGGCAAAAGTACTACTGCTCATTGGCTATATTGTGGCCGGACGCTATGCCCTGATGCCGTCGCTGGGCCTCCAGCCACGATTGATTGCCGCCACGCTGGCACTGGTCCAGATTATGGCGATCTTTCATCTGGCGCTCACCAAGCCGCTGCTGTTCGGCTAGGTTTGCATGACCTGTGACGGCCGCGAGAGAGTCAGGGTAGAGGACAGATTACCCGTCTGAATGTTTGAGTCGGGAAAAGGTAGCCGGAGCCACCCCAAGCCAGGCCGCCAACTGGTTGTCCGGCACCCGTTGCACCAGCTCCGGGTATTCCTGGAGCATGAGCCGGTACCGGTCCTTAGCCTGCAGCGTCTGCTTGCGGAATTCCCGCATGCTGGTAAGTTCAGCCAGCTCTTCTGTCAGTGAAAGGGCAAACCGGGGCCAACGCTCTTCGCCGTGGCTAATAATGGCGGCGCGAAAAGCGCTAAAACCAGCAACCCAGACCTTGCAATGGGTAACGGAAGTCAGGCAGAGGGTGTTTCTCGTAGTACGGGTGCGGCCAAACACCGGCCAGACCATATCGCCCTCAGAGAAGAAGTGGTGGATGGCGACCTTGCCTGACACGGCTTCCCGGAACAGCCTCACCACTCCGTACTGAATCAGATAGACGTTGGCCCAGGGTCGCTGGTGGCGCTCAAGCACGATTTCAGGCTCCACCACAGCCTTCCGGAAAAGCCCCGCAAGCTCGGTTATAAACCGGCTATCCGGAGTGCTCTCCCGGTCATCCCGACGTATACCGAACACACGGCTGAGGCTGTTTGAAAGCGCGAGCGAGTCCGTCGGCGGCACCGGTTGGATGATATCCGGAGCGCCGTCCGCAAGGAGGCAGGGCGCCGAAGCGTAGCGGTAATCAGACATGGTGTATCCCGGGCAACCAGATAAGCCTTCAGTCTTTCATCTGCATTGATGTATGTAAAATAGATAATAAAACCATTCCATACTCAACATTTTGATATACGCCTGTAAAGGCGCTCTGATAATCATCAAGGCACGGTTCACTGGTCGCCGGTATGGTTCTTGTCTGGCCTGACAGAGGGATCAGCACTATGGAGCTCGTGTGCCCCGCCGGCAGCCTGCCGGCGCTCAAGACTGCGGTGGATAACGGTGCCGATGCGGTCTATTTCGGTTTTCGGGATAACACTAATGCCCGCCAGTTCGCCGGCCTCAACTTCAACGACAAGCGGGCGGCTGAGGGCATTGAGTACGCGCACAAGGCGGGCAAACGCGTGTTCTGCGCCATCAATACCTACCCCCAGCCCGAGGGCTGGCAACAGTGGACCCGGGCTGTGGACCGAGCCGCCGCCCTTGGGGTTGATGCCATCATCCTCGCTGATATGGGCCTGCTCGAGTATGCCGCGAACAAGCACCCGGACATCCCCCGCCATCTATCGGTCCAGGGCTCTGCTACCAGCTACGAAGCCCTGCGTTTCTACAAGGACAACTTCGATATCCGCCGGGCAGTGCTGCCCCGGGTGCTTTCCCTGGACCAGGTGCGCGGGGTGGCGCGGCAAAGCCCTGTGGAGCTGGAAGTGTTTGCCTTCGGCAGTCTCTGCATCATGGCGGAGGGCCGTTGTTATCTGTCGTCCTATCTCACCGACGAGTCGCCAAACACCCGGGGCGCCTGCTCCCCTGCCAAGGCGGTACGCTGGCAGGAAACTCCTTCTGGGCTCGAATCCAGGCTGAATGAGGTTCTGATCGACCGCTATGGACCGGGCGAATCCGCCGGTTATCCCACGCTCTGTAAAGGCCGTTTCGAGGTTGAGAGCCAAACCTACCATGCCATAGAAGAGCCGGTGAGCCTGAATACCATGGACCTGCTGCCTGAGCTGCAGAAGCTGGGTATCAGTGCCGTCAAAATCGAAGGCCGCCAGCGCAGCCCCTCCTATATCGCGGACGTGGCCCGGACCTGGCGCCAGGCCCTTGATGGCCTGGCGCGGCAACCGGACCAGTTTGAGGTTCAGCAGAACTGGCAGGAGACTCTATCCGGCCTTTCCGAAGGCGGGCTTACCACGCTCGGCGCCTACCACCGGAAATGGAAATAACCATGATGAAACTTTCCCTTGGCCCGATCCTCTGGTTCTGGGACAAATGCACTGTGTTCGACTTCTATGCCAGGGCGGCCGAGTGGCCGATTGATACGGTCTACCTGGGCGAAACCGTCTGCTCCCGACGGAGGGAACTCAAACCGGACGACTGGTTTGCCCTGGCGAGGGATCTGAAGTCCTGTGGTAAGAAGGTGGTCTTGTCGTCGCTTACCCTGATTGAGTCGGAGGCTGACCTGCGGGGCCTGCGCCGGATCTGCGAGCAGGATGACTTCCTGGTTGAGGTAAACGACCAGAGCGCGCTGCAACTGGTAACGGCCAGGGAAATCCCTTTCGTTACAGGCCCGGCGATGAATACCTATAACGCCGCCACCCTGAAAGTGCTGGCGGGAAAAGGATTGCAGGGTTGGTGTCTGCCGGTGGAGCTTTCCAGGCATACCCTTGCCCGGCTCATTCAGGAACTGGAAGCCGAGGGACTGGACCTGCCGGCAGAAGTGTTTTCCTGGGGTTTTCTGCCATTGGCATGGTCATCGCGATGCTTTACCGCCCGGCACTACAACCTGCCCAAGGATAACTGCGAGTTCCGGTGCCTGCAGCATCCGGACGGCTTGAGTCTGAGATCAAGGGAATCCCAGGAGCTGTTCCGGCTGAACGGGACTTCGACGCTGTCCGGCTCCCGATACGACCTGCTGCGCCAGTTGCCCGCGATGGCGGACATGGGGGTCAGTACCGTCCGCCTCAGTCCCGAGCTTCAGGGCATGGAGGCGGTGGTCCAAAGATTTGATACGGCTCGCAGGGGCAAGGTCCCGGCGTTTGATCCCCTGGCCCTGACCGAGGCCCCGCCATGTAACGGCTACTGGTATGGCGAACCGGGTATGGATAGGGTGGCGCGGACTAACGCAGACTGAAACCCCACTCGAGACTGTCCAGCAGATTTTTAAGCCCCAGACCGAGCTCGGTGTCGCCTTCGATAACCAGCTTACGCTGGAAGAATAGCTGGTCAGGATCCTGCTTACGCTCGGCCAGGGTATGAAAAGCCTGCCATGAGCCCCGGATAGTGGCTTCTCCCGGGCCATCCACAATCCGCAGGCGGCCACACCAGAAACCCAGGGTAATGCCGGGCTGGCCACCGGCTATTTCAAGCCTGATACGCCGGCCGTCAAAGTCGTCGAACTCCCCTTCGGCAATGGCACCTGCAAACATGCGGTTCAGTGGCGCCTCGGCCAGAAACTGTTTTACAGGTACTGGTATCCGCTGGTCGATGGCGTTAATCAGTGGGGCAGGCGAAGGGAGATATTCCCGGAGAACCGTGAGGGTCTGGTCAACTAACGGGCGGGTCAGGTCCGGTTTTGGCAGGCCTGGGAATGGAGGTCGAGGTAGAACAAAGGCCATGGTTGGGCTCCGGGCAGCTGTGATCGGCCCAGACTACGCCAGTCAGCCGATAATTGGATTGATAAAACTCAGGGGCTCAAGGTCAGCGGGTGAACTAGAGACGACACTAGCGGCTCAGTCCGGGCAGGTCGGTTTTCTCCTGGTCTGCCTGCCACTCTTTCTTCTCTGCCGCGCGCACCGAGAAGTGCATGGAAAGCAGGGCGACGGCCACGATCACGAAGAGCAGCATGAACGCGCTTTGCCAGATGCCCGTTACATCGTTGAGCAGGCCAAAGCCAAGGGGCAGAAAAAAGCCCCCGAGCCCTCCAATCATAGTCACTACGCCTCCTACCGACCCGACACCTCCGGGATAGTAGGCAGGTATGTGCCTGAACACCGCAGCCTGGCCCAAGGACATGAAAAAACCGAGGGCGAAGGTCAGCACTACGAACCCCGCCAGACCCATCTCAAGGCGAAAACTCACGTCGCCTTCAACTCCCTGGATGACATATTCAGTCGGCGGATAGCTGAGCACAAAGGCGCCGACAAGCGAGGCGCCCAGGGACCAGTACATGACCAAACGGGCACCGTATCGGTCGGATAGCCAACCGCCAAGTACCCTGAATACCGAGGCCGGAAGGGTGTAGAGGGCAGCCGCGATTCCCGCTCCGGCCAGGCTGAGACCGTAGACCTCCATCAGGTAGTGGGGCAGCCAGAGTGCCAGCGCGACGAAGGCGCCGAAGACGAAGAAATAGTACAGGGAAAATCGCCATACTCTCGGATCCGCCAGGGGAACCAGTTGTCGGGCAAAAGAAGGGGGTTTACGCCGGTGACGGCTGCCTGCAAGGGGGTCTTCTCTGGCCAGCACCAAAAAAACCACGCCCGTCATGGCCAGTACAGCCGCGTAGACCTGGGCTGCGGTCTCCCAGCCAAACGCCACCAGTAGAAAGGGCGCGCAAAAATGAGTCACCGCCGCGCCTGCGTTGCCTGTGCCAAATATACCCAGGGCCGTACGCTGCCGTTCAGGTTCGAACCACGGCGCTGTATAGATAACCCCGACAATGAACGATCCGCCCGCCAGACCTACGCCGAGTGCACCTGCAAGCAACATCGGATAACTGTCCGCAAGGGTAAGCAGATAAACGCATGCGGAGGTGGCCAGCATGAGCACGCCAAACACCCGGCGGCCACCGACCCTGTCCGCCCAGATGCCCAGGAATAACCGGCTGATGGCGCCGGTCAGGATAGGCGTCGCCATCAGCAGCCCCAACTGGGTCTCGGATAGCCCGAACTCCTGCTGGATTCTGATCCCGATGATGGAAAACAGCGTCCAGACCGCAAAGCACAGGGTGAACGCGACCGTGGCAAGGCCCAGGGCAAGGTTCTGATCGAATCGGGTGGCAGCGGTATCCATAAACAGGCCTTGGTGAACAGGCAGGTGGGTGCGTTCAGCTAATTCGGCAGCCTCCAGAATACCAAAGAAGCCATTTTCGCCAGCGGGGCATTGTGGGTATTCCAAACAGGGGAGGCAGGGGTAGGCATTCGGACGGCAATGGGCGGGCAGGGTTATTTCAGGCATTGCTCTAGAGAGGTAGTGGGGCAGGTTATTGATTTTTATCAAACCGGGAAGCGGCATCGGTATGGGGTAATCGTTCAATAACTCAGGAACCCCATGCGCTTTGATTGACAACGTGCATTGGAACAACAAGTGGAGTGCCGCGCTGTGAAAATCATGATCGCTTACGATGGCTCGCGAAACGCCAAGCTGGCCCTTGCCCAGACCATCACCATGTTCGGTAGGCTGGAGCCCGAGCTAACCCTTGTGTCAGTAGCCGAAAACCCCCGGGACATCACGTCGTCCAATGAAGCCTTCTTCCAGGAAGAGGTGGAGGAACAGAAAGAGCATATTCGCGAAGCGCTGGAGTTCTGTAAAAACGAGAACATTACCGCACACGACATGATGCTCGAAGGCGACCCTCGCAAGATGCTCCTCTACGCCGCCGACAAACTCCGACCCGACATGCTCGTCATTGCCCGTCACAGCGACCAGCCGGATGGCGGCTTCATTGCGCGCTCACTGACCTATTTCGTGGACGAGCTGGACTATATGACCTTCGGCAAAGTGAGCTCTTTTCTTGCGCGTCGGGTCCAGTGCCCGCTGCTGGTGCTACCCAGCCTATAGGCCGGGAGCCGACCCAATTTCCTCGTCGATTTGGCCCTGGGAGGCTGGTATGAAAGTTTCCGCTGTATTTCGTGTCAAGAATCCGGAGATCAGAGCCCTGCATCTGACCTGGATTGCGTTTTTCATTACCTTCTATGTCTGGTTCAACATGGCGCCCCTGGCGTCCAGTATGCTCAAGAGCGTGAACTGGCTGACCGCCGACGACCTCCGGCTGTTTGCCATCTGCAACGTCGCCCTCACCATACCGGCCCGTATCATCGTGGGCATGGCTCTTGACCGCTTTGGCCCGCGCCGGGTGTTTTCGGTACTTATGGTGCTGATGGCCATACCGGCGCTGATGTTCGCCTTTGGTACCACCATGATGCAGCTGCTGGTCAGCCGGCTGGTGCTGAGCTCCATTGGCGCCAGCTTCGTGGTAGGCATCCACATGACCGCCATGTGGTTCAAGCCCAGGGACATCGGGTTCGCCGAGGGCTTCTACGCCGGCTGGGGCAACTTCGGTTCCGCAGCGGCTGCCATCAGCCTGCCTACCATCGCACTGCACATGTACGGTGGTGACGACGGCTGGCGCTGGGCCATCGCCCAGAGCGCCATCTTCATGGCGGCCTACGGCGTCTACTACTGGTTTGCCATTACCGATGGCCCGGTCGGCACCGTGCACCGCAAGCCCCGCAAGGCGGTGGCCCTGGAGGTCAGCTCCTGGGGTGACATGATCAAGCTGATTCTCTGGACCATTCCTTTGATCGGCGTGCTGGCGATACTGGTATGGCGCATCCAGAGCATGGGGTATCTGTCCCCGACCTGGGCTGCTGTCTGTTATGCCGCTATCGTAGCCGTGGTTTGCTATCAGATTATCCAGATCCTTCGGGTCAATGTTCCGCTACTGAAAAAGGGCGTTCCAGAGGATGACAAGTACCCCTTCAACAGCGTTGCAGCGCTGAACAGCACCTACTTTGCCAATTTCGGCGCCGAGCTTGCGGTGGTATCCATGCTGCCCATGTTTTTCGAGGAAACCTGGAGCCTGAACGCTGCTGCAGCCGGTCTGATCGCCGCCTCCTTCGCCTTCGTCAACCTGGTGGCCCGGCCCATGGGCGGCCTTGTGTCAGACCGTATGGGTAACCGGCGTTTCGTGATGCTGGCCTACATGTTTGGCATTTCCATAGGCTTTGCCCTCATGGGCTGGATGAACTCCAGCTGGCCGCTGATCATAGCCGTTGCCATTACCGTCTTTACTTCGTTCTTCGTGCAGGGCGCAGAGGGCGCGACCTTTGGCATAATCCCATCCATCAAACGGCGGCTGACCGGACAGATCTCCGGCATGGCCGGTGCCTATGGCAACGTCGGGGCGGTGGTCTATCTGACCATCTTCACCTTCGTCACCCCGAGCCAGTTCTTCTACATTATCGCCGGCGGTGCCTTTGTCAGCTGGCTGCTCTGCCTGATGTGGCTGAAAGAGCCCGAAAGCGGGTTTGACGAGGAATACTATGTGTCTTCTGTCGATCGGCAGATCGAAGCCGAGGAAAAGCTGCGGAAGGCTTCTGCCTGATAGCTGACGAGGAAACTCAGGCCCGGTTGGCGAAAGCCTTCCGGGCTTTTTTCATGTCTAATCGAGGCTCGGTTTCGGCGGGTTTAAAAGGGCTACCTCCGCTGCGCTGATCACCGGAATTTCTACCCATATTGGGCTATGTGTGTTTTAAGTAACTGATATTGTATATAAAAAAAGGACGGGTGAAGCTCCTGTAAAGCCTCTTTGCTGTCGTTCAGAACAGCCAGTGCAAGTCCTTGATATCGGTCAACCCCGCCGGAGGCCCTTCCTTTGCACACTTGGCATATCCCGCATTTACCGCATGGGGCAACCACGATTAGGGAGTAGAGCCATGGCCAAGACTAACGCCGACATCGAGCATTGGGATGTCGAGGATAAAGAATTCTGGGAGCGCGAGGGCAAGCGCATCGCCAACCGTAACCTCTGGATCTCCATACCCAGCCTGCTGGTAGGTTTTGCGGTCTGGCTGATGTGGGGCATGATCACTACCCAGATGAAAAACCTGGGTTTCCCGTTCACTATCGACCAGCTCTTCATGCTTTCCGCCGTGGCAGGCTTGTCCGGGGCGACACTGAGAATCCCGGCTTCCTTCATGATCAAGATCGCCGGTGGCCGCAATACCATCTTCCTGACCACCGCCCTGCTGATGATCCCGGCAGCGGGCACCGGTATTGCCCTGATGAACCCGGACACACCCTTTATCGTCTTCCAGGCGCTGGCCCTTCTGTCCGGTATTGGTGGCGGTAACTTCGCCTGCTCCATGAGCAACATCAGCACCTTCTATCCCAAGCATAAGCAGGGCTACGGTCTGGGCATGAATGCGGGCCTGGGCAACTTTGGCGTTACAACCATGCAGGTGGTGATCCCGCTGGTGATGACTGTGGGCATATTCGGCGCACTTGCTGGCGATCCCATGCCGTTGCAGAATGCCAGTGGCACGCTCATTGGTCGCATTGAAGCAGGTACTGATACCTGGATCCAGAACGCCGGCTTCATCTGGCTGGTGTTCCTGATTCCCCTGGCTTTTGCCGGCTGGTTTGGCATGAACAACCTCAGGGTGGTGACGCCCAACCCCGGCCATCCGCTATCGGCGTTCGGCAAGATCCTCGGGCTTTACGGCGTTGGTCTGGTGGCTGCGGTTGCTGGCCTCTATGCCCTCAGTGTGCTCAATATGTGGGTTGCGCTGCCATTAACCATCGCTCTCACGCTGGTCCTGCTGCGCCTGATCCCCGGGGACATCAAGCCGAACATCCAGGCCCAGTTTGCGATTTTCAACAACAAGCACACCTGGGCAATGACCGTGCTGTACATTCTCACCTTTGGTTCCTTCATTGGATTTTCAGCGGCCCTTCCCCTCTCCATCAGTGTCATTTTCGGAAACATGATGGAAGTTGGTGCTGACGGAACCTTGTCCCGGGTCGCAAACCCGGATGCGCCCAGCGCCCTGACCTGGGCGTGGATCGGTCCATTCGTGGGCGCACTGATCCGCCCGGTGGGCGGCTGGGTATCCGATAAGGTGGGCGGCGCCATCGTGACCCAGATCATTTCCGTAGTGATGGTGTTTGCGTCGGTCGCGACCGGCTACGTCATGATGCTGGCGTACAACTCCGAGGACCCGAACAGCTACTTTGCCCTGTTCCTTATTCTGTTCATTGTTCTGTTCGCCGCCAGCGGTATCGGCAACGGCTCCACCTTCCGCAGCATTGGCTTTATCTTCAACCAGCAGCAAAAAGGCCCGGTACTGGGCTGGACCTCAGCTGTCGCAGCCTACGGCGCGTTTATCGCCCCAAGGGTGATGGGCGAACAGATACAGGCAGGTACTCCGGAATACGCCATGTATGGCTTCGCAGTCTTCTATGCCGTTTGCCTGGTGGTGAACTGGTGGTTCTACCTGCGCAAGAATGCCTACGTGAAGAATCCCTGATTCGTCGCTTCCTCCGGCAAGCTGGCTCCTGACCCGGGGCCAGCTTTTTTTCTGACCTGGTGATAGACTGCGCAGCTTCTTCTCCGGCTTCTCCAAGGACTGGCCATGGCAGCGGCGCTGGCACTTTTCTATAAGCTGATTCCCCTCTATATAACCGTTTTGCTGGGGTGGGTGGCTGGGCGATATCTGGAAGCCAGTGGCCGGCACATTGCCGGTATCATGCTGTACATCGTTACACCCTCGGTCATCTTTTACGGCGTGATGAACGCGCCCCTTACGACGGAAGTCATCCTGCTGCCCTTGCTGACGTTTACGCTCTCTGCGGTGGTTGGGGTGGCAAGCATGCTGGCGGGCCGGCGTTGGCTGAAAGATGGCAGCGCCAATATCATGCCCCTGGCCGCGGGCACTGGCAACACCGGTTACTTTGGTATCCCGGTGGCACTGCTCCTGTTCGGCGAGCAGGGCGTCGGGCTTTATATCGTCTGTATGCTGGGCACCACTCTGTTCGAGACCTCGCTCGGATTCTATATAGCCGCCCGGGGACGTTACGGTGTCGCCGAATGTCTGCAGCGGGTTGCCCGGCTGCCCTCGGTCTATGCCTTTGCCCTGGCCGTTGTCCTGAACCTTTCGGACATCAGCATTCCTGATGTATTCCTGCCTCTGTTCGACAACCTCCGCGGCGCCTACAGTATTCTGGGAATGATGATCATCGGCATGAGCATCTCGAGCATGCGGGGTCTGGCGGGTAACGTGCGCTTCACAGGGGTGGCATTCTTCGGTAAGTTTGTGGTGTGGCCCTTGGCTACGCTGTTGCTATGGTGGCTTGATAGCCGGTATTTCAATTTCTACGACCTGGCCGTCTATAAGGCATTGTTCCTGATCTCCATTACTCCCATGGCCGCCAATACGGTGGTGATTGCCACACTGCTGGATACATCCTGGCGACAGGCAGCGGGAACAACGTTATTGAGCACGCTGTTTGCTCTTGTCTATATTCCGCTCATGGTCTCCCTGGTACTGGGCAACTGACCGGCGGGAACATGTCGGGTTGGCCACACAAGGAGAGTGTATGGAGGCAGTCAGGGATGGTGTGTTCAGGGGCCTGGCACTGTATCTGCTCTGGTGGGTGCTCACAGAAGGCGATAGCTCAGGCCTGACCGCGGGCCTTGTGATTACCGTTGCCATCACTCTGATTTCCCTTGGTCTTTTTCCTGCCTCCCGCTACAGGATCCGCCCGGTCGCCGCTGTCGGTTTCACGGTTCATTTCCTGCTGCGATCCGTTGCCGGAGGTACGGATGTGGCCCACAGGCTGCTCAAACCCCGTCTCGACATCAAGCCAGGCTACCGCACCTTTTATACCACGCTTCCGAAAAACGGGCCGCGCTGGCTGTTGGCCAATACTCTTTCACTAACCCCCGGAACGATCAGTGCCAACCTGAAGGGTGACTGTCTGGAATTGCACTGTCTGGATATCACCGCGGTTACAGAAGACGACTTCAGAGATACCGAAGCACGGGTGGCAGCCATGTTCAGCCAGCGCTCCCGGCACGAGGTTGAGCAATGACTCTTGTGTTCTATGTGGTGGCTACCTTCCTTCTGCTGACATTGCTGGTGGGCCTGCTGCGTATCTGGCGTGGCCCGGCTGCGGCCGACCGGATGCTGGCTTCCCAGCTGTTCGGCACGACCGGGGTTGCGCTGATGCTTGTGCTGGCGGAAGCCCAGGCTATGGCGTCGCTGCGGGATGTAGCTCTGGTACTGGCGATCCTTGCGGTTATGGCGGTGGCCGCCTTTGTGACCCGGGTGGTTCGCATTGACCGTGAGCCAGATGGGGACCCCGATGATTGATGCATTGATCAGCGCTCTGCAGGTTCTGCTACTGGCGACTGGCTGTGGTTTTTTCGCAGTAGGGACACTGGGGTTGTTTCGCCTCCCTGATGCGGTAACCCGACTTCACGCATTGACCAAGGCAGACAACCTGGGACTGGGCCTGATTGTACTGGGTCTTCTGCCCTCCATGCCTGGTGTGGCCGCAGGGCTGAAAATGATCCTGATCTGGTTGGTGGTTCTGGCCACCAGTGCCACCTCGGCGCACCTCATTGCCCGAGCCGTTGAGTCCTCTGAAACCGACAGTACCGGGAGGAGCGAATGACCGAATGGCTGCTTGACGGTTTGCTGGTATTCACCCTTCTGATGACCGCCTCGGCAACGCTGGTGTCCCGTGACCTGTTTCGGGCCGTGGTGCTGTTCATCGCCTTTGGCCTGGTTATGGCGGCCTGTTGGGTCCGGCTGGATGCGCCCAATATCGCCCTTGCGGAGGCAGCCATCGGGGCTGGTCTGAGTGGCGTGCTGTTCCTCGACGCGGTCAGTCAGTTGCGCAGGGGGCAGACACGAAAACGGAGTGCCTCGGCAGACCAAAGCCCGGAGGCAGGAACATGAAGGCTTGGTTCGCCACTTTTGTCGTGCTGGCGGTCTGCGTCGCCTTCACCGGTTTGCTCGCCGTTACGGTGTGGGATATTGCCCAGACACCAGCCCTGGTGCAGCTTCCTGCAATGGTGGCTGAAAAGCTTTCTGAGAGTGGGGTAAAAAACCCGGTCACTGCGGTGCTTCTGAACTTCCGCAGCTACGATACCCTGCTTGAAATCGGCGTTTTAGTGATTGCCGCCATGACAGGCATCTCCATGGCCAGAACTCCGACCCTTGAAGACCCCGAGCTGCGCACCAGCAATGAGCTGCTTTTTGCCCTGCAGCGCTGGTTCGTGCCGCTGATGCTCATGGTGGCCGGTTACCTGTTATGGGCCGGCTCGGATCGTCCCGGAGGTGCGTTCCAGGCTGGTGCTGTGCTGGCTGCGGCCGGAGTACTGATGCGACTCGGGGCCCGGCCGATGAATTTCCTGCGCCCGGGTATCCTGCTTCGGCTGGGGCTCGTTCTGGGTTTCGCGGTGTTCCTCGTGGTGGCGCTTGCCAGTGCCTTTGCCGGCGAAGCCTTTCTGGATTACCCAGAGGGCTGGACCAAGGTGCTCATCGTCACAATCGAGGCCGTTCTTACCCTGTCCATTGGCATGGTGTTGCTGGCGCTGTTCGTGGCGGGACCTGTCAACGAGTATGGGGAAGAGGACGACCCGGTATGAGTGCCCACCTTCTTTACGCCTTCGGTGGTGTGGTGCTCTGCGGGATGGGGCTCGGAGGCTTCATCCTGCTCTCCCACCTGCTGCGCAAACTGCTGGCGTTCAACATCATGGGCTCTGGTATCTTCCTCATACTCGTCGGACTTGCGCAACATGGGGGCGGCGCTGAGCCCGGCATGGACCCGGTGCCCCAGGCCCTGGTTCTGACGGGTATTGTGGTTGCCGTTTCAGCGACGGCTCTGGCCCTTGTGCTGATCAGGCGATACTACTACCTGACCGGGCAGACGGTACTTGAATCCAGCGCAGAATCCGGCCGTCGAAACAATGATGACGATCCAGGGTCCAGAAAGGACGGCGCTTTATGACCACCTGGTTAATGGCCGGCCTGCTGTTCACACCTCTTGCCTGGGCGGCCATCACGCTTCTGCTCAGCTTTCGTAATGGCCGGTGGGTCAGCTGGCTGGGCATGCTGGTGCAGGTTCTGGTGTCCGTCGGGGTCTGGCTGCTGGTTGTCGATAGGGGTGAGTTTTACCACGGGCTGGGCGGATGGGATGCCCCCCTTGGTATCGAGCTTCGGGTGGATGGGCTGGCGATCATATTCGTGCTGCTGACTGCCACCGTGGCCACCGCCTGTGGCTGGCACGCGGGCATGTACCTGGACAGCGACAAACCCTGGCAGAAACACTTCTGGCCCCTGTTCTGGTTTTTATGGGCCGCACTGAACAGCGTCTGGTTGAGTGGTGATCTGTTCAACCTCTATGTCGGGCTGGAGGTGATCACCCTGACGGCCGTAGGGCTGGTGGCGGTGGGCGGCCAGGCCGATGCCCTGCGTGCAGCGCTGAGATACCTGTTGGTTGCCCTGGTCGGGTCCATGGCCTACCTGCTCGGGGTGGCGCTCGTGTATGGCGAGTTCGGGGTCCTGTCACTGGCGGTTGTCCGGGAGCTCCAGGCTGAGAATGGTGTGGGCATGACCCTGCCCCTGGCATTGATGCTGGGCGGGCTGGCGGTAAAGAGCGCGCTCTTCCCCATGCATGGCTGGCTGCCACCGGCCCATGGTGTCGCCAAGTCCCCGGTGAGTGGACTCATGTCCGGACTGGTGGTGAAGGCTTCGTTTTATATAGCGGCGCGGCTGTGGCTGGAGCTCGGGCATGAGGCCGGCAGCCTGGCTCTGGCCCAGGTGCTGGGGGTGCTCGGAAGCGCTGCGGTGGTCTGGGGCAGTTGGCTGGCCTTGCGTCAGAAAAAGCTCAAACAGGTGGTGGCCTACTCGTCAGTGGCGCAGATAGGGTATCTGTTTCTGTTATTCCCGCTCACCCTGTCGGTAAGCGAGGCTGTGTCGCTGCAGGCCCAGCAGGGCGTGACGCTGCAGGTAGTCAGTCACGCCCTGGCCAAGGGGGCCATGTTTCTTGCCGCAGGCAATCTGATCCTGTCAGTGCGAAGCGGCGAAGTTGACGCGTTGGCGGGGGTCGGGCGCTTCCTGCCTTTTTCGCTGTTTTCCTTTGGCCTTGCCGGTGTGTCCCTGATGGGCCTGCCTCCATCCGGTGGTTTCGCCGCCAAATGGCTGCTACTGCAGGCCAGCCTGGCAAGTGGCCAGTGGTGGTGGGCGCTGGTGCTGCTGGCCGGAGGGCTACTGTCGGCACTTTACGTGTTCCGTATCTACCAGGCGTCCTTCGTTCAGGACAGCGACCTGGATGAGTTCTATCACCCCCCTCGCAGCCTTGAGCTGGTGCCGATGATTCTGGCGCTGCTGGCCCTGGGGCTAGGCCTGGTAGTGGACCCCATGCTGACCCTGCTCGGGCGCCCCTTCGGTGAGGGGTCGGTGCCATGAGTCTGCCGTCCCTGCTGCCCCTGTTTGCGTTGCTGACGTCGCTGGTGGCCTCGGTGGTGATCTTCTCCCTGCCGGAGAAAAGCTATCGGCTGCAGACGACAGTCAACCTGGTAGCCGCTCTGTTGAAGATGGGGCTGGTTGCGTTCATGGCATGGGGCGTCTTTCACGACACTGAGTACCGGATCGGATTTACGGTCATGCCAGGGGTTGAGTTTCTGCTCAAGGCCGATGCCCTCTCAATGATTTTCGCCGGCTTGTCAGCGGTGCTCTGGTTCCTGACCACCCTCTATGCCGTGGGCTACCTTGAACATTCGCCCAATCGTAGCCGCTTTTTCGGCTTTTTCAGTCTCTGCGTCGCCAGCACCATGGGGATTGCCCTTGCGGGTAACCTGTTCACCTTCTTTCTGTTTTACGAAATGCTGACGTTATCCACCTATCCGCTCATCGTTCACCGGGGCACGGCCCAGGCGCTCAGGGCAGGGCGCACCTACATTTTCTATACCCTTACCGGCGGTGCTGTGCTTCTGCTGGGGGTTGCCTGGATGCACGGCCTGGCAGGTGGCTTGGAATTTGGCCAGGCCGGACAGCTGGGCGAAACCGATCCCGCCCTGTGGGATTCCCTGCGCATTGTGTTCGTGATCCTGATTGCCGGCCTTGGCGTAAAGGCGGCCCTGTTTCCGCTCCATGGCTGGCTACCCCAGGCCATGGTGGCGCCAGCGCCGGTTAGTGCCCTGCTGCACGCGGTCGCGGTGGTCAAGGCCGGGGCCTTTGGCATCGTCCGGGTGGTGTTTGATCTCTACGGCACTGAATTTACCCACGAACTGGGTCTGCTGGAACCGCTGGGGTGGCTGGCGGCCTTCACCATTCTCTTTGGTTCAGTCAGGGCGCTGATGCAGTCGGACCTGAAGCGCCGACTGGCCTACTCCACCATCAGCCAGATCTCGTACATCATCCTGGGGCTTACCCTGCTGGGACCCATCGGCACCGCGGGTGGGCTGGTGCACCTGCTACATCAGGGCATGATGAAAATAACGCTGTTCTTCTGTGCCGGAAACTACGCCGAAACCCTGGGGGTGCACCGGATTGACGAACTGGATGGTGCCGGACGCCGGATGCCCGGTACTTCTGTCGCCTTTACCATAGGGGCGTTTGGCATGATCGGGGCGCCACCCCTGGCCGGTTTCATTACCAAGTGGACTCTCGGCACCGGTGCGCTGGCGGCGGACATGGGATGGGTGATAGGTGTGTTGCTGATAAGCAGCCTGCTCAATGCCGCCTATTTTCTGCCCATAATCCACCGTCTGTGGTTCCGCAAGGCGCCCAACGCCTGGCCCGAAGAACAGAGCTGGGGCCGGTTTGAAACCAAGGCCCTGCTGCTATGGCCCCCGGTCGTTACCGCGGTCATAACGGTACTGTTCGGGCTGTTGGCAGCCATGCAGTTCAGTCCTCTGTCCTGGGCAGAGCTGATCGCTTCCAAGGAGTTCTGGTCGTGATGGCCCTGTTCCCCCCACTGGTGCTTGCCAGTGTGTTGCTCCCGCTGCTATTTCCCCTGCTGGCCCTGCGCCCTGACTGGGCCAGGCTCATGACTTACGCGCTCCCGTTGCTACCCTTGCCGGCGCTCTTTGTGGCGATATTCAGCACACCGGGTTGGGAGCTGGAGCTGCCGGCCCTGCTGATGGGCAGTGTCTGGCAAATGGATGAACTACGGCAGCTGTTCCTGCTGCTGACGGCCGGGCTCTGGACGACCGCAGGCTGCTTCGCCATCGGATACATGGGGCCAGAACACCTGCGCAGGTTCTGCGTGTGCTGGGGGTTCACCCTGGCCGGCAATCTCGGCCTGATCATGGCCGGCGACATCGCCAGCTTCTACAGTTTCTTTGCCCTGATGACCTTTGCCGCCTATGGGCTGGTGGTCCACGAGGGAACGGACAATAGCCGTCGTGCCGGAAGGGTATACATCACCATGGGCATGCTTGGCGAGATGGCCATGCTGGCAGGCTTCATCATGGTGGCTCAGCAGGCAGGCAGCCTGTTGATGGCGGACATTCCGGCGGCCATCGTCAATGCCGACAACCAGGACCTCATCGTAACCTTGTTGGTGGCGGGTTTCGGGGTCAAGGCCGGCCTGCCATTGCTGCATTTCTGGCTGCCCCTGGCGCATCCGGTCGCGCCGACCCCGGCCAGTGCCGTTTTAAGTGGCGCCATGATCAAGGCCGGTCTGCTGGGCTGGCTGCTGGTTTTGCCGTTGGGTGAACTGGCATCGCCTGGCGCCGGAAGTACCCTTGCTTTGTTCGGGGCAGTGGCTGGCCTGGGCGCCGCCGTGGTGGGTGTCTGCCAACGTGACCCCAAGGCCGTGCTGGCCTATTCCAGTATCAGCCAGATGGGTCTGATGACCATTATGACCGGAGTCGCCCTTTCGGATCCGCAAAGAGCCCCTGTGCTGCTGCCGGTTATTGCCCTGTACGCCCTTCACCATGGCTTCGCCAAGGGCGTGCTGTTTCTTTCCACCGCCGTGGCTTTGCCGTCCGGAAGGTGGGCCCGTGGTCTGGTCTGGCTGCTGATAGCGCTGCCGGGTCTGTCCCTGGCCGGCCTTCCCTTTACCAGCGGTGCCCTGGCCAAACTGGCGAGTAAAGAGGCGCTGGCGTCGGAGGGTCTGGGGTTTGCCTGGGCAGGGCATCTTTCAATGGTATCTACGGCAATCTCTGTGGCCACCCTGCTGCTGGTTTTGCGTTTCCTGTATGTGCTGCCAGCCAAGGTCAAGACTGGCGGCCGGCCAAACGTGCTCTGGCTGGGCTGGAGTGCCGCTACGGCCACCAGCCTGGTGCTGTTCTGGGTCATGCCCTGGCAGGTGGATGGGCTGGTGAAAGCGCCTGTGTGGCTGCCCTCAGGGGCCAAGTTGTGGCAGCTGTCCTGGCCCCTGCTGACCGGTCTGGCGATTGGCTTGGTTGCCGGCCGGCTGGTTTCCCGGGCGCCGGCCATTCCCCAGGGGGATGGTGTGGTTGTCCTTGAATTGCTGGCCGGGTCCGTCAAAAAGGGGGCGGGGGGCGTGGCCAGGCTGGGCACCCGGCTCGGCTCGGGCGGAATGGCCGCCAGGTTGATGCTGCATACTCGAGCCGCCATCGGCCTGTGGGCAGATGAGCAGGAACGACATCTGCGCCATCGCACGGTACTGGTGATGGTGGTTATTGTCCTGATTCTGACCTGGCTTTAGCGGGCAAGCCGGCAACCGGCAGGGCTACCCTGGCCTCAAGGCCGCCCCTGGGACCGGGCCTGAATACCAGTGTGCCTCCGTAGCGATCGGTTATTTCGCGGACTATGGCAAGCCCCAGCCCGTGGCCAGGCACTTGCTGGTCGAGCCGCATGCCTCGGGTGCCAAGCTCGCTGAGCAAGGCCGGGTCTACCCCTGGCCCATCGTCAGACACGGTTATCAGCAGCTGTTCCCGGTGTTCTTCCAGGCTCAGGGTGATGGAGTTTTCCGCCCATTTCCCTGCATTGTCGAGTAAATTACCCAGGATTTCACTAAGGTCATGCTCTTCAATTGGCCAGCGATGATCCGGATTGAGGGCGGTCTCCAGTTCAAACTGTTTCTCCGGATAAAGCCGCCCCAGCATCCAGAGCAGATCCCTTGCCTGGACCGCCGGCGGCGCTGATTTACCGATCTGTGGCCCGGCGAACTGGCTGCGACGCATTTCCGCTTCCAATTGCCGGTCTATGTCTGACAGGCGTTGGGCCATGTGTTTTCGCAGGGGCAGGTCGAGGTCACGGGTATCGTCCTCCAGCACCTGCCGAAGCGCTGATATGGGTGTCTTGATGCTGTGGGAGAGGTTGGCCAGGGCCTCACGGGACCGGGTCAGGCGCTGATCGAGGGTGTCCAGTAGCTGGTTAAGCTGTTTAACCAAAGGCTGGAACTCATCTGGGACGTTTACATCGAGCCGGGTCTGTTCACCCTGTTGCAGCGCTTGCAGAGCGTACCGAAGCTGACTCACTGAACCCAGGGCCAGACGGATGGCGAGCCAGATCGCAAGTACAAGAAGCACAAGCAGCCCGGCCGATACGACAGCGGTCCAGAGATGCAGTTCCCGCTGGCTATGTTCCAGGCTGGTAAGGTCTTCGGCAACAACGATCACCACGGGCTCGCCGTTGATGGTCAGGACACGACGGTAGGCGAGAAAGTCAGTAACGGCTTTGCCAGAATCCGCGGCAGGAGAAGAGCGGATAAAACCGCTGCTGGCATCGGAGAGCAAGGGTTTCAGTGCGCCGCCCCAGAGTTCGGGCGAAATATGGACATCGGACCCGACGCGTAAGGCAAAGGCGTGGTGAAAGACTTCCTCAAAATAGTTGCCTTCGGCGATATCACGGATGCCCGCCTGGCCGGATTGGCGAAGCTGGTGCTCGAGGAAGGCGACTTCATCCTGCAGGCGGCTTTCCACAAAGTCGTTGGTCATGCGTTCCAGTAACAGGCCATGCACCAGCCAGGCGGCCGTCATCAGCGCAATGGTGGTGGGCAACAGCATGATCAGAAGCCGTTGCCGTATTGAGCGCGCCGGCCTAATCCAGCGCATTGAAAATATAACCCTGGCCCCGACGCGTGGAGATGGCGTCGTGACCGATCAGTTTCCTGAGCCGGCGGATGTAGGCTTCGATGGTATTGCCGGTTGGGGCATCACTCAGGCTATAAAGCTGTTCCAGGAGCTGCTCTTTGGAGTAGAGCTGCCCAGGCCGGCTCATCAGACATCTCAGGAGCCGAAATTCCGTGCCTGTGAGGGAGTGCTCCTGACCCGACGGAGTTCGCAGGCGCTGGCGATTTTCGTCCAGCTCAAAGCCGCCGGCACGTATGCACGACTCAACACGGCCCTCGCTGCGACGAATAAGGGCACCCAGCCGAGCCAGCAGTTCTTCAATCTGGAAAGGTTTGGCCAGGTAATCGTCGGCGCCGGCCTTGAGGCCGTTCACCTTGTCCTGCCAATTGCCTCGGGCCGTGAGGATCAGCACCGGGGTTAACGACTTGCCTGCCCGCCAGAGTTTCAGCACATCAAGGCCATTGCCGTCGGGCAGGCCCAGATCCAGCACCACAATCCGGTAGTTTTCCTGCTGACCCAACTGGATAGCGCCCGCGGCCGTACCTATCTGGTCAACGGAAAAACCGGCAGCGCTCAGCTGGCGGTTCAGGCTGTCCGCAAGCAGGGGATCATCTTCAACAAGTAACAACCGCATGATCACTCCCAGGTTTACCTGAACGCATTGGCGGGTGGGACTGAATTTAAACACAAAGTTTTAGTACTGGAAATTCAGTAAGGATTCAGTTTACCCGGGCATAGTACCAGCCTACGCCTGCATTTTTTGAGGTCTGTCGCTCCGTACCCGAACACGGGCGGCGCTTTTGCTTCTGCGAGGAGAATAGGATGTCGATAAAGTTCCGGATGCTTGTGGGTGCCATGGCACTGGCCCTGACAGGCGGAGTTTACGCTGCCGGTGAGCATGGCGGCCATCATGGCAGCGGTGGCAATGGCGCTGGCGAACCCGGCGACGCCAGTGACGTTTCACGAACCGTTGAAGTGGTCATGTACGACAACTACTACGAGCCTGAAAACATCTCGGTCGAGAGCGGCGAAACCGTACGATTCAAGGTCTGGAACGACGGTGCTCTCGTCCACGAGTTCAATATCGGTAGCGCCGAAATGCATGAGGCCCATCAGCAGGAAATGCAGATGATGGTGGAGCATGGCGTTCTGAAGGGCGACCATATTGACCACGACATGATGAATATGGATATGGGCGACGGTCATTCCATGAAACACGACGACCCCAACAGCGTTCTGCTGGAACCCGGCGAGAGTGCGGAAATTATCTGGACGTTCACGGAGGCGAGCGACCTGGAATTTGCGTGTAACGTTCCGGGGCATTATCAGGCAGGCATGTACGGCGATATTGAGTTCAAGTGACAAAGAGCAGTTTGGCAGACAGGGCAAAGTCTTCGGGATCAGGTTTTAAAAGGCAGGTTTTCATGGGGAAGTACTGGAGTTCGTTAATTCTCGCGCTGGCGCTGCCGGTCTGGGGCCAGGCGGAGGAATACAATCTTTCGGTTGACCGGGTGATGATTGATACCGGTGGGTTCGTCAAGGAAGGCATTGGCTACAACGGGGCATCCCCCGGGCCGGTGCTTCGCTTCAAGGAAGGAGAAGAGGTCACCATCAATGTGACCAATAATCTGGACGAGATGACGTCCATCCACTGGCACGGGCTCATTCTGCCGTTCGAGCAGGATGGTGTGCCAGGCATCAGTTTTCCGGGTATTCCACCGGGCGAGACCTTCACCTACAGATTTCCTGTCGTTCAGAACGGCACTTACTGGTACCACAGTCACTCCGGATTTCAGGAGCCAGCCGGGGCCTATGGTGCCATTATTATTGACGCCGAGGGGCGGGAGCCCTACCGGTACGATCGTGAGTATGTTGTTCAGCTGACCGACAAGCATCCCCATTCCGGCGATCGCATACTGCGCAACCTTAAAATGTCGGCGGACTACTACAACCGGCAACAGCAGACAGTCGGCGACTTCTGGCGTGAATCATCGGAGCAGGGCTTCCTTGCGACGCTGCGGGATCGCATGATGTGGGGCGACATGCGGATGATGAAAGCCGACATAGAGGATGTTCAGGGCTTTACCGGACTTATCAATGGCAAGGGCCCCGAGCAGAACTGGACCGGCACCTTCGAACCCGGCGACCGGGTCCGGCTGCGCTTTATCAATTCTTCGGCCATGACCTACTTTGATGTGCGCATACCGGGCCTGAAAATGACTGTGGTGCAGGCGGACGGCAACAATGTCCAGCCGGTCACGGTCGATGAGTTCCGGATTGGCGTGGCTGAAACCTACGACGTGATCGTTCATATCCGGGATGCCAAAGCCTTTACCCTGTTTGCCGAATCCATGGGCCGCTCGGGCTATGCCCGGGGGACCCTGGCGCCGGAAGAGGGCATGACAGCGGAAGTGCCTGAGCTGCGTGAAGCGCCTTTGCTGACCATGGCCGATATGGCCGGCCACATGGACCACGGCGATATGGATCATTCCAGTATGGAAGGCATGGATCATTCCGATATGGAAGGTATGGACCACTCCAGTATGGAAAGTATGGATCACTCCAGTATGGAAGGTATGGATCATTCTGCCATGGAGAGCCAGGGCAATCCGGATCCGTTCTACGCGCCCGGCAGCGGTCTGGTGCCTGCCGCAGCCAATGGTGGCAAGTTCCTGTCCTATGCTGATCTCAAGGCCCAGAAGCCTCTGTATGAGGAGCGCGAACCCACCCGCGAGATTGAGCTGCGACTGACCGGCAATATGGAGCGGTACATCTGGAGCATCAACGGTATCAAATATGAGGACGCAGAGCCCATCAGGCTGCAGTACGGTGAGCGGGTCCGTTTCAAGTTTGTCAACGAAACCATGATGACTCACCCCATGCACCTCCACGGCATGTGGTCGATTCTCGATGTGGGTGAGGGCAAGTGGAATCCCATCAAGCACGTGATCAGTGTTGCCCCTGCCACCACCGTATATATGGAGACCGAAGTGGACGCGCCCGGCGAGTGGGCCTTTCACTGCCATCTGGCGTATCACCATGCCGCTGGCATGTTCCGCAAGATCATAGTCGAGGGCGGCCCCGACGAGAGTGTCAAATCACTAACCAAAGCCGCTGAAGCTCAGGATGGGGGCGAGTCATGATGTTGCGTTTACCGTTGGCCGTTGCCTGCTTCTCACTTGCCCTGGCGAGCCCAGCCACGACCTGGGCCGCACCGTCCGACGGTGGGCACAACGCACATCGTCACACCGTGAACAGTTTCTGGGGCGTGTCACTGGAGGAGTTTGAGTATCGTTACAGTGATTCTGATGACGAGGTTGCGGTATGGGACGGAGACGCATTCTTTGGCAGCGACGAGCTGAAGTTCCGCTGGATCTTCAGTGGCGAATGGGAGGAGGCGCATGATGCCTTTGAGTCCCTGGAAAACCAGTTTGTAGTCCAGACGCCCATTTCCGATTTCTTCGATGCCAAGGCCGGAGTTCGGATCGACACGCCGGAAGGGCCGGACCGGGTCTATGGCGTGCTCGGTATCAACGGTCTGGCACCTTACTGGTTTGAGGTGGATTCGAATCTTTATGTCAGTGACGAGGGCGATGCGTCGATCGACCTAGATGCCGAGTACGAATTGCTGCTGACTAATCGACTTATCCTGAGTGCCAGCCTCGACGTTTTGGTTGCCCTTTCCAGTGATCGGGAAATCGGACTGGGCAAGGGACTCAGCTCCACGGAAACCGGTCTGCGCCTGGGGTACGACCTCATTGACCGGTCCTTTTCGCCCTATCTTGGCATAGTCCACGAACGCAAGTACGGCGATACCGCCGATATCGCCAGAACTTCTGGTGGTAGCAAGGAAGACTGGTTCGCTGTGGTGGGCGCCCGGCTCATGTTCTGACGGTCCCTTGTGCCGGCGGGCCGTGCTCAAGCGGCATTGCCACGCCGGCGGCACCGTTCGCTGCAATAACGCACCTTCTCCCAGTCCCGTGCCCACTTTTTTCGCCAGACAAACGGACGCCGGCAGGCAAGGCAGGTTTTCGAGGGTAAAAAGAGTTTTTTGTGCATGGTTACAAAATGCGTTTAACTGGGAGGTAGATAAGCCCTAATACGCATGGATTGCTGCAGGAGACTGGTTGATGGGTCGTTTTTCCAACTCGGTTGCGGTTCCGTCGGTGCTGCTTTTCGATTGGCACGGCACCCTGGTGGACACCCATGACGCCATGTTCAGCGCCATGGAAGACATGCTGCTGCAGCTGGAAGAGCTGGGCCTGGTTGAAAGGCTGCTACCCGAGGAGCGCTGCAAGACGCCTGATGACGCCCGGCTGGTGCGCTATATCCGCATTTTCAGGCGTCTGCACCCCCGCATTCTCGCCGAGCGCAGGGTTTCCCGCACTGATATCTTCAACGCCATTTTCGGCGATGACCGCGACGCCCGGCTAATTGCTCACGAAGCCTACAACCACTGCTATCGCAAGTACTTCGGTCAGGTGAAACCCTTCCAGGAGGGGGTCTATGAATACCTGTGTGCCTGTCGGAAAATGGGTATCCGACTGGCCGTGGCCACCAACCGCAACCGGGAGTTCCTTGACCAGGAACTCATGACCGTTGATGGCGGGCGCTGGCAATGGCTCTTTGACACCACTGTCTGCGCCGACGATGTCACCCATTACAAGCCCGACCCGGAAGTGATACTCAGGGCGCTGGAAAACCTCAGTCTGCCTGCGGACGCAACTGCCTGGTACGTTGGCGACAGTTACGTCGATATGATCACGGCCCACAACGCTGGCGTAACCGCCATCTTCTACAATGGCGCCTGTTGGGAAACGGCCCGAATTGACAGCTGGTTCAGCAAACGGGATATGCCCAGTGCCATTCTGGACAGCTTCGAAGACCTTATGGACATGCTGGTGGCCATCGAGCGTCGCCAGACCGGGGCTTTCGCCCAGGACCCCGTCAGCGTCCGACCCCGGCACTTTCCACCGCCCAGGCCGCCGGAACCGCGCATCGAGGCGGACTGGCACCCGGCGGTCGCCAAGCTGATCAGACCCGCTGTTGTCCTGTTCGACTGGCACGCTACCCTGGTAGATACCCTGGATGCCATGTACCACGCGGTGGATGATATGCTGCCGGACTTCCATGAGTTGAAGCTGATGGACCGTATGGTGGCTCCCGAAGACAGCAAGACTCCGGAAGATGCTCGCCTGGTGTCCTACGTGCGTGAGTTCGCCAAACTGCATCCCAAAGTGAAGGCAGACCGGAAAATCTCCCGTACCGATATTTTCGAGGTGCTGTTCGGAGACGACGAGGCCGCCAAGAAAATCGCCCACATCGCCTTCAATAACCACTATCGCCAGCATTATGGCAACGTGTCGGCCTTCGAACCAAGGGTTCGGGATGTGTTGGAGGGGCTCCGTAAAATGGAGCGGCGTGTCGGCGTCATTACTAACCGGGACAGGGAGTTCTTCGAGCATGAACTGGCGGCGGTCGAGGGCACAGGCTGGAGCCACCTGTTCGATACGGCTGTCTGCGGCGACGATACGCCGCTGCGGAAACCTCACCCTGACCAGCTCCTGCTGGCGGCGGAAAACCTGAATTACCCGGCGGACCCCAGCGTCTGGTACGTGGGCGACAGCACAACTGACATTATTGCTGCCAAGCGCGCAGGCATGACCGCGGTCTTCTTCAATGGGGCCCAGTGGGACCTGCCCTGGCTGCAGAAAATCTTCCCGGGTACCCGTCGCCATCCGGACAAGCCGGACGTGGTGGTCAATGATTTCTCCGAGTTCTGGGCCCTGGTGCTGGCCTGCGACATCGGCCCGCCCTGAGTCCCTGGTCTCCGGGCTCGGGCCGTTGCTTTGACTACTGCTTGATCACTTTACCCGCGGTTTCCAGATACGTTGCGCCGCTAGCCGTGACTGTCGCCGGGTCGTTACTTTCTGATGCAATATGCACTTCTTCCAGTACATCAGCCAGGCCGCCGAGCTCATTGCGGATCTTCTCCAGGGCGTTTTCCAGGGTGTAGGTCATTTGATGGACTTCATGCATGTTCTGATCGCTCAGGGATTCCTTGCCCGTGATATTGGCCAGCTTTTCATTATATTCCATAAAATTTGCCACTGCCTGTTCAAGGGTCGTGGCTTTCTTGCCTTCGAAATGATCGGGGCGCTCTTCAGCAAAAGTGAGGGGGCTCAGAGCGAGTGTACTGACACCAAGTGAGCAAATAAGGGCAAGAGGCATGAAACGGTTCATATCAATTCCTTGACTGGGTTGGAGTGTTGGAAAGTCAGAGCAACCTTCATTAATGCTAATAATAATCATTATTGTTAACGCAGAGCAATGGTTTATTGTCGCGTTAGTCCAGACGCTTCCTTTACTCCTTTTTTCTTTGGCTCACGTCGATAAAACATTTGCAGGGGAAATATCGGGGTAGCTACTGATTCCTTGCGAGAGTGTTAATGAGACGACGGGTGAAGACCAGACTGATCAGGCTGTGTCTGTTTGTCGCAGGCAACAAAACCGTGGTTTGATAGGCGAAGCACTAGAGTTTATCGATGTTCGCCAGCAGCCACTCACCACGTTTGATCAGCGCCTGCCGCCGCTCCGGTTTCTGCTTGTCCCAGTTGCGGTACATCATGCCCATGCGGGGGTTACTGGCAAAGTCGTCCCGGTGCCGGTCAATAAAATGCCAGTACAGGGCATTGAAGGGACAGGCATCGTCTTCGGTTGCCTTGTTGACGTTGTACCTGCATTGGGAGCAGTAATCCGACATCCGGTGGATGTATTTGCCGCTGGCAGCGTAGGGCTTAGAGCCCAGGTAACCGCCGTCCGCATGCATGACCATGCCCAGGGTATTGGGCAGCTCGACCCAGTCGTAGGCGTCCACATACACCGCCAGATACCAGTCGCAGATCTCCCTGGGGAGCACGCCTGCCAGCAGCGCAAAGTTACCGGTGACCATCAGTCGCTGGATGTGGTGGGCGTACCCATTGCGCTGGGTTGCGTCGATGGTTTTATGCATACAGCGCATATCAGTTTCGCCGCTCCAGTAGAACCAGGGCAGCGGGCGGTCATTGCCCAGCCGGTTTTCGTCGGCATAGCCGGGCATGTGTAACCAGTAAAGGCCGCGCACGAATTCCCGCCAGCCGATAATCTGGCGTACAAAGCCTTCTACTGCGTTCAGGGGTGCGTGGCCTGAATAGTAGCGTTGGACGGCCGCTTCACAGACGGTCAGGGGGTCCAGTAACCCCATATTGAGATAGGGCGAAAGCACTGCGTGGAATAGCCAGTCCTCCTTGTCGGAGAGGGCGTCCTGGAAATCGCCGAACCAGGGCAGGGCAGAGTCCAGGAAATGGCTCAGTGCCGCGTCCGCCCCATCAGTCGTCACCGCAAAGTGAAAGTCATCGGTGGTGCCGAAGCTGTCCGGAAACCAGCGGTTTACCTGGCCAATGACCTCCTGCGTCAGTTGGTCGGGCTCAGCCCGGAACGGCGTAGGTGCGGGGGGCGTCCCGGACCATTTCTTTCGGTTGTCACTATCGAAGTTCCATTTCCCCCCTTCAGGCCCGCCCTCCGGGGTCATCAGCAGACCCGTCTTGCGCCGTAATTCCCTGTAGAAAAATTCCATGCGCAGCTGCTTGCGTCCCTCGGCCCAGTTCGCAAATTCAGCCTTGGTGGAAAGAAACCGGTGGTCGGGAAGAATATCTACTGGCAGCCCCAGTCTTTCATGCCATTGCCGGACCTGGTCATGGAGCCGCCACTCACCGCATTCGGTGGTGATGACCCTTTCAAAATTCTGCTTTGCCACCAGCCTGGCCACCACTGCTTCCAGGGTGGTCGCGGAATCGTCGGGGTGGTAACGCTGGTAGTGCACCTGCCATCCCTCACCGCTCAGCTGGTCGGCAAAATGGCGCATGGCGCTGAACACCAGTACCAGTTTCTTCTTGTGGTGGTTGGTGTAGGTGGCCTCACTATGCACCTCAGCCATCACCACCAGGTCCCGGTTCGGATCTGCGGCTTTCAGTGCGCTGAGGTCGGTGGTCAGCTGGTCACCCAGGATCAGAATCAGGTTGGTCATGGCGTTCAGGTCGCTCTCTTTAGGGGTAGAGAAAGTACGCTTTGGGGATAGAGAACGTACGCCTACAGGTGGAGGGTGGTTCAGCGGTGTCCGTGATAGTTTGATTGCAAGTGGAACTGACCTGGGTCAACAGGTTGCCAATGCCTGCCGATTAAACTTCTCGCTGTCTATTTCTCCCGAACTGAGGGCGCCAATGAACGCTACCATTATACAACCCGAATTCGAGAACGTGCCCCCGTTCGCCTGGGATGAGGCCCTGATCAAACGCTACGATCTGAGCGGACCCCGGTATACGTCGTATCCGACAGCGGTCGAGTTCACCCCTGAGTACACGGTTCGCCAGATGATGGAAGACGCGGCAATCAGCAGAGCCAGCGGCCGTGATCTATCCCTCTATACGCACCTGCCGTTCTGTGCCCACCTCTGTTACTACTGCGCCTGCAACAAGGTGATTACCAAGAAGCGGGACAAGGCCCAGCCCTACGTTGCCCGGGTACTCAAGGAAGCCGCAATACAGGCGGAGCTATTCGGCCCGGACCGGCTGGTCAAGCAGCTTCACTGGGGCGGGGGTACCCCCACCTTCCTGCCCCGGGACGTGATGCAGGAACTGATGGCCGGTTATGGCGAACTGTTTAACCTGGCAACGGATGAAAGCCGGGATTTCAGCGTTGAAATCGACCCGCGGGAAGTGGCCGAAGACACCATGGCAACCCTCCGGGAGTTGGGCTTCAATCGCATCAGTCTCGGGGTCCAGGACCTCAACCCGGTGGTACAGAAGGCGGTTAACCGCATCCAGCCCAAGGCAATGACCGAGGCGGTGCTGAATGAAGCCCGTGCCCTCGGCTTCCGGTCCATCAATCTCGACCTTATCTATGGCCTGCCCTTCCAGACACCGGCCAGTTTCGCGGAAACCCTGGAGCATGTGATCGAGATGTCGCCGGACCGCCTGTCGGTCTTCAGCTACGCTCACATGCCCCAGCGTTTCTATCCCCAGACCCGGATTCAGGGCGACACCCTGCCGTCGCCGGCAGACAAACTGACGATCCTTCACCAGACCATTAACCGCCTGCTTGAGGCCGGCTACCAGTACATTGGCATGGACCACTTCGCCAAACCCGACGACAGCCTGGCTGTGGCCCAGAGGGAAGGGCGCCTGCACCGGAACTTTCAGGGCTACACCACCCACAGCGACTGCGATCTGGTGTCGCTCGGGGTATCAGCCATTGGCCAGACCGAAAATGCCTATTTCCAGAATGACCACGACCTCCCTAACTACGAGGCCAGGATGGATGCCGGCGAACTGGCCATCATCCGGGGCGTGCGTCTGACCCGAGATGACCAGATCAGGCGCTGGGTGATTGGTCAGTTGATCTGCCAGTTCCAGCTGGACAGGGCCGAATTCAGGGCGCGGTTCGAGGAAGACTTCGACCGCTACTTCGCGTCAGAACTGCGCCACCTGCAGCTGATGGTGACGGACGGTCTGCTGAAAACGGACGGTGCCTACCTTCAGGTACAGCCCGCAGGGCGCCTGCTGATCCGGGCGATCTGCAAGGTCTTTGACCGTTACCGCTCGGCGGTGCATTTTCCTGAGGCCGTCAACCAGCGCTTTTCGCGCATCATCTGAACCATCCCTCTCAAGGATTGGTCCGGCCGCCGGTACCTCGGGTACCGGCTTTTTTATTTCCGGGGAATCATTTTAGTCAAAGCCTGGCTCATTCGAGGCTAAAGCTATATATCCTCTGCCTTTTTTTATTCTTGCCTGGCACGAGACGTTTGGCCAAGTTGATTTAATATGCATTCAGTGTAAATTAATTTTAAAAATAAAAGGTATTTTAGGGAACCGTTTGCAGAGATTGCACGTAGAGCATATTCAGTTTGAGTCGTTCGGTTCCTGAATCAGCAGGGTAGCTGCACAGGTTTCAAGGGAGAGGGCTGTCAGGCTCAAGGCCACGGGGTGGACACGGTACCACCAGTACTTATGTTGTATGGAGCCGGCGGATGCACATTACCCGTTACACAGATTACTCCTTGAGAGTACTGATTTTTCTTGCTGTTCAACCTGATCGTCTCGCCACGATTCAGGAAATAGCAGACAGCTACAGCATTTCCAAGAACCACCTAATGAAGGTCGTCCACCAGCTTAACCGCAAGGGTTATGTGGAAACCGTCAGGGGCAAGAATGGTGGGCTTCGGCTGAACATGGAGCCCAGGAACATCAATGTGGGCGTGCTGGTACGTGAGACCGAGCAGGATCTGCAGCTGGTGGAGTGCTTTTCATCAGACAACGGCTGTATCATTGCGCCGGTATGCGGTCTCAAAAATATGTTTGCCGAGGCCCTGGACGCTTTCCTGAATGCCCTGGACCAGCATAGCCTTGAGGAGCTTCTGCCAGCGCACAAGACCCCCCAGCTTATGAGACTGCTTCAGATAGCCTGAATAAAGCAGACGACCGACTAGCGGTGCAAGCCCTCTTCCACGGCCCAAACCGCCACCTCGACCCGGGACCTGAGGTTCAGTTTCTTGAGCAGGTGCTTGACATGCACCTTCACTGTGCCATCGCTGATGTCCAGGCGTCGGCCAATCATCTTGTTCGACAGTCCATCAGCAATCAGCTTGAGTATGTCCCGTTCCCGCGGCGTCAATGAGTCGTAGTCGGGCCGGGCAGCTTCGGGCTTCTGAGAGCGCAGTGCCTGGGCAAGCAGTGTGGTCAGGCGATCGCTGATGACCATGCGACCTACCGCGGCCTGGTGCAACTGGCGGAGCAGGTCCTCCGGCTCCATGTCCTTGAGCAGATAGCCGTCGGCACCCGCCCTCAAAGCGGCCACCACATCATCTTCATGATCCGAGACCGTGAAGATCACAATGCGGGCGCTGACATTTTTCGACCGCAGTATTTTCAGGGTTTCAATACCGTTGACTTCCGGCATGTTCAGGTCCAGCAGGATCAGGTCGGGCTCAAGCTCTTCGGCCCGGGCAACCCCGTCGGCGGAATTGCTCGCTTCCCCGACCACCTGCATGTCGTCTTCCATTTCGATCAGCTGCTTTATGCCCTGCCTGAGCAGTGGATGGTCGTCGATCAACAGAATACTGGCGGGTGTTTCCGACATGTGGCTCTCCTGGGGGTTAAGACTCATAGTCAGGACTCGGTGCTTGCCTGACGGGTAATAAGGTGGCGGCTCTTAGGCACAAAGCCAAGCTCAACGTTGACGCCGCCGCCTTCACGATTTTCAATAGCGATCTTGCCACCCAGCGTGCGGGCCCGGTCGTGCATGATGATCAGGCCATAATGCTGGGGTGGTTGTCCGCTTTCAGGCAGACCCTTGCCGTCATCCGTGACCCGTACCTGAACCTTGGGCGACCGAAAGGTGACGGCTACCTCGACCTGGGAGGCGTTGGCATGCTTGACCGTGTTGGCCAGGGCTTCCCGGACGATCTGCAGCACATGGATTTCCTCATTGGCCGACAGCATGGCCGGGGGAAGGTCATAGGTTAACTGGACAGGGTTGGGTAAACGTTCGCCGAATTCAATCACTGTTTCACGCAGGGCAGTGCCGAGATCAGGGGTGTCCAGCTTGAGGCGGAAGGTAGTCAGTAATTCCCGGAGCTGGCGGTAGGCACTGTTCAGGCCGGTGCTGAGCTCGTTGAGTATCTCGTTGTGGCGGTCTGTATTGTCCGGAACTATGTCGAGACGGCGCAGGCGGGCCACCTGCATCTTCAGGTAGGACAGGGACTGGGCCAGTGAATCGTGAAGTTCCCGGGCAATAATGGCACGCTCCTCCGCAAGGGTAAGGCGCTGCTGTTCGGTCATCTGGCGTTGCAGGAAAATGGCGGTGGCCAGCTGGTCACTCAGGGTTTCCAACAGGCGCCGTGCTGTCTCAGGCAGCCCCGTTCCCCCCGGGTACCAGACTTCCAGGGTGCCGAGCAGGTTGGTGGAGGTGCGGATGGGCAACATCAGACGGCGGCTTTCCGGATTTTCAAGGGGCGCATCGTCCAGTGCATGAGGCGAAACCAGGCAGGCGTTGCAGTCGTGGTCCCGACAGTAGTACGGACGTTCCTTGGCAGCGGTGGTGAGCGCCTGGACCGGCTCTAGCGAATTACGGTCATGAAGGTACAGGCGTATTGGGCCAATGCCCAGAAGCTCTTCCAGGTTCTGCAGCAGCGGTATGGCGCCATCGCATAGGTCGCCGCTGGCAAACAGGGAACGGCTAGCACTGTGGAGTAGCCGCAGGGCAGCATGGCTGCGTTCCAGGGCCTCGGTTTTTTCACTGGCTTCGGCTTCAAGGTCCCGGTAGCTGGCGCCGAGTTCTTCCGTCATCTGATCAAATGCCCGACCCAGCCTGCTGAGTTCGTCATCGCCCCTGAAGCCGGAGCGCTGGCTGAAATCTTTGCTGCCTACGGCAAGCGCGATGGTCAGCAGGCGTTTCAAGGGCTGGACGACCCGGATCTTGGTGTCGAAGTAAAGCGCTACTATGACCAGCAGGGTGACAATCAGGCTGACGATCTGTACCAGGTTCATCAGCCGGATTCGGGCTTCGGTGCGTTGTTCAAGAAGAGTGACCAGGGCATCCGCCTGATCGACCAGCCGTCCGACCAGCTGGTGCAGGGTTGCCGGTTCGGTCTCGACTGCTGGTCCCATCAGGAGTGGCTTCAGCTCTTCCAGCCATAACGCACTGATGGCGCCGTGCTGGCGAAAGATCTCATGGTCAGCGGCATCCGGAAGCACGCTGACCAGCGGCTGGCTGTGCAGGCGCTCGGTGAAGCGTTGCAGTTGGGCCTCCCACGCACCGGAGGCTGCCGGCACCGGGTCGGAGGTCTGGTCACGGAGCCGGTGCCACTGGGCCAGCATCTGAAAGCTCTGCATGCGCAGGGAGCCGGCGATGTTGATGGCGGTGGCACTGCCCTGGATGCTGCCAGAGACAGCCAGCGAAATCATGATGTTAATCAGCGCGACAATGCTGATAGCCGCTACCACGGCTCCAACGCGACGTACCAGAGAGTTTCGGAGCATCCGACCTACCTTGATAATAACTTCAATGAGCCCTTGTTGTAACATTGGCTGCGCCGTGGCGAGCTCCGGACCGAGCCCTATGGTAGCAACTGAGTGGCCCAATCCATAACGGTTTCGCCCGTCAGGCTACCTCTTTCAGAGTAGGCTCCTACCCCTGTAGTCATTGCCACCGATGACCTTTTGACCCTGAGTATCCCTGCGGCCAACACTTGTGCCATGCCCATAACTGAAGCCAGCAATGGAGCCAGGGATGAACAACAGTGAACCCATAGCGGGCCCCGACACCGACGCGCCCCTGAGCGTTGTGCTGCCATTGGCTTTCGTGGCGGTATTCATGGCGTTCGCCTGCTGGACGCTGTTGGCGGTCATGGGCGTGCATATGAAACAGATGCTGGCACTGAGCAGCACCAGTTTCGGGCTCCTCCTGGCAACACCTATTCTTTCGGGTGGTCTGCTTGCGGTGCCTATGGGGTTCCTTATCGAGGCTAGGGGCGGCCGGCAGGTGATTCTGGGTTGTCTCGCCGGGCTGAGCCTGGTGCTTGTCATACTGATGCTGGTAAAGAGTTACCTGGGGTTGCTTTTTGTCGCCACCGGACTCGGACTTTCCGGCGGCCTCTTTATCAGTGGTCTGCATTATGTGGTGGGCCACAGCGCGACCCACCGGATGGGTGTGGCCATGGGCTGCTGCGGTGCGGGAGTCATAGGGGCCGGATTCAGTTACCTGGCGGTACCGCTCATTCATGAGGCCTTCCGGTGGCAGGTCGCCCCCATGGCCTACATTTTGATTCTCGGGATCACCATGGCGCTCATTTACCTGCTGACGGATCCCGAAGGTCTGGCCGATATGAATAAGGCTGAGTCTTCAGAACCGGGGTCTGACCTCTGGCCCGGCCTTCTGGGCAGTTTCTGTCTCAGTTACAGCGTCCTCTTCGGCGGTTTCGTGGCGCTTGCACTCTGGCTGCCGGACTACCTGTCGGCTCAGCACGAGCTCAGCCTCAAAAAGGCGGCCGGACTGGCCATTCTGTTCATAGTGCCAGGGGCGCTGGCCCAGATTCCCGGCGGCTGGCTGGCGGACAGGCTGGGGCCCCAGCGGATTATCCGCTGGACCCTGCTGGTCTGTCTCGGGCTGTTGCTGGTTTTGTCCTATCCGCCCATGGATCTGGCTGTGACCGGCGTTGAGCAGGTCTATCTGGTGGAGTTCCGATTACCGGTGTCGGCCGTGGTTGCCATGCTGATGCTGCTCAGCACCGCCATGGGATTGGGGCTTGGCGGCCTGTTACGACAACTCTATGACTTCTTTCCACGACATATAGGCATTGCCGCCGGCTTCATGCTGCTGGCAGCCTGTCTGCTCACCTTTGCCTTGCCCCTGCTGTTCGGACTCGGCAACGACCTGGTTGGTATCCGCAGCATCGCCTTCATGCTCCTGTTCGTGGTAACCGGTATGGCGCTGGTTGTTTCAGAGTGTACCGCCCGTTCTGAAGAGAGACGGGTGCTGCTTGCCCGTTGCCGCGCTCGCAAACTCTCCTCCGCCCACGCTCCTGTTGCTCAACCCGCAATGCCAGAAGACGACATCAGACTGATCTGAGTGCTCTATCCCGTTGGGGGTAGATGCTGGCTATGTCGGGGTAACCACGCAGATTCCAGGGTTTTTATCCGGGACAATGACAATCAACGGAATACGCACTGGCGCCCGGGCACGTTGTCCGGTCATTACATCAGCCAGCGCACCAGAACCATAGAGTCCGGTGAACGACCGCGGAGAGCGACCATGAGTCATTTGATCGATAAGCTGAATTACTTTAGACAGAAGCGCGAACCGTTTTCAGACGGCCACGGCGAAACCCACGATGTAAACCGTGACTGGGAAGATGGCTACCGGTCGCGCTGGCAGCATGACAAGGTCGTGCGGTCGACCCACGGGGTCAACTGTACCGGCTCCTGCAGCTGGAAAATCTACGTCAAGAACGGTCTGGTGACCTGGGAAACCCAGCAGACCGACTACCCTCGCACCCGGCCAGACCTGCCGAACCATGAGCCACGGGGCTGCCCACGGGGCGCCAGTTATTCCTGGTACATGTACAGCGCTAACCGGCTCAAGTATCCCCTGGCCCGCACACATCTGCTCAAGCTCTGGCGGGCAGCCCGCAGTGAGCATGCTGATCCGGTAACTGCCTGGGCTTCGATCGTAGAGGACCCGGAAAAGGCCAAAAGCTACAAGGTACGTCGGGGCATGGGCGGATTCGTGCGCTCCACCTGGGAAGAACTCAACGAGCTGATCGGCGCGGCCAACGTCTACACTGCCAAGAAACACGGCCCGGACCGCATCTTTGGTTTCTCACCGATTCCGGCCATGTCCATGGTTTCCTACGCTGCCGGCAGTCGCTACCTGTCGCTGATCGGCGGCGTCTGCATGAGTTTTTATGACTGGTACTGCGACCTGCCTCCGGCATCACCCATGACCTGGGGCGAGCAAACTGACGTGCCGGAATCCGCCGACTGGTACAACAGCGGCTACATCATCGCCTGGGGCTCCAACGTGCCCCAGACCCGTACGCCGGATGCCCACTTCTTTACCGAAGTCCGCTACAAGGGCACCAAGACCGTTGCCATTACCCCTGACTACGCGGAAGTGTCAAAGCTCTCCGATGAGTGGCTTAACCCCAAGCAGGGCACCGATGCGGCGCTTGGCATGGCCATGGGCCACGTCATTCTGAAAGAGTTCCACATTGACAACCCCAGCGACTACTTTACCGATTACGTCCGTCGTTACACCGACATGCCCTACCTGGTCATGCTGGAGGCCCGGGAAGACGGTAACTACGCTCCTGGCCGGTTCCTGCGAGCCAGCGACTTGGTGGACTCCCTGGCCGAGAGCAACAACGCCGAGTGGAAGACCATCGCACTCGACGAAGCCAGTGGTGAGCTGGTGGCACCCAACGGCTCCATCGGTTACCGCTGGGGCGAGAAGGGCAAGTGGAACCTCAAGCAGATCGCAGGTAAGGATCAAACCGAGCACAAGCTGCGCCTGTCACTGGTCGACAAGCATGACGACGTGGTCAATGTCGGCTTCCCTTACTTCGGCGGCATCACCCACGAGCACTTCCCCCATGTGGAAGGCAAGGACATCCTGGTTCACAAGCTGCCGACCCGCAAAGTAACCCTGGCAAACGGCGAAATTGGCCACCTGGTCACCGTATTCGACCTGATGATTGCCAACTATGGCATCAGCCGCGGACTGGGCGATGACGACGGCGCCACCGACTTTGATCAGGTGCGGCCCTACACTCCAGCCTGGCAGGAAGGCATCACCGGTGTACCCCGGGACAAGGTCATCCGTATCGCCCGGGAGTTCGCGGACAACGCCAACAAGACCAAAGGCCGGTCAATGATCATTGTCGGTGCCGGTATGAACCACTGGTACCACATGGACATGAACTATCGTGGTCTGATCAACATGCTGATCATGTGTGGCTGTGTCGGCCAAAGCGGTGGTGGCTGGGCCCACTATGTTGGCCAGGAAAAACTCCGCCCGCAGACCGGCTGGCAGCCCCTGGCCTTTGGTCTGGACTGGCAGCGTCCGCCCCGTCACATGAACTCCACTTCCTTCTTTTACGCCCATTCCGGTCAGTGGCGTTACGAGAAGCTGGGCGTCGACGAGATCCTATCGCCCATGGCAGACAAGAAGCGCTTCGGTGGCAGCCTGATCGACTACAACGTGCGGGCCGAGCGGATGGGCTGGTTGCCCTCTGCGCCCCAGCTGAACCGCAACCCCCTGGGTATTGCGGCTGAAGCTGAAAAAGCCGGCATGGAAGTGTCAGATTACGTGGCGAAAAGCCTGAAAGACGGCTCCCTGGCGTTTGCCTGTGAAGATCCGGAAGCGCCCCAGAACCACCCGCGCAATATGTTCATCTGGCGGTCGAACCTGCTGGGCTCCTCCGGCAAGGGCCACGAGTACATGCTCAAGTACCTGCTGGGCACCAAGAGCGGCCTGCAGGGCAAGGACCTGGGTGAAGAGGGCGGACTCAAGCCGGAAGAGGTGGTCTGGCACGACAAGGCGCCGGAAGGCAAGCTTGACCTGTTGGTGACCCTGGACTTCCGCATGTCCACCACCTGTCTGTACTCGGACGTCGTGCTGCCTACAGCGACCTGGTATGAGAAAGATGACCTCAATACCTCGGACATGCATCCGTTCATCCACCCGCTGACCGCAGCCACGGATCCCGCCTGGGAAGCACGCAGTGACTGGGAGATCTACAAGGGCATTGCCAAGGCGTTCTCCAAGGCAGCCGTGGGCCACCTTGGGGTGGAAAAGGATGTGGTGACACTGCCACTGCTGCACGACGCACCGGCAGAGCTTGGCCAGCCTACTGATGTGAAGGACTGGAAGCGCGGCGAGTGCGACCTGATTCCGGGCAAAACCGCACCCAGCTTCATCACCGTTGAGCGCGACTACCCCAACACCTACGCCCGCTTTACCGCGCTGGGTCCGCTCCTTGAGAAGCTGGGTAACGGCGGCAAGGGCATCAGCTGGAACACCGAGAAAGAGGTCACGTTCCTCAAGGCCCTCAACCATTCGCATCTGGCTGGCGCCAACGCGGGTATGGCCAAGATCGAGTCGGCCATTGATGCGGCCGAAGTCATCCTGTCCCTGGCGCCAGAAACCAATGGTCAGGTCGCCATGAAGGCTTGGGCGGCCCTGTCGGAGTTTACCGGTCTGGACCACAGCCACCTGGCACGACCCAAGGAAGAGGAGAAGATCCGCTTCCGGGATGTAGTGGCCCAACCCCGCAAGATCATTTCCAGCCCGACCTGGTCTGGTCTTGAGGACGAGCATGTGTCCTATAACGCTGGCTACACCAACGTTCACGAGCTGATTCCCTGGCGCACCCTGACCGGTCGGCAGCAGTTCTACCAGGACCATGAGTGGATGCGTGCCTTTGGCGAGAGCCTTCTGGTCTACCGCCCACCCATCAACACCAAGACCACGGCTTCGATGCTGGGCAAGAAGCCTAACGGTAACAAGGAGAAGGCCCTCAACTGGATCACGCCGCACCAGAAGTGGGGCATTCACAGCACTTACAGCGACAACCTGCTGATGCTGACCCTGTCCCGGGGTGGCCCGATCGTATGGCTGAGTGAAGACGATGCCCGCGAGATCGATGTGGTGGACAACGACTGGATCGAGCTGTTCAACGTCAATGGTGCCATTGCGGCGCGGGCGGTGGTGAGTCAGCGGGTCATGCCGGGCATGGTGATGATGTATCACGCCCAGGAACGCCTGGTGAACATTCCCGGCTCGGAAGTAACCGGCACCCGCGGCGGTATTCACAACTCGGTTACCCGGGTTTGCCCCAAGCCGACCCACATGATTGGTGGTTATGCACAGCAGTCCTACGGCTTCAATTACTACGGCACCGTCGGCTCCAACCGGGACGAGTTCGTGGTAATCCGCAAGATGCACCGCATCGACTGGCTGGATGATGAAGGCAATGACACCGTACAGGAGTCCGTAAAATGAAAATTCGTTCCCAGGTCGGCATGGTTCTGAACCTCGACAAGTGCATCGGTTGCCACACCTGTTCGGTTACCTGCAAAAACGTATGGACCAGCCGCGAAGGCATGGAGTACGCCTGGTTCAACAACGTCGAAACCAAGCCCGGTATCGGTTACCCGAAAGAGTGGGAAAACCAGGAGAAATGGAAGGGCGGCTGGATTCGCGACACCAACGGCAAGATCCGGCCCCGTATCGGCGGCCGCTTCCGGGTATTGGCGAATATTTTCGCCAATCCGGACCTGCCGGAGATCGACGACTACTACGAGCCATTCGATTTCGACTACCAGCACCTGCACACCGCCGGTGACAGCAAGCACCAGCCGATCGCCCGCCCGCGCTCACTGATTTCCGGTAAGCGCATGCAGAAGATCGAATGGGGCCCCAACTGGGAAGAGATCCTGGGTACCGAGTTCGCCAAGCGCCGCAAGGACAAGAACTTCGACCAGATCCAGGCGGACATCTACGGCCAGTTTGAAAACACGTTCATGATGTACCTGCCCCGGCTGTGTGAGCACTGCCTGAACCCTGCCTGTGTCGCCGCCTGCCCAAGTGGCGCGATCTACAAGCGGGAAGAGGACGGTATCGTGCTGATCGACCAGGACAAGTGCCGAGGCTGGCGCATGTGCGTCAGTGGCTGCCCCTACAAGAAAATCTATTACAACTGGAAAACCGGCAAGTCCGAGAAGTGCATCTTCTGCTACCCGCGGATTGAAGCGGGTCTGCCGACCGTCTGTTCCGAGACCTGTGTCGGTCGTATCCGGTACCTGGGCGTGCTGCTATACGACGCTGACCGTATCGAGGAAGTTGCCAGCGCGCCAGGTGAGCACGAGCTCTACGAGCGCCAGCTGGAGATCTTCCTGGATCCATTCGACCCGCAGGTCATTGCCCAGGCCCGTAAGGACGGCATCCCGGACAACGTGCTCAAGGCGGCCCAGGAATCGCCGGTCTACAAGATGGCAGTGGACTGGAAACTGGCCCTGCCACTGCACCCGGAATATCGCACCCTGCCGATGGTGTGGTATGTGCCGCCGTTGTCGCCGATCCAGTCCGCAGCCGAGGCCGGCAAGGTTGCTTTCAAGGGCATTTTGCCCGACATCGAGAGTCTGCGGATTCCGGTCAAGTATCTTGCCAACCTGCTCACTGCAGGCGATGAAAAGCCGGTGGTACGGGCCCTGAAGCGGATCATGGCCATGCGTCTGTACAAGCGTGCAGAAACCGTTGAAGGGGTTGAAGACCTGACCGCGCTGGAAGAGGTTGGCCTGACCAAGGCCCAGGCAGACGACATGTACCGCTACCTGGCCATTGCCAACTACGAGGACCGTTTCGTCATTCCCACCAGCCACCGTGAGCTGGCAAAGGAGGCGTTCCCGGACGCCACCGCCCACACCGAGCGAAACGGTTGCGGCTTCAGCTTTGGCGACGGCTGCGGCGGTGGAACCAGCGAGTTCAGCCTGTTCGGCGGCCGCAAGCACACCACAACCATGGTCAAGAAGCTGACAACGGTTCAGCAGGTCGACCCCAAGCAGCTGCAGGACTGAGGACACCATCATGATGCTATTAAAAGTATTGGCAAGGCTGCTGGATTACCCCACGGCCGAGTTGCAGGAAGCCCGGGACGTTATGGTCAGTGTGGTGCTGGAAGACAGCCACCTGCCCGCCAATGACAAGCAGGGACTGCTGCGCTGCATTGAGCTGCTCTGCACCGGTGACCTGATGACCCATCAGGAAGAGTACGTGGCCACATTTGACCGCGGGCGATCGGTTTCTCTGCTGCTGTTTGAACACGTGCATGGGGAATCCCGGGACCGTGGCCAGGCCATGGTGGATCTGATGGAAGCGTACAGTGCCGCGGGGCTTGAGATCGATGCCCGGGAGCTGCCGGACTACCTGCCGCTGTTCCTGGAGTATCTGTCCACCCGGCCTTTGAGCGAGGTGAAGAACTGGCTGGAGGATATCCACCACATTCTGGGCCTGCTGGCAGAACGGCTTTTCCAGCGTGAGAGCTGTTACCAAGCGGTGTTCGAAGCCCTGGTGACGCTGGCGGGTCAGTCCACTGATCGTCGTGAGCTGGCCGCGATTGTGGCAAGCGAGCTGCGGGACGATACCCCTGAGGCGCTGGATAAAGTCTGGGAAGAGGAGATGGTCAAATTCGTAGGCGACGCGGGCGAGTCCTGTGGCAACAGCGATGTGGTGGGCCAGCGCCGGCGGGAGCTGGACAGGGTGCAGACCATCCACCTCAGTGAACAACTGATTACGGATGCCGGACGTCCGGCAGGCCGGGCCTAGGGCAGAGGAGCTACGACCATGAACTACCTGAATACACTGTTATTCGGCATCTATCCCTACATTGCCCTGGCCGTCTTCGTGATCGGCTGCTGGGCCAGGTATGACCACGGCCAGTTCACCTGGCGGGCAGGGTCCAGCCAGATGTTGCGCAAGAAGAATGTCCGCTGGGCGAGCATTATGTTCCATGTGGGCATCATTGTGATCTTCTTCGGCCACCTCATCGGCCTGCTGATTCCCCACTGGATGTACGAACCCTTCATGACGCCGGGCACCAAGCAGGTGCTGGCCATCGTGGTTGGTGGTATCGCTGGGGTCTTCTGCCTGGTCGGCGGCACCATGCTGTTCGTACGGCGTGTAACCGACCCTCGCATTCTTGCCAGCAGTACGGTTGGGGATATCCTGATCATCGGCATCCTGATGGTTCAGGTCCTGCTGGGTCTGCTGACCATCCTGCCCACTCTGGGACACCTGGATGGCGCCACCATGCAGCTGTTCGCTGCCTGGGCCCAAAGCATCTTTACCCTGCAGGGCGGCGCGGCTGACTACATTGCCGAGGTTCACTGGATCTACAAACTCCATATATTCCTGGGCCTGACCATCTTCCTGGTGTTCCCGTTCAGCCGCCTGGTGCACATGTTCAGCGTGCCGCTAGAGTACTTCACCCGTAATGCTCAGGTTGTGCGCAAGCGCGCCTGACCTGGAAGGAGACTGATCATGCAGATGATCCCCGTCGGTGACGCCGACAAGCCAAGAAACCAGTTCCCGCCGGTAAGGGTGGGGGACACGCTGATTCCGGAAGAGGCCATTGCCCTGGAGATGCAGCATCATCCGGCCGAAGAAGTCAGTGCTGCGTGGCATCAGGCCGCTTTGGGCCTGGTGATAAGGGAGCTGCTCATTGCCCAGGCCGATCGCCTGGGCATTGACCCCGGCCTGGAAGAGGACGCGCGCCTAGCGAACCTGCTCGATCAGGAGCTTGACGTGCCAGAGATGGATGACGCTGCCTGCGAGCGTTTCTATCAGGCCAACCCGGAGCGCTTCTGCAGCCCGACCCTGCTGGCGGTCAGCCATATTCTGCTGGCTGCTGCCCCGGATGATGTGGATGAGCGCTTTCGGCAGGAGCAAGTCGGCAAGGAACTGCTGACATTTCTTGCCCAGGGGCGGGTCCGCTTTGATGAGCTGGCCCGACAGTACTCGGCCTGTGAATCCCGCCACCAGGGCGGCAGCCTGGGTCAGATCAGCAGGGGCCAGACGGTGGATGAGTTCGAGCGTCCTGTCTGGCGTCTTTCGGAGGGCCTGAGTCAAGAGCTTGTTGAGAGCCGGTATGGCTGGCACCTGGTTCGTGTGGACCAACGCATAGAGGGTAAGCAGCTGCCCTACGAGCATGCCCGTCCCAAGATCCGGCAGTATCTGCTGGAAAGCGTCACCCGGCGGGCATTGCGTCAGTACCTGCAGGTGCTGGCGGCAGAGTATGGTGTGGAGGGGGTCGATCTTGAACTGCCAGACTCTCCGCTGATGCAGTGAGCTGATAACGTCACGTATTACCTCTTAACATCCCGCCACCTACCCACAAAGGGGGAGCGATCCCCCGGCGTCCAGCCCGTAACATGAAGACTGTACTCCGTTTACTGGCAGACAAAGGGTGGGTGGCACCATGATCGCAATAGCACAGGCTTCGGCTCTAACAAAAATGATGGCGGCAAATGAGCCGGACACCGAGTTCGACGCCCTTCGCGCCCACGCACTGTTCAGTGCCTTCCGAGATGAAGACTTTGCTGCCGTTACTGACCAGCTGCGCCGGGTGACCCTCAGCCCCAGGGAACTTCTGTATCGCCAGGATACGCCGGCGGCTCACTTCTATTTTGTAGTTTCAGGCCGGCTACGCCTTTATCGGCTGGATGCCACTGGTGTGGAACGAACCCTCGACAGCCTGGCCCCCGGCGACTGCTTTGCCGAAGTGATGATCTACGCCGATCCTCCCCGTTACGCCTGTTATGCCGAAGCATTGAAAGCCAGCGAGGTGCTGATGATTCCTATCCGCGCCTACCGAGACATATTGACCCGCCGCCCGGCCTACGCTGAAAGCGCGCTGCGCCATTATGCAGGCCGTGCGGTGGAGCGCTTTCACGACCTGGAAATCATGACTCTCCAGAATGCCCGCGACCGGCTGGTGCGCTACCTGGTGGATTTGCTCCCTGAGGGGCTGCTCAGCAATGTCGAGGTGGAACTACCGCTGCCCAAGTGCCTGGTGGCCTCCCGGCTTGCCATGCAGCCGGAAACCCTGTCACGGCTTCTGCACGAACTGAAAACATCAGGTCTGGTGAGGGTCAATCGGGGCCGCCTGTTCATTCAGGACCCCAGCCGTCTGGTCCAGTTCGGGCAGTAGGGAGAGTGCAATGACCGCTCGCAAACAGCGTCCGTTGATCTATTCCTGCTCTGGCTGCTCTGATGTAGCCCAGCTGGCCAACAATGCGGCGGTGCAGCTGGACCATGAGGGTGTGTTCGAGATGTCCTGTATCTCCGGTGTTGGTGGCAAGGTCCCGAGCCTGGTCAAGACGGCACGCTCGGGACGTCCGGTCACGGTGATTGATGGCTGTCCGCTGCATTGTGCCCGGGCCTGCCTCGAGAATATCGGTGTCACCCCCGACGATCACGTCCGGCTCTATGACTACGGCTACAGAAAACGCTACGGCAAAAGCTATGACGCAGAGGCTGTCATCAGTATCTGCAAAACCATACTCGAACGTTAGGACAGCAGTGCCTGACAGTCAGTTTTTCCTGTTCAATCTTCTGTTTAAGGGAGTGTTCCCATGATCTCCAGCTACACCGACCTGATTCAGGTCGTGGAAACTCAGGCTGAACCCCAGCGGCTGCTGTTTGTGTTCTGCCGTGCCGAACTACCGGAAGACGCCTCTGCCGCTGAGAAGGCCAGCTTCGAGAAAGGCGAGGGTGGCGCACTGACACCTGTGGTTTGTGTCGACAAGGCACCGGAGGAGGTGGCAGATTTCCAGTCACTGGTGGCCGAGTCCCGTCAGACCGGGCAGCCATGGGACATGGTATTTGTGGCCGCCATGTCGGGGCGAGGCGGAATAGCGCCGTCATCTGATGAAGCCCAGCAACCCCTGACCATGATGGTGGAATCGATCAGACTGGGGCACCTGGGAAATTACCTGCCCCTGGGGCAGGACGGCCACGCGATCAGTCTCAATTGATGCAGATCATGTGCCGGTCTGCCCCGGGCACCACCTCGACTATGCTTCTTTTACCTCAGTATACGCCGTTCGGGTCTCCGAGCAGTCGGCCTAGTGCTCTGAATGCATTAAAAATTCCTATGTCGGACTGCCGGGGGATGAGTGACCGTTAAGCGCTTGCCAGCTGTTTTTATGATTCTGTTCCTGTGCTTTATGGTGGCTCAGGCCGAAGCGGTGCAGCTGAATGAGTACGAGCCCATCGCTGCCCGTCAGGTCATCACAGAAGCACTACCATCCGCTACCCGATTTGAATCCCGGGAAGGCAATCGCGCCATACAGGAGCTGTACGCCGGCGACGAGCTGGTAGGCTATGCCTACCAGACACTCGATTTCGTCCAGACCCCTGCCTATTCCGGTAAACCCCTGAACGCCATGGTGGTGCTGGACCCGTCGGGAGAAATTATTAGCGCCCGGGTAATCGAACATCACGAGCCCATATTGCTGGTCGGCATCCCGGAACGGAAGATGCACGAGTTCACCGAGCAATATACCGGCCTAAAGGCCGACCAGAGAGTGACCGTCGGCGGTACATCAACGGAAGAGAAAATTGCCGTGGATGGGCTTTCTGGTGCCACGGTCACAGTCATGGTCATAAACGAGGTGATCATGCGCTCAGCCCACCGGGTCGGGGAGGCGCTTGGCCTAGTGGAAGGCGGGGCCGATCAGCGACCGCCGATTGCCGAGGTCAGAAGGGATACCTTTGAGGAGAAAAGCTGGGCAGAACTGACCGGTGACGGCTCCATTCGTCGCCTGAACCTTACCCGGGGGCAGGTCGACGACGCCTTCGTAGGCACACCCGCTGAGGGAGTTGAGGCTGCGATCGAAGCCGAGCGCGATGAGTCACTGATCGACCTCTACGCCACCTATCTTAATGTTCCTACCATTGGTCGCAACCTTCTGGGTGAGTCCCAGTACGAGCGGCTGCAATCCCGCCTTGAAGAGGGCGAGCATGCCATCGCTGTCATGGCGAGGGGGGACTACTCATTCAAAGGCTCCGGGTATGTGCGTGGAGGCATATTCGATCGGATCCAGGTGCGCCAGTTCGGCGATACCTTCAACTTCCGCGATCGTGACTATATCCGGTTGAGCGATGTATACACCGAAGGTATGCCTGCGTTTAATGAAATGGCGCTCTTTATCATCCGCCAGCAGTACCAATTTGACCCAGGCAGTCCCTGGGCGTTGGAACTTACCGTCAAACGCCAGACCGGTCCGTTGGACAGCGAGTTCCAGGTATTTCCCCTGACCTACCAGTTGCCAGACCAGTACTACACCCGCGCCGAACCCGAGCCTGGCAGTGCCGAAGCCATGGCGGATCAGCCCATGTGGGTTCAGGTTTGGGATCAGAGGGAGTTCCAGATCATTGTCCTTGGCATTGGTATTGGTGTGCTGCTGCTTATCATGTTCTTCCAGGACTGGCTGACCCGGCGACCCAGGTTTCTTCGCCCACTGCGCCATGCGTTTCTGATCTATACCCTGTTCTTTATCGGCTGGTACGCCATGGGTCAGCTGTCCATCGTCAATGTTCTGACCTTTACCCACAGCCTGTTCACGGATTTCACCTGGAGCACCTTTCTGATAGATCCGGTCATTTTCATGCTCTGGACCGCTGTTGCCGGCATCATCCTGATGTGGGGCCGGGCCGTCTACTGTGGCTGGCTGTGCCCGTTTGGCGCCTTGCAGGAGCTGCTTAACGAGATAGCCCGCAAGGTCAAGATACCCCAGTACGAGGTGCCGTTTGCTATTCACGAACGACTCTGGGCCATCAAATACCTGATTCTGCTGGTGCTGTTCGGTGTCTCCCTGGGCTCTATCGCTCAGGCGGAGCTTTTGGCCGAGGTGGAACCCTTCAAGACCGCAATAACACTCAAATTTGACCGCAGCTGGCCTTTTGTGACCTATGCGGTGCTGCTGCTGGTAGTCAACCTGTTCACCCGCAAGGTGTTCTGCCGATACCTGTGCCCCCTCGGTGCAGCCCTTACCATTCCTACTCGTTTCCGGATCTTTGACTGGCTCAAGCGTCGCCGGGAGTGTGGTAACCCCTGCCAGCTCTGCGCCAAGGAATGTGAGGTGCAGGCCATCCATCCAGACGGCACCATCAACTACATGGAATGCCATTACTGTCTGGATTGCCAGGTGACCTACTTCGATGACCATAAATGTCCGCCGCTGATCATGAAGCGACGTGGACGCCGAGGCCGCAATGCCTCGGATGACGAGGCATCACCGGAGCGAATTCCAGCGGTTCAGGTGGGGTGAAACCGGCCTGCCAGTATTTGATCGAAAAACAGGAGAAAACTGATGACCAAGAAAGACGATATTGTCCAAGGTGAAGGTACAAAGTCTGGCGGCCTCAGCCGTCGTGGCTTCCTGGGGGCAACGGCACTGGCGGGTATTGGGGGTGCTACGGGGCTCGGATCCCTGGTGATGACCCGGGAATCCTTCGCAGCGGCTGCAGAAGAAGCTCGTAACAACTATGTGGTGCATCCAGGCGAATTGGACGAATACTACGGCTTCTGGAGCGGTGGCCATTCCGGTGAGGTGCGGGTCATGGGCGTCCCTTCCATGCGCGAGCTGATGCGGATTCCTGTATTCAACGTGGACTCAGCCACCGGCTGGGGTATCACAAATGAAAGCAAGGATGTGTTGGGCCATGATAATACGTTCCTGAATGGCGATGCTCACCATCCCCACGTGTCGATGACCGATGGGCGTTACGACGGCAAGTACCTGTTCATCAATGACAAGGCCAACACCCGGGTAGCACGTATCCGTCTCGACATCATGAAGTGTGACAAGATCACGACGGTTCCTAACGTTCAGGCCATCCACGGCCTACGGCTGCAGAAAGTCCCAAAGACCAATTATGTGTTCTGTAATGCCGAGTATGTCATTCCCCATCCTAACGAAGGGTCTGACATGGAGAACATGGAGAATCACTTTACCATGTTCAACGCCATTGACGCGGAAACCATGGAAGTGGCTTTCCAGGTTATCGTGGATGGCAACCTCGACAACACCGATGCCGATTACACCGGCCGCTATGCCTGTTCCACCTGTTACAACTCGGAGAAGGCCCTGGACCTGGCGGGCACCATGCGCAACGACAGGGACTGGGCCGTGGTATTTCACATCGAGCGTATTGAAAAAGCGGTCAAGGACGGCAGCTACAAAACCATCGGCGACTCAAAGGTGCCGGTATTGGACGGTCGCAAGGGTTCCGACTTCACTCGCTACATTCCCGTACCAAAGAACCCCCACGGACTGAACACCTCCCCCGACGGCAAATATTTCATGGCCGCAGGAAAGCTCTCGCCGACCGTCACGATCATTGCCATCGACAAGCTGGATGATCTGTTCGCCGGCAATCTGAACGAAGAACGTGATGTTGTTGTGGGTGAACCGGAACTCGGCCTTGGGCCCCTGCACACGACTTTTGATGGTCGTGGCAACGCCTACACCACCCTGTTCATCGACAGTCAGGTAGCGAAATGGAATATCGAGGATGCCATTCGTCACTACAACGGCGAACAAGTGGATTACCTGCGCCAGAAGCTGGATGTGCATTACCAGCCCGGCCATAACCACGCGTCCCTGACCGAATCTCGCGACGCCGACGGCAAATGGCTTGTCGTGCTGTCCAAGTTCTCCAAAGACCGGTTCCTGCCGGTCGGCCCGCTGCATCCCGAGAACGACCAGTTGATCGACATTTCCGGAGAGGAAATGAAGCTGGTCCATGACGGCCCCACGTTTGCGGAGCCCCATGACTGCATACTGGTACGTCGTGACCAGATCCAGACCAAGAAAATCTACGAACGGGATGATCCGTTCTTCGCCAGTGCCCGTGAACAGGCGGAAAAAGACGGCATCACCCTGGAGGCCGACAACAAGGTCATCCGGGACGGCAACAAGGTCAGGGTGTACATGACCTCCATTGCACCGCAATTCATGTTGACCGAGTTCAAGGTGAAGCAGGGCGATGAAGTGACCGTGTACGTGACCAACCTCGATACCATCGAGGACGTTACCCATGGTTTCTGTATGGTTAATCACGGAGTAAGCATGGAGATCAGCCCCCAGCAGACCGCCTCTGTAACCTTTACAGCAGACAAGCCGGGTGTTCACTGGTACTACTGCAACTGGTTCTGCCATGCCCTGCACATGGAAATGGTTGGCCGCATGCTGGTTGAAAAAGCCTGACAAAGGGCCACTAAGGCATGAAAAAACCGGGGTACCCATGGTGCTCCGGTTCACCCCTTCACCTCATAGTGAGACGGAATGCGTCTATTCACGGGTTTCGGGTCGGTATGCGCCTGTTTACTGGCGATAACTGCCCAGGCCGATATTCAGCAACGACTGGATGCGCTGGAAAGCGGCGCCAGCTATACCTTACCTGTGGGAACACTTGGCCCGTTGACAATCAATGTGTCCGGCGTAAACGTGCGCTGTGCCGACGATACCGTGATTGATGGTGGAAAAGCGGGCACAACGGTCGCTATCCACGCGCCCGATGTCACGCTGTCAAACTGCAGAATAAGAGACTGGGGCCATAACCTGAATGATATGGACGCGGGCATATTCGTGGCCCGTGAAGCTCGGGGTGTGGAGCTCCGGGACAATGACCTGAAAGGGCCGGCCTTCGGCATCTGGCTTGATGCGGCGCCGGACGCAAAAGTCCTTGGCAATCGCATTGAGGGCGAGCCTGACCTGCGCTCCCAGGACCGTGGCAACGGCATTCATCTGTTCAATACCCAGGGCGCACTGATTGAAGACAATGCGGTCAGTCATACCCGCGATGCCATCTACATAGAGACGTCAAACAACAACCGCATCCGCAACAATGTCATGAGCGACCTGCGCTATGGCATCCATTATATGTATTCCCACGATAATCTGATCGAGGGCAACCTGACCCGCAATACCCGGACTGGGTACGCCCTCATGCAGAGCAAGCGTTTGACTGTGACCGGCAACCGCTCTGTCAACGATGGGAATTACGGCATTCTTATGAACTTCATTACCCAGTCGACCATCAGCGGCAATCACGTCTCCGGAGTCACGACCGGCGAAACAGCCGGTGTGGCGGTCTTGGGCGGGGAGGGCAAGGCCGTTTTTATATACAACTCCCTCTATAACGAATTCAACGGCAATGTTTTCCAGGACAGTGATATCGGCATTCACCTCACCGCCGGCTCGGAAGAAAACGAGGTGTTTGGCAACGCCTTCATTAACAACAAACGTCAGGTTAAATATGTGTCTACCCGGACCCAGGAATGGTCAACGGAGGGCCTGGGCAATTTCTGGAGTGACTATCTGGGCTGGGACAGAGACCAGGACGGCATTGGCGATATACCCTACGAACCCAACGATAATATTGATCGTCTGCTCTGGACCTATCCTGAAGCGCGGATACTGATGTTCAGCCCCGCGGTCGACACCCTGCGATGGGTGCAGGAAGCCTTCCCTGTGGTCAAGGCGGCCGGCGTTACCGATGATTTTCCGCTGATGCGCCCGCCCCGGGCCCTGGTGATCCAAGCACAACCGGAGAGATGATGAGCTGTTTCCATCTGGAAAACGTGTCTTACCGATACCACAAGAAAACAGTCCTGCAGGGGATCGACCTGCACCTGGAGCCCGGGGAGATACTTGGCCTCTTCGGGCATAACGGCGCCGGTAAAACCACCTGTATCAAACTTATCCTCGGCCTTATGCCGCCGTGGAAAGGCCGGATCTCCGTACTCGGTGGTGAGGCAGGGCAGGCGGATGTTTCCCAGCATATCGGGTATCTGCCGGAAAACGTCATGTTCTACCCCCAACTGACCGGGCGCGAGATCCTCTCCCATTTCGCGCGCCTCAAGGGTGCATCCTTAAGCCAAGTGCCCGAACTGCTTCGTAGCGTGGGGCTGGAAGGCGCCATGGGCCAACGGGTAAGAACCTATTCCAAAGGCATGCGCCAGCGCCTGGGGCTGGCCCAGGCGCTGTTGGCAAGCCCGCGGCTGCTGATGCTGGACGAGCCGACAGTAGGGTTGGATCCGGTAGCCACCGCAGACCTGTACCGGTTATTGCGGCGCCTCCGGGACGCCGGTACGGGCATAGTTCTATGCTCCCACGTACTGCCCGGTGTGGAGCCCTATATTGATCGGGCCGCAATTCTCACAGACGGCACACTCAAGGCTTGTGGCAGCCTGTCGGCACTCAGGCGCCAGGCAAACCTGCCGGTCACGCTCCTTATCGAGCCGGCCTCCGGCAATGAGCAGCTGGAGGAAGTTATTGAGCAGTCCGGGATCGCCGGCCGCAAGACCACCGTGGTCGATGGCAAGCTGGTGGTGGACGTGCATCCGGCCGATAAGATGGAGGTCATCGAGAAACTGGTGGCCACCGGCGCCCTGCGGGACCTGAGTATCAGCCAGCCGTCCCTTGAAGACCTCTACGTCCACTTTATAGGCTCCGAAAGCCTGGCTCATCGTGGCGCCGAGAATAAACCCATTGCGGAACAGGAAACCCATGAATAGCATCTGGACAATTGCCCGCAAGGAGCTCAGCGACAGCCTGCGTAACAGGTGGTTGCTGGCTATCGCCCTGGTATTCGCCACCCTGGCTCTGGGCATTGCCTGGTTCGGGGCCGCGGCTTCAGGCAGTGTCGGCTACGCGTCCACCCCGGCTACCATCGCAAGTCTTGCAAGTCTTGGCATTTTTCTTATTCCGCTCATTGCCCTGTTACTGGCATACGATGCCATTGTGGGCGAAGAGGAAGGCGGTACCCTGCTACTGCTCATGACCTACCCCCTGAGTCGGGGCCAGCTCCTGCTGGGCAAGTTCCTGGGCCATGGCCTGACCCTGGCACTGGCAACACTGCTGGGCTTCGGGGTGGCGGGGGTGGCCATCTCGGTGCTGGTGGATGATGTTGCAGTGGCAAGCCTGGCGGCAGCCTTGTTGCGGTTCATTGTGTCGTCCATTCTGCTGGGCTGGGGCTTCATCGCCCTGGCCTATATGGTCAGTGTGCGGGTCAGCGAGAAACCTGTGGCCGCTGGCCTCGCCCTGGCGATCTGGTTTTTCTTTGTGCTGATTTTCGATCTTGTGCTGCTCGGTGTGCTTGTCGCCAGCGAGGGCGCCATGAACCCGGAACTGCTGCCCTGGCTGTTGCTGTTCAATCCGACGGATATTTACCGTCTGCTCAACATAGTGGCGTTCAGTGGTGAGGCTCAGCTTACCGGTGTACTCAGCCTGGGGTCAGACCTGCCGGTCGGACAGGCCGGCTTGTGGCTGGCGCTCGTACTTTGGTTTGTCGCGCCTCTGGCTGCCGCCTGGGGTCTTTTTCGCAAACGTGCGCTATAGGGAGTCACTCAATGCTCAGGCTTTGTTCCGTCAAGTTTTGTGTTGTCGCACTTGTCACCCTGCTCGCTCTCATCGGATGCTCGGGCGACGAGGAGCAAGTGGTTGTCAAACCGGAGCCTGTTTACTTTGAATCGGGAGACGAGTGCCATGTCTGCGGCATGGTCATCGAGCGTTTCCCCGGACCCAAAGGACAAGCCATCCAGCCGGATGACAAAGTCGTGCGCAAATTCTGTTCAACCCGGGATATGTTCTCGTGGCTGCTCCAGCCTGAGAATGTGAAGCGTAATCATGTCCTCTATGTACACGATATGGCGCAGACTCACTGGGAAGCCCCCGACGATACTGCGCTGGTAGATGCCCGGGAGGCGTTTTTCGTGGTGGGGTCCGGGCTGTCGGGAGCAATGGGGCCAACTCTGGGCGCGTTTGCCGACCAGGCTGACGCCCGGGCGTTTGCCGATGAGCATGGTGGTCAGGTTGTGGCTTTTGAAGAGATCACCCTCGAGCATCTGAGGATGGAGCCGTAATCGGTATCAACCGCCGGTCATATTCATGAAACGCAGAATCTGAACATCACCATTGGTATTGAAGTGGTGGCGTTCGGGTTTGAGGTCCATGGCGTCAACAATGGCCTGCTTGAGTTTAATGTCATCCACCGGATGAGCCCGGAGCACCCGGCGCAGGTCTGCGGAATGCTCGTTGCCCAGGCAAAGTAGCAACCGGCCCTCTGCGGTGACGCGCACGCGGTTACATGTGCCGCAGAAGTTGTGGGAATGGGGCGAGATGAAGCCCACCTGGACCGGGCTGTCCTGCATGCGGTAATAACGGGCGGGGCCGCCGGAATCGGTCGTTGCCGGAACCAGCGTATGGTGTCTCTGGATGATCTCGCGAACCTCATCACTGCTGCAGAAGGCTTCTTCACGATCATGCTCTGTCACCACACCCAGGGGCATCTCTTCAATAAAGCTGATATCCACTTTTTTCCGACGCGCGAATTCGATCAGCTCTGGAACTTCCTGATCATTGCGTCCTTTCATCACGACGGTGTTGAGCTTGATGCCACGGAATCCGGCTTCCCGGGCGGCGTCAATGCCGTCAAGTACCTGCGACAGACGGCCGGTGCGGGTGATGCGTTGAAATTTGTCGGGGTCCAGGGAATCCAGACTGATGTTGACCCGGTGTAAGCCTGCTTTTTTCAGGGCTTCGGCCATGTGGGGAAGCTGACTGCCATTGGTGGTCATGGCGAAATCTTTCAGACCAAAACTGCCGACTTCCTTGACCAGTTGCAGGATGTCCCTACGTACCAGAGGCTCGCCACCGGTAAGACGGATCTTTTCCGTACCCAGATCGGCAAAGGTCCGGGCCAGCCGGGCTATTTCTTCCAGGGTCAGCACCTGCTGGCGGGGCAGGAAGGTCATGTCTTCTGCCATGCAATAGACGCAACGGAAGTCACAACGGTCGGTGACCGATAGGCGGACGTAGTTGATGGTGCGTCCAAAGCGGTCGGTCAGCGGAGCTTTCGCCATGCCGGGGCTTTTCCCTTTTCAGGTGGAGTTACTTCACTATCTCAGAAGGCTGACGCGGAGTCGATACCTCTGGGGGAGTAGACCCAGTTTCAACCTTGCCATGCCGCATGGGGTGACGCCTCCAGCTGGCGTCAATCGAACACAAAAAAGGGGCGCCATGTTTGGCGCCCCTTCTCGTTGGTTAGGTTCAGGTTCAGACAATCTGCGTGATTACCTCCTCAGAGGCGTCAGTCTCGGGGCCCAGTTCAGGGAAGAAGACTCCCTTGACCACCTGCCAGGCCACGGCCAGGGCGCCGATGATGAAGACCACGTCGCCGAAAGTCCGGACCCAGCGCAGGGTCTGGAGCAGTTCGGACTGCATGAAGCCTTCACTACGGGCGTACCACAGGCCTTCGCTGGCGCTGGCGGCGAACTGGATCAGGCCGATCGGCAGCAAGCTGGTGAACAGCATCAGCACCAGGCCGGCATTAAGCCACCAGAATCCAACTTTCATCACACGCTCATCGAACCGGATCCGTGGCTGGATATAGCGCAGGATCAGCAAAACGAAGCCCAGGGCGAGGAAGCCGTAGACACCGAACAGGGCCGCGTGGGCGTGGGTCGGCGTCGTGTTCAGACCCTGGATGTAGTAGAGCGCGATCGGCGGGTTGATCATGAAGCCGAGTACACCGGCGCCAAGCATGTTCCAGAAGGCAACAGCGACGAAGAACATCAGCGGCCAGCGCACATTTTCCATCCAGGGCGCGCGGGACTTCAGGCGCCAGTTTTCCCAGGCTTCATAGCCCAGTACCACCAGGGGCACCACTTCCAGGGCGCTGAAGGTAGCGCCCACGGCCATGATCGGTGTGGTGGTACCTGAGAAGTACAGGTGGTGGAAGGTTCCGGGGATACCGCCGAGCATGAACAGGGAGGCGGAAGCCAGGCTGGCTGCGGTGGCAGTGGTCCGGGAGACCAGGCCCATGGAGCAGAAGATCAGAGCCAGGGCAGCGGTCGCGAACACTTCAAAGAAGCCTTCAACCCACAGATGCACGATCCACCAGCGCCAGTACTCCATGACTGAGAGGTGGGTGCGCTCGCCGTAGAAGAAGCCGGCGCCGTAGAACAGACCGATGGCGACCACCGAGGCGGTCAGAAGCGCCAGCAGGTTTTTATCACCAGGCTGTTTCAGGGCAGGGCCGATACCGCGCATCATCAACACCAGCCAGAAGACGATGCCGAGGAACTTGCCGATCTGCCAGAAGCGCCCCAGGTCAACGTACTCGTAGCCCTGATGGCCGAACCAGAAGCTGAGGTTCGCAGGCATGATCTGGTTGATGGCAAAGAAGTTACCGATGAATGAGCCGCCAACTACGGCTACCAATGCCCAGAACAGGATATCCACGCCGATTTTCTGGAACTTGGGATCCTTGCCGCCATTGATGATCGGAGCCAGGAACAGGCCGGCGGCGAGAAAACCGGTCGCAATCCAGAACATGGCCGCCTGAATGTGCCAGGTACGGACCAGGGAGTAGGGCAGCCACTTGGAAGTCTCGATACCATAGAAACCCTGGCCTTCGACAGTGTAGTGCGCAGTAAAACCACCTAGAAAAACCTGGAGAATGAACAGGCCGATCACCAGCAGCAGGTATTTACCCAGGGCACGCTGGGAAGGGGTAATGTCGAAGGTAGTCAGGGGATCTCGCAGCGGTGTAGCCACTTCTTCTTCGTGCTCACGACGGAGAAAGGCCCAGGCCCAGATCAGGCCACCAACGCCGGCAATCAGCAAGATGATACTGATCAGTGACCACATAATGTTCTCGGCGGTGGGCACATTGTCGATCAGCGGCTCGTGTGGCCAGTTGTTGGTGTAGGTTGCGCCACCTTCGGTGCGCTCAGTGGCCGCCGCCCAGGCGGTCCAGAAGAAGAACTGCGTCATCTTTTCACGGCGCTCTGCATTGGGCAGGGTGCCTTCCTTCATGGCGTAGTTCTCGCGAGTGTTCTGCAGTGTCAGGTCATCGCCAAAAAGCCGGTCATAGTAGTCAGCGGTTTCGGCGATGGCCTGGGTACGACGCTCTGACAGCACCACGGTGGACGTGGCCTCGTCATAGCTGTTGGTACGGTATTCGGTCTTTAACTGGTATTGCAGGGCGTTCTGACGCTCACCATCGAGCTCGTGGTAGGTCTTACCGTAGGTTTCCTGGGCTGCAATTTCCAGCCAGGCCATCAGCTCCCGGTGCAGCCAGTCCGCAGTCCAGTCGGGAGCCTGGTAGGCACCGTGACCCCAGATTGAACCCAGTTGCATGCCGCCAACGGATTGCCAGGCGGTCTGACCGTCCAAAATGGTTTCCTCGGTCATCAGTTCTTCGCCATTCGTGCTGACCACATGGTCCGGAATAGGCGGCGCTGACCGGTATACTTCGGCGCCGAAGTACCCGAGCAGGGTAAAGGTGATCCCTACGATGGCGATCAGTATGAACCATAGCTTCTTGTATTCACCCATGGTTGTTTCTCCCCATGCGGCTGTCGGTGCGGCCGTAGACGGCATTTTCGTTGTGAATCTGGTCCATCAGGTGGTGAGGCACCCCCGCGGTGCCTGGCAGGGTCCGGGCAGGATGCCCGGGAGGTCGGTTTACTGCTTTCATGGGTTTTCCTCTCTCGGCGCGCCCGTGTGCTTGATTCCACAGGCCGATGCTCTCTTAAACTCACGGTAATGTTACGACCAAAGAAAGAAGATGTATAGAAAATGAATCAATAAAATAATGGGTAGAGAATATGTACCCCAAAAGGGGTAAGAGGTCTTGCTATCTTTTGTACAGACTAGTTTTTTTAGTTTTATAACTTGCGATCTGCAATTAATGACTCTATCTTAAAGATGTATTTAAAATATTTATGAGGTGAGATATGAGTCTGCTTCTCAGAATGTCGAACAGGTCCCTACTGGTCTGCGTGGTTGCCTTGGTGGTGTCTATTCTGCTGGCTTATCCATACGCTGACCTTCTCTCCATGCCGGCCCAGATCGCATCGCACATTGCCACCCTGGTTTTTGCCACCGGTATCAAGATTTCCTATGTTGCCCGGCTGGTCTCGCTAAAGTCTCTCGGGCTGCCGGTACATTAATGTAGAATAGGGTCAGGACAGCAGGCGTAACGGATGAGTGAGGGTTCTGCCCGCCAGGTCGGGTTTGAGGAAGGCCAGCTATGAGCGATACATCTGGTGAGTATGGGCAGGTCAGACCGGGCTACCAGTGTCTGGCGTACATCAGCGTTGCCCTTGCCATGCTCGGGGCAGCGTTGCCGCTGTTGCCGACCACACCCTTCCTGTTAGTAGCGGCCTGGGCGGCTCAACGGGGTTCGCCAAGGGTTGCAGCCTGGCTGGCGCGCCATGGATTGTTCGGACCCATGCTTGAGGATTGGCGTGAGCGGGGTGCTGTGTCGGTCACTGCGAAAGGGCTGGCCTGTATCCTGATGGCAACAAGCCTCGCCGTCGTGTGGCTTACCTCGGGTTCGGTCTGGCTGGTGAGCGGACTCGGTGTGCTGTTCTGCCTGGTGGCCGGCTTTTTGTTGACACGGCCGTCCCGGTAAGCCCGGGGCTTTGCTGGTTTGCTGTAACGGAGAATGTAAATGCAGATAACGCGCTATACGGATTACTCCCTGCGGGTACTGATGTACCTCGCGGTACAGGGAGACCGTTTGGCCACCATCCGTGAGATTGCGGAAAGCTATGACATTTCCCGCAACCATCTGATGAAGGTGGTGCACCAGCTCAACCGCAAGGGCTACATCGAGACGGTACGTGGCAAGAATGGCGGGCTCCGGCTTCACCTGAAACCCGCGGACATAAACCTGGGGGTGGTCATGCGGGAAACCGAGCCCGATTTTGAGCTGGTGGAGTGCTTCTCTTCGAAGAACAAGTGCAACATCACTCCGGTATGCAATCTCAAACACGTCATTGCCGAGGCGCTGCAGTCCTTTCTAAACACCCTGGATCAGTACACCCTGGAGGACCTGCTGCCGGAAAAGAACCGGCCCCAGTTGATGCGGATTCTCCAGATCGTCTGACTCTTCCTCAGGCTGCCTCGAGTCGCATGCGCACCTTGTCAGGCAGCGAGAACTTGAGGATACGCTGGAGTACAGTGCTGTACTGCTTCCGGAAAGTACCGGAGTTGTAATGAATGCCATGCTTTTCACAGACTGCCTGCACCCGGGGTGAAATCTCGCGATAACGGTGGGCCGGCAGGTCCGGGAATACGTGGTGCTCTATCTGATAGCTCAGGTGCCCGCTGAGCACGTGCATCCAGTTGGGTCCGGTAAAGTTGCTTGAACCGGTCAACTGGCGCAGATACCAGTGGCCCTTGCTTTCGTTTTCACACTCGGCCTCGCTGAAGGTTTCCGCGTCCTGGGTAAAGTGGCCGCAGAAAATGACGGTGGATGACCAGAGGTTGCGGATCAGATTGGCGCCGATATTACCGACCAGCACAATGGGGGCCACGGGCAAAGTTACCACCGGAAAGAACACATAGTCCTTGAAGGCCTGGCGGCCGCCCTTGCGGAAGAATTCCTTCAGGAAGCCTTTCTTCTCTGCCAGACTGATCTCACCGCGACGCACCCGCTCGAACTCCAGTTCATGCAGGCCAACACCCCATTGGAAAAAGCTGCTCAGCAGAACATAGTTCGCGAACTGGAGGGTATGGGCAGGTTTCCAGCGGCGGTCATCACTCAGCCGAAGCAGGGCATAACCGTAGTCCCGGTCCTTGCCAATGATGTTGGTGTAAGTGTGGTGCTCGTAGTTGTGGGTACGGCGCCAGGAGTCCCCGGTGCAGGCAGTGTCCCACTCATAGGTCTGGGAATGCAGCGACGGGTCGTTCATCCAGTCGTACTGGCCGTGCATGACATTATGGCCAATTTCCATGTTTTCCAGAATCTTGGACAGCCCCAGGCTGGCCACAGCCGCCACGAATACCGGCGGTATGAAACCAAAAGGCATCATCACGCGGCCGCCCACCTCAAGGGAACGGTGGAGACGGACGATCTTTCGGATGTAGTTGGCGTCCCGTTCGCCCAGGTCCGCAAGAACGTCCTGGCGAATGGCATTGAGATCCTGTTCGAGTTCGTTCAGTTGTGCTTCGTTCAGTTTTTTCATGGTTCAACTCCCTGTCCCGGACTGTTCGATGATTAGTAGCCGGGAAGTCAGATAGAGAATATGGTGCTGAGGGCTGCCGGAGGCGACTTTACAGTCGCCGGACGAGCCTCACAGCTCAATGGTGACCGGCCCCTGGGGTACGGAAATACACAGCTGAATGGTCTCTTCGCCCGGGCCGGATGCCTGTCCGGTCAGACGGTTTACCACCGTGCCACTGGCTTTCTTACAGCTGCACTGGTGGCAGATGCCCATGCGACAGCCATAGCGGGGAGACAGATTGGCCGCCTCGGCAATTTCCAGCAGTGGCGCATCACCCTCGGAGGTGACCCCGGTATTGCTGCGGCTGAAGGTGACTTCGCCGCCCAGGTCGTCGGAGGCCAGCGCGGCCTTGGGCACCGAGAAGAACGTACTGTGGATGCGGTCCTTTCTGATATTGCGCTGGCCCAGCAGCTCCTGGGCCAGGTCCATCAGCCCCTGAGGACCGCACAGGTAACAGCGGCGTTCGTCAATGCCGGCCACGCCATCAAGATGGGTGCTACTTAGAAATTGCGGCGTTGCGCTTTCATTGGTTGCCACTATTTCCAGGGTCAGGGCGAGCCAGCTCTGGCGCAGGTCATAAAGCTTCCGGGCCCCGATGATGTCGGCCTGGGTCCGGACAAAGTAGAGCAGGGTCACCGGAGCGCTGTATTCGGAGGCTGCCAGGGTTTCAAGCTGGCTCAGCACCGGTGTGATGCCACTGCCACCGGCTATGTAAAGCGCCGGCTCCTGATCCTCGGGCACTCGGAAATCGCCGAAGGCATCGCCCACGCCAACAACGTCGCCGACCTGAAGGTTGTCGTGTATCCAGTTTGTCACCAGGCCACCAGGCAGTCGCTTGATGGTGAGCGTAACGGTGCCGTCGCTATGCCACTGCCGCGGTGAACTGGAAAGACTGAAGGTGCGGTTGCGTCTGATACCATCGATGTCCACGCCAATATTGACGTGCTGGCCTGCCTCGAAGCCAGCCCAGCGGGAGGCGGGCTCCAGCAGAAAAGTCTTGGTATCTACGGTTTCGTCGGTCACGGACCTGACCCGGGCCGGTACGTACTGGCGCACCCACATCGGGTTGAGCTTCTCCAGCAGCGGGTCAAAAAAGGCAGCCGGATCTTCCCGATTAAAAAGCTGCTTGCCCAGCCACCGCAGTGAAGGATTCTGTTCGAGTAATGACAGCATGGTTTCTCTCCCCATGTGTACAAGTGTTCACTAGATGTGAACGAATGTACACAAGACGATGTGGGGCTGTCAATAAGGAGTATCCTGCGTGATTGCTGAGATTAACCGATTGAATGTCATGATATTGGTCAACAAACGTTCTTTCAGAGCTATCTTGTCCAGCCGTGCGGCCAATTTACTGGCCTGAAATGACTGCTTTTCGCTCCGTTCTACGGAAAATATGTGTACACTTGTTTCACAAATTTCTGTGACGCGGGTGCGTTTATGCTGCCCGGCTCCCGGTACAACCTGCGACAGTGACGGTTATGGCTGAGAAGAGACGACGCAAGCCCGGCGAAACGAGGGGCAAACTTATGGAGGCAGCTCTGGCCCTGGTAGGTCGTGGCCGGCACTTTGCCAGCCTGGGCATTCGGGAAGTAACCCGCGAGGCCGGGGTGGTGCCCACCTCCTTCTATCGCCACTTCCGGAACATGGACGATCTGGGCCTGCAGCTGGTGGATGAGCTGGGGTTGGTTCTAAGGAAAATGATGCGTGAAGCCCGGGGTAATGCCCTTCAGGCAGACAAGCTGATGGAGGAGTCAGTCGCCATTTTCGTCAATCATGTTCAGGCTAACCGAAGCTTTTTCTTCTTCATGGCCCAGGGCCTGGCAGGCGAGAGCCGGGCCGTACAGGAAGGTATTCGAAGTGAGATGCGTTTTTTTGCCAGCGAACTGGCCAATGACCTGCGCCGCATGCAGCTGGCCGGTCACCTGAGCGACGGTGACCTTGACCTGACCTGTGACCTGGCGGTCCGCAGTGTCGCTTTCAGCCTTACGGATCTGCTAGGCATCGCCCCCGACGACGAATTCCAGATCGAACAGGTGCGGATCCGGACAACCCGTTTCCTGCAGCTTATCTTCGTGGGCGCTGCCCACTGGAAAAGCCAGGACCGGGCCTGAACCCGGGCCCTTGCCTTACGCTATTCTGAGCCCTCAGGCGCTTTCCTGGCGGACTTGGCCTGGCCGGACCCGGGTCTTGTCTTCCGGGCAGCCGCGCTTCTTGTGGCCTGTTGCCCGGTAGCACCGGCTCGGGTCCTGGAGCGCCCGGGTTTGAGCAGGAGGTCCAGTTCATCCAGCGCCTCACCTGTATAGACCGCCAGCCGCTGCATGCTCGGCAGAGTGTCACGGCAACCAGTGAAGCCGAAATTCAGGGAACCGTCATAGCTCAGGCAGGTGATGTTGAGCGCGCCGCCGTGGGCGATAAGCGATACCGGATACATGGCTTCCAGCTTGGCGCCTTCGTAATATAGTGCCTGCTCGGGACCCGGCACATTGGATATGGTGACGTTGAATACCGGCCGCATGCGGCCGCCCAGACCGGACATCAGCTGCAGAATGTAGGGCGACATCAGCAGCATGGTGTACTGGTTAAGAGCCGCCCGGGGCAAGGTCTGAAGGTGCTGCTTGGCCCTGCGGGTCGATTCCCGGATGGCTTCCAGCCGGGCTCTCGGGTTGGCTTCGTTGGTGGCCAGGGTGGCGATCATGAAACTGATGGCGGTGCCTGTGCCCTCGTCATCGGCAGGGCGGATGTTCACGGGTATGCCGGCGGTCAGGGTCTCCTCGGGCAGGCTGTTCTGTTCGATCAGAAACCGCCGCAGGGCGGTACCGCACAGGTAGAGCACAATATCGTTCAACGAGGCATCAGCCCGCTTGGCCAGCGCTTTGAGGCGGTCGAGGCGGTAATGTTGGGTGGCAAAACGCCGCTGTCCTGTCACGCGCTTGTTGAGGATCGATCGTGGGCCAGAGAAAGGTGCGGTCAGGTCCTCATTGGGATGACGCGCAGACCTCACCAACCGGGTCATGGCGCTGAGCAGCCTGGGCGCCAGGTCGGCCTGGATCCTGAGCGCCTCCATGGCCTGGGAAAATGCTCCGTTTATGCTTGCTTCACGATCGGTCTTGCTGGCCCGGGTGCTTTTCGGGCGGATAGACCAGGGCGGCAGCATGTTGGTTTCTGTCGGGTCTGTGGTCAGCACCCTCTGGAGTAACCGGACGCCACTGATGCCATCGATCATTGAGTGATGCATCTTGGTATAGAGCGCAAAACGGTTATTCTCCAGACCCTCGATGACATGGCATTCCCACAGCGGGCGCGCGAAATCGAGCGGATTGGAATGCAGGCGCGACACCAGGATCCCCAGCTCCCGTTCGCTGCCCGGCCGTGGCAGCGCGGAGTGGCGTACGTGGTAATCCAGGTCTATTTTCTTGTCTACCTTCCAGGCCGGAGCGATTATTCGCCCCAGGGCACCCGGGCGGACCAGCCGGTAGCACCAGGGCTGGGCCACCTCAAAGTCAGCTTTCATGCGATCGAGCAGATCGCGCAGGAAGGTATCCGGGGCGTTCTCCGGTAGCGAGAAAATCTGCATGTTACCGACATGCATGGGTGTGTCATCAGACTCCACTGCAAGCCAGGATGCATCCAGGGTTCCCAGGCGTTTCATTCGTCGTCCTCTTGCCCGCCGGGCTTTGCTTGGCCCGGGCTTCTTTTGTGGTTGCAAAATGCAAGTATACGCAAGTTAACAGGGGCGAGACGAGCCCCGATCACCGAAGATGCCCTGGCTAGCGGAAAATTTACCAGACCGAAGCGACGCCGATGGCCACCAGGGTGGCAATCACTGGGATCGCCACCGTCACCACAAAGATATCCCGATAAGCCTCCCGATGTTTCAGGCCCATGATCGTCAGCATGGCAATGACTGCGCCGCAATGTGGCAGGGAATCGAGGCCGCCTGCTCCCAGGGTGGCTATCCGGTGAAGAGTCTCAGGCTCAACGCCGAGACTCAGGTAGTTGTCGGCAAAGGTCTGCATGAATATCTGCAGGCCTCCCGAGCCGGAACCCACGATGGCAGACACCACGCTCACTGAGGCGAACACAGACAGCAGAGGCGGCAGCGGCAGCTCAAGCACCCACTGGGAAAACGCGCCGAACCCTACTGTCTGTGTGACTACTCCGCCAAAGCCGATAACCGCAGCCGTGTTCAGCAGCGGCATGATCGAGTCATCGGCGCCGGAGCCCAGGCTTTGCATGGCCTTGGGGCGAAAGCCGACAAACAGCAATACACAGCTCAAGGCGCCCAGCACCAGAGCAAAGCTGGGCCAGATGATCGGTTCGCGGTTGGCAAAATCCACCAGTACGCCGATCAGTGGTGTGTTGGCATCCACACTGTCAGTTGCCAACAGAAGCCGGGGCAGGATGATGGTCGACAGGACCACCACCAGGGGAACAACACTGAGCCTCCAGCTGGGGCCGTGTTGCAGGGCCGGGGCCAGCTTTTCCATGTTTTCATCCTGGATGTTGGGCTCATAGCCTTCCCCTTTCGCCCGGGCCAGGGTCCACTGGCGCTCCAGGTAGACCATGCCCAGACCAAACATGACCACCGCTGCGACAATACCCAGCAGCGCACCTGCGAACAGGTCGGTGCCCAGGGCGGAAGCAGCAATGACGTTATGGATGGACGGCGTGCCGGGCAATGCTGTCATGGTGAAAGTGCCGGCGCCCAGGGCGACTGCACCGCAGAACAGGCGCTTGGGCAGGTTGGCCTCACGCATCAGCGCTACACCCAGCGGATACATGGTGAAAATCACCACAAAAACCACAACGCCGCCGTAGGTCAGCATCGCGCAGACCAGCATCGACACCAGAATGGTGTGTCTGGCCCCGAGTTTGCGGGTGACGGCACTGGCGATGGAGCCCGCCGCACCACTGGCCGCCATCATCTTGCCGAATATGGCGCCGGTGAGGAACAGGACGAAGAACTTGCCGGCAAAACTGAACGCACCCAAAGGCCCGAAAGGGAAGTGTTTCAGCAGGGCATCGGCAATTCCCATGTCGTTGGTGATGGCAACCACCAGGCTGGCAGTGAGCGCGGCAATAAGAATATTCACGCCCCGAAGGGCCATGAGGATCAGCAGGAACAGGCCGGCAAGCAGGCCGATGTTTCCGAGCATGGGGCTGGAACCTTGTTGTTATGGTGTAATCACGGGGCCGTGCCTACTCGCTCATGGCCTTTTTATACAGTGACTGCCTGGGCCGGGCGAAAACCCGCCGCAGCATGGGTTCAAAGTAGGCCAGTGGCAGCGTTTCCGCCTGGGGGTCGAAGGCCGGGGAGTCGTATTTAGTGACGAACTCCAGGGTGCGCTGATAGTGGGGCTGGGCCTCGTATTCGTCACGCATGTTGCGGTCCAGGCCCAGGTAGTGGAAGAAATAGTAACCCTGGAAGATGGCATGGTGCTTCACCATCCAGTGGTTTTCCTCGGTCACGAAGGGTTGCAGAAGGACGGCTGCCACATCGGCGTGGTTATAGGTGCCCAGGGTATCGCCAATATCGTGCAGAAGGGCGCACACCACGTATTCCTCATCCTTGCCATCCCGGTGCGCACGGGTCGCTGTCTGCAGGCAATGGGTCAGCCGGTCCACGGGGAAGCCGCCAAAGTCGCCTTCCAGTAGCTTCAGGTGGTCCATAATACGGTCTGGCAGGGTCTTGGCGAACTCGCCAAAGGAGCCTGCAATGGCCTGCCAGTCCTCCTGAGTACCGTCTTTCATATGGGTAAAACTGGCGCGTTGGGCTGTTTCGTTAGTCATGGTGGCCTCTGGTTGTTATTCGCGAAAACTGGTGTCGATGCGATCGAGCTTGCGTAACAGGCCGGGCCATGCCAGCTGTCCACCGAGGCCTTTGGTCACCTGACTGGCCTGCTCCTTGATGGTTTTGACGATGGTGTCCGGAATGGGGCTCAGCTCGCGGTTACCGGAGAGCGCGGCAATCTGTATTTCACAGGCCCGCTGCAAAATGAACATGCCCAGGAAGGCATCAGGGATGGTCCGGCCCACCGTCAGCAGGCCGTGATTGCGCAGGATCATGGCGTTGTTATGGCCCAGGTCCTTTTGCAGCCGGGCTTTTTCTTCTTCCCGCAGGGCCACGCCTTCGTAATCGTGGTAGGCCAGGGTTGCCAGCGGGAACAGACTCTGCTGGGACAGTGCCAGCAGCCCGTCCTTCTGGGCTGATACCGCGACCCCGGCGGTGGTGTGGGTATGCATGACGCAGGTCGCGTCGTCCCGCACCGCATGAATGCCACTGTGGATCGTGAAGCCGGCAGGGTTGATGTCGAAGTCGTCGGGATTGAGCTTGTTGCCCTCCTGGTCTATGCGCACCAGGCTTGAGGCGGTGATCTCGTCGAACATCATGCCGTAGGGGTTGATCAGGAAATGATGCTCGTCGCCCGGAATGCGGGCGGAAACGTGAGTGAAGATCAGGTCATCCCAGCCATACAGGGCAATCAGTCGATAGGCGGCAGCAAGATCAACCCGCAGTTGCCATTCTTCGGCACTGACACTGTCTTTCTTGGAGGGAATGGCGAGTTGGGAAGAAGGCATGGCGGCTGACCTCGTGGCAGACTGAAGGGTGTTTTGGCATTGTTGTGCACCTTATGGTCGGGAGTGTAGGCCGTTGTTTGTGCCAAAGACTGTCAACTCGTTTACAATTGATCGATGACAAATATCAAAGCCATCCTTGCTTGTTGCCCTCTTTTCCAGGCGTTTCCGGATAATGCTCTGGAAGACGCCGCAGCCATGGTGCGGATGCGGCACTTCCGGGCCGGGGAGCCGATCTACAGCAAGGCGGCGATGCAGTCCACTCTTTCGGTTATCGCCAAGGGCACGGTACGCATAAGCTCGGTCAATGCCGCCGGAAGGGAAGCCATACTGGTGATCTTTGGCAGTGGCAGTTGGTTTGGCGATACGGTTTTTTCCCCCGGCACCCCCCGCGTGTTCGGCGCCACCGCCCATGAATCAGCCGCGGTGGCCGAATTACCGGGCGAGAGTTTCCGCGCGCTTATGGCCCGTTACCCGGAGAGTTATCCGGTAGCTCTGGACCTGGTGAGCCGGCGCTTATGGAGTGCCATGGCGATTATTGAGGAGGACGCACTCAGGGGCATCGAAGCCAGGGTAGGGCGTCGCCTGCTGTTTCTCGCCCAGATGCACAGCACGGGTGCCAAGGCCACAGACCCGGTCACCTTGCGCCTCACCCGGGAACACATTGCAAGCATGATGGGCATGACCCGACAGGGCGTCCATAAGGTGCTTAAACACCTGGAGGCCACCGGTCTGATCGTGCCCGGCTATGGCCGTCTCGTGGTTACCAGCCCGGCCGGGCTGGATACCTATCTGCAGGGGCTTGACTGAGCACAGGCTCGGGAGAACAGGGCGATCGTCCCCCCGGGAATTATTCCCTCGGCGATGGAGCGTTGGCTGATAGCGAGTTTGCCAGTGGCCCGAATAATGGCCTGAGCCGTGGTTTGAAGAGTGACTTCAGTGGCGCGGGGCTAGTCGATTTTACTCCCTTCCTCAAGCAGCGTGTCTACAGCACAGTCATGGGTACCCGGGAATTCCTGCTTCACCCACTTGAGGTACTCCCGGGCTTTCTCGTTTGAGCCGTCTTCTTTTTGCGCTTCTGCCAGGCTAGCCACGTAAAGTGCATGAGCACGGACATCCCGGGTCACAGTGGGATCGCGGTAGATCTCCATGAGGGTTTCCTGAGTCTTGGCGTAGACATCGCCGCCCGCGGCGCTTTTCCTCATGTGCTCAAGAATTTCCGGACTGATTTCATATTCACTGGGGTTGCAACCGGATTCACTCAGAATCTCCTTATAGGTCCCGTAGTCATCCTTCAGATCTTCCCGGAACGCCTGGCGCTCTTCATGGAGCTTCGCTGCCGTGCCGCTTGCTACCGCATAGGTCGAGCTGGTGACGACGCCACCCATACAGCCCGTCAGAACAGCACTGAGCACCAGAAGTGTAGGCAGGGTAATGAGCGAGGAAACCCTGGAGGAGAAGAGATTTGATGCATGCATGTGGCATTCCTTGTCTTGGGGCATGGGCCAAATAGTTCCTGAAAGCCTGACATGGTAAACCCATGGCCCCTCCGAATTGGTGACGGCCTTCAAAAACTCCGAGGTTCGTATCTCTGACGTCACAGAGTCGGGTAGAGGATGTTTCGTAGCGGAAGCTTCCGAGCACACTGGCGGTGTGCCCCTAGTCTGGTTGAAAACAGGAGCTTGCGCTCCACGAAAGCTGAAGCTTCCGCTACATTTTACTCATGCGGTCGCGGC
>NZ_JAAMPF010000019.1 GCF_011074795.1 Marinobacter salicampi
CCAGAACCCAGAACCCAGAACCCAGAACCCAGAACCCAGAACCCAGAACCCAGAACCCAGAACAAAGGGGGGGCCGTGTGCAGCAGCCAGTGGTTGACGTCCGAAAACTCAACAAGAACTATCAGTCCGGCACTGAATCGGTGGCGGTACTGCAGGATGTTGAGCTGGTGCTGTTGCCGGGGCAATCCCTGGCGCTCATGGGCCCGTCAGGGTCTGGAAAAAGCACCCTGCTGAATATTCTGAGCGGGCTGGAATCCTGGAATTCAGGCACGATCAAGCTGTTTGGCAGCCCCATGTCCCAAGCCGATGAGGCCCGCTGGACCCGGATTCGCCGAACGGCCATTGCCACGGTTTTTCAGGAAGCCAACCTGATGCCAGCCCTCACTCTGGCCGAGAATCTGCGGCTGCGGGTCAGCCTTGCCGGTGGCCCTGAACCGGACCCCACCAAGTGGCTGGACCGGCTGGGGCTGACCGGGTTGTATCATCGCTATCCGGACCAGGTGTCCGGTGGGCAGCGGCAGCGCGCAGCGCTGGCCATGGCGTTTGCCATGTCGCCCCGGCTGATCCTGGCAGATGAGCCCACAGGCAGCCTCGACCGTCGCACAGCGGATCAGGTGGCTGAGGTGATGTTCAGCTTTCAGCACGAGTTCCAGTGTCCCCTCATTCTGGCAACCCACGATCCGACCCTTGCGGACGGCTGCGGCCAGCGTCTGACCCTGGGTCAGACCGGGTGAAGGGCCCCGGCTACGGCAGGCTTCTGCCCCTGGCGGTGGTGAGTCATTACCGCCGTCACCCCCTGCAAGTGACCGCCTTGCTTCTGATTCTGATTCTTGCCACCGGCCTGTTAACCGGCGTTTGGGATTTGACCCGGCAGGCGCGCCACAGCATGGAGCAGGGCGACGAGGCGATCGGCAGCCGATACCAGATCGTGCGTCAGGACTCCCAGTCGGTCACGGTTGCCGACTTCGTGAGGCTCCGGCGTGGTGGCCTTTGCGTTCTTCCCTGGCTGGAAGTGAGCCGGCCCCCGCCCGAGGGCCGCGTCATCGGGGTTGACCCCCTGTCCGTCAATTGCCTGCGGAGTGCTGACGATAACGACGACAGCCGAGTTGCCCCGGGGCTGGGCCAGGCTCCGTTCATGGACATTGGTGCCGCTGCCGCTATTGCACAAGAGGGTTATGACAGCCAGCTGCGGCTGCTGGTCAGGCACGCTGGCCTGAGCGTTCCGGAGCCCTACAGGGTGACAGCAGTGCCCGGCGGGCTGAGTACCGGCGAGCTGGCGGACAGCTTCCTGCTTAATCTCGACGCGTTATCCGTCCTGGTGCTGCTGATTACAGTTCTGCTGGTCCGAAGTGTCTATAACCTCGGGCTGGTGCAGCGTCGGGCCAGCCTGGCCCTGTTGCAGCGCTATGGTGTACCCGGGCCGGTTCTGAGCAGTCTGCTTATCGCAGAGCTGGTCCTTCTGGCCGTTATTGCGTCGGTTCCCGGCCTGTGGCTGGGGCAGTTACTGGCCCGGGTGTTTGCGAGCGGTTTTGGTCAGGTCATGGGCAACCTGTTCGACCTGCGTCTATATGGCGGTACGAGCCTTGTGAGCTCCTACCTGCTGACTCTGTTCACGCTGCTGGCGGTGCTGGCCTGGTGCGCAGCTGATGCCCTGGGGCTGGGGCGAAGGATCACTGGCTGGCTGAAGGTGGGCCCTACGGGCCCGGTATTGGCGGTAGCCATTCTCATTCCGGGACTTGCGGGCCTGGTCTGGGGTAGCAAACTGTGGCTTGTCTTTATTGCCGTCGGGCTAGTTCTTCTGGGCATCGGATTGCTGATCCCCATACTCTTGGCCCGGTTGATTGACCGCTCAGCGAGACGCAGCCGTGAGCCCCTTCAGCACTGGTCCAGGCGAGAGCTCGCGCTGATGCTTAGGCAGGTTGCATTGCCTGCGGTAGCTTTACAGTTCGCCGTGGCAGCTGTCATTGCGGTTCAGGCCCTGGTCACCACCTTTGAGTCCACCTTCACCCAGTGGCTCGAGCAGCGCCTGCAGGGAGATGTCTACATAGAGGTACCGGACAAACGGGATATCTCGCAAGTTGCGGAGTTTCTTGATTCGAGCTCCGATGTGGCCGCCTGGCATACGGTCGCCAGAGGCACAGCCCGGATCGCCGGTGACAGCGTCGATCTCTTGGTCCTGCCTGCCGACTCATCGCTACTGGACGCCTGGCAGTTCCTTGAGGCAGTCCCCCAGCCCTGGCAAGCATTGGCGATCGGCGGGGTGATGGTCAACGAGCAGCTGGCCCGGCGTAACGGTCTGGCGCTCGGGGATACCCTCACGGTCACCGTCGCGGGAGCGCCCTATTCCGCCGCCGTGGTAGCTGTCTACGCGGATTATGGGCGCCCGGTGGGAGAGGTCCTGGTACCCCGAAAGGCGCTGCCAGCTGACTTTGAACCGCGGTTCAGGAGTCTGACTGTACAACTGGCAGCGGAGCCTGCCAAGGGCCTTGCAGAGCTCAGATCCGAACTTGAAGCGCTATGGCGAACCGGCGATCTGCAGCTGCGGGATAATCAGCAGATACGACAGTTGGCGACCGGCGTTTTCGATCAGACCTTTGCGCTTACCCGGGCCATCAGCGTGCTGACCCTGGCGCTGGCCAATGCGTCTCTGCTGCTCATGGGGTGGGTGTTTTTCTCGTCACGCCGATGGTATTACCAGCTACTTCAGGTCTGGGGACTGGCCAGGGGAGAGCTGGGCAGCCGGATCAGGCGGCTGTCGACCAGCCTGACCCTGCTGGTTGGCCTGTCGGCTCTCGGCCCTGGTGTTCTGCTGACCTGGGTGCTGGTATCACGGATCAATCCGCTGGCCTTCGGGTGGTCGCTGCCGATGGCGGTCTACCCACTGTTCTGGCTGGAGATACTGGCCTTATGCCTGTTGGTTGGCCTGGCCATAGCCGCCCTGTTTCAACTTCAGAACCGCCGTCAGGCGCCTGCGCCCCTGCCGACAACCCTTGGACAGGGAGTAGAGCGATGAGCCATCGGAAGTCAAAACCAATAACCTTGATGCTGTTACTGTCCTCGGTCGTTACGTTGGGCTGTTCATCAGGGGAGGATGAGGTTTCGGGGTTTGCAGGGCTGGCGGAACAGATTGAACAGGACGCAGGCCAGGGCGCGGGCTATCTCCAGCCCGGCCCGGGGGATGCCATTGAACTGCCGGCGGATCTGGGGCCCCACCCGCAGCACCGGATAGAATGGTGGTACCTGACCGCCAACCTTACCACCGGCGCCGGCGAACCTTTGGGGCTGCAGTGGACCCAGTTCCGGCAGGCCCTCGAGCCCAGATCGCCACAGGACAATCCGCCGCCGGCCGAGCAATGGCCGCTGCAATCGGTATGGATGGCCCATGCTGCGGTATCCCATGACGGCGAGCACTACTTCCACGAAAAACTTGCCCGGGGCGATATTGGCCACGCCGGGGCAGTGGCAGAGCCGTTTCAGGTCTGGCTTGATGCCTGGCGCCTGGCTGAACGGGAAGATCCAGACGGGGATCCCCAGTGGCGGCTCCAGGTGAATGGCCCCGGGTGGGGCTACAATCTGCTGCTCCAACCGCGGCGGGCTCCAGTCTTCCACGGTGACCAGGGCTTCAGCGCCAAGTCGGCAGGTGGTGAAGGCTCCATGTATTTCAGCTACGTGGACATGGCCATTGAAGGCACTGTTACCCTGAAAGGCGAGACTCTGGCTGTTCATGGAACCGGCTGGCTGGATCGCGAGTGGAGCAGTCAGTTTCTCAAGTCCGGGCAAAAAGGCTGGGACTGGCTGGCCCTGCATCTTGATTCCGGGGCAAAGTTGATGGCCTTCCGACTGCGGGAGGAGGACGGCGGACCGTTCAAAAGCGGGACCTGGGTGCCGGCCGAGGGCGAGCCCATCAGTCTGTCGGGAGATGAGGTGATGATTGAGCCGGTTGCAACCCGATCCACATCCCGCGGCCAGGTGCCCACCCGCTGGCAGGTGAAAGTGCCCGGGCAGGATCTGGACGTGGTGGTATCGGCCGTGCCCGGGGACTACTGGAACCTGGGGGTTTTTCCCTATTGGGAAAGCCCCGTCAGGGTCTCAGGTAGCCATGAGGGCCGGGGCTACCTGGAGCTCACAGGCTATGGAGCCGATGAGTGATCGATACCTTTCTGGTGTCGGGAAACGTGGCTCGCGTATCGTGATGCCGGCAGCCCGGCCTCAGGGTGATGTCAGCTTGAGCACTTTGCCGTCGGATGAATCCGTGAGCAACCAGATGGCGCCTTCCGGTCCGTCATATACAGCCCTGATCCGGTGACCCTGGTCGGCCAGAAGGTCTTCCTCCTCCACCAACTCCAGCTCATCGTTGATCCGTAACCTGACCAGCTTCTGGAATTTCAGGGCGCCCACAAACAGATCACCCTGCCATTCCGGGAACTGCTCGCCAGTGTAGAAATCCATGCCGGAGGGCGCAATGGAAGGGTCCCAGTAGTGCAGGGGCGCAGAGATACCCGGTTTATCGGTGCGGTCGCTGATGGGTTCGCCGCCGTAGCTGATGCCGTGGGTGACTTCAGGCCAGCCGTAGTTGGTGCCACCTCGGATGATATTGATTTCATCACCGCCACGGGGACCGTGCTCATGGCTCCAGATCACGCCGGTCTCAGGGTGCCGGGTCATGCCCTGAATGTTGCGGTTACCGTAGGTGAAAAAGGTGTCGTTGATCTCGGGGTCGTCAAGCCAGGGGTTGCTGGGGGCCGGTTCGCCGTCAAGGGTGATGTGATGGACACCACCGGCGTCGTCGCCGGTGTCCTGGGCCCGCTGCATCTCGCCCCTGTCTCCCACGGTGACATACAGACTCTTGTCCTGGTCGAACGCAATACGGCCGGCAAAATGTTGGCCGGAGTCGGACCTTGGCAAAGCCTCGAAAATCACCTCGACATCCTGCAACTCGTCCTCTTCGAACCGTGCCTTGGCATACCGGGTGGTCAGGCCTTCGTCATTTCGGTGGGCATAGCTGAGGACCAGCAGGTGGTTCTCTTCAAAGTCCGGGTGAAGGACGATATCCAGCAGCCCGCCCTGGCCGGCCACTGCCATCTCGGGCAGGCCCTTGATGGGCTCGTCCACCAGCTCACCGTTTTTCTTAAGCAGGCGCAGTCTGCCCGCGCGCTCGGTGATGAGTTTGTCGCCGTCAGGCAGGAACGCCATGGCCCAGGGATGCTCGAGGCCATCTACCACTGTGGTCACTTCGAAGTCGTGGTATTGCGACTCAAGGGTTTCAGCCTGGGTTGCCACGGGCAGGGCAGCTATGAATGCTGCGGAGGCGGCTGCAAGCAGAGCCCTGGCGCGATTTTTTCTTGCGAGGATCGGGCTGACGTTCATGGCATCTCTCCCTGATTTGTTGGTTATGCTCAACCTGTTCCCAAAGGTATACCCGGATGGTAGCAGTACGGATTGCTGCTTTGTAACGCCGCCAGGTTTGAAATACCCGTGGTTCTCTATGCCATACTGCCATGACCGAACACGAAAAAAGGAGAATTTCATGTCCGATCATCATGTCTACAAGAAAGTTGAAATTGTCGGGTCGTCACGTAACAGCATTGACGACGCCATCCAGAATGCCATTGCTGAAGGTAATCAGAGCATACGCAACATGGAGTGGTTCGAGGTAACCGAAACCCGAGGCCATATTGAAAACGGTAAAGTCGGACACTTCCAGGTTACCCTGAAGATTGGGTTCCGTATCGAAAACAGCTAGGTATTCCGGTTATGACGTTGCAGCCAACGATCAAGCTGATCGGCAAAGGCTTTCCGGTCACTTTGTGAAAAGCTTGCCGGCCCTCCAGTTATCTGGCCGGCACTTCGCATCTCCTCCATGAAGTTTCGCATGGCGAGTCGCTGGCGGATGTTCTCCCGTGTGAACGCAACCCCCCTCGGATTGAAAACATCCGCACCTTTTTCTATTGCCTCGGCTGCCAGGGGTATGTCCTGGGTCACCACCAGGTCTCCCCGGGTGAGTTGATCGACAATTTCATCATCGGCCACATCAAAGCCCTGAGGCACCTGCCGGGTTTGTATAAACTGGGATGGAGGCACTCGGATTGCCTGGTTGGCCACAAAGGTGGTGGTGATCTGCCAACGCTGGGCTGCCCGACACAGTATGTCTTTTACAACCACAGGACAGGCGTCCGCATCTACCCAAATTGCCATAATCTGCTCTCTCAGATCCCGGGGTTTTGCCGGCCATAACAGCCGCTGACCGTTTCGTGGCATTGTAGCGTATAAGATATCTGTAAGGCTTCGGTGGCTAACCGGCCCTGCAGGTAAAGGACAATGTGAGCTACGAAATGCTTTCCGCGACCAGACTCAGACCATCGATAATTGCCGCTATATTCGTGGTAATGACGCTGCTGCTGGCGTCGGCGGTACACGCCAATCCCGGCGGCAAGACTGAACAAGCCTGGGCCGCGCTGGCCAGGGGTGATGCCGTGCTTATCCTCCGGCATGCCTTGGCGCCCGGGACCGGCGATCCCCCGGAGTTCACCCTCGGCGATTGCAGCACCCAGCGCAACCTGAACGAAACCGGCCGGGAGCAAGCCCGGGCCTGGCGACCCTTCCTTGCGGAAAAGGGTATTACGGACGCCAACGTATACACCAGCCAGTGGTGTCGGGCCCGGGACACAGCCAGGGAAATAGGCCTCGGTGAAGTGACCGATATGCCGTCCCTCAATTCATTCTTTCGGGGCCGCGGTAACCGTGAACAACAGACGCGGGAGACCATCCGGCAGGTCAACGGACTCGAAGCGCACTCGGCCATTATTCTGGTCTCCCATCAGGTCAACATAACTGCCTTGTCAGGGGTTTATCCTGCCTCCAACGAGGGCGTCATTCTGGCTCTGCCCCTGTCCGATTCACCTGCGGTACTTGCGCGTGTGGCGCCCCCCTGACGACTGCTGGTCTTGCACCCGCCCTTCACTCGCGCGACACTTGCCGCTTCTTTTACACCCGGAACCGGATCATGAAACGCTTTGCCAATCTCTGTATTTCCGTCTGCCTGAGTATTGTTTCACTAGGCGCCCTCCAGGGCTGGGCCCACGAGTATCGCAGCGGAGCGGTCTCGATAGAGCATCCCTGGAGCCGGGCGACACCGCCGGGTGCTGCCATGGGTGTCGCCTACATGGTATTGGAGAATACCGGTGATACTGAGGTGAAGCTTGTCTCTGCTGAAACGCCCCGCGCTGGCCGGGTTTCCATTCACCGTAGCCATAGGGTGGATGGCCTGATGAGGATGGAACACCTGCCCGATGGCCTGGCCATTCCTGCTGGGGAAAAGGTTGAGTTGCAGCCCCAGGGCTACCATCTGATGCTTGAGAAACTCAACGGTGCTTTGAAAGCCGGTGAGCGAGTGCCCGTGACGCTGAACTTTCAAGGTGCCGATCCGATTGTCATTGAGCTTGCGGTGGAAGCCCCAGGCACTGAAAAGGAAGCATCAGGGGATGCTGAGCATCATAAGGGTATGGGCCATTGATCATGCCGACCAGTGGCACTCCTGAACCCGGCTATGGATAACGACAAGACTAGCCTGGACCGGTTGGAGCACTGCACTATTTGCCGCAGTACCGGGTTGGGCTTGCTGGCCACCGTCAAGGATATTCCCTATTGGCGGTGCCACAGCTGTCTTGGGACCATTATGGACCCGGGGCACTGGCCGGACCTGACCCGGGAGAGGGCCATTTACGATCTCCACAATAACGACTGCACAGACCCGGGATACCAACAGTTTCTGAGCCGGCTTGCGAAGCCATTGGCCAGGCGTCTGGTGCCAGGTTCAGCAGGGCTTGATTTCGGTTGTGGGCCTGGCCCGGCATTGGCCGACATGATGACCGGGGCCGGGCTGGAGATGACCGTTTTTGACCCGATCTATTTCCCTGACAACGCTGCCCTCGAGTGCCAGTACAACTTTATTACCTGCACCGAGGTAGCCGAGCATCTGCATGATCCGTTCGGCACCTTTGACTGCATTGACAGGTGTCTCCTGCCCGGTGGTTGGCTCGGCCTTATGACCTGTTTCCAGACCGACGACAGCAAATTTGCCAACTGGCACTACCGCCGCGACCCGACCCATGTGGTTTTCTACCGTGAGGCGACCCTCGCCACCCTGGCTTCGAGGTTTGGTTGGCAGATGGAAGTTCCCTGCAAGGATGTGGCGCTGTTCTACAAGCCTCTTTACAAGCCACTGTCCTGAACCTCGAGCCGTCGCTCGGGCCAGTGCACAATGGCATTCCTGCTGATCATGCGCTCGCCAAGTTCCGGGAATTCCCGCTTGATGACGGCGCTGGCGAAATCGGACAGAAAGCGCGACTTAAGGGCTGCCCGGGCTTTTTGGGTGCCGGGCTCCTGATACGGGGAGGAAGATAGCAGCAGAAACCCATCATCCGGGATCCGCCCGCTCTGCATATTGGCCTTGATGATACCGGCCGCCTGGCGAATGGGATGGGAAAGGTCCGGACTGTAGGGCCCGATGATCAGTGCCACGTTGGGCACATGCAAAAAGTCGAAACCCCGCCCGATGCAGATCACCCACTCCTGATGCTCAATCTCAAGCTCCCGCTGACTGTGACCTATGTCGGCAACATGCCTTATGTTGCCTTCAATCAGAGGCAGTAAGTCACGCAGCACGGGTGCCGGCATGTCGGGATAGAGGGCCGAGAGTCGTGCAGGCAGCGATGGCGACTGTTCCGGCTTCAGTTCAGAGAGATCGAGCTTCTGCTCAGTTGCGCCATGGAAGATAAGTGCGTCCCGGTCGGTTTCGAACCCGCAGACCAGCGGATAGACGGTCTGATGGCTGGCACCGAACAGGGCAGTCATTTGCTGCTGGATACCATAGGCATGGGCGATGGCGGCGTCTTTGTTGCAGTCGAAACCGGCACATCCCCGGGACGTCGCGCCCCTGGAAAAATGGTAGGTAATGATGATCAGCACCCGGCGTCCTTCCCGCACAGCTGTCTCCACCGTATCGGCCAGCATGTCACCGAGGTAGGGCCAGCCGAGATCGAAAATTCCACCCAGGTTACGGAAGGGATAAATGACCCCCAGCGGCGTCCGGGTCACGAACGGCAGATGAATCCGGCCGTCCATGCACTTCATTGCGACAATAAGCGTGTTGTGCTCAGCCAGATATCGCTGGCGCGCCAGATGGTTTTCAGGGCTGCAGAAGCTGATGGAGTGCTTGCGGCTCAGATCCATGAGCCAGTCGATACGCTCATGGATCGGGTGGGAATGAATGCTCGTCTTCATCTGCCGGACCTCGCGCTGGGGAACCCGTGCCCCGGCCTTGCCATGCAGTAACAGGCTTGCGGCTATGCCGTGCAACACAAAAGGGCGTGACCGAAGGTTAGCACGACCCATGGGGGGCTGCGTCGCGGCCTTGGTCTAAGCCCGCCACCGCTGGGGGCGGGCCGGACGACCGTTTATCATGAGCGGGGTCGACGGTCACCTTCGAGGAAATTGACCGTAAAGACGACCTTGCCGTACTGTTCGAAAGACCAGCGCATGGTCTCGGAAAGCACCTTCATGACCTCATCGAATTCGCCGAACATCTGTGTGCTCATCCGATTGGGGTAGACTTCAAGACCGCTGTCTTCAAGTCGCTTTATGATGGCTTTAATGGGTGGCTTGAAGTCATCTGCCAGTGGGTAACAGCTCAGTTGTGCGGAAATAAACATGTGACCTCCAGGAAACAGGCCGGGTAAAGACCCGGTGTGGATGGGTTGCCGTATAGATAGAGCGACTGCCGACTACTACTGAACTCCTACAGGAACTCTATCTTTGTATCGCCTTCTCGTCACACTCATTCTAGTCAATGTGCTGATTCTGGCCTTGCAGTTACCGGACTTTCCCGACATGCACTGGGTGACCGTGGAAGCTTTCCTTGTTACCGCGCTGTTTTGCCTTATTCCGCCGGGGCCCGGGCGCCGCCTGGCCGGCTACGCGGCTGGCGCTCTTTTTGGCTTGCTTGCACTGGCCGCGATTGCGGATGCCCTGGTACGCCAGGCACTGGGGCGCTCCCTTAATCTGTACCTGGATGCCAGCCTGCTTGGGTCCGGCCATGAATTGCTGCAGTCCAACCTGGGTTATGGCCTGGCTTTACTGACAGTCGCACTGGGGGCGCTGGTCATCGTGGCGCTGGTGGTTCTGGTGGGCCGGCTTCTGGACCGATCCGGGCCCTTGCGATCCGCCACCAGGCGGCAGGCCCTGGCGCTCATGGCAGTCGGGGTTGGCCTGTCAATGCTGGCAGCTGCGGGGGTGCCTGGTATTGGCGCCCCGGCGGCCGGTTGGGTGGCCAATCAGGCGAGCCTGGCTTTGAGTACAGCAGAGGCGACCGACACCTTCCGTACGCGAATGGCAGACCCTGGCCGGAACGCAGCCAGTGGCAGCCTGGACGGACTGGCTGGTCGGGATGTGATCCTGGGCTTTGTGGAGTCCTATGGTATCTCGACTTTGACCGATGCCCGGTACCGCACCGTTATCGACAGGCGTCTGGCAACCATGGCCCAGAGCCTGGAAGCGGCAGGCCTGCATGTAGTAACGGGCCGTCTCAGCTCGCCAGTGCAGGGCGGGCAGTCCTGGCTGGCGCACGGTACATTGCTGAGCGGCCAATGGGTGAATAGCCAGCTTGATTACGAGATACTGCTGGCAAGCGACTTCCCCACGCTCATCGACGATTTCAACGCTACCGGATACAGAACCGTCGCCGTCATGCCGGCCATTACCCGAGCCTGGCCTGAAGGCCGGCTATTTGGCTACGACGAAATCTACGATGCCACCAGCATGGATTATCAGGGCCCCCCCCTGAATTGGGTAACCATGCCCGACCAATACACCTGGTCGTGGTTCCAGAGCCGGGTGCGCGAAAAGACAGATACACCGCTCTTTGCAGAGCTTGCGCTGATCTCCAGCCACGCCCCCTGGGTTCCTGTGCTGCCGGTTCTGGAGTGGGACAGGATTGGCGATGGTTCCGTGTTTGAACAATGGGCTGATGCCGGCGAGGCACCGGTCGATCTCTGGCGGGACCACGACAGGGTCCGAGACCATTACGTGCGGGCCGTGGACTATGCCCTGAACGTGGTGACCGGATACGCGACCCGATTTCTGGATGAGAGCACGCTGTTGATTGTTTTGGGAGACCACCAGCCTGCCCCGATGATCACCGGCGACGATGCGAGCCGGGATGTGCCTGTTCATCTGATCAGTGGAGATCAGGCTTTGCTGGCGTCGTTTCTGTCACCAAGGCTGGACGGCGGCCCTGATGGCCTGCCTACCTTCCGCCAGGGTACCAGGCCGGAAATGACAGGTGAGGCGTTGACCATGGCGGAGTTTCGGCCGTTTCTCCATCGCCGGTTTGGTGGCGTCAGAAAGTAGAGAGCCCGGTCGCTTCCATCAGCCGGTACTGCCAGTAAGCCAGTATTGAGGCGTCGGCATTAGCGCCGTAGGGCAGGCTCAGGGGGCGGCCGGGGTTGCCTTGCCACTGGTAGTTAAAGAATTCGGTGGCTTCCTGGATCAGAGGGTCACCAGTCCCGCCCCAAACCCTGATGTTGGCTTCCAGGTTCAGTGAATCCAGGTTTCTTCGGGTGAAGTTAGCGGACCCGAGCATAAGCTGCCATTCGTCGTCAGGGTCCTGTCTTATCATCAGCTTGCTATGGCATTGCTCACCGAACGTGTTACACCAGCGCACCTGAATGCCCGCCCGGTTCAGTTCGGCGGCCACCGGCTGATTGGGAATGCCGCTCTTGTCACGGCCAAAGGCGTTCTGGTTCAGATCCAGTAGAACCCGCACGGCGACCCCTCGCTCATGGGCCGCTACCAGTCCGTTGATGATTTCCCGGTGACTGAGGTAGAACATGGCAAGGTCGATCCGGCTGCCGGGTACCGCCGTCTGCAGCATGGCCAGGGCACCTTCAAGAATGTTTTCCTCGGTGAGGATCTGGCCTTTGACCGTGGCCTCATCCACCGCCGGGATGGTCGCCGCCGGCAGCGGTGGTGCCACCCAGGGCTTGCGGGACATCTCCAGCACCGCCTGCTCGGCCTGCAGAAGGTCGAACACCGCCGGGCCGGTAAAGCTGATGGCGACATTGCTGTGCCGGCTGCTGCCGTCGTGGGGGTTGGCAGAAGTGATCAGGCCGCGCCAGTCATTGTCCTCATCAACGATCAGGGTCTTACGATGGTTGGCCTTGAAGTTGGGCAGTGTCAGGTAACTGCGCAGTGTGACTTCACCATCTCCAAGGATATTGGGTAGCCAGCCTGAATCCGTCGAATTACCCATCCACTCGCAACACAGTCTCCAGATGGATGACCACAGCGGATTGGAGTCCCTGAGGGGACCCAGGGATGTTTCCACCGCCGGTATTCCGGCATTTCTCAGGCGGTCCAGAAAGGGCGACCTGGCGCCGCCGTAGAATGTGTTGATGGGGTCGGTTATGACAACGACCTGTATGCCAGGTACGGTTTGCTTCCGGGCAATGAGGGCCTGGGTAAGCTGTTCGGCGAGAGGGCGATAGTCATTGCCGGGAGCGCTGTCGTTGAACAAGAACATGTCCACCACAATCAGTCGTTCAGCCTGATTGACCAGTCGCAGTATTTCGTCGAAGATCTCGTGATCCAACTGCAGATTGCCATCCTGGTCGCGCCAGGTCAGGTCCTCGAACCATTGCGGGTCCTGTAGCGTCCGGGCAGGGGTTTCCCTGGCAATGCCGGGAGGCAGGGGCTTGACGCTGTGATATACGCCGATGGCTATCAGCAAACTGAGTAAGAAAGCCACGAGCCAAAGCTTGATTGTCCTAGTCATTCCGGATTCCAGGTAAACCGTGTTCTCCAAGGACCAGCAGTGTGCGGTCACTTACCCGGTGTTGCGACGCCATGTTAACAAAAGGTCGTAGGGATCTGTTAAAATTTGTGTTATGCCCAGCTTGAAGAAAACCGCGGCCGATTCTGTTATAGAGGAGGCCGCTTCGTGGCGCCCGGCGGCTGCCCCTCTCGAAGATCCTTTGTATTACCTGGAAAACTTCCGCACCGTTATCCGTTGGGTTTGCACTCACCACGGAGACCTTCTCCTGCCTGAAGAAGCACTCAGGCTCCAGGCGTTCACTGAATTGCCCCGACCTGCCCAGGGGCTCCTGGTCCGGCTGATCATGCGTAGCGGGGACCTCTTTCGCAGCGACAAGCTGGTTTATCCCGAGCTGGGCGCCGGGATCAGCGACATGCTTGAGTATCTGGTGGCTGGTTGCTGGCTTGATCCCCGGCCGTGTCTTGAGCTGGCTGACATGCAGCGGCTCTTTACCAAGGCCGAGTGGTGGCAGGCGTTTGGGCCCTTCTTCCAGGACCTGGGGCTGGCCCGTTCAGCTGCCAAGAAGCAGCTGTACCAGGCTCTTGACGGAGCCGGGCGGCCACCGGCGCCCCTGCAGAGCTGGTGGCCGGGGGCTCCCGGCACGGTGGTGGCCCTCAACTCCAGCGAGCTGATGCGACGGGTGCAGCTGATGTTTTTTGGCAACCTGCGCCAGGACTGGTCCGAATTTGTGCTGTCTGAGCTTGGGTACCAGAACTATGAGCCGGTGGCTTTCACAACCGAGTCCCGAGCCTTTGGGAGCCGGCACCAGGTAGATCTCTACCTTCACCTGCAGGCTTGCAGAGACAGGCTGGACGCCGGTGAAACGCCAGCCTCTGTCTGGACCGATGTACTACCGAAAATAGCCGACAACCCCTGGCTGGAAAGCCGTCGTGGCCGGCTTGTGTTCGAGCTGGCCAAGCTGGCTGAGCGCTCCGGTGACCGTAGGCTAGCGCTAGCCGCATACGCCGACAGCGGCCATCGTGAGGCTCGCCTGCGGCAATTACGTCTGCTGGAACGCTGGGGTCGCTATGACGAAGCCTATGCCCTCACCGCCCACGCACAGGCCGAACCGAGATGCGGGTCTGAAAGCCTCGGGCTAACAAGGCTCAGATCGCGTCTAGCCAGAAAAGTCGGGGCTCCGGTTCCGCCGTCGGCTGCCGCCATTGAGCTTCCGCTGCTCAGCCTGGAGTTGCCTGTCCCCGTCAATGGCTCGGTGGAGCGGGCGGTGCTCGAACACCTGTCAGAGGAGAATGCGCCGGTCTTCTACGTGGAAAACACGCTACTGAACGGGCTGTTTGCCCTGTTGTGCTGGCCCGCGCTCTACGCGCCCCTGCCAGGCGCATTCTTTCATCCTTTTCACGGTGCTCCGGCAGACCTGTACCGGGAGGATTTCGTGGCCCGGCGGCGGGCGCTGTTTGAGGAGTGTCTGGCTGCCTTCGATAATCAGACGTATCGGGACCGAATTCTGGCAAACTGGCAGGCCAAACACGGTATCTCCTCGCCATTTCTGGCCTGGCCCGTGCTTACCCGTGGCGTGGTTGAAATGGCCCTTGACTGCCTTCCCGCCGACCATCTCAAGGCCTACTTCCAGCGCATGCTCGAGGACCTGAAGCTGCATCGCAGCGGTTTGCCTGACCTGATCCGGTTCTGGCCCCGGCAGCGCCAGTACCAGCTGATTGAAGTGAAAGGCCCCGGAGATCGGTTGCAGGACCATCAGCGACAGTGGCTTGAATTTGCCCTCGAGCAGGGTGCGAGCGTTGCAGTTTGTCATGTTCGCTGGCGGGCCGGGACCACATGATCCGGGTGGCTGTCCGAACCCTGTGTGAGTTTGCGGCTCGGGCCGGCGATCTTGACCACCGCTACACGCCTTCGCCCACCTCCGATGAGGGCAGGGAGGGGCATGCCCGGGTTCAGGCGCGCCGTGGCCAGGGCTATGAGGCAGAGCTGATGCTATCCGGTCAGTGCCAGGGCCTTTCGCTCAAGGGCAGGGCCGACGGCTACCATCCAGTCCACAATCGGTTGGAAGAAATCAAGACCCACCGTGGTGACCTGTCGAGGCTTTCCGAGGCCCAGAAGAATCTTCATTGGGCCCAGCTTCGCTGCTACGGAGCCCTGTTGTGCCAGCAAAAGGGACTGCCATCCGTTGAGCTTGCCCTTGTCTACTACGATATCGGCCGGGACCGTGAAACAGTCACCACCGAATGTGCCACGGCAGACGACCTGCAGCAGGGACTGGTGGCTTTGTGTGATATCTATAGAGCATGGGCCGAGCAGGAGGCCGGGCACCGGACAGCCCGCGATGGCAGTCTGGCGGATCTCCGGTTTCCCTTCGCTGACTTCCGGGCCGGCCAACGCCCCCTGGCGGAAGCAGTCTATAAGGCGGTGTGCCGCAACCGGACCCTTATGCTCCAGGCCCCGACCGGTCTGGGCAAAACCCTGGGCACCCTGTTCCCCGCCTTGATGGCCATGCCCAGGCAGAGCCTGGATCGGCTGTTTTTCCTGACCGCCCGCACAACCGGACGCAAGCTCGCCCTCGACGGCCTGACTCTTCTAGCCGAGGGCCAGCAGGAGACGTTACCTCTGCGGGTCCTTGAACTGGTGGCCAAAAGTCATGCCTGTGAAAACCCGGAGCTGGCCTGCCATGGCGAATCCTGCCCGCTGGCGCGAGGTTTCTTTGACCGCCTGCCGATGGCCAGGGAAGAGGCAGTCAGAAACCAGGGCTGGCTTGACCAAGGCCGCCTCCGTGCCATTGCTCTGAACCACGGCATCTGCCCCTATTATCTGGGCCAGGAAATGGCGCGCTGGTCTGATCTGGTCATTGGCGATGTGAATCACTATTTCGATCAGTCTGCGCTTCTGCACGCCCTTACCCGGCAGAATGACTGGCATGTCACCCTCCTGATTGATGAAGCTCACAACCTGATTACCCGTGGCCGGGCCATGTACAGCATTGAGCTCCGGCAACAGCGCCTGCTTGCTGTGAAACGGCGCGCCCCGGCGCAGTTGAAAGCGCCCCTGGAGCGCGTGGCCCGGCAATGGCAAACCCTGCTTAAAGACCCTGACCTGCCGGCACCCGACGCCCCGGACACAACCACGGCCATAAACCTGACAACGGCTCCCCAGGAATTGACCGGGGCCCTTGCCGGGCTGGTTACGGCAATTACCGAGTTCCTCACCGACAACCCGGCAGACGCGGAGCTTCAGGAACTGATGTTTGAGGCCCTGGGCTACAACCGCCTTGCCGAACAGTTCGGGGATCACTCTGTCTGTGCGCTGAGCCGGCAGGGAAGGGGCAGAGCTGTGCTGTCCATTTGCAACCTGATCCCGGCGGACTTTCTGAAGCCGCGGTTCGAAAGTGCCCGGAGTGCCCTCCTGTTTTCCGCCACCCTGACGCCACCTGTGTACCACCGGGACTTGCTCGGGCTTCCAGATACCACCGGCTGGCAGGAAGTCGCGAGCCCTTTCGCCTCGCGCCAGCTCCGAGTCTCGATTCCGACGGGAATCAGCACGCGATTCCACGACCGCAGCGCCTCCCTGGAGCCGATCGGTCAGCTGCTTGTGCACCATTTCCGGGCCAGGCCCGGCAACTACCTGGCGTACTTCAGCAGCTTCGCCTATCTCAATGCGGTCCATGATGTCTTTATGCGCCTGGCTCCGGATATTGTCACCTGGCCCCAGTCCCCTGGCATGAGCCAGGATGAGCGGCAGAGGTTTATTGCCCACTTCCGGCCGGGCGGCCAGGGCATTGGCTTTGCCGTGCTCGGCGGTGTTTTCGCCGAAGGTATTGATCTGCCGGGGGATCGTCTTATTGGAGCCTTTGTGGCGACCCTGGGCCTGCCGCCTTTCAACGAACGTAACGAAACCCTGCGCCGTCGCCTGCAGGCACGGTTCGGCTCAGGCTACGAATATACTTACCTCTACCCGGGTATCGAAAAGGTCACCCAGGCCGCCGGACGGGTCATTCGGACGCCCTCGGACACGGGAGAGATTGTGTTGATAGATGACCGCTTCCGGCAGCCTGATGTTCAATCCCTGCTGCCGCAATGGTGGTTCCCTGTAGCCGATTAGCCGGGAGATGATGCAAATCGGCCTTATATTTGGTTAAGTGGGCAAACTCGGCCGCGAAAAGGGTCGCCGCCACGGATGCGAAAGAATACCGCCAAGGAGAGAAGATGAGCGCCCGACTGCACTGGATATCCGTGTTCTTGATAACCGGCACATTGGCTGGCTGCGGTGACACTGCCAAGTACCCGGTGGAGACCGGCATTGGCCCAGAGCCGATTCTGCCGCCTCCGGACACCAGCCTGATCCCCACGGTCAATGTGGCAGACGCCGTCGGATGGCCCTCGGGTCAGACCCCCGCGCCGGCGCCTGGGCTGGAGCTGACCGCTTTCGCCACAGGTCTCGACCACCCGCGCTGGCTCTATGTTTTGCCCAACGGCGACGTTCTGGTTGCCGAGTCCAACCGTCCACCCAAGGATGACAAGGGTCTGAAAGATCTTGTGGTGGGCTGGTTCATGGCTAAAGCGGGTGCTGGTGGTGAAAGCGCAAACCGGATAACCCTGCTGCGGGACACTGACGGTGACGGCATTGCCGACCGCACATCCGTTTTCCTGGACGGCCTGAACTCCCCCTTCGGTATGGCTCTGGTCGGGGATGACTTCTTTGTGGCCAACACAGACTCGGTCATGCGGTTTCCCTATGCCGAGGGGGAGGGAAGCATCACTGCCGAGGGCGAGGTGGTGACCGAACTGCCCGCCAACGATCCCAACACACACTGGACCAAAAGCCTCATAGCCAGCCCCGATGGAAGCCGTCTCTATGTCGGTGTCGGTTCCAACAGTAACGTCGGTGAGAATGGCCTGGACAGCGAGGAAGGGCGGGCCGCGATCTGGGAGATCGATATTGAAAGCGGTGATGCAAGGGTCTTCGCTAATGGCCTGAGAAACCCGGTAGGTATGGCCTGGGAGCCAACCTCTGGCGTGCTCTGGACTTCAGTCAATGAACGGGATGAGCTTGGCAGTGACCTGGTCCCTGACTACATGACCTCGGTCGAGGAGGGAGACTTCTACGGCTGGCCGTACAGCTACTATGGCCAGATTATCGATGAAAGGGTTAAGCCCCAAAGACCGGATCTGGTCAGGCAGGCGAAAAAGCCGGATTACGCGCTCGGTAACCATACCGCGTCACTGGGACTGAGTAATGCCGAGGGCAGCCAACTGCCTGAACAGTTCCGCGAAGGCATGTTTGTAGGCCAGCATGGGTCCTGGAACCGAAAACCACCGAGTGGTTACAAGGTGATCTTCGTCCCTTTTCGTGACGGAGAGCCTGATGGCAAGCCGCTGGACGTGCTCACCGGCTTTCTCAGTGAAGACGGCGAAGCCCTTGGCCGCCCGGTTGGCGTGGCCATCGACAGGTCTGGCGGCCTGCTGGTAGCCGATGACGTAGGGAATGTCATCTGGCGAGTGGCGAACTCTACAGGACCTTCCTTCACGGCGGATAAACCTGAGGAAGGCCGTCCCAATAAACTTTCTGGAGAATAAAAGGCCTCATCGCTTATGCTTGACCCAGCCAACTGGTCCCTGACCCAGAGCTTTCTGGTATTTGCAGCCTGTGCGCTTGTGATTGCCGTGCTGGGTACCTGGATCACCAAGGTGGTCGACCAGCTCGCGGACAGGACCGGCATGGGGGAAGCCGTGGCCGGGGCGGTGTTGCTGGGCGCTTCGACTTCTCTAAGTGGGGCTGTGCTTTCGGTAACCGCAGCCTGGAACGGGCATCCGGAACTTGCGGTCGGTAATGCCTTGGGCGGCATCGCGGTACAGACTCTTTTTCTGGTGGTCGCGGACATTGCCTACCGCCGGGCCAATCTGGAACATGCCGCCGCCTCGGCACCGAATCTGATGCAGAATGCCTTGCTGATAGCGCTGCTCGGCCTGATCCTGTTGGCGCCGCAGCTACCGAACGTGACCCTCTGGGGTGTCCATCCGGTGACCCCCATTATGCTCGGACTCTATATCTACGGTATCAATCTGGTCCGGGGCGCACGCTTGTACCCCATGTGGCAGCCATCGGTGACCCATGAAACCAAGGAAGATGTGCCGGAAGATATGGCAGACGTACCGTCACTTAGCCGGCTGCTGGCCAAATTTATCCTGCTGATGGCCGGCCTGGGATTTGCGGGCTGGCTTCTGGAACCCGCTGCTACCAATATCGCCGCCGGCACAGGCATCAGCCATACCGCCGTAGGTGTTCTGCTCACCGCCATCAGCACTTCCATCCCCGAACTGGTGACCTCCGTGGCAGCGGTTCGGCGCGGTGCGCTTACCATGGCTGTGGGAGGCATCATTGGTGGCAATGCCTTCGACACCCTGTTCACCGCAGCCTCAGACGTGGCGTATCGTGAGGGTTCTCTCTATCACGTGATGGAGGCGGACTCGAAACTTTGGGTGGCCCTTACCCTGCTGATGTCCGTTATTCTCATGATGGGGCTCCTGCGGCGCCAGGAACAGGGTTTTGGCGGTATCGGGTCGGAAAGCGTTGCAATTGTTGTGCTGTACTTTACCGGTGTCACGATGCTTTTTATCGGTAACTGAGCTTCTCCGGCGAGGCCTCAGCCTTCAGGCGCCGTCGTAAAGGCAGCGGCTGACCTGATCTATATCCATGTTGCCGCCGGTGATGATCAGGGCGGTGGGCAGATTCACATCGGGGCTGACCCGGTTCTCCAGAATGGCCGCCAGGCCGACACTGGCGCCCGGTTCCACAAAGAGGCGGGTCTGAGTCAGCAGCTGTCGCGTGGCGGCCCGGATGGCTCCCTCGCTTACGGTAACGATCCGGTCCACTACTTGGCGCGAGGCGGCATAGGTGAAGTTCCCCACAACGGCCGGTGCCAGGCTCGAGGCCCAGGTGGTGACCGATTTCAGGCTGGCGTCCGGGCCATGTTGCCAGGCGTTCAGCATTGTCGCGGCACCTTCGGGCTCTACCCCAATCAGCTCTATGTCCGGACGACGGGTTTTTATCGCCAGGCCCAGCCCCGAAATGAGCCCGCCGCCGCCTATAGGACACAGGATTCTCCTGATGTCAGGCTGCTGGCGTACCAGCTCCAGGCCTACCGTGCCCTGGCCCGCCATGATGCGCAGGTCGTTGTAGGGGTGCACAAGGGTCAGTCCGCCGCGGTCACGCAGCTGGTGACAATAGGCCACGGCCTCGTGGATACTGCCGTGGATAATAACTTCTGCGCCCAGTTCGCGGGCCCGCTTGACCTTCAATGGGCTCGAACCCTCGGGCATGATGACCGTCAACGGCGTCTTCGTGTGGGCGGCAGCCCAGGCCAGAGCGATGGCGTGGTTGCCAGCGGAAACGGTAACCAGCCCCGGTGCCAGCTCGTGTTCTTTTGCCGTGAGTACCCAGTTCAGTGCCCCACGGGCCTTGAAGCTGCCGGTCCTCTGGAAATTTTCGCATTTCAGCCACAATGGCCCGCCAGGGACCTCAAGATCCTGCGCCCGGAGCAATGGCGTCTCTTCCAGCTGATGCCCGATCCGATCCGCAGCCGCATGTATGACCCGCTCATCGGGCAAAACAGGTGTTGTCATGACATTCCCTCGACGTAGCCGGAGTTCCCTACTTAAATAGACCATGAGGCACGCGGCCACCGCTATCAAGTCCCGGCCTCAAACGAGTGTGAAAATCATCCGGTTCTGAGCTCTGACCTCTGGCGGTCGCATGATTTCCATGAATAATACATAACCCGAATCCAGGTAGAGACAGGGTTGCGATGGTTCGATATCGAACATTGTTGTATGGTATCGAGCTTTAGCGAAGCTTGAAGTGTCCTCAAGAGGACTGCAAAGTAGAGTGCGGTTGAGTCAGCGTATCCGACTTCTGACATTTACCCCGGAAGCCCAGTGTCCAGCACAGGGCTTGACCGGAGCTTGAGCCTGACCTTTGGGTCGGCCATTTGGAGGGCAGACACAGATGAAAATAGGGATCCCAAAAGAGATCTTCTCTGACGAGCGACGGGTAGCTGCTACGCCACCGTCAGTGCAGAAACTCATAAAGCTTGGTTATGAAGTCATTATAGAAAGTGGCGCAGGTGAGGCCGCCCATTATGACGACGAAGCCTATCGCACGGCCGGCGCTGCTATCGCGGTTGATACCCGTTCTTTATGGGAAGAGGCCGATTTCATCCTCAAGGTGCGGGCGCCCATCAAGCACCCTACGCTGGACAAGCACGAAACCGAGCTTATGAAAGAGGGCGCCTACCTGGCCAGTTATCTGTGGCCCGCCCAAAACCCTGAACTCCTGGACCAGCTTGCAGGGAAAAAGGTCACGGCCTTTGCCATAGACAGTCTGCCCCGGATCAGCCGGGCCCAGAAAATGGACGCCCTGAGTGCGATGGCCAATATTGCCGGTTATCGGGCCGTGGTCGAGGCTGCCAGTCATTTCGGCCGCTTTTTCACCGGTCAGGTCACAGCGGCAGGCAAAGTGCCACCGGCAAAGGTGATGATTATCGGGGCCGGCGTAGCAGGGCTTGCCGCCGTCGGCACCGCTAACGGCATGGGCGCTGTTGTCCGGGCCTTTGACACTCGGCTTGAGGTGCGCGAGCAGGTCGAAAGCATGGGTGCCGAATTCCTTGAGCTGGACTTTGGCGACGAGGAAGGCAGTGGCTCCGGAGGCTATGCCAAGCAGATGAGCCCCGAGTTCATCGAGGCTGAAATGGCCCTGTTCGCGGAGCAGGCCAAAGAGGTCGACATCATCATCACCACCGCCCTGATACCAGGTAAGCCGGCACCAAAGCTCATCACTGAGGCAATGGTCAAGTCCATGAAGCCGGGCAGTGTCATTGTGGACCTGGCGTCCGAGCGAGGTGGCAATTGCGAACTGACCGAGCCCGGGAAAGTGGTTTCAAGGCATGGCGTCACGCTGATTGGCTACACCGACCTGCCCAGCCGGATGGCCAAGGTAGCCAGCGACCTGTATGCCACCAACCTTGTGCACCTGATGACCGAGCTGACCCCGGAGAAAGACGGCCAGCCTGTGGTGAACATGGAAGATGACGTCATTCGCGGGCTTACCGTGGTCAAGGGCGAGGACATTACCTGGCCGCCACCGAAACCCGAGGCTCCGGTGATTCCCAAGTCGGCGCCGGGCACTGAAGAGCCTTCGCCGGCAGAGGTAAAGGCGGCACAGAGCAAGGCCGCAACCCGCAAGACAACGGGGAAAGTGGTCCTGCTACTGGTGACGGTGGCTGCACTCTATGGCATCGGAGCCTATGCCCCGGAGAGCTTCCTCAGCCACTTCACGGTGTTCGTGCTGGCGTGCTTCATAGGCTGGCAGGTGATCTGGAACGTGACGGCATCACTGCACACACCTCTGATGAGTGTAACCAATGCCATCTCAGGCATCATTGTTATCGGTGCGATCCTGCATCTCGCCCAGTCAGAGAATCTGGTCGTCGGCATCTTGGCCTTTGTTGCGGTCTTCATAGCAACCATAAACGTGGCCGGCGGTTTCAGGGTCACCCATCGCATGCTCAAAATGTTCCGCAGGTAGGAGACGCTCATGATCAGTACAGGACTAGTCAGCGTGGCCTACGTTGTGGCCAGCATCTTGTTTATTCTCAGCCTCGGTGGCCTCAGTCACCAGGAATCGGCTCGCCGGGGTAACCTTTACGGGGTGGCGGGTATACTCATTGCGATGGTGGCCACCATTGCCAATGTCGGCGCCGGTGACATGGTCACCATCCTCATCGCTGTTTTGCTGGGTGGCAGTGTCGGCATAGTTATGGCGAACAAGGTGGAAATGACCCAGATGCCACAGCTGGTGGCACTTCTGCACAGTTTTGTCGGGCTGGCAGCGGTACTGGTGGGCTTCTCGGGCTATATCGAACCCCTTCGGCCGACCTTTGGTGCCGAGCACACCATCAAACTGGTGGAAGTCTTCCTGGGTATTTTCATAGGGGCGGTAACCTTTACCGGGTCCCTGGTTGCCTGCGGCAAACTTGATGGCCGGATCGACAGCAAGGCCCTGACGCTGCCCGGCCGCCATCTGATGAATCTGGCGGCTATCATTGTGTCGGTGTTGCTGGGGGCCTGGTTCCTCAGTACCGAGAGCATGGCCCTGGGCATACTGGCTCTGGTACTGGTCACGGTAATCGCCAGTGTTCTGGGCGTACACCTCATCATGGCTATCGGCGGCGCCGACATGCCGGTGGTGGTGTCCATGCTGAACAGTTACTCAGGCTGGGCGGCGGCCTCCATCGGTTTCATGCTGGGCAACGATCTACTGATCGTCACCGGTGCCCTGGTGGGTAGCAGCGGTGCCATCCTGAGCTACATTATGTGCAAAGCCATGAACCGGTCCTTTGTCTCAGTCATTCTCGGGGGCTTTGGCCAGACCAGCAGTAGCAGCAGTGCTGTCGAAGGCGACCAGACGGTCCATGAGACGAGCATTGATGAACTCAGTGAAGAGCTGCGTAATGCGGATTCGGTCATCATCGTGCCGGGCTACGGTATGGCGGTGGCACAGGCCCAGAACGGTGTCAGCGACATGACCCGGATTCTGCGGGAGAAGGGCATCAATGTGCGCTTTGGCATTCATCCCGTTGCCGGGCGCCTGCCGGGCCACATGAACGTGCTCCTCGCTGAGGCCCATGTGCCCTACGACATCGTGCTGGAAATGGACGAGATCAACGCTGATTTCCCCAATACAGATGTGGTGCTGGTTATCGGTGCCAACGATACCGTTAACCCGGCGGCAGCGGAGGACCCTAGTAGTCCGATCGCGGGCATGCCGGTTCTGGAAGTCTGGAAAGCCCGGCAAGTGGTTATCCTCAAGCGTGGTATGGCAACCGGTTACTCCGGTGTCGAGAACCCGCTGTTCTTCAAGGATAACTCCCGCATGCTGTTTGGCGATGCCAAGGCAACCATCGACAAACTGGTGGGCGCTTTGCGCTCGTAATCTGTCCCGTTTTGCGTTGTTGGCGGCCTGTTCTTATCTGGCCGGGGAGGCTAGAGTTTGTGGCACAGCCATAAACTCTAGAATCAGAACAATAACGGGAAGCCCATGGACTCTGAAACAGATTATGTCGTTGTCGGCGGCGGCTCCGCCGGTTGTGTCATGGCCGGCAGGCTCAGTGAGGACCCGAATACCCAGGTGACTCTGCTCGAGGCTGGCGGGGGCAATGCCAGCCATTGGCTGGTGACCGCTCCCGCGGCCGTCGTACTGACCGTGCCGAAGAAGGTGAATAACTGGGGCTTCGAGACCGTGCCCCAGCCTGCCCTCAACGGCCGCCGGGGCTACCAGCCCAGAGGCAAGGTATTGGGTGGTTCCTCCGCGATTAATGCCATGGCCTATATCCGCGGCCACAGGCGGGACTATGACGAATGGGCGCGGCTCGGAAACCCGGGCTGGTCCTTTGATGAGGTTCTGCCTTACTTCAAACGCTCAGAGCATAATTACGATATTCACAACGAGTGGCACGGCCAGGATGGCCCCCTGAGCGTGACCAACCTGCGCAGTGATAACCCATTCCAGCTGCACTACCTCAAGGCTGCCCGGGAAGTCGGCTACCCCGTCAATGATGACTTCAACGGTCCGGAGCAGGAAGGCATCGGGCTCTATCAGGTCACCCAGGCCAATGGTGAACGCTGGAGCAGCTACCGGGGTTATGTGGAGCCTCACCGGACCACACGAAAGAACCTCCGGATCGAGACTGGCGCCCTTACGCTTCGTGTTTTGTTCGATGGCAAGCGCGCCGTTGGGGTGGAATACCGCCAGAAGGGTAAGACCTATACGGTGAAAGCGCGTCGGGAGGTGCTTGTCTGCGCCGGAGCGCTCCAGAGCCCCCAGATCCTTATGTTGTCGGGAGTGGGGGACAGCACGGAACTTGCCCGGCATGATATCGAGGTCATCCACCACTCGCCTGAGGTGGGCAAAAACCTGAAAGATCACCCGGATTTCATCTTCGCCTACAAGTCAAAAGACGACAGTTTGCTGGGCCTGTCCCTCAAAGGCGGGCTGCACCTATTTCGGCAGATACGCCATTACCGCAAAGTCCGCCGTGGCCTTGTGACCTCAAACTTTGCCGAGGGCGGCGGTTTTCTGAAAACCCGGCCTGAACTTGAAGCCCCCAACATTCAGCTGCATTTTGTGATTGCCCTTGTGGATGACCACGCCAGAACGCTGCACCGCGGCCATGGTTTTTCCTGCCACTTCTGTCTGCTCAGGCCAAAAAGCACGGGCAGCATCTGGCTCAAGGATGCCAACCCGGAGTCGCCGCCGGCCATAGACCCTGCTTTCTTAAGTAACCCGGAGGATCTTGAGGAGATGGTCGAGGGTTACAAGATGACGGAGCGACTCATGAAGGCGCCGGCTCTTGCCCAGTTCATCGAGAAGGATATTTTCACCGGCAATGTCAAAACCGACGATGATATACGCGACATCCTGCGACAGCGAGTGGACACCGTGTACCACCCGGTAGGCACCTGCAGGATGGGTGCGGACGAGGATGCAGTGGTGGATCCGACCCTGAGGGTCAGGGGGGTGGAAGGACTGCGGGTTATTGACGCCTCCGTAATGCCGACAATCATTGGTGGCAATACCAATGCGCCCACGATCATGATTGCCGAGAAGGCCGCCGACATGATTCGCGCTGGCGGCTGACAGTCATGCCGGCCCAGCCAAAGGGCCGGCGGGATCTCTCAGGCTTCGGCGTTGTGGTAGACGTTCTGGACGTCGTCGAGTTCGTTCAGCATGTCGAGGAATTTCTCGAACATGGCAACGTCATCCCCTTCCACCGGCGTGGTGGTCTGGGGCAGGAACTGGATTTCGTCAACGTCGAACTCCAGTTCACCAAAGGCTTCAATCAAGGCCTGCTTGGCTTTGGCGTAGTCTGTATTGGGGGCGAATACCGTAATCCTGCCGTCTTCGTTCTCAATGTCACTTACATCCACGTCTGCTTCCATGAGCGCTTCAAGGGCGGCTTCCTCATCGTCACCCTGAAAAGCGAGAATGGCGCAGTGGTCGAACATGTGGCTGACGCTGCCCGGGGTGCCGATTTTACACTTGGTCTTGGTAAAGCACTGGCGCACGTCACCAAAGGTCCGGTTTGGGTTGTCCGTGAGGCAATCAATGATGACCATGCAGTTGCCCGGGCCAAACCCCTCGTAGCGAGCGGTCGAGAAATCCTCACCGCCGCCGCCCCGGGCCTTGTCGATGGCCTTTTCAATCACATGGGCCGGCACCTGGTCTTTCTTGGCCCGGTCTATGAGGCCCCGGAGCGAAAGGTTGCCATCAGGATCGGTTCCGCCAGCCTTGGCGCATACATAGATCTCGCGCCCGTATTTGCTGTAGACCTTGGTTTTGGCGTTTGCCGTCTTGGCCATGGAGTCTTTGCGGTTCTGGTAGGCTCTGCCCATTACACTGTCTCATTGGTATCCGAAAAAGGAGCCAAATTTTACACACAATACCGGCGTCAGATCCATTTCTGTTCGTTACTATGGAGTCACTTCGCCTTTCATACAGGAAAATCTGCCAATGACAGCACATCTCTTGGGTCGGGTTATGGTCAGGGACACATCACTCTGGCAGCAATACGTGGCGGGCGTTACCGAATCACTGGCGGGGCACGGTGCAAAGGTTCTGCTCCGGGGTCACAAGTCTCTGGCGCTGGCCGGGGACGACAGCCACACGCAGGTAGTCGTTATCGAGTTTCCGGATATTGCAACGCTTCAGGGGTGGTACTACGGTGACCGCTATCAGGCGTTGGTGCCGCTGCGGGACAGGGCCGCTGACGTGGTTATCATTGCCTACGAAACATAGAGGGCTGACGAAACCGGGGAAGCACCCCAGCAGGTAATGCCGGGGGTTTTCTGGACTCATTCCGGTGGCCGGGGCTTTCGCCTTGCAGGATCACGCGCGCCTCCCAGACCTTGGGAGGCAGCGTCTGAGATAGCCCGCCCCAGGGTCCGCCTGGCTTGCGGATTGACGCCAAGGTAGAACCCCGCAGCGAAGGTGCTCGCGGTAACCAGCGGCCTGTGCTCCCTGACCGTTTTCTCTAGTTGCCCGACAAGCTTGTTCATCGCTGCAGCTTCAGCCATCAACCCGCCAATACCAGCCAGGTCCTCTGCCGGCGGCTCTTCGGCCAAGGGCTTGGGGGGCGGGGTCAGTACGGCCTTGGCGATCAGCACGATGATCAGCGCGACCACCAGCATCACAAAGCCTGTCGCTGCTGCGGCACCGGCCGGGGGCCACCAATGGGTTAGACCCAGATACAGCCCGGCAACCATGAAGCCGAACCCGACCAGAGCCACCAGCACGGACAGACACAGGAGTGTCATGGAAAACAGTGCCTGTACCACTGTTTCACGAATCATGGAAACAACCTAGCGGCGTGACTGGACAAGCAGACCGGTGATCAGACCGATTACGAAGGTAAGCAGGACGCTGCTGAACGGCTTGTCTTCGATCTGCGACTCCACTGCGTTCGTTGCCTTGCGGGCGCTGGTTTGGGCCTGGTCCATACCGGCCTTGACCTGGTCATAGCTCTGTTCGGTCCGGTTAGCAGCCATGGTTTTGAGGGTCTCGGTAATGCTGCGCATGTCGTTGCGCAATTGGGTTACTTCACTGCGAAGCTTGTCTACGTCCTGGTCCGCCATGGGGTTCTCCTTTTTGTTCAAGCTTGTAGGTGAATGGCTTGAGGCCACTCGAAATATGCCATTGGAACATCATTTGAGCCGCGGCATACCCCTTACACTATGGCCGCGCTTGAGTTTTTTCAATGCCTGTAGCGCAAAGTAGCCCTTTCAAAGGTAATAAACTGCCTGACCAGTTATAGTTTTAACCAGACCGGACCGCCAGGGTACATGGCGGCATACTCACTTTCTGCTCCAGCAGGCACGGCACATACAATCGTGGCTGCGATGGGGCGTCCAGTCAAAGGATGACCTCAGATGGTCGCGCCTGAACGCACTAATGTCGTTCTCATAGGTATGCCCGGTTCGGGCAAGAGTACAGTCGGAGTATTGCTTGCCAAACGGTCAGCCCGGGGCTTCGTGGACACTGACTTGCTGATCCAGACTGCTACTGGCCAGACTCTGCAGGAGATTGTCGACCGCAGCGGCTACCAAACGCTGCGCAAAGTTGAGGAGCGTGAGTTGCTGCAAATCGAGCTGGCACGCCATGTTATCGCCACCGGAGGCAGCGCCGTCTACAGCGACGCTGCCATGCAGCACCTGAGGCGCTCGGGGGTAATTGTTTTTCTGGATGTCAGCCTCGCTACAGTGGAAGCGCGCATCGGCGACTTCAGTCTGCGGGGCATTTCAAAGCGAGCGGACCAGAGCATCCAGGCGCTCTTCCATGAGCGCGGCCGGCTCTACCGCCAGTATGCTGACATCATCGTCTCTGCGGACACCCTTGATCAGGAGCAGACCTGCGATCACATCCTGGCGGCTATTCGCCAGAGGGCTGGATAACAAGTCATCCGGACTATTGCCCAGGCGATCACTGACCGCTTTTATCAGTTTGACTGTTATCACTCTCAATACGCTCAAGCAGGTCGTTAACAGTCCGGGCAAACTGCACCGGCGAGTCTTCCTGGAGAAAGTGACCGCCTGTCAGGGTGACATGGGGCTGGCCCTTGGCGCCGGGGATGCGTTCCTGCATGTACTTGTCGCCGCCCCGCATAATGGGGTCGCCGTTACTGAAGGTGGTTAGGAACGGTTTCTGCCAGTTTTCCAGTACTTTCCAGGCCTTGCGGTTGGGTTCGGACGCCGGGTTGTCAGGGGTTACGGGCACCAACTTGGGAAAAGCCCGGGTTCCGGCCTTGTACTTGCTGCTGGGGAAGGGCGCATCATAGGCACGACGCTCCTCGGGCCCGAGAGTGCGGAAACTGCCAGCGTTGACGATACGGGAAATGGGAAACCAGGGGCTGTACATGGCAAAGCCACGCCATAGCTGGAAGGCTTTGGGTACTGCCTGATCACCGGTGGGTAACATGCCATTACCCACGACAATGGCCCTGAACCGATCGGGATGTTCCGCTGCCAGTCGCAGGCCCAGCAATGAGCCCCAGTCCTGGCAGACGAGGGTAATGTCGGTAAGTGCCAGTTGATCCAGCAAGGACAGCAGCCAGTCAAGGTGGCTCTGGTAACTGTAGTCGTCCACCTTTACCGGTTTGTCGGATTTGCCGAAGCCGATCAGGTCCGGAGCAATTACCCGGTGGCCGGCGGCTGCGCAGATCGGAATCATGTGACGGTACAGATAGGACCAGGACGGCTCGCCGTGGAGCATCAGCACGGGCCTGGCGTTGGAGGGGCCTTCATCCACGTAATGCATGCGCATACCGTCGACCTCCAGGTAGTGAGGTTCGAACGGGTAATCGAGCAGTCGTTTAAAACGCGATTCGGGTGTTCTCAAGGTTTTCATTAAGGCTTCCCTGTCTGGTTGCAAAACTAACACTCTACCCCACTGGGGCAGACCCGGGTATCGCGCTCCCATTGTATGGTGGCATGGTCGATCCGGTAGCGGTCCTTGAGCACGCGGCTGATCTCCGCGATGACCTTGTCGTCGTCGGAGGGGTCAGGCTTGACCAGATGTGCGGTAAGCGCTACCTCCGTGGTGCTGATGCCCCATATGTGCAGGTCATGCACAGCTTCGACCCCTTCCAGGCTGACCAGAAAGGCTTCGATTTCCTTCGGCTCAATACCTTTGGGCACGGCATCGAGTGCAAGATTGAGCGAATCCCTGAGCAGGGCCCAGGTGCCCACAAAAATGACCGCTGCGATCAGCAGGCTGATCAATGGATCGAGCCATTGCACACCGCTGTACAGAATGACTATGCCCGTTATAACGACGCCCAGTGAGATACCGGCATCGGCTGCCATGTGCACGAAAGCACCGCGAATGTTCAGGTCGGACTTACGGTCGGCCATAAACAGCATCATGGTTGCGGCGTTGATGACTACCCCTATCCCTGCCACCACAATGACCGTTATCCCCGCCACTTCTGCTGGGGTATTCAGTCGGCTGATCGCCTCCCAGGCAATGGCGCCTATGGCCACCAGTAGGATCAGGGCATTGAACAAGGCCGCCAGAATGGTGGTTTTGCGTAGGCCATAGGTGCGCCAGCGGGAGGCCTGACGACTGGCAAGATAGCTCGCCCCCCAGGCCAGAAGCAGCCCCAGCACATCGCTAAGGTTGTGGCCGGCATCTGCCAGTAAGGCCAGCGAGCCGGCAAGAAGCCCATAGATGACCTCCACCACAACAAAGGCGACGTTCAGGCCAATAGCTATGGCGAAGGTACGGTTGTAATTACGGACCCCGTGGCCAGGGCTGTGATGATCATGGGCGTGAGCCATGCAGGTTCCTTGTCATCAATCCAGATTGTGTCCGGTTGGCCTGGGTGCCTGATGGGCGCGGTCCAGAAAGTCAGGCCAGTTCTGGCACCCGCCTCATGCCCTTGCGGATACCCTTCTCCAGCGCCATATGAACCAGTTTTCCGGTAAACGGCACAATGTCGTCGAAACGGATGGAGTAGTTGATGGTTGTCCGGCCCCCAGGCGCATCTGTAAAGCGGATACGGCCAAGATGGTTACGCAAAGGGCTGATGCTGGTGATGCTGTATTCGATCAGTTCGTCAGGTTCAAAGCGGATAATGGTTTCTTCCAGCCCGATGGGGCCGAGCCCTATTTTTCGTACTGAACCCAGACCGTTGGGATCTGCCTGCTGGCTGTCCTTGACGCGTTTGACTGGTGCTCCGAGGAGTTTTCCGAACCTCCGGTGGTCGGCAAACAGGGCGAAAGCCCGCGGTCGGGAAACGCTATAAGTTTCATCAATATCAATCGTGTAGCTTGCCATATCAGTACCTGATTCTCATGGTTCGAAACAGACTAGCCTGTTCCTGCAGTGAAAAAAAGACATCGCCGGTCGTTACGAAGTAATTGGCCCGACTGCCCTGTCCAGACAGCGCCCCCGTTGGACGGATGGCAGGAGGGCAGGCGGTGACAGGCGTCGGGAAAAGCAGGTAGAGTTAGCGGTTACCGTCAATATCAGGACCGCTCATGGAAGATCAGTCGTCCCATTCTCGTTTAGAACAGACCCATAACAACAACGGTTCAACCAGAGCCAGCCCGGCCGAACGCCTGTTTCAGGGTGACCTTGCCACGCCCCTGCAGGGATTGTTCATGCTGGGCATACTTTACACCCTGTATGCCGCCCACAGCATTATCCTGCCCATCGTTCTGGCAATCATGACCAGCCTTCTACTTTCGCCCCTGGTCTACCGGGGCTATCGCATGGGCATTCCCCGGGTGGCCAGCGCGCTGGTCCTGATGCTGCTGCTGATTGCCGGCCTTGCAGGGGTTGGCTGGGCGGTTGGCCAGCCGGCCCTGGATTGGGCTGAAGAGGCACCGGACAGTCTGTCGGAAATCCTGGTTGGCGACAGCGTGCTCAAGACCCAGATCGACAAACTCAACCGGTCCGCAGAGCAGATGGAAGAATCCGTTGAGGGCCTCTCGGACAACGGGGCCGAACCTCAGCCGGTTATTCTGGCAACAGAATCCTGGCGCAGCCAGGTTCTCAGTAAGCTGCGCAACGGGCTTGCCGGGCTGGCGCTGGCACTGGCTCTTACCTACTTTCTGTTGGTGGGTGGTGACCGTCTGATCCAGAATTTTGTGCGTCAGCTACCCCGCAGACGAAGGCGCAAGGCACTGCAGATTGTCCGGGGCTCCCAGGAGGAGATTGCCCGTTATCTGGCGGTCATCGGCATCAGCAATACCGTGGTGGGGGTGGTCACCGGCTTGATGGCGTGGGCGGTGGGGCTGCCGACGCCAGCCGTCTGGGGCGTTGTGGCAGGCCTGGCACGTTTTATACCCTACCTGGGGGTGATCATGACCATTGCCATACTTGCCGTGGTTTCTGCCGCCAGTCTTGATGAACTCTGGATGATCGCCATTCTTCCGGTCGGGTACCTGGTACTGACGGCTCTGGTCGGCTTCTTCATTGAGCCCTGGATTCATGGCTTTCGCATGGCCATCAACCCGGTCGTCATCTTTATCTCGATTTTCTTCTGGGGCTGGCTTTGGGGCCCGGTCGGGGTGCTGCTGGCGGTGCCGCTGATGACGGTAATCCAGGTTGTCCTCAAGCAGATACCCAAGCTGCGCCCGATCTACCGGGTGATTGCACGCTAGAGAGGGAAAAGGTGCACTGGCATAGTAGTGAACGTGGTTTAAAAAAGGTAATCGGGGGCCCCCTGACTCTGCTCGAAAAATGACCTAGGATAAAATTGTGCCGTTGCATGACGGCTCGCCTTTGGCCGGATCCTCCGGTTAAAGGTTCCTGGCACAGGAAGCAGGTAAACGAGCAGGAGGGAGCATGATTCCCACAACGATGAAAGCCGTTCAGCTCACGGGCCACGGCGGGCTGGACAAACTTGTTTACCGCGACGATGTACCGGTACCCGAGCCGGACGCGGAAGAGGTGCTGATCGAAGTCAGCGCCTGTGGTATGAACAACACCGATGTCTGGGTCCGTGAAGGCGCCTATGGCAGCGATACCGATCCCACGGCTGTATCCACCTGGCGGCGGGGCCGCTCAACCCTGGAATTCCCGCGCATTCAGGGTACGGATATCGTCGGCAAGGTCGTCGCTGTCGGGCCAGGAGTGGACCAATCCCGCATTGGCCAGCGGGTAATCGTTGATTTTAGCATCTATAACCGCCCTGAAGGTGATGACAGCCTCGCAGATATTGATTACATCGGTCACGGCCGCGACGGTGGCTATGCCGAATACACCACCGTACCTGCCGCCAACGCCTATACCGTTGATACCGAGATGACCGACGCCGAGCTGGCCACCTTTTCATGCGCCTATCTGACCGGCGAACACATGCTGGACCGGGCGCGGCTGGCAGCCGGTGAGCGGGTTCTGGTGACCGGTGCTTCCGGTGGCGTGGGGTCTGCCATACTGCAACTGGCTCGGGCCCGGGGTGCTATTCCCTACGCTGTGACCTCCGCCGGTAAAGTCCAGGCCATGAAGGACATTGGGGCAGAGGCTACGGTTACCCGGGGTGAAGGCGATCTGGTGCAGAAAACCGAAGAGGCCACCGCCGGCAAGCCCGTGGATGTGGTGGCGGACCTGGTGGCAGGCCCCATGTTTAACGACCTGCTCCGGATTCTGAAAATGGAGGGGCGCTATACCACGGCCGGAGCCATTGGCGGACCGGTGGTGGACCTTGATCTGCGTACGCTCTACCTCAAGCAACAGGAGCTGCACGGTTCCTCCCAGGGCACCCGCAGGGCATTTCGCCGGCTGCTGAAGTACATCGAGCAAGGCAAGATCCGCTCGCTGCTGGATCGCACCTACCGACTTTCCGACTTTCATACCGCCCAGACCGCATTCATGTCCAAGTCCTACGTCGGCAAACTGGTTGTTGTGCCGGACAGCAAGTGGGATGCAGTAGGAGCCCCTCATGCCAAAGATGAACGATAGCCTCGAACGCAGACAGGGGCGCGACAGGCGCCGTCGGGCCGTAGTCGGCGGCGATACGCCGCCGGGGCATCGGACTCGTTCCATCGAACTGGTGGACATGCAGTCCGGGGGTGATGTCAGCCGTATCATCACCCGGGGAGTGGGCCATTTGCCGGGCGGCACCGTTCTGGAGCAGATGCGCTATATCCAGAAGCACGGTGACGGTTTCCGTCGCTGGCTGTTGTCGGAGCCCTACGGGGACCCCTTCATGTCCATTGACCTGATTGTGCCGCCTGACAATCCCGAGGCGCAGGCGGGCTATATCATCATGGAGGCCATGGGGTACCCATTGTATTCGGGCTCCAACACCATCTGCACGGCGGCGGCCATCCTGGAAAATGGCATTGTGCCTATGGAGGAGGGCGAGCAGCAGCTCGTACTGGAATCGCCGGCAGGCCTGGCCCATGTGAAAGCCTATAATCGCAATGGCAGGGTCGAAGCCATTACCACCCAGAGCGAGCCTGCGTTCGTAGCGGCCCGCGATATGGTAGCCGATGTCCCCGGATTTGGCCGGGTGCCGTTTGATCTGGTCTGGAGTGGCGCCTACTTCGCCATGATAGATGCAACCTCGCTGGGCTTCGGGCTGGTGAACGATGAAATGAAGGCGCTGGCGTCCTTTGGCATGGCGTTCGTCGATGCTGCCCGACCGGCCGTGACCCAGGAACATCCTGAGCTTGGCCATGTAGGACCCCTGCCTTTTGCCCATTTCATGGGGCCTGTTGAAGCCGTTGATGAGCACGGGTTCCGGTCCCGGTCCGCCACCTACGTACACCCCGGGGTGATTTGCCGAAGCCCGACCGGAACCGGCACCTCAGCCCGCCTCGCCCTGATGTATGAAATGGGTATGATCAAAGAAGACCAGACACTGGAGACCATATCGCCCCGCGGCAGCTCCTTCATGGGAATGGTCCTGGGTGAAGCTATGGTTGGCTCCCACAAAGGCCTCCATACGGATATCACGGGCAGAGCCTGGACCATTGCCAGGTCTCAGGTGATGCTTGATCTCGATGATCCGCTGGTGGATATGAAAGACCTTGAAGGCGTTCTCAATTCCCATGAGATACCGCCTCAGTCTTGATCTCTGAGTGTCTGAACGGAGCTGGCCTGTACTCTGGGTCAGGCCAGCTCAACACTTGCCTCAACGCCTGGCACGAACTCTGCACTTTCCTCCAGCTTGGTGCCGGAATCATGAGCGCGCCATCGCTTTCACCATGGGCGTCGCCCGGGAGGAAGAGTCCGGGACCGGGCCGCCCTGAATGGCAAGCTCCTTCCTTTCAAGGCCTGGTAAACCTCAGAAACGTCAATCCGGCGTAGATGTCGGATTGGCCGTTCTAAAGCTTCTGCACCCCTGGTTTGTGAGCCCCAGCAAGCCGGTTACGTTTTGTCACTGACTTTTTCGTTCGAAAGAGCAACTATACTGCGGCTAATTGGCGAAAAAGTTCATATCGACTGGCCTGAACTGACACCCGGAACCGGGAATGGCTGTCCGGGGTCTGTTGGGGGACCTTTACGACGGCAGGCCTATCACGTATTTTTATCTCGGCCCAAGAGGACCCACGAATGCGCATCACCTCTGCTCTTGCTAAAACAGTTCAGCTTCTGATCCTGCTTGCCCTTGTGCCATCGGCAGCGGTCGCCAAGGAAAAACTATATCTCTTCACCGAGAATTACCCGCCCTACAACCTGTCCACCACGGGCCAGGGCTTTGCCCATGGGGTAGAAGATATTGCCGGTATCTGCAGTGACATCGTAAAGATCATGATGTCGAACGTGGACTATGACTATGTTATGAAAATGCGGGACTGGAGCCGTTCCTACGATTGGGTTCAGGGACGGGAAAACCACGCCCTGTTCTGTACCGCCCGCACAGACGAGCGTGAAAATGACTTTCAGTGGGTCGGCCCACTGGCGCCAATCAAGTGGACCCTGTTTGCCGCTCCGGGCTCAGAAATCAGGCTGTCATCCCTCGAGGAAGCGCGGCAGTACCAGATTGCCGGCTATAAAGGTGACGTCATGTCTGACTACCTCGTGGCAGAAGGCTTCAACGTCGTCATGAGCATGTCGGGTGAACAGAACCCCCGCAGACTTGCGCTTGGACAGGCCGACCTGTGGGTAACGGACGGGCTTGTCGGGCCGAAAGTCGCTCGGGAAGAGCATGATATTGAAGGCTTGGTGCCAGTTCTGGTGTTCAGGGAGACTCCGATGTACCTGGCTGTGAGTAACCAGACAGCGCCGGGAATCGTAGCGGATTTGCAGAAAGCCCTTGATAAAGCCCGTGCTTCCGGAAGGCTGGACGGTATCGAAGCGCGATATCGCTGACATTGGCGTCAGCACTGCTGGCGCATCTTTCCTGCTAGCACAACCTTTCTAGTTTCTGATCATCAGTAGCTTAGGCCCCGGCCGCGCGAGCGTCCGGGGCAATTCTCCTGTTGCCAACAATGACCAACAGTCATAATATGACCGCCAGTCACGAGTCGATGCCATCTGATGGCCATCGACCAGTCCGCTAAAAAACCGGGTTTTCTATGGGTTATCAGGATGAGGTCTTCCGTAAACGGGAGCAGACACTGTTGGCGACCGCCCTCAAGCTGTTCCAGAAGCATGGCTGGGAGCAGGTAACGGTCGCGCAGGTTGCCGATGCCGCCGGCATAGGTAAGGGTACCGTTTACAAGCACTTTGCCACCAAAGATGAGATCTACGCCAGGCTGGCGCTGGATTTCTCACAACGCTGCCTGGAGGCGTATCGCCGGCAAGGTATTGGCGACCAGGCGTTGGCGTCGATGCGCGCCGTCATCCGGCTGTCGTTCGACCTGATGCACCAGCACCCAACGGAAGTCCAGCTCAGTCTTCACTGCGAACGGCCTGAGTTCCAGGAACGCCTCGGGCCTCGTTTTCAGTCCCGGTTTGCCGAACTCGAGGTGGGTTACACCCGGCTCTTCAACGAGCTTCTGGAAGCCGCCGTGGCCCGGGGCGAGATTCCCCAGGTGCCGATCGAGTCGGTTTTCTGGGGCATTGAGGCGGGCTTTCATGGCGTCATGGCCCGGGTGGCCGCCGGCGGCTTCGGACACTGGAGCACGACACCGGATATGGCGAGGTATTTCGATCACGTTGCTGACTTCATGATTGCCGGGTTGCTTGGTGCCTCGGCCATAGGCGCAACCCTGGAACGACAGGGGCCAAATACAGAAGGAGAATCAACGTGAACCGGGGAAAAATCAAGTTCGGCTCACTGGGACTGGCTCTGCTGGTTGTCATCGTTCTGGTGGTGTGGATGGCCAGCGGCGATGTGAAGGTGGCCAGTGATGAGACGCCTGAGCGTGAAACTGTAGGTGAGGAAAAGCCGCCCAGGGTTCAGGTTCAGATACTTCAAAGCGACAGCTTTGCGCCCAGCATGATGATCCAGGGCCAGGTAGAGCCCTGGCGCAGCGCTTCCATTGACGCCCGGGTTGACGGCGCCATCGAAGAGCTGCCGGTGGCTCAGGGTGACCAGGTCGCAAAGGGCGACTCGCTTATCCGGCTGTCCGATGATGATCGCGCCGGCAACATTCTCAGGGCCCAGGCCAGGGTCCGCCAGATTGAGGCGGAACTGGCGGCAACGGATCGTCTGCGGGCCGACAACCTCGTGTCCCAGACCGAAAAACTGCGTCTTGAAAGCGAGCTGGCCGGGGCCAGGGCGGAGCTTGAGGCGGCCCAGCTGGCGTCTCGCCATCTCAGGCCCCGGGCGCCATTTGATGGCGTGGTCAACCGACGCTATGTGGAGTTGGGGGAATATGTGCAACCTGGCCAGGCCTTGCTGGAGCTTGTGCAGGTGGAACGGTTGAAGGTCACCGGCTTTGCGCCCCAGCAATCGGTAACCAATCTGGCCCCCGGGCAGGAGGTCACGCTGGAACTGCTGGACGGCAGGAGCCTGGAAGGCAGGGTCAGTTTCATTGCCAGCGCCGCCGACGAGGAGACCCGGAGCTTCCGGGTCGAAGTGGAGGTTGCCAATCCCGACAACTGGCGGGTGGCAGGCGCCAGCGCAACAATAAAGATTCATCTGCCTGAGCGACCGGCCGTATTCCTGTCTCCGGCCTATCTCAAGCTGGGGGATGACGGCCGCCTTGGGGTGCACCATGTGGATGACCAGGACCGGGTACAGTTCGCCGAGGTGGAGTTGCTCAGTGCCACAACCGAGGGCGCCTGGGTTGCCGGGCTGCCGGATGGCGTTCGTCTGATCACCCTTGGCGGCGGCTTTGTGTCGCTGGGCGCCAGGGTTGATCCTGTGCCTGAGGACAGCTGATTTATGCGCACGCTTATCTATGCGGCCATGGACCGCAGTCGCACAACCCTGCTGACCCTGCTGTTCCTGATTATCGGTGGTACGGCGGCCTTCCAGTCGATTCCGAAGGAAGCCAACCCCGACATCGCCATTCCGATGATCTATGTTTCCCTTACGCTGGAGGGCATCAGCCCTGAGGATGCCGAGCGGCTTCTGGTGCGTCCCATGGAGCAGGAGTTGCGCTCCCTCGAAGGCATCAAGGAAATGCGCGGGACAGCGTCGGAAGGTCACGCCTCGGTGATGCTGGAATTCGATGCCGGCTTTGACCCCGACAAAGCCCTGCAGGACGTTCGCGAAAAGGTCGACACCGCAAGGTCCAAGATTCCGTCTGAAGCCGACGAGCCCCGGGTGAACGAAGTCAACGTTTCGCTGTTTCCGGTCTTGTCGGTCGGGCTCTCGGGGCCACTGTCCGAGCGGGAGCTGATCACGGTAGCAAGGCGGCTCCAGGACGCCATCGAAGGCATTCCCGAGGTACTTGAAGTGCAGATCGGCGGCGACCGGGAGGACATGCTGGAAATCGTGGTCAACCCGCAGGTGCTGGAAAGTTATGGGATCGACTACGACCAGTTGGCAACCCTGGTAACCCGCAATAACCAGCTGGTGGCGGCAGGTAGCCTGGATACCGGCGCCGGTCGGATGACCATGAAGGTGCCGGGCGTCATCGAAACCATTGAGGATGTCATGGCCATGCCGATCAAGGTGAGCGGTGATTCGGTGGTGACTTTCGGGGATGTGGCCACCCTCCAGCGCGGATTCAAGGATCCCACCGGCTTTGCCCGCATCGACGGCGAACCTGCTCTGGTGCTGGAGGTATCCAAACGCACCGGCGAGAACATCATTGAAACCGTTGCCCAGGTCAAAGGGCTGATTGCCCAAGCCGAATCACAATTTCCCGACGGCCTTGAGGTCCAGTACATCATGGACCAGTCCACGGAAGTCCGGGACATACTGGCGGATCTGCTCAATAACGTTCTGACGGCGATTGTCCTGGTCATCATCGTGATCATCGCTACCATGGGTCTGCGGTCGGCGTTACTGGTCGGCCTGACCATTCCCGGCGCTTTCCTGGCTGGCATACTGCTGATCTGGGGCCTTGGTTACACCCTCAATATTGTCGTGTTGTTCAGCCTGATCCTGGTGGCAGGCATGCTGGTGGATGGCGCGATCGTGGTTTCCGAACTGGCAGACCGTAACCTGCACGATGGCCTGCCGGCCCGTAAAGCTTGGGCAGAAGCTGCCACCCGAATGGCCTGGCCGGTTATTGCCTCCACCGCGACCACGCTGGCGGTGTTCCTGCCGCTGCTGTTCTGGCCCGGCGTCGTGGGGGAGTTCATGAAATTCCTCCCGATTACAGTGATTCTCTGCCTGCTGGCGTCCCTCGCCATGGCCCTGGTTTTCCTGCCGGTGCTTGGCGGTGTCAGTGGCGGCGAAAAGGCGCGCAAGGCAGTTACTGAAGGTCGCTTCAACCAGGGCTACCGCAAGGCACTGGCCAGTCTTCTGAGCTACCCCGGACTGACCCTGCTCGGGGTGGTTGTAGTGACGGGCCTGATCTATGCCGGCTATGCCAGGTTCAATCATGGGGTTGAGTTCTTCCCCAGCGTGGAACCGGACTCGGCCCAGATATGGGTGCGGGCCCGAGGCGACCTGTCGGTCCACGAGAGAGACCGGCTGGTCCAGCGCGTGGAGTCGCGATTGCTGGGCATGCCGGAAGTGAAAGCCATGTACGTCCGCTCAATGGTGAACCCCGGCAACCAGCTGGCCCCGGACGTGGTCGGCGTTCTGCAGTTCCAGTTTGCCGACTGGCACGAGCGACGACCAGCCAGTGAGATTCTGGCGGATTTCAAAAAGCGCACCGAGGACATACCCGGTATCGTGCTTGAGTTTCGCGAGCAGGAGGAAGGCCCGGGCTCCGGCAAGCCGATCGAGATCAAGGTAAGCAGCCTGCAGAGCGCCCAGCTCGAAGATTATGTCGACAAATTACGGGACACGATGGCGCAAACGGATGGGTTTGTGGACGTGGAGGACGACCGCAGCCTGCCCGGCATCGAGTGGCGGCTTGAGGTTGACCGTGAAGCCGCCGCCCGTTATGGCACTGACGTGCTGAGTGCCGGCAGTGCGGTGCGGCTCATTACCAACGGTCTGGTGCTTGCCACCTACAGACCGGAAGATGTCCGGGATGAAGTGGACATTGCCGTGCGGGTACCGGAGATGTGGCGCGAACTCGACCAGTTCGAGCGCCAGACCATCAACACGCCCCGGGGCCAGGTGCCGCTATCGTATTTCCTCACCCTGGAACCGGCCCCGAAGACCGGAACCATACGACGGGTGGACGGCCAGCGCACCGTCACCGTGAAGTCGGATCTGGCGCCGGGAGCCCAGGTGGCCGAGCAGCTCAGGGCCCTTACCAGAGCCATGCCAGAGCCTCCGGAAGGCATAACGGTAAGGTTTGCCGGCGAGGACGAAGAGCAGCAGGAGGCCGGTGTTTTCCTGGCCAGTGCGTTTATGGTTGCCCTGGCACTTATGCTGCTGATTCTGGTAACCCAGTTCAACTCGCTCTACCAGGCACTGCTGATTCTCTCCGCCATCGTGCTTTCTACCGCAGGCGTGTTGCTGGGCCTGCTTCTTAATGGCCAGTCGTTCGGCATTGTCATGGTAGGGATGGGGATCATCGCTCTGGCGGGTATCGTTGTGAACAACAACATCGTTCTGATTGATACCTACAATCACATGCGCAGGGGCGGCATGGCGGCCTACGACGCGGCTCTGGAAACCGGCTCTCTGCGCCTGCGGCCGGTGTTGCTAACCGCTATTACCACCATTCTGGGCCTCATGCCGATGGTCATGGGAATAAACGTTGACCTGCTGACGCCCGCCCTCGGGCTGGGGGCGCCGTCGACCCAGTGGTGGACCCAGCTGTCCAGCGCCATTGCGGGTGGCCTGGCGTTCGCGACCCTGCTGACGTTGTTGCTGACCCCGGCCCTGCTGGTGCTGGGGGATAAGGTTGGCCGAAAGCTGCGACCTCAAAAAACCGGAGAAGCGCTGTGAAACTAGTATTGCAAATGATAACAGTTAACATTTAGGATCTGGATGACCATATCGCTGAAAGGCATCGACGCCACGGACATAACCGTGCGGTCATTGCCAGGGAGAGCACATGTCATCTGCATCAGACCCGCAGGCTTCGGAGGCATACGAAGGCCTGAAACTGGCTGCCACAGCGCTGGGCGTGGTATTGATCCCGGTTGTGGTTGGCCTGCTTGCCAGCCTGTAGTCCTGGCGACTGGCGGGATTATTGAGTCTTTTCTCGCAAGGGTCGCTCAGAGTTCGGCACTGACCGTGTTCGGTGTACTGAAGAAGGTTGCGATCAACTCGTCCAGCGGAATGGGCCGGCTGTATTTGTAGCCCTGAAGGTAATCACAGCCCCTGGCATTCAGCCATTCCTCGTGGCCCGCATTTTCCACCCCTTCTGCTACCACCGACAGCCCCAGACCCCGGGCAAGCCCCAGGATGGACAGGGTAATGGCGCAGTCATCTTCATCATGGGGCAGGTCATGGATGAACGAACGGTCAATCTTCAGCTTGGAGAAGGGCAGGTGCTTGAGCCGTGACAAAGAGGAATACCCGGTGCCAAAGTCATCAATGGCCAACTCGGAGCCGCCGGCCACCAACTGGTCCAGAACGGTTTTCAATGCTCTTGAATCCCCCTGAATTGAATCCTCGGTCACCTCAAAATGCAGCTCTGACTGGGCAATGCCGTATTCGGCGCAGAGGTTGCTGACAAGGCTCGGCAGGACCGGGTCCAGTACCTGCTCTGAGGCCAGGTTGATGGTCATGACCGGCAGGCATATATCCCGCGCGGCCGCCATACTCCGGTCCCTGCACACCCTTCTCAGTACGCATTGGCCCAGCCCGAACATCAGGCCGGCGCTGCGTGCAACGTCGAGGAACTCCAGCGGCGATAGCCAGCCCTGCTCCGGGTGTTGCCATCTGACCAGTGCCTCAAGGCTGACAATATCCCCGGTCTTGGCGTCCAGTATGGGCTGGTAAAATACATCCAGGCCGTCTTTCTGAATGGTTGTCCTGAGCTGCCGTTCCAGGGCGAAGCGGGAGCGGGCGTTAGCATGGATGGAGGTATCGAATTCACAGGCCTGGGCCCGGCCCTGGTGCTTGGCGTGATACATGGCTGCTTCGGCACTGCGCAGCAGGGAATCGGCGCTATCGCCGTCGCCAGGGAAATGACAGATGCCCAGGCTCGCACTGACGCTCAGGGATTGGCCGCCGATGGTAATGGGCTGGCTGATGTCGGCAATGATTCTCTGGATAACAGTATCCAGCATCGTTCGGGAACTGTAGTTACGCAGGACCAGAGCGAACTCATCGCCACCGATCCGTGCCAGCTGGTCCTTGCCGGGAATGGACAGAGCCCGGAGACGATTGCCGGTTTCGGCAATAACCTGATCGCCAATCTGCGGGCCCATGCCATCATTGATCACTTTGAGCCGGTCAAGGTCGATCCAGACCACGGCAAAACTGCCATTCTCGCGCCGGGCAATCTTGCTCAGAAGGTAGTCAATGCGTGTCCGCAGGGATTGCAGGTTGGCCAGTCCCGTCAGGGAGTCGAAGTGGGTAATGTAATCCAGTTTCTGCTTCGATCTCAGCCATGCCTCATGGGTGTTGATCAGGCTTACGGTGTCGGAAATAGCGGTGATGAACGACAGCTCAGGCAGGGTCCAGACGCGCCGGTGCTTGGCCTCCAGGCAGACCACCCCACTGAGCGTGCCACCATCAAACACCGGGGCATCCAGCATTGACTGGACGCCAAGGGGCTTCAGGTAGTGTTCTGAAAAGGAGCTGGTGCGGGCATCGGTCTGGGCATCGCATGCCTCGATTACCCGGGCTGCCTTGATAGCCCTGAAGTAATCCGGGTGGTCGTTTTCGTTCAACTGGAACCTGGGCCAGGTGGTGGAGCTGGCTGTTTGCTCAAGCTCATGCATCATTTCACAGGAAAGCACAGTGCCATCGGTACTGAGCTGCCAGACGCTGACCCGTTCGATATCCAGCAGGGTGGCACACATCCGTGTCAGAGCGGCCAGTTTCTTGTCGCGGCGATCACGCATGAACGCCTGGCTGTGACTCAGGCGCATCAGGGCTTCATGAAAATCAATGAAGGTCTGGTTATCAGGCATGACCGAAATAATCCTCCATAGGTATGGATTAATAATGGCAACGGGAAACCTGTCTGTCCAACGGGTCCCATGGCCGGCAAGCATTGTCCGGCGGACCCAGTCATCGGGAGTCGTTGTCGGCCGCGGGCGCCAGCATAATCTCTTGCTCTTCGCTTATATGTAGCAATTTGTGTCTTGTGCAGCTTTCGCCCCTAAGATCGATTTTGCACTACTGCATACAAGTACGGATGACGAATACAGGAATTGGCGGTAATCTCAGCTCAGCAGGTTCGCACCCGCGTCCTCAACACTGGCTACTCACGTGCTCACCAGCTGTTCGTCCTGGATCCTGATCCTCCGCCAGTCGCTGACCCGCTGCACCAGCCCCCTTTTGGTTTTTTTCAGCCTGCTCACGGTCCTGGCAAGCTGGCAAGGCTACCCTCAAACCACCGTTCTCCAGGGTTTTGATAACTCCGGCAGCATCACAGGCGCCGAGCCCCTCGTCAGCCGAACTCCTGGCCGGGTTGTATATAGCCCCGGTTCCGCCGCGGCGGAAGCTGACGGAATGGATGATGGGCTGGGAAGCCCCCGTGGCCATGTTAGTGCGTGGAGCCGGGCCTCTACCCCATCAGTAGCGGCCTGTGGCTTCAACGCTTCCGATACCCCCCGTTTCGCCCATCAATCCCGGGCGCCGCCCGCCTTTGTCCTGGTCTAGGTCTGCTTTTGAGCGGCGGGTTCCGGCCCGCCTGTGACCGTGTAACGGCGTCCTGCGTCTGATGCAGGGGCCCACAAGGACAAGTGATGAGAAATCTACGAGTTAAGGCGCTGGCTTACGGCGCCATCATTCTTATGGGCCTGGCAGCTGCTCTGCCAAGCCTCATGCCTGGCTTTGCTGCAAAGCACTTTCCCCAGGCCTATGCTGACCACCGGGTGACCCTTGGGCTCGACCTGCGGGGTGGCTCGCACCTTCTGCTAGAGGCGGACATCAAAACCCTCGCTCGGGAACAGCACCTGAAGCTTGCTGAGGATCTGGTTCGCCAACTGCGCTCCGAAGGCGTGTCGACTTCACGGGTCAGGGAAGCTGATGGTCGGCTGCAGATCGAAGTGAGAAGCCCCCAGCGCATGGAGGAGGCTCGCAGCATGGCCCGGGAACTGCGGAATGAGCAGAGTCCGCCCTGGTTCGAGGTAACGGTCAACGGCAATACCCTTGAGCTGGAAACCACGAGCGCTTTCACCAAGGCCCTCACCAACGATGCCCTGGAACGCAGCCTGGAAGTGGTGCGCCGAAGGTTGGATGAGACCGGTGTGGTGGAACCCCTGATCTCCCGGCAGGGCAACCAGGGCATCCTGGTGCAGCTTCCGGGTATGGAAAACCCGGGCCATGTAAAGGAGCTGCTAGGCCGTACCGCCAGGCTGACCTTCCATCTGGTATTGAATGAGAGCAGCTCAGAAGCAGGCCTCCGGGTACCCGGAGCTGATGACGGACAGATCTACCGGGTCGCCAAAACACCTCTGCTGGATGGTGGCGACCTCACGGACGCCACCCTGGGCTTTGACCCGGATTCCGGTGAGGCGGTGGTCAATTTCCGGCTCAACAACTCCGGTGCCGAGCGCTTCGCTTCGGTAACCCGGGATAATGTCGGGGTGCCGTTTGCCGTGGTTCTCGATGGCGAGGTGGTCACCGCTCCGGTGATACGGAGCCCGATTCTCGGCGGCGCCGGCCAGATCAGTGGCGGCTTCTCGGTAGCCGAGGCCCAGGATCTGTCTCTGCTGCTCAGGGCCGGCGCCTTGCCGGCCCCCCTGAGTGTGGTGGAAGAGCGCACCGTGGGCCCCGACCTTGGCAGCGATGCCATACAGATGGGTGTGACCACAGGCCTGGTGGGCGCCGCACTGGTGCTCGCCTTCATGGTTTTTGCCTACGGCCGCTGGGGGATGATCGCCAACGTCGCACTCATGGTGAACGCAGGACTGGTTGTGGGCGTGCTGGCGAGTCTTGGCGCAACCCTGACCTTGCCTGGCATGGCCGGTCTTATCCTGAGCATCGGCATGGCGGTGGACGCCAACATCCTCATCAACGAGCGCATCCGAGAGGAGGTGCGACGGGGTGTCAGCGCCCGTTACGCACTGCATACCGGCTTCCAGCGAGCCTTCAGCACCATCCTCGATTCTAACGTCACCACCCTGATCGCGGTCAGCCTGCTGTTCCTGTTCGGCACCGGCCCGGTGCGCGGGTTTGCCGTTGCCATCGCAGTCGGTCTGGTAGTGTCGATGTTCACCTCGATTTCCGTCACACGCCTGCTGATGGAATGGCGGGTCTCGGCGCTTGGCAAGCGTCAGCTTATGCCGGAGAGCCGGTGGCTCAGGTGGCTCACGCCCGCCAAACCGATCCGGTTCATGAATGTGCGCGGCCGCGGCCTGATCCTGTCACTGATTCTGTCAGCGGTCGCCATCGGCCTCCTGGTCCAGCCCGGCGTCAAACAGGGGATCGACTTCCAGGGTGGTATTCTCATGGAGGTCAGGGCAGATTCGTCGCTGTCCCTGGATACGGTCCGCAGTAGTCTTGAGGCCGGCACCATTGAAGATGTTTCGGTCAAACCGATTGGTGAAGACGGCAGCTTCCTTCTGAGACTGTCATCGGAGGCCGGTGCCGGTCAGGACGCGGGAAAGGTGGAGGAAATCCGCTCGGTCATCAGTGCAATTGCCCCCGAGGCAGACTTCCCGAGAGTGGAGGTAGTAGGGCCGAGCGTCAGCAGCCAGTTTATCGACATCAGTATTCTTGCGGTTCTGCTGGCCGGCCTGGGCATGTTTGTCTACCTCTGGTTCAGGTTTGAGCGCCACTTTGCCGTGGGTGCCATGCTGACCCTGGCGCTGGACCTGACCAAAACCCTGGGCTTTTTCGTGCTCGCCGGCGTTGAATTCAACCTGACCGCCGTGGCCGCGCTGCTGGCACTGATCGGCTACTCCATCAACGATAAAGTGGTGGTTTTCGATCGCATACGGGAAAACCTGAAGCGGACCCCCGACATGGCCCTGGAAGACCTGATAAACGAGAGCCTGAACTCGACACTGACGCGCACGCTGTTCACCTCAGTAACCACCTTTCTGGCGATATTGCCCATGGGCATTGCTGGCGGTGAGGCGGTCGCCAGCTTCGCGTTGCCCATGCTGTTCGGCATTGTGGTTGGCACCAGTTCCTCCATGTACATCGCGGCGCCGGTGGTCATGATGCTGGGCAGACGGGCCATGGAACGCAAAGCGACGGCACAAAATGAACTGGAGCTGAGCGGGGATGCCGGCCTGTTCCTGCGGGAGGACCGGCCCTGAGTCCTGGGCTCAGGGTATGGCGCTAGCTACCTGGCAATAACGGGTTCGCAGCAGTTCAGGGCGAGAGGCTGTGCCAGGGCGCAGCCTCTTCCAGTTCGTAGGCCAGTTCCAGTAACAGCCTCTCCTGACCGTGGCCGGCCATGAATTGAACGCCCAATGGCAGGTTATGTCGGTCAAATCCCATGGGCAGAGAAATGGCAGGGGCACCGGTGGCATTGGCCAGGGGGGTGAAGCTGACATAACGGGTCAGGCGCTCGAACAGGGTGTCGAAGGGTAGGGTGGGGTTCAGATAACCCAGCTTTGGGGTGGTATGACCCAGAACAGGGGTCAGGACCACGTCAACACCGGTCATGGCCCTGGCGTAATCCTGGCTACTGCGTCGCAGTCGCCAGAGGGCTGCGGGTAGCCTGTGAAGTTTCTTGCGGAACATGCGGTCAAGGCCATGGGTCAACGGGTCGACCCTGCGGCGGTCGAAACCCGGGTCGATGGCACGTTTGCCCATGGTCTTCACGGCAAAGGCCAGCATGCCCCAATAAAGTGCGAAGTCATCCGGGAAACTTCTGGCCACCGGAACTGCCATGGGGAAAACGCTGTGACCCATGGACTCAAGCAGATGGGCGGTGGCTGTTACTGCCGCGCGGGTATCCTCATCGGTCGGGTTGCCGGTGATGGAGTCTTCGACCAGGCCGATTCTCAGGCGGGCCCTGGCCGGTGCCCGAACGTCACCTATCGGGGGCAGGTCGGGGTTATGGTAGCTTTGCTCGGCTCCCAGGAAGAAGCGGGCCGTGTCCCGAACCGAGCGGGTCAGTACCCCTTCGCCAATGATCCTGACCGGTAGCGACCGGGCAGCTTCACTGTCCACCAGACGACCGCGGCTGGGTTTAAGGCCCACAAGGCCGCAGCAGGCGGCGGGTATCCGGATCGAGCCACCGCCATCGTTGGCATGGGCAATGGGAACCACGCCAGCGGCCACCAGAGCCGCGGATCCGCCCGATGACGCGCCGGCAGAATAATCAGTATGCCAGGGGTTGGCCGTTGCCGGTCCGTGCACAGGTTCAGTTGAGGCGTTGAAACCGAATTCCGGCAGGGTGCTTTTGCCAAGACACACAAAACCCTGGGCCAGGTATTGTTTGACGAAAAACCCATCGTCGGGCTGGGTTGCTGAAGGTACGGCCAGCGACCCGTGCCGCGTCGGCAGGCCAGCGACGTGACTGTTGTCTTTCACCAGGGTGGGTACGCCCGCAAACATACCGGTCTGTCTGGTCGGGCCCTTCGCCAACGCCTGTTCAAAATTGTCCGTTGCGATGCCGTGCAGTGCCGGTTCCACCTGCCGGGCGCGCACGACAGCCGCTTCTGTGACTTCACGGATGCCAAGTTTGCCCCGTTTGATGAGATCCGCCAGAGCAGTGGCGTCGTGATTAGCCAGGGCATCGTTCTGGAAGGCGTTAACAGCGGGAGCAGAGCGTTTAGGTGGCATCGGTCGTCCATTGGTGAGGTGTCTCGGGGCACTTTACCTCAGTTGCCTGCCGGTCGGAATGTCAGATCGGGAAGGCTGATCCGGGGTCTTGCAGAGCAAAAACGGTGAGGTGAAATTGCCTCTACTCGGTATCTACCTATACGCAGGTTCCGCAATTTTAATTAGGTTGCGATGATGTCTGACCACCCAAGTTATCAACTGGAGCCGGCGAAAGTCCGTTCCCAGTTCCTGCGTCTTTTGCCCATCTCCCTGTTCGTCGTGGCGTTTGGTGCTGCCTTTGGCTTGGCTGCGGTCCAGAAAGGGCTTGCGCCGCTGGAGGCGACCCTGATGAGCGTGGTGGTGTTCGCCGGGGCCTCCCAGTTTGCCACCCTGGAGATGTGGGGTAACGAAGTTGCCCTGTTGCCCCTGATGGCGGTTGTGTTTGCCATCAACTCCCGGCACCTCCTGATGGGGGCCTCGCTCTTCCCGATGTTACGGGAACTGCCGCCATTTAAGCGCTACGGCATCCTTGTGGTTCTGACCGATGCCAACTGGGCCATAGCGGCGCAGGACTACCAGAATGGCAGGCGCAATCTGGAGGTGATCCTCGGTGGTGGCCTGGTGCTCTGGTTTGCCTGGCTCGTTGGTACCCTGCTTGGGGTGTATTTCGGTGGGCTACTACAGGAACCCAGGAGCCTGGGGCTGGACATGGTGCTGGGCTGTTTCCTGCTCGCCATGGCCCTGGGTGGCAGGAAAACGCCCCGGGTGCTGGTGGCCTGGGTGGTGTCAGGAGGCGCCGCCATGGCCGCCTATTGGTGGCTCCCGGCCCATACCCATGTGGTGGTCGGCGCCCTGGCAGGCGGCATAGTTGGTTTCTTCTGGCTGGAGCCAAAACCCCATGGCCATTGAAACCACGACCACTGGCATTCTGCTGATCATCGCCATCATGGCGCTGGTGACCCTGGCCACGCGCTTTGGCGGCACCTTCCTGATGTCGTTCGTGACCATCAGTCCCAGGGTCGAGGGCTTCATCAATGCCATGGCCAGTTCGGTGCTTATTGCCATCCTGACTCCCATGGCCTTCGATGGCGATATTGGTGCCCGAGCGGCCCTCGGTACCACCGCGCTGGTGATGCTGGCGACTCGCAAACCCCTGCCGGCCATTGCCGCCGGCATTCTCGCCGCCGCCCTTTCCCGCTACCTTTTCTGACCGGGTCTTGTGGAAGACTGGTGGGGCCTGAAGGACGTTCCGGCCGATCAGGCGGCGTTCTTGCGAGCCGTTTTGATCACATCGTAGGCGTTACTGATTTCCCGGGTTTTGGCTTCTGCCATCTCTCGCATGCTCTCAGGCAGGCCCCGGCCGGCAAGTTTGTCGGGGTGATTTTCGCTCATCAGTTTGCGATAGGTCTTCTTGAGCTCTGTATCGCTGGCATCAGGCGGAACGCCGAGAATCTTGTAGGCATCGGCAAGTTCTGACCCGGTTGCCTGACGTGCGCCACCTGCAGAGCCTGCACCCCCCGCATGGGCACCTCGGAGCATGGCCTCAAGCTGGTCCACCTGGCTTTCAGGCAGACCAAGCCCCCGGGCTACCCTCACCAGCATGTCGTGCTCTGCCGGGTGGACCTGGCCGTCCGCCGCAACAGCGGATACCTGCACCTGGAGAAACATCTGCAACAGGGCCGGCTGGCCCCGGCTGACTTTCAGGAATTTGGCAAGTTCAGCATCAAGGTCGAAATCATCGGACTTGCCGCGGCCAAAGGCTGCCTTGGCGATTTCCCGTTGCTGGCCAGACAGGCGGAATCGGTCGAAGAAGGCTTCTGCCACCCGGATCTCATTCTCGCTCACGACCCCATCGGCTTTACACAGGGCGCCCATGACCGCAAACACCGACTCCAGGAAACCCGACTGGATGTTTTGCAGCCCCTGTCGTACACGGCTCTTGAGTACCTTCAGGGCAACCACGGCGAGGAAAGCGCCCACCAGAAAGCCCGGAATGCGGCCGAACTGGAACCCGATCAAACCGCCGATAATGACTGCTAACAACATGTTGTCTTCCTGCGTAGTGGACCCTTTCGGCTGGCATCATAACGTTTTTGGCAAAACCTTGCCCACTACACCAGCCGGTACTTGTATCAGTGCGTTCGTGCAACCGCTCTGCCCGGTTCCAGACCAGCCATGGCCGGCAGCACGTCAGGCCAAGGGACCAGGCGCCCTTTCAGGTGGCGGGGGAAAGGTCAAACCGTTCGATTACCTCATAGAGGGAACCGGCGGGCCCGGGGTTACTTCGGAACAGGCTGGCACAGGCCACCTCAAAGACAGGCGACCGGTAGTCTTCATGCCGTGCAAGAAAACTCTTCACAGTCCCAGGCGATAGCTCAGGGCTGTTACGGCTAAAGCGGGCAAGGGTGACGTGGGGCTGGTAAGGGCGTGTATCTGGCGCCAGGCCAAGGGCGCTCAGTCTATGTTCAACTTCCTTTTGCAACCCGATCAGTGAAGCCGCCGGTTTGGCGCCAAGCCAGAGGGCCCTGGGTTTATGCACCGGTCCAAAGTAGCCCAAGCCCTGCAACGATAGGCTGAAGGCCGCTGTTTCCAGAGCGTTCATGTAGCTGTTGATTTGCTCGGTCAGCTCTGCGTCGGCATTACCGATAAAGCAGAGGGTCAGGTGGAGCTGTTGTGCGGATTGCCAGCGGGCACCGGGAATCTCCTCCCGCAGGGCCAACAACTGCTGTAGGATTATCCGCGGCAATTCAAGCCCGATGAATAGACGCTGCATGGGTGCTCCCTGCTGATGCTGGCGGCATGAAAGTGGCTATATAAAGTGCCGGTGCAAAGCGACCGACCTTAACGTGGGGCCATTTGCTTTAAATAACGTATAACAAACCTCGGCTGCAATGGCTTTCAGTTCCAGCCGGGCAAATAACGAAAACAGCTGGAGAAGTGAGCATGATCGGATATGTAACGCTCGGTGTAAGCGATATGGCGAAGGCCAAAGCGTTTTATAGTGAGTTGCTGTCTGGCCTGGGGGCCAAGGTTCTGCTGGATATGGAGCGGATTACATTTATCGGCAAAAACATGGGTTCGCCCATGCTGGCCATTTGCATCCCTTTCGACAAACAGCCCAATCATCCCGGCAATGGCAATATGGTCGCCCTTAACCCAGGCTCAAAAGAAGCGGTTGACTCGCTTTACCACAAGGCCCTGGAATTGGGTGCCACCTGCGATGGTGAGCCTGGCCAGCGGATTCCCAACCAGTTCTACGGTGCCTACATAAGGGATCAGGACGGCAACAAGGTGGCTTTCTTCCACTTCGGCTAAGCCCGGGTCAGCTACAGAAAGGGGGAAACTGGTAGAATCGCCGGCACCGCAACTCGGCTTCGCAGTGGGGAAGCTGGGCGGTGTAGCTTGCGGCTTTGGCAGCGACCCGGCGGGCCACCTTCTGTACGCTGGGTTTGTTTCGAAAGGAGCCGCGCAGGTAACCCGTACGGCCTTCGTGGTAGGCCAGGTACAGGTGGTGGGCGTTGGTGGGAGCTATGTCGAGACCTTCCAGGCTCTTGTGGTTATACCAGCCGATAAAATCGAGAGCGTGCTGCATCTGGGTGCGCTGGGCGTAGAGCCCGCCGGCCTCCTTCATATAGTCGGCCCAGGCCGGGTCCAGCGCCTGGGCGTAGCCGTAGGCTGTCGATGGCCGAGCCCAGGGGATCAGGCCAAAGAGCCGGGTGCGGGGCGGCCGGACATGGCTGCGGAACGATGACTCGTAGTGAACAAAGGCCATCTGTATCGGAATGGGTATGCCCCAGCGCTGCTCGGAGGCGCGGGCATAGTCGTACCAGTCCGGGTGGTCGCTGAAAATTTCACAGATGTCGTTCTGGTTCTGTGGTGGCGCTGGCACCAGTATCTCAAAACCACCGATCAGCCATGCCAGGAGCATGATAAAAACCACAGGAAGCACCCGATGCCTAAGCCGGTTTTTCAGCACCAGTCTGTCCATCAGACGGCCCAGGCTGTGGCGAGCCCGGTTACCAGTGACAGGGCAATGGGCACAACCAGTCGGGCAGCAAGCTGCCGGGTACCTATGCCAGCGGCAATGCCGACCTTGACCAGGTTATTGACCGAGGCCGCGATGACGATCCCGATAATCGCAGTCTGGGCAGTTATGTCCGTTTGTGACATGCGGGTCAGGGACAGGGTGATGGCATCGACATCGGCAATGCCGGAGGTGGCGGCCAACATGTAGATGCCGACATTGCCCAGCCAGTCCCGAAGCAGTTCACCGAACAGGAAGATCATGGTCAGAAGCACCCCGAACACAAGGGCCGATTTAAGGTCCAGGGGGTTCTGTTTCAGCTCTGGCTGTTTGAACTCAATGTGCTTGCGGTCCCGGCGCCAAAGGAGCATCGCTGGCAGGTAAAGGGTCAGCGCCATGACCAGCACTGGCGCCCACAGGGTCGCAATCAGGTTGGGATTGATTAGTGCGCAATAGACCAGTATGCGTGGGAAGATCGTACCGGCGGCAAGCAGTATGCCGGATCCCAGAATCGGGCTGAGCTCCGGCGCGGCCCTGGACTGGCGGGCAAAATGCAGGGTCAGGGCGGTTGACGAGGTTATGCCGGCAAACAGGCTGGTGAACAACAGGCCTTTTTCAGTGCCGCCCACCTTGATGGCGAAATAACCCACGAACGAAACCGAGGCGATCAGAACCACCAGCCACCAGATTTCATAAGGGTTGAGCGCGCCACCTGGCCCCATGTCCTGGTCCGGTAGAATCGGCAGCATCACCACCGAGATCAGCAGCAGTTTGAGCCCCGCATCCAGTTCATGGGCCTCAAGCCGGTTCATCAGCCCGTGTATTTCCTGCTTGTTATCCAGAATGATGGCGGTGACCACAGCCGCCGTGGTGGCGACCATAAGGCTCGTGGACACGGCAATAGCGCCAAAACAGAAGGTGAGCAGCAACCCAATGATGCCGGTGATGCTGTAGTCCTGCACATTGCTGGTCCGCGCCCGGTACGCAATCAGGCATACGCCGATAAGCCCTATGAACATGGCCGGGAAAGCCCAATTGGTCATATCCCGGGTAAGCAGGGCTGAGATCCCCCCCAGCAGCCCGACCAGGGCATGGGTGCGAATGCCTGCGATACGCTCACCGGGCTTCTTGTGTCGGGCGCCCCAGCCCCGTTCGAGGCCAATGAGCGCGCCCAGTAACAGGGCCACGGTCAACCCGACCACATCAGGATTGTTCTCGATCAGAGCACTGGTGACGTCATCCATTGTTGTTTTGCGGGTCCTCTGTTGTTTCCGGTTTGTCCTGTCAGTCTATGAACACCGTCCCGGCTAATCCAGCACTGCCACGGATTTGACCTGAACCCAGACCTTCCGACCCGGTGCCAGTTCAAGACGGTCTACCGAGCGACGGGTCAGGCGGGCCAGCAATGGTCGCGGGTTCAAATCCAGCCGGACCAGCGCATTGGACGGATGACCCCCGGGAGCGATCTCCTTCACCGTTGCCGGCAGCAGGTTCAGTATGCTTTGGTCGTCATGCCTTGATGAGGCGAGGCTGACATCCCGGGCCAGAACACGAAGCCTTACCGTTGTACCCTCGGGCAGGCCGTTATCCCTTACCCAGAGTCCGCCACCTTCGAATTCAGCACGGCACAGGTGCCACTTGCTTTCCCGGTAACCGATGATGGCATCCAGTATCACCCCCGGGTCGTCATTATCACGGTTGGCCAGGTCCATGCGGGCGGTCACATCGGTGAGGTTACCGACCGCCGTTACTTCGCCCCGGTTCATCATCACCACGTGGTCGGCAATCCGGGCCAGTTCGTCAGGCGAGTGGGTAACATAAAGCACCGGAATCGCCAGTTCACCGTGAAGACGCTCCAGGTAGGGCAGAATGTCGCGCCGGCTGGCATGATCAAGGGCCGACAGGGGTTCGTCCATCAGCAGCAGCCTGGGGCTGGTTAGCAGGGCCCGGGCGATGGCTACGCGCTGGCGCTCGCCTCCGGAGAGCCTGTGGGGCCGGCGTGTGAGCATATGTTCGATGCCGAGCCACTCGGTCGCCTGGGCCATGGTCACCAGGCGCTCTGGTTTCGCTACCCGGCTGAAGCCGTAGTCCAGGTTCTGCTGCACGGTCAGATGGGGAAACAGGCTGGTTTCCTGGAACACATAGGCCAGGGGTCGGTGGTGAACCGGCCTGTGTTCATTGCCTCGCAGCCAGACATCGCCATTAATGATGACTTCGCCCTCTGCAGCGTCCAGGCCTGCAACACAGCGCAGCAGAGTGGTCTTGCCACAGCCTGAAGGGCCAAACACGGCCGTAACACCCTGCCCGGGCAGGGCCAGGTCCACATCCAGAGTGAAGCCGGGGAGCGACTTTCTGATTTTTATGGCCAGGCCGGATTCCTGGTCAGCCTGGGTCATAAAGCTCTCCGGTTGTTGAGGCGGCCATTGATCAGGTACAGGCTGACCAGCACCACAAAGGAAAAGCCCAGCATGCCTGCGGCCAGGGCATGGGCCTTATCGTATTCCAGGGTTTCCACATGGTCATAGATGGCGACGGAAATCACCCGCGTCTCGCCGGGAATGTTGCCGCCGATCATTAGTACGACCCCGAACTCGCCAATGGTATGGGCAAAGGACAGCACCGCAGCGGTCAGGAAGCCGGAGCGCGCAAGGGGTACAGCGATGGTAAAGAAACTGTCCCACGCCGATGCCCGCAGGGTCGCGGCAACCTCTAGCATACGGCTGCTGACCGCTTCAAAGGCGTTCTGGAGGGGTTGCACGGTGAATGGCAGAGACGACAGAACCGAGGCAAATACCAGGCCCTCAAAGGTGAAGGGTAGGGTGCCCAGCCCCAGCGAAGTGGTCAGTTCGCCGAGGGGCCCATCCGGCCCCAGCAGTACCAGCAGGTAGAAACCCAGCACCGTGGGCGGAAGCACCAGGGGCAGGGCTACAATGGCGGCGATGGGCTGGCGTAGCCAGTGCCGGCTGCGGGCCAGCCACCAGGCAATGGGGGTGCCAACCACCATGAGAATCAGGGTTGTGACGGTCGCCAGCTTGAGTGTCAGCCAGACCGCTTGCCATTCGGTATCCATCGATGCTGTGTTTCCATAACGTCAGGGCGTCGTTACTGTGCCATAACCGTGCTGTTCAATCAGCTCAAGCGCCTCGGGTTGTTGCAGGAATTCAAGCCAGTCCCGGGCGGCTTCGTTGTCCTGGCCCCGCATCAGCAATACCGCCTGTTGGTAGATCGGCTCATAGTAGTGCTCGGGAACGGGCCAGTAGCTGCCGTTCTGCGTGTCTTCGTCGCTCAGTTGGGCGAGGGCAACCAGGCCTGCATCGGTGTTGCGGGTAGCGGCAAACTGGAACGCCTGGGCGATGGATTCACCCCGAACCAGACGCTTTTGCACCTGGTCGATAATGCCAAGCTGTTCAAGCAGGTCCCGGGCCGCGCGGCCGTAGGGTGCCGTTTTCGGGTTGGCGATGGCCAGCCGACGGAAGTCCTGCTGCATCAGCCAAGCCTCACCCTCTTCGAAGCGGCCTGCAACCGGGCTCCACAATACCAGTTTGCCCTCGGCATAGGTGAAGCGCGAACCAGGCAGGGCATGACCCTCGGCCTCTGCCCGGGCGGGGCGCTCCTCATCGGCGGCGAGAAATGCATCGAAGGGCGCGCCATGGGCTATCTGAGCGTAGAGCTTGCCGGTGGAGCCAAAACTGAAGGTTATGGTATGGCCTGTCTGTGCTTCGAAGCGCTGGGCCAGGGCTTCCGCGGTTGCAGAAAAGTTGGAGGCTACCGCTACCAGCGCCTCGGCTGCCCGGGCCGGGGCGGCTTGCAGGGCAACGACCAGGAGCATGACCATGAGCCAGGGCTGGGTTCCGGTCAGGGCTGTCACCTGGGAGGCCTCCTGATGGCGTTGGTAAATAGGGTTTGCTCCTCACGAGAGCGTGTTCCCCGAGAACGCTTATTCCTCGAGAATATAGGCGGTTTTCTCGAGGCTGCTTTCATCTTCATCCACAAAGCGGAACAGGTTCCAGCCGATCCTGACCAGGTCATGACTGTTCAGGCGCTGGCGGTCCTGTATCCGCACGTCATTGATAAAGGTGCCATTGGTGCTATCCCGGTCGTTTATGTAGTAATCCACCGTATCGTTAAGATAGGAGTTGACCACTGCCTCGATCAGGGCATGACGGCTGCTGACCGACAGCTCGTCAATGCAGATATCGTTGTCCGGATGACGTCCGACCCGTGTTTGAGGGCCGGTGAGTTCAAAGGTATGAACCACCACATTGTCTACCAGTTGGGAAAGTGCCGCCATAGGTATCTCCTGTGAGACAGTAATGCGAGAGGAAGGGACTCAGCCCTGGACCAGAACGATGGACACATTGTCCGCCGCCTGATTATCAAGGCTCTGTTCAAGTAAGTTCCGGGCCCTGGCTTCCAGTGAACCGGGGCTGTCATTCAAAAGATCACGCCATTCACTGTCTGGCACAGCGTCGGTAAGGCCATCGGAGCACAGCAGCAGACAGTCGCCCGGAGCCAGCTCGAAATAACCGAAGCTGGCGGTGACGTCGGACGACGAGCCCAGGGCCCGGGTCAGCACATTGCGGAACGGCACCCGGGGTGCTTCCGCTGCGGTGATGCTGCCATCGTCCACCATGTTCTGGACCACGGTGTCGTCACGGGTCTTGAGCTCGACAGGTCCACTGCCCGGAACCCGATAACAGCGCGAATCCCCCAGGTGAGCCACATGCACCCGGTGACCCAGTACCCAGGCCAGCACAACCGTGGTGCCCATTTTGCTCAACGAGCTGTCCCGGTTCTGGGCGCGGGCTATGCTGTCGCTCGCCCTGTCGATGGCCTGCTGGATCAGCTCTTCCACCGAGACGGCGTCCAGCGCTGAATTCACCAGGGCAGGTTCAAGCACTTCCAGCAGGGCATCCACTGCAAGCTGGCTGGCTATCCCGCCACCCTCATAGCCGCCCATGCCATCGGCTACAATCGCCAGGGCGGCTTCACCATCATCGCTTACACGGCAGGCGATAGCGTCCTGGTTGGTGGCCCGCTTGGTGCCGGTATCGGTCACCCCGGTTGCTGACAGAGCCATTATGAAGCCTCCTTGCTGGTGTGACGGGCGGCGGCCCGACGCAACGCCTGGGCCATCTCGCCGGCGCTGGCAAACCGCTTGCCGGGCTCCCGCTGAATGGCCTTGTTGATAATCCGCACCGCAGCGTCGGGAACGTCCGGCTGGAACTCCCGCACACTGCGTGGCCGCTTGTTCAGTACCTGGTAGGTCAGGTTTGCCAGGGAATCGCCCTGGAACGGCGTCTGCCCTGATAACAGACGGTAAAGGGTGACGCCCAGGCTGTAAATGTCCGAGGCCCCGGTAACCTTCTGGCCCTTGAGCTGCTCCGGTGACATATACAACGGGCTGCCCATGATGCTGCCGGTTCGGGTGGCGGAGTCGTCGGTGATTCTGGCGATGCCGAAATCGGTAATCTTCATGTCGCCGGACTTCGGGTTAAAGATGATATTGCCGGGCTTGATGTCCCGGTGAACGATCTTCTGGCTGTGGGCATAGTCCAGCGCTTCCGCGACCCGGGCCATCAGGTCCAGCACAACCGGCAAAGGCAGCAGGCCTTTCGGTTTACTGAATGCGCTGAGGGGTTTGCCACTGGCGTAGTCCATGGCGATAAACGCCAGGTCGGCCTCCTCGCCCACGTCATACACCGTCACAATGTCAGGGTGATTCAGGCGCCCGGCCGCTTCGGCCTCCCGGAAAAAGCGGGCCTTGAGGTCGGCAAGCTCCGCGCCTTCGAACTGGCTGTAGCTGAAGGTCTTGATGGCCACGGTACGGGCGATGCGGGGGTCTTTGCCCAGGTAAACCACACCCATGGCGCCGCGGCCCAGTTCCCGCTCGACCTGATAGCGCCCGAGGGTCGGCTTGCTGACTTTCTGGTCCGGCATCACCAGGGTGCGGGTAGCCTCAAGGGAGACCGTACCGCTGTCGGAATAATGGGTAGTGACCTGTTCGACGCTCGCCAGGCGTTCCTTCACATCGCGGAAGTTTCTGGAGCTGGCAATTATCTGGTGGTAGGTACGGGCGGCCGCTTCGTAGTTGCGCTTGCGCTCAAGGGCGATGGCAATGTCGTATTGTAGGTCGAGGATGTCATCGTCCGCAGGGCACTGGGCCAGAGCCGCCAGGGCGCCGTCTGACTCACCTTTTTGCAGCAGCAAGCGCGCCAGCTGATAGCGGGCGTCCAGCACATTGTTCTCAAGCGCCTGGATCTGACGGTAAGGCCGCAGCCAGAACAGCATGATGACAAAGCCCGCCCCAAGGAAGGTGATCACCGGCCCCAGCGGCAGCCAGGTCTGGCGATACAACAGCAGCACCGACTGGCCAATAAACATGGCAGCGATCAGTAGAACAGTAACCAGGCTTGCCATGGGTGTGGTCATGGCCGGCACAAGCGCTACAAGAAAAAGCGCGCTGAGCCCCAGGCAGGCTATCAGGGCGTGCAGTGCCCAGGAGGGCACCTGTATGGCTTTGGCTGACAGCAGGGCAGAGAACTGCTCAGCAGTCAGCCCTGAACTTGAGGCCGATGCCGAGGTGACCAGGTCGTAGAGGGAGCGGTCAAGCTGCCCGAGGCCAGACAAATCCGGCCCCACAGGCAGGATGGCAAGACCAACCACCAGGGCGAAGGCCACAACCAGCGAGCGCAGGCTGAACAGGCGTGACAGCAGATAGAAAATAGCCCTTACTCCACAACAGGATACATAGCCGGATGCCGCTCAGTGTAGGAAGACCCGGAGCAAGCGGCACAGGATGTTTTGTGGCTTTTTGTAAGGACTTGTACGCCTCGGTTATTTACCCGGCGGAGCGTCGTTTCCTGAGCTCCTGTATGGCGATCACGGTAAGGGTAATGACAGTCAGCGGCAGCACAAAGTAAAGCATTGCGACGCCAAAGCCTTCCAGGGAGTCGTGGTGGGAAGCCGCCATGATCAGGTAAAGGGTGTAAGCCCCATAGTAGGCCAGCAGTACCACACCCTCCGCCCGGCTGATGATGCCGCCGGTAAAGAAAATGGGCAGGCAGGCCAGGGCGACCGCGATCATGACCGGCATGTCGAAACCGAGCACAGCCGGGCTGACGGCAATACCGCCAGGGGCGATGATGCTGGCGATGCCCAGTACGCCCATCAGGTTGAAGATATTGCTGCCCACCACGTTACCCACGGCTATGTCCCGCTCGCCCCGAAGGGCAGCAATCAGGGAGGTAACCACTTCTGGAAGGGATGTGCCGGCCGCAACGATGGTCAGCCCGACCACCAGTTCGCTGACTCCCAGGTGCTTGGCAAAGGCCACCGCACTGTCCACCAGCCAGCCGGACCCAACAACCAGCAGCACCAGGCCGCCAGCAATGAAAGCCAGGTTCTTGGCCAGGCTGTTCTTACTGTCGGGAATGGCATCCGGCACGCCATCGGCCCGGTTCTGGGCAGCGGTTTCCTGGCCCTGGCGCCGGCTCTGCATGATCAGGAAAGTAACGTAGGTTACCAGGCCCAACACCAGGATCAGACCGTCGATCCAGCCCAGAGCGCCGTCCAGCGACAGCAGCAGGACCAGTACCGAGAGCCCGATCATCAGCGGCACGTCAACGCGCACCAACTGCTGCGAAACAATCAGTGGCACAATCAGCGCTGCCATGCCCAGGATGAACAGAACGTTGAAGATGTTGCTGCCAATGACGTTACCCAGGGCGATACCGGCCTGACCTGACAGCGAGGATTCGATGCTGACAGCCAGCTCCGGAGAGCTGGTGCCAAAGGCGACCACAGTAAGGCCAACCACCAGGGGTGCAATACCAAAGGCGCTCGCCAGACGAGACGCGCCCCGAACCAGAACTTCCGCGCCTACAATCAGGAAAACCAGCCCGATCACGAACAGGAGGATGGCCATAGAACTATTCCCTCAGTGCCTTTTGGGCATCAAAATGTTGCCCGGCCCCTGGGGGCTTCCTAGCGAAGAATGACCAGGGGTTTCTGTGCTGTCTGGAGCATGGTAGTGGTCGTACTTCCCACCAGGAACTGCCGGATTCTGGAGTGCCCGTAGGCCCCCATGACAAGCACGTCAATATCATGCTCTTCCTGGTATTCATGCAAGGCTTTTTCGACGTCGCCGGCGCGAATGGCGAGGGTAACGTCGATGCCCAGGCCGTTCAGCATTTTCTCAGCCCGTTTCAGTTGCTCCCAGCGATCGCTGGTGTCCGGGCCAATCATCACCAGGTGCAGGGGCATGTCCCGGAAAACTGGCGTGCCGGCCAGTAACTCGATGCCTTTGAAAGCGGTGGCACTGCCATCGAACGCCAGCATGGCGCTCTTCGGCGCCGCGTAGTCGTCCGGTACCAGCAGAATGGGACGATTAACGCTGCGGATGACGGTTTCCAGCTGGCTGCCAATATGAACCTCCCGCTCGGAGCTGCTTTCGCCATGCAGGCCCATGACCAGAAGCCGGGTCTGACTTTCCAGTGCCAGCAGGGATTCGGTCAGGTCACCGTGGCGCTGGCGTTTGACGATGTCCGTAACGCCGGCCTGGCGGACCCTCTGTTCAGCCTCGTCAAGCATGTGATGGCCGTGCTCGAGAGCCAGCTTGCTGCGCTTCTGGTCCAGTTCCGCCAGCTCTTCAAGCAGCTTCTCACGGCTGCCAAGGCCGATGTTGCCGGTGAGGTTGGGGTCCGCCGGATAGCGCTCCTCGTCCAGCACGTGCAGGAGCAACAGCGGTGTTTCCATGCGGTGACTTGCCCACGCCGCATAGTCGCAAATAGCTGAGGAGGCTTGCGAGCCATCAATACAGGCTACTACTCGTAACATCTCAACCTCGCTTTCGGTGTCTTGTTGTTTATGGGTCCGATCGAAAGTGTCTTTTCCTACGTGTGATCCAGTCATATCAGTGGCCCATCAGCTGGTCAACGGCGTCGGGTTTATCATGGACGCCGAACCTGTCCACGATAGTCGCACTGGCTTTGTTCAGGCCAATCACTTCAACCTCGGAGCCTTCCCGGCGGAACTTGATCACCGCCTTGTCCAGGGCGCCGACGGCCGTTATGTCCCAGAAATGGGCGCGACTGAGGTCAATGACGACATTGTCGACAGCTTCCTTGAAGTCGAAGGAGGCCGTGAACTTCTCCGAGGAGCTGAAGAACACCTGGCCGACCACGTTGTAGGTGCGAGTGTCGGTGTTTTCATCGTATTCGGACGTGACCAGCATGAAGTGTCCAACCTTGTTGGCAAAAAACAGGGCCGCAAGCAGAACACCGGCCAATACACCGTAAGCGAGGTTGTGGGTGGCGACCACCACCACGACAGTGACCACCATCACGATATTAGTCGACATCGGGTGCTGCTTCAGGTTTTTGATCGAACCCCAGCTGAAGGTACCGATGGCAACCATGATCATCACTGCCACCAGGGCGGCCATGGGAATCTGCACCAGCCAGTTGTCCAGTACCAGTACCATGAGAATCAGAAACACGCCTGCAGCCAGGGTGGACAGACGCGTCCGGCCCCCGGACTTGATGTTGATGATGGACTGGCCAATCATCGCACAGCCGGCCATACCCCCAAGCAGGCCGGAGCCAATGTTGGCGATGCCCTGACCGCGGCATTCCCTGTTACGGTCGCTGGGGGTGTCGGTGAGGTCGTCAACAATGGTCGCCGTCATCATGGACTCGAGAAGACCCACCACTGCCAGGCCGACAGCGTATGGCAGGATGATCATCAGGGTGTCCAGGTTCAACGGCACGTCGGGCCAGAGGAAAATAGGCAGCGTGTCGGGCAGTTGGCCCATGTCACCCACGGTGCGTATATCGATGTTGTAGAACATGGCGACCGCCGTCAGCACTACGATGCAGACCAGCGGCGAAGGCAGGATACGGCCAACCACCGGCAGGTAAGGGAAGAGGTAGATGATGCCGAGGCCGGCTGCTGTCATGGCGTACACATGCCAGGTCACGTTGGTCAGTTCGGGCAGCTGCGCCATGAAAATGAGAATGGCCAGGGCGTTAACAAAGCCGGTCACCACCGAGCGGGAGACGAACCGCATGAGGCCGCCCAGCTTCAGGTAGCCGGCAGCAATCTGCAGGACGCCGGTCAGCAGCGTTGCCGCCAGCAGGTATTCCAGCCCATGTTCTTTTACCAGGGTGACCATGAGCAGCGCCATGGCCCCGGTGGCCGCCGAGATCATGCCTGGCCGTCCGCCGACAAACGCGATCACCACGCAGATACAGAACGAGGCGTAAAGCCCGACCTTCGGGTCGACTCCTGCGATGATGGAAAACGCGATGGCCTCCGGTATCAGTGCCAAGGCCACCACTATGCCCGCCAGGAGGTCGCCACGTATGTTGGATAACCAGTTCGTTTTTAAAGCATTAATCATGTGCACGAGTCCGTGAAGAATTAGAGATCGGTTTGATTATTAAACGGTGTCGCTTTACCAGGGAGATCCTGGCTATAGGACGGCCCAGCGCCGGTCACTTGCTCAGGTTACCTGTACAAGGCGTGCTGTCTGGATCGGCCGGAGGCGCGCGATGCGGAGCGCAAGGGAGCCCGGAGAGGGAACGCTAGGGTGGAGTCAACTGGTTGCTGCTGCTCATGAGGTTACGGGCTCAGTCAGGGTTTCAGAAAGTCGCTGAAATCAGGGCGGCGAAGTCTACCAGAACCGCGGAAGGAACGTAACCACCGGTTAGTTCGGGCGAGGGTGTTCCGGGGCTGGGCGGGTAGGGCGGAGCCCCTGCACAGGTTGGAAGGCGGTGGTCTTAGCCATAGGGGTAAAGGCAAAAGCCGTTTTGATATAGTAGCCTGACTGTAAGAACAAGGACTGGTCCCGGCCAGACAACGCAAGGAGAGAACGATGGACAGAAAAATCAAGGTTGGCGCGCCCCTGGTAATACTCCACGGGGATGAAATGGCGCAGGTGGCGTTCGAGCAGATCCTGGACAGGTTTGTACTCTCCCGCCTGGACATCCAGCTCAAGGAGATTGACCTGTCTGCGGAAAATCGCCTGCTGACTAACGGCCAGGCGGTGACCGACGCGATCGAAGCCTTGCGGGAGCACGGGGTGGGCGTCAAGAACGCCGGCATGACCGTCAATCGGCAGCAGCTGGATGAACTGCTCCAGAAACATCCGGATGTGAACAGCAGGAAACTGGATCCACTGGCGATCAAATCCCCCAACGGTGCCATACGTAAGGGCATCGGCGGCAACATTACCCGGGAAGACATCGAGTTCCGTAACCTGAACATCCGCCGGCCGGAGTGGATCGGCCGCGACATCGAAGTGGACACCATGGACCGGGGCGGCATCAAGAACAGTTTTAACCAGCTGTCCACCGCCACGGGCGTCGTCAAACTGATGTTCGTGGGTAGCAGTGGCGATCCCGAGGAGTTGCACCGGCGCGAGATCAGGAAAGACGACCCCCTGTTGCTGGCAACCAATGACATCGACGATGTCAAAGTCTGGGCCCATAACTTCTTCCAACGCGCGATTAATGAGAAGCGGGACATCTACCTGGGCCTGAAGGACACCGTGATCCCCGGCTACGACGGCGCCATGCGGGCGATCATCGAGGATATCTACAAGGCTGAGTACCAGGCGACCGTCGAAGACATGGGTCTTCAGTTCCACTATGAGCTGATTGATGCCCAGGCCGCGCGTATTGTTTCCAACCCGCCGGAAAGGGCGCTCTGGGGTGTGCCGGACAACACCACCGGCCGCAAACTGTTCAAGCTGATTAACCAGCTCAAGGAATACGGCATTCCCAACCGTGCCGCCCATGTGTCCATTTCAAGGATGAGCGCCGGGGGAGGGGACCAGTACGGCAGCTTCAACATGGCCGCGGACGAAGACGGCATCCTGAAGGTAATTGTCGACGGCGTTGAAAAGCACGCCCGCCACGTGAAGCAGGGCGACCCCATCTTGCTGATGTCCAATGATCGTACCGCGATCAAGGACTGGGTCAGCCAGGTGTTCCGGGACGCCTCCCGCAAGGACAAAGAGGTCTACTTTGGCCTCAAGCGGGAATACATGGAATACGACGAGGTCTTCAGCAACGTGATCACCGAAGTGCGCCGGGAACTGGCCCAGAATCACACGCCGCCGCCGTCATTCATGATCATGCGCCCGTCCAGCCAGCTGAAAAAGATGATTACCGACCCACCCCGGAACGCGCTTTACCCGTCCCAGAATCTGGACGGCGACATCTTTTCCGATATTTCCGCCGCCCTGGGTGGAAGCCTGGCCACCGCCAGCTCCATTATCGAAAGCAACGCCGGCATCATGCTGTTCGAGGCACCCCACGGCACCGCCCACGACCTCTACCAGAAATACCTGGAGAGCAATGGCAAGGAGGCCCACTTCAACCCGTCCGCCCTGGTGTTTGCCCTGGCCAATGCACTGGAAACCCTCGGGGAGCGTGAAGAGAACGTGCCCCTGGCTGACTATGCGGCCGCGCTCAAGGAAGCGCTAAAAAGTACCGTCGGCGACGGTATTGTGACGGCTGACCTCAAGGGCAAGACCACCAGCCCTGACACCGAACAGATGGTGGATATGTATGGCTTCCTGGATGCCATGGCAGAACGCCTGCCGTCGTGAAGCTGCCGGGTTTTGTCCGGGAGAACCCGGCCCTGGCCGCCTTTGCGTTTCTGGCAACGGCGACGTCCGGGTTCGGGCAGACATTCTTTTTCTCGGTTTTTGGCAGCGGCATACGAGCCACCTTCGATCTGGCCAACAGTAGTTATGGCCTGACCTATGGCCTGGCGACGCTGGTATCCGCCGGGGTCCTGCTGAAACTGGGCCCTCTGGCTGATCGCTGGTCGCTGACCGCCATCACCACTCTCGCGGTCGGCCTGCTTGCCACCGGGTGCCTGCTGATCGGCCTCGCGCCCCACTGGACACTGCTGATTCCGGGCTTCCTTCTCGCCCGCCTGGGCGGCCAGGCTATGCTGTCCCACCTGGGCATGACCGTGGCCGGACGCTACTTCGTCCATAGCCGGGGCAAGATCATGGCCCTGACAGCGGCGGGGTTTCCGGTGGCCGAGGCCATACTGCCGGCCACAGCGGGGTTGATACTGGTGTGGGGCGGCTGGCGACTGCCCTGGTTTATCGCCGTGGCCGTGTTGCTCTTCGCGGCCTTGCCCGCCTTGTTCCTACTGGCCCGCAATGCTGCCCACCCATTGCAGATGAAGACACCTGCCGGCTCAGCTCCCATTACCGGCCATACCCGGGCCCAGGTGCTGCGGGACCGGGGTTTCTACCGGTTGCTCCCCGCCGCACTCGCGGTGCCGTTTACGGTGACAGCGCTGCTGTTTCACCAGGCCGCCATTGCGGATCTTCGGGACTGGCCCCCCGAAAGGGTTGCCCTGGCCTTTACCGGCTTTGCTGCTGGCCATTTGCTGAGCCTGCTTTTCGCCGGCTCCCTGGTGGACAGGTTAGGGGCCCAGCGAGCCCTTGCCCTGGGGCTGACGCCAATATTCAGTGGCCTGCTGGTCCTAGCCTTCACCGACCAGTCCTGGACACCTTACCTCTACCTGGCACTGACCGGTGTAAGCCTGGGCTGCACAGGCGCGGCCGCCGGCGCCATCTGGCCCGAGCGCTATGGGATCAAGCATATCGGGGCCATACGCTCCGTGGCCCAGGCAGCCATGGTCCTGTCCACGGCCCTCTCACCGGTTTTCATCGGCGCCATGCTTGACGCGGGTGCCTCGCCCTGGCTCATTGCCAGTAGCCTGGCGGTGCTGGTTGGCTTCAGTGCTTTATTGGTGACTACTGTTCGAACACCGAGGTCAGCGGCGTAACAGGTGGATTACAGGCATATCAGGCACTATGCTCAGGTATCGTTAACGGGCTTGCGGAGGCAGATATGGACCAGACCGAGAGTGAACAATTCAGGGCCCAGCTTCTGGCGCTCAAGCAGGACATTCTGGACACCAGTTCCATCAGGGACGAAATCTCAGCTACTGTGAGCCTGGACCAGTCCTGTACCGGTCGACTGTCCCGCATGGATGCCCTGCAGACCCAGGCCATCGCCGTGGCCGGTAAAACCCGGGCGGATAAACAGCTGCGGCTCATCGAAGCGGCCATTGTTCGTATAGATCATGATGACTTCGGGTTTTGCATGGAGTGTGGGGAACCTATTAACCCGCGGCGTTTGGAGATCGACCCTACCTCCCTTTACTGCATCACCTGTGCGCAGTAGTCAGGCCGGACTCGCCGCCGGTGTCAGTATTCCCGCGCCAGCGCCCAATCGCAGAATTTCTCCAACGGCATCGGCCTGGCAAACAGGTAGCCCTGCAGCCGGTGGCAGGCCAGCTGGCTGAGAAGCTCCCGGGTGTTATTGTCTTCCACACCTTCGGCAACGGTTTCGAGGTTTAGCGCACGTGCCAATGTCAGGGTATTCTGGACGATGCCCAGGTCATTCTGGCTGGAACACATCTGGCTTATGAAGCAGCCATCGATCTTCAGCTCGTGGATGGGCAGGCGGCTCAGGTAGGCCAGGGAGGAGTAGCCTGTGCCGAAATCGTCCAGGGCAACCTTGCAGCCGCTGCTGGCGATCTGCTGCAGTGACCCGGTTACGGCTTCCATGTTGTGCATCATGGCGGTCTCCGTCACTTCGAAAATCACCCGATTTGTTGGAATGGCGCTTTCCCTGAGTCCCGCCAGTGCAAAGGCCACGAAGTGGCTGCTGGTGAGATTCTGAACCGACAGGTTGATGCTGCAGGTAATGGGCAGCTGCCTTTCCTGCAGAATCCGCATGGTTTTCCAGGCCTGGGTCACGATGTAGCGCGACAAAAGATCCATTAAGCCGGCATTTTCCGCAATTTCGATCACTTCTCCGGTGGGTACGGTGCCAAAACGTGGACTGTGCCAGCGCAACAGTATCTCAGCGCCCACCAGCTCCTGGCCGGTCGTGTTCATCTGCGGTTGCAGGTAAAGCTCCAGCTCCCCGGCCAGAATGGCTGGCGGCAGGGCCGTCACCAGATCCAGGCGGCGCCGTGCGAAGTCGGAGATCCCGTTGTTATAGACCTGCACGGGAATCTTGCTAGATTCGCTGCGATCCCGTGCCGCCGAGGCATGCTGGTAGAGGATTTCGCTGCTCTGGCCGTGCTCCGGGGCAATAGCGACGCCGCAGTGCAGATTCATGAACACCGGCAGCCTGACGGCCTGAACCGCGATTTCATGGTTCCCCACTGCCTGTTCGATGGAGGGCTGCAAGTCTCCCTCCAATTGCCTGAGATCCATCAGGAAGGCCACCGAACCGAATTCAGGAATGGCAAGGTAGGCGGCCTGCCTGTTTTCAAGGCAGACCACCCCGTCAATACGGGCCAGGGTGCGGTTGATCTTGGCAACCAGCTCACAGAACATTTCTTCTGCCAGCCTGTGGCCCATACTGGATGCGATCTCCTTGACCTGAGGGTAGTGGACCAGTGTCAGCGCAATCTGCCTGTTTCGGCTCAACATTGCCTGTAATTGCTGGTTGAGCAGGAAGACATTGGGCATCCCGGTGATTGAATCGTGCATGGCCTTGTCAAGGGACTGCATTTCCAGAGCCCGGACCTGGCGCTCGGCCATCTGTTGTTTCCGCAGTGCCGCCAGCTTGCGTGACCGCTCGTCCTTGATGCGATGGGCCAGGGCGAAGGAAAGCAGCAGCACCTCAGCGACCGAGCCAACCTGCATGGCATGGGTGGTGACGAGATTAACCGGCAGAAAATCGAAGACACTCAGCAGGTACAGGGAAGCCCCCAGGGCAAAGGTCGCCCAGGCCAGCACGAAAAAACGGGCAATGACCACGCCCGCCCTCAGACTTGCCAATCCCACGGCGATGAGCAGGAAAATCACCAGGGTACCAAGCAGACCGGCGAGCTGGGCGCCGTTTATGGGGTCCACCCAGGTGTAGGCGATCAGCACCCCGGTCAGCCCGGCCGCGATTTTCATGCTGCGGTCCCAACGGGGCGAAATGTCCTGCCACTTGAGGAAGCTGCGTGCGAACAGCAAGGCAAAAAGAGACGCAAAGGCGGTGCTGACGGGCAGGGCGTACCGGGGCAGCAGCGGCTGCCCGGTCCAGATCCAGGCACCTCCTACCCCGGAGATGCAGAGCACCAGCAGGCTGATCGAGCCTATGTACAGCACGTAATAGCCGTAGGCCAGATCCCGGATGGACAGGAACAGGAACAGGTTGTAGATCACCAGGGCACACATCACCCCGAAAAAGGCGCCCCAATAGAGGCTCTGCTTAGAAAACTGGATCAGCAGGTGGTCCTCTCGCCAGAGCTCGACCGGCACCTGCAGAGAGGTCGCCGATTTTGCCTTCAGGTACACATCCACCTGGCCGTTCAGGTCACGGGGTAATGGCAGCGCCACCTGGTAGCTGTGAGCCTGTTCCCGTCGATCATCGACCTCCTGGCGACTGGTGTGGTAGATCGCCGGCGTTTGCCCGTCACGCAGCAGGTAGAGGTCCACCTCTTCCAGCAGGGGGTAGGGAATCACCACATACCACTGACGGGTCATGGGTTCGGGGATGTTCAGGGAGGTCCTGAGCCACACCGGCTGGCCGGTGAACCCCAGATTCAGAACGCTGTCGTCATGCTTTTCCTGCCACTGTTGCCGTTGCAGTGCCTGTTCAAGGGAGCGGTCAGCGGCCAGAAAGTACTCGAGATGACTGTTTAGAACGTACTGCCCGGTGTTGCCCTGAACCGTCAGTTCTTGAGCGCTGACGGTAAAGGCCCACAAGAGGCATACCACCAGTAAGCCTGCCGCCCGGTTCTTGCGTTTCATCATGGTGGATCCGTGTTCAACCTATTCGTTCAGGGGACTGATCAGGCGACCGGTAAAGCCAAGAAACTCGGCCTCCTGGCAAAAATCGGCAAAGGTGCCTTCCACCACATCTGGCTGGCGCAGCAGGACCAGGGCCTCGACCAGGCATCCCGGGATATCCCGATTGTTCCAGGCCGGCAGGCGTGGCCACATCATGAACTCCTCGTGGGAAAGCACCACCTTTTCCACCGCAATTTCCCTTGCCTGCAGGCGTTCCCGGGCTGCCATGCTTATGCAGGGGTGGGTGTCATCCGCGATCAGGGCCCCTGGGCTTATATATTGCTGGAGGTCGAGAACGGCATCGCCATGGGTAGTCAAACCAATGAAGAGCAGTTCCTCCGCTAGGTGGGACAGTTTGGAGGTCTGCAGAACCGTGCCCTTGCCGGTGTCCAGTTCAGTGTCCTCTTCATAGCGCGGATCAAACCCGATCACCTTGTCAAACAGACCTGTAAGATCGCGACACACGGCATTGCCGATGCGCCCGGCGCCTCCGAGGACCACAATGCTGGTCTGCTGGCTGTACTGGGGGCGCTCACGCATTTGCCTCGCCACGTCCCAGATCATGTATCGGGTGCCCAGGCTCCCCTCCACCAGCGGGTCAGTAATCTCGATGCCTGCTTTCATAACAAAGTTTGGCAGCCGCCCGACCAGCGCGATCCGCTTTGCATCAGGATAGTCCCGCCGTAACTGGTCTATGTAATGCCGGACCTTTTCGGAATCTTCCTCCAGCTCATCTTCCATGTATTGCGATGCCACCAACAGCCCGCGCATATCCGCGTTGCGAATGAATCCAAGCACCAGATTGGACGGCATGCGCTCTGCCATCCATGGCGTGAAATAAGACCCGGCCTGTTGCCTGTTGCCGTAAACCGCAAACACGAAATGCGGCCTGGCGAGGGCATGAATAGGGGAGCGCAGAAAGGTATTGGCCGACAGAATCGCAAAACGCCGGCTGTTCCGCCAGAGCGCGCGTTTACCGCTGGCAACCAGGCGCTGCCAGGACGGGGCAATGTCATAGAGCTCATTCAGTTCGTCGTCGGAAAAGCGTTTGCGGTAAAACTGCAAACCAATGTGGGACTTCCCGGTATAGGCCACTGTGGCCTCTACCGACAAATCGGCATTGTCGGGAAAATCTACGTCAATGACCTCGCCCGGGCGGAGGTACAAGTGCTCCGGCCTTTTCAGGCGTAGCCCGCTAGACGAGATATCCAATGTTCTGGCTTGAATGGCGTGATTGGCATACTTCAGAACGACCGGGACCCTGATCCCGGACCGCAAATGCCGTCGATACTCCCCATGCAGGGTTCTCATGGCTGGCCCTCGACGTCTTTTAAAGGTGAGGATCACCTTTAAATCCAAGTCTGGACCAAACTGCTGAAAGCCGCCATGTTTCCTTGACCCTGGCACAGCTGAAAAGGCTTTTCTGCCCGCCGGTTATCGCCCATGAACGGCCCATAATGCCGGCGCTAGGTGATGGTCCTAATGGGAGCCTCATGGTTGCAGGCGCGGCTCGAAGCCACATACTGTGCGCCAGTCTGGAAAAACACTCGTACTCTGATTTGTCCGTCAGCTTGCTGAATTAATAATGATTAACCTGTATTGATCACTGCCGGGTCGGCAGACTTGTCCGGCGAAACCTGTTCAGCCAGCTCTGTTTGGCCAGACCGTTCCACCCCATCCGTAAGCAAAAAGGTGCCTCAGTGTCCACCAGCGTCCAAATGAGTGATATTCACCTGGCCTACCCAACCGAGTCAGGTACCGTGTCAGTACTCAACAATGCCTCGCTCAAGGTCCCGCCGGGAGAGACACTGGCCATTACAGGCCCCTCTGGCAGCGGCAAAACCTCGCTGCTTCTGCTGCTCTCCGGCCTCGAACGGCCGGTCAGGGGCGAGATCTTGGTTGGCAGCCAGCGACTTGGCGAAATGGATTCCAATACCCTGGCCGACTGGCGTAGCCAGCATCTTGGCATCATCTTTCAGTCGTTCCATCTGCTGCCTGGCCTGACCGCGTTGGGTAACGTCAGCCTGCCGCTGGAAATTGCCGGGCAGGGCAACGCCCGCGAACAGGCCCTCGCCATGCTCGACGCTGTAGGCCTGAGCCATCGGCTGCAGCATTACCCGGGTCAGCTCTCCGGTGGCGAGCAACAGCGAGTGGCCATTGCTAGGGCCCTGGTGCACCAGCCGAGCCTTGTGCTGGGGGATGAACCCACCGGCAACCTGGACCAGGAAACCGGTGAAAAAGTGCTTTCGCTGCTGTTCGATCTCCACAGGCAGAGCAAGTCCACCCTGGTACTGGTGACGCATGACGAGCGAGTCGCCGAGCGCTGCCAGCACCGTGTCAGGATGGAAGGCGGGCGCCTGTATGAAATCTGAAACCGCCGCCAGACCGCTGTGGATGCTGAAATTTGCAGTCACCGACCTGCGCTCCCGCCTCTCGGCCCTCAAGGTCTTTCTTGCCTGCCTCATTCTTGGGGTCACCCTGGTGGCTGCCACCGCCAGCCTCTACCGGGTCATTGAGCAGAGCCTGCTGGCCGACACCCGGGCCCTTTTGGGGGGCGACGTCCAACTGGACGCCAACGAGCCTTTGCCAGACGAGGTGCTACAGTGGATAGGTCGCACCGGCCGCGTCTCACTGGTGCGGGAATTCGACACCATGGTCAGCGGCAGTGACGGAGGCGGGTTTTTCAGGGCTGAGATACTGATTCCGGATGCCGCCTACCCACTCTACGGCGAGTTGCAACTGACCCCGGACCAGCCACGTACCGAACTCACCGCGCAGAAGGACGGTCTCTGGGGCGCCATCGTTGACCCCATGCTGGCGGAACGCCTGGACCAGTCCATCGGTGATCGGATCGAGATCGGCGCGGCGACTTTCCGTATCAGCGGGCTGATCGAAGCCCAGCCGGACCGCAACCTCAGGGCCAACTGGCGCGGCCTGCCGATCATGATTTCCGAGCAGGCGCTGGAGGCAACCAACCTGATAAGGCCGGGCAGCCGCGTCGACTACGAATACCGGCTCCAGACCGACCAGGATCTCAACGTCTGGCTGGAAGAGTTCGAACAGGCCTTCCCGGACACTAACTGGGACACCACCACCTTTGCGGAGCGCAGCGAGCGGCTGTCTGAGCGGCTTGACCAGATTGCCACGGCACTGATCCTCATCGCCTTCACCACCCTGTTCATTGGCGGCCTGGGCGTGGCCAGCAGCATCCATGCCTATCTGGACGAGAAGCTGGGCACCATCGCCACCCTCCAGACCCTGGGCCTGCGGCGCCGCCCTCTCGTGGCCATTTACCTGTTACAGATCGGCATCCTGGGCAGCCTGGCCGGCCTCATTGGCGGCGCCATCGGGCTGGGGCTTTCCGCCCTGGCCATCATTCTGGCCGGCGATGCCTTTGCGGCGTCCGGAGCGGGCGGAGCTGACAGAAGTGGGGCAGCCCTGTGGTTCGTGCCGTTGCTCCTGAGCTGGCTGTTTGCGGTATTGACGGCCTATGTCTTTGCCTTGCCGGCGCTGGCAAGAGCCCTTGCGGCCTCACCGGCCGGGCTGTTCCGAGGCCAGGTTCAGGCCGCCCGCCACGAGCCCCGCAGCTGGCGGATAGCCAGCTACCTGCTACTTGCGGTCTACATCAGCGCCGTGCTTTTCTGGTTGCCGTCGCCGCCCCTTGGCTTTGCGTTCCTGCTGGCCGTGGTCCTGCTCTGGGGTTTGCTGGAAGGTCTGATCAAGGCTCTGCGCCGTGGCGCCAAGGCCCTGGAGCAAGGCGGCTTCGCTGACCGAAACTTTGCCCGCAGGCTGGCGCTCGCCAATCTCCACAGGCCGGATTCGCCGCTACGGGCAACCCTGCTTTCCCTGGGCACAGCGCTAACTCTGGTGGTGGCCTGTACCCTGATCGTCGCCACCCTTCTGCGTGCGCTGGAAACCACCATCCCCGCGGAATCACCCGCCCTGATTCTATACGAGGTATTCCCGGACCAGATGGCTACCCTTGAATCCGGCCTGGAATCCCTCGACCCCGCCAGCAGGGCAGAGCTTCTGCCCCTGGTTCGGGCACGGCTGGCTGGAATCAACGGGACACCGATCGCAGACGCGCTCGCGGACGACTCCAGGGCCAGACGTGAGGCCATGGGCGATGAGTACAAGCTCACCTACCTGTCAGGTAACCCGGAAGGCCTGGAGCTGGTGGCAGGGGAGTGGTGGCAGGCACCCGCACCGGAAGGCGAGCCCGCCTTCATGGCCATGGAGGACCGCGAGGCTAACCAGTTGGGCCTGAGTGTCGGTGACCAGGTTGAGTTTACCGCCCAGGACCAGCCCGTAACCGCCGAGATCCGCGCCATCTACCGCCAGAAAGGCTTGCAGACCCGGTTCTGGTTCGAAGGCATTCTTCAGGACGGCGCTCTGGACGACCTGATCAGCCTGTACGTGGGCGCGGTCTACCAGAGCGATGAGGCGGCAAAGGCGTCCCAGCAGTGGCTGGCCCGAAACATCCCCAACGTGATCCCCCTGCGCACCGCAGACTGGCTGGAGACCGCCGGTGACCTGCTCAACAAGGCCGCCGCCGGCCTGGCAGCGGTTGCCAGTGTCAGCCTTCTGGCAAGCCTGCTGGTGTTGTCGAGTGTGGTGAGCGTCAGCCGCAGGCGGCAGCTCTACGAGGCCAACCTGCTGCACTGCCTGGGCGCCCGGCACCAGGCCATCCGCCTGTCCATGCTGCTGGAAACCGGCTTGCTGACCTTGCTCGCTACCGTATTCGCCACTGCACTCGGGGCGCTGATCGCCCTGCCAGTGGCAAATCTGGCGCTGAAACTGCCGGCCGGAGACCTGTGGTGGCTGGGCATGCTGGTGGCGGGCGCGGTCAGTGCCCTGGCCCTGCTGGGTGGACTACTGCCAACACTGAGGGCCATGCGGCTTAATCCGGCGCTACTTTTGCGGGATGGATGAGGTCCTTCTTTGCTGGCTGTAACACGCTGATGTACGGAGCGCCGTTCATGAGACGACTCTTTTTGTCGGCGGTGGCGGACTCCCAGGCCGGGAACGATTACTACGGCTGGTTACGTGGTGCGCGGTGCAAACATGATGATCGCCATACCCACCAGCGCTACGGCCGAGCCAACCAGATCCCAGGCGGTTGGCCGGATGCCATCGACGGCCCAAAGCCATACGATCGCTGAAAAGATATAGACGCCCCCATAAGCCGCGTAGACCCTCCCGGCAGCGGTAGGGTGAAGCGACAGCAACCAGGCAAAGGCGGCAAGACTCAGCGCACCCGGCACCAGAAGCCAGATGGATTTGCCCTCGCGAAGCCAGAGGTAAGGCAGGTAACAACCTACGATCTCTGCCAATGCAGTGACCAGGAAAAGACCGACGGTTTTCAGCTCAGGCAATGACTTGGCCTCTTGGCAGTGAAAGGTAACGCTTGCGGCAGCGCCAACCACGAAAATCAGACCTGACCAGATCGTCTAGCGCATGGCCTTCGGTTAGGCATCCGGTTTCTCAAGCCCTAGCCGTCGATGCCAATCCGCAAGAGACTCTTTCGGGTACTCCTCAAATTTCTGGTCCTTTGGACCGACGTGAGGTTCAACCCAATTGGGCTTGGAACCCAACATCATATGCACGTGCTCTGGAGGTGCCGGCAGTTCAGTATCTATCGCCGAGGCAAATGGGAGTACGAGATCTGGCCATCGCGGATCCCATAGCCACAGAGCGCTTCCACACTTTTTGCAGAAATGTCTCTGTCCGGGGCTCTCTTCCTTTTTTCCGGTCTCGGGATCTTCGATTCTTGCCCGGAAAACACTGATATGGTCTTTCCCATCAATCTTTAGCGTCCCGTAGTCGCCCCCCAGATTGATCGCATACCCACCACCGCCGGCAGTCTTCCGGCAGATCGAGCAGTAACAGCGATTGAATGGATAAGGATGAGGAGACTTAACCGAGAAACCCACGCTACCGCAGTGACATGAACCTTTGAGCAACATTGTTATTCTCCGTGTTGAGTGTATGCCTGGCCTGCCAGTGACTCAGAGTCTTGCAATCGTGGTGCAGGTAGCTGAAAGACCCTGCGTCTACGCCCTCTGCATGACGCCTTCTACGCGCGGCGCGTCTGACTCAGGAGGCTACCACGCTGAACACGGCGCTGGCTCTCGCTATGCGCGTGGAACCCACGTGGAAATAGCAGTTGGCGAAAGCTGCACTCCGCCCCACCTTCTGTACGTCTGTGTGAACTTCAAGCCAGTCTCCCTTTTCTGCCTTGCCCACATAATCAATCGTCTGGCTGGTTGTAACCATCGGCGTCGGCGGTTCGGTTGAGAATGCCGCGCTGTAGCCCATGGCAATATCGGCAAGTGTGCCCAGAACACCCCCGTGGACCAAGCCCCGAGCGTTGCAATGCTTCTCTTCTGCAAAAAGCCCAATAACCAGACCGGAGGAATCGACTTTCTGATAGATGGGACCGAGCAATTCAGTGAGCGGGCTTGTCCGAGACAATGGTCCGAATCCTTCGGGAACAGGGCTCATGCTTGCTTCCTTTTTGTCCTAACGCTTGGCTTTGCGGCATACCGGAACGCAGGTGCTGCCGATAACGGTCTCTGGTTAGGGGTAGGTAAACGATCGTTGGCGGGTTACTCTCCGGGCGTTAACGTGTAAAGTCGTCGACTTCATCGTATACCGTCACTGAAATACGCTCGCCGATCTCCCGCATGCCGAGCATCTCCGACGGGTTCTCTGCCACCCAGAAGGCCTTCCAGCTTTCTACCGAATCCCACTTCGCTACTGTCAGAACTTCAGTTCTATCTTCTGCACTACGGAGCATGAAGCTTCCCAATGCCCCTGGCACAGTCTCGTGTATCTTGTTCGTAGTACGAGTCCAGACCTCTTTGAAGTTCGCAAAGCTCTCTTCCTTTACTTTCCAACAGTAGACGACTCGAATCACTTTGCCTCCTTTTCACGTAACGACCTGGCTGACGCGCCGGTTTGGGGTAGCAGCACGGCGGAAAATCGGTCGGTGTACAGGCGATGTTTCTCGCTCAGCTTCGGTATCACTACTGATTTAACGCCGCGCAGCGAGTCCGGTGATCGGCGGGACAAGTGCTGCGTTTTGTTAGCGCTGTAGCTACACATTTACCTGAAAGCCAAGATCAACGTCACACGCTGCCTGACCTCCTCTGATACCCCAGTTTTCCGCTGTAACTTCTCTGAGCATGATCTTTACATGGTCCTTAGGAATACCAAATTGAACCAGGTTATCTACTATACTCGTGTACAGCAGCCTCTTAGCTTCCAAAGATCTTCCTGCGAAGCAGTCGATGCTGATGTGGGTATAGAATTCTGGCTTTTGCCTATCTGGGGGGCACTCAAACCTATTCGGTTCATGTACTAGCAAGCGGACGTTCCTATCCCCCGGAAGAATTTGGAATGCATCCCGCAATGCGGCATGCACTGTTTCCATGATTGCAGATTCAACTTCAGCAGAATATTGCTGCCTGGTTTCTATGAGTACACTCGGCACGGAACCCTCCTTAGCCGCTAACGCCAAGGGTAATAGGCGCGAACGGAGCGAAGCGTAGTTGGCGTCCCGTTGACCTCCTTGTTAACCCCTGAGTTCGAGGTCTTCCCGAATAACCTCTGGATAGCGAAACGCAATCTCGATAAGCGCCTTTGCTGGCCCCGAAGGTTTACGTCGCCCCTGCTCCCACTCCTGCATGCGAGGGGAGGGTTCACGCCGAAAAGCCCTTTTTCTCGTATAGCGCGTGAAACTGGGACAGACTTATTTGTTGGAACGCAATGGTAACTTTGACGCAGCGAAGCGGAGACAAAGGCATCCGATTGACGCGCCTGGTTAGCTGTTCCCAAGCATGTATGCACGAAGCTGCTGCTCCTCTCGCATAACATAGAGGACGAGAACCCGCTGCTCATCCTCACGATAAAAAATGCGACACGGTGGGACCACTACCTCCCTGTATACCGAATTAGGGAGCTCCGGAGGAATCCGTCCGGATTGGGGGAAATCTTCCAAACGCTCGGTCTTATCGAAAACTTCCTGGACCAGATGACGTGCGGCAGCAGGATTATCCAGACCAATGTACTCAGCGATGGCATCCAGTTCTTGAAGGGCGGGCTCTGTCCAGGTTACTTCAGCCATTTACTCATTTTCTCCCTGGCCTCATTTTGGCTGTACGTTCTTCCCTCAAGTACAGCACGCTCTCCCCGGGAGAGTCCTTCAAGCAGCTCAAGTCGGCGCTGCATAAACTCGTAATCCTGCACATCGACAAGGTAAGCCGATGGCCGACCATGCTCCGTGATCAGTATCGGCTCTTTAGATAAGTGCAGATCTGCCAGAATCTTTGTGGCCTGGCGCTTGAGGTTCGTAACAAGCTCAACTTTCATGGGCTCACCCTAAATCAGACTAATAGTGACACTATAGTATCACTGCTCGGGAGAGGCAATCTCAGCTGACGTTGCCAACACGCGCGGCTAGGGAATGAGGGCGAAGCGGTAATGCTGTAGCCGTCCCCTAAAAACTGGGACAGACTTATTTTGAAGCAACAACTTGGCATTGTTCAGGTAAAAAATAGATCTGCCCCGGTTTTCAGCTTACACGCCCTGGCAGCTATGTCGTTGCTCCAAAATTCCGACCTGATGAAGTAGCTGAAATCGAAAACATCATCTATTTGTTTAATGCTGCAAAACCCGATGAATTCATCAGATCAGCCTCGGCGATGGCGAACCGGGTCGGGTTAGCGAGCGCACTCTCAAATCACGAACCCGCCTCATCTTCTGTCAGAGTACGACGAGGACCAAGAAATCTCATTACCTCAGGATCTCGAAGCATTGCCATGACAGCCGCTTTATCTTGCCGATAAAGATCCCTCAGTTTCACCAAAATCATAAGGCTGCCTTCACCATGTAAAGGCAGCAATAAACGGCTCCTGACAAGGGCGTCCGGTGAGCCGCAGGCCGGAATTTGTGCCTTGTTAGAAACTTACAAAGCAACGTCATGGTGATGGACGGTTTCCTCGTAGTGCGACATAAGTGCCTTTACTTGCTCCGGGACTACTGCCTGCTCAAAGTTTGGACCGGCAAAGTTTTTTACCGCTTCAAGCGATTCAAACCAGAATATAGTTGTGAATTCGGCATCAGAAAACTGGGACAGATTTATTTGTTGGATGTATCCGTCCACTCCCTGGGTAACTTTTGGGAGAACAGTATTCTCGAAAAGCTCTTCGTAGAACGAGGCATTTTCATGAGTGGTCCATCCTTTCCAAATTCGAGCAATCACCTCGATCTCTCCCTGATTTCTAACGCAGAAGGCAGCGGCGCGCGTTAGCGCGTCCGCTGGCCTGACTTCTTAGCAGAGATGTCCTTGAGGCCGCCGGAGACATACTTGTGTAGGACACTGGAAACCAGGGACTGGTAAGGAAGTCCCTCTTCCAGTGCCCGACGTTGAAGTGCCTCCAGGTCGCGACTGGAGATGCTTATATTTATCCGCTTGTCTTTCTTGAACGTTTCTTCCGCTGCCTTCGTCAGGTACTCCCGACGATCGGCATCCAGATCTGACTCGAACTCTCCGGATTCGTAAGCCTCCAACAGCTCTTGCTCTTCAGGATCTAATTTGGTCTTGGCCATACTACCCCCCTAGAAATGTCTTGGTGGCCTTGCGACTGGGGATGACCGTTTTGAGAAAGATCTCTCCATCATTCTCGACGTACGGCACCAGCCAGGCATATTCGTCAATCCGAACCACAAGTAGGCGTTGATTCGGACACTTGTCCCTGTTGGGGTGAGGTCCATCATCAAGTAAACCACCAGACTGAAGAGCAAACAGGACATCTTCGAAGGAAACTCCGCGCTCGCTCATCAACTGCTGGTTCTTTTCAGCATTCCAGTTAATTTGCTTCATGAGGCGAGTCTAGCAGAGTGTGTGCCTATTGGCATCTTGCTAGCGCCAGCCAGCATGCGCGGCCAGGGAATGGAGGCGAAGCCGCAATCGCCATGTAGTGGGCGTCGCCGTGACTGGCCTTGTATGGATAATTTCTGCCGTGCTTGGGTAAATTGAGGCCCACCCCCAGTCGCCGCTGGGGGCCTTCATGCAGCAGCTCGATGTTGGCAGGCTCCTCATTTGAGAGACCGGTAAGAAGTGCGTAGCGCTGCACGACTATCAAGCGATAACTCTTACAGTCATCGGGGCCTCGAGCCCGTATAGCAAGGCAGAGTCAGCTTATTATGAACCCCACAGAAATCCAAACCTCAGTTAATATCGGTGTCGATGTCGGTAAAGCCAACCTAGATATCGCTCTCCATCCTTCCGGACAGTTTTATTACAAACCCGCACATTTCAGCTGGCATTAAACCATCAAATCACAACATCTTCTTGAGCTGCCCATACTCGCCGGCGGTTCGAAGCACCAGGGTGATGTCACTGTCGTTCCGGTTGCGGAAGAACCAGCCATGGTTGCCGGTAAACGCGGCGACAAGTTCGCCTTCGTCCTCAGGCACGCCACGGCCTTTTTCATAGGAGATCGACTGGCCGCTGCCGTCGCCGTGGGTATCAAAATTGATGGGGCCTCCTTCAGATTCCCAGGAAAAACGGGCGACCGCGCCTTCTTCCATGGTGAGCTTGTACTCGGTGCCTTCTCCTGGCGTGAGCACGATGCGCACTTCATCGTTCCACTGCGATTCCGCCGGTGCCGGTTCTTTTGCCGGTTGTTCCTCAACGGTTGCGACCTCAGGTTCCGGGGCTGCTTCCGCGACAGGCTCAGTAGCAGCGGGTTCTGCTGCTTCAGGTGCCTGCTGCTTAACCGGGGAGGGCGCAGCTACCACCTGGGCTGCCTCGTCTGCGGCGGCTTCTTCGGCAAGCTGTTCCTTGATCTCGCCCATTTCTGTGAGCCCCAGTATTCGGCCCACGCCAGTCGGGTCGAGGGCATATTCAGCGGGCATGACCACGGTAACCAGCAGAACCAGGGCCACGATGGCTGCAAGGACGGTGGATCGGATCAGCTTCGCGGTGCTGGGCAATTCTGCATGGCTTGGACTATCGGTGTTGTACATAGTGAATCTCCAGAATCAGGCGACGAAGTAACCGGTTAGCTGGTAACCGAAGAGCAGGAAGCCTGCACTCATCATGGTGACGTTAGCGGTGTAGGCGTGGCGATAGAAGCTGCCTGTTTTACGCCAGAAACTGATGGCAATCAGGATCATGGCCAGGGCGATCAGCTGTCCGATTTCCACTCCGACGTTGAAGGCGAGAAGGTTGGGTATCAGCCCATCCGGCGAAATGTCGTATTCGATGATTTTGGTGGACAGGCCAAAGCCGTGGAACAACCCGAATATGAGCGTCGCGGCCTTGGTATTGGGCTGGAATCCGAACCAGCGCTGGTAGGCGCCGACGTTGTCGAGGGCCTTGTATACGATAGAGAGCCCGATAATCGCATCAATGAGGTAGCTGTTGATGCCGACGTTGAAGTACACACCCAGCAGCATCGTGGTGGAATGCCCCAGCGCAAACAGGGTCACATAGATCGCGATGTGCTTCATTTTATAGAGGAAGAAGATTACCCCCAGCAGGAACAGCAGGTGGTCATAACCGGTGACCATGTGCTTGGCGCCGAGGTAGATGAACGCAATAAGGTTTGCGCCGGTAATTTCCTGGATGTATCCCTTGTCACCCTGGGCGACCGCGTGGGCCAGAAGATCTGTACTCAGGCCCATCAGGCAGAGTGTCAGGAGTAGCCAGAAGAGACGACGGCTACCGTCCGCCAAGGGCGAACTTCGGCAACCGTCAAGCAAGCTTGACAACATAAAGGCTCCAAAATTGAATTTGTTTTCATGGACCGCGTCAGCGGCCGGAATCAGCTAGGGAGGCGTGCTTTGGGGGGGCGTTCAAGGCGGAAACTTAAACCCCGGGGAGAGTCACCGGCAAAGGGAACGGGTTGCCGGAGCGCAGTGTAGCTCTGGGTAATAAGCGGAACCGCCAGCTGGTCGAGGGTCTCGTGGGTATGATTGCCGGCGTCGTGATGAAGGGCAGCGTCTGGCTCTTCATCAAAATCATGGCTATGCCCGTGCCCATGGTGACCATCGTAATGGTCGTTGAGTTCCGGCCAGGAATCGCTTCCCAGCCCGGCCACGCCATGAGATAAAGCCTCCCCAGCCACCGATAGGGACACGGTTGCCAGTGCGAACAGCATGATGAGCGCGGGCAGCAGTCTCTTTTGATGAAGGGCAAAAATCATCAGTCTCAGTGCGCCGATCCGGTGGTTTTAAACAGGGGATAACTTCTACAGCGGCAACGATAACATCCCGCCGGGGTGGCAGGCATTAAACCCAGTAAATGATCAGGTTTACCAAACGCACTCGTGTATGGTCAAAAACCCATGGAAACGCTGTGGTGCGCCAGGTCTGACGCCTTCTCATATAGAGCTGCGTAAACAGTGCTTTCTCTGGTAAAGGTGAGTAAAACCAGGCTGCCTGGATTTCCTTCGGCTTGATCCAACTCGAGCAAAGTATCGATTCTTCAGACTGTTCAATTAACGAAGCCAGTAATGCTAGATGATCCCCGTGCTTCGAATTCAAATGGCGTTGCTTGACCGCAGGGGAGTCCATGTGGCCGATAATAAGCGTCGGTCCGACAGGGGCGTCCGGTGGAGGCCGCAGGCCGGAACGAACTTAATTGATGTGTTAAGTGGCTGGACATTCACCACCCCAAGTATCAGTTGGCACACTGGCTAGTTCGCTGGAAGCCGGGAATGCTTTCTTGAATGTGAAACTCTCTGCGGTTGGGCCATGCTCTCGCAAAATGCTCAGCTTTTGCGCCGCCTCTTCGATTGACGGAATGTGATCGGCAGGCACCCACCAAAGCACCGTATATGCCTCTCCCATTTTCTGAAACCACTCTTTCTTGCGGCGCATTATCTCAACGTGGGCAGACCGGTAAACGTAATTATGTAAAGCCTCGACCGAATCCCAGAGGGAAAGATTCACGATTTTATCGGAGCCGAAATAGTCAATGCCGGTAGCATCACCATCTTCGGTTTGTAGCCGCCAGACAAAACCGGGGGAGTTATCTGCCAGCGCATTGATTCGATCGAGATTCGCGACAAAATCCGAAAGCTGCGGCGAATCTATCGGTGCCAATAGCGTGGCAATGTTGAGTTGCGCAATATGATACTTGCTCACAGTTTCCTCCGTGAAAACACTTAACGCCCGGTCCCCTTAGCGCGGATTCAATCGACGGGCGCCCCGGGAATGTTTTTCAGAAGCTCGGCATTTGTGGGGTACTTCTCAAGCAGCTCAACCAGTTTTTTTGTACCCTCTAGCGGTTTGAGACCGCTAAGCGCCCGGCGCAACGCTCTTATTTTGTCTAAATCTTTTGGATCTAACAGCAGCTCTTCACGGCGTGTACTGCTTTTCGAAATATCCAGCGCGGGGAAGATTCGCTGATTCGCAACGTCTCTTGATAAAACCAGCTCCATGTTCCCCGTGCCCTTAAATTCCTCAAATATAACCTGGTCCATACGGCTGCCGGTATCAACCAAAACGGTTGCCAAAATGGTAAGCGAGCCGCCATTCTCAAGGTTTCGTGCAGCGCCAAACAGCCTCCGCGGGATCTCCATCGCTCGAGCATCAATCCCGCCAGTCATAGTACGACCGCTGCTCTTTCGCTCCGCATTATGCACACGCGAAAGCCTCGTGAGAGAATCAATCACAATCATGACGTTGTGACCCTCGCCAGCTTGTTGGCGGGCGATATCAAGAAGCTCATCGGCAACGCGAACGTGATGAGCATAGCTTTCATCCGAAGAAGAAGCGTGTACCTCAGCCGGGACGCTGCGCTTAAAATCAGTGACCTCTTCGGGCCGCTCATCTACCAATAACGCGTAAAGTTTAATCTCGGGATACGCCTTCCCCACCGCTTGGCAAATATCTTTTAAAATCGTCGATTTTCCAGACCCCGGCGGTGCAACTATCAAACCTCGCTGCCCCATTCCGATCGGCGTGATCAAATCCATCGCACGCACCGTGAGTTTTTCTGAACCTGACTCCAAGCGAATCCCCGGCGTTGGATTGATAACCACACCGTTTAAAAAACGTTTTTGTGAATCAGCCTCACCCTCAACCATAGCTTCGGCTTCCTCAGCCACTGGTTTAGCGTCTTTATTGCGTTTCCGGGTTAAACCTAATGTCTTTCTCGTCATGGTTGTTGGATAGCTCTTGTTTGATAGATATTTTTCGAAATGAATGCGAAAAACCCGGACAGAACTATTTTCGGCTGCTTTGCAGGCCATAAATAAATTTGTCCCGGCTTCTCGATGCGACAAGCCCTAACGCCAAGCACAGGGGCGCCACGCCAGTGGCGTCCGGCGGCCGCGTACTGATGCGGCTTGTTAAATAAGATAAAATCAGATTCTCCACAAAAGGAGAGTAGTTATTATAAAACCGAACATTAATATAAATTTATGAAAATATCTCAAAACAGTCTTGGGTTTTGAGCCATCATTGGGCACTTTAGAGCTCCCCCCACTCCAGACAAAAATAAACTCTTCACCAAATTTTTTCCTTATTTCGGCTAGACATTTTTGTCTTTCTTTGATCGATTCAGAGAAACCTTTTATGAGCCAGATTCCAATAACCATCACGATAAAGGCCAAGAGATTTAAGAAAGCAATCTCTATAGTAGATATGTCTCCAATCAATTTTTTTGATGAGACTATAGAGGCATAAATTACAGCCCCATAGTTCGTGATAGCCCATTGCTGGGCTTTAAATTCAGCAATTCTCGAACCGGTGAAATCATAAAGCATGATTAATTCTTGATTTTTCTCGCTCATAACTCCTCTTTAGTTGAAACAAAGTAGATTTAACGTTCGAACCCACGGGCAAGTTTGTAGCCGCGGAACGGCGGAGAAATGGTCCCGTGCAGTGGCTGGTTATGTGTCTGTTTCACCGAGGCCTGAGTCAATGCCGATCAAAGCATCAATACCTTCCTCCCTGATGGTGGCCTGTACTTCTTCCAAGGCTGCGCGGTCTGTATCGAATTCGTCGTCCCATACCGTGGAAGTTCCAAACTCATCCACCACTTCTAAAAGCCAGCCACCTTTGTCGCCACGGTAAATTTCCACTTCGACGGTTTTGCCGTCAGCGGTCAGTTTCTGGCAGAGGGGGCTCATCTTGAGTTCAAAATCATCTTCCATTACCGACCTCCAAGCTGGAATTTCTGTACACATAACGCCGCCATAAACGGCTGCCGAAGCAACGCGTAGACAGCCCGGTGGAGGCCGCGCTTTTTGCGGCCGTAACGAATTTGATGGCTTGGTTAGGGCATGTCATGCAGCGCCCCACGGAACTTCTTGAATACGAACAGAATTAAGATCGTGCTAATAAGACAGATCACCCCCAGAGTTACTGAGATGTGGAAAAGCATAAGCACGATAGAGATACAGAAAACCAGCATTGTGAGTTGCGTCAAGAGTTGGACCCATCTCACTGACAATGCCTCGTCCACTTCTACCGCAGACCGTTGCTCTTCAAGAAACATCACATGCACAAGTGTGAAGACGGTGAAAATCGGGAAACAAATACCAAAGCCCATGGCTGAGAAGAATAATGGAATAGAAGAGTCAATCGGCTGGCCTGTGCCCAGAATGGTCAGAAAAAAAGCGAGACAAACTCCTGCGAAGCCACCGTAGAGCCACTTGAGCTGTTCCGTCTTATATGTGCCCACGGATAAACTCCTTTCCCCTGACGCCCGCCATCACCGGTGACAAAACCGCAGCGCAGCGGAGGGTTTGGCATCCGGTGCATGGCCTGGTTAGCTATCGATCTTCATGCAAGCGACCTTCGACATACTTGTGGAGGATGCTGGCAACAAGTGTTTGGTATGGAATACCCTCGGCCAGAGCTTTCTTCTGAAGACCACGAAGATCCTTGGAAGAAAGCCTGATATTGATACGGGCATCCTTCTTAAACATCGCCTCAGCATACTGTTGATGCCGTGCTTTCCTATCCTCACTATCTGGCGACCGCTGCAGCTCTCCCGCATCAAATGCATCCAGAATTTCCTGCTCTTCTTTATCCCGCCTACTCATTTTGGACCTCCCAAATAGGTTTTGGTTGCTTTCCTGCTCGGGATGATCGTTTTCAGAAAAACTTCATCCTCTGACTCCACAAAGGGCACCAAATACGCATACCCCTCTATCTCAATCACATGAATTTGTTGCCCTGGATATCGCTCCTGACTCGGATGCTCGAACGTATCCAGTATGCCTCCAACCGAGATATGCAAAACCACATCCTCGAAAGAGACGCTCCTTTCTGCTTGGAGAAGCTTATTCTTCTCTGGGTTCCATGTGATCGGTTTCATGGGTTAAAGAATAGCACATTGTGTGCTTTTTGTACTCAATAGCTAACGCCCGCCATCACCGGTGACAAAACCAGAGCGGAGGTTTTGGCATCCGGTGCATGGCCTGGTTACACCTCACTTTGGTCAGTGAAGCTGACTAAAAACTTCCGGGTGTTGCTCAGCAATGCGCAGAAGCGCAAGCGCAGGACCCTGCGGTTCGCGCCGACCCTGTTCCCAATCCTGAAGGGTTCGCACACTCACGCCCATAAGGCCGGCAAATGCTGACTGCGACATGTGCAATTTCAGCCTGATCTCTTTGGGCGGTGAAGGTTCTGAAAGCTCATGCGTTCGTAGAGCCAATTTACCCTTCTTGAACTGCTTGATTTCATTGATACCGTCAAGAATCTCTGCCCCAAGGTTCCTGTCACCCATTTTTGATTGCCTCCGCTATCTGCTTGAGCGTATGGCCAGGAATGCTGGCGCGCTCTGATTTACTGTACAGCGTGAGCATCCATATCTCGTGGTCAGACTTCTTCCAGTAATAAATTGCTCTGATGCCACCGCTCTTTCCAGAACCCGCTGGTGCCCATCGAACCTTACGAACGCCACCTGAGCCTTTGATTAGATCCCCGGCATCCGGCTTCTGCAAAAGGTAGGTTTGAAGCCCACGATATTCCTCATCCGTGAGGTAGTTCGGCAATAGCTTGGTGAACGTTGAGGTTTCGATGAATAGCATTGCCAAAATATACGGCGCTGCCGTACCAGCGTCAAGGCCAGATCAGTGACGCGTATTGTTATGCACTGTTAAATATCCCGCCGTTGCCCAATACACAGCAGTGCCGTTGGTTCCATGTTTGAGGGTAATCTCAATGCTTCCTTGACCCTTGCATCATCAAAGCCGGCCACCAGAACACAACCAACCCCAAGAGCCGTACTCTGGAGATGAACATTCTGTGCTAAAGCTCCAGTTTCCATATATACATAGCTAGCACCGCGCTCTCCCTGGGGTGGCTGAGATTCAAAGTGCCTAACCGCATCCCCGAGTTTCGCTGAAACCCCGATGACGATAGCCGCCTCTTTCAACCACGGTTGATCGCCAATTCCTAGCTCGTGCATTGCCTCTTTCGGAACACGGTCACCAACTTGCTTCAACGAATGGCTACCAGCCTTATACTCATAGTTACCGGGCTCAAGCGCCGATACACGCTGTACCACAATTTGTAGATGCAGTGGGTATAAGCCACCCGCCGATGGAGTTGCTCTTTTTTGGCCTGGCCCTGTTACTCCTTGGGCCGCCCAAAGCAATTGGGACAAAACACCTATAGGTAGCGGCGCCTTCGTGTACTGCCTCACGCTGCGCCGACTCTCAATACAGCCAACCAATGACTCAGAGCCTTGCAATTCCGGTGCAGGTAGCTCGAAGACCATGCATTTACTCCCTATGCATAACGTAGAGCTTTGCGGCAATTTTGTAGCCGCGAAGCGGTGGAGAAATTGTCCGGCAAAAGCGACTGGTTAGGTAACAACTCGTAATATTGCATTCGTGAGCTCCGGCACAATCACAGACTCTGCGACGGAAAGATAAATCAGCAAGCTCAGAAGCTTAACGAAACTGCCAGCCACACCTCGTGCCTTTTGAGTAAAGTAAAGCAAAAGCGCGGGCAGGCCAACGATACTTGAAGCGAGAAATATAATGGCGAATTTCAGGTTTACGAATGCAGAGCTCCCCGCAAAAAGTATGCAACCGCCCATAACCCAATAGACAAAATAATCTTTCTGTTCGAGCGGAAAAGGAATCTTCATGGTTGCTGTCTTCTGCTTGTTACCTAACGTAGAGCTTTGCCACAATTTTGTAGCCGCGAAGCGGTGGAGAAATTTTCCGGCAAAAGCGACTTGTTAGGAGCTTTTGATAGATGCATTTAAAAGCTCCACTAGCTTGATCCTGTCCTCGGGTAAAAGCATTTTTACCGGAATCCTTGAGGAGCTGAAACGACCAAAACCCTTAAGGATTAAGCCCTGATTTATATCGTTTTCTATAGATTTAACTTCAGTGAATTGCACTGTTTTGTCTTTGTTGAAAGGAGATTTTATTGTGATATTAGAATCGGTCAAAATAAGAATCGGATTGACCTTTATTTTCCTACCGCTATTTATTAAACATAAGCCAGGAACTAGAGAAAATAACACCACAGACACTATGGCTGTCGTGCTTGTCCCCAACTTAATTAATCCATAGAAAGGGAAGACAATAACTAAGAAAAGCCCAAAGACCACCAGCGTCTTTGAAGAACTAGGTGCTGCCCAGAACTCTTGCTTAATTGGCACTGCAGATACTCCTAACGCCAGCCATCACCGGTGACAGAACCGCAGCGAAGCGGAGGTTATGGCATCCGGTGCATG
>NZ_JAAMPF010000002.1 GCF_011074795.1 Marinobacter salicampi
TGGGTTCTGGGTTCTGGGTTCTGGGTTCTGGGTTCTGGGTTCTGGGTTCTGGGTTCTGGGTTCCAGTTTCCGGTCGGCAGGTCCACAGACCGGTCAGTGCGGGTCGTTGGTCCGCTCCAGCTTGTCATATTGGGGAATGGCGTCGGTAATTTCGAACCAGTCGGATTTTGAGCCCACAAAAACATGGGCTGCAGGCGATTTGTTGAGTGGCTCGTTGATAAGGCCGGTACGCACCCTGAGGATGCCCGGAATGGCATCGACCCGGCTGTAAAGCGAACTGCCACAGACAGAACAGAAAGCACGGAACTTGCCCGGCCGGGATTCGTATTCCCGGATCAGCTCGGTGCCGGCCAGCCACTGCCAGTGAACCTTCTGGGCCGGGGCACTGGCAGAAAATGCACTGCCATGAACACGGCGGCATTGACTGCAGTGACACAGCGCTATGGGCCCCAGCGGGCCCTGATAGGTAAATGTTACGCCACCGCACAGGCACTGACCTGTCAGCATGGTTCTTCTCCGGTCTGATGGGCAGGCGGCGCCCATGAGGGGCCTGGTGCGGCCCGGTACGACTCAGTCGTGCCGGGGCACCACGAGGATCTTGCCGTCTCGCTCGCCGGCGGCTGCGGCCGCCACTGCATCCTTGATTTGAGCCACATCATACTCGCCTGCGACCCTGGCCTGAAGCTTACCGGTGGCAATCAGCTTGGTGAGTTGGCCAAAGACATTCATCTGGTCTTCCTGGCTGGCATTTTCAAACCACTTGGCCAGCCAGAACCCTTTTACCGTTACGTTCCTGAATACGATATTGCGGGGTGAAACGTGACAGGGCTCTCCGCTCATCATGCCGTAGTTCACCAGCGTGCCACCCTCGGCGAGACAATCCGCGATCTGGTCTGTGGACGGGCCGCCAACGGCATCGATAGCCAGCTTCACCTGGCCGCTGCCAATGGCTTCCCGCACCCGCTTGTGCAGATCGGGGCCGTCGACCAGCACCACTTCCCCGCCCTGGGCCTTGACGCTCTCGATGGCAGACTCACGGCGAACCACATTAACTGTGTTGAAGCCCTTTATCTTTGCCAACTGGATCAGGTAACCACCGACTCCGGAGTTGGCGGCATTCTGGATTACCCAGTCGCCGGGCTTCAGATCGACAAACTCGGAGAGCATCAGCATCGCGGTAGGCGGATTGATCGTCATCATGGAAAGCTGGCGCGGGTCCGCTTCGTTCGGCAGGGGCACAAGCTTTCGGGCCTCGGCAACCACATGACTTGCCCAGGTTCCAATACCCACCGGCAACAGCACCGTCTGGCCCACCTCAGGGCCTTTGGTGCCAGCACCAACCGCCGCAACGCGACCCACACCTTCGTTGCCGCCCACCGCCGGCAGCGACGGTAACATGCCATACTCTCCGGTCAGCGTCAGAACATCGGAGGGATTGATCGGCGATGCCAGTACTTCTACCAGTGCCTCTCCCTGTTTAAGTTCCGGCAATTCAGACTCAACCGCCTCGATATGCTCCTGGGGCACTGGCCCCCGCTTGTCGTACTGGGCTCTTAGCATCATCATCAACTCCCTATCTATCGGAACTCGCCGGAAACCGACTCCCGTCGGAAGGCTCCCGCGGCCTCGGCTCGAGCATATTATTGGATAGCTCCAGCATAAAGGCTCCAGACGATTCACAACAGGGTCAAAACCGTCAGCTCTGCAGTGAAGCGCGCCAATGTTATGCAGGCATAAAGTGGCTGCTTTCGCAGGAGTTATTCAACACCTGTCAAATCCGACGACCCTTGAAGTGGGGGGCGCAGGGCGCCAACGTATAGGATCATTATCATTCCCCTTTGACTCACAGACCTGTTGACCATTGTCCCAGGGCTCGTGAATACTGATCTTTCAGGAGAGCTTGCCATGACCTTCAAAGAATTACCGCGTATCGGCATGGGTACTTTCCGGCTCAAGGGCGACGATGCCCGGGAAGCCGTCAAAAGTGCGCTGTCACTGGGCTATCGCCACATCGACACCGCCCAGATGTACGACAATGAGGCGGCTGTTGGTGACGGTATCACCTCCAGCGGCATTCCCCGTCGGGACATTTTTCTGACCACCAAGGTCTGGTTCGACAACCTCAGGGCCAGTGACCTTATCAATAGCCTGAAGCAGAGCACTGAGCGGCTGAAAACCGATCATGTCGACCTCGCCCTCATCCACTGGCCGTCCCCTGACGACGAAGTGCCGATGAGCGAGTATCTGACAGCGCTGCGGGATGCCCAGCGGGAAGGCCTGACCGAGCATATCGGCATTTCCAACTTCACCTGTGCCCAGATGGACCAGGCCAGGGACATCCTGAAAGACACGCCCATACTTACCAATCAGGTGGAGGTGCACCCCTTTCTCGCCAATCGCAAAGTGGTGGATCACGCACACAAACTCGGTATTACGGTGACCGGCTATATGCCACTGGCCGTGGGAAAGGTCATGCAGGATGAGACCCTGCAGCGGATTGGCCGCGACCACAATGCCAGCCCGGCGCAGATCGCCATCGCGTGGATAGCGAGCCGGGGAATCGTGCCTATTCCCTCTTCCACTCGCCCTGAGCACCAGAAAGCCAATCTCGAGGCACTGGATATCCGTCTGAGCCCAGAAGAAATAGCCGCCATTGCTAAACTGGACCGCAACGAGCGTATTGCTGACACCGATTTCGCTCCAGCCTGGGACTGAGAATGGCCCTGGCTGACATCAGCCAGGTTCCGACCACGAGGGCAGGAACAGCAATACCAGGCCAGCGACGAGACCAAGTGCCGGCACCACCATGAGTCCGGCTGTCTCCAGCGCAAGCAGGGTAGCGGCACTGAAAAAACACCAGCCCAGGGGCAGGAGCAATAGCAGCCAGCGAACCCGACGGTGCACCAGAAGCAGGACCGGGAGTGTTGCCACCACAGTGACATCGGGAGTCATGGCAAACAGGGACAGCGCCTGCCAGCTGTCAGCAGCGCTGGCGGTAAGCCAGGGCAACCCCAACAGGCACAGCAGCCACAGCAGCCAGAGAATGCCTGCCCTGGCGCCTCCTGATGGCCAACGACCCACCGGATGCCACCAGCCTGCCACCGCCCCGATCAGCATGGCCTGGGCTACGAAGCCATAAGCAAAGTAGGTAACAGGCCAGTTGATGGGACTGTAATACTCCAGCAGGAACCCCAGACCCGTGTATATCCAGGCCAGAGCCAGCAGGACAATGGCCACGTGGCGAAACAGCGGCAGCGGACGGCTGAGCAGAAAAGGAATGGCCAGGCCCCCCAGCAGGGCAAGCAGATGCAGGGGCCAGGCCGCCTCATTGAACCGGCTGAACAGTCGCAGGTAGACCTCGGGTGTGAACATGACCAGATCAGCCAATGAGTAGTCCCAGCGCATGGATTCAGAGCTCCTCCAGGTACCTTATCATCTCGCTTCGTTGCCCCGGGTCGGGCAAGGCTCCGAACTGCGCCCCCATATTCTCCTGCATGTGCTCAACCTGGGTTGTTGCCGGAATAGCACAGGTCACGGCAGGATGGGAGACGATAAACTTGAGGAAGTATTCAGCCCAATTCTCACAACCAGCATCGCCAGCCCAGGAGGGCAGAGGCTGGCCCTGGAACCGGTCGAACAGCCGACCACCCTGGAACGGCCGGTTGGCAATCACCGCAATACCCCGCTCCTGTGCCAGAGGTAACAGACGCTCTTCCGCCCAGCGATCAAGCACGTTGTAGGTGAGCTGGACAAAATCCAGGGGCTCGCGCTCCATGATGTCCTCAAACTCCTGCAGGCGACGACCGTGGGAGGTGGTTATGCCGATGTAACGCACCTCGCCCCTCTCCTTCATGGTTTTCAGGGTTTCCAGGTGGGCCTGCCAGTTGACCAGGTTATGGACCTGAAGCAGGTCAAAGCGCTCGACACCCCAAAGCTGGCGGGACTCTTTGGCCTGCTTGACGCCCTCCTCGGTGTCCGAGGTCCAGATTTTAGTCGCGGCGAACAGCTCGTCGTCCCGACCAAGCTTTGACAATGCTTTTCCAAGGGCAAGCTCGGCCGTTCCGTACATGGGGGATGAATCGATCACCGTACCCTGATACTCAAAGAACGTCTTGAGCACCTGTGCGCGCTGGGTCAGCAGCTTCTCGTCACGGCCCACGTTGAACGTGCGCCAGGTACCCATCCCTATAACGGGCAGCTGCTCCCCCGAGCCGGGAATAGGCCTGGTAATGGGTTCTGAGCGTTGATGCTGGCTGGCAATACCCAGCACCGGCATCTGGCTCACGAGACTGACGGTGGCGAGACCGCCGAGAAAATGGCGACGGCTGATCCTGTTGGCCATGGGCCGGCTCCCTGATCGATTGCTTTATTCCTGCCTACAACCTACCAAAAGCGTACCCGGGCGTCAGTTCCTGGTTCGTTCTCTATATTACCTGTCAGCGATCGCGATCTGCCTTGCCCTCAGACTGTGTACTGACGGTCAAGATAGCGCAGGATCCGGCTGGATTCGAACAGAGCTTCGCCGCTGTTGGGGTCTTCCAGATAGGGCACCTGAACCCGGCCGTGCCGGGCAAAAAACGCCGCCCGTTTACCTCCGGGACGCGGAGTATAGGGTCCGGGTTTGAGTCGTTGCTTTGCCGGCCCGATCTCGGTCCAGTGCTCCTTGCCCAGGTTGTGGAGGGTATAGGGAAGCTCCAGCTCGCATAACCGTTCCCGCACCAGCCGGGAAAAGGGGCTGCCTTCAAAGCTCCAGAGACGCAGCGTCTGCTCCGGTTTCAACGAAGGCGTAGCGCGAAGCCCCCTCAGACCACTGACAGCTGAGGCCATGGAACCGGTCACAGGCTGATAAATGCGGCTTTTATAGTAGCCGGGCACCCTACCCTTGCCGTAGTGCTGAAAAAGATAGGCAACAATGTCGCTGGACTCGTAGAGTTTTTCTCCGGTGTTCTCATCCATGAGCAGGGGAAACTGGGCCTTGCCCCCGAGGGCCACGGCCTCATCGCGAAAACGTCGTCCGCCCTTGGGACACGGACGGATATCCGCATCAAGGTGAAGCGCCGTCAGGACCTCTCTCACCCGACGGCAGTAGGGGCACCCTTCCATATCGTAAAGAACCAGAACCTTTTCAGGGCGGGTCGCAGCCTTTACGACCAGGCAACCGCGCCAGCCGCTCAGGGTCGAGGTTGTCACAGACTCGAGCAGGTTCAGGTTAAAAAGCAGGGCATTAGACATCATTTGGCCTCTGGTAAGGAAAGTTAAACCATCTAGAAAGCCATGATACCCCTAAAGCGCGGGGTCACGATGGCCGCCGCGCCACAGGGATTTGGCTAAAAGGTGAATCGGCTCACGATCCTTTTGTAAACAGAGGCAAGTCTAAGCCCTTGATAACCAATGAGCGCTTACACCGTGTCACAAAAACCCTGTAGAAACAGTGTCTGTACTGGCAGTTTTTAACGTCATGTAGAGCTTTCCCACATAGTCTGGATAATGAATATGAGCTATCGTTAATGAATCTGTCGCGCCTCCCTGGATTACTCCGCTTATGTCGTCACGCTTCCCCCGATTTCTGGCTTGCATGCAGTCCCGCAGGTTCCTGGCGTGTGTACTGACACCTGCTCTGGCAATGACATTGGCTGCGGCGGTACCCTCCGTATCAGCGGCTGCGCCGGAAAAGACCAAGACCTGGAGCGGCCAGATGCTGGCCTACGCCACCGAATCGCTGTCAGACCGGGAGGGCCTCAGCATCGCGGCCATCCCTCTGAACGGGCCCGGGATCGAGCAGTACATCAATGCTGACAAGCCCATGAACCCCGGCTCCATCATGAAGCTGATCACCACCTACGCAGCGCTTGAGATCCTGGGGCCCACCTTTCAGTGGGATACCCGTTTTTACACCGATGGCACGCTCAACGGCAGCACCCTTGAGGGCAACCTCTATGTAAAATTTGGCGGAGATCCCAAGCTCACAGTGGAGCGGCTCTGGAGCGTCATCCGTGAATTGCGCGGCATGGGCCTGGACACCATCACCGGTGACCTTGTGCTTGACGGTAACTACTTCCAGTTACCGGAGGGCCTACCCCTATTCGAAGACAACGGCAACAATCCTTACGCGCCGTTTCTGGTGGAGCCGTCGGGGTACCTCACCAACCTGAACCTGCAACACTTCGAAGTAAGAGCCGATGAGCGTGGCACCCAGGCCTGGAGCACTCCGGCGCTTGAGCAGGTAGTCATCGATAACCGTGTCATCGCGACCGAGGCGGGTCAGTGCCCGGCCCGTCGCAACTTCACCTGGAAACCGATCTTCCATGATGACGGCCGCGTGACTGTTCGGGTAGAAGGCCGGCTGGCCCAGGGTTGCCGGACCGCCGCCTATTTTTCGCTCCTGCCTCACAAGGACTACAGCGCCGCCGCCATCAGCTCGGTCTGGAAAGAACTCGGGGGCACCCTGGAAGGCGGGTACCGTTTTGACAGCACCCCTGACGATGCCCGCCTGATGATGGTCACAAGCTCCCCTGACCTGGTTACCATGGTGCGTGACATCAACAAGTGGAGCAGCAATGTGATGGCGCGCCAGCTCCTGCTGACCATGGGCGCAGAAAACCGCCTGCCCGATGAAGAGGATGACCGCGTCGCTGGCATTCGAGTGGTCTACGAATGGCTGGAAGCCAAAGGGATCAACACCGCCGGAATGGTACTGGATAACGGCGCCGGCCTGTCCCGTTACGAGCGCATCACCACTCGCCAGACTGCCCGCATTCTCCAGTACGCCTGGAACAGCCCCTTTGCGGCCGACCTGCAGTCATCCATGCCGTTGATTGCCATGGACGGAACCATGGTGAGGCGCCTGCGCAACACGGCGCTCAAGGGCGAAGGCCGGATCAAAACCGGTTACCTGGAAGACGTGCGCTCGATCGCGGGCTTTACCCGGGACGAGTCCGAAACCAGCTGGGTCATTGTCGGCATCGTGAACCACTCCCCGGCCTGGAACGGCCAGGCCCTTCTGGACCGGGTGCTGTATTCGCTTTATTACAACCCACCCATGGGCACGTCCCTGTCCCAGGGCCCGGCCTCTGGCTCAACGGTTCAGTAGCCGTATTGCCGAGAGCTTTTACGGCAGGCAGATCAGACGGTGAGGTAACCGCCGTCTACATTGATGCAGGTGCCCGTGGTATAGCTTGAGGCACCGGAAACAAGGTACAGGACCGTGCCGGCCATCTCGGCCGGGTCCGCCATCCGGTGCATCGGTATGTGGGTCAGGGCCTGTTTCTTGATGCTCTCATTGGTGGTCAGGGCGCTGGCGAACTTGGTGTCGGTCAGGCCCGGCAGCAAGGCATTGACCCGGATGTTCTGCTGACCCAGTTCCTTGGCGAAAGCCTTGGTCATGGAAATGACCGCCGCCTTGGTTACTGAATAGATACCCTGGAAATGCCCCGGCGCAACGCCGTTGACCGACGCCACGTTAACGATGGCGCCACCGCCATGCTTTTTCATTAGCCGCGCACCACGGGCGCACATGAAGAAATAACCCCGGATGTTCACATCAACGGTTTTCTGGAATGCCCCCAAATCAGTGTCCTCAATAGGCCCGAAGTGAGGATTGGTAGCAGCGTTGTTGACCAGAATATCAAGGCGGCCATGGGTTTCCTCAATGTGCTTCCAGACCCCCTCTATCTGGTCCATTTCGCCAATATGACAGGCGTAGGCTTCAGCACTGCCGCCGGCGTCCCGGATGCTGCCGGCCACAGCCTCACAGCCATCGATCTTGCGGCTGCTGACAATCACGTGGGCACCATAATGGGCCAGGGTACGGGCCACACTTTCTCCGATACCACGGCTTGCGCCGGTGATCAGGGCGACTTTTCCGGACAGGTCAAACAGGTTGTTGCTGCTCATGAAAAAACTCCATGGTAGTGCCTGGCACCACCTTCGCGGTCGAAACCTCAAGGTGCTGAACAAAATTTACCAGGCGTAGGGACTCGTTAAGGATTATCTGAAAGTCACCAGATCAGGATCTTCTGCTTCCAGATGACTGTAATTATTGAAGACGGCCAGGCTGCGACGGGAGCCGGAGTACAATATCCGGGTCACACTGGTGTTGGCGATCACTTCGTTCAGTCCCAGGGCGCGCCGGTCGTCAAGGTCCAGCAGACTCTGAACCATCACCGAAATAGGCCCGCCTGAGGTGGCTACCAGCACATCCGAGCCATCGGCGTACTCAACCAGTTCATCCAATGCCCGTGTGACCCTCGCCTTGAAGCTTGGCCAGGTTTCCTCGTAATCGTTATCAAAGTCGCCACTGGCCCATCGTTTGACCGCGCTAATAAACGCTTCCTGAAAAGCCCGGGCAGGCTTGGGAAAGGCAGCAAGGTCTCTGGCCATAACGGTACGGTCAGCCCAGGCCGGGCGATAGCTTTTGATAACGGCGTTGTGGTCAAACTCATTGAAGCCGGCCACTGCCTGCATATCCGGCAGGGTACCGGCATAGCCACTGGCCATGGCCTCGACGGTTTCCCGGTGGCGTTCCATATTGCCACCGAACACCGCCCCGGGCGCGACCTTGCCTGACAGCCAGCGGCCCAGCACCCGGCCCTGCTCCCAGCCCTTTGGGGAAAGCTGGTCATAGTTTTCCTTGCCAAAACTGGCCTGGCCGTGACGGATCAGATACAGGGTGGCCATTACAGGTCACTGGCCTCGATCAGTTTCAGACAGCGCTTTTCCAGGTAGTTGGCCGCGTGCCCAAAGGCGGCAAAGCGCTTGTCTTTGGTCTGGCCGTGGTAGAACCGGTAATAGATCTGCTGGATGATCACCGCCAGCCGGAACAGGCCATAGATCTCGTAATAGTCAAACCGCTCTACACTCAGGCCTGACTTCTCCAGGTAATAATCCACCACCTCCTGCCGGGTCAGCATGCCGGGCCGATGGGTGGGCTGGCGTCGCAGCATCTGGAAGGGGCCTTCGTCGTCTGCCTGTACCCAGTAGGCGAGACTGTTACCCAGATCCATCAGCGGGTCGCCGATGGTCGCCATTTCCCAGTCCAGCACCCCGATGACCTCAAACGGGTTGTCCGGATTGAGCACCACGTTATCGAAGCGGAAATCGTTATGTATGACCACCTGGGCGACATCATCGGGCATTTTCCGGTCAAGCCAGGCCATGACCTTTTCAAAGTCGCCGACGTCGTCTGTCCTGGCTTTGCGGAAACGGTCGCTCCAGCCTGTGATCTGGCGCTTGACGTACCCCGCGCCCTTGCCCAGGTGGTCCAGCCCGGCAGCTTCCGGATCTACCCGGTGCAGATCCACCAGTTTATCTATGACGTTCAGGCACAGCTTGCGGGTGTCTTCTTCGCCGAGCTCAAACCCCTTGGGAAAGTCCTGGCGCAGGATTATGCCCTTGAGACGTTCCATAACGTAAAAGTCGGCGCCCAGCACACTGTGATCGTCACAGATCGCGATTATGTCGGGTACATAGGGGTAAACAGGTTTCAGCGCCTTCATGACCCTGGCTTCGCGCAGCATGTCATGGGCTGACTTGGCGATCTTCCCAAAGGGGGGACGACGCAGGACAAATGACCGGTCACCATAGTCCACCTGGTAGGTCAGGTTGGAAGCACCTCCGGGGTACTGCTTTATGGAAGGCTCACCGATGAGGTCCGGCAGCGCCTGTTTCATGAAGCGGTCGACAGCCGCCACATCCAGTTCTTCGCCTTCCCGGATGGCCACCGCCTGATCTATCTGCGTCATTCAATGCTCTCCTCGATTTTGCCCTCAGTATGGCGTGGACCCGCTATCAGCCTGTGTTACCCATTTTCTTCATCCAGCGCTTGCTCTCCTGATGCATTAACCAGTCGAATGCCCAGGGCGCGTGGCGCTTCAGTATCCACATGCGCTTCTCCTTGACGTGGGGCAGGACCCAGAACTCACCCTGCTTCACAGCACGGAAAATGTCCTCAGCCACATCCTCTGCCGTGACCGTGGACCGCTTCATGAGCTTGCCCACATTTTGCTGAATGCCGGCAATGTCGGATCTCATGGTACTGGTCAGGTTAGTCTGGAAAAACGCCGGACAAACACAACTGGTGCGAATGCCGTAGCCCCGAAGTTCCTGACTCAGGGTTTCCGAGAGGGCAATCACCCCGGCCTTGGATACATTGTAACTGCTCATCAGTGGCGCCAGCATGAGCCCGGCCATGGAGGCTACGTTGACGAAGGCGCCCTGGCCCTGCCTCTTGAACAGGGGTGTGAACGCCTTGCAGCCACGAACCACGCCCAGAACGTTGATGTCTAGAATCCACTCCCAGTCGGTCATGGTGCTGTCTTCGATAGTGCCGGCGGACGCAACCCCGGCATTGTTCACCACCACATCGAGTCCGCCCCAGCGGGCCTCCAGATCATCGCGGATCTTTTCCAGATCGGTCAGCCGACGCACATCACAGTTGACGAAATAGCCCTCGCCACCCTGGGCGTTAATTTCGAGCTCAACCTGTGCGCCGAGATCCGCGTTGATATCCCCGATACAGACCCGGGCGCCCTCACGGGCGTAACGCAGGGCGATGGCCCGCCCCAAGCCGCTGGCACCGCCGGTGATAAATACTCGCTGAGTCATTGTGCTGCCTTATTAATCAGGTTTATTTAGCGTACTTTTTAAGTTCGAGCTTGGCGACCGTGGCTCTGTGAACCTCATCCGGACCATCCGCAAGGCGAAGTGCCCGGGCATAGGCGAACAGCTCGGTAAGGGCAAAGTCGTCATCGCTGACGCCGCCACCACCGTGTATCTGGATGGTCTGGTCGACGATGGTCTGGAGCATCTGCGGGATGACCGCCTTGATCATCGACACCTCACTCAGCGCCCCCATGATGCCCTTAGTATCCAGCAGCCAGGCACATTTAAGGGTCAACAAACGGGCCTGCTCAATGCTCATCCTGGCATTGGCAATGATGTCCGGATTGCCACCAAGCTTCGCCAGCGGCCGCCCAAAAGCTTCCCGGCTCATGGCACGGCGAATCATCAGGTCCAGGGTACGCTCGGCGGCGCCAATCGCACGCATGCAATGGTGAACCCGACCCGGCCCCAGACGGCCCTGGGCGATTTCAAAGCCACGGCCCGGCCCTGCGATGATCGCGCTTTTGGGCAGCCGCACGTTGGTGAAACTGACCTCGCCATGACCATAGGGCTCATCGTAGGCGCCGAATACCGGCAGCATACGCTCGATTTTGATGCCGGGGGCATCCAACGGTACCAGCACCATGGAATGCTGGCGATACTTGTGAGCCTCAGGGTCAGACAGGCCCATAAAGATGGCGACCTTGCAGTCCGGATGGCCGATACCGGTGCTCCACCACTTGCGGCCGTTGAGAACAACCTCTTCGCCTTCGACAATCGCAGTCGCCTGCATATTGGTGGCATCGGATGACGCCACGTCGGGCTCCGTCATACAGAACGCGGACCGCACCTCGCCACTCATCAGGCGGGGCAACCACTCGGCTTTCTGTTCGTCCGAACCGTAATGGATCAGCACTTCCATGTTGCCGGTGTCCGGGGCATTACAGTTGAAAATCTCCGGTGCAATAAAGCTGCGTCCGGTTTCCTCTGCAATCAGGGCATAGTCGGAATTGAGCAGGCCACAACCGTGCTTTTCGTCGGGGAAAAACATGTTCCAGAGCCCCTGGGCCCGGGCTTTCTCTTTCAGCTCCCGGATCACTGGCAATACCACCCAGCGGTTGTCCTGGGCCGCCAGTTCCTTGCGGTAGGCTGCCTCAATCGGGAAAATCTCGTCCTTCATGAAGGCTTTGACACGCTTCAGATAATCCTGGCCTTTTGCGGAAATGGTAAAGTCCATACCGGGTCCCCTGTCTCAATGTGAACCGTTAGCGCCAGCACGGGCGCTGGCTGCTCTTGATCACATCAGTCTAGGGGCCTCTACGCTATTACGCGACTGAATTATACTTATCGTTTATTATTAGCGTTACTTATTAAACTTGCGGATACCGGAATGGCCTTGAACCGACTCGACCTCAACCTTCTACACGTATTTGATACCATATTCCGTGAGGGCAGCCTTACCCGTGCTGCCCGCGCCCTGCACCTTACCCAGCCTGCAGTCAGCCATTCCCTGGCCCGGCTGCGGGAGCACTTTGACGACCCACTATTTACCCGTCAGGGTAATCAGATGGTGCCGACGCCCCTGGCCCGCAGATTTTCCGAAACCATGCGTCCGGGCCTGACGCAGATCCAGAGCGCGGTCAACCAGTTCCACGCCTTTGACCCCGCGGTTCAGCGCAAACTCTACTCACTCGCTTTGAGGGACATTCTGGAGTCCACGTTTCTACCAAAGCTGATGCGCCGGCTGGGGGATTACCCGGATATCGGGATAGCCAGCCAGCGCATCGCCAGACGTGACATGGAGACCCAGCTTGCGGCCGGCAAGCTGGATTTTGCGGTCGACGTGCTGCTGCCCATCAGTGACCAGACCGCCCATGAGCTCCTGCGCAAAGACCGGTTGGTGGTCATTGCCCGCCGGGATAACCCTTTGGCGGCCGATGGCCTCACCATGGAAAACTACCTGGCCGCCCGGCACGTGCTGGTATCGTCCAGGTCCGAAGGGCCCGGCATTGAAGATTTTGAACTGTCGAGGCAGGGGGTGCAGCGCAACATCAGGCTGAGGTGCCAACACTACTATGCCGCCTGCCGCGTGGCGGCAGGCACGGATCTGCTTCTGACCATGCCGGAAACCTACGCCCGACTTATTGCAGAACATGCGGACATCGTCATTCATACGCCACCGGCAGAGCTGCCGGATATCGACGTACATCTTTACTGGCATAAGCCCTACGAGAAGGAACCGGCACTGATCTGGTTCCGTGAGCAGTTACATGCGGTGGCAAAAGACGAAGCCTGAGATTCACACTTTGTCACAGCTCCACCCGGCCCCATGCCGGCCGCTACGAAAGGGCTCCGACCGAATAGAGCACCAGAAACGCCACCAGAACGGTAGCAAACAGGGATGTGGCCACTATGCCCAGCCCCCACCAGACGGCCGCGCCCTCGGAAACGCCCACGTCCGGCTGTTTCTTGAGGGCACGATGAAAAGCCCAAGGGCCGAGCAGAAACGCCCCCACAACCGCGAACACAAGCCCGACACTGATACCCGCAAAGGTCCAGGTAGCCAGGACCATGGCGCGGTCGGCCAGGTCTCCAGAGGCATTATGACGGCTAAGGAACTGGCGGCAGAGAAACCAGAGGAGGCAGAACAACAGCACCACGAACAGGACGGCGCCTACGAGGGTCACCATACGGTAGATCAAGATTCGACTCCAGATAGCATGAGTGAATGGTTAGGCCGGTTACGCAGCCGGGAAGCTAGCCGGGAAATAAGGTTCTGGCAGCGTTTCCCAGCCGGGCTTGGCGAAAAGATAACCCTGAAAAAGCTTGATATCCCGGGCCGCGAGCCAGTGATACTCCGCTTCGGTTTCCACGCCCTCGGCGATGATACGGCCGCCGAGCTGGTCCATCATGGTGATGATGCCGTTGACGATGGCCTGCTTGTTTGGCTCGCGCTCTATGTCCCGTACCAGGCCCATGTCCAGTTTGAGCAGGCTCGGGGGACTGGCCATCAGAATATTGTAGCGGGAGTACCCTGCCCCGAAATCGTCTATCGCAACCTGAAACCCCATCTCTTTATACGAGTGTACGATCGATACCAGATGATCCGTATCGGTCAGGTCTTCACCCTCGGTGAGCTCGAAAATGATCCTACGGGTATCGAACTTGTAGGTCCGGGCCGCCGCCAGGGTGGTACGGATGCAGTACTCGGCCTGGTAAACCGCATTGGGCAGAAAGTTGATGCTCAGGAAAGTCTCCATGCCCAGCTTGGCCGCCAGCTTCACTGCCTTGACCCGACATATCTGGTCGAATGCATAGCGGTTGGTCTTGTTCACCTGGGAAAGAATACTCCAGGCGCTCTCCCCCTGCAGACCTCGAATCAACGCTTCATAGGCATAGACAGAGCGATCAGATACATCAACGATTGGCTGAAATGCAAAGGTAAACTTGAAGTCCAGTCCCTCGCCACAGGCACACTCCTCACAGTGGCTTTCATCAAACAGAGTTTCTGGTGCAGTCACAAGGATTCCTTATAGCAAGTAATGGTCGCGCACTGGCAGCATAAGCTTTCCAACCAACCGTGGCTGGTACTATAGCGATGTTCTCCGCCCGGGAAAACTGCACCTGTGACGCAAAGCCATTGCACGTCTACACTGTGGGCAGCGGACTGAACCCAAACCAAGGAGTCGTTATGCCCCAACCCATCCGGATTGCGGTAACCCCAGGCGACGGCATTGGCCCGGAAGTCGTCGATGAAACCCTGCGATGCCTCAAGAAGCTGAAAGAGACTCATAGCCTGGCGCTGGAATGGACCCGCTTCACCTGGCCCTCCCATGCCTGGCATCAGGAGCACGGCGAGATCATGCCAGAGGATGCGCTGCAGCAGCTAAAAGAGTTTGACGCCATCCTCCTGGGAGCCCTTGGCGACCCGGGTCCACTCAACGATCCCAGTCGCTACCTGCTACCTGACAGCGTCTCACTGGCACCCCTGTTGCAAATGCGTAAGGGATTCGATCAGTGGGTCTGTGAGCGTCCAGCTAGGCTGTTGGCCGGCGCCCGCCAGTTTCTCGCGGATGAGCGCGCCCGGGACGTCGACATGCTGGTCATCCGGGAAAACAGCGAAGGCGAATATGTGGGCCAGGGGGGGCGCCTGCGGCAGGGCACGCCTGACGAAGTGGCCACCCAGATGGAAGTTTTTACACGCCGGGCTACCGACCGAATCATCCGCTATGGCTTTGAGCGAGCCCGGGAACGTGCCCGTCTGCGCTCGGAGGAAGGCCGAACCCGCACGTTCGCTAATCTGGACGGCAGTGAATGCGAAAGCCAGGTCTGCATCATCACCAAGCGCAATGCGTTGCGTTACTGGGGCGACATGTATTCCGAAGCCTTTGTCGAGATCGCCGGAGAATATCCGGATGTGGCCACCCACCATGAACTGGTGGATGCAGCCTGCATGAAGTTCGTACAAAGCCCCTGGCATTTTGATGTGGTGGTCGCCAGCAACCTGCAGGGTGACATCCTGACGGACCTGGCTGCCGTTCTTTCCGGTGGCATGGGGGTGGCGCCGTCGTGCAACCTGAACCCTGACGATGATTCGATGCCGTCGATGTTCGAACCCACCCACGGCAGCGCACCGGACATTGCCGGCAAGGGTATTGCTGATCCGACCGCGATGCTGTTTACCGCCGCACGGATGCTTACCTGGCTGGGGCGGCAGGACCCGGAGCTGGCAAAAGCCGGGGACGAGCTGTTTGACGCGGTCGCGGCGGACTTGGCTGAACATGGCGGGAGCAGGCGAGATACTCGCGCTATCGGGGATGCGGTGCTGTCCCGACTGGGCTGAAGGATCCTAACGCTGAGGCATAAAAAAAAGGGCTGCAACCGCAGCCCTTTGTCATGTTCGCAATCGGACGTTTACTGAAGAATCCTGACAAGCAGCGCCCACATCAGCTGGCGGCGTAGCCCAGCTTCTTGTCCACCTCATTAAACAAGCCTTCGCCAGCTTGCCATCGGTCGAAGTTGGCCAGAAACTGATCGGTCAATGCCCGACGCCAGCCAATAAAGTCGCCGGCCATATGGGCCGTCATGATGACATTATCCATGGCCCAGAGGGGATGATCCGCCGGCAGGGGTTCTTCCTCGAACACATCCAGTCCGGCCCCGGCGATGACTCCCGACTTCAGGGCTTCCACAAGATCATCGGTCTTCACGATGGGGCCCCGACCAATATTGATCAGGCGGGCACTGGGCTTCATGGCTTCAAAGGCCCTGACATCAAACAGACCCTCGGTCTGCGGCGTAAGGGGCGCTGCAATCACCACGTAATCCGCCAGCTCAAGCTGCTCAAACAACTGATCGTTACCATGTACGCTCGCGAAATCCGGGTCATCCAGTCGCTCGCGCCGGGCAATGCCATGGGGAATAAGCCCGATAGCTCTGACCATACGGGCTATCTGCCGTCCGATGGAACCTGCGCCTACTATTAGCACCTGCTGCCCTTCTGCCCGCTCGGTATCACGGTGCTGCCAGGTCCGGTCAAGTTGAAGCCGGATGGACCGGGGAAAGTCCTTGGCGAACATCAGGATCGTACAGAGCACATACTCGGCTATGGTTCGATCAAAGATGCCCCGGGCATTGGTTACTCTGACCGGGCCCTCGATAAGTTCCGGGAACATCAGCGCATCGACCCCGGCACTGGTGGCATGAATCCACTCGAGCTTGTCAGCCTCGGGCCAGGCAGCAGCCAGGGCCTCAGTCCGGAAGTCGGTTACCATCAGGACCCGGGTTCCGGGCAGCGTTTCCCGCAGACTTTGCTCATCGGACGCGAACCTCACCTCGGCACGGGCCCGCAGGCCATCCAGCCCCGGTGGTTCGGGCTCGCCGGGCGCGGTCAGGACAGTAACAACAGTGGACTTTTCGGAGCTGGTCATGGCGGCCTCTGCAGTGATAGGTGTCGGTTTCAGTGGTCTGTAGACAGTCTGGTGTCTGACCTTAATCCGGTCAAATTACAGGCCCGATCATTAGTCTTAACCCCGGCCTCCTACCTGTTTTCCATGAATTGCATAATCCTTTGTCACGTTGCTTGTGGCCCCTTTGTTTAAGCACTAACCTGCAGGCAGGCCATTCGTTTGCATTCTCAGGAGGACACATGCCAGATACCGCGAATAACGCCGCACAGAATCCACCGCGGAAGATCAAGTATCGCAAGACCAAGGCTCGCTGGCACCCCGCAATGCAGGCGATCCCGGTACCGGGCATCCGGCGCATGGTAAACCTGGCGTCCACCATGAAGGACGTCATTCACCTGTCCATTGGTCAGCCTGACCTGCCGACCCCCAAACATATTATTGACGCCTACATAGACGCGCTGAATGCAGGACAGACCGGCTACACCATGGACGCCGGCCTGCCTGAACTGCTCGTGGCGCTGCGGGATTATTACAGCAAGCGGTACGACCGCAAGCTGACCCGTGACAACATTCTGGTAACGAGTGGCGCCACCGAGGCCATGTACCTGGCGCTGTCGGCGACCTCGGCCCCCGGTCGCCAGTTTATCGTGACTGATCCCTCGTTCCTGCTTTATGCCCCCCTTATCCGCATGAACGGCGGTGAAGTGAAGTTCGTGCCCACCCGTATCGAGAATAACCACCAGCTCGACCCGGATGAAGTCATCAAGGCCATGGGGCCCCGCACCTTTGCCATCGTGCTGAATTCGCCCAACAACCCCACCGGGGCGGTCTACCCCAAGAGCACGATCGAAAAGATTGTTGAGGAATGCGCGTATAGGGGCATCCAGGTGTTCAGTGACGAGGTCTACGACCACCTGATTCTTGACGACGAAGAGTATGCCAGTGTGCTTCGGTGCAGTGTCGACCTGGACAACATCATGTGCATCAGCAGCTTTTCCAAGACCTTCAGCATGGCGGGCCTGCGGGTGGGCTGGGTGATTTCCAGTCAGGCCACCATCAAGTCCCTCAGACGCTACCATATGTTCACCACCTCGGTGGCCAATACCCCGTCCCAGTTTGCCGGGGTAGCAGCTCTGACCGGCGACCAGCAGTGCGTGCGAGATATGGTGTCCATTTACCGGGAGCGTCGCGACCGCATTGTCGAGCTGATCAACCAGACGCCACACATGACCGGCTACACCCCCGGCGGCGCCTTCTTCGCCTTTCCTGATCTGCCCCTGCATGTGGACGGCTCAGACCTGGCCCTTCGTATGCTCAAGGAAACCGGAGTCTGCGTGGTTCCGGGGGATGCCTTTGGTGAAAGCACGACCAACGCACTGCGATTCAGCTTCTCGGCGTCGGTGGAAACCATTGAGAGTGCCTTTGACCGGATCATTCCCTGGATGGCCAAGCAGAAGTTCTAACATCCTTAGGTGCAAGGGCAGGATCTGACCTAGCATTACATTAACACCTGACAGAGAGACGCATGAGAATGGGGTCGGACATGACAGAGCTCCAGTACACTTCCATCCAGTGCCCTTATTGCTGGGAGGCGCTGGAGATCGCTATCGACCCCTCGGTTTCGGATCAGGAATACGTGGAGGACTGCCAGGTCTGCTGCCAGCCGATTCTTATTCACGCGGTTTTTAATGAAAGTCAGCAACTGGCAGTCTCGGTGACGCCCGAAAACGAGTAGGGGCTGCCAAGGTCAGGTCGGACGAGCCTTAATGGAAGAGCACCGCCAGTTCCCGGAAATGGTCAATCACATAGGCGGCTTCGGACACAAACGCGCTGTTTTTCCTGTTGCGGTAGAGGCAGCCGGCCATGCCGGCACGCCGGGCAGCTGTCAGGTCATCAATAAAATCACCCACGTACATCATGCGGGCAGGCATCAGTCCGAAATGCCGGGCGATGCGCAGGAGGCCCTCCGGATCAGGCTTGGGGGCACAGTCTTCCCGGGTGATTATGCGGCTTATGGGGATATCCAGCGCCTCACAGGTTTTGCGGGTGGCTGCGCGGCTGTTCCGGGTCAGTATGGCCGTGGGGATACCGGCATCGTTGAGCGTTTCGAGCAGTGACCGTGCGCCCGGCATCCAACTTGCACGCATGGCGCCGGCCATTTCGTGCCGAGCGATCACCCCGTGGGCATGGTCAACGGCGCGGGCATCGCTCAGTGTTTCGATGTGCTCCAGCAGCCCCACGCCGTCAGGAAACCCGAGTTCCTTGCGAATGGCTACGAAATCCAGGGCGGAATCCACGAGGGTGCCATCCAGGTCAAAGGCGATACCCCGCACCTGTGATCTGTCCAGCTCAGTCAGCCGTCGCATTGTGTCTCCTAACGCGTCATTAATGAATTCCTGCTTGCTCCCGGTCGGGGGCATGTCTCAGGATACAACCTGCTAATCAGGAGGTCGGACCATGTTACGTTTTCTCAGCCTACTCGTGGTTGTTGCTTTTTCACTGGCCGGCTGTGCCAGTTTTTCGCCCTATTCTATCAGCGAAGGCACCCTGGAGCGTAACCTCCAGAATGTGATCGAGAACTTTGACCGGCAACAGCTGCGTGCCGGCTCGCCACTCAGCGTGTCCATGAGCGATGCCGATATCACCCTGGGACCGGATGGCCGGGACGTGGCCGTCCTCGATCTGGCAGGGCAGGTGTCGGTCAATGTGCTCGCCGCCCGCCTGCCGGTCGATATTGTGCTCAAGCTGGAAGGGGCACCGGTTTACGACAGCGAAGAAAAGGCTGTCTACCTGCGCCGCCTCAAGTTGCTGGACAGCCGCATTGATTCGCCGATGTTCAGCGGCGACCTCAAGCCCATCACCGATAACGTCATGCGCGTGGTCGCCCAGATGCTGGAAACCATGCCGATTTACCGTCTGGATGACAGCGATATCAGGCAGCGCCTGTTCGGGGTGGTCCCCATGGACATCCGGGTCGCGCCCGGCCGGCTCGAATTCGTGACCAGGGAAAACTGAATCGTGTCCTCTCCTGAGCCCCGACCCTGCCCTGCCATCGCCGAGACCCGGCAGTGGCTAGAGCGCGCCGTTATCGGATTGAACCTGTGCCCATTCGCCCGGAGCCCCTACCAGAAACAGCAGGTTCGCTTTGAGGTGTCAGAGGCCCGGACACCGGAAGCGCTGCTGGATGACCTTCTGCAAAGTCTTCAGGCGCTTGCTGCAGCCGATCCATCGGAATGGGAAACCACCCTGCTGATCCACCCTCACGTTCTCAATGATTTTTACGATTACGTGGATTTTCTGGCCGTCGCTGACCATGCTCTGGAAGTCGCCAGCCTCGATGGCATTCTGCAGATAGCCAGCTTCCACCCGGACTACTGCTTTGCCGACAGTGATCCCGGGGCGGTCGACAACAATACCAACCGCTCCCCCTACCCCACCTTGCACCTGCTAAGGGAAACCAGCATCACCCGGGCTACCGAAACCATGGCCGATACCGATGCCATCTACCGTAATAACATAGCCCTGCTAAGGCGACTCGGAACAGAGGGCTGGAACCAGCTCTGGAAGAAAGACGGAAGCAAAAGCAACTGATTGCTCAGAAAGACATAAAAAAGGGGCCAGTCTGAACCGGCCCCGTTTGCGTTTTGCGTTGCCCAGCCCCGGTTTTACTGACTGCCGGACAGGGAGGTATCTGAAGGATCAATCTCCATTTGCTGTATGGCGATCACCGCCTGAGTCCGGTTGCGGACCCCAAGCTTTCGAAACACAGCGGTAATATGCGCCTTGATAGTCGCTTCCGATACATCCAGATCGTAGGCGATCTGCTTATTCAACAGACCTTCTGCCAGCATTCCCAGCACCCGGAACTGCTGGGGCGTCAGGGAGGCCAGCTTGTCTGAGAAGTCCGTGGTATCACCGTGCAGACGCTCGATCTTGTCGGCAACCCCGGCCGGCAACCACACATCCCCTCCCAGCACATCCTGAATTGCCTGGGTTATGGTCGGCAGTGGTGCCGATTTCGGGATAAACCCGGACGCCCCGTAATCGATGGACCGGCGCATGACCTGCAGTTCCTCGGAACCGGACACAACCACAACTGGCAGGCCCGGGTATTGTCCTCGCATGAATACGAGTCCCGAGAAGCCATGGGCCCCCGGCATGTTCAGATCCAGCAGAACCAGATCCGCATCCGGGTGAGCCTCCACTGCCGCCTGCAGAGCCTTGATGCTTTCGACCTCTACGGTCTTTGCATCGGGAACTGCCTGATTCACCGCCTGCTTCAACGCAGCTCGAAACAGGGGGTGATCATCGGCAATGATTATCTGTTGTGCCATTCAGTCGATTCCTCGCGGTTTTAGGGTCACGCTACGGCCACTACTTGTCCTGAGCGCGGTGCTTTATCAGATCGTCAACAACGCTTGGGTCTGCCAGCGTCGAGGTATCCCCAAGGGCATCGTGCTCGTTAGCCGCTATCTTGCGTAGAATACGGCGCATGATCTTGCCTGAACGCGTCTTGGGCAGACCTGGCGCCCATTGGATCACATCAGGAGAAGCGATGGGGCCGATTTCCTTACGCACCCACTGTACCAGTTCCTTCTTGAGCTCATCGCTGGGCTCTTCACCCTGAACCAGGGTAACGTAAACATAGATCCCCTGCCCCTTGATGTCATGGGGAAAGCCGACCACAGCCGCTTCCGCTACCTTGCTGTGGGCAACCAGGGCACTCTCCACCTCGGCAGTACCAAGACGGTGGCCGGAAACGTTTAGCACGTCGTCCACCCGGCCGGTGATCCAATAGTAGCCATCTTCATCACGACGGGCGCCATCGCCCGTAAAATACATGCCCGGGTAGGTGGAGAAATAGGTCTGCTTGAAGCGCTCGTGGTCCCCGTAGATGGTGCGCATCTGGCCGGGCCAGCTGTCCAGAATCACCAGGTTGCCCTCGGTTGCTCCGTCAAGAAGGTTGCCATCGTTATCCACAATGGCTGGCTGAACACCAAAGAAAGGTACCGTGGCTGAGCCCGGCTTGAGGTCCGTGGCGCCCGGCAGAGGCGAAATAAGAATGCCGCCGGTCTCGGTCTGCCACCAGGTGTCCACGATCGGGCACTTATTATTGCCGATCACGCGATGGTACCACTCCCAGGCCTCGGGGTTGATCGGCTCACCTACTGAACCAAGAAGACGCAGGCTGTCACGGGTCGTGCCATTCATGCAGGACTCGCCCTCGGCCATCAATGCCCGGATCGCTGTCGGTGCTGTGTATAGTATGTTGATCTTGTGCTTGTCTACCACCTGGCCCATCCGCGAGGTGTCGGGGTAATTGGGTACGCCCTCGAACAGCACAGTAATTGCCCCGTTAGCCAGCGGCCCGTAGAGGATATAGGTGTGGCCGGTAACCCAGCCAAAGTCCGCAGTACACCAGTAGACGTCGCCGTCGTGGTAATCGAACACATACTCGTGGGTCATGGATGCGTACACCATGTAACCACCGGTAGTATGCAGGACGCCTTTCGGTGCGCCCGTTGAACCGGAGGTGTAGAGCATGAACAGGGGGTCTTCCGCGCTCATCGGCTCGGCCGGGCATTCCGCCTCAGCTGTTTTCATGGCGTCTTCATAACCCAGATCGCGACTGTCGTCCCAGGGCACATCAGCGCCGGTATGGGACACCACCACGACCTTTTCAACATCGGGCACCTTGTCGCTGGCAAGGGCCAGATCAACATTTTTCTTGAGGGGAATCTTGCGGCCGCCGCGAAGCCCCTCGTCTGCCGTCACCACGAACCGGGACTTGCCGTTCTCGATACGGGCGCCCAGCGCTTCGGGGGAGAAACCGCCGAATACAACCGAGTGGATGGCACCGATACGGGCGCAGGCCAGCATGGCGACGGCGGTTTCGACGATCATGGGCATGTAGATCGTGACCACATCCCCCTTCTTGATCCCGATCGACTTGAGCACGTTGGCAAACTTGCAGGTCTCAACGTACAGCTCACGGTAGGTAACCGAATGGGATTCGGCGGGGTCGTCGCCCTCGAATATGATGGCGGTCTGGTCGCCACGGGTCTCTAGGTGGCGATCAAGGCAGTTGGCAGCGGCATTCAGCTCACCGTCCTCGTACCACTTGATGGACAGGTTTTCGTAATCGTAGGTGGTGTTCTTGACCTTGGTGAAGGGTTTGGTCCACTCCAGGCGTTTGCCATGCTCGCCCCAGAACCCCTGTGGGTCTTCCACGGACTGACGATACATCTGCTCGTACTGGTCTTTGTTGACCAGGGCCCCTTGCGAAAACTCCTGACTGACCGGATATTCCTGCTTGTGAGACATTGTGTTCCCCCTTAGATGACGTGCTAATTATTATGAATTTTGTTGTTAACAGGTCCGGGATCACAGGTTCTGAACAGAACCGGAGTTCTGCAGAAATAGCACCAGGTGTCCCTCCAGAAATTATCCTTCTAGTTCACCACGGGCAGTGCAATGCAATGAATTAGACTAACGTCCTAATTCCACACGAAAATCGGACCAGCGCAGAAACATGGGTCCACAGGCATACCTGGAATCATAGACCCTGAAACAGCTGGTAACAAAGACAGGTAGCGATCAGAGGCGGGAGAGCCCCTTTTGGGCATGAGTGAAGCGACATAAAAAATGGGACGGGTTGACCTCCAGGAAAGCTCAACCCGTCCCATCCAGCGCCCTGAGGATGTCATAGCGATGTGCCGGGACTCAGCAACAACCGGTCAGGCAGCCTTACGCACTTTCCGCGTATTGAGCCGATAGACTTTGCGCTCGCTCAAAGCGTAACGGTTCAGTCCGGCCAGGTGGATTTTTCTCAGATATGTGGGCCAGTTGATCTGTCTCGGGTCGACCGGGAAAAGGGCTTGATCTGTTTTCCCCAGACGTTGCGACAAAGAGATCAGCTGCTCGTTGTGGAACACATAGTCCGGTGCTGTATAGAAACCGAAGATAGTGGCCAGCGACCGGGTGGTGTCGATGTTCTTCAACAACTTCAGCTCCACCGGCTGGCCTGCCATTTTCAGGGCACGGTCAAGAATCGACAGGGGTACCCGCGCACCGCTGATAACAGTGTCGAACAGTCTCCGATTGACAGCGATGAAGGGCTTTGTCGGCTGGCGGTAAAAGAGGTGTTCGTATTCGGCGTAGTTGGTTTTGGCCTCTTCCATCAGGTAGTCGATAAACTGACCCAGGCGGATCGGATTGGAAGAGCCGCTGCAACACTGATAAACCCGATGGCGGCCCGGTTCGGCCAGGGCCTCGGTCAGCGAAAGTATGATGCTATTGGCCACAAGATCCACGGGAATGACATCAATAATGCCACTGCGCTTGCCGGGAAACAGGCTCACTTTGCCACGGGCATAGGCCAGGATAATGGCGTCCGCCACTTTTACACCCTCGATCCAACCCGGCGCAGGCTCCTCCAGGGCGCTTTCAATGATTGACGGGCGCAGTATGGTAAGGGACTGGCCCTGCAAGGCTTTCATGAGCAATTGCTCACCAAGCCATTTGGTGAAGGTGTAGGTATCGCTCCAGCCATAATGATTGGCTTCGCGGATACCAAGCTCCACCAGTTTTTTCTCAAGCAACCTGCCGCTGTAGCGGGATCTGACATCGGCGATTTTGTCCTGCAACAGCAGAATCAGCTCGTCAACCTCATAAAACCCCTGTTGACTCTTGGGGATGGCAGCCCCTACCGGCCGAATGACCTGCTCATGGACCTGGCCCGAGTTCTTGCCGTTAACATAACAGGTGGAAACCTGAACCACCGGCAGCCCCCCGGCCGATTTGGCGAAGCTCGCGATATTATTGAGACACAGGGTATTTATGGCCAGGGCCTTGTCCAGCTCTTCGCGGAAATTGACGCTGGCAGCACAATTGATCACCGCGTCGAGCTTTTCGGACAACTGGTCATACTGGTCCCGGGGAAGCCCGAACAGGGGTTCCGTCACCTCGCCGGTGACACAGGTAAGCTTGCTTTCAAGGAAGCTGTCGAAACCCTCGCCGTCTTCAAGCTTACGGCGCTCGAATACCGAAGAAGTGGCGATCTCGTTAAGAAACCGTTCACGGGCGTTCGGGTAGCGGGCGTTCCCGCGGATCAGCAGGCATATACCGCCAATATCCGGCACTGTCCGCATGAGCTTTTCCAATACCACCTTGCCTAAAAATCCGCTGGTACCTGTGATAAGGACGTGCTTGCCGCGAAGCTGGGAGAGAACCCGAGAGGCCGCCTCTCCTGAAACCTGCTGCTGTGATGCCATAACCCTGAACTCCTTCTCGACTATTTTTGATCCGGTCCATGGATTCCGGAGACTGTTCAACAAACAAACCTGCCCGCCCCGACAATCCGGTCGTCCTTGAGGAAAACCTCACCGGCCGCGCTGGGGAAGAAGCATGTAATGCGCCAGTACATTGAAGGCGTCGCTCCGAGAGCGATCGAAGCCCAAATAACTGCGTTCATTTATTGCGCAATGATCGCATATTGTCGGTAACAAAGGGGTGACACGCTGCAAGAAAAATAACAAAAAAACACTACCGGAAGCCCTGCCATGCGTGGTGGCTGTTCAGATCAGCCAACCCTAGCCGGACCGCTCGGTAAGCGACCTTAGAAAGCGGTCGAGGGAAACGTCCACCGGCTGTTCCCGCATGGCTTTGAGCAAACGGTCCTGATCCCCGAAAATGACCTGGTCATACCGGGGCTCCAGGGTCTTGAACCCGGCCAATTCGGAGGTTTCGGGAGCTTTTGCCGGCGCCATCTGATCGGCCAGGTGGCGCAGATGGGTGGCAAGGTGCTGGCGATGGCCGGGCGCCAGTGAGTTCCAGTCCAGGGAGGCAAGCCCAGTCTGAACGATTTCGATGGTGTCCTCATCCATGGTGCGCCCCAACAGCGCGAACCAGGCCATAAATGCCTCATAACGCAGCATCCCATGACCATCGTCATCCTTCAGCAGTGCCCCCAGTTCGGCCACCAGCCTGCCTGCCCGATCCTCGGGGGCTTCCGCAACGCCAGCCGGCTTGGCATCGGTATCGGCAGCCGCCGGAGCTGCTACCCGCCCATGAATATTGCCCTCGTGCCCATCCCGTGAGCTCTCCGCCACGCGGCCCTTTTTTGCGATCTGGTGCCAATAAGCCGCAATACCCGCTTTACGAGGCGGCAATTGGTCCAGGCGGACCTTCACCATGTCGGCCAGCACCCGGAACTGGCGGCTGGACGGGTCAGATTCCGGCATCAGCGCAACAGGTCGCTGATTGATAATCGACTGGCGCAGGGTTTCATCGCGCCAGATAGCGCCCAGATAGTGCGGCTGGATACTGAGGTGACGCTGAAGCGCCCCGGCAAAGCGCTGGAACACCGAGCGTGCCTGACTGGCGCCCTGGGCCATGTTGACCAGGACACTCGGGGTACGGCGGTAGCCGCGGCGCTGCAGCACCTTAAGCAGTGAAAAGGCGTCGGTCAGAGCGGTCGGGTCCGGAGTCACTACCACGCATGCCATGCCGGCAGCGGCAATCATGTGAAGCACCACAGGCTGAAGGCCGGCAGCGGTATCGATCAATACATACTCGTAGTGCCGCTCGAGCTCGGCCAGAGAGCGCAGAAGCTCAAAACTGTCGGCCTCTGCCATGTCCATACACTTCTGGACACCAGACGCGCCAGGGATGATGTCGAGGCCGAAGGGTGCCGACATCAGGGTGTCTGTGAGGGAACATCGTTTATCAAGGAAGTCGGCCAGGGTCCGGTCCGGGTACTGGCCCAGCATGATGCTTATGTTTGCCAGGTCGGTATCCCCGTCAAGCAAAAGCACACGGCTGCCCTCACGGGCCAGAGTAAGGGCAAGATTAAGCGCTACCGAAGTTTTACCGACCCCACCCTTGCCTCCGGTGATGGCAAGAATTCGTGGCTGGCGCGATACAGGTTTAGAGTCCGTCATTAACCTATCTTTAATCTGCTGATTAGCCGCTCGGTCAGCGCTGGGCGCTCCGACAAGTAGACGCAATGGCCAGTGTAGCCTGAAGATGCGTCAAAATATAAGCACAAACGGGACATCCGTCTCAGCCATGTGACAGGATTTTACTTTAAAAAATGGTAACGGACGCACACCGTGGCTTATAGTTTGCTTAATTAAGCGACAATAAATTTTAAGATACCTGGTTTATTGTCTAAGCTCTTGCCATACGTATATTTAATTGACATGACTTATTCAGTGACCGGTAAATCCATGCAGATTTCGCCAGACACACAACTCCCCAGCCTCCCCGAGATCACCCTCAGGGCGCTGGAGGCATGTCAGCATGAAGACAGCTATCGCCAGATCAGTCAGATTATTGCTACCGACACTGCCCTGGTGGCCCGCGTTCTCGCCCTTGCAAACTCTTCCCTGTATGGCCGGCCAGGAGAAATCCGCTCGGTGGAACACGCCCTATTACGCCTGGGCACCGACCGGATTCGCACCCTGATCCTGACCGCGGCTCTGCGTCAGCTGCTGTTCGATCTGGGTGCAGACCAATGGCAGCAGCTGCGGGACTTCTGGCGCCACTCACTGACTACCGCGCTAACTGCCAAGGCACTGGCTACCCTCACCCGCTACCCCTCGGCTGACGAAGCGTTCATGATCGGGATGGTCCACAACATCGGCGAACTGATTGCCCTGAAAATGGCGCCCGGTGACTCCCAGCAGGAAAAGCTCAACAGTCAGTCCGAGATAGGGGCCCAGTTCGCCCTGTCCTGGGGGCTGGGACCAATGGCCGCCGACGCCATGCGTTACCAGCAGGCGTCGCCTGCCAGCATTCGGGACGCCGCGCACCTGGTCAAACTCATTAACCTGTCTACCCGCCTCGCCCAGGCTGACGCCGCCGGCATTTCTGCTGCGGGAACAGTCTTTGGCATCAGCGATGACCTGACCCGGGAAATCTGCCTGCGCATCAATAACGAGGTCGCAACCCTGGCCGCTTCTCTCGGGGTCACCCTGGCTGATGAGTACGATGGTCATGCGGCAAGCCGGGTACTTCACCAGACGGTGATCCGGCAGGCCATGGCGGAGCAGAGCCTGAGTTGTGCAGGCAATCACGAAACCATCCCGCTGATGCTCGCCAGCACTGTCAGCAACCTGACCCTGCTAACCGGCTGTCCCGCGCTGTTTTTCACAGCCCGGCCTGAATCTCTGAAGCTCGTGTCCACCAGTCAGGGGGACTGCCCTGACATGGCTGTTTCAGCAACGCCTGCCCTGAGCGCCCTGACCCGTTGCCACCGGGATAGTGTCATTGTCTATTCCGACCCTGATGACCTGAGCATACTTGACCAGCAAGTACTAAGATTGCTCAGGAGCACCACCATGATGGCGTTACCGGTGCTTTTTGAGGAACAGTGCTACGGTGTTTTTCTGCTTGGCACAGACTCAGCTGACGACGCCGCAGTGGAAACCCTTGCCCGAATGTTCAGCCAGCGCCTGACACGCCTGATCGCAGACTCGGTGGCGGCAGGCACTGGCACAGAGGATCTTACCCAGGCGCTTCTGGAAGAGGGTATCCGGCGCCAGATCCACGAGATAAGCAACCCGCTGACCATCATCCGGCAGTACATATATCAACTGCGCGGTAAACTCGACGATAGCCAGGTCCATGAAGAGCTGGACATTATCCGGGATGAACTGGAGCGCGCTGGCAACCTGTTGCTGCAGATGGGCGAAGCCCATGAGCATGAGCGCGAAGGGGTAAGCCACGCAATCCTGAACGATGAACTGCGGGCATTGAACGAACTGTTTGAGGATACGCTGTTCGGAGACCGCAAGGTCACCTCCCGGCTGTCCTTGAGCAGTGGCTCAACCGAACTCAAGGCAACCAGGGCACCGGTGCGTCAGGTGGTGATCAACCTGATCCGCAATGCCGTTGAAAGCATGACCACGGGGGGCAGTATTGCACTGACCACAACTGCTCCCGTTTTCCAAAACGGTGGCAAATGGGTAGAGTTGCTGGTAGAAGACACCGGTCCGGGTTTACCGAAAGACGTCCAGGATCGACTGTTCTTACCGGTAACTTCTGGCAAGGGCGCAGGGCATAGCGGCCTGGGATTGAGCATTGTGAAACAGCTCATTGATGACATGGAGGGAATCATCGGCTGCCATTCAGGTGAAAAGGGAACCCGTTTCCGTATCCTTTTGCCTGCAGCATCGGACCAAAATGACGAAGAATAATAATCATGGGTAATTCGCGATGACAAGGGAGCTCACCTATCCACTGAAGCCGTCGCTTACGATGGCCCGCATTCTGGTTGCGGACGATGACCCCCGTCTTCTCAAGAGCCTGGCGACGTTACTGGAACAGCGCGGCTATGACGTAACCGCCGCGCTCGGAGGCCGGGCCGCCTGTGAAGAGCTCTCTAACCAGCGCTTTGATCTGGCCATGCTCGATCTGCGCATGCCCGACGTTGATGGTTTTGATGTCATGGCCCATGCTGCCGGTGTTCAGGCGGACTGCGGCATTGTCGTGGTTAGCGGCGAAAGCTCGTTCAGCAGTGTCAGCCGAGCGCTCAGACGTGGCGCCCAGGACTATATCAAGAAGCCGTTTGATCCCGATGAACTGCTGGCTACCCTCGAAGGGGTTCTGGGCAAGCAATCCCTCGTCCGCGCCCATGCGGACGTTCAGCAAAGGCTTGAGAAATCCGAAGCGCTCCACCGATACATCGTCAACAGCTCACCCGACATCGTCTTCATGCTCGACGAAAGAGGCCGCTTCTGTTTCCTCAACAACAAGATCGAAGCTCTGCTGGGTTATCGGGCGGCCGATCTGAACGGCAAGCATTTTCGAACACTGATCGATGAACAGGATGTGACACGGGGCACTTATGCCCTGCAGGACCCAGGCATCAGCGCTGAGAATCCCCGAACCCTCGAAGTGAGGATCAAGACCCGCAGCAGCCGCAAGGCGAACCGCTACTTCGAGATTACCGCCTTCCCCATTGATCATGAAACCTGGCCACTTGCCGCCGACATCGCAGCCAGAGAGGCAAGCCAGAAGGCACGGTTCTATGGCACCGCCCGGGATATTACCGAGCGCAAGGAAGCAGAGGCCTTTATCAATTTCCAGGCCTACCATGACCTGCTTACCCGGCTACCCAACCGCGCCCTGTTCAAGGACCGACTGAACCTGGCAATCACTCAGGCCCGCCGCAACCGTCGCAAGCTTGCGGTCATGTTCCTGGACCTTGACCGGTTCAAGATCATCAACGATACCCTCGGCCACGCCATGGGTGATCGCCTTCTTCAGGCCGTGACCCAGCGTCTGGAAGAATGTCTGCGCAAAGGTGACACCCTGTCCCGCTTCGGGGGCGATGAATTCACCTTATTGCTTCCTGAAATAAACAGCCACGAAGACGCCCGGGGCATTGCCAAGAAGCTCATACGTGCCATGAAGGCCCCGTTCCAGCTTGGCGACCATGAGGTTTTCGTGGGCGTCAGCATCGGCATCTCGCTCTATCCGGACGCGGGTAATTCACTGGATCAGCTGATACAGAACGCTGATATTGCCATGTATCATGTCAAGGCCAGGGGCAAGGACGGTTACCGTTTTTTCAGCGACACCATGAGCATCGACACCGCCCACCGGCTTAACCTTGAGCGGGACCTCCGCCAGGCGCTCGACAACAATGAACTCCGGGTCTTCTATCAGCCCCAGGTGAGCGCTACTACAGGGAAAATCGTCGGCCTGGAAGCGCTGGTCCGCTGGCAGCACCCGGAACGCGGACTGCTTTATCCGAAAGACTTCCTGCCGCTGGCGGAAGAAACCAAGTTGATTGTCGACCTCAGTGAGCAGGTATTGGCTCAGGCTTGCCGGGAAGTGAAGCGATGGATCAACGACGGCCATGAGGGCTTGAGACTGGCGGTTAATATGTCCCCCATCCAGGTGGATCACCCGAGATTTGTGGAGAACCTCCTGCAACAACTCCACAACCAGGACTTCCCACCCGGCAACCTGGAAATCGAGATCACTGAAAATGTCATCATGAGCGATCTGGAGCAGATCAGCCTGAAGCTCCGGGAACTCGCCAACGTGGGCGTCCGAATTGCTATCGATGACTTCGGAACAGGCTACTCGTCATTGAATTACCTGCACCGGCTCCCCATTCACACCCTGAAAGTGGACCAGACCTTTGTTCGGGGCATACGTACTGGCGAGGACGGCGCCTGCATCGTCAATGCCATCGTTGCCATGGCACACGGGCTGAAACTGGACATAGTGGCGGAGGGGGTGGAAACCGACATCCAGTTGAGTTACCTCAAAGGCCTTGGCTGCCATCAGGTCCAGGGCTTTTTCTATGGCCCCGCTCAGCCAGCGGACGCCATCAGCCGCCTGCTGGGATGCGGAGCCATCAGGGCCGCGGTCTAGTAGAGCCCTGCCTCTTCGGCAATGTAGCGCCTGCGGATGGCCTCCAGTTCGCCGCTACCACCCATCTCCAGAAGTCTGCTGTTGATCAACTCTTTTACTTCAGCCGGCATATTCCGATCGTAACTCAGGTAAATGGGAAACTGAGGAATAATGGAGCTGACATCTACCTCCCGAAAACATTGCTTGTCACCGGAAAACTTTTCAACGTGGTAGTTCAGCCGCGAGTGCAGCTCAAGAAAACCATCCGCGCTTTGCGCGCTGACCAACTTAAGCCCGGCATCGAACCGCTCCACTGGCACTGATCGTATGTCCCCGCTTTCCATGGCCTCGGAAAAACCGGGATACCGGAAGTGCCTCAAAGAGACTATGGCCAGGCCCTTAAGGTCCTCCACCTGTTCAACCCGCGCCGGCAAGGCCGGATTACAGGTGAGCAAAACGTGATTGGTCACAAACAGTGGCTGAGCGGCCATCTCGCCATAGTCACCAAACGAGTTCCAGACCGGAGCATCGTACGCCACCCAGTCCACTACCCGGCCGCTCTGCACTTTGTCACGAAGGCGGTTTACCGGCAGCACAATGGGTTCAACCTGGTACCGGGAGCCTGCGAAGACTGCACTGACGATGTCAGAAACAATCCCTCGGGTACTGACATTGTCCTGCACAATCTGGAATGGCTGGGCCTTGTCGTCCAACACTAGGTAGGTGATACGCAGCGGCTCTGTTGCAGAGGAGGGCTCCGCAGAGACCGGGGAATGGCCTGCCAGCAGGATCAGGGCGCACAGGGACGGGCACAGCAGATGGTGCCGGCCTGGTATATCAGGCAGCCATGAACGCCGTCGTCCACCGTGCACCAGAAGCATGTTTTGCAAACAAACACCTCAGCGGTGACATAATGTCAGGAGTATAGACCCGGCAATTTACCCGGGTCACTTTTATTCTGCCGTCCTCGTGACAGGAGCTGCCAAATATCTGAAAAACAATAAATAGATTGTCCTACACTTCGATTAACAATTATGACGCGGTTTGCAAAGTGTTGCGATGCGTAACCTTATGTATCTGGAAATGCGGCCTACTGCACATAATTGCCCCTCCCTCTTACTCTAAGCTTTTTCAACGAACTGCTCGACTGCGTAACCGAGTGAGGTCCAAGGCCCCGCGCGGCACTCAATAACGACAATACCGCAGCGGGTTAATCTGACTTGGAAGGCACTGAAAACCATGCGTGATAAATATAAATACATAGGCCCCGTTTACGATTTCCTCAGCAACCTCTACAGCGGAAAAAACATTCACCGTTGTAAAACCGCCATGCTTGATGTCGAAACCATTAAACCCGGAACCCGTGTTCTGTTTGCCGGTGTTGGCCACGGTCGTGACGCCATACGGGCAGCGGAACTGGGGGCAGATGTCACTGTCGTCGACCTGTCTGAAACCATGCTGCGCAAATTTGCCGACGCTCAGCAAAAAGAAGCACCCGATCTCAACATCCGACGCATCCACAGCGACATCATGACAGTGGACGAATTCGAGCAGTACGACATGGTGGTGGCGAACTTCTTCCTGAACGTGTTTGACGAGGACATGATGGTCCGCGTTCTTGAACACCTGATCCGTCTCGGCAAGGCGGACGCCAAAGTTGTCGTGGGTGACTTTTGCTACCCCTCCGGCAACCCTCTGGCACGTATGTTCAAAAAGCTCTACTGGTATATGGCTGTTTTCACCTTCTGGCTGTTTGCCAACAATGCTTTCCACAAGATCTACAACTATCCCGAGCACATGCAACGCCTTGGCCTCCAGGTAACCGAGAAGAAGCACTTCAAGTTGCTCAACATGAATTGCTACTGGTCGATCCTTGGACAGAAACAGGCGCAATAACGCCCCACACCACAGAACAACACCTGAATCCCTGGGGGAGGCCGCATGACAAATCAGATTCTGGCACTGGAACAGTACGGCTCGCTTGCAGAAGGCTCGTTCACCTTTTCCGAGCGCGTGGACTACCTGAAGAAGTTCGGCACACACTCACAGTCCTTCTCGACACTGCAGCCCGGTATGGACTACTTTGATCTGCCCGGGGTCGGCTATATCGGATTCATGCGCAAATGGGGCATGACCTTTGTACTGTCCGACCCGGTCACGGCACCAGAGCATTTTGAAGTCATTCTGGAGCGGTTTCATTCACGCTATCCGAATGCCTCCTATATTCAGGTATCGAAACCCGTTGTGGACTACCTGCATCGTCGCTTTGATCTCTACGGTACCCAGTTTGGCAGCGAGTCCCGGATCAACCTGGAGACCTGGTCATTGAGCGGCAAGAAGAAGCAGATCATCCGCACTGCCCTGAATCAGGCTGAAAAAAGCGGCATCACCGTAAAAGAAAGGTTCAGCGACGACCATACCCGAGAGATTTCCGATGCCTGGATACGCACCCGGAAATGCAAAAGCAAGGAAATACGCTTCCTCATCCGGCCAATGGAAATGAGCTATCGGGAGAACGAGCGGCATTTCTACGCCTATCAGGATGGCAAGGCTGTTGGGTTCATCTACTTCGATCCCATCTACCGCAACAATCGCATTGTCAGCTATGTTCCGAACATTTCCCGGGCCAACGCGCAGTTCCGACAAGGTATCTTCTACACCCTCATGGCCCACGCCATGGAAGTATTCCAGAAGGAAGGCGTGCCTCACCTGGATCTTGGCCTGATCCCCCTGTCACTGGACAGGGAGACCGAACACCAGGAAAGCCGTTTACTGAAACGAATCCTGCACGGACTCTATGATCGCGGTAATTTCCTTTATAATTTCAAAGGGCTGGAATTCACCAAATCCCGGTTCAGGGGCAGTAGCTTCAAAACCTATTGCTGCCATCAACGCTCGCTGCCGGCGCTCGAGTTTCTTGCCATGTTCAAGCTGACGCGACTGCTGTAGCGTCAGCCTGAGGCGTACCTGGCCAGAAGCCTGTGAGCACATCAGGCGCCATGCCCAGCCCGGCCATATAAGTTCTGATATGAGCCGGTGCCGGGCCGCTGAAACATCCGTTCACACGCACCCCAACGACGTCGCGCGGAACCGTTTGTGTCATCACGAAACCGGCCGCGGTCAACAACTGCCGGGTCCGTCGGGCTATCGCTTCTCCTGAGTCCACCCAGTGACTGACACCGGGCAACAGGGTTCTTAACAGCTCGTCTATCAGCGGGTAATGGGTACAACCCAATACAACCGTGTCCACCTCAGCGACCCTGAAAGGCTCCAGCGCGGCTGACAGCTGCTCTGCCGGCAGCGCCGCGTGCCCCGAAGCCCAGGCCTCAATCCAGTGCACCAGGTCGGCCTGACCAACTCGTGTGACTGTACAATCAGAAGCAAACTCGCCAATGAGCGCGTCCAGGTAGGGACGTTTAACGGTCGCAGGCGTCGCCAGCAGGCCTATTCGCCGGTTCCGGGATACGCCGGCCGCCGGCTTGATGGCGGGGACGACCCCAACCACAGGTACAGGAATGGCTGCCCTCAGCGCCGGCAGGGCAATGGTGCTGGCGGTGTTACAGGCAATCACCACCACATCTGCTCCAGTATTCTGTAGACATTGGCCGATCAGACTTACGCAGCGCTCAATGACTACGGACTCGGGCTGGTTGCCATAGGGAAAAAAGGCGTTGTCCATCAGGTAGGTCAGCCTCGCATTCGGCACAGTCTGCCCAATACAGCGCGCTACGCTCAATCCACCGATACCCGAATCGAAAACCAATACCTTCGGGCCGCTCACGACAGTGCCTCTGTACCATTGATCTCATTTTCCATTGCCCGAATCAAGCGACCGGCAATGGTAGTCAGGGGTGGCACGGGCGGCAGATCCCCAGGCTCGAACCAATCGGCGTGAGCAAGCTCGTCGGCCTGCAGAACGAGATCACCGGCCACATAATCAGCGAAATAGCCCAGCATGAGTTGATGGGGAAAGGGCCAGGGCTGGGACGCATGATAGCGGATGTTATCGACGTCCAGCCCGGTCTCCTCCTTCACTTCCCGGCGTACTGCCTCTTCCGCACTTTCACCAGGCTCGACAAAGCCTGCGATCAGGCTGTAGTAGTGCCGCCGGGTCCGGGAGGACCGAGCCAGCAGGAACCTGCCTTCCCGGCGAATGACCACAATCACACAGGGTGCCAGGCGGGCGTACCAGGGTAGCTGGCAAGGCTCGCACCAGCGGGCCCGCTCAGCCGGATGGTAGTCCGTCGGCTGGCCACATCGGCCACAGTATCGGTGATCACGCCACCAATGCTGAACCTGCATGGCGGTCCCAAGCATTGTGGTGGGCGCATCTTCGGTGTTCAGCAGGGCTTCACGCAGGGGTACAGGGTAGCCAGCCCGGGACTGGGTTTCCGGACTGACCTCCACCACGTAAACGTTACGTTCCTGATAGCGCCCCACATACACCGGCTCGCTGTCTGAGGCCAGTAAATCGCTGACTTGTGACCAGTCCTGCAGCCAGCCGGTTTCAGGCCGAACGATTGCGTCGCCACACAGCGCGATCACCCCATCATTATGCTCAGGACACTGCCGAGACCAGCCGGCCACCCATTCTGTCATTACCAAAACCTCGTCTATGGCTGCACAGAGAAATGTACCATATCGCTGCCCGAGCCATAACAGCTTAGCGGCTTTGCGCCGACTGGCAGAGCAAGTACACTTAGCGCCAGTTTGGTAACCAGAGCGATCGACTATGCGTTTTCTGCCGGGCCTGAGCAGCCTTATCCTGACCCTGTTTCGTAAATGCCTGTTTCTCTGGGTCAGAACGGACGTTATAGGCGCCAGCCGGGAACAACTGGAACTGGATCCAGACAAGCCGATTTGCTACGTGCTCCAGTACAGCTCCCTTTCCAGCCGCCTGGTCCTGGAGCAGGAGGTGCTTCGCGCCGGTCTGCCCTCCGCCGAACAGCCCGTCCCGATTCACGGCGCACCCCAGCGGTCCTTCTTCTTCCTATACCACCGCACCGGCGGCCTGTTCCGAAGAAGACAGACCCCTACCCTGACTGAGCGCATGCAGGCATACGTCGAACTCTGCCTTGGCGACCCTACCCTCGATATCCAGGTCGTGCCGGTTTCACTGTTCTGGGGCCGGGCGCCTGACAAGGCCAGGTCACTGGTCAAGCTGGTGCTGTCAGACACCTGGTCGGTCGCCGGTCGTTTGCAGAAATTCCTGATCATCCTGGTGCACGGCCGCAATACCTACGTTCAGTTCAGCAAGCCCCTGTCCCTCAGCCAGGTGGTCGATGAGCACCGGGATAACGAGCAGAAAGCCATACGAAAGGTGGCCCGTGTCCTGCGCACCCACTTTCGCCGTGTGCGCCAGGCGGTCCTTGGACCGGACCTGTCGCACCGGCGCACGTTGGTTGAAGGCCTGATCCGTACCCCTGCAGTAAAAGACGCCATAAGGGAAACCGCGCGAAAAGAGGACATTCCGCCGGAAAAAGCCCGCATGAAAGCCCGCAAGTACGCAGACGAAATTGCCGCCAGCATGTCGGTGGCGACAATACGCGTCCTCGAGGTGGTTCTCAGCTGGTTATGGAACCGGATCTACAACGGCGTTGCGGTGAATAACATCGAAGTCGCCCAGGATGTGGCCCGCGATTACTCGGTGATCTATGTGCCCTGCCACCGATCCCACATTGACTACCTTCTGCTGTCCTATGTTCTGTATCGCAATGGCTTGATGCCGCCTCACATAGCGGCGGGCATCAACCTGAATATGCCCGTGGTGGGCCCGGTGCTTCGCCGTGGCGGGGCTTTCTTCATGCGCCGCAGTTTCAAGGACAACCCCCTGTACAGCACGGTGTTCAACGAATACATGCACGTGATGTTCACCCGGGGCTACTCGGTAGAGTACTTCGTTGAAGGCGGGCGCAGTCGCACCGGCAGAATGCTCCAGCCGCGTCCGGGCATGCTTGCCATGACCGTACGGAGTTTTCTACGGGACCATCGCAAGCCGATCGTGTTCGTGCCGGTTTACGTAGGCTATGAAAAGGTGATGGAGGGACGCTCCTATCTTGGTGAGCTGCGAGGCAAGAAGAAGCAGAAAGAAAGTATTTTCTCCCTGATCAGGGCAATCGGCAAGCTCAGGAACTCGTTCGGCAAGGTCGCAGTCAATTTTGGCGAGGCCATTCCCCTAGCGCCCTTGCTGGACGAGGTGGAGCCAAGCTGGCGCAAACAGGCTTACGCCAGTGACTATCGCCCCAAATGGCTGAACAGGGCGGTTTCAGAACTGGCGATCCGGGTCGCCACCCGGATCAATGCCGCGGTCGCCGTGAACCCCATTGGCATGACAGCGACCGTATTGCTAAGCACTGAGAGGCTGGCAATGGATGAGTCCCAGCTCAGTCGCCTGATGGACCAGTTTGCCGACCTGTTGCGGGCCTTTCCCTACGCCGACACGGTGACCCTTCCCGAAGGCCAGGGCAAAGACTGGGTAGATTATTGCGAGGGCATGGGGCTGGTGGATCGCCAACCACAGAAACTGGGGGATATCATCGCGCTCGAGGGCAATAACGCCATCCTGATGACCTATTACAGGAACAACATCCAGCACCTGTTTGCCCTGCCTTCATTGATTGCCTCTCTGTTCGAGAACAATGCCTCCCTTGCCCAGGACAAGGTGGTCTTCCTGGCAAGCGTCGTGTATCCCTACCTGCAATCGGAGCTGTTCCTCAAATATCATCCGGAGCAGGCCGAACAGGTGGTCGACCAGTGGCTGGATGTACTCGTGTCACAGGGATTGTTGCGCTCCGAGGGGGACCTGATCATGCGACCCCTGGAAGGCACCGACGCCATGCTCCGGCTGAGAATACTGTCGCGGTTCATTATCCAGACCCTGGAACGCTACCATATTTCCATTGCCGTACTTCGCAAATATGGCTCAGGGAAGATCAGCGCGACCGAACTGGAAGAGCAGAGCACCCTGATGGCCGAGCGCATGTCCATACTGTTTGGCCTGAACGCGCCCGAATTCTTTGACAAGACACTGTTCCGCAACTTCATAGCCAACCTGCAAAAGAACGAGGTTATCACCGAGGATGCCAACGGCCAGCTATGCTATACCGACGGCCTGGATGAAGTAGCTGAAGATGCTCGCCTGGTGCTGAGCGTGGAGAAGCGTCAGGCGATCCAGCAGGTAACCATGCTGGGAGCTTGACCATTTCGAGGGGGAGTATGGGTCCTCCGGGAAACAGCTTATCGGACCGGGAGGGCCTTGATCGGGTAGATGTCGTAGCGGCTGGTCTTACCTTCCAGCCGGGTAGCCGGTTCAATGCCTGTCACGGGCGGCGCTTTTCGCGGACGCTTGACCACCACCCGATAGGTCGCCCGCACCAGGGCAGCCCTCAATAAAGCCGGCGCATCGTCGTCATCACCCACCAGATCCCGGAATACCCGCATTTCTTTTTTGACCAGCGCTGATTTATCCCGGTGGGGAAACATCGGATCAAGGTAAATGACGTCTGCTACGTCCGGCTCCGATCCTTCCAGCCAGTTAGCACTGTCTTCCCTGATCAGCTCCATGCGTTCGACCACCGGCGCCGCAGCGGCATTCAGACTCGCCCTCTCCAGCCCGTCAGCCAGCAATGCGTGGACGATCGGTGAACGCTCAAGCAGTGTCACTGAACAGCCGAGCCCGGCGAGCACAAAGGCATCCTGGCCCAGGCCGGCAGTGGCATCGAGTATGCGCAGAGGTTGCCGTGTTTTCTGGAGCCCGACGGCCCTTGCGATCAACTGGCCTGTGCCACCACCATGCTCCAGACGGTAGCCTGCCTTGCCGGTGTCGAAGGCAGCGCGCACAGGACCCGGAGCTCCCTTGCCGGTGACCTGCAGGCACAGACCCTGCTCGTCGCCATAAAGAAGCATCGAAAAATTACGGACGTGGCGGGGATCGACGGTGCCAAGAAAGGGCAGGTCAAGATCAAGAGCAAGTTGCCGAAGGCCGGCAATGTCAGCCAGGCCTGAGCCCGCGACAGCAATAGAGGTATTGGAAGGCGTCAGCATCAGACCCGGATATCAATCCCGGCCATTTCAACATCCCCGCCATCCCGCTGCCCTGCCACCGCTGCGAATACATCAAGTGCGCGGGCACTGGCAAATGGAAGTTCGTCGGCACGGAACCGTTCCAGACGGGCATCCTCGGCTGCCTGGCGCGCCTCCACCCGGCGCTCGATCGCCGCGCTGTCGATTGCATCCGGCTGGCGTGGACTGCGCTCGTCTCTGGGCTCAGCAAGCGTCCTGCGAATATCGGTCCCGCTGGCGTTTGGTCCGCTGACGGCCGGGTTGCGGGCGACATCCGGCCGGCTGCGGGCTGACGCAGCCTCGCTCTGGGCAGGAAGAAATGTGCTAGAGGGCAGACCAACCATTTCGAATTGTCCGGGCAAATTCAGCTGAAAGCAAAGTATGGAACGGGTCGCGGGAAAATAAAAGCCCGGTTACCAAAGCACAACCAAGAGCACTACACCCAGTAACATGCGATAGATGACATAGGGCATCAGACCCAGCCGTTCCAGGAATTTCAGGAACAGATGAATACAGACGACCGCACTGACAAACGAAATGCCAGCCCCAAGGGCAATGGACTGCCAGTCTGCCGCCTCACCCAGGTTGATAAGTTCAATGACCTTCAGAAGCCCTGCTGCCGCAATCAGTGGTATGGAAATCAGGAACGAAAACCGGGCCGCTGAGTCACGGCTGAATCCCAGAAACAGTGCGGCGGTCATGGTGATGCCCGAGCGGGAAGTGCCGGGAATCAGAGCCAGGGCCTGAGCCAGTCCGATGATGACCGCATCCTTTAACCGCAGCCCCGGCAACTCGCGCTCGCGCCGACCGACTGCGTCTGACCACCAGAGCACCAAACCGAACCCGATGGTGGAAAATGCTATGACCAGTCCGGACCGCAAGTGGGCTTCTATCATGTCGTCCAACAAAAGACCGGCCAAACCAGCGGGAATGGTTGCCGCTATGACGGCCCAGGCCAGGCCGCTGTCCTCTCCTACGCGGCGGTGGTAGGTATCCGTCAACCAAGCCTGGCTCAGCCGGGCCACGTCGCGGCGGAAATACCAGACCACAGCAGCCAGAGTACCTACATGCACCGCCACATCAAAGGCAAGCCCCTGATCAGGCCAGCCCAGAAGCTGCGACGGAAGGATAAGATGTGCGGAGCTACTGATCGGAAGAAATTCAGTCAGGCCCTGCAGGATAGACAATATAATGATATGCCACAGATCCATGGCTTGGGATTCCGCAAAAAGGATGGTTAACGACCGGGCAGTTTATTCCAGGTCACTTCGTCACGCAGGTACACCGGCCTGGCCTCGTGGGCAGCCACCGACTCACCTCTTTGCCAGGCCCCGCGGCCTAGAAGGGCAACCTCCCTCGCCCTGGGCACGAGGGTTGGGTCGACATCGATTACGCTGTTGACCAACGCCCCAGGCATATCCGCCTCAAGACGCCAGCCCGAACCGGCACCTAGCCAGGTCGTTGGGCCGTCCGGCAGGGTAAGGGATTCAGGACGACACACGCGCTCCGGCACAATAAGCTTCGGCTCACCGTCACGACACAAAAAGCACCCCCAGTAGACCTCACCCATGCGGGCGTCAAAAGCGATCGCAAAGCCTGTGTCGGTGCCAGTCGGGGCATGCTCGGGAATCAGCTGGGCAGCGACAGCAGCAAGGGAGGAAACCGGCAGCACCGGTATGCCAAGGCCATAGGCAAGTCCCTGGACCACGCCTGTTGCAATACGCAATCCCGTGAAAGAACCGGGTCCGCAAGCAAAGGCAATGGCGTCCAGTTGGGCAGGAGCGAGCCCCTGTTCGCTGAGCAGGTCCCGGACCATCGGCATGAGCAGACGGGTGTGACCCCTCGGTGCCAGACTGAAGCGGTCGGTAAGCTGATCATCCACCAGAAGTGCTGCCGAGCAACCCTCGGATGATGTGTCCAGAGCCAATATCTTCACAGCAGAAAATCCCGGCTCAGCTTAACTTCTCCAGAATCTGCTGACGTATGTCATCCAGCGAACCGACGCCTTCCACACGTACGTATTTCGGCGCGGCTTCCTTGTCGGTGGCAGCCCAATCACGATAATAGCTGACCAGTGGCGCTGTCTGGGCGTGGTAGATGCTCAAGCGCTTGCGCACGGTTTCTTCCTTGTCGTCCGGCCTTTGTACCAGCGGCTCGCCGGTCACATCATCCTTTCCGGGTACTTTCGGCGGATCGTATTTCTCATGATAGGTGCGGCCGCTGGGCTCATGGACACGGCGCCCTGACAAACGCTGGACAATCTCTTCGTCGTCCACTGCGATTTCCACCACATAGTCGATGACGATGCCCTGCTCCTTGAGAGCCTCGGCCTGAGGGATGGTGCGGGGGAAGCCGTCCAGAAGGAAACCATTCCGGCAATCTTCCTGTTTAACCCGCTCCTCGATAAGCGCAATAATGATCTCGTCGGAGACCAGACCACCGCTGGCCATGACATCCTTGACCTGCTTGCCAAGTTCGGACTCCGCCTTGATCGCCGCCCGCAGCATATCACCGGTGGAAATCTGTGGAATATTAAAGCGCTCGGTGATGAACTGGGCCTGAGTGCCCTTCCCGGCGCCAGGCGCCCCTAGCATGATGACTCTCATTTCGTTCTGCTCCCTTATAGTAAAATTTTTGTGTGAAGGGCGGGGACTGAGCAGCAATCAACTCCGCAGCTTCCGGGCCTCTTACCCTGACTTGTCACGTGCAGGCTGGGTCCTGAATTCAAAAGATCGGGCATTATACGAACTCAGGCCCACGAGAGAAAGTGGACCTCCGTAGCAGGCCTTCTGACCCCCTGCCGGTCTTTTGCCACATCAGGATGTCAGCGAACGTGCCAGGGCGTCCAGGTCCTCAGACACTGTATCAACCGCTTCTCGAAGCTGGTCCAGATCGTTGTCGCTCAATCCGAGTCGCCCGGCCTGGTCAGCCGGGCTGCGAAGATTGAACTCGTCACCGATGCCTTTTTCCTTCAGCAACTCATTTGCCAGCTGCACCATAAGCACATAGGACTCGTGCTCGCCATGGTAATCCTCCTGCTGATGGACGCCGGCCGACTTCACGACGGCATCGGGTAATTGCCACAGCTTGTGCAGAATTCCACCGATCGCGCCGTGGCCGACAACCATTAACTCCTGCCCCTGGTCATTTCCAAACACTTGGCGCTCAAGGGAACGCATGCTGTGCTCGGGATTGGCCTCACGCAGGACACCCAGTTGTTGATACTCAGCAGGAAAAAGATGTCCTATCAACAGCAAACCAAAGTTGTGCAACAGACCGCACAGGTACGCCAGGCCCTTATCTGCATTGCATTTGCCGGCCATCTTCTGACAGAGGAAGGCACAATACAAGGAGTGACGCCAGAACTCATCCATTCCCAGCATACCTCCCCTGGGAACGTCAAATGCTCTGACCGAAGCAATACCCAGGGCAATGTGTGCGACCCGATCAAAGCCCAGAACACGGGTCACTGCGTCCTGGACCGAGTCAATCTGGCCCGGGTAATTGAACAGGGCAGACCGGGCATATCGCATGATCTGGGCGGTCATGCTGGGGTCAAACTCGATCAGGTCTGCCAACTCGCGTGCGGTAGCATCCGTGTTGGATGTGAGCCGGAGGATTCTCAATGCCAATGCCGGCATGGGCGGCAAGCGATAGAGCTTCTGTAGCTGCTCGGCCACCTCTTCGAGGGTAACTACCTGCTGGCCATTGCCCGGGGCCTGTCCTGAACCATTGAGAACCAGGTGGGCCGACCGTGCTCCTGCCAATGCCAGACGCAGAGCTCGACCGTCCATTTCGATCAGCGCGCCGGCACTGCCGCCTGTCATGAGCACCCTCGGCTGGGACAGCACCCGGTCATCCACAATAACCGGCACGCCGTAAGCACCGCCCACGGGCGGATGAAAGCCTGAGTCACAGTCGCTGAACAGACGGTCAGCCTGGCGAGCTGTCAGGGGTTGAAGCCGGCGACCGGTAAGGGCGTGAACCGCCTCGGTGTCGAGGACCGTATCGAACGGATGCACAGCCATCAACACACCGGATGCATCAATCAGCAAGGTTGCGCGAACCACCTGTTCCAGCGCCCTGCCGCAATGCATGACGGCCACTTCAAAACCGTCACCGGGGGCCAGCGGAATTTCATCAAAGTGAAGGCCCTTCCTGTTCAGGTACATTTCGAGTCGGGCAGATGACGCCACGGTATATCTCCTTACTGCTTGATGATATTGGCCACGCGTCTGCAGGTCAGGCGCCGGCCCGACCGGTCCTAGCCGGTGTTACGCATACCGGCGGCGATCCCTGCCATGGTCACTTTCAGCGCTCGCTCAACCAGTTCCGGCACCTGACCCGCCTCGCTATTCTCACGATCCCGCCGAAGCAACTCCGCCTGCAAATAATGCAGGGGATCAGTATAGGGTGTCCGTACCCGCATGGAGTGGGCAAAGACCGGTTCTGCCTGTAGCAGGGCCTCCTGGTTCTTGAGCGCCTTTACCTGTTCTATGCAACCGGTCAGACGCTGCCGGAGATCTTCTCCCAGATGCTGAAGACCAGGCTCTACCAGCGTTTTTTCGTAGTAGCTGGCAATGCGCAGATCTGCCTTGGCAAGGACCATTTCCAGCATGTCCACGTAGGTGCGGAAAAACGGCCATCGCGCCATCATATCCTGCAACAGAGGCAAACGCCCGGATTCAGCCGCCTCCTTCAGTGCCACATCGCTGCCAAGCCAACTTGGCAACATGAGGCGCATCTGGGTCCAGGCGAAAATCCAGGGGATGGCCCGCAGGCTTTCGACACCGCCGGTAGCATTGCGCCGGGCAGGACGGCTGCCCAGGGCCAGCTTGCCGAGCGCCTGCTCGGGTGTCGCCTGGCGGAAGTAAGGAACGAAGTCCGGATCTTCACGCACCACCTTGCGATAGGACGCAAGGGACCGCTCGGTCAGCCAGTCCATGGTATCCCGCCATTCCGGTTCCGGAGCTGGCGGTGGCGCAAGGGTCGCTTCTATCACTGCGGTGGTGTAGAGGGTCAGGCTCTGCTCCGCTAGCCTCGGCAAACCGAATTTGAAGCGGATCATTTCCCCTTGCTCGGTTATCCGGAAGCTGCCATTAACCGAACCCGGGGGCTGGGACAGTATCGCCCGGTTTGCCGGGCCACCGCCCCGCCCCACGGTGCCACCGCGGCCGTGGAACAGGGTCAGGTGCAGGCCATACTGCCGCGCTATGTCAGTGAGTTTTTCCTGGGCCTGGTACTGGGCCCATGCAGCCATCAGCTGGCCTGCGTCCTTGGAGGAGTCGGAATAGCCGATCATGACCTCCTGGTGACCATTACAGTAGTCACGGTACCAGTCCAGCTCAAACAGCGCAGACATGCTCTCCGGCGCGCCCGAAAGATCATTGAGGGTTTCAAAGAGGGGCACAACGCGCATCGGAAAGGTCATGCCCGCTTCCCGGAGCAGCAGAATAACGTTCAGAACGTCCGACGGCTTGCTGGCCATCGAGATAACGTAGGAACCCAAGGCTTCCGGGGTCTGCTTTGCGATCACCTCGCAGGTAGCCAGCACTTCCTGAACCGGGTCCGATGGCTTCCAGTGACGGGGAATCAGCGGGCGTCTACCCTTCAGTTCTTTAATCAGAAAGGACTGACGCTCGTCTTCACTCCAGGCCAGGTAATCCCCGAGGTTCAGGTAGTCTACGATCTCGGCCACAGCCTCTGCATGACGGCTGGCTTCTTGCCTGACGTCCAGCTGGATCAGGGGCAGGCCGAAGGAATGGGCGCGCCTCAGGGTGTCCAGCAATGGCCCGCTGGCCACCGTTTCCAGACCGCAGTCAACCAGTGACTGGTAACAGAGCGTCAATGGCTCTACCAGGTCACTGTTTTCGAAGAGGATATCGGTGTTGTCCGCAGGCTCGTCGTTCACCCGGGCCGCTGCCCAGTCCCGGGTTTTCACCAGCCGGTCCCGCAGGCGGGCAAGGACCACCCGATAAGGCTCCCGACTGTCACCGGTCGCTGCCCGCAACGCGTCGTTGGCCTGCCACATGGAAAGTTCTGCGCGCAGCGCCTGAATGTCCCGGAGATAGAGGTCGGCTGCCATCCAGCGGCCCAGCAGGAACACTCGCCGGGTCACATCATGGGTCACATTCGGATTACCGTCCCGGTCGCCCCCCATCCAGGAAGCGACCCGTATGGGCGCGGCATCGACCGGCAGCCCCTGGCCGGTTGCTGTCAGCAATGAATCATCAAGGCTACGCAGGAACCGCGGCAGCGCCTGCCAGAGACTGTTCTCGATTACCGCAAAGCCCCACTTGGCCTCATCGACCGCGGTGGGTCGTTCGTAGCGGATTTCATCCGTGTGCCAGGCTTCGGTCACCAGCTGCCGGAGCCTTTCAATGATCTCGTCATGCTCACGGGTCAACAGATCATCGTGATCCAGCCTGGCAAGGCAATCGGACATCTCGTCGTATTTCATGATCAGGGTTCGCCGGGCCACCTCGGTGGGGTGGGCGGTTAACACAAACTCGATACGAAGATCCCGCACCCGGTCATGGAGCTCTTCCGGCGCCACGCCCTGGTCCTTGAGACGATCGAACACTTCGCTAAGGGATTCGACCATGAGGTCCGACTGGTGTCCCCGCTTACGGCGGATGCCATGGTACTGTTCGGCAAGATTGGCAAGGTTCAGGAACTGGTTGAAGGCACGGGTTACGGGCAATAGCTGGTCGTCTGTTAGGCGGCTAAGCAGTTGAATCAGGCGCTGGCCGGAACCGCTTTCCTGGCGCCGGTCGGCCTTGGCCGCCGCCCGTATTTCTTCAATAAGCTCGAAACATTCCTGGCCGGGATGCTGACGGATACTTTGTCCCAACAGCTCGCCCAACAAGCGCACATTTTCACGGAGATCGGGGTGTAGTTCTGCCACGTGACGTCCTTTTAAATTGACGGATACCAACGCTTATAACGATACTAAGGAATGTCTGGACAAGTCTATGCGCCATTTGGTCCGCCCCGCCGGGCCAGGCCAAGTTCTTTAGGAGCCCGCGATGAAAGTGACGGATTTACCCAAGTATTGGGAACAGGAAAAGCAGCCCGTTGAACGCAGCCATGATTACAACCTGCGCCTGCCGCTGGAAGATGCGGCCCGTATAGCGGCCCTGGCTGAACTGTATCCTGATCGTACTGAAAGTGACATTCTTAACGATATGATTGGTGCGGCCCTGGATGACCTGGTGCGTCAGAGCCCGCTGAAAGACAAGCTCACGAATACCAAAGATGGGCAGTAACAGAAACTGAAACTGGGACAGAACGTTAGATTAGAATAGTCGCTTGCGGGTCCCGGGTGCTGGACACCCGGAGTCTCCGCTGGAATCTTTGGTCAACGGCACCCTCGGCCAACCTCACCCTTGATTGACTGAACGCTCAATCGATAGCATTTCCGGACAAACGGCACTGCCGCCACGGTACTTTCACTCACCCAACACGGCACTTTCACTCACCGCACGAGCACCCACCGCACGAGCGCAACCGCGCCGGCGATCGGCAATACTGGTCCCCGGGGTGGTGGACCAGAATTGCTTCAGGCGACCGATTCGATCTGACGGGACTTGAGCCGTTGAATGTGCTTCTGGCTAAGGCTAACGAACTTCGGTGTCAGCCCCTTGTCCTCGTAAATTTCAAAACCATCTTCATCGAAGGCAACAACCTTGGAGCCCTGTTCATAAGGAAAGCTGGTCTCAAGCTCATCCAGTGCAGCGGAGATGAGGTCGCGGACCAGATCCTGGGACGATTTCATGGGATAAAGCGTAGAGAGCTTTTCCAGCCGATGGTGATGCTGGTCTGACAATGCCATGTAATAGGCGTCCCGCGTCAGCCTTCCACGGGCGTGTTTATCCCAGTATTTCACCAGATCCTTAATCTTCATATCCTTCAACTCCTGACCCGAATTCCGGATGATATCCGGACTGTGAATGTTGGCGGCTTGTGGCCCTGTGCCAAGCACTCTTTAATTTTTTATCACTGGGATTAGTGTAGACGAAACAAATAACCTTAAGTCTCTTATATGGTTACGGATTGTACTTATCAGATTACACATGTTTCAGAATAGGTGTTTTCTGTCCCAGTCAAGCCTGTTTGTTCTCTACACCCTTTACGGATTGCCAGATTCTGTCGAGGGCCTCCAGACTCTGCAACTCCATGGCCAGGCCTTGTTCCTCAAGCTGTCTCTCAATGGCACGAAAGCGGGCCTCGAACTTGTGATTGGTCCTGCGCAGAGCCTGGTCAGGGTTAACCTTCATGAAGCGTGCCAGATTCACACACACAAAAAGAAGGTCGCCCAGCTCATCTTCAACCGCATCCTGTGCCGCAAGGTTCGACTGGGCAGTCTTCCAGGCTTCCCGGAGCTCATCGATTTCCTCGTGAAGCTTGTCAAACACGGGCTCAACGTCCGGCCAGTCAAAGCCGTGACTGGATGCCCGGCGCTGCAGCTTCTCTGCGCGAACCATGGCCGGCAGGGTCCGGGCTATGCCATCCAGTCGAGCGTTGCCGGACTCGGTCGCGGTGCCCTTATCCGGTGCAGAGGCACGCTCTTCGGCCTTAATGCGCTCCCAGTTGGCCTTGATCTGGGCTTCGTCAGGTCGGTTGGCCGGGTCGACCTTACTGGTAAGGGTGCCCTCGGGAAACACATGGGGATGACGGCGAATGAGCTTACGCACCAGATTGTCGACGATACTGTCAAAATCGAAATGACCCTCCTCGGCACCGAGCTGACCGTAGAAGATCACCTGAAACAGCAGGTCCCCAAGCTCATCTTTCAGGTGGGGGTAATCGGCACGCTCGATGGCATCAGCGACCTCGTGGGCTTCCTCCAGGGTGTGAGGAACAATGCTGCGAAAGGTCTGCCCTGTGTCCCAGGGACAGCCGGTGTCCGGATCCCTCAGCCTTGCCATCAGGATCTTGAGGTCTTCAATGGAATAGCTCATCACTCACCTGCGCTTTCGACGGACTTCAAGAATGTTGGGTAGATTCCGGATCTGCGCCAGTAGCCGTGCCAGTTGCTCCAGGCTGGAAATTTCGACCGTAACGGTCATCATCGCAGTGTTATCGTTGGGATTGGACATGGTACTCAGGGCAAGTACGTTACTGCGGGAAGTCGACAGCACCATGGTGATGTCGCGCAGCAGCCCGGACCGGTCGTAGGCCTCGATCTCGATATCCACCGGATAGACCGCCTCCGGCTTGCCACCCCAGTTCACTTCGATGATGCGATTGGGCTCGTATTCGCGCAGGTGCAGAAACGTGAGGCAGTCCTGGCGATGTACGGTGACGCCCCGGCCGACCGTGATATAACCTCCGATAGGGTCACCCGGCAGCGGCTTGCAGCACTTGGCCACCTGAGTCTTGAGCTTGCCGACCCCCTGGATCTGGATATCAGACTCGGTATCGTAGGGCGTAGCCCGATTGCCGCTCAGCTTCAGGTCGAGCTGGTGAACTCGGGGCTCGATCATCTGCTGGGCCGCGTTGGCCACATGGGTCGGCTTGAGGTCGCCGGCGCCGACCGCTGCAAACATATCCTCGGAGTTGCGGTGATTGACTTTTACCGCCAGGTCATTGAGGTCCACGTCGTAGATGGAAAGCCGCTTGAATTCATCTTCGAGGATCGCCCGACCGTCAGCGATGTTACGGTCACGGTCCTGCTCCTTGAACCAGTGTGTCACCTTCGCCCGGGCCCGAGAAGTCTGGATGTAGCCCAGGCTTGAGTTGAGCCAGTCCCTGCTTGGGGCCGGGTTGTTTGAGGTCAGGATGAAGACCTGGTCCCCGGTTTTCAGGGGATAGGTCAGCGGCACAATACGTCCGTTGAGCCTGGCGCCACGGCAGGCATGACCGACTTCGGTGTGAACCCGATAGGCAAAATCCACCGGCGTCGCGCCCTGCGGCAGGTCTACCACATGGCCTTCGGGGGTAAACACGTAGACCCGGTCAGGGGTTACGTCATTCCTGAGCTGATCCACCAGGCCGGAGAGATCACCCAGCTCCTCCTGCCACTCGAGTACCTGCCGCAGCCAGTTGATCTTGGCGTCATAGCCGGCCGACTTGTTGCCTTTGTCCATGCCCTTATACAGCCAGTGGGCGCAGACGCCGAGCTCCGCTTCCTCGTGCATCTTATGGGTACGGATCTGGACTTCCACGACCTTGCCTTCGGGGCCGATCACCGCCGTATGCAGGGACTGGTAGCCGTTCTCCTTGGGGCTGGCAATGTAATCGTCAAATTCGTTGGGAATATGGCGCCAGAGGCTGTGGACAATGCCAAGGGCGGCGTAACAGTCACGTACGTCGGGGACCAGGATCCGCACGGCCCGGACGTCATAGACTTGGGAAAAATCGATGCCCTTGCGGCGCATCTTCCGCCAGATGCTGTATATGTGCTTGGCCCGGCCCGCCAGCTCGCCTTTGATGTTGGCCGCCTTGAGCTCGGTTTCCAGGGTCTCCAGGGCGCGCTTGATATAGCCTTCCCGGTCCAGCCGCTTTTCGTCGAGCAGCTTGGCAATTTTCTTGTAGGCGGTTTCGTGGAGGTAACGGAAGGACAGGTCCTCCAGCTCCCACTTGATATGCCCGATGCCCAGCCGGTGAGCCAGCGGTGCGTAGATATCGAAGACCTCCCGCGCCACCCGCATTCGCTTGTCCGGAGATACATCCTTCACCGCCCTGATGGCACAGGTCCGCTCCGCAAGCTTGATCAGCGCCACCCGGACGTCATCAATCATGGTCACGAGCATCTTCCGGACGTTGTCGAGCTGGCCTTCGCTCTGACCCAGCACATTGCCTTTCAGGGGATGGTGGATAGAGGATATGGCCGCCATCTGCTGGACGCCATCGATCAGTCCCGCCACCTCATCGCCAAACTCACGGCGAATCTCAGCCAGGGCTACGCGCTCTTCCCGGACCGCCCGGTAAAGAATGGCTGCCACCAGGCTCGCCTGGTCCAGGTGCAGCTCCACCAGTACCTGGGCCATTTCGATGCCGGTACGGAAACTGCTGGCACCCGGGGCCCAGAGGCGGTCCTCGCGGAAGGCCTGCAGATCGATCTCGGCACTTTTTTCACAGGCGCGCCGGAACTGATCCACATCCTCAAGATTGGTCTGGGCCTGGATCTTGTTGACCCAGCATTCGATGTCGATGTGACCGTCCTTGGTCAGAGCATAATCTTCGCGGACTTTTACCATGCCGTTTCCATTTTCCTATGTGTGCTGCGCTGACAACCTGATCACTTGATTGTTCCCCAAAATTGTCAGACTGATCTGTCCCATATCCGGTTCTACTTCTTGCCCCGTTCGAACAGGGCGATGGACTCCACATGGGTGGTGTGGGGGAACATATCCATCACCCCCGCCCTGACCAGGCGGTAACCCTTGCTGACCAGCACGCCGGCATCCCTCGCCAGGGTGGCCGGATTACAGGATACGTAGACAATGCGTTGAGCCCCGAACGCTGGCAGGTACTCACAGATTTCCTGGGCGCCGGACCTTGGTGGATCAATAAGGATTCTGTCAAAGCCTTCGCGGGCCCAGGGCTCGGAGGTAAAGTCGCCCTGCAGGTTGGCACCATGGAAGGTGACATTGTCCAGGTCGTTCAGGGCTGCATTTTCCCGGCCACGCACGACCATGGCTTCGTCGCCCTCGACACCAACCACATGGCCGGCATTGCGGGCCAGTGGCAGAGTGAAATTGCCAAGACCACAGAACAGGTCGAGCACCCGCTCGCCGGGCTGAACGTCCAGCCAGTCCAGCGCTTTTTTTACCATCTCCTGATTGATCTGTGCATTGACCTGGGTGAAGTCCATGGGATGAAACTTCAGGGTCAGGTCAAAGCTGTCCAACCGGTAACTCAGGCGCTCTTCCCCATCGGTGGGCCAGATACGGTAGACGGTATCGGGACCCTTGGGCTGAAGATAAATATGCAAGTTATGGGCCTTGCCGAACTCAATCAGGCGCTCCTGATCTTTATCGCTGAGAGGCTCCATGTTGCGGAAAACCAGTGCCGCATCATCGTCTCCGCAGGCCACCTCTACCTGGGGAATACTGCTGTGGGCCTCAAGGGTGTAGAGCAGTTCGCGCAGGCCAGTAATGCGGTCGCCGATTCTGGCATCGAGCACCTCACAGCGGGTAATGTCGGTGAGGAAACTGTTGCGCTTCTCCCGGAAGCCCACCAGAACCGAGTCCCGCTTGGGCACAAACCTGACCCCAAGGCGCGCCTTGCGCCGGTACGCAAGCGAGGGTGAGCGCATGGGTGGCTCCCAGGCTTCAGGCTCGGTGCCCCCGAAGTGGGCAAAGTTCTCCCGCAGTGTCGTTTCCTTGAACTGGATCTGGGCGTCACTGCCCATATGCTGGAGGCTGCAGCCTCCGCAGAGGTCGGCAAAGGCACAGGGAGGCTCAACCCGTTCAGGGGCCCGCTCGATGACCTCCAGCGTACGCAGCTCATCAAACTTGCTACGGGAACCGATCACTTTTGCGACCACGGTCTCACCTGGCAAGGCGCCATCCACAAACTGGATCTTGCCTTCTTTGTACGCAATGCCCCGGCCGTCGTGGCTCAGCTTTTCAATGACGCACCGGACCGGCTCGGCCGGCAGGCTTTTCCTGCGTCGTCTGGTCATAATCTGCTCTCATTCATACTGGATCACGGCCGCATCAGGCGGTAGGAAAAACTCCGGTGGACAGGTAGCGGTCACCCCGGTCACAAATGATGGCCACGATAACCGCGTTTTCAACCTGTGCCGACAGCTGCAGCGCCGCCGCCACGGAACCACCGGACGAAACGCCGGCAAATATACCCTCTTTCTTGGCCAGGGCCCGCATGGTTTCTTCCGCTTCCTGCTGGCCGATGTCGATCACCTGATCGACCCGGGCGGCGTCAAATATTTTTGGCAGGTAGGCTTCCGGCCAGCGCCGGATGCCGGGTATTGAGGCCCCTTCCCGGGGCTGGAGACCGATAATCTGGATGTCCGGATTGCGCTCCTTGAGGTAACGGGAAACGCCCATGATGGTGCCCGTTGTGCCCATTGAGCTCACGAAGTGGGTAACCCGACCGCCGGTCTGCTCCCATATTTCCGGGCCGGTTGTGCGGTAGTGGGCCAGCGGGTTGTCCTGGTTGCCGAACTGGTCCAGAACGTAGCCTTTACCTTCGGCCTGCATTCGGTCTGCCAGATCCCGGGCGCCCTCCATGCCCTCCTCCTTGCTCACGCTGACAAGCTCGGCCCCATAGGCGCGCATGGACGCCCGGCGCTCCTCGCTCATGTGGGCGGGCATGATGAGCACCATGCGATAGCCTTTTATGGCCGCTGCCATGGCCAGCGCAATGCCGGTATTACCGCTGGTGGCTTCAATCAGGGTGTCCCCTGGCTTGATATCACCTCGGCGTTCGGCCTCCTGGATCATGGAGATGGCGGGACGGTCCTTGACGGAGCCGGCGGGATTATTACCTTCCAGCTTCGCCAGAATGACATTACTGGTCTGGCCTGGCAGCCGCTGCAGGCGCACCAGGGGCGTGTGGCCGACGTGGTCCTCAATGGTGGGGAAATGCATAACTGTCCTCGCTCTGGCATCCAACAAAGGGAGTGGTGAATCTCGTAATGCTCCCTATGATACACTCTGGCATCGCATCATACGCGTAACCCCAACCGTGTCCCAATACAGCTTACCGCTATCAAAATGACCATGGGGTATATCAGGCGTCGTTAACGACGGGCGAACTCAGGAACCAGGTCATGCGTCGGTGGGGCATTCGAAAAAAAGTACTGGTAGTGACACTGGTCCCTACTCTCCTGACCACCCTGATGCTGGGCCTGTTCTTTACCTACAGCTGGGTCAGTAACATTGAGCAGCTGCTCAGGGACCGGGGCGATTCGCTCTCCCGCCAGCTATCCGCTGCCGCCGAATACGGCATGGCTACCGCGAACCGGAGCCTTCTGAACAGCCTGTCCAGTTCTCTGCTGGAAGAGCAGGATGTGCGCTCCCTGAGTTTTTACAACGCCAGCCACGAGCGCCTTCTTCATACCGGCCCCCGCACTGCGCGACCGCTGGACAAAGCCGCCCTGGACCCTACCGGGCCCAGCCGTAGACAACTGGCGGACAGCACGGTCTTCCTTGCACCGATTTTCCTCCGTGACCTTATGCTGGACAGTGTCCTGGAGTTCGAATCCGGCAGTTCCGGCCTTGGCCCGGCGGAACCTATTGGCTGGGTCGCGGTCGAGATGTCCCACCTGAGCACCGAGAAGGAAACCTACAAGGCCATGCTCATCAGCCTGTTGCTGGTACTGGCGGGTGTAGGGCTTAACTTGTTGATCGCCATGCGCATGAGCCGGTCTATTACCCACCCGGTGTATGAGCTCAATATGGCAGTGGCCAGGCTCAAGGAAGGCAAGCTGGACACACGCGTGCATACCCGTGCAGGCCCCGAATTTGAGCAGCTGGAGTCTGGCCTCAATGCCATGGCCGAAGAGCTCAGCGACGCTCAGGCAGAGATGCAGCAGAATATTGAGCAGGCCACTGAAGACCTCCGGGAAACCCTGGAAACCATCGAGATCCAGAACATCGAACTGGACTTTGCTCGCAAGGAAGCCCTGGAAGCGAGCCGCATCAAGTCGGAGTTCCTGGCCAACATGTCCCACGAAATCCGTACGCCACTGAATGGCATCATTGGCTTCACTGAGCTGCTACTGAAAAGCCCCCTACCCAAACAACAACGGGACCACCTCAACACCATCCGCAAGTCCTCGGAAATTCTGCTCACGATCATCAATGACATTCTGGACTTTTCGAAAATTGAAGCGGGCAAACTCATCCTCGATCGGGTGCCTTTCCAGCTCAGGGATATTATCGAAGACGTCATGGTGATGCTTGCACCATCGGCTCACAGCAAGAACCTGGACCTGGTGCCGCTGGTTTACCGTGATGTGCCCGACAATGTCGTGGGCGACCCGCTGCGGGTCAAGCAGGTCATTACCAACCTGGTCAACAACGCCATCAAGTTCACGCAGACCGGGGAGGTGGTCCTGCGCGTCAGTCTGGAAGACCAGGACTCCGACGCAAACCGGGTCACCCTGAGGTTGAGCATAACCGACTCCGGTGTTGGCCTCTCCCGGGCCCAGCAACAATCTCTTTTCAATGCTTTTAGCCAGGCCGATGCGTCCACTGCCCGTCAATACGGCGGCACCGGGCTTGGTCTGGTCATATCAAAGCGGCTGGTGGAGGAAATGGGGGGCAAAATCGGGCTGGAAAGCGAACTGGGGCACGGCTCCACCTTCTGGTTCACCCTCTGCTCGGAAATAACCCCCGGTGGTGAAGCCCCCGAGCCCCGGGACGCGCTGAAGGGCGAACGGGTTATTTATCTCGAACACCAGAAAACCACCGGCCTTGCGGTGGAGCACCTGCTCAAGGAGTGGGGTATTGGGGTGGATAAAGCCAGTACCCCTGCGGAGCTGCTGGAACGGGTGGAAGCAGCGCAGCGGAACCAGGCGGGTTACGGTGTCGCCATGGTGGGCATAACCCGGCATCTGCTCAACTCAACCCTATACCGGGAACTGCTCCACAACCTGGAAATTGACCGGGACTGCCGCACCCTGCTACTAACACCCACACTGGATACCCACGACATGACCCTGTCAGGGTTTGCCAGTGGCCACATTACCAAACCGGTGTGTCGCGAAGCGCTTTACGATGAACTCCTGATGCTCGTTCACGGCATCAACACGGCCGAGGCCCATGAAGCGCTTACATTCCAGACCGACGGAGGAGGTCTGCTCGCAGCCCCCCGGATTCTGGCAGTCGATGATAACGAAGCCAACCTCAAACTGGTACTGACCCTGCTGCGGGACTGCAATGTCCGTGCTGAAGGCGCGGCTAGCGGCTTTGAAGCCCTGAGCAAAGCCCGACAGCAAGCCTTCGACCTTGTTTTCATGGACCTCCAGATGCCGGGCATGGATGGGATCGAAACCACTGAGCGCCTGCGCAACCTGGACGGACAGAACCGGGAGATGCCGGTCATTGCCCTCACCGCCCACGCCCTGGCCGACGAGCAGGAACGGTTGATGCAGGAGGGCTTCAGCGGCTACCTGGCCAAACCGATCAGCAACAAACAGCTGATGGACACCATCCGTGACTACACCGGCTTCGACTGCGCCGCCACTGTGGGCCACGTCCCCGCACTGCCGGAGTTGCGGGATACCCGCCGAGCGGCACGGCCATCCACCCGCGAGCAACAACAACCCTGCGTGGATGTGGAAGAAAGTGTGCGACTGGCGGCTGGGAAAACGGACCTGGCAGAAGAGCTCTTCAGCATGCTTTTAGAGCAGCTTCAGGGTGATCTGCGCGCCATACGGTCGAACTGGGAGAAAAACGACCTGGCCGTCATGCTGGAGGTGGTCCACAAGCTCCATGGCGCCACCCGATACTGTGGTGTCCCTGAACTGCGTCATGTGGCCGAGCATCTGGAGGCCGGGCTGAAGCGGTCGGTACCAGACCTGGAAGGCCGCAAAAACCGACTCATTGCTGCTATCGAGCGTCTGGAGATCTGGGGTGAACAGACTGACTGGCACAGCCTGTTCAGGGAGTATGGACGCGCGCTCAGCGATCGCAATAGCTGATCAACAAGCCTGGCCCGCGAGCCGGGGTTAAAACTCCGGCCGCCGGGCGCTGTCCAGTATGGCCCGCATGTCCCGCACGGCTTCTTTGAGGCCGGTAAACACAGCCCGGGCGATAATGGCGTGTCCGATATTCAGCTCATTTATCCCTGCAATAGCCGCGACGCGTTCCGTGTTGTGGTAGTTCAAGCCATGGCCTGCATTGACGATGAGGCCCTTGCGTCTGGCATAGGCGACGGCCTCGGCCAGTGTGCCGAAGGTGGCTTCAACGGATTCTGGCGCATCTGCTTCAGCGTACTCGCCGGTATGCAACTCTATGACAGGGGCGCCACACCGCACGGCAGCATCAATCTGGGCCGGGTTAGGGTCGATGAACAGGGAGACTTCGGCGCCAATCCGGGCCAGACGCTCACAGGCTTTGGCAATACGTGTTTCCTGGCCTTCCACATCCAGGCCGCCTTCGGTGGTCAACTCTTCACGCTTCTCGGGGACCAGGCATACGCATTGGGGCCGGACCTGCTCGGCAAAGGCCAGCATGGCATCGGTCACTGCCATTTCCAGGTTCATCTTGGTATTGAGCATTTCCCTCAACATCAGCACATCGCGGTCCTGGATATGACGGCGGTCCTCCCGTGGATGCAGTGTGATGCCGTCGGCGCCCGCCTCTTCTGCCAGCAGAGCGGCCTGGACCGGGTCCGGATATCGGGTGCCACGGGTCTGGCGAAGGGTGGCGACATGGTCGATGTTGACGCCGAGCAGTACTCTAGGGTTCATGATGTGCTCCTTTAATCCTGACTAATCCTGACTGAACAGGGCCCGGCTATTAAGTGGCCGGCCCTGCATTAAATGATCGATGAGAATCCGCATGACACGTTTGGCCAGACGGCGGCACTCGGGCGTATCAAGGTCACCCTCGGCTATGTCCAGAAGCACCCGCCCAGGCAGACGGGTAAGGCGGGTACCGGCCACGGATTCGGTCACAATACCCTGCTCCGGATCATAGCCGTAGAAGCCGCCCGCCTGCACCGGGTCACCGGTATCCATGGCCTCACCCCAGTCAAAATCGAGACCCATGGCACGGGCAAAGGCAAACTCGAACCGGCGCAGGATCGGCTCCAGTTCCAGATTCTGCTCAAGGGCATGGAGGGTTTCAATATAAGCAGCAAAGAGCTCTGGCTGGGGGTCCCCGGCAGGAAGGATACGCTGGAGCAATTCGTTGATATAAAGGCCGCTGTAGAGCGCCCGGGTCTGGCCAAGTACAGGGCCCGGACGCACTTCGGTCTGGGTGAGGGTCTTGAGCTCACTGCGGCCCTGCCAGTCCAGCAAAAGCGGCTGGAAGGGCTGCAACTGCGCTTTCAGTGGGCTTCTGGCGGAGTTGGCGCCGCGGGCGATGACGCTGATTCTGCCAGCGTTGAGGGCAAATACATCGACCAGAAGGCTGGTCTCACGGTAGAGCCTGCGGTGCAGGACATAGGCGGGCTCCTGTTGAACCGACCCGGTCACAGGCATATCAGAAGTCGTTCATTCCAAGACTTTTCAGGGCGCGCTCGCTGTCAGCCCAGCCCCGCTTCACCTTGACCCAGAGCCGTAGCATGACCTTGCTGTCGAAAAGCCTCTCCATGTCGATCCGGGCATCCTGGCCGATACTTCGCAGGCGCTCGCCGTTGTCGCCTATGACAATTTTTTTCTGGCCCTCCCGCTCCACCAGTATCAAGGCGGAAATATGCAAGGTTTTGACGTCACGGCGGAACTCTTCGATCTCCACAGCAACCGAGTACGGCAGTTCTGCGCCCAATTGCCGGGTGATTTTCTCCCGCACCATTTCGGCGGCGAGAAAGCGTTCACTGCGGTCGGTGATCTGGTCATCAGGGTAAAAATGCACGCTCTGGGGCAAGAACCGGTTAACGGACTTTTCCAGAGGTTCCAGGTTGGTGCCCTTCAGTGCCGAGAGAGGAATGACCTCTGCAAACTCGCGCTTTTTCGACAGCATCTCGAGATGCGGCAACAGCACATTCCGGTTCTCGATCTTGTCCACTTTGTTAATGGCGAGAATAACCGGGCACGGTACGTTCGACAGCTTGTCGAGAACCATCTCGTCCGCGGTGGTCCAGTGGGTCTGGTCAATTACAAAAACCACAACATCGACACCTTTTAAAGCGGATGTGGCTGCACGGTTCATGTAGCGGTTGAGGGCCCGAGGCTCCTCCTCATGCATGCCAGGCGTATCCACATAGATCGCCTGCACCGGCCCCTCGGTCTTGATTCCCAGTACCTGATGTCGGGTGGTCTGGGGTTTGCGGGACGTGATGCTCAGCTTCTGGCCGAGAATATGATTGAGCAATGTGGACTTGCCCACATTCGGGCGCCCGACAATGGCGACAAAACCGCAGCGGCTGTCGGGATTTTCCGGCTGTGTGACGTCGGTGTTCATTAAACGCTCTCCACGCCCAGAGCTTTGAGCGCACTCCGGGCGGCTTGCTGTTCGGCAATGCGTCGGCTGCTGCCAACGCCTGTAGTGGTCCGGTCCAGTGATGACAGGGCGCAGGACACATGGAATGTCTGGGCGTGGGCCTCACCTTCAACGGAAATGACGTCGTACTGGGGTAAGGGAAACTGCCGGGACTGAAGGTATTCCTGCAGCCTGGTCTTGGGATCTTTCTGGGTATCCTGAATGTTGAGGTTCTGCAAACGCTCATCGAACCAGCGCAGCACCTGGGTCCGGCAGGTTTCGAAATCGCTGTCCAGATAGATGGCGCCAATGATGGACTCCACCGCATCAGCCAGGATGGAATCGCGACGGTACCCGCCACTCTTGAGCTCACCGGACCCCAGCCTGAGGTACTGACCGAGTTCAAATTCGCGGCCAATTTCAGCCAGCGTCACACCCTTGACCATGCGTGCCCTTAGCCGGCTCAACTGACCTTCACGGGCACCTTCAAAACAGCCATACAGATATTCTGCGATAACCATGTTGACGATGGAGTCACCCAGAAACTCGAGGCGCTCGTTGTTCTGGTTGCCAAAGCTGCGATGGGTCAAGGCCAGCAACAGTCGCTCAGGCTCGCGAAACTGGTACCCGAGCCGGCGCTGGAGCTGGTCCAGGTCAGGTACACCGGTCACTTGCCGGTCATCTCGTAGTGGTGGTCAAAATACACCACCGCATCGATATTGCTGATGATGCTGGTTCTGACTTCGTATTCCACATCTATGATCACCAGATTGCCGTCCTTCGCCAGCTTGATGTTCTTGGCATCGAAGCCGCGAACGTTATTGACGCTCAGCCGTTTGTTTATGAGGCTACGGACATTGCCGGGCGTCATGTCGGAGAGACCGTCGGTGCCATCCAGACCCTCGAGCGCCTCCTGGATGGTGAGGTCATCAAGATAGATGGGGCCGAGCTTGATAGCCAGGGTGAGCAGACTGCCGAAAAACAGCACCGCCACCAGTATGCCCAGTGTCGAGGCTCCGGCCTGCTTGCGAAAGCCGGCCAGGGAGGTTTTGTTCTTTTTCATTGGTTGATTCCCTTGATAATCAGTTCTGACAGGCCTGACACTACTCAATCGTTCCTACCCGGCCAAAGCTCGGCAGGCTTGTTAAAGACTCCCAGTGCATCCAGATGGCAAAGGCTCTGCCTACCACCAGTTGGTCAGGCACCGTACCCCAGAAACGACTGTCATTGGAGTTGTCCCGGTTGTCGCCCATGACAAAGTACTCACCTTCTGGAACAACCCACTCGCCCTCGCCGACGCCGCTGAATTGGCCCATGGTCAGAAAAATTTCATGCTCCGTATCGCCAAGGTCTTCCCGGTGCAATTCCACCGGCGGCAGGCTGGCGACAAATTCGGTATCCACCTGCTCGCCATTAATAAACAAGGTCTTGTTCTGATAACGTACCTGGTCCCCTGGAAGCCCGACCACGCGCTTAATATAGTTGGTTTCGCCGTCTTTGGGGTACTTGAACACCATGACGTCGCCACGTTCAGGATCGCCGATATCCACGATTTTGGTTCCGGCAACGGGCAATCGCAGTCCATAGGCGAACTTGTTGACCAGTATAAAGTCACCCACTTCCAGGGTCGGCAGCATGGAACCGGAGGGGATCTGGAAGGGCTCCACCAGGAACGATCGTAAGACCAGCACCACCAGCAGAACCGGAAAGAAAGAACGGCTCAGGTCAACCAGATACGGCTCCTTCGGCTCTTCCAGAGTTTCCGCCTGAGTCTGACCCGTGCCGCTGGCTACCGCCCCTGATGGCTGGGCCGCTGACAGCCTGCGAGGCCTGAGAAACAGCCTGTCCGCAAGCCAGACCAGACCTGTTGCAAAGGTCAGAACCACAAGGATCAATGGGAAATCAATGTCCATCAAAGCGCCCTAGTTATCGACTTTAAGTACGGCAAGGAACGCCTCCTGAGGCACCTCGACATTACCCACTTGTTTCATCCGTTTTTTACCGGCTTTCTGTTTCTGAAGCAGCTTCTTTTTACGGCTGACATCGCCACCGTAGCACTTCGCTGTGACGTTCTTGCGCAGAGCTTTCACGGTAACCCTAGAAACCACCTGATTGCCGATAGCAGCCTGGATCGCTATGTCGAACATCTGCCGCGGAATCAGCTCTTTCATTTTTTCCACCAGGGCGCGGCCCCGATGGTGAGCCTGCTCCCGGTGCACAATCAGTGCCAGGGCATCGACCCGCTCCTGGTTGATCAAGACATCGAGACGCACAAGGTTGGCCGTCTGGAAGCGTTTGAAATGATAATCCAGCGATGCGAAGCCCCGACTGGCAGACTTGATGCGGTCAAAGAAGTCCAGAACTACCTCCGCCATGGGCAGTTCATAGGTCAACTGCACCTGGTTGGCCAAAAAATGCATGTTCTTCTGTACGCCCCGTTTCTCTTCACACAGGGCAATGACGTTACCCAGATGCTCCTGGGGTACAAGGATATTGGCCTCCACAATGGGTTCGCGCATTTCTTCAATGGAGCCGATATCAGGCAGTTTCGACGGGCTGTCCACGGTCAGCACTTCGCCCTGCTTGGTGACCACCTCGTAGATTACCGTGGGCGCCGTCGTGATCAGGTCAATATCGTATTCGCGTTCGAGCCGCTCCTGGATAATCTCCATGTGAAGCATGCCCAGAAAACCACAGCGGAACCCGAAGCCGAGGGCATCGGAGGTCTCAGGTTCATAGAACAGCGAGGCATCGTTGAGGGTCAGCTTTTCCAACGCGTCTCGGAAATCGTTGTAGTCCTCAGCCTGAATCGGGAACAGGCCGGCATAGACCTGGGGCTTGACCTTCTTGAAACCGGGCAGCATCGCCGTATCACCGGCAAACTTGTGGTGAACAATGGTATCGCCGACCGGAGCACCGTGAATGTCCTTGATGCCCGCCACCATAAAGCCGACTTCGCCGGTCTCGAGCACCTTGGTTTCTGTCGGTTTCGGGGCAAAGATCCCCACTTTGTCGGCGTTCCAGGCACGCCCGGTGGACTTGATAACGATCTTGTCGCCTTTTCGCAGGCTGCCCTGCTTCACCCGCACAAGCGATACGACGCCCAGATAGTTGTCGAACCACGAGTCGATAATCAGTGCCTGCAGGGGCCCGTCCACATCTCCGGTGGGAGGCGGCACGCGCAGGATAAGGTCCTCGAGTACGTCCTCGACGCCCATGCCACTCTTGGCGCTGCAGCGGATAGCGGCGGTTGCCTCAATGCCGATGATGTCCTCGATCTCCTGGGCAACCCGGTCCGGCTCTGCCTGAGGCAAGTCCATTTTGTTGAGTACCGGCACCACTTCCAGGCCCTGTTCTATGGCGGTATAGCAGTTGGCCACCGACTGGGCCTCCACACCCTGACCGGCATCCACGACGAGCAGGGCTCCCTCGCAGGCGTACAGGGAACGGGAGACTTCATAGGAAAAATCCACGTGTCCCGGGGTATCGATCATGTTGAGCTTGTAGTCATGACCATCCCGGGACCGGTAGTTGAGCGTTACACTCTGGGCTTTGATGGTGATGCCCCGTTCGCGCTCAAGGTCCATGGAGTCCAGGACCTGCTCCGCCATTTCGCGCTCGCTCAGGCCGCCACAGATCTGGATGAAGCGATCTGCGAGGGTGGATTTGCCATGGTCAATGTGGGCAATGATGGAAAAGTTGCGGATGCGGCTCAGTTCAGTCACAGAAAATAAATACTCGCGTAAGACAACGGGCTATTCCAGACAGGCCGGCAACGCGGCAGGTCAAGCGTAGATTTGAACTGGATGATTTTACCGGTTGTGAGTGACTAATGCCATGATCACGAGATCAACGCTTTCTCATGTTGCCGGACCAGGAACCCGATCAGGGCATCTTCATCCAGTGGTTGACTGAACAGATTGCCCTGGCACTGGGCACAGCCTACCGCCCTGAGGAAGCTCAGCTGGGCGTCGGTCTCCACCCCCTCAGCAATGACAGTCAGGTGCAGTTTGTGGGCCAGGGCGATCACCGCCGAGGTTACGTCCGTGGCACTGCTGTTGTAGGGAATGTCGCGAATAAAACAATGATCAATCTTGACCGCATCCAGCGGCAGTCGCTGCAGGGACGCCATGGAACAGGCGCCGGAACCAAAGTCATCAAGCACCAGCCACACCCCAATGTCGTGCAGAGAGCCCAGCACCTCCCTTAGAAGGCGGGGGTCGTGGTTGAGCAGCTCAGCCGGCATTTCCAGCTCAAGACGGTCAGGCGCCACCCCGGTTTCGGTAACAACCTGCCGAAACATGTCCAGGAAGGCAGGATCCACCAGCTGCTTGACCGAAAAATTCACCGCCACGCGCAGGTTCTCGAAGCCTGCTCTTTCCAGAGCCTGGATCTGGATACAAGCCTGTCGCAGCGCCACCTCTCCCAGCAGGATGATCAACCCGGACTCTTCTGCCAGAGAGATGAACTGCTGAGCGGGAATCAGGCCTTTTTCCGGGTGCTGCCAACGCAGGAAAGCTTCCACGCCCACAACCCTGTCATCCGCCAGGTCAAACTTGGGCTGGTAGTGGAGTACAAACCGGTCGGCTTCCAACGCTGCCGCCAGCTCTTCCTGTTGGGCCAGCCGGCGTGCTGCCTGAATATTCATGGCAGGCGTGAAGAACTGGTAATTGTTGCGCCCCCGCTCCTTGGCCTTGTACATGGCAAGATCGGCGTACTTCATCAAAGCGCCGGTATCTTCGCTGTCGTGGGGTATCATGGTTATGCCGAGACTGACCGTAACACCCACCTCATGCTCATTGAGGCGGATCCTCTGGCGTAACCGCCTGAGAATGGTGTCGGCCACCTTCGCCGCAGCGTCGGGGCCACTGGTACTGGACAGCAGGACCACGAATTCATCGCCACCAAGCCGTGCCACCGAGTCCTCTTCACGAACACACCCGATCAGCCATCGTGCCACGTGCTCAAGCAGGGTGTCACCGGCATCGTGGCCCAGGGTGTCGTTAATCCGCTTGAACCCGTCCAGATCCAGAAACATAAGCGCAGCGGGCTCGCCTGTGCGACGGCTGCGACGAACCGTGTGCGCAAGACGGTCACGGAACAGCTGCCGATTAGCAAGTCCGGTGAGAGGATCATAAAAGGCCAGCCGGTGAAGCTCGGACTGCGCTGCCTTCAGCTCGGTAAGGTCCCGCAAGCTCAGCACAACGCCGTTAACGCCGGGCTCATCCAGCATGGCGATGCAACTACCCTCCATGTCACGCCAGTCACCGTTTGCGTCCCGTACCCGCGCCCTTAAGACCGGTACCGTCCGCCCAGGGGTGCTGAGCGCCTGGTCGAAACTGGCCTGGAACGCCGGCCAATCGTCGCCATGCAGTAGGTCCTCCAGCTCATACTCCTGAACTTTCTGGGGATCGAAGCCCAAAATAGGCTCACAGGAAGGACTGGCATAACGGAGCCTGCCCTTGCTATCCAGCACCATGGTTACGTTGCTGGCGCCTTCGGTGATAGCCCGGTAACGCCCTGCGTTTACCTGCGCCATGAGACGTGACCGGAGCAATGACAAGGCGAAGGCAAATAGCAGCAGACTGACCAGCAAACCGGCGCCCAGTACAATCTGTGGCCTGGGGTCCGAGGCAAGGTAATCAAAGGCAGGCGTACTGCGGGTCTGCAGAAGCCAGTGCCGCCCCCCATGCTCAATGCTCTGGTTCATTTCGAAGGTATAGAGATCGTCCAGGGAGCCCAGGTTCGAGCCATACATCAGGGCACCGGGCTGGACTTCATTGCCGTCGTAGATGCGCACATCGAGGAAGGGAGAAATAAGACCGACGATACCATCTACAAGATTGTTCATCCGAAATGCACTGTAGACGAAGCCCTCGAGCGCCCGGCGACGCTCGCTTATGGTTCCAGGCACACTAACGCCCTCGTACACCGGCAGATACATCAGGAATGCAGCCTGATCCTCGTCAACGTTCTCTTGGACCAGCACCACCTTGCCGGTCATGGTGGGGAGTGCTGTATCCCGGGCCCGCTCCATGGCAGCCCGGCGCTCGGCATCACCAAACATGTCAAATCCGAAAGCACGCCGATTTCGCGGACTCATCGGCTCAAGGAACACAATCGGGAAGTACTCCAGACGCTCTCCGACCGGGTAGACCAGATAGTCCGCCAGGCCCTGGCTGCGCGAGGTCTCAATATGTTCGCCAACCTCGCTGCTGGTTACCCGTCGGGCATAACCAATGCCCTGGATGCCCGGGTAGTAGCGGTCAATCTGCACGCGGTTGACATAATGACGCCATTCCTCACGTGTAACGTCTTCCTTGACCGCAAACAGGCCCGCGCTTCCGGCAAGAACCTGCTCGTAGTTCAGCAACCGCTCTTCCACGGCGGTCTTCAATTGCAGGGATTGGGTACTGAAGCGGGCCTCTGCGCCATCCTCCACCATCCGGATAGAAAGATGCCAGAGCGCATAGGTGATTAGCAGGCCCGCGAACAGAAGCAGCCAGGCCAGGCGGGCATTGCGAAACCGGAAAAGCTGCCTGAGCGGCACATCTTTTTTATTCATCATGGTGTTGTTGTTAATCCAATCCGTGGCCTGCTCTTATTAGACCCGTGAGTATATAGCAAAAAACCCGTCTCTCGCGCCTTTGGCGACAGACGGGTTCTTTTCAAGCAACCGGTCCCATAAATGGAAACCTGGCAGAGCTATGATTACGGCTTCATAACCAGATAGGTCGCTCTTCCTTCGCGAACCACTCGCACAGAGACGGCCTTGTCTTCTGGCAAATCAGTCGCCGCTTTTCGAAAGTCCTCTACTGAACGAATTTCTTTGCGATTGAGTTCCGTAATGATGTCATTGGGCCTGACGCCAGCTTTCAAGGCAGGACCCTGGCTAACGTTGGCGACCAATACCCCATGTTCTACCTCCATCGCTTCCTTGATCTCGTCCGTCAGGGGCTCCACCTGCAGACCTAGCGGTCCACTCTGGGTGCCAGGCTGCTGCTCTGTTGCCTGGGCCTGGTCTTCATCGCCCGGCAGACGCTCAATTTCAACATCAATATTCATGGTCTTGCCTTCCCGAAGAACTTTAAGCTCTGCGGTCTTGCCCACCTGCGTGGTGCCGACCATGGGTGGCAGGTCGGAGGACAGATTGATTGTCTTGCCATTGTATTCGAGCACGATATCGCCCGCCTTTAGGCCCGCATCTGCAGCTGGTGAATCCGGAATCACTTCCGCTACCAGGGCGCCCCTGGGCCGGCTGAGACCGAAGCTTTCAGCAAGATCACGATTCACCTCCTGAATCAACACGCCCAGCCAGCCCCTTGCCACCGAACCTTCATCACGGATCTGTTGAAAGACATTCATCGCCTCGTCGATGGGTATGGCAAAGGAAACCCCCATGAATCCTCCGGAACGGGTATAGATCTGGGAGTTGATTCCAACCACCTTGCCTTCCAGGTTGAACAGGGGCCCCCCTGAATTACCGGGGTTGATGGCCACATCGGTCTGAATAAAAGGGACGTAGTTTTCGCTGGGCAGGGCACGCCCTACCGCACTGACGATCCCGGCCGTAACCGTGTAATCGAAGCCAAACGGAGACCCGATGGCGAAGACCCACTCGCCAGGTTCGAGGCCGTCGGATTCACCTATGCGAACAACCGGCAGGTCTTCCTCATCATTTATCTTCAGCACCGCCATATCGGATCTAGGGTCAGTGCCGACAAGCTCGGCTGGCATTTCCCGGCGATCATTGAGTCGCACGATAATCTCATCTGCGCCTTCAACCACATGGTTATTGGTCAGAACATAACCGTCTTTTGACACAATGAAACCTGACCCCATTGATGTCACTGGCTGGGAGCGACCCGGAGCGCCCTGACCGAAAGGGGAATTGGGCCCGCGGAAAAATTCCTGAAAAAATTCTGGCAATTGCTCCAACTGGCGCTGGTCGAAAGGCATGTTACTTGTACGTTGCGGACGTTCCTGGGTGGTGCTGATGTTGACGACCGCGTCTGCGTTATCTTTCACCAGTCCGGTGAAGTCCGGCAGATCCGCTGCCCCGAGGGGCATAGCCGCGATCAGCATGGCTAGCAGAAAAGCGGTGACGCCCCCCTGCCTTTTCACGTACGCCGCCATTGACGGACGGCTGGAAATGAAAACCGACATATCGTTCCCCTTAACCTGTAAGTTCCCTTCGAAATAAGACAATAACCAGGCAACCGGCTTGCTGAGATGGCGACCCGGGTCGCGGCAAAACCTCCTTACTAGATGGTCATATAACGATCAGATTTCAATGGTTGGTTGTCGCCTCAGCGCCTGAGCATATGTTTAACAGCTTCGGCCTCCAATCAGCCCCCTGGCGATGTTGCAGAGCGTGGGCAGACCAGAAACCTAAGCCCAACCCCAGAACCGCGCCTATGATGGCAGGGGCCTCTGACCCAGGGAACATCATCTGGCCGGCAAGGGCTCCGATTACGAGCAACAACAGCGGCAGGGCATAGACCAGCAGCGAGGCTTTCAACAAGGCGGTTTCTGCTATGGCAAGGGTCACTTCATCTCCGACTTCAGCACCAACCGTATTGCTCACCAGCACCTGATTGGCCCGACCCGATGAAACGCTCGCCAGCACTTTCTGCCCACACGCCGCTCTCGCGCTGCAGCTCTGGCAGGCACTCTCACGGATTGTCTGCACCCATGCCTGCCGTCCCTTGAGGGCAACGATCCGTCCGCGCTCAGTTATCATGGGTCTCGGCCTGCGGCCGGGTACTGAGGCTGCTGTCAACTTCCACCGACTCGGCCACACGCATAGCGGTCGCCGGAGGAATTTCCCCGACCACTGTCACCAAAAAACCCTGGTCCTCTGCCTTGACATAGCGCATGTAGGCGGTGGTGGCGCCAATTCTGGAGGCCCCGGTGGGCATAACCAGGGTTCCAACAGACTCCACAAATACTGAAAAGGTTGCCAGACCGTCAGAGAATGCGACCGCCTGCTTGTTGCCGGACCGGGGCACAGCGGAGGGTGAAAATCCGTCCGGACGCCAGTTCAAATGCCAGCCCTCAAGGCGACCGCGTTCGTCGCCCGCTACCGTATGCAACCGGCGCTCCACTTCAGGGCCCTGGGACTGAAGCTCGAATTCACTATCAGGAAGCCCATCAACTAATTCCAGAGTGGTAAACTGAAACCGCTCCAATACCTTACCGTCGACTGTCTGGACGTGACTCTTGACCAACAGTCCTGAGCCCTTCTCCAGCCAGAGCCGATAACTGTAGCGGTGCTCATCGCGGGCATCCAGCGCCACCCCGACCGTTTCGTGGCCAGCGACCCGGCTTTCGTCCATCAGTGAAGCCTGGTACCAGCGGCCGTCCGGAGCCAGGTCCCTGGTAAACGGCTCGGCAAAGGGTCCGGACGCAATGATCTGATCGAGTTTTACACGGCCATGGTCAGGTAGAACACAGAAAATTCGCTCCCCTTTCCTGACGATCTCACCTGATTCACCATCAAGCTGAACAAGGCGCTCCTGAACCTCACCATCGTGAAAGCGGTGGGCTATTTGCATAGAGTTGACCTGCTCGCCCCGGGCGTACACAAACACTCCCCGGTATGCGCTCAGACTCATCGCCGACGCCAGCTTCTGTAGCCACTGTTCCGCGGTCTCGGGCTGATCAGCATAAGCAGGTAACGCAAACAGGGCTGCAAGCACCACTGCAAGCAGAGGCTGGAGACTGTGCGAGAAAGGCATCATCGTGCTTTTATTCATAGCGTCTCAGTGGGTCTGACCGACAGGGCCGGAAACGCTGGCAAGCCGGGCATAACCCATGGAGCCACTGCCTGAACCAACACTACTGTGCTGGGCATGTTCGAGCAGATACCTGCTCAAATGTTCCCATTGTTCCTCGTTGAGTCCCTGCAAAGCCACCTCTGGAATCTCCGACTCGTTGCCGCTTGAAGTGGCAGATACCGCCCCGGCAACAACCGGTGTGTCTGGTTCTGACGCATCCCAGCCCGCACCCGCCCCGAATCCAACTGCCAAGGCTAGGGCAACCGCGGCAGCACCGGTCCAGTGCCAGGCCCGGCCGCTTGCGGTTACGAGTCTTCCGCGAGCAGGCGCGCTTTTTGGCGCCGCTCCGTCGACAAGGGATTCCCGCACACGGGAGCTGACATCCACCACAGGCGATACCCGGTCATGCATCAGATCACGGACTTGCTGCCACCGGCGCCACTGATCCCGGATATCGCCATGATCCCCATGGGACAGCAGGCGTCGAACGGATAGCTCGTCGGCCTGGTCGTCCATCATTGCAGACAGGGTTTCTTTGAGACGCTCGTCCATCAGTTACAACCTCTCTCACCCTCAGGTGCGTCAAATAATGAGATGCCCTTCATCACAAATTCTCCAGTAAGGGGCCGAGCTGCCGGTCCACCGATTCCCTGGCCCGGAAGATTCTCGATCTGACGGTACCTATGGGGCATTCGAGTATTCGTGCTATATCGTCGTAGCTTAAACCGTCGTACTCACGCAGAAGAAACGCCGACCTCAGCTCCTCCGGAAGCGTGCCGATCGCTTGGCGTAAAGCGTCCTGCAACTGCTCGCGCTGAAGCAGACGCTCCGGCGTGGCAGTGTCCCGGAGCCTTCCTCCTTCCTCGAAGTTCTCCGCCTCCGAAGAGTCTGCAGAGCCCTGGGGCCGGCGGTTGCGGGCGTCGAGGAAATTCTTGGCTGTATTCACTGCGATTCTGTAGAGCCAGGTATAAAAGGCACTATCGCCACGGAACCTGTCGATTGCCCGGTAAGCTTTGACAAAAGCTTCCTGGGTAAGGTCCATGACTTCCTGACTGTCGTATACATAACGTCCGATAATGGCAGCAACCCGCGACTGGTATTTGATAACCAGCAGATCGAAAGCGGATTTCTCGCCACGTTGGACCTTGCGTACAAGCTGCAGATCGGTCTGGCTTTCTGCCGTGGTATCCGGACTCTGTTCAGAATCAGCAGTCATGGAAGAAATGAAGGGCCTTGCGTAGATGACGGCCTCTCGGCCTGGAATCGCTAGATTGCTCAGTGTCATTACGCTGCCATATCAGTTCTGGAGTTACTGCAGAGCCAGTTCCGCTTTCGGCCTCTACGTGCTTCCAAATAGACAGCAGACACAAAGTTTAGTTCAATACACGTCCACATTATGGCCTGCGATAACCATCCGATGCCACAGTCTTACGAATACGATGTCCTGATCATTGGCAGCGGCGCTGCCGGCCTCACGGTTGCACTCAATCTACCGGAGCATCTCAGTGTAGCGGTAATCAGTAAAGGTGAAATCTCCAGCGGCGCAACGCTCTGGGCGCAGGGCGGAATCGCCGCTGTGCTCGACAGCGATGATTCACTGGAAGACCATATTCAGGACACGCTGGCAGCCGGCGCTGGCCTGTGCCATGAAGACGCCGTCAGATTCACCGTTGAGCATGGCCGCGAAAGCATTGAATGGCTCGTCGACAGCGGTGTCGCCTTCACCCGGGACGAGAATGCCCAGTTGCACCTCACCCGCGAGGGCGGGCACAGCCACCGGCGCATCATCCATGCAGCCGATGCCACCGGACATGCGGTTTCAAGCACACTTACAGGCCAGGCCGCGGCCCGAAAAAATGTCGACCTGCTGGATTCCCGGGTTGCAGTTGACCTTATCACAAACCGTAAGCTGGCTTTACCAGGCAACCGATGTGTCGGGGCCTATGTACTCAACCTCAAGGACAGTCATGTTGAGCTGTTCCGGGCCCGCTTCGTGGTGTTGGCCACGGGAGGTGCGAGCAAAGCCTATCGCTATACGAGCAACCCGGACGGAGCCTCAGGAGATGGCATAGCCATGGCCTGGCGCGCTGGCTGTCGGGCGGTCAACATGGAATTCAACCAGTTTCACCCGACCTGTCTCTATCATCCCCATGCCAAGTCCTTCCTTATTACCGAGGCGCTCCGGGGGGAAGGCGGACACCTGCTGCTACCCGACGGGTCACGCTTCATGGACCGGTTCGACAGTCGCGCAGAGCTTGCCCCCAGGGACATTGTCGCCCGGGCCATCGACCATGAAATGAAGCGGCTGGGTGCGGATCACCTGTATCTTGATATCAGCCACAAACCTGCGGCCTTTATCAAAGAGCACTTCCCGACTATTTACGAAAAGTGCCTTGAGTTTGGCATAGACATGACCAGCCAACCCATACCGGTGGTGCCGGCAGCTCATTACACCTGCGGCGGCATTAAGACCGACAGTCGGGCCCGCAGCGATATCAACCAGCTCTATGTTGTTGGCGAGGCGGCCTTCACCGGGCTTCATGGGGCCAACCGCATGGCCAGTAACTCCCTGCTTGAGTGCCTGGTGTATGGCCAGGCTGCAGCCAGGGACATCACTGCCCGAAGTGCTGACGTTCCGTCGCCTCCACCAGCGCCGGACTGGGATGAGTCCCAGGTTCGGGACTCGGATGAAGACGTGGTCATCTCCCACAACTGGGATGAGCTGCGGCACTTCATGTGGGATTACGTCGGCATTGTGCGGACAACGAAACGACTCCAGAGGGCCAAGCATCGCATTGACCTGCTGGACCGTGAGATTGGCGAGTTCTACAGCAATTACCGGGTTTCCAGTGACCTGCTGGAGCTGCGCAACCTGGTGACCGTCGCGGACCTGATCATATGCTCGGCACTCCAGCGCCGGGAAAGTCGTGGCCTGCATTACACTCTTGATTTTCCCGGCCTGCTGCACGAGGCCCGGGATACCGTTCTGGTTCCCACCAGTTTCCGGACCCAATCGCCCTGAACGTCGCGCATTGGCTGATTCCCATACCGAGCAACAAGCGAGAACCTGATGGACGAAAAAACCGAGTTCAACCGCCTCTGGTGGCACAGTCGCCGCGGCATGCTGGAGCTGGATGTACTGCTCCTACCCTTCCTGGAGCAGGTCTATCGCACACTGCCTGAAAGCGACCAGGCCCTGTACAAGAAACTCCTTGCCTGTGAAGATGCCGACATGTGGCAATGGTTCATGCAAAGGGACCAGCCCGATGACCCGGAGTTGCAGCGCATCGTCGACATGATCATTACCCGTGTCCAGCCGGATTGATCTGACGCTTGAGCCATGCCTTGGTGCTGGGCTGATTGCCGCTGCGCCCTGGCTTGTGCTTACGGTTGCAGCGGCCGCCCTGGGCTCGCTCCAGGCACCCTGGCTCTGGCTGATAAGCCCACTGGCGCTGCTGGGAGCCGGATGGCAAACCGCTGTGAGCGGCCTGCTAAGATCCCCTCATTCCGTGGTCAGGCTCACCGTAAAGGAAGGTTTCCTTCAGGCTCAGCTGGCCGATGGCCGTCGGTTTGCTGCGCTGCCAGCGTCCGAAAGTCGCCTGTTCGGTGGGCTCGGGCTCTTGAAACTGACCCTTGAAGGCTCCACTGTAAAGCCACCATTGGTGGTCATCTATGCATCAGGCGCTAGTGGAAGGTTGGCGGGCAATGTACCCGCCGACGATTGTCGCCGCTTACGGGTCTGGCTCAGGCTGGCCCCGCCTTCGGGTCCGAAAGCTCCTGCCTGAGTTTTCCGCGAGCCACAAAGACCACCGAGTCCACCACGGAGACGCCCATGTCCGCAGCCGACTTTTCAAAGTCCGAAGCCTCAAACCCAGACGGCGCCTGGATCGAGCTACAGGACCAGGTCCTTGTGAGGGTTTCGGGACCGGGAACAGACAAGTTCCTTCATGGCCAGTTCAGTCAGAACCTGGACGATGTCACGGCCAACAATTCCCCCCGCGCTGCGGCAGCAACTCCCAAAGGTCGGGCGTTTGCCCTTGTCCGCCTGGTCAGGCATGGTGACGACATCCTTTTCAACCTGCCGGCATCGTCAGCAGACCCCATACTCTCGCATCTGAACAAATACCTGATGCTCTTTCGTGGCACTGAAATGAGCGTTGAACCCGATGGCCGTTTACTGGGCATTATCGGGACACCCCTGGCTGAAGCACTGCAGTCGGGGGCTGCGCATAAACTTGATCGGGCGGGGGCGACCATGAGCCTGGGCAACCACCGCCTCATCCGCACCCAAGATACCGCCGAGGGCCTTTCCCGCTTTGAGTTCTGGCAACTGGAGCCACTTGATGAGGCACTGGCAGACGTCTTTACTCCCGAGCGCCAGGGGACACAAAGCCAGTGGCGTGCCTCGGAAATCGCCGCTGGCGTTGCCGCCCTTGATCCGGAGACCCGGGAGAAGTATGTGCCCCAGATGCTGAACTGGCAGCACCTGGACGGCCTCCATTTCAATAAGGGCTGCTACACCGGACAGGAAGTTATTGCCCGCATGCATTTCCTCGGACAGCTAAAGAAAAGCCTGTTCCGCTTGAGAGCCGAGTCCCGCGAGACCGCGCCGGCGAGCGGAACCCCGGTCATGGCAGAAAGCCGTCCTGCGGGTGAAGTCGTCAATGCAGTAAGCCTACCCGATGGCTCGGTCGAGATGCTGGCGGTGCTGCGCCACGACAGCGTGAATTCATCTCTTACGTTGGGTGACACCGACACGCCAGTGGCCCTGCTACCGCTGCCCTACATCGTTACAGAACGTGATGGTGGGGCGACGGCAGATACATAAGTTGACAGGCACAAGCAGGAGTTTTTGCTATAAATAGCGGGTACGACCATTCATAAACTGCCTGGATCCTGACAAATCATGTCGACGATTGCCGAGACTATCAAGACCGACCTCATCACCGCTATCGAGAACGACAAGCTGGTGCTGCCCACGCTGCCTGAGGCGGCGCTTCAGGTTCGGGAAATTGCAGAGTCTGAGGATTCATCGATACTGGATCTGGTCAAGGTCATCAGTACGGACACGGCCTTGTCCGCACGCCTGATTCGTGTCTGTAACAGCCCGCTTTTCCGTGGCGCGCGCCAGATTGAAAACCTGAACATGGCGGTCAGCCGCCTGGGTATGTCCTATACCAGTAATCTTGCCATGGGCCTCGCTATGGAACAGATGTTCCAGGCCACCTCCGACATGGTCGATAAACGCCTGCGCTCAACCTGGCAGACCAGCACCGAGGTTGCCGGTATCTGTCATGTACTGGCCCAGCATTACACCAAGCTCAAGCCGGACCAGGCCACGCTAGCCGGACTTGTACACCTGATTGGTGTTCTCCCGATTCTGCGCTACGTGGAGGATCAGGACATCCAGATCAGCAGCATCATGCTGGACAACGTCATTGACGAACTGCATCCACAGATTGGGGCCCGTATTCTGAAGAAATGGGATTTCCCGTCCGATCTTCAGCAGGTTCCGCTGGAATACACTCGCTACCAGCGTGAGCTACCACAGGTGGACTACGCGGACCTGGTTACCGTGGCCAACCTCCAGCTGCTGGCCGGCACCGGTCACCCTCTGACCGAGATGAACTGGAACACAGTCACAGCATTTGGTCGTCTGGGACTCGACCCGGAACTCGACATGAGTGAGGAGGAAGACCTGAATGCCGAAATGGAAGCAGCCATGGCACTGCTCAAGTAAAACGGTTCAGACAGAGCTCTTTTCGACGTTTTGGTAGCGGGCCAGCAACCGGTCCTCAGAAGGGAGCTGCCATTCGATCGGTGTCCGCCCTTCCCTCCTAAGCAGCTGATTCGTTTGTGAGAAGTGGCGGCAGCCGAAAAACCCACGGTAGGCGCTCAGAGGGGACGGGTGCGGACCCTCCAGCACATGGTGGCGGTTGCGGTCGATGGCCAACCCCTTTTTTCGGGCATAGCTGCCCCAAAGGATGAACACTACCCCCTCCCGCTCCCGGTTCACTGTCTCTATTACCCTGTCGGTAAACACTTCCCAGCCCCGGCCCTGATGCGCGCCAGCCTGACCCTGGGTTACGGTTAGGACGCTGTTGAGCAGCAAGACGCCCTGCTCCGCCCATGGCTGAAGACAGCCGTGATCCGGCCGGATGGCACCGACGTCTGACTCCAGTTCCTTGAAGATGTTCACCAGCGATGGGGGCAAGGGTACGCCCGGGCGTACACTGAAACACAAGCCGTGGGCTTGGCCGGGGCCGTGGTAGGGGTCCTGGCCAAGGATCACTACCGCCACCTGATCCAGCGGTGTACTGTTCAGCGCGTTAAAGCAGTGGTGGCGGGCCGGATAGATCACCTTGCCCGCCTGCTCTTCGGCGGCCAGAAACTCCGCCAGCTTCACCAGGTAGGGTTGGCGGAACTCCCCAGACAGATGCTCGGCCCATCCTCTGCCGGGCTTGAGCTGACTGGCCAGACCCTCTACCGCAGACACAGCCTATCGATGCTCTGGACGCATGGCCGGGAACAGGATCACATCGCGAATAGAGGCTGAGTCGGTCAACAGCATGGCAAGGCGGTCGATTCCGATACCCTCGCCTGCGGTGGGTGGCAGGCCGTATTCCAGGGCCGTGACGTAGTCCTCATCGTAGAACATGGCCTCATCGTCGCCCGCTTCTTTTTCGGCGACCTGCTCGCGAAAACGCTCGGCCTGGTCCTCGGCATCATTCAGCTCAGAGAACCCGTTGGCGATTTCCCGGCCGCCCACGAAGAACTCAAACCGCTCGGTCACAAACGGATCGCTGTCTTTGCGTCGCGCCAGGGGCGACACTTCCGTGGGGTATTCCGTGATGAACGTAGGCTGGAGCAGTCGGTGTTCGACGGTTTTATCGAAGATTTCCACCTGGATTCTGCCAAGCCCCCAGGCGTCCTTGAGGGCGATGCCGAGTTCCTTTGCCAGCAGGCGTGCGGCGGCGTCATCAGTGACCTGGTGCTCAGTAAGGTCAGGATTGTACTTGAGAATGGATTCAACCACCGTCAGCCGGGCGAAAGGCTTGCCGAAGTCATACTCGATGGTATCGACTTCACCGTCAGCTTTGAGTCGGGTGTTGACCACTGTGGTCGTACCCAGCACTGATTCAGCGGTTTCCCGCAACATCGCTTCGGTCAGATCCATCAGGTCGTTGTAGTCAGCGTAGGCCTGGTAGAACTCCAGCATGGTGAATTCCGGGTTATGCCGGGTGGACAGACCTTCATTCCTGAAATTCCGGTTAATCTCGAAAACGCGCTCAAATCCGCCTACTACCAGCCGCTTAAGATAGAGCTCCGGGGCGATTCGCAGATACATGTCGATGCCGAGGGCATTGTGGTGCGTAACGAACGGACGTGCGGTGGCGCCGCCGGGAATCACCTGCAACATGGGCGTTTCGACTTCCATGAAATCCCGCTCGGTGAAGAAATTGCGGATGCAGTTGATGATTTTCGAGCGGGCGTGGAAGACCCGACGGGTATCTTCATTCACCATCAGATCCACGTAGCGCTGGCGGTACCGGGCCTCGGTATCGGTCAGGCCTTTGTGTTTTTCAGGCAAAGGACGCAGGGACTTGGTGAGCAGCACGTACTCGTCCATGGAGACATAAAGATCGCCCTTGCCGGACTTGCAGAGGATTCCCCGCACGCCGATCACATCACCGAGGTCCCAATGCCGGGTGCTTTTCTGGACATCCTTGGTGGCGTAGACCTGAATCCGTCCAGTCATGTCCTGGACCACCTTGAATGCCTTCCGGTCCAGCATCATCCGACCTGCCACCGCTACGGTTATCTGCAACTCAGCCAATTCTTCCTTGCTCTTGTCACCGTATTGGGACTGCAACTGCGAGGCGGTGGCGTCGCGACGAAAATCGTTGGGAAAGGGATTACCCTGCTGCCGCAGTTCAGCCAGTTTGGCACGGCGCTCAGCAATCAGCTTGTTTTCGTCCTGCTGCGCAGCGTTCGGCGTATGGTCGGTCATGGTGTCTCGCTAGATTTAGATCGGTTGAAGGTCTGCCTTCTCAAAGCGCCATTTTCAGGCTGGCTTCGATAAACTTGTCGATGTCCCCATCCAGCACGGCCTGGGTATTGCTGGTCTCAACCTTGGTCCGCAGGTCTTTGATACGGCTGTCATCCAGAACATAGGACCGGATCTGGCTGCCCCAGCCGATATCAGACTTGGAGTCTTCCATCAGCTGCTTCTCGGCGTTCCGCTTCTGCATTTCGTGCTCGAACAGTTTGGCCTTGAGCTGTTTCATGGCCTGGTCCTTGTTCTGATGCTGGCTGCGCCCGGCCTGGCAGGCCACCACAATCCCTGTCGGATTGTGGGTAAGCCTTACTGCCGATTCGGTCCTGTTTACATGCTGGCCACCGGCACCGGATGCCCGGTAGACGTCGACCCGTAGATCTGCCGGATTTATCTCGATTTCGAAACTGTCGTCAACCTCAGGCGATACGAATACTGAAGAGAAAGACGTATGTCGGCGATTGCCGGAATCGAACGGCGATTTACGTACCAGGCGATGGACACCGGTTTCTGTCCGCAGCCAGCCGTAGGCGTAATCACCCTGGAAATGGATGGTGGCACTTTTCACGCCTGCGACATCCCCTTCCTGAAGCTCTACAATGCCGGTCTTGAAGCCCCTGCGCTCGCCCCACCGCAGGTACATGCGCAATAGCATCTCGGCCCAGTCCTGGGCTTCGGTACCACCAGAGCCTGCCTGGATATCAAGATAGGCATTGTTGGCATCCATATCGCCGGAAAACATCCTGCGGAATTCCAGTTTTTCGAGCTCGGCGTCGAGGCTTTCCAGGTCAGCCACGATTTCGTCGGCAGTAGCCTGGTCGTTTTCTTCCGCAGCGATATCCAGCAGACCTTCGGCGTCGTCCAGTCCGGAGGTCAGGTTGTCGATGGTTCTGACGATCAGCTCAAGGTCGGACCTTTCCTTGCCCAGCGCCTGGGCCCGCTCCGGATCCTCCCAGACTTTAGAGTCTTCGAGCTCCCGCTCTACTTCGACCAGACGCTCACTGCGCTGATCGTAGTCAAAGATACCCCCTAAGCGCATTGGTGCGCTCACGCAGGTCTTTAATTGTCATCACAATCGGATTGATTTCCATGCAACAGCTTCTCACGATTTCGAAATGGTGGCGTTCGTCTTACAAAGAATGTGACGAACCGAACGAACTGATAGAACGCGGCATTTTACCGAAAACCCAGCGGTAAATCAGCCGTCGTTTGAAATGCAGGGTTCCCAGCCTTCAGGCCGGCTCCAGGTAGTCAATAAGCAGTTGGAGACTGGTCTTGCCACGGAATGTATTGGCATCGGGTTTATAGACCACCCGCGCTCCGGTACGGGTAAAGTCGGGCACACTCGCCCCCGTGTTGAAGGCTATGCCATCGAGTATCTCGCCACCATTGCGAGGTCTCAGCACCAGCTTGAGATGGTTTTCGCCCACTATGCGCTGGCGGAGGACATCGAACTCGCCGTCAAACAGGGGCTCTGGGAAATGTTGCCCCCAGGGGCCAGCCCTGCGCAGCAGCGACGCTGTCTCCAGGCAGAGCTCGTGGGCAGCAAGTTCGCCGTCGGTTGTGATTGCCGCTTCCAGGTCTTCTGCCGTCACGGCGGCCCGCACGGCCAGATCGAATGCCTGACAGAAAAGGTCCAGATCGTCAGGCGCTATGGTCATGCCGGCCGCCATTGCATGGCCACCGTATTTTTTCAGCAGGCCCGGGTGGTGGGCGTCAACCGATGCAAGTACATCCCGGATGTGCAGGCCGGGGATAGACCGGGCCGACCCTTTCAGCTCGGTACCACCTTCACCCGGAGCAAAGGCGATAACCGGCCGGTGGGTCTGCTCCCGTAGCCTGGCTGCCAGAATCCCGATCACGCCCTGATGCCAATCCGGGTCGAACAAAGCCAGCCCCCAGGGCAGGCCCTCCAGATCCAGCGCCAGGGAAGCCAGCAGATCCTGGGCCTGGGCTTTCATGCCGGTTTCTATACTTCGTCTTTCCCGGTTCAGGCTGTCCAGCTCAACCGCCAGGCGGCGGGCTTCGTCCGGCGAGTCTGCCAGAAGACAGGCTATGCCCACTCCCATGTCATCCAGCCTGCCCGCAGCATTCAGCCGGGGCCCGACCACGAAGCCGAGATCAGCAGCTGATATAACCTGATGGTCGCGACCGGCAACTTCCAGCAAGGCCAGTATGCCCGGCCTGGCTTCACCTCGGCGGATGCGTCTGAGGCCCTGCTCTACGAAAATCCGGTTGTTATGATCCAGCGGCACCACATCCGCTACAGTGCCCAGGGCGACCAGGTCCAGCAGAACACCCAGGTTCGGCTGCTGGGCTTCGGTCATCTGGCCGCTTTCGCGGAGATGGCGCCGGAGGGCCGTGAGCACATAGAACATTACCCCCACCCCGGCTGCGTTCTTACTCAGAAAGTCACAGCCTCGCTGATTTGGGTTAACAATAGCGTCCGCGTCCGGGAGGGTTTCACCAGGCAGGTGGTGGTCGGTCACCACAACCCGGATCCCCAGCGCACGGGCTGCCCGCACGCCATCCACTGCGGCGATGCCATTATCTACCGTGATCAGCAGATCCGGGATATTTCCCTCGGCCTGGAGGCGGTCGATAATACCCGGAGTCAGGCCATAGCCATCTGAAAACCGGCTGGGAACCCGGAAGTCGATATTTTGTAGGCCCAGCATCGAGAGACCGAGCATGGCAACGGCGGTACTGGTGGCGCCGTCGGCGTCGAAATCACCCAGAATCATTACCCGCTGTTGGCTGGCAATGGCCTGGGCCATCAACTCCACAGCATGTTCAATGCCACGCAGGTCCATGGGTGACGCCAGGTGCTTCAGGGTGTAACTGAGCTGATCCTCGGAAGTGACGCCACGAGCCGCATAGAGCCGCCGAAGCAGATCAGGCAGTCGCCCGCCCCAGTGTGTAACAGCGTCAGGAACCGCCCGGCGTAGAATCTTGCGGGGGTTGATCATTCAGGGCTCAGACTCTCAGGCATGTTTCCAGTGTTCCGCCATGAATTGCTGGACGGTCTTCAGGTCGTGATCGAGTACGGTAAAACGCTCCTCGCGCTCAAACAGATCCGACAGGTGCTTGGGCAGGGACGGCTGGGACACGACGCCGGAACGGGCCACCGCATCAGGGAACTTGGCCGGGTGAGCGGTGCCGAGGGTGATCATCGGAACCGCCTTGTCGCGCCGGCACAGCCTGGCAGCCTTGACCCCGATCGCGGTATGGGGATCAAGCAGGTATTCGTTGTGCTCGAATATCTCGCGAATCATCGCGCAGGTAGTGTCATCATCAATGGCGGCGCTGTCGAACAGTTTGCGCATGTGCTTCCAGCGGTAATCTTCAATGCTGACCGGCCCTGACTGGGCCTCCTCCAGCAGCGACCTGACCTCATCACCATTCCTGCCAAGAAGGTCAAAAAGCAGGCGCTCAAAGTTGCTCGACACCATGATGTCCATGCTGGGCGAAATCGTATGCTCGAGCTGGTGCTGTTCGTAGCGGTTGCCGCTCAGGAAACGGTGAAGAATGTCATTACGATTGGTTGCGATCACAAGCTGACTGATGGGAAGCCCCATCTGTCGGGCCAGATAGCCTGCGAAAATATCACCAAAGTTACCGGTGGGAACAGAGAAGGCCATGCTCCTGTCCGGCCCACCAAGGGCAAGCGAGGCGTGAAAATAGTAGACAATCTGGGCCATGATGCGCGCCCAGTTGATCGAGTTCACCGCCGCCAGCTGGGTCTTGCCACCCAGGAAGGACTGGTCCCCAAAGCTGGCCTTGACCATACGCTGACAGTCGTCAAAGTTGCCGCGGATGGCGATATTGTGAATGTTGTCGCCGGTTACGGTGGTCATCTGCCGGCGCTGGACTTCCGACACCCGCTCGTGGGGATGAAGAATGAAGATGTCCACGTGCTTGCACTTGCGACAGCCTTCAATAGCGGCTGAACCTGTGTCTCCGGACGTGGCACCCATAATGACAACATGCTGATTACGCTTCTCAAGCACATAATCAAGCAGCCTGCCCAACAACTGCAGGGCAAAATCCTTGAATGCCAGGGTCGGGCCGCGGAACAACTCCATCACCCACTCGTTGGTATCAAGCTGCACAAGGGGGGCGACTGCGTCATGGGCAAACACCTGGTAGGTGTCATCAAGCATGGACCTGAAGTCGTCCGCCGGCACTGCGTCTTCCACAAACGGATACATCACCTTGAATGCCAACTCACTGTAGGACAGACCCCGCCAGCTTCTGATCTCTTCCAGACTGAAGTGAGGCAGGGATTCGGGCACATAGAGGCCGCCGTCCGTCGCCAGTCCTGTCAGCAGAACATCTTCAAACCCCAGGGCCGGCGCCTTGCCGCGTGTGCTGATGTATCTCACCGTATGTTCCTGTTAACCGATAGATTAATTAAAGTTTTCTGCCCGAATGCGGACTACCTGGCCTTCAATGTCGGCGAGGGCTTCAAGGTCTTCGATGGCTCGGTTAATCTGACGTTCCTGCACTGTATGGGTCAGGATAATGACCGGAATCTTGCCATCCTGCAGCTCGGACTCTTTCTGCATGATCGACTCGATGTTGATACCGTGCTCGCTCAGAATAGACGCTACATTAGCCAGAACACCCGGTCGGTCAAGAGCCTGTATGCGCAGGTAGTAGGCCGACTGCACGTCTTCCATGGGCAGCACCTCAAGGGTTTCCATTGCGGACGGGTTGAAGCCGAGGTAGGGAACCCGCTGGCTGTTGCCGCACAGAACGGTACGGGCCACGTCAACGATGTCAGCAATGACGGCCGAAGCAGTCGCCTCGTCGCCTGCGCCCGGTCCGTAGTACATGGTCTGGCCGACGGCGTCGCCGTCGACCAGGATGGCGTTCAGCACCCCATCGACCTGGGCAATAAGATGACTGCGGGGTACCAGGGTCGGATGCACCCTCAGCTCGATTCCGTTGTCACGGCGCCTGGCAATGCCCAGGTGCTTGATCCGGTAACCCAGCAGTTCAGCGTGGGCAATATCGTAAGGCGTTACATTGGCAATGCCTTCGGTGTAGGCATGCTCGAACTGCAGGGGCACCCCAAAGCCCGCCGACGCAAGGATGGTCAGTTTGTGGGCGGCATCGATGCCCTCCACATCGAAGGTGGGGTCGGCTTCAGCATAGCCCAGTGCCTGGGCTTCACGGAGCACCTCATCAAACTCACGTCCTGCCCGCATTTCAGTGAGGATATAATTACCGGTGCCGTTGATGATGCCCGCAATCCAGTCAATCCGGTTTGCCGCCATACCTTCACGAATGGCCTTAATCACCGGGATGCCGCCGGCAACCCCGGCCTCGTAGGCAACAATCACATTGTGTTTTTCAGCTTCGGCAAAAATCTCGTTGCCATGGACAGCTATCAGCGCCTTATTGGCGGTCACTACGTGCTTGCCGTTGCGGATGGCCGCAAATACCAGCTCCTTGGCGGTGTCGTAACCTCCGATGAGCTCAACCACGACATCGATGTCAGGGTCAGTGGCCACATCAAAAACGTCCGTGCTGAACGGTATATCGCCCAGATCGAACTCTTCCTTGGGGGTACGGGTGGCCACACGGGCAACCCGAATCTGACACCCGGCACGTCCGGCAATCAGGCTGGCGTTACGGGCCAGTACCCGAAAGGTGCCACCGCCTACCGTCCCCAACCCGCAGATTCCAACCCTGACCTCTTTCACACGTACACCCCTGTTTCAGAAAAATGACTATGCGCCGGCATAATATACCGTTTGGTCATCTAAAAAAACGCCCATGCCAGCGCAGTCGGCTTTAAAGCAAACCAAGTCTGCGGGCCAACTCGTCGGCAGGCACATAACCGCGAACCATATCGCCATCCTCGAGAACAATGGCCGGGGTTCCGGTAACGCCGACTTCACCCCCAAGTTCAAACTGCTCACCAACAGGATTTTCACAGGAAAGGGACTCTACATTCCTGCCCTGCTTCGCGGCGTCCATTGCTGACTGCTGGTCGTCGGCACACCAGACCGATTCATACTTGGCGAAGGACGGCGTATTGGGTCCGGAACGGGGAAACCCATAGTAATGCACCGTAATGCCGTGGGCATTCATACGTTCCATCTCATCGTGAAGCTTGCGGCAATAGGGACAGTCGATGTCGGTGAACACAGCCACTTCCGCTTTCTGCTGACCTTTCGCCGGATAAGTGATAAGTCCCTCGTCGCCGAACGCCTGCAGTGTTTCCACCCGTCTGTCGGACCGGCCTGCTTCGCTGACATTGGCGATTCCGGTTTCGGTTAGCTGGAGCATATCGCCGGTTAACAGATACTCGCCGGTTTCGGTGGCGTAGATTGTTTCCCCCGTAGAGGTCACAACCTCATACAGGCCAGCGGCAGGTGAAGGCCGAACTCCTGTAATAGTCAGCCCCGGCACGCGTTCGGAAATACGCTCCCGGATCGTTTGCTGGGCACTTTTCTCTTCCTCGGCCACTGCCAGGGACGCTACCCCGGACGTACCTAGGGTAACCAGGGCAATCAATAGAGTTCGGCAAACTAATCTATAAGTCATGGGCTTTCCTGTTGTCATTAGAAGAGCGGTTGTCATGGCAGAGCGTTGGTCAGTCACCATCATCAGCAGCTGCCAGTAACCAACACCGTTCGGTATCGGACCCCCCTTGTCTGCAAAAGTTCAGTCAAGTCCCGGCGCAGCTAACCTCGAGGATGATGGGCTTGATGCAAGGACTGCAAGCGCTGTCGCGCCACATGTGTGTAAATCTGGGTGGTGGACAGGTCCGAGTGACCTAAAAGCATTTGCACCACCCTCAAGTCAGCACCATGGTTCAGCAGGTGCGTTGCAAATGCATGCCGCAGGGTGTGGGGCGAGAGCTTTTTCGTGATGCCAGCCCGCCTGGCATAAAGTTTGACTCGGTACCAGAAAGTCTGACGGGTCATCGGTTCCGGCCGGTTGCCTGGAAAAAGTGCATCGGACGCCTTGCCCCGCAATAGCTCTGAGCGTCCCATCCGCAGATAACTGAACAGCCAGTCCACCGCCTCTTCCCCGAGCGGGATCATCCGCTCCTTGTTGCCCTTGCCCACAACCCGGACAACCCCCTGGCGCATGTTTACCTGATCTACTCTCAGGGACACCAGCTCGGTAACGCGCAGGCCGCAGCCATACAGAATTTCAAGCATTGCCCGGTCTCGCAGCTCAAGAGGGACGTCGGTGTCGGGTTCCCGAAGCAGGGCTTCCACATCCTGCTCCGAAAGGGAATCAGGCAGCCTTCGGACCAGCCTGGGGCTATCGATTCTCAGCGTCGGGTCTTCAACAATGAGACCCTCACGAAGAAGATATCGGTAAAAGCGACGGACTCCGGACAACCGACGGGCAGCGGTCGACGTTTTTCGCCCCTCCATAAGACCCTGGGAAATCCAGTCAAGAAGGTCACCCCGTGTCACCGAAATCAACCTGGGAGACAGGGGTTTCTCCCCCAGCCAGCGCGACAACTGAACCAGATCGCTGCGGTAAGCACTGCGAGTTTTCTCGCCAAGGCCATCCTCAAGCCAGAGCGCATCCAGAAACCGGACTATCAGCTGCTGGTCGTCGGGACAGGGATGTTCTTTATTCACGGCAATTTACTGATGCGTCTGACCTGGTTTTGATTCACTGTAGTTCAAACCCGCTAGAGCGAACCGTTCCATAATGGCAAAAAAAAGGCAGCCTGTGGCTGCCTTTTTGCGCTGTGCCGGATGTTGCTGCACACAGACATCAATCCTGCTGACTGACAGCAGTTTAGCCCAGCTTTTCCTTGATGCGCGCTGCCTTACCGGACAGGTCGCGAAGGTAGTACAGCTTGGCTTGGCGTACATCGCCGCGGCGCTTGACCTGAATGCTCTCGATCAGCGTGCTGTGAGTCTGGAAAGTCCGCTCAACACCAACACCGTAGGAAATCTTGCGCACGGTGACCGAAGAATTCAAACCACGGTTACGCTTGCCGATCACCACGCCTTCAAACGCCTGTAGACGTTCACGGTTGCCTTCGGTAACACGTACCTGGACAACAACGGTATCGCCTGGCGCAAATGCCGGAATTTCCCGGGTCATTTGCTCGTTTTCAATCTGACTGATGATGTTGTTCTTGCCGCTCATCGTATGCTCCTGATACTCAATCTTTTAATGCCCTGATTTTTCAGAGGCACCCGGTTCATTAAAACTATCTTCCAGCAGCTCACGTTCTTCGTCCGTAAACACCCGCTTTTTCAGCAGGTCGGGACGACGCTCCCGGGTTCGCCTCAGAGACTCTTTGAGCCGCCAACGCCGGATCTGATCATGGTGACCGCCTAACAAAATGTCCGGCACTCTCTGGCCTTCGTAAACTTCGGGCCGGGTGTAATGCGGACAATCCAGCAAACCATCGGCAAAGGAGTCCTGCTCTGCCGATTGCGCATGACCCAGCGCTCCGGGGATGAGGCGGGTAACCGCATCAATGACAGCCATGGCTGCCAACTCGCCACCGGAAAGAACGAAATCCCCCAGTGACACTTCCCGGTCGACCTCGGTCGCAATCAGGCGCTCATCCACGCCCTCATAACGCCCGGCCACGAGGATAAGATTTTCTTCAGCTGCCAGAGTTTCAACAAGACTCTGATTCAGCGTTTCACCCTGCGGCGTCAGATAAACGACGCAAGCCGGGCCTGGGGCTGCCTCTCGCGCCGCATGGATGGCATCGCGAAGGGGCTGGATCTTCATCAGCATGCCCGGGCCGCCGCCGTAGGGGCGGTCATCCACGGTGCGGTGCCGGTCATGGGTGAAATCCCTCGGATTCCAGCTCTGAAAACTCAGCAGGCCCTCTCTTACGGCCCTGCCGGTAATCCCTACCTCGGTCACTGCCCCGAACATTTCCGGAAACAGGCTAACAGCCCCGATCCACACCAATCAGAACTCCGGATCCCAATCGACCACGATCAGCTCCGCAGCCAGATCAACAGACTTGACAACCTGATCAGGCAGATACGGAATTAACCGCTCCCGCTGATCAATGGAGTCGTCCGTGGCCCTGACGATAAACACGTCATTGGCGCCCGTTTCGATCAGGTGGTCCACCTTGCCAAACACTTCTCCTTCGACAGATTCTACTCGCAGGCCTTCAAGCTGGTGCCAGTAGAATTCGCCTTCAGGCAACTCGGGCAGATCACTCGTGGGTACGACAATGTCGGCACCACAATAAGTCATTGCTGTGTTGCGATCGTCAACGCCCTTGAGCTTTACGACGATCCCGGGGCCATGCCTGCGCCCCTCCTCGAGCTTGACCGGCACCCGCTTACCTTCAAAGACCGCGGTCCAGTTCCGGTAATTCAGTATGCCGTCCAGGGGCGCGGTGTAAGAATACACCTTCAACCACCCCTTGATCCCAAACACCGCGGTTATCCGGCCTACCACAGTTTCCTGTGAACCCTGTGTCATGCCTGTACCCCGGTTCGGATCAGCCTTGCTCTTGGTATGTAGTATCAGTCTTACTCTGCAGTTGCTTTCAGCAACTGGGCAACGCGCTCGCTGGGCTGTGCGCCCTGGCCCAGCCAGAACTCAACGCGCTCACGGTCGACGCGCAGGCGCTCTTCCTGGCCACGTGCAATCGGGTTAAAGAAACCAACACGTTCAATGAAACGGCCGTCGCGAGCTTTGCGGCTGTCAGTGACTGTCAGATGGTAGAACGGGCGCTTCTTGGAGCCACCACGAGCCAAACGGATTGTTACCATTTCGACCAATATCCTGTTCTGTTGAGCGAACTTTTGTACGATTCACCCCGCCCATACTGGCCGGCGTGAAGACCCATACTCGAAAGGGGCGCTATTCTATGCTAAATCTGCCCTGAAGAAAACAGCGAATCTGTGCTGGTTTCTACATACCGCCGAATGGCGGCTTTCCGCCTCCACCGGGCGGCATCATGCCCTGCATGCCGCGCATCATATTCGCCATTCCGCCCTTTTTACTGAACTTCTTCATCATTTTCTGCATCTGCTTGTGCTGCTTCAGCAAACGGTTGACGTCCTGGATCTGGGTACCCGAGCCCGTGGCTATCCTCCGCTTGCGGGAGTTGTTGATCACATCGGGGTAGCGGCGCTCCTTCGGCGTCATGGAGCAGATGATGGCTTCCAACTGCCCCATGCTCTTATCATTAACCTGCTGCTGGGCCATCTGGGACATCTGACCCATGCCCGGCAACTTGTCCAGCAGGCCACCTACGCCACCCATGTTCTTCATTTGCTGGAGCTGATCCCGGAAGTCCTCAAGGTCAAAACTCTTGCCCTTCTTGATTTTTCGGGTGAGCTTGTCCGCTTTCTGCTTGTCGATCTTGCGTTCTGCCTCTTCAATAAGAGACAGCACATCACCCATTCCCAGTATGCGGGAGGCAACCCGGTCCGGATGGAAGGGCTCAAGGGCATCGACCTTTTCCCCAACCCCGAGAAACTTGATCGGCTTGCCCGTTATATGACGAACGGACAGGGCCGCGCCGCCACGGGCATCGCCATCGGTCTTGGTCAGCACGACACCCGTGAGCGGCAAGGCGTCATTGAAGGCCTTGGCAGTATTGGCGGCATCCTGGCCCGTCATGGCATCGACCACGAACAGGGTCTCAGCCGGGTTGACCGCCTTATGCAGACGGCCAATCTCACCCATCATCTGCTCATCGACGTGCAGCCGGCCGGCAGTATCAAGAATCACCACATCGATATGTTTCTTGCGGGCAGCGTCCATGGCGCCTTCGGCAATCGCAACCGGGTCTTCATCGGCAGAACTCGGGTGGAAATGGACTCCCACTTCACCGGCCAGGGTTTCAAGCTGACGGATTGCCGCTGGACGGTAGACGTCGGCACTGACTACCAGCACCGATTTTTTCTGACGCTCCTTGAGGAAGCGGGCCAGCTTTGCCACCGTCGTGGTCTTACCGGCCCCCTGCAGACCGGCCATCATGATCACCGCTGGTGGTCGGACCGCCAGGTTAAGGCCTTCATTGCCGGAGCCCATGACACGCTCGAGCTCTTCCTGAACCACGCGGACGAAGACCTGGCCCGGCGTCAGGCTGCGCATGACCTCCTGACCAATGGCGCGCTCCCGGACACCCTCAATGAATTCCTTGACCACGGGCAACGCGACGTCAGCCTCGAGCAGGGCCATGCGCACTTCACGCAGGGTATCCTTTATATTGTCGTCGGTAAGCCGGGCCTGACCTGATATCTTCCGCAGGCTGCCGGACAGTCGATCTGTCAGGTTTTCAAACATGGCGTTATTCAGCACTCCCTGATAGTGAGGGGACCGGTTGATTCCGGTTGCACAATCGAGACATTATACCCAGACTAATGCCCTGAAACGACCGGCCCGGTCAATTCAGTCATCGCACTGCTACCCTCAACCTGTCATTTGGCGTTAAGGATGTCATGGGAACCCTGATTCTCGCGGTCACCACTCTTCTTCTTTATAGCGTAGGAACCGCCCTTCAGGCTCTCAGTTTCCGCGGCAAAGTCCACACCACTGCTGGGGTCGTAACCCTGGTTGGCTTTCTTGCCCTGACCAGCCATGGCGCCCTGATCTGGGAGACCGTGAGGTCGCAGGGTGCCTTTAATCTCGGCTTTTTTCAAAGCTCAATTATCATTTCCTGGCTGATTGTCGCCCTGCTGTTACTGCTGAACCTGCGCAAACCAGTGCAAAGCCTGTTTCTTGGGGTATACCCGGGGGCAGCCCTGACTATTGTCTTCACGCTCATTTTCCAGGCCCCGCCGCGCTTTATTGCCCAAGACAACTGGGGCGTACTGGCCCATATTGCGCTTTCGGTGACGGCCTACAGTCTGTTTACCCTGGCTGCTGCTCAGGCAGTTCTTCTTTATATTCAAAACCGCCAGCTGAAACACAATTACAACAGCCTGCTGGTGCGCAATCTGCCGCCGCTCCAGACCATGGAATCCCTGCTTTTCGAAATGGTCTGGGCCGGCGTGATCATGTTGGTGCTGGCCATCACCACCGGGGCAGTCTTCGTCAATGACCTGTTTGCCCAGCATCTTGCCCATAAAACAATATTTTCACTGATGTCCCTGGTTGTGTTCGTGGCACTTCTGGTAGGCCGCCATACCCAGGGCTGGCGAGGCCTCACAGCCAGCCGCTGGACCCTGGCCGGATGCCTGCTTCTCATGCTGGGGTTCTATGGCAGCAAATTCGTGCTCGAACTCATTTTCCGACAGGCCGCCTGAACATCACAAGCATTGACACTGTGGTTGCGCAGCCCTATTTTCGCTACATTATTGCAACATAAGGATCTGGTTCTTGAACGAGGCATCGCTCACGGCGCTGTTCAGCATACTTGTAGCTCTTATTTTCCTTTCCGCGTTCTTCTCAAGCTCGGAAACGGGCATGATGTCGCTGAACCGGTACCGGCTAAAACACCTTGCCAAGACCGGCCACAAAGGAGCCAGACGCGCCAACAATCTGCTCAAGCGCACAGACCAGCTGATTGGCGTCATTCTGATCGGCAACAACTTCGTCAATATCCTGGCGTCGTCCATTGCCACGGTCATAGCCATTCGCATCTGGGGTGATGCCGGCATTGCCATCGCCACCATCCTGTTGACGATTGTCATCCTGGTTTTTGCAGAAGTAACACCAAAAACACTGGCCGCGCTGTTCCCCGAGAAGATCGCGTTCCCCGCAAGCCATATCCTGGGGCCGCTGCTCAAGATCCTTTACCCTATCGTCTGGTCAGCCAACCTCTTCACCAGCATGATCCTGAAACTGATCGGGGTTTCAGCAAACGACGTCGCCAATGACCACCTGAGCCGCGAAGAACTCCGGACGCTGGTAAACGAGGCAGGGGCGCTGATCCCCAGCAAACACAAGGACATGCTGGTCAGCATCCTTGACCTGGAAAAAGTGACAGTCAATGACATCATGGTGCCTCGAAACGAGGTCGCTGGCATTGATCTGGAGGATGACATGGATGGCATTCTGCGCCAGCTTCGCAGCAGTCAGCACACCCGCCTACCCGTTTTCAAGGGAGATATAAACGATATCAAAGGCATGCTGCACCTGCGCAACACATCAAAGCTTCTGATGCAGGAAGATATTACCAAGGACATGATCCTGCAGCTGTGCCGGGAACCCTACTTTATACCTGAAAGTACCCCTCTCAATACCCAACTGATCAATTTTCAGAAGGCCAAGCGTCGCATCGGTATTGTGGTAGATGAATACGGTGACGTTCTGGGCATCGCAACGCTGGAAGACATCCTTGAGGAGATCGTGGGCGAGTTCACCACCGACTACGCTGCCACAAGCCCGGATGTTATCCCGCAGGGAGACGGGACCTTCATCGTCGACGGAACGGCAGCGGTCAGGACCATCAATAAAATCCTTGGCTGGAAACTGCCTACCGATGGCCCGAAAACCCTGAACGGGCTTATTACCGAAACCCTGGAAAGCATCCCGGAAACGAACGTCTGCCTTACGGTCAATGGCCACCGGGTGGAAGTGCTTCAGATCAAGGATAATGTGGTAAAGGCCGCCATTGTCCACCCCAAGCTCCGCCGCAAAAAAAGGAACTTTATTTCCTGAGCACCAAGCCCGGCCACTAATTCCATTTTGTTGTTAAAAAATAGTTTTCTAGAAAGATCAAATTTCGATTGTTGTGCTTGACCTGCCCTGGAGAACAACCAACACTGAGTCCAGAACACCATAATAACAACAGGAGTTTATCCATGAGTCTAGGCCACACACTAGGGCTGCTGACGCACCCTGATCGCGAATGGGAAGCTATCCGCAACGATACCGAAACGGTCAGCATGCTTTACCTCGGACACATTCTTCTACTCGCCCTTATCCCCGCGGTTGCAGGCTTCTACGGCACCACACAGGTAGGCTGGCAGGTCGGAGATGGCCAGGTTATCCGGCTTACCCAAACCAGCGCACTGCAGCTATGCGCCCTTCTCTACGTTGCCATGCTCGGCGGCATCTACCTGCTCGGCCGCTTCATCGACTTTTTCGCCCTTACCTACGAGGTAAAGGACGACAAGCCAAGAGGCGTTATTCTTGCTGCCTATACCGCCACCCCGGTTTTCCTTCTCGGCGTTATCGCCATTTACCCGAACGTATGGATCAACATGATGGTCGGCCTGGTAGCTGTAACCTACAGCGTCTATCTCCTCTATGAAGGCCTGCCCATCCTGATGAAGATCCCGCCGGAGCGCGGCTTCATGTTTGCCTCATCGGTTCTTACCGTAGGGCTGGTCATGTTCGTCGGATTACTGGCCATGAGCGTGGTTGTCTGGAGCATGGGCATTGGCCCTGTTTATGTCAGCTAGGCAATGCCAGCCAGTCGACATCCCGAGCAATCGCAAGCAACCATTCCAGGGCGGCCAGTGAGCTGCCCTGACTTTATTACGAAAATTCGTAATTTCATTAGCATGAGTTTATGTTTCGTTATGTTATTCTGCGGTAAATTACCAAAAAAATGAGAAACACCAAGGTAAGCTCGGTCATGTATCCGGTTGAGGTGTTAGCAGGAGTCGGTCATGAATAAGCAGTCCGGCATACATTATCTCCATGAGCGTAAAAGCTCAGGAGCGGCGGCAGTCTTGTCACCAGAACTGGTACGGATTCGTGACACGGTGGTAGCCGGGCTGGGCGATCTGCTTCAGGGCGCTTTTGATGCGGTCGATGATTCGTTGTTTGAGTTGGCAAATAATGCCCGCAGTAACAACGAACAGAACCGCTATTTCGAAGCCATGCGCGAGATCAGGATCAAACGCAAGGGTATAGAAAAACACTTCCAGTCGGCCGTTGCCCACCTTTTCAGCTTTCCACCGAGAACGGCAGCTCTGGCGGCACCTGACCAGTCTACCCAGCCAACAGCTGATAGCCTTTCCCTGGTTCATAACGACGACCTGGAAGAAGAGGTCGCGCTCAATGCCATGGTCACGAAATCCCGGGCTTACTTTCAGGGCCCTTTAATCCAGCTTCAGGCGCGGTTCAGCCAGGTTTATGCCAACGCCAGTGAGAGCGACCCGGTTAACCCGCTCTCCCCGGAACATCTGTGTGGCGCATTTGTGGAAGCTGCCCAGGCCCTCGAGATCCAGATTCGCGAACGCCTGATCGTGCTCAAACAATTCGATCGGTACGTGGTATCCAACCTCGGCATGTTACTGGACGAAGCGAATCGCATTCTTGCCCAAGCAGGCATCATTCCCAATTTTCGTTTTCACGGCAAGACCGGAGAACAAGCCCAGCGCAAAGCGGTTCCGCAGACCGCAGAGGTCAGCGCCAAGCAGCCAGAGCAGCCGGCATGGAACGAGAACGAGAGCCGCAAGGATGAGGTCCTGTTCGAACAGATCCGTCAAATGCTGGCCCAGCAACGAGCCGAGGGCGGCGCTCCCCGGGCTGCCGATCCCGCTCTCCATGTGGTTGGCGGTGCTGAACTGGCACAGTTGCTGACCGGGCTACCCCAGGCACCGGTCAGTTATGGCAGTGTCAGCAATCTGAGCGCTGGAGAACCACTGGTTATCAATCTCCATGAGGTTGTCGAACATCTTATTCGCGGTACCCGCACCGAGGATGGTAAAAAGCCCGCCCTGAACGAGATGGATGAGGACCTGATCAACCTGGTCTCCATGCTCTTCGAGTTCATTCTCGATGATTATAATCTGTCTGCCCCTATACAGGTGCTCATCAGTCGCCTGCAAATCCCCATACTGAAGGTGGTGATCAAGGATAAAACCTTTTTCAGCAAGGCCAACCACCCTGCCCGGAAACTTCTCAACTCTCTGGCCCGGGCGGGCATTGGCTGGAGCGACAGCGACGAGAAGACCCGGGACAAACTTTACGAACAGATCCATACCATCGTCCTGAGAATCCTCAACGAGTTCGAGGGCGACGTCACTATTTTTGAAAAGCTCGGCGAGGAGTTCGACCAATTCCTGGCCAGGGAAAACCGCAAAGCTTCGCTGGTAGAGCAGAGAACCCGGGAGTCCGAGCGCGGGCGCATAAAATCGCAAAAAGCCCAGGAAACCGTTGACCAACTACTCACCGAAAAGCTGGCTCGCCATCGGGTTCCTGATTCCATACGGGACATCCTGTTCAACGGCTGGAGCCGGGTGATGTTTCTGGCCTATCTTCGCAATGACGTTGAACATCGCTGGAACCAGGCAGTCAGGGTTGTTGATGACCTGATCTGGTGCCTGCATCCTCATCTTGAAGATGAGGAACGTGACCAGTGGGTGCGCGTTGTACCCGGGCTGCTGAAGGCGCTCAGAGCAGGGCTTGAGGAAGTGTCCTACAACTCCACCAGGCTTGACGACATGATGTCGGAACTCAAGCATGAGCTTACCGAAGCTTTTCGTGCCCATGCGCTGGCAGAGGCCCGCGATCCCGAGCCCATGACCGAGCCGGAAGAGACGCTAGCAACCCAGAAAAGCGCTATTGAGCGACAGCAGGAGTTCGAAGACGCCGCTATCGCGGAATACGTCACCCAGGTGGATACCATCGAGATTGGTCATTGGGTAGAGTTTAAGCTGGTTAACGGTACCAGTTTCAGGTGCAAGCTTTCAGCTGTCATTGAAGAGGCCGATTGCTTTGTTTTTGTGAACCGCATGGGGCTCAAGGTCATCGAGAAAACCCGCACCGAACTGGCTCATGAGATGCGCCGCGGACGTCTGGCCACTCTGGAGCAGGGCGCGCTGATCGACCGCGCACTGGATGCGGTGATGGGCAGCCTCCGGAGAAAGTCGGCCTGAGGCGGCCCAACCCTATCCTGAGACCCGAGATGACCGAAACGCCATGCTCTATTCCGGCAAACCAGACAGTATCCCGGCCAAGTACCGGATTGCTCTAGCCGTCTCCCTCGCGCTTTTTTTCCACTCTCTTCTAGGCGCACTGATCGCATCGAACCTCCCCGAGCAGCCGCCGCAGGACACTTCTGAGCTGAGCTTTATCCTAGTGCCAGCAGGTGCCAACGCCAGCAAGGCATCCCCAGCCTCGGCACCCGCCCCCAACGATGAACCTGAACCTGACGAACGGCGCCAGGGCAAACTTATCCAGGCTGTAAAACCCTTAACTTTGCCAACCCCTGCGCCAGCAGAGACGACCGGACACCCAGGTTCCGCAGAAGCCCCCTCAGAGGACAAACCAACTGAAGCTCCTGCTCCTGCCTCAAAAGAGGCGGCGCCATCCACCGCAGGAAAACCAAGCCCGGTCACTGGTGAAGACGAGGCAGAAGTAACCGAGGTGGGGCCTGATGAAGACAAAGAAACGGATTATGAAGCTGAACTGGCGCGAAAAATATCAGCCGAACTGGGCAGGGCATCGGTCCGCCTGCCTTCGGCCTCTGCCCGAAAACAGCTGAAACCCATAAAGCTGGAGGTTGAATTGATGACAAACGGGACGTTAATAGATGCAAGGATAACCGACAGTTCAGGCAATCAAGGTCTCGACCAGTCAGCAGTAAGGGCGGCCCTTAGAGCCAGCCCCTACCCTGAACCACCTGAAGAGGACCGTTCTGGCGCGCTGCGCTACCAAGTCAGGTTTCTGGTTGAGCCCGATTTGCCCCAATGATCTGACAGGAGGCTACCTTCTCAAGCTTCTGCCTTGTTCGCAGCGCCCTTGACCATTTCAGCCAACTCTCCGCTTTCAGCCAGCTCGAGGACAATGTCACACCCGCCGACAAGCTCGCCACCAACATAGAGCTGGGGGTAAGTTGGCCAGTTCGAGTAGGCCTTGAGCCCTTCCCTCAGTTCCTGGTTGTCAAGAATATTGACGAATGCAAAGCGCTCGCCGCAAGACATAAGCGCCTGCACAGTCTTGGCGGAAAACCCGCATTGTGGCGCCTGGGGTGAGCCCTTCATGTAGATAATGATCGGGTTCTCTTCAAGCTGGCCCTTGATGGTCTCGTTAATGTCCATGCTTCACCTACCTCTGAATCAACCGGTATCGAAATTGACTGCTTACTTATCTTTATCGTTGACTCATTGTACACACTGGGGCGATTCGGCACCAAGCGCCTTACGCACGGTTGGTTTCTCCAACCCTCTTCTGAGAAGGGGTGAATGGCAGAAAGCGCGGCACAGCCCCGCCGTAGCCCATCCCATTGTCATTATAAGGGTTAACCGCTAGACTTGGATTCGTGCCTGGTTTTCGGGCTATCAGAGCAGTTCCCGTCACGTTATCTTGCCGGTGCGGTCCGCAACCCGGTCTGTCGTCGTTTTCGGAAATCGGTCACGACGGGGCCAGCTGCTTCCGAAATCTCTGACGATATGGGCCGGGATTCGGCATACAAGCACCACGGGGACCCACCATGGCGGATCAGCCGCTACTCAACACGTACGGCCGGTTGCCGATCATCTTTGATCACGGGCAAGGTCCCTGGCTGTTCGATATCGAGGGGCGCCGGTATTTTGATACCTTTTCAGGCATCGCTGTCTCGGGGCTCGGACACTCCCACCCGGCCGTCACCAAGGCCATTCAGGTCCAGTCTGAGAAACTCCTTCACTGCTCCAATCTGTTCCATACTGCGATCCAGCACAAACTGGCCCAGGAGCTCTGCTCGTACTCCGGAATGGATGGTGTTTTTCTTGCCAATTCAGGTGCCGAGGCAAACGAGGCAGCCATCAAGCTTGCCCGACTTTACGGTCACGGCCGAGGAATTGATGCGCCTGCCATAGTGGTGATGGAGCGATCATTCCATGGCCGCACCCTAGCCACCCTGACGGCTACCGGCAACCGCAAGGTTCATGCGGGTTTTGAACCGTTAGTCAGCGGCTTCATCCGGGTACCCTTCAACGACATCGGCGCCCTGGAGGCAGTGGCGAGCTCGAACCGGAACGTGGTGGCGGTATTACTGGAACCCGTGCTGGGTGAAGGCGGCCTCATTCTCGCCGACGAACAATGGCTGCGGGACGTACGAAAGCTCTGTGACCAACAGCACTGGCTGATGATGCTTGATGAAGTCCAGACCGGTAACGGCAGGAGTGGCCAGCTGTTTGCCTACCAGCATTTTGGTATCTTGCCGGACATTGTCACCACCGCCAAAGGCCTTGGCAACGGTTTCCCGATCGGAGCCTGCCTGGCCCGGGGAAAGGCAGCCCATCTTTTCAAGCCCGGGCACCATGGCTCTACCTTCGGCGGCAATGCTCTGGCCTGCGCTGCTGCCCTTGCGGTTCTCGACACACTGCACAGCGAACACTTGATGCAACGGGCCCGCGATCTGGGTACACGCATTGTCGCGCAGCTTGAAAAAGCGTTCAGCGGCGTTGATTACGTAAAGGCCATAAGAGGGCTGGGGTTAATGATAGGCATCGAAATGACGTCGGAGTGCCCGGAACTGGTGCCACTGGCAAAAACCCAGGGCCTGCTGCTGAATGTAACCTCGGAGCGGGTCATAAGACTCCTGCCAGCACTGACCCTAACCGATGCAGAAGCGGACTTCATGGTTGAGCGGGTGGTCCGCATTATCAAGCTTTACGCCGGAGATGACCGTCAGCGACCCCGCACGCCTCCTCCCCCTGAAGGCAGACGTGGTACCAGCCACTGAGTCAGCGACATCCGCGAGCCATTAACAACTCTCTAATATCTTGATGAAAGGCAAAGCTATGCCAGTAAGACATTTCCTGACATTGAACGACTTCTCGACCGACGAGCTCTACGACGTCCTCGACCATGCGAGCAAGCTCAAGCGGGACTGGCGCGCCGGAAACGTCAGGGATAGCCTTAAAAACCGCGTGTTGGCGATGATCTTCGAAAAGTCATCAACTCGCACCCGGGTCTCATTCGAAGCCGGTATGGCCCAACTGGGCGGCTCGGCACTGTTTCTGTCTCCCCGTGATACCCAGCTTGGCCGGGGCGAACCTATCGAAGACTCATCCCGGGTTATTTCCAGTATGGCGGATGCGGTGATGATCCGGACATTCGACCATCAGACAGTCACAAGATTCGCTTCTGTTGCTAACTGCCCGGTCATCAATGCTCTAACCGATGACTATCATCCCTGCCAGCTACTGGCAGATATGCAGACTTTCCGGGAGCACAGAGGAGACATTCGAGGTGCCACCGTGACCTGGGTTGGCGATGGCAATAACATGTGCAACTCCTACGTCAACGCCGCCCAGCAGTTCGGCTTCCAGCTCAGAATAGCCTGCCCCCCGGGTTATGAGCCGGACCGACAGTTGCTGGAATCGGCTGGCGACCGCGTCGCTGTATTCAATGATCCCCACGAGGCGGCACGTGATTCGCATCTGCTGGTTACCGATGTATGGGCCTCCATGGGCCAGGAAGACGAGCAGACCACCCGGGCACGCACCTTTGCCAGCTATCAGATAAACCCGGACCTCATGGCCATGGCACACCCGGATGCCATCTTCATGCATTGCCTTCCAGCCCACCGGGGAGAAGAAATATCCGAGCATATGCTTGAACATCCAGCCTCGGTGGTCTGGGACGAAGCGGAGAACCGGCTTCATGCCCAGAAGGCCCTGCTGGAATTCCTTATTCTAGGGGAGCTGGAATAGGCCATGGCCCTTGACGAGATGATACCCGCCGACTGGCTGCTGGAAGTCGACCACCTGTCTTGCGGGTATGGGGACGACACCATTGTCCATAACGTCAGCTTCGCCCTGGGTCAGGGTGACATCGGCTGTCTGCTGGGCCCCAGCGGTTGTGGTAAAAGCACGATCCTGAGGGCCCTGGCGGGCTTCCTGGGCATTACCCATGGTGAGATCCGCCTGGAAAAATCAGTGATCAGTCTGCCAGGGCGTAGCTTGCCCCCCGAAAAGCGGCGTATCGGCATGGTGTTCCAGGATTACGCACTCTTTCCACACCTCAGTATTGCCGACAATGTCGGCTTCGGATTGCGCCACCAAAGCAAGGCCGACCGTCGCCAGAAAGTCTCTGAGCTGCTTAAACTGGTCCACCTACAGGATCTGGCCAATCAGTTCCCCCACGAGCTTTCCGGTGGGCAGCAGCAAAGAGTGGCTCTGGCCCGGGCATTGGCGCCAGAACCGACCCTGATACTGCTTGACGAGCCCTTCTCCAACCTGGACGCCGATCTGCGGCGCAGGTTGAGCCTGGACGTCCGGGACATCCTCAAGACCCTCGGGATCAGCGCCATACTGGTTACCCATGACCAGCAGGAGGCCTTCGCCATGTGCGACCAGGTGGCGGTTCTGAAGGACGGCGAAATACAGCAGTGGGACGTGCCCTACAATCTCTACCACGAACCTGCCAATCGTTTCGTGGCCGGTTTTGTCGGACAGGGCGGATTCATTCCGGGCACGACTGCCAGGGATGACTCGATTGACTCGGAGCTGGGCCGGATCAAGGGTAACCGGCTCTCACATTGGCCGGAGGGTACGCTTGTGGATGTGCTCATCCGACCGGACGACATCGTCTACGATCCTGATTCGGACCTGAAACCGAAAGTGATCGAGAAAACCTTCGCCGGGACTTCGACCCTATACCGCTTCAGGGTATCGGAAGATACCGAGTTCGAAGCCCTCTTTCGCAGCCATCTGGACTTTCACCTGGGTGAACAGGTACCTGTCCGAGTTGAAGCAGAACATCTTATTGCCTTTGCACGGGCCTGAACGGCAGGCATAAAAAAAGGGCCGGAAAAACCGGCCCCTAAATGACGAATGAAACAAGGAAAGTTCGTAAGAACTACAACCTCAAAAGTCATCCCTTACGCTTTGAATTATTGCCCGTCCGGCGGCTTTCATCAGTGGTGGTTCTGTAGTGACTTTGTTACATCAGGTGAGCCTGCGAGACCCTGTTCACACCTCATCGTCATCGGGCTTTTTGCGCGGCCATACAAGGCTGAACCGGGCACCTCCCAGTTCGATGCTGCGATTAACAAAGGCCTGGCCACCGTGCCAATAGAGAATGCGGCGGACAATGGACAGGCCCAAGCCATAGCCTCCGGATGTCCGGGTCCGGCTATCGTCTAGCCGTGCGAATGCCGTAAACACTTTCTCCCAGTCCTGCTCAGGAATGCCGGGGCCGTCGTCTTCCACATCAACACGGCAGGTATGCTCGTCAAGCTGACATTGGACCCGCACCCGGCTGTCGGCATAACGGGCTGCATTGCCTACCAGGTTCTGAATGGCCCGATGCAGATACCGGGGCTCAACATCAGATTGCGCCCAGCGCTCCGCCTGCTCGGGGATAACGGCCTCAATGGCCACACCGCTGTGGATCAGCCGCTGCTCGTCCACAACCTGTCTTACAATATCGGTAACCGAGCGCTCCTGTAGCGAAAAAACAGGACCGCCCTGCTCCAGACGTGCATAGGTAAGTATCTCGTCGATCAGCTCATCCAACTCCTGGATGTCGCCGTCAATTCCGTCCAGTTGCTTCTGCAGCGCCACACTGTCTTCACAGTCTTCGATCATTTGGACGCCGAACCGGATCCGCGCCACCGGCGTCCTGAGCTCGTGGGACACGGCGTGGATCATTTCCCGCTGCACGCCCACCAGACGCTGTATATGCGAAGCCATGCTGTTAAACGCAAGAGCAAGCCTGGGGACCATCGCCGGATCAGTGGCTTCCACCCGCGCATCCATTTCACCCCGGGCAATACGAACCGCGACCGACTCAACGGCGCGAAGATTATGGTCAACCCGGCGTAGAAACAACCAAAGGCCAAGGGCCAGCACCGCGACTACCACAAGCACCAGCAGCAACAGGACCGGCCAGGCCCAAGGGTTGAACGGAGCTGCCGCGGTCACTTGCACAAGCTCTCCGTCCGATAGTCTCAAAAGCACTTTGGCCCGCTTATCAGAATCAGCCTGGTAATACGCAATATTGCGCTCGATGACCCGGCCGAGCACTTCCGGTGGTGGGACCTGGGCCGCATGGTCGACCCGCGTAATACCTACTCCCAGCGCGACCGCAAGGTTGTCCATAATCGCTTCGCGATCGGCCGGGAGAGCCGCGTTCAGGTGTGCCAGGGCAATAAGTCCCGTTGCCTCAGAGACACCCTGGTAAAGGTCGTTGAAACGCATCTCCAAGACTACACCCATGGGGTCTGCGGCCAGAACCCTCGGGCCTATGGGGCTATCAAGGGTAAGAACGTGGCCGTAAAGAAGTCGTTCTTTCAACACCGGGGACAGCGTCAGGGAGCCATGCTCCAGAGCCTGGAAGTCGAACAGGGTTGGCAGCCAATGGTATTTTGCCTGAGGCTCGGGTACAGCGGTAAGCCAGCGCATCAGCGGTGCTGGCAACTGCTCCTGCCAGGCCTGAAGGCGTACAGAATTGACTCCCGTCAGGAGCAGCGCATTCAGCACGCACACGAGCAGAATCAGTCCGGCCAGCCGGAAGAACAGTTTCAGGAAGAACTTCAGGGGCATGGGGCCCACCCTGGAAACGGACGCCTGCCAAGGGCAGACGCCAGTAGCTGGAGATTCAGGCTTCTTTTACGAACAGATAGCCCTTGCTGCGCACTGTCTTGATACGACGGGGATGAACAGGGTCATCTCCGATCTTGGGCCGTATGCGAGACACCCGAACATCAATGGAACGATCCTGACCATCGTATTCAATGCCGCGAAGCGCCGTGAAGATTTCCTCCCGGCTCAGGACCCGCCCGGCACTGCTGGCCAACAGCCAAAGCAGGTCGAATTCGGCACTGGTCAGATCAATGCTCTCGTCATTGAGCCAGGCCTCTCGCATTGCCCGGTCAACAACCAGATCATTGAACTGCAGCCTGACCGGCTCCTCTTTGCTCTGGGCAGCCGCTTCATTGGCATTCGAATTTTCCGTTACCCGCCTCAGCAACGCACGAATGCGGGCAAGAAGCACCCTTGGCTTGACGGGCTTGCCAACATAGTCGTCGGCACCCATTTCCAGCCCCAGCACCTGATCCAGATCTTCTGTCCGGGCGGTCAACATGATAATCGGGCCCGAAAAGAACGGACGTACCCGGCGGCAGATGGACAGGCCATCTTCACCAGGCAACATCAGATCCAGTACCACCAGATCCGGCTGCTCGTTCTTGATGCGCTCGACGGCATGCCCACCATGAGGTTCATGGGTTACCGTGAGACCATTGCTCTCAAGGTACTCCCGCGTTAAATCTGCAAGTCTCTCATCGTCTTCAACGATGAGAATACGCCAACCCTCGTTTGTCTGTTCCACGCGTCCATCTCTGATCTTGTTTTTACCGTTACAGGGGACCCTTTATGGCGATCCGCCTGACCCATGTTATAGCCGAGTCTTGCAGTTCCCTCATCACCCGGTTTAACTCGTTATCAGTTTCCAGACCGAAGCTTCTGATAATCCAGTTCTTCTTAGCGACAATACAGGCAACTTCCTGTAACAGCAATCATACATGCAGCTTGGAAAAATACATGGAAGCCACGTCTGGTTACAGAGTGTGACATGCCTCACCGGTTATTGGGGACGATCGAGAGCCAATTCCTCGTCAGTGGCTTCCCTAACCTGAATGATTTCAAGGTCGAAGTAGAGCGTGAAGCCGGCCAGCGGATGGTTCGCATCCACGTGCACAAGATTGCCATCAATGGCGACGATCTTGACAACCTGGGCCTGCTCGCCGGTATTGGTCTGAAAGGTCATGCCCACCTTCAGGTCCTCGACACCCTCGAACGCGGAACGAGGGACTTTACGAACAAAATCCGGATTATGCTCGCCGTAGGCCATCTCGGGCGGAACAGTCACTTCCAGGCAATCACCAGGGCCTCGTCCGACAACCGCTTCCTGAATGCCCTTGATAACTCCTTCCGAGCCCTGCATGAAGTACAGTGGCTCTCCCCCTTCCGAGGTATCGACCACTTCGCCTGCGCGATTCTTGAGGCGGTAATGAACGGTGTATACAGCGGGTCTTTGCATTATGTCTCCTGACTCCCAGAATCTGATAGTTTGCCGGTGCTATGAAGGCCGTGGATCAGCAGGCGCTGATTGATGCGCTCCCCCAGGCTGTGGGGATGCGCCAGCTGCATCCGCTCCAGGTAGGGTTGCAGCTCCGGAGCATTGGTATCGGTCCGCAAGGCGTGCCAGAGGGTGGCGATCTTGCCACTTCGAGTACTTGTTGCAGATTTAAGGGTTCGCAAGGCCTTGCCCAGGGTAAGTTCAGTATCGGTAAAGGCCGAGCCGAACGGGAACGCCGGAAACCATTCCGGGCCGGCCTTCTGAAGGCTGCGGGTCACGAATCCCGGTGTGTTCTGGCACCAGTCCGCCGGCATTCTGAATGACTGCGATACTTTGCCCGCCTTCTGGGCCCGCTTCAGGAGCCCGGGCTGGAACCGGGAGTCAGCAATGCGAATCAGGGCCAGGTAGACCTCCTCATCGCTCTTTCCCCGCAGGTCTGCAATGCCGTACTCGGTAATGACGATGTCTCTCAGGTGCCTGGGGATAGTGCAGTGGCCATAACTGAAAACAATGTTCGATACGGTTTTGCCAGCGGATTCACGGGTGCTGCGCAGGGATATGATCGAGCGGGCGCCAGGCAATTCATGGGCCATGGCGACAAAATTGTACTGTCCTCCGACCCCGCTTACCACGCGACCATCATCGAGCCCGTCCGAGATAGCACCCCCGTTAAGAGTATGCATCATGGCAGAATTGATGAAACGGCTGTGCTGGCGCTGGGCGGTTTTCAGTCGTTGGTCGCCCAGTCGATGATTGTAGAGGTCATTGATGAAATTGACACTGGTCATGCAGATGCTGTCCTGCTCCGCTGGCGTGAGCTCCCTCAGCCGCTGGTAGAAGGCTGCCGGGCCAAGGTAAAAGCCGCCATGGAGTACGACGCCGCTCTGAAGCCGCTTCCCCAAGCCAAACGCCACCAGGCGCTGGCGCGCTTCCTCATCGTCCAGGTCAGGCTCAAGGCTATGATCTCCGAACACCAGGCGCCCCCCACGGAAGGACACACCAGGATCGAGAATGCCGTATTGCTGGAGCCACTGGACATCCCGGGCCCTTAAGGGTGAATCGACGAGCTCATGCTCCCGCAACGCATCAAGCATCTCAAGCGTCACTTCCTGCCCGATCAATCCTCGGTTTAGCAGTTCCTGAAGGCCAGCGTGATCGAATACTTCCCGCTTGAGAACCCCGGCATCCAGCAGATGAACAAAGCCATCCACCATCATCTCACTGCAGCCGTAGAGGCCCTTCTCAAACACCCCTTTGTCACCCCACTCCGCAGCTACCGGGTAGCGCTCGGCAATCTGGAGGTCGGCATACAGAGCCTGCCATTGCTGATTATGCTTGTGTCGAAGGATGGCACTGTGCACCACGGCCGCACCTAGGGAGCCAATCCCCACCTGAAGGGTCCCGCCATCTTTCAGTAGCGTACTGGCATAGAAGCCGATCAGGTGATCGGACGGGCTGATTGCCATCTGCGGTACCGGAAACAGCGGGTAGTCCAGGGCGGGTTTGTCCAGCAGGATATCGAAGCTGCTGGATGGCACTTCGGCGTCACGGGCCATGTATGGCAGGTTTCGATTGGTCTCGCCTACCAGCGCGATCCTCTTGCCGTCAGCCCTGGCCTTGCCGAGCTCTATGATGAGGTCGAGAGACAGGTCGGGGTTACAGCTCAGGCTCAGATTCTTGCCCGGAACCTCGCCACTGGGCGCAACCATCTGTGCAACCACATTGACGCCCAGGTTCATCAGGTCGCGAACCGCATGGGTGTAGTTGGTACAGACGTAATTCTGTTGCTGTGAACGATGATTCAGGAAACTGCCTGCCCGGAAAAAGAACTCGGAGACTTTGACATTGTCTGGCAGCTTGCCCTTAGTCACCGCTGCAGCGTATTCAAGCTGGGGAATGTCGCCAAACAGTCGCTGGACAAACGGCTCGAGAAAGCGTTTCTCGAGGGCCGATTTTCCTGCAGGCGCCAACATCGAAATGGCCGTTACGATATGCAGCTTCACTGAAGGGTCGTCACAGGCGCGGCGATAAAAAGCATTCGCCAAATGAATCGGCTTGCCAAGCCCCAACGGAAGCCCCAGCACAATTTCTTTCCCGACCTGATCAATAATCCTGTCGATGCAGGCATCGGGGTCTGCCAGCGTAATTGGACTTTCCGCCATAAGGTCACGCTCCGTGTACACAATGATAGACGCACATTTCCGAGCGCACCACGCGCTGGGTTCAGGCGTGAATGATCACATGCCGGGACGGAACAGACAATGCAGAGGCTGGGGATAGCCAAACAGGGAAACAGGCGGGATCAGTCAGTCAGGCAGCAAAGCCAAAACAGCAAATGCTGGGTAGAGGTTAAAAGTTCCAGCGTAAATTAAGGCAGGCGCCTTCTTCAATCAAGGCCAGACCATGGTCCGGAGTGGCTCCGTAAGAGGCGTATTGCCGTCCTTCATGGTTCTTGCTGAAGCGCCAGCTCAGCAAACGGGAACCCAGGGTTGTGATCACATCTTCTTCCTGCTGGTCGTCGAAATTGCCGGACATGCGTTCCTGCAACTCTTCCAGTTCTTCAGGATAGAGCTCTGCCACAATCGTCGCTCGCTCACCTGCCTCGGCCCGCACCACGAAGGCGACCATGTTCAGCACAAGAAGCAGTAGAAAAAGACGAATAATCATAACCGGCCTGACCCATAATTTGAGGAAGGAATAGTAGGGATCTCTCAGGCTAAAGTCTAACGTTTAAAGGCCCTTTAACTGTGATTTTACGCACACTTACTCGGCAATTTTGTCAACGGACCGACGCCGTTCTGTCAACTTTTAGGCGCTGTTTGTAAACTTTTGCAAACAGGTTCCGTGTCACCCGGTTTCGGAACACTTGCGTAAAGGCCAGGTGAGCACGTGTAAACCGGGGGTTCGCACCCCCGGAACATCACGGACAGGGGTAGGTGAACTCGGAATGCAGCTCTTCTATGGCCTGCAACAGGTCGTCGTTCAGGCACACCGAGGCCGAGCCGATGTTTTCCCGGAGCTGCTCAAGACTGGTCGCACCTATGATGTTGCTGGTGACAAAATCCCGGTCGTTTACGTAGGCCAGGGCCATCTGGGTCGGTGACAGGTTGTGCCTGCGGGCCAGAGCAGCGTAGGCCCGGTTTGCCGCTTCGGCCCGCGCTCCAGCATAGCGACTGAACCGTGTATAGCGGGTCAGCCTGGCACCTTCCGGCTGCTGGCCATCAAGGTATTTTCCGGTCAGCACACCGAATGCCAGGGGTGAATAGGCCAGCAAGCCCACCTGTTCCCGATGCGCGATCTCGGCACCACCAACCTCAAAGGTCCGGTTAAGCAGGTTGTAGGGGTTCTGAATGCTGGCCAGCCTTGGCCACCCTCTCTGTTCAGCCAGCTTGAGGTAGGTCATGGTGCCCCAGGGCGTTTCGTTGGAGATCCCCACGTGCCGCACCTTGCCTTCAGCAACCAGCTCAGCCAGCGCAGACAATGTTTCCTCAATGGGCGTCGCATCCTCATCCGGGTTGTGCCGATAGCCCAACTGGCCGAAGAAATTCGTGCTCCGGTCGGGCCAATGCACCTGGTACAGATCCAGATAATCGGTCTGTAGACGCTTCAGACTCTGCTCACAGGCTTCCCTGATCTGGTTTCGTACCAGGCGCGGTCCGTTGCGCAGGTAGCTCAGGCCATTGCCTGGCCCGGCCACCTTGGACGCTATTATCAGGTCATCCCGGCGTCCCCGGCGGCTGAGCCAGTTGCCCAGGTAACGCTCGGTCAGGCCCTGGGTTTCAGCCCGGGGTGGCACCGGGTACATCTCTGCCGCGTCGATAAAATTAATGCCCTCAGAGATGGCCAGGTCAAGCTGGTCAAAGGCCTCCTGCTCGGTATTCTGCTCACCCCATGTCATGGTGCCCAGACAGATCTGGCTTACTTCGAGACCGGTACGTCCCAGCTTGCGGTTTTGCATAGATTTCTCCAATGAATGCCTCAGGCCGAGCGGCCACCTCGTTCAGAACTCCGATAACTCAGAACTCCGGTAACTTACGAAGCCAGGTTTAAACGGATTGTCAAAGTCCAGCCCCGGGAATGTCATAAACGTTTTTCATAGTAGCAAAACCAGAACCGCTTATACGTGCTTGAGAGAAAAGCGACCAGCAAGCAGGAAACTGTCATGACAAATCAAAGCAGGACTGAGCGCTGTAATGGCAATATCGTAGTGATCAGTGAAACCTTCGCTCCCGAGGTCAACGGCGTTGCCAATACCCTGAAGTATCTTTGCCAAGGGCTGCTGGGACGCGGGTTTCGGGTCACAGTTGTCCGCCCCCGACAGGCTGCGGACCCAAAAACCTCGAGAACAAACACCGGAAATGCTCTGTTCACTGAAGAGCAGCTTGTCCATAGCCTGCCTCTGCCCGGGTATCCGTCGCTTCGCTTCGGACTGGCTCGGACCTCCACACTCGCTCGCCAGTGGCGTCAACGCCAGCCTGATGCCGTCTATGTAGCTACCCAGGGGCCTCTGGGCGTGGTGGCCGTGGCGGCGGCACGACGCCTTGGCATACCGGTCTTTTCGGGTTTTCACACCAACTTTCACAGCTACAGCAGACACTATGGCGTTGGCTTCCTTGCCGGGCTTATATGCCAGTACGGCCGGTGGTTCCATAACAGAACCGACATCACGCTCGCACCCTCCCGCAAAGCCCTGCAGGCTCTCCATACCATGGGGATAGGTCCGACAGCGCTATGGAGCCGGGGCGTGGACTGCCAGCGCTTCACACCCCAGAAACGGGATATGGGCTTACGACAGGCCTGGGGGCTCAAGCCTCTGGACCGGGCCTTCCTGTATGTTGGTCGGCTGGCGCCGGAGAAGAACCTCGCTATGGCGGTGGCAAGTTTCGAAAGGATCCGCAGCCTTTATCCCAGCGCCCGTTTTGTGCTGGTGGGGGATGGCCCCCTGGGCCCCCGCCTGGCGGCCCGGCATCCGGACTATATTTTCTGCGGTACCCTGCAGGGCGAAGCTCTTGCCCGACACTACGCCTCGGCAGATATTTTCCTGTTCCCCAGCAAAACGGACACCTTCGGCAATGTGGTTTTGGAAGCCATGGCGAGCGGACTCGGTATCGTGGCCTATGACGACGGCGCTGCAGGCGAGCATATCCGTAGCGAAGACAATGGGTTGGTGTCGGCACTGGATGATGACTCAGGCTTTACAGACCATGCCATGAAACTACTGGAACAACCCAGCCTGCTTAGCCGCGTGCGCACCCAGGCCCGCCGGGATGCTCTTGAACTGCGTTGGACACAGGTAATCGACCAGTTCGTGAATATTGTACTCAGCAACCATATAAAGGGCCGCCAGAATGACGTCAAGCAGAGCCTCCAGACTATTTGAGACCATAGACCAGAGAGAGTTTGCGTTTTGCCAGAGCGTGAACCGGAGCCTGGCCGTACCCGGAATTCTGGCTTATTTCCGGGTTGTAAGTCGCCTGGGGGACGGCTGGCTCTGGTACCTGGTGATTTTGGCATTACCCATCATCAGACCCGCCGAGGGCTTTGCCCTGGCCCTGCTCATGACCGTTAGCGGACTTTCTTGCACGCTTACCTATAAATTCCTTAAGAGCCGCCTTGTCCGCGAGCGGCCTTTTATATCCTTTCCCTCCATAAACTGCGGCATTCCGCCGCTGGATCGCTGCAGTTTTCCCTCCGGACACACTCTCCACGCAGTGTGCTTTACGGTGGTGCTTGCCATGACCGCGCCGGCCTTCGCCATCGCCCTACTGCCGTTCACCCTGAGCGTAGCCGCTTCGCGGGTAATACTGGGCCTCCATTACCCCAGCGATGTCCTGTTCGGGGCGCTGATCGGAGGCAGCCTGGGCGCATTGGGCACGGTCATGCTCGGGCCGGCGTTGGTCGGCTATTTCGCAATCTAGTCCGGCTCAGTCGAACAGCCTTAACTGGGTAACAGGAGCCTCATCATTACGGAACCTGACTCCAAGCCCGAGCAGACGCACAGGGCGTGAGGCATCGACCATCAACTCCGATAACAGGGGCGCAAAATCGTCACTGGCAGGCTCGGCGATGCCGTCACGAACCCGCTCCAGGGTATGGGTCGAAAAATCACTGTATCGGATCTTAACGAACAACTTGTGGATCGGTTTGCGCCCGCCCTTGCGAACCAGCCGCTTGCCAAGGTCGTCCACAAGCGCGCCGAGCACCTGCTCACAGGCGGACTTATCCGGCAGATCCTGGGAAAAAGTCCGTTCCACACTTACCGACTTGGCGATCCGGGTCACCATGACCTGGCGGTTGTCCTCCCCATGGGCCATCTCCCAGAGCCTGACACCCTGGCGACCGAACCGCTCCACCAGAAACTCGGGTTTGACCTGACGCATGTCGCCGCAGGTGGTCAGCCCCAAGCCATGCAGCTTCGCTGCGGTCACCTGTCCCACGCCATGCAGTTTCTCTACCGGGAGGTTTTGTACAAAATCGAAGACCTGTTCCGGCCGGATGATGAACAGGCCATCGGGCTTCTGCCAGTCACTGGCGATTTTGGCCAGGAACTTGTTGGGTGCGACGCCGGCGGAGATGGTAATGCCCACCTCATCCTTTACCCGCCGGCGCAGGTATTCCGCCATCAGGGTAGCGCTGCCACGATGGCTCTCAACCTCACTGACATCGAGAAAGGCTTCATCCAGGGACAAGGGTTCTACCTGGTCGGTCAGTTCCCGCAGTATGGCCATCACCTGCTGCGACACCGCCCGGTACCGCGGCATGTCCACTGGCACCGTCACCAGATCCGGACAACGGCGCCGGGCCTCGGCACCGGGCATGGCCGAGCGAATGCCGTATTCCCGGGCCCGGTAATTGCAGGTAGTGACCACACCGCGCCCGCCCTCGCCCCCGACGGCAAGCGGTACATTGCGCAAGATGGGGTCGTCCCGCATCTCTACCGCTGCATAGAAGCAGTCGCAATCAAGGTGAATTATCTTGCGCTGTGTCATGGCAATAGCGGCTCATAGTAGGCACCTGTATGCTTATACAGCCTTGTATCTTACGGTAACATGCCGAGAATGTCAGAATTGCTTACGTGGACCCCCTTACCGACAGAGCGAGATACCATGGACAATAATAAGCGCCCAGCTACCCAGACCGAGATCGAAGCCGCTGCGTTTCGCCATCTGGTCAAACATCTCCAGACCCACACCGAGGTACAGAATATCGACCTAATGAATCTGGCGAGTTTTTGCAGGAACTGCCTAGCGAAATGGTATCGCGCCGAGGCCGCCGAACGGAATGTCGAAGTCAGCTATGATGAGGCCCGGGAGCACATCTACGGCATGCCCTATGAAGACTGGAAAGCCCGCTTTCAGACTGGAGAAAAACAACCTCATACGGAAGGAGGGTCGTCATGATCCTGAGCCGGGCAATGCAGATTCATCTGGCTGCCCTGGGTGCAGGCCGTGCCGACTTCGAGGACACTCTGGCTTTGGTTGAACGCTTTTTCAACTATACCCCGACCGCTTTTCGCAATAGCCTCCTGCATAATGGTGCCGGTGAGAACGAAGGTTCCTGCAAACTTTTTGCCCTGGCCCAGCACTGCAATCTCAACGAAACGGATACGCTGGCCTGTTTTGGGCGTCATTATCGCCACGTTCTGGAAAACCCCACCGGTGGTGATCATGCTAATATCCGGCAGTTTATGGGCACGGGCTGGTCCGGCATTGCGTTTGACGCCATGCCGCTCCGCGCTCGGCCAGCCGACGAGACCCAAACCCCCGAGGACAAGACCGCATCATGACCGAAACCGCTACCACCGGAGCGCAGCAGAGTTTTCAGCTCAAGGGTGCGACCGTTCCCATGACATCTTTGGAGCTCCTGTATTTCGACAGTGACTCCTTTGAGGCCACCTTGCGGGACAAGATCCGCCAGGCCCCCGGCTTTTTCCGGGATGTACCCCTGGTGATCAGCCTCGAAAAGTACCAGGGTGCAGCTAACGAGCTGGATTTCTTCCAGATGATCGGCATCTGCCGGCGACACAGCATCCATGTGGTCGGGGTTCGAGGCGGCGATGACGATCATAACCGGCTGGCCCGGAATGCCTCCCTTGCGCTGATACCTGCTGGCGCCGTACGTGAACGTCCGGCTCCGGAACCGGATGACAAAATCGTAACCGAGGATGTCCAAACGCCGGCATCCACCCCCCAGGCAGCGTCCCCGGTGGCCGCTCGTATCGTGACCCAACCGGTGCGCTCGGGACAGCAAGTGTACGCACCGGAAGGCGACCTGGTCATTCTGGCACCCGTTCAGGCCGGTGCCGAAGTGCTGGCCGCGGGCAACATCCATGTTTACGGACCGCTTCGGGGCCGGGCCCTCGCCGGAGTCCATGGCCTGGAAACAGCCCGGGTATTCTGCCAGTCCCTCGAGGCGGAGCTTGTGTCTATCGCGGGACACTATAAAATCTCGGAAGATCTTCAGGACCAGGGCTGGAAGTCCGCGGTCCAGATCCAGCTCAGGGACAACTTGTTAGTGGTAACGCCCCTCGACAAGGCCTGAAACCGACTTAATTCGAATCAGCAAACAGGACTGCAACCTTGGCTAAAATCATTGTCGTTACCTCAGGAAAAGGTGGCGTAGGTAAAACCACGACCAGCGCCTCAATCAGTACCGGACTGGCCCGTCGCGGTCATAAAACGGTGGTGATTGATTTCGACGTGGGCCTGCGCAACCTGGATCTCATCATGAACTGTGAGCGGCGGGTCGTGTACGACTTCGTCAACGTCATCCAGGGCGAAGCCACCCTTAACCAGGCCCTCATCCGCGACAAGCGGGTCGACACGCTTTACATCCTGCCTGCCTCCCAGACCCGGGAAAAAGAAGCGCTGACGCAGGAAGGGGTCGAGAAAGTCATTACCGAGCTTTCCAAGACCTTTGATTACATCGTGTGCGATTCCCCGGCTGGGATCGAACATGGCGCGCTCATGGCCCTTTACTATGCCGACGAGGCTATTGTCGTTACCAACCCGGAAGTATCTTCCGTTCGCGACTCCGACCGGATCCTGGGCATCCTGCAGAGCAAGTCACGGCGGTCCGAACTGGGGCTGGAGCCAGTCAGGGAACACCTGCTGCTCACACGGTACAACCCGGCACGGGTGGAACGGGGCGAGATGCTGTCGGTGGCTGATGTGGAAGAAATTCTTGCCATCCCTCTACTGGGCGTCATTCCGGAGTCCCAGATCGTGCTTAACGCCTCCAACCAGGGCCTACCGGTTATACTTGAAGACGAAAGCGATGCGGGCCAGGCCTATGAAGATGCAGTGGCGCGTCTGCTTGGCGAGGAGCGGGAACACCGCTTCCTGACCGGCCAGAAAAAAGGATTCTTTTCACGGATGTTCAAGGGGTGATGACGGATGAGTTTCTTCGATTACTTCAAGAGTAAGAAAAACACGTCCGCCAGTGTGGCCAAGGAGCGCCTGCAGATTATCGTTGCCCATGAACGTGGCCAGCGGGACCTGCCGGATTACCTGCCACAGCTCCAGCAGGAACTGTTGGCGGTCATTCGCAAGTACGTGCAGATAGATGATGACATGGTGCAGGTCGAACTTGACCGCAACAAGGACTGTTCGGTACTTGAGCTGAACGTGACGCTGCCGGAACACTGACATTGTTGCGCACTGGCCCCGGCAGGCAACGTCGGGTCAGTGCGCCTCGGTGCGCCCACCCGTCAAATCAGGCCAATCCGTCCGTTTCTTTTCTGCAAACCCCTGCCTGCATCACAAACCAGGAGCTGGCTTTCTGGCCGGCTTCCAGCCCATGTTAAACTCCGGAGCCTATGCACTTAATCGCCTGCTGGCCGAGCTCAGGGAGCTTCCCGATGCCATACACGTTTACCCGGATCGCCTCCGGCCTCATGATTCTGGGCCTTGCCCTGTCACCTCTCGCCCTGGCTGAACTGCCGGCAGAAGATGCTGACTGGCAACTTCAGAAGCGGGAGGGGGACATCCGTATTTACACTATTGATCATCCTGATTCGAAGTTTGAGGCCTTCAAGGCAGAGGCACTTCTCGATGCGCCCCTTGCCAACGTTATGGCGGTGATGATCAACCCCGGTTCCTGCACGGAGTGGGTTCACGGCTGTGTCGAGTCCGAGGCGTTCGGTGATGGCGACTTTCAAGAACGTTATGCCTACTCCGTTAACGATATGCCCTGGCCCGTTACCGACCGGGACTATGTGATCCGGATTCAGACCGAGGGCGATGAAGGCTCAGGGGAAGTGGTCATGCACCTTAATGCGGTGCCCAACATGCGGGATGAAGAGGAAGGCCGCATTCGGGTGGATCAGTCCGATACCTTCTACCGATTCACGCCGCAGGGCGGCCAGACTCGTATGGTCTGGCTGCAGCATACCAACCCTAACGGCTCTATCCCGAGCTGGCTGGTCAACTCCCTGGTGGTGGACATTCCCCTCAAATCGATACTGAGACTGGAAGCGGTGGCTCAGGAAGCCCGTTACCAGAATCATGAGCTGCACTTTGATGAGGAGGGCAATCTCACCGCAGTTGTGGCCCCGGAAGAATCAGGTGATGACGAATCGGATGCGACCCGCTAAGCTCGATGGTAACCAGGTTTCACCTCAGCAGGACCGCGTAGCATGACTGTTCTCGCCCACGAGATCATGACCCCCAGCGTCAAGGCCGTACCTCAGTCCTGGACCATGGAGCGGCTGGCCCGCTTCCTGACGGATAACGAAATCACCGGCAGTCCGGTCACCGATGACGAGGGCGAGATCGTCGGCATTGCCACCCTCAAGGACATCACCGAATTCCGCTGGTCTTCCAGCCGTCCGGATAGCCACCAGGCTGATCTGACTCCCGAGGAAGAACAGGAGGCACGCCGCCTGCGCATGGCTATTTTTGAAGAGATGGGCAAGGTACCGGTGGAAGTCCGCGATATCATGACGCCAATCGTGCTCTGTGTTGACGAGTATACGGCGGTGAAACACATCGCCGACCTGATGATGAAAGAACACGTGCACCGCATTTTTGTAACACATAACAAGAAAATCACAGGCATTATTACCACCTATGACATGTTAAAACTGATCTCGGACAAAGCGCTGACCCAGCGCTGCGCCAGCGACGAGTGAGGCCGTCCCTGAAGTTCTGAGCTCAGCTGAACGAAGTACTGAACAGAACCCAAACCAACGCCCGGGTGCCGGAGCCGTTACCAGGGCGCCGCCGGAAAAGAGAGGTATCGCATCTTATGCCCAGAGCACCTCAAGCTCGGAAGAAAATGTACGTCCTCGACACCAATGTCCTCATCCACGACCCCAACGCCCTTCTCAATTTCGAAGAACACGACGTTATTATTCCCATGACTGTGCTGGAAGAGCTGGACGGTCTTAAAACCGGCAAGCAGTCCGTGGCCGCCGACTGTCGCCAGGCCATCCGGACCATTGACCGGCTGCTCGGAGATGCGTCTCCCAAGGAGATCGAGCGGGGCGTGCCTATCGTGAGGGCTAAAAAAGCAGCGCCGCTGGGCTCGCTGTCGATACTGATGAGTACAGAGCATACCGGCAACCACTCCCTGCCCGAGCATCTTAACGACAACAAGATTATCAACAACCTGGCGTCGCTTCAGGCCCGGCACAAGTCACGGGATATCATCCTGGTCAGCAAAGACATCAATATGCGCCTGAAAGCCAGGGGCTTTGGTGTCGAGGCCCAGGACTACCACAACGATCAGCTCATTGATGACATTGATCTGCTGCCCATGGGCTACAAGGTGTTCAAGAACTCCTTCTGGGACACCATTGCCAAGGTCGAGACGGTACAGAGGGAGGGTGTTACCGAACATATCCTCAGACGGGAAGGCGAGCTTTCAAAACTCAATATCAACGAATACGTGGTGGATGAGCAGGGTTTTGTAGGCAAGGTTGTGGACCTCACCGAAGACCGACTGGTGCTTCAGGACCTGCACCAGCGGGACCTGATGAGTGAAGAGGTCTGGGGTCTGATGCCACGGGACATCTACCAGGCCCTGGCCCTGAACCTGCTGATGGATCCGGAAGTTCACCTGGTCAACCTGACCGGCTCTGCGGGCTCCGGCAAGACCATTCTGGCCCTGGCAGCCTGTATTGAAATGACGGTGGCCAGCAAACAGTACAAGCGCATCATCGCCACCCGAAGCACCCAGGGTCTGGATGAGGATATCGGGTTTCTGCCCGGCACCGAAGCCGAGAAGATGGAACCCTGGCTGGGCGCTATCGTCGATAACCTGGAGGCCCTGCACGAAGACGATGAGAACATGACCGCCAGCGTCGACTACATCCTCAGCAAGGTGCCCTTACACTTCAAATCCCTGAACTACATTCGGGGCCGCAGCTTTCAGCACAGCCTCATTATCATCGATGAGTCCCAGAACCTGACCCCGCACCAGATCAAGACCATCATCACCCGTGCCGGTAATGGTTCCAAGGTGATCTGCCTGGGCAACCTGGCCCAGATCGATACTCCGTATCTCAGCGCCCTGAGCTCCGGCTTGACCTATATGACTGAGCGCTTCAAGGGCTTCAGGCACGGCGGTCACATCCATTTGCAGGGAGTACCGCGGTCAGCGCTGGCGGAATACGCCGAGGCGAATCTGTAGCTTCCCCACGCCTGCTCCAGAAGAGGACCCCGACATGGTGCCCTCTTCTGGCGAGGCGCCCCATTTTGTCACACGCTGAACTGCTGGGCCGCCGAGCGGAGTTCTCCGATGGCGGACCTGATTTCCGTACTTGACCGGTCAGAGAGGCGTATCGCGTCCACCGTAGACTCTGCGGCCCTGGCCATATCTGTGACATTGTCGCTTATCTGCCTGGCCTGGGTGCTTTGCTCCTCAGCGGCGGCAGAGATAGTCACTGAGCGCTCCTGCAACTGTGCCAGCAGTGCGCTGATTTTCTCAAAATGCTCGTCTGCAAGGCGGAACTGCCCGGTCGCCGCCACAACCCGCTCCGAGGCACCTCCAATGGTTTCCACGGCTTTCTGACTGCCGGCCTGCAGCCGATCAATGATGGCCTGGATCTCGGTCGTGGATTTCTGGGTCCTGCTTGCCAGTGTGCGAACCTCATCGGCCACCACCGCAAAGCCGCGGCCACTTTCGCCAGCTCGGGCCGCCTCAATGGCCGCATTGAGTGCCAGCAGGTTGGTCTGGGCGGCAATGGAACCAATGACGGCGAGCACCGAACCTATTTCCTCACTGCGCTGATTCAGCTCGGTCACAACCGCCACGGCCGCATCCACTTCAGCCACCATCAGGTCGAGTTCATTCCGCGCCTGGCGCGAGATCTCGGCCGTTGCCTCACTTTCGCTATTGATGGTCCGAACCGATTCGGCCACCTGCTGTATGTTCTCAGCCACCTCCTGGATACTGCCGGACATCTCGTTGACCGTGGCCGAGACCTGATCTATTTCCTCCCGCTGGGAGTTAACGGCAACCACTGCCTGACTACTTGCCTGGCTCTGGGCCTGAGCCTGGGTGCTTGCGGTGCCGGCGGCCAGGTTCACCCGACTGATCATGGCCTGAATACGGCCGATGAACTCGTTAACGCCAGACGCCATGTGGGTAAGTTCGTCATTACCACTGAGATTGACCCGCTGCTTGAGATCCGCCTCACCCCGGGCAATACCCCAGATGGCAAGATTCAGCCGGTTTACCTTGGCGAGCACCCCGACCCCCAGCACTACCGCAATTAAAAGCAGCAGGAGCACATTGGTGAGTACTGAAAAAAAGGACAGGGTGCCCGAAAGCTCAGAGGTCTGGCTTTCTATGCGCTCGATGGTTGCACCGATCTCATTGCGGGTGCTCGTTTCAATATCCGCCAGCTGGCGCTGAAGACGCTCGCTCACTTCGCCGGTCTGGGAGGCCAGCACCGAGGAGACCGCAGCAGAGCTTTCACGCACGGTGACACCAAACCGCTCTTCCAACTGTTGCATGTCCCGGGCGATGGCCAGGGTGGAGAGCCCCAGTTTCAGTTTGCCAACGACAGACCCCTGAGGTGCAATATCGGCCGTAATAACCACCACTTCCGGGTCGCGAGAGGCGGCATCTAGCACTTTTGTTATTGCGCCCCGGCCTTCCCCGGCATCCATGAGGGTTTTAACCCTGGCATCGGTGCGGTCGACATAACGGGTCATGCGCTCGCCGTACTGATCAAAATAGACCGCAAACAGGACCGCCTCCCGACTGTCCATCAACTCGACCAGTCCGGTCAGTTTAGGCGTATCCCTGTCCCAGATCAGGGGCGCAGCCACCGCAGCCATGGCATCAGCCAGCCCCTGTGCTTCGGCAATGACCGCCCGTTTGAGGTTTCCAGCAATCTGCTGTTGCCGTTCGTTCAGTTGGCTCTCCAGTTGCCGGCCCAGCTCAAGGGATGCCTGGTCACTCATGGCTACCAGTCGCTCAGCCACATCAGCGCTCGCCTCACTGAACTTTCCGCCTACCCGCTGCTGGCCGGCTTCCATTGCCGTCTCAACGGATTCAGTCAGAGCAGCCACCTGGGAGCGTATCAGCCACTGACTCAGAAAAAGCTGAGCTGCCGCCGCGAGAATGAGAAGAACAAAGACAGGCAACAACAAACGGCTGGAAAACAGGTTTTTGAAGAAGGTCAGACTCATCGATTGCCTCGATACTTCGGGTCATGGTTCATCCGGACCTCAAGCCTGATGACTCGAGCGCCACAGACTTAATTGCGCAGCTCTGATTGAGTTAAGCAGGAACTGAACCAGAAATCGCCAGGCTAACGTGAAGTTTTGTTGATTTTTGTCTCCGAGGGGACCCGCCGACCGGTCGGACACCTCCGTTTCGAGGGTGATTCGGTCCAGGGTTTCAAGGAGTTCTGCGGTTGGCGACGGTCGTCTCATCGCTGGCGGGTGGCTGGTCCCGCTAATACATTTACTCAAGCAGGTTAAACGTCGACGGGGGCGCTACCACCGCCCCTGCAAGGTTGCGATCACCCGACGGCCACCTGCCCGGTCACGGTGCTCGCACAGATAAAGGCCCTGCCACGTGCCCAGCGCCAGACGACCGGCGGTGATCGGGATGGTAAGGGACGCACCCACCAGAACGCTTTTGATATGGGCTGGCATATCGTCCGGTCCCTCGAGCACATGCTCATAGTGGGGCTGGTCTTCGGGCACCATGACATTGAAGTGTCGCTCAAGATCCCCCCGTACATCCGGATCGGCATTTTCGTTTATCGCCAGCGACGCCGACGTGTGCTGCAAGAACAGATTCAGCAGCCCAACCTGGCAGTTGCTCAGGTCCGGGCCCTGGCTGAGCACCTCGTCTGTAATCAGGTGGAAACCACGGTTTCGGGCCCGGAGTTCGATGGTTGCCTGATCCCAGATCATTGCCAACTCTCCTATTTCTGCTGTTCGTCCCAGGGGTGCACCGGCATGACCGCATCGGCACCAGCCTCAGGATCCATGGAAGAGCGAAAGTAATCCATGGCTTTCTCGGCCTCGGCCAGCTCGTCAAACCGGGCAATGTGATAGATGGCTTCGCCTTCATTAACAAGCGGCAGGTTGTTCATACCGACGATAATACCGGAATAGGGGGTGATCAAAGCCGTTTCTGTTTCACCGAAAGGATCCGCAATCAGGGCGAGTCTCTGGCCTTTGCGAACCCGCTGACCAAGCCGGACGATGGGACGCATGATGCCATCGATCTCAGCCCTGACCCAGGTTGAGGTTGCGGCGATCTCAGACCGGTTTCTCGGCTTGGCGCGCCCGGCTTTTGCCGGCAGCATCTCAAGTGCCCGCATGACCCGATTCACCCCTCGCACACCGCTTGAGATCACGACATCGTCAAAGCGCAGCGCCTCGCCCCCCTCGAAGGTGATTACCGGAATGTCCCGGGAGTCGGCGTACTCGCGAAGCGTCCCTTCACGGAGGCTGGCATTGAGGATGATCGGGGCACCAAAAGCTTCGGCAATCCGTGCAGTCTCCGGATTTTTCAGCTCAGCCCGGATCTGGGGCAGGTTAAAGCGGTGAATCGCACCCGTGTGAAGGTCAATGATATGGGTGACGTTCTGCATGATCTGTGTGCGGAATAGGTAGGCGATCCGGCCGCCCAGTGAACCGGTTTCAGAGCCTGGAAAACACCGGTTCAGGTCACGCCGGTCGGGCAGATACCGGGTGCGCTGGACAAAGCCGAACACGTTAACAATCGGCACCGCAATGAGGGTTCCGCGCAAATGCCGCAGGGAGGCATTACGCAGGACCCGCCGAATGATCTCGACACCGTTGATCTCGTCGCCATGAAGCGCCGCGCAGACCAACAGCACCGGCCCCTCGCGACGCCCATGCACCACCTCTACCGGAATGTGAAGCGGCGTATGGGTATAGAGTTTGGCCACCGGGAACTCTACCGTTTGCCGGGTACCTGCCTTGATCTCAGTGCCGGCAAAATTGAACGGTGCTCTTGCCATATCAACCGGTTCCCTTTGTGCGGGTTTTCCAGGGTTTCTGATTGCGCTCGGTCCACTCGATAATCATGCCGGCCACATTTTTTCCGGTGGCGGACTCGATGCCTTCGAGACCAGGCGACGAGTTGACCTCCATCACCAGAGGACCGCGACTGGAACGCAGCAGGTCGACGCCGGCCACATTGAGGCCCATGGCCTTGGCGGAGGCAATGGCCGTGCGGCGTTCCTCCGGCGTAATGCGGATAAGAGACGCGGTGCCGCCCCGGTGCAGATTGGAGCGGAACTCCCCTTCGGCGGCCTGGCGCTTCATGGCCGCAATCACCTTGTCCCCGATCACGAAACAGCGAATATCGGCGCCACCGGCTTCCTTGATGTATTCCTGCACCAGTATGTCGGCTTTCAGGCCCATAAACGCCTCGATAACGCTTTCGGCGGCCTTGCGGGTCTCCGCCAGCACTACGCCGATACCCTGGGTGCCCTGAAGCAGCTTGATCACCACCGGCGAGCCGCCCACCATCTTGATAAGATCGGGCACGTTATCCGGCTTGTTGGCGAAACCGGTGACCGGCATACCCAGACCCTTGCGTGCCAGCAGCTGCAAAGACCGCAATTTATCCCGTGACCGGGAAATAGCCACGGACTCGTTGACCGGGAAGCAACCCATCATCTCGAACTGACGCAGGACGGCGGTGCCATAAAACGTGACCGAGGCGCCAATACGGGGAATCACCACATCGAAATCGTCCAGGGTTTCACTGTGGTAGTGAATCTGGGGGTTGGCGGAGGTGATGTTCATATAGCAATGCAGGGCATCAATCACCCGCACTTCGTGACCCCTGTTCAGCCCCTCTTCAACCAGACGCCGGGTGGAGTAAAGGGATTTATTGCGAGAGAGTACGGCAATCTTCATTCTGGGGTCCTTAGGGCCGGATCTCCGGCCAGGTAGGAGGATTCAGGCAGCACAATACTGCGACCCGCCATTGCGGTCCTTCCGATCAACATCCGAAACCGCATCGAATCGCGGTTTGTGAGCGTCATCTCTACTGGCCATTGGGTTTCCCCCACCAGCAACAGTGTCTCAATAACCAGTCGCAACTCCCGATGTCCGCCTGAGTCCGACACCATTCGCTCATCCACCACGGGGGCATCGCAGGCGATCACCTCATGAAGATCGTTCTGGATTGGGTGGACCCAGAACTTCACCCGGCGCTGGCCGTTGTCCTCGTAGGGTTCCATCCGGAAGGTGTGCAGGCAGGAAGTGCGCGCACCCGTATCCACCTTCGCCTTGATCCGATCAATGCCCAGTTCCGGTAAGGCCACCCATTCCCGCCAGCCGAGAGCCACCTTGTCCTCAAGGGCGAGGGGCTGGTGAGCGTCGTCATCCGGTGTCACTGGCATTGGTTTCTCCAATCCGTGGTTAATGTAGACCGCAGGCCTGGCCAGAAAATGCCGACTTGCCGTCTGTGTCGTACAGGTATGGGCGTGAGGCGCCTTTATAGGAGGCCTTCAGTTGCAGCTCAATACGCACAACTGCGCATTAAGCTATTGAAGATAAACAGCTCCTTGGGGATTTACTATAATCCAATCGGTGCCGGCCCGCGAATACATAGCTGAAGTTCCTGTCTCAGCCCAAGTGGATATCGTGATGACCCAACTCGTCTGGTTCCGAAATGACCTCCGTACCGCGGACAACGCCGCCCTGACCGCCGCCTGTGCCCAGGACCAACCCGTTCGCGCCTGTTTCATTGCCACTCCGGCCCAGTGGCACAGTCACGACTGGTCGCCTGCCCGCATCCGCTTTGTGGTCGACCATGTGAACAGTCTTGCAGAAGACCTGGCGGGGGTCGGGATTCCTTTCGATATTCTTCAGGGAGACTGGTTTTCCGACTGCATACCGCTAATTTCGGACCTGTGCAGGAAACATAGGGTCCGCCAGCTGCATTTTAATGAAGAGCTGGGCGTGAATGAGCGGCGACGGGACCAGGCACTCCGGGATAAGCTGGCGCAAGACAACGTCACCGCCTGCAAGTACCGCGACCAGACCGTGGCTCCCGTCGGCAGCATCCTGACCCAACAGCAGGAGCCCTACTCGGTTTTTACACCTTTCGCCAGACGCTGGCGCCAGTGGACCGGCGATAACATGCCAGAGCTTCATCCGGTGCCCAAGGCCAAGGGCGAGGCGATGAAGCCAGCGCGCTTCCCCTCGCAAATAGACGGATACAGTAAAGCACCGCCACCACTCGTCCCCGTCGGCGAACAGGCGGCCCATAACCAACTGGCTGAATTTCTCGAGGAACGCGCCGCTGATTACAACAGGCACAGGGACATTCCCTCCGTTGACGGCACCAGCCTTCTTTCTCCCTACCTGGCCAATGGCGTGCTGTCAGGCCGGCAATGCTGGGCTGCGGCGCTGGAAGCCATGACTGGTGCCGGTAACGCACGTGACGGGCTCGATACCTGGCTTAACGAGATAACCTGGAGGGACTTCTACATACACATTCTTTATCACTACCCAAGGGTCAGCATGCATCGGGCCTTCAAGCCAGAAACCGAGGCCCTGCCCTGGAACCATCCAGGCGATGCCTTCGAGGCCTGGAAAGAGGGACAGACCGGGATCCCCCTGGTGGATGCCGCCATGCGCCAGCTCAATCAGACCGGTTGGATGCACAACCGCCTTCGCATGGTGACGGCCATGTTCCTGACCAAAAACCTGTTCATCGACTGGCGTCTGGGTGAGGCCTACTTCATGAATCGGCTTGTGGACGGATTTCTTGCCTCCAATAACGGAGGCTGGCAGTGGAGCGCGTCCACGGGCACTGACTCGGCGCCCTATTTCCGAATATTCAATCCGGCAACCCAGGGCGAGCGATTCGATCCCTCAGGTGAGTTTATTCGCCGCTACGTGCCAGAGCTGGCATCACTGGACAATAAACGTATCCATCAGCCATGGCTGAAGGGTGGCCCGGCTAAAGGTTATCCCAAACCCATCGTGGATCTTAAGGAAAGCCGCAAACAGGCCATAGCCAACTTCCAAGCCCTGAAGGATTGATGGACCGCGCCAAACTTCAGTCGCCGTCTCCACAGACGGCACATCGGGAGTCGCGGGCAAACTTCATTTCCCGCCACTCAAGACGCCAGGCATCCAGCAACAACAGCCTACTGGTCACCGGATGGCCTACCTGGGCCAGTAGCTTGATCGCTTCCATGGCCTGACACGTGCCAATGATGCCAACCAGCGGCCCGATGACTCCCGCTTCAGAGCAGCTGAGCTCCTGATCTCCGAGATCAGGATAAAGGCACTGATAGCAGGGCCCACCGGGGGTACGGAAGTCAAACACGCTCAACTGACCCTCACCCCGTATAGCGGCGCCGGAAACCAGCGGTGTCTTTGCAGCGACACAGGCCTGGTTAATGGCAAACCGGGTTGAGAAATTGTCAGTGCAGTCGATCACCAGATCGACTGCGGCTACCTGCTCGTCCAGCAGGGCGCCCGACAAGCGCCGGGGCAAGGCTGTCACTTTGACGAGTGGATTGGTGGCCGCCACATGCTCAGCCAGGGCTTCGGCTTTGTGGATGCCGATCTGACTACTATTAAAGGCGATCTGGCGCTGCAGGTTGGTCACCTCGATGACGTCGTCGTCAGCAATGATCAGCTCACCTACCCCGGCCGCCCCCAGATACAGCGCCACCGGGCAACCCAGCCCACCCGCACCGACGATGAGCACCCGGGACTCTTTGAGCCTCACCTGGCCGGCCACATCGAAGGCGGGAAGAAGAATCTGCCGGCTGTAACGCATCAGTTCGTCATCATCCAGCATGAGGGTCTCTCCTGTTAGGATTTGCAGCAGTGGTGTTCGATGGCTTGCGCCCAAGTGTATAGCGGTCCCGGTCGCCGTAATCTTGACCGGTCGCAATATCGGCATAGGCGCACGCCTTAAAAAGATCACGTACCGCCTCACCCTGGTCGTGCCCATGCTCTACCAGCAGCCAGCCATTGGCGACAAGCCTGTCAGACCCATGGAGAATCAAGTGGCGCAGGTCGTCCAGGCCATCGGCACCGGCAACCAGGGCGGTCTCGGGCTCATACCGCACATCGCCCTGGAAAAGGTGGGTATCGGCACGGGCGATGTAGGGCGGATTACTGACAATCAAATCAAACCGTTGCCCAGACAGGCCGGCAAACCAGTGGCTCGTAACAACGTCAATGGGGAGGCCGAGTTTGCTGGCGTTGAGCCGGGCAAGCTCGACCGCGGCCGGGACGCAGTCACACGCCATTATCTGCCACGACGGACGTTCACTGGCAAGCGCCAGGGCGATCGCCCCAGTGCCTGTGCCAAGGTCAAGCACGTGGGCTTGCGCTGGCAGTGCCAGGGCAAGAGCGGCCTCCACCAGGCATTCGGTATCGGGACGGGGAATGAGCGTGGCGTCATTGACCACCAGAGACAATGACCAGAAGCCCTGCTCACCAAGAATATGGGCAATTGGCCGACCCCGCCGCCGCTCTTCAACCTGCGCCTGGAACCTGGCCCGCTGCGCTGTGTCCGGGACCCGCTCAGGCCAGGCGCGAAATGACGTACGGCTCCAGCCGGTGGCATCCGCCAGCAGCAGCTCGGCATCCAGGCGGGGGGTGTCACTTTCGAACGAAGCCGCGGCAATGCGTAGCAGGGCTTCTGTTGTCAGCGGGGCGTCACTCATCTGCCAGGCTGGCCAGCATTTCGGCCTGATGTTCCTGCTGGAGCGGTTTGACGACCGGATCAAGGTCGCCCCCAACCACTTCTTCCAGCTTGTATAAGGTGAGATTGATTCGATGGTCCGTCACTCGCCCCTGGGGAAAGTTATAGGTACGTATGCGCTCGGACCGATCGCCGCTGCCCACAAGGCTCTTACGGGTTTCGGACTGGCTCTTGGCCTGGCGCTCGGTTTCGGCATTATCAAGCCGCGCCTGCAGCAGACTCAGAGCCTTGGCCCGGTTCTTGTGCTGGGAGCGCTCTTCCTGACATTCAACCACCAGGCCGGTGGGAATATGGGTTATGCGGATAGCCGAATCGGTCTTGTTGACATGCTGCCCCCCTGCCCCGGAAGCGCGGAATGTGTCGACGCGCAGGTCGGCCTTGTTGATCTCGATGGCTTCGGCTTCGTCGGCCTCGGGCATGACCGCGACCGTGCAGGCAGAGGTATGGATACGGCCCTGGGATTCTGTTTCCGGAACGCGCTGGACCCGGTGGGCCCCGGACTCGAACTTGAGGGCACCGTAGACACCATTGCCCGCCACGCGGCTTATGATCTCTTTATAGCCACCATGTTCACCCAGGCTCTCACTGAGAACCTCCACCCGCCACTGACGTCTTTCAGCGTACTTCAGATACATGCGGAACAAGTCGCCCGCGAAAATCGCCGCCTCATCGCCGCCGGTGCCGGCCCGGATCTCAAGAAACACATTTTTGGTGTCATTGGGATCCCTGGGCAGCATCAAGGCCTGAAGTTCATCTTCCAGCTGCACACTGTGTTCCTGAGCACTGGCCAGTTCATCTTCTGCCATGGCACGCATGTCAGGATCGCCATCGCGAGCCAGTTCTTCGGCTTCAGCCACATCCTTGAGCCTGTCCCGCCAGATGCGATAACACTGAACCACAGGCTCGATTTCCGAGAATTCCCGCGAAAGATCCCTGAACCGGTTCTGGTCCGACATTATGCCCTGGTCACTGAGTAGCGCCCGGACTTCCTCGAAACGGTCATCAAGCCGCTCGAGCCGGGTTTGTAACGATGCTTTCATAAATTTTCCGGGGTGGTGGAAAGAGGTTCGTCCTGGGTTTCCAACTGGTGCAGTTCACGCAGCCAGTTGGTCACTTCCACCCGGCCCTCTGCGGTAGCCTTGCGTACCTGGACCGAGGGCTCGTGTAGCAGTTTGTTGGTCAAGCCCCGGGCCAGCGCCCGCAGGGCCGTTTCTGGGTCTCCGCCGTTGCGTAGGGCCCGCAGGGCTTTTTCGGTTTCGATATCCCGAAGAATTTCGGCCCGTTGCCGGAACTGTTTGAGCGTGGCCACTGCATCCAGCGCCCGGAGCTGGGACAGGAATTCCTGGGTACCTGCAGTGATGAGATTTTCAGCTTCCCGGGCTGCGCCTTCCCGAGTCTTGAGGTTCTCGTCAATGACGTGCCGGAGATCATCAACGGTATAAAGATAGACGTCAGCGAGATTGGCCACTTCCGGCTCGATATCCCTGGGTACCGCGATATCGACCATAAAATAGGGCCGGTGCTTGCGGCCCTTGAGTGCCCGTTCCACCGCGCCTTTGCCCAGAATCGGCAGCGGGCTGGCTGTGGAGGAAATAATCATGTCCACGTCGGCCAATACACCGGGAATCTCGGACAGGAGGATACCCCGGCCACCCCGGGCTTCTGCCAGCACTTGCGCCCGCTCCAGGGTGCGGTTGGCCACCAGAAAATCGCGCACACCGGCCTCGGCGAGATGCTTGGCCACCAATTCGATGGTCTTGCCGGCACCAATAAGCAAGGCACGGTTACGGGACATGTCGGCGAAAATATGGTGTGCCATGCTCACTGCTGCATAGGCCACCGAGACCGGGTTCTCGCCAATGGCGGTTTCCGTTCTTACCCGCTTGGCGACCGTGAACGTCTGCTCGAAAAGGCGAGTGAGAAAGGTACCGCTCGCTCCGTGTTCCCGAGCCAGGGCATAAGCGTCCTTGAGCTGGCCCAGTATCTGGGGCTCACCCAGCACCATGGAATCAAGGCCGGAAGCTACCCGCATCATGTGCCGGACCGCCTCCGAGTCACGATAGACATAGAGCGCGTTTTCCAACTCTGCCGGCAGCAGACCATGAAAGCCGGATAGCCAGCGCAAAACCGCAGCCGCACAGTCATCGTCCCCGGCCAGGTAGAGCTCGGTGCGGTTGCAGGTAGATAGTATTGCCGCTTCAGAGGCTCCGGAGGCCACCCTGAGTTCAGAGAAGGCTTCAGCCATGCGTTCCGGCGTAAAGGCAATACGCTCCCGCAACTCCACTGGAGCGGTTCGGTGGTTGATTCCCAGAGTGAGCAAGGCCATATGCCGTAAAAATTGCCTTTTGCCAGGGGGTTTGTGCCAGCAGGCATGCACTGCTGTATTGTCACATGATGGCGTTTACAGACGCCACAACCCATTTTACCGGGGCGCTGGGCCGGGTGCCAGCCAATCCCACGAAGGTTGCGGCAATTACCATGTTTACGGCCCGGAACCCGCATCAGATTGGGCATGGAAAGAGGCTTGTGCCATGATAGGAGCCGGCACTGATAGCAGCCTTTCGGGCGCATCGTTTAACGACTTCAGGATGTAACATGCAAAAACTTGCCTCTTTGCTGGTCACCGGCGTGATAGGGCTCACTCTGACCGGCTGTGCCGGCCTGAACGGTGACTCAGGCACCGACCAGTCTCTTCCCGATCAGGCACCTGCCGACCAGATTGTCGTTCTTGAAGAGACCGACATCCCCGAGCCTGAAACCGGCAATGCCGAGTTCGAACCGGAGACTCTCTACCTGCTCCTGGCCGCGGAAATTGCGGCCCAGCGCGGCCGTTATGACATCACCCTGGTGAACTACGTGGAAGCGGCCAAACGCTCGCTGGACAAAGGTGTCACCGAGCGTGCCATGCGCGTCGCCCAATCCCTGAACGCAGACAACGCCCAGCGCCAGCTTGCGACGCTCTGGCTGGACATTGATCCGGATAGCCTTGAGGCTCACCGCGTGGCCGCCATCCAGGAGGTCAAGCAGAACAACCTGGAGGCTGCCCTGGAGCATATGGAGCGCATTATGGCGCTGGGCGGCGATGCCGACTTTGACAGCCTGGCGGCCATGGCCAGCAATCTGCCTCCGAGCGACCAGCAGGAACTGCTGGAGCTTTATCGGGCCCTGGAAGAACGCCACCCGGACAACCCGGAAATCGAGTACAGCATTGCCTTGCTGCTCAAGATCACCGGCGCCTTCGAAGCGGCCCTGGAGCAGCTACAGCCTCTGCTTGAAGAAGATCCCGAGTTTCAGCCAGCGCTGGTTCTCAAAGCCGACCTGCTCTATCAGTTGGGCGAAAAAGATGAGGCCCTGACCCACTTGTTGCGCAACACTCGCCGCTATCCGGACAATCGCCAGATGGGAACCCTGTACGGCCGCATGCTGATCAGCGAAGGTGAGCTACAGGCTGCCCAGGATGAATTTGCTCGTTTGGTCAAGCGCTTCCCCGATGTGCCCGGCTTGCAGCTCTCACATGCCCTGGTCGCACTTGAGAATGGTGAAACAGAGGTCGCAAAGGAAGGTCTTTCCCGGCTAATCGAGCAGGGTCATCATACCAGTGAGGCACATTACTACCTTGGCCGCATCGCCGACGAAGCAGGCGATGCGGAAACGGCCATTGATTACTATGAACAGGTACTGGAGGGCAGCCACTTTTTCCCCGCCCTGGCACGGGCCAGTGCGCTCAAGGCCGAGCAAGGGCGACTTGAGGAAGCCCGCAGCCAGATTCAGAGCCTGCGGATGAAAAACCCCGACAGAGCCGAAAACTTCTGGTTGCTGGAAATCAACCTGCTACTGGATACCGGCAATAACGAAGACGCCCTGGCTGTAGCCAACCAGGCCCTGGAAGCCTATCCAGACAACGTGCGCATGCTTTACGCCCGCGCCATGCTGCTCGACAACAAGGGCGACTTCGAGGCCGCCGAACAGGACCTCCGCCGCATCATTGAATTACAGCCTGATAACGCCGTCGCACTGAACGCCCTGGGCTACATACTCACCACCCGTACCGAACGCCTTGATGAAGCCCAGGACTATATCGAGCGTGCGCTCAGCCTGGACCCGGACAATCCGGCCATTCTCGACTCCATGGGCTGGGTGCTGTTCCAGAAGGGCCAGGTTCAGGAGGCCCTGACCTACCTTATGGAGGCTTATGAAGCTTTCCCTGACCCGGAAGTGGCCGCTCATCTGGGCGAAGCCCTGTGGGCTGATGGCCAGGAAGAGCAGGCCAGAATCGTCTGGCGCCGGGCGCTCGAGGCCTACCCGGACGACACCTTGATTATTGAAACCATTGAACGTCTCGGGGCGGAGGCGGATCTTGACTAAGCTCCACGTATTCTGGGTGATGGCGTGCATGCTGCTTCTGTCAGCCTGTGCCACAACCCCGACCGAGCCGCTGCCCGAGGGCCTGACAGACCAGCCGCCGGCGGACTGGGGAGAGCGTCAGCGGCAACTGGCAGGGTTCCAGCACTGGCAGCTGCAGGGCAAGCTGGCGGTCCGTCAAGACTCAGACAGCGGCACCGCCATCATCAACCGCTGGGTCCAGGACGGCGAGCATTATGACCTGGCGCTGTCATCGGCCTTTTTGGGCATGGGCCGCACGGAACTTTCAGGGGTTCCGGGTTACCTTGAGCTGACGCTGCCGGATGGTGAAACCTATATATCCAACGAGCCCGCCGAGCTGATTGCGGCCGCAACCGGCTGGCAGTTGCCAATTGACAGCCTTATCTGGTGGATCCGCGGGTTGCCCGCCCCTGAGGGCGACTATCAACTGCTGTTTGATGATCAACAGATACTTACAGTCATCCGCCAGCAAGGCTGGGAGATTCGTTACGACCGATGGCGGGATTTTGTCGAGGACCTGCAGCCGCTGCCTGCGCGCATCACCGCCTTGAAGGATGACAAGCGGGTTCGTGTAGCCGTTACTGCCTGGCAACGTCCGGATTCGGCCCGGTAATGTTCACACTGCCGTCCCCTGCCAAACTCAATCTGTTTCTTCACATTAACGGTCGCCGACCTGACGGCTATCACGAACTGCAAACGCTTTTCCAGTTTCTGGACTATGGCGATGACGTGGGTTTTTCACCCCGCGATGACGACCGGATCCTGCTTGACCCTGCACTTCCGGGGGTGCCTGACCGTGACAACCTGATCCTGCTAGCTGCCCTGGCCCTGCGCAGAACCGTCGACCAACCCCTTTGCGGAGTTAACCTCAGTCTCACCAAGCGCCTCCCCATGGGTGGCGGACTGGGTGGCGGCAGCTCCAACGCGGCCACTACCCTGCTGGGGCTGAACCGTCTTTGGCAGCTCGGCAGATCCTGTGAAGAGCTGGCAGAGCTCGGACTGCAACTGGGTGCCGACGTACCGGTTTTCGTGCGCGGCTTCGCTGCCTGGGGTGAAGGCATCGGGGAGAAACTGACTCCGGCAGAGCCCCCGGAAATCTGGTACCTTGTTCTTAAGCCTGACTGCAACATCAGCACCGGATTGATTTTTTCGGAGCAAGGGTTGACAAGAGACACCCCGAGAATCAAAATAGCGCCCGCTTTTGAGGGAGACGCATCGAGGTACCGAAACGACTGCGAGGATGTAGTTTGCAGACTGTATCCGGAGGTTAAGCGAAGCCTGGATTGGCTGGCACAATTCGGACCTGCAAGATTAACCGGAACCGGGGCTTGCATATTTGGACGTTTCCCAACAGAATCCAAAGCCCAAAAAGTCTGGGCAAGCAGACCTTCCGGCATCACCGGGTTCGTAGCTAGAGGGGTGAACCTTTCACCTCTACACAAAAAGCTGACAGAGCTGAAATGATGCCAAAAGAGCACGATACTGGGGTGTCGCCAAGTGGTAAGGCAACGGGTTTTGATCCCGTCATGCGCAGGTTCGAATCCTGCCACCCCAGCCACCTTTCTTCCGCTTCTTCTGAATCCAACACTGACATCGAGAAGGATGACATCGTGTCCAAATTGATGATCTTTGCCGGTAATGCCCACCCGGACCTGGCAAAAAGTATCGCGAAGAAATTGCACATCCCAATGGGACAGGCAACCGTCGGAAAATTCAGCGACGGCGAAACCACTGTAGAAATCAACGAAAACGTTCGCGGCCACGATGTCTTCATCATTCAGCCTACCTGTTATCCGACCAACGATAACCTGATGGAACTGATCGTGATGGCCGACGCACTGCGCCGGGCCTCCGCTACCCGTATAACTGCGGTTATTCCCTACTACGGCTATGCACGGCAGGATCGTCGGGTTCGCTCCACCCGCGTCTCGATCAGTGCCAAGGTGGTGGCGGACATGATCACCAGCATCGGGATTGACCGGGTACTGACCGTTGACCTCCACGCCGACCAGATCCAGGGGTTCTTCGATATTCCCGTGGACAACATCTACGCCACGCCGGTTCTACTGGAAGATATCGAGAAACAGCGGTTCGAGAATTTCATTGTTGTGTCTCCGGACGTCGGCGGTGTTGTTCGCGCGCGCGCCATTGCCAAGCGCCTGGACGACGCCGACCTGGCTATCATTGACAAGCGCCGCCCCAAGGCCAACGTCTCCCAGGTCATGCACATCATTGGTGACGTCAAGGACAAGACCTGCATCCTGGTGGACGACATTGTCGATACCGCCGGCACCCTGTGCAAGGCTGCAGATGCCTTGAAGGAGCACGGTGCATCACGGGTGATCGCCTACATTACCCACCCCGTTCTTTCGGGCCCGGCGATTGATAACATCAACGCCTCGCAACTGGATGAGCTGGTGGTCTGCGATACCATCCCGCTGGGTGACAAGGCCGCCAATTGTGATAGAATCCGCCCCCTTGGAATGGCCGAACTGCTCGCTGAATCGATCCGTCGTGTCAGTAATGAGGAATCGATCAGCGCAATGTTCGAATAAGCGCTATTGCACAAAGCATTCAGACCGGGAGCCTCGTTAGGCTCCTTGTTTGTTTAATACTCCGGAACTAACTGTTTTATATCCGGAAACTCCAGAACAACACCTGCTGTGTACTTGGTCGCGAGTCCTTCAGGTGTCAATGAGGTACATATCATGGCCCAGGAATTTTTAATTGAAGCATTCCCTCGGGACGTACAGGGGAGAGGTGCGAGCCGCCGCCTGCGTCGCGAGGAACGGAAGATCCCGGCAATCATTTATGGTGGCAAGGGTGAAGCCGTGTCCATTTCGATCTGGCACAACGAGCTTAAGAAAGCCCTGGAAAACGAAGCTTTCTTTTCTCACATTCTGACCATCGATCTGGCCGGCAAGAAAGAAAGCGTGATCCTGAAGGATCTCCAGCGCCATCCATACAAGCCGCTGCTGACCCACGCCGACTTTCTGCGTGTGGACAAGGACCACGAGATCCACGTCAACGTGCCCCTGCACTTCATCAACGAAGCATCAGCACCTGCCATCAAGTTGCAGGGCGGCGTTTCTCTGCACCAGATGAACGAAGTGGAAGTCATCTGTCTGCCACAGAACCTGCCTGAGTTTATCGAAGTGGATATGGCCACTGTGGAAATGGATCAGGTTATCCACCTGAGCGACCTGAAACTGCCTGAAGGTGTTCGTATCGCTGCCCTGCTTCAGGGCGAAGATCACGACCAGCCAGTGGTTTCTATCCACAAGCCACGTGGCAGCAAGGTTGATGAAGCCGAAGACGCCGAAGGCGAAGAAGGCGAAAACAAGGAGTAACCACTCCGGAGGCGAAGGCACATGGCACAGCAAATCGTCATGGTGGTGGGGCTGGGAAATCCCGGCAGCGATTACGAAAGCACCCGCCACAACGCCGGAGCCCTGTTCGTTGAAGCTCTGGCCCGCCATGCGGGCCAGAGTCTCCGACCCGACAAGAAATACCATGGACTCTATGCCCGTATCCACTGGCAGGGCCTCGACCTTCACCTTCTGAACCCCGTCACTTTCATGAATCGCAGCGGTCTCGCCATCAAGGCCCTGGCTGATTTCTTCAAGATTGAACCTGACCAGATTCTGGTCGCCCACGACGAACTGGATCTGCCCCCGGGCACGGCCAAGCTCAAGCAGGGTGGTGGACACGGTGGTCATAACGGTTTGAGAGATACCATTGCCCATCTGGGCAGCAACAACTTCTACCGCCTGCGCTTGGGCATAGGGCATCCCGGTGACAGCCGCCAGGTGACCAACTATGTGCTGGGGCGTCTGGGCAAGCAGGAAACCGCAGACCTTGAGGACGTCATCAACCAGGCCATTCGGGTACTCCCGGATGCCGCTGAGGGGCAGATGGCACGAGCCATGAATGCCCTGCACTCATTCCGCCCGGAAAAAAACTGATCCTGTTCGCACCGGACCGGTCACCTCGGTATAATCCCGCTCTCGATTTCTTCATTCAGCATTCGCATCCAGCAGAGGCTTTTCATGGGTTTCAACTGCGGCATCGTCGGCCTACCCAACGTCGGCAAATCTACCCTTTTTAACGCGCTGACCAAGGCCGGCATCGGAGCTGAGAATTTTCCGTTCTGCACCATCGAGCCCAACGCCGGTGTGGTAGGCATGCCCGACCCGCGTCTGGACCGGCTGGCAGAAATTGTGAAGCCTCAGAAGGTGGTGCCGACCACCATGGAATTTGTGGACATCGCCGGCCTGGTGGCCGGTGCCTCCAAAGGTGAAGGCCTTGGCAATCAGTTTCTGGCCAATATCCGCCAGACCGATGCCATTGCCCATGTGGTCCGGTGCTTTGATGATAGCAACGTCATCCACGTGTCCAACAAGATCGATCCGGCCTCGGACATCGAAGTGATCAATACCGAGTTGGCCCTGGCGGATATGGACACGGTCGAAAAAGCCATCAAACGGGTCCAGCGCGTCGCCAAGAGCGGCGATAAGCATGCCAAAGCACAACTGGAGGTCTTTGAAAGCCTGCTGCCGGTACTCAACGAAGGCAAGCCTGTGCGCAGCATGGACCTGAGCATCGAAGAGCGTGCCCTGGTGCGGGAGCTGTGCCTGCTGACTATCAAGCCCACCATGTACATCGCCAATGTTGATGAGAACGGGTTCGAGAACAACCCTTACCTTGATACCGTCAACGAAATTGCGACTGCTGAGAATGCAGTGGTGGTCCCTATCTGCAACAAGCTGGAAGCGGAAATTGCGGAACTGGAAGACGATGAAAAATCCGTGTTTCTGGAAGAGATGGGCATGGATGAGCCCGGGCTGGACCGTGTCATCCGTGGTGGGTATCGCCTGCTGGACCTGCAGACCTATTTTACCGCCGGGGTAAAAGAAGTCCGTGCCTGGACCGTGCGCATCGGAGCGACCGCCCCCCAGGCAGCGGCAGTGATCCACACAGACTTCGAGCGGGGCTTTATCCGGGCCGAAGTGATCGGCTACGAGGACTTTGTACGGTACAACGGTGAGGCGGGTGCCAAAGACGCGGGCAAGTGGCGACTGGAAGGAAAAGAATACATCGTCCAGGACGGCGATGTTATCCACTTCCGTTTCAACGTCTGATTATTTTGAGAAATTTCATCTGGCATCCGGCCAGGGCCTTGACACCACATCAGGAAATACTGAAAATACGCGCCTCGTTTGGGGCCCGTTTGCCCGGAATGATTTGGCAAGGTAGCTCAGTTGGTTAGAGCACAGCACTCATAATGCTGGGGTCGGCGGTTCAACTCCGCCCCTTGCTACCAGTATTACTAAAGCCCGGCTTGCAAGAGTCGGGCTTTTTTTGTTTGCAGACAAAGCCAGTATGCTACTGGAATACTTTGCTGGGCATCCAGGACTTCCCTCTGATATAACACATGCTTCCTGTTTCTAAGCTATGGCATAGTTACCCGGCTGACCCTTCAGTTAATGCGTTTTGCAAAAGACCAATAAGGAACCTCAATAATGAAGCTGGAAACACTGGCTCTTCACGCGGGCTTTAGTGGCGACCCGACCACACATGCGGCTACTACGCCCATTTACCAGACCACCTCCTACACCTTCGACGACACCCAGCACGGGGCCGATCTTTTTGACCTGAAAGTCCAGGGCAACATATACACCCGGATCATGAACCCGACCAATGCCGTGCTCGAGGAGCGGATGACCCAGCTGGAGGGTGGTATCGGCGCCCTGGCGGTAGCGTCAGGCATGGCTGCGATCACCTATGCCCTCCAGACCATCTGCCGGGTTGGCAGCAATATAGTGAGCACCGGCCAGCTCTACGGCGGCACCTATAATCTCTTTGCCCACTCTCTGCCCAACCAGGGCATCGAATGCCGGTTTGCCGGGCATGATGATTTCGACGCGGTGGAGAAAGCCATTGATGACAATACCCGGGCGCTGTTTTGCGAATCGATCGGCAACCCGGCTGGCAACATCGTTGATATCCAGCGCTGGGCAGAGATCGCCCATCGCCACGGCATTCCGCTGATCGTCGACAATACCGTGGCCACACCTTTCCTGTGCCGGCCGTTCGAACACGGAGCAGACATCGTCGTCCACTCCCTGACCAAGTACATCGGTGGCCATGGCACTACCGTGGCAGGCATCGTGGTGGATTCAGGCAAGTTTGACTGGGCCGCCAACCGGGAGCGATTCCCCATGCTCAATGAGCCGGACCCTTCCTACCATGGAGTCGTCTATACCGAAGCCCTGGGCGATGCTGCCTTTATCGGTCGCTGTCGGGTCGTGCCCCTGCGAAACACAGGCGCTGCGCTGTCACCGTTCAATGCATTCCTGATCATGCAAGGGCTGGAAACCCTGGGGCTTCGAATGGAGCGCCATTGTCAGAACGCTGAAAAGGTCGCCAATTTTCTGGCCAGCCATGACAAGGTCTCCTGGGTAAACTACGCCACCCTGGCCGACAGCCCCTACCGTGAAACCTGCGAGAAAATCTGCGGCGGCCGTGCTTCAGGCATCCTCAGCTTCGGCATTGTGGGCGGACGCGAGGCAGGGGCACGGTTTATTGACGCGCTCAAGCTGATCTACCGGCTGGTCAACATCGGCGACGCCAAGTCCCTGGCCTGCCACCCTGCCACCACCACCCATCGCCAGCTGAGCCCGGACGAGCTCAAAAGCGCGGGCGTGAGTGAGGATCTGGTCCGGCTTTCCATCGGGCTGGAACACGTCGATGATATCCTGGCCGACATCACCCAGGCATTGGATGCCGCCACCGCCTGACTCGCGGCCCTCCCCGATCGGGTATATTCCCGGCCGGGGAGGGCCGGTTGATTGCAGCCCGGTTGACTTCCGGGCGCGCGCCTGACTAGCCAAATGTCTGGTGAGTTCCGCACCCGTGTTTCCCCGTATGTGGCTTGTATCGCATGCCCCTGGGCATTACCCTTGAAGACTATCCAATTTCTCCGAAAGAGTCCGGTTGTCATGAGCGACAGCGTGAAGCCCCGCGTCACCAGTGGTTCCAAGTTCCGTAACGAGCATGGTTTTTCTGCCATCAAGGATGGCCAGAAAAAGTCAGCCCATGCCGATACTCCGGTGACCCGCAAGCCCAAATGGCTGCGCGCGCGCATGCCTGGTGGAGAACGGTTTGAAGCGGTGAAGCGCAACGTCCAGGACCACAAGCTCAGCACTGTATGCCAGGAATCCCACTGCCCCAACATTGGCGAGTGCTGGAGCAATGGTACTGCGACCATCATGGTCATGGGTTCAGTCTGCACCCGGGCCTGCCGCTTCTGCGCAGTGGATACCGGCAACCCCAACGGCTGGCTTGATCACGACGAACCCGAGAACACCGCCAAATCCGTCGAATTGATGGGCCTGCGTTACATCGTGCTCACCTCGGTCGACCGGGACGATCTGGCGGATGGCGGCGCCGGACACTACGCCGCCTGCGTCGCCGCAATCAAGACAAGAACCCCCCATGTGGCGGTAGAAGCGCTGACACCGGACTTTGACGCGGTTATGGCTCATGTGGAAAAAGTGGTGGACTCAGGCCTCGATGTGTTTGCCCAGAATGTGGAAACTGTCGAGCGCCTCACCCACCCGGTCCGGGACCCGAGGGCCGGCTATCAGAAAACCCTCGATGTACTAGCCCACGCCAAGCGCTACCGCCCGGATGTGCTGACCAAAACCAGCCTGATGCTGGGGCTGGGGGAAACGGACGAAGAGATTCTGGCTACCATGGACGATCTCAGGGCCATCGGTGTGGATATCCTGACCCTGGGCCAGTACCTCCGCCCCACGCCCAACCATCTTCCGGTCGAGCGCTACGTTCCGCCGGAAGAATTCAACCGGTACCGGGACCTGGGCCTGGCCAAGGGGTTTATGGAAGTGCCCTCCGGCCCGATGGTTCGTTCGAGCTACCGCGCTGACCGGGTTTTCGAAAAAAACAATCTTGGCCTGGCGGTTCCTGCGGTACCCAAAACCGACATGGCTAACCAGATACCCATCCGGGCCGTGGACTGAGTCATTGCTGAACAAAACTTGGCCACACAAAAGACCCAATCCCATGATCTGCGACAAGGAATTCCTTTCGGGCTGCTGCTAATTTGAAGGTCCAGTCTGAGTGACGTGTTGGAGCGCGGTCACCAGGTCATACTGATACGGATTCCGCATGCTGAACATATTCCGAAATGCCCGCCTGAAGTACAAATTTTGGTGCCTGAACATCCTGGTCCTTCTGGCGCTCGGGCTTCTGTCACTGTACGCCATCAATGAAATAGCGACAGCAACAGAGCAGCCCTTTGCTGATGTGCTGGTGGAAAAGGCGCCTGGCTTTGCCCTGGTCCTTCTGATCCTCATGCTGATGGAAATGGCCGGCTCTCAGCTCCTCATTTCGTTTATCGAACGCCACGTCAATCGCTTGAAAGATACCATGGTGGCCGTGCAAGCCTCCGGAGATCTCTCACAACGGGCCCTGGTGGATTCCAGGGATGAGATTGGCGAGATGGGAAGAGCATTTAACGCCATGCAAGACCGCACCATGTCTGTAGTGCGCAGCATGAAGGACGCTATAGGGCGCCTGCACGAGGAGGCCCGTGAGCTTTCAGAGAGTGCGGTCAGACGCCGGGATGACCTTGTCAGCCAGCAAGCCGGCGCTGAACGCTCGGCCCAGGCCGTCGATTCCATGATGCTGAGCTTTGCCGGCATCGCCGAGCAGGCCGGCATGGCCAACACTCTGTCCCAGGAAGCACGCAAGTCCGCTGTTAAAGGAAATGATCAGGTTGCCTCTACGGCCCAGGCCATCACGCAACTGGCCACCGCAATCGAGGGGTCCGCCCGAAGCGTGCAGTCGCTGGCGGCAAACAGTCAGGAAATCGGCCAGGCCGTGGCCGAAATTAAGGGCATTGCCGACCAGACCAACCTGCTTGCCCTCAACGCTGCCATAGAGGCGGCCCGGGCCGGGGAACAGGGTCGTGGCTTTGCTGTGGTCGCTGATGAAGTACGCAGGCTGGCGCAGCGGGTCCAGGTTTCAACGGACCAGATCCAGGGGCTTATCGACCGGTTACTGGCGGCTATGGCAACCAGCGTCCAGCAGATGAAGGATGGCTCCGCGAACGCCAGTCTATGTGTCGAGCAGGCCAACGACTGCGCCGGCGCTCTGGATGCAATAACGACCCTGGTGACTCGTATTTCCGACAGCAACGACGAAATTGCCAGCGTTTCAGCCAGGCAGACTGCCGGTACAGAGGACACCCGCACAAACCTTCAGAGCATCCGCAGCACGACTCAGGAGATGGTGACCCAGCTGGGCGACAGCGTCGCTATGGGCCAGCGCCTCAGGCAGTTGATACAGGAACTGGAGCTCGCAGCCCGAAAAGTTCGGGTTTGACCGCTTACCGCCCTGCCCGACGAGGCCTATCACAGGCCTTCCGGGCACCATTTCGCCTCAATCTGTGGCAGACTGCGTTCATCTGAACTCCAGGCCATGGATGCTTATGACCACCCTTGTCTCGATGTACCGAAGAATTGTCATTGCCCGTCCTGCTTTCGTTCTCATCGGCTTCGGTCTTTTACTGGTACTGGCAAGCCTGCGCCTTGACCAGTTCCGCCTTGATGCCTCGGCTGAGTCACTGGTTCTGGAAGGAGACAAGGCCCTGGAGCAATACCGAACGGTCAATCGGCGCTTTACCGCTTCCGATGATTTTCTCGTTGTTACCTATACCCCTGCCGGCGACCTATTCACCGAGTCGGCCATCAGCACACTTCGTAACCTGAGAAATGACCTGGCGGAACTTGAGGCGGCGGGCTCCACCAACAGCATTCTCAGTGTTCCTTTACTGCACAGCCCCCAGCTCACCCTGGACACCGTCGACACGGAGCTCAAAACTCTGGACGAGGATGATGTGCCCCTTGATACCGCCCGTCAGGCTCTTCTGGACAATCCGCTCTACCCGAACCTGCTCATCAGTGAAGACGCCAAGACCACGGCGATACAGGTAAATCTACCGACGCCGGACAAGTACTTTGAGCTTCTGTACGAGCGCAACAGGCTTCAGGAAAAAGTCGACAGGGGGGACTTGCCAGAATCGGAAAGACAGGAACTGGAAACGGTCGATACCCGGTTCATTGAACTCAAGGAGCGCCTCACCGAACGCCAGGACGAGACCATCGCCCAGGTCCGGGACATCCTCGACCAGTACCAGGATTCCGCAGAGCTGCACCTTGGGGGAGTGCCCATGATCGTCGCCGACATGATCAGCTTCATCGAGAGTGATCTGTCCACCTTCGGTATCGGTGTCCTGCTGTTCATGCTGGTGACACTCGCGGTGATCTTCCGGCAATGGCAATGGGTTGTTGTGCCGTTGCTATGCTGCCTCTTTACCGTATGGCTGGTGACCGGCTATCTCACCTGGACCAACTGGCCGGTGACCGTCATATCGTCGAACTACGTGTCGCTACTGCTGATCATGACCCTGTCGCTGACCATCCATCTGATCGTGCGCTACCGTGAGTTCCAGCATGAATCCCCCGAGGCTGAGCCCGGGGACATTCTCATGAATACAGTAAGGACCATGGTCAGGCCCTGTTTCTACATGGCCGTAACCACCATTGTCGCTTTTGGTTCGCTGACCTTCAGCGGTATCCGCCCGGTGATTGATTTCGGCTGGATGATGACGCTGGGGCTGGCGCTCGCCTTTATTATTGCCTTCGTTGTTTTCCCGGCTCTGATCTCCCTCATGCCACCTCCCGCCAGCAATCTTCCGGCTGACGAGGGCCGGGCATTCACCCGCATTTTCGCCAGCCTGACCGAGCGTTTCGGCAGCAGCGTATTGGTGGTCAGCCTGATTCTGGCGGTGCTGTGCGTTGTCGGAATTAGCCGGCTCTCCGTTGAAAACAGTTTTATCGATTACTTCAAATCGGATACCGAGATCTATCAGGGCATGATCACCATCGATAACAAGCTGGGCGGCACATCGCCACTGGATGTGATCATCAATGACGAGTCGCCGCCTGAGTCAGCGGCCGGGGACGACCCTTTCGCCAGTGACTGTGATCCGTTTGTGGACGAGTGTGGGGAGGAAAGTGACTACCGGGATACCTGGTTCACTTACCAGAAAATGCAGAAACTCGAGCAGGTCCATGACTATCTGGACAGTCTCCCGGAAGTGGGCAAAACCCTGTCCATTACCACCACATTGCGTCTGCTGGCGCAGATAAACGAGGGTGAACCGCTCAATGCCCTGGAGCTCGCTTTTGTACCTTCAGCCTTGCCGACAGACCTCCATGACATACTGCTTACCCCGTACATCTCCGAACAGCACGACCAGGCCCGCTTCAGCCTGCGCCTGATGGACTCCTCCCCTGACCTCAAGCGTGATGAGTTGCTTGGCCGGATCCGGGAGCATCTGGTCACAGACCTTGGCTACGAAGAGGATCAGGTGATGCTTACCGGCATGACAGTCATGTATAACAACATGCTGCAGAGTCTGTTTGACTCCCAGATCAAGACCCTGGGCCTGGTTTTTCTGGCGATCAGCATCATGTTCCTGGTGCTGTTCCGGTCGTTCAAACTTGCCCTGATCGGTATCGCCCCCAATCTTCTTGCAGCCGGCAGTGTGCTGGGACTCATGGGCTGGCTCGGCATACCCCTGGATCTGATGACCATTACAGTGGCGGCCATAACCGTGGGCATCGCAGTTGATGATACCATTCACTACATTCACCGCTTCGGGGAGGAATTCAAACGAAGCGGCAGGTATCTCCAGAGCATGCACGCGTCCCACCAGAGCATCGGTCGGGCCATGTTCTATACGTCGCTGACGATCATCATGGGCTTCTCCATCCTGGCGCTGTCCAATTTCATACCCACGATCTACTTCGGCCTGTTTACCGGTTTCGCCATGCTGACTGCCCTGCTCGCTGCCCTGACCCTGCTGCCCAAACTGATCCTTATGTTCAAGCCTTTTGGGCCAGAGCGAGCTGACTGAACCGCATCACTGGCCGTCCGGCGCCGGCCATGGCCGACTTGAATGCCGTGAGCAACCGGTTGGCAGGACGGACTGGCTAGTGATGATGACTGATTTCGTTCCGGCTCATGGTCGCGGTTACTGCTGCGGGTCTGAGCTTATTCTTTTCATTGATATTTCATTCAGTACATAGGCAACAACGGCGATCAGGAGAGGCAGAAGGTAAAATACAGCACGATAAGCGATCAGAGCGGCCAGCAGCTGTGCCGGGGCCACGGTATCGGCTAATAGTGCCAGAAAAACCGCTTCCAGCACGCCCAGTGCGCCCGGTACATGGGCAATGAGGCCGGCGATGCTGCTCAACAGAAGCACACCCAGAAGTGAGAAATAGCCCACATGACCGTACAGAAAAGTGAAAACCACGCCGCCCATGAAAAGCCAGTGTGCCGCGGAAGCAGCTATCTGGAGCAAAGCCATCCTTATGGACGGCAGTGTGATGACCTGGCCCCGGATGTTCCAGGAACGCTTTTGCGCAAACATGCAGAGCAGCCAGTAACCGACCACCACAGCCACCAACGCACCCCCGAGAAGTTTCATTAAAGCATCGCTGGCAGCCCAGCCTGCTGGAATCGAGAAGTTGCCGCTGAGAAAAACCAGGCCCGCCAACAGGCTATAACCGAGCCAGTTGGTGGTGATGCTCATGCCCACAATGTGGGCAACGTCACCCTTTCCGACCCCCCGCTGACTGTAAAGCTTGTAGCGGAAACCAATGCTACCGATCAGCGCTCCCAGATTCAGGGTAAAAGCGCAACAGATGAATGCGATGGACATGGTTCTGGCAACTGGGATCCTATGGCCGACATAATAGCGCCCAAAGAGATCGTAGGAGGCATAGGCCAGATAGGAGCACGCTGCCAGAAGGCAGGCAATCGCGATCTGAGTCAGGTCATATCCGGCGAGTGCTGCCCATACCGCCTCCCAGTCGGTTCTCCTGGCATGGGTGAACAGCAGCCATGCTACCAATAGTAGAAAACCAGTCGTCAGAATGCGCCGCCCCCAGAGCCTGAGCTTCGCTGGCCTTGGCCGGGAGAAGCCCGGCGGACCGGATGATGGGGCCCCGGTGTTCGGACGCTCGCTATTCATGGGGGGAGCACTCGTCGGGTCCGGAGGGTCCAGAAGGGTGCCTTGAGCGAAAGCTCGAGCTCCTCCTTTCAAGCTTTGGCACCCAGGCGGTAAAGCCCGGAAGGTGGCGTAGAAAATGGTAGACCAGGAAACTGATAAAGCCCTTTAGCAGGGTTCGCCGTTTCCACCAGGAATCATTGATCAGAACCACTTCGCTGCCGTATATAAGTTCCCCAATGGCTTTTCGAATCCGGGAGTTAAAGGCCCCGTCCTGCACGAACACATTGGCTTCCAGGTTCAGGGACAGGCTTAGCGGGTCGAGGTTACTTGATCCTATGGTGGCCCATTCATCGTCGAACGCAGCTATCTTGGCATGGAGCTGTCGTTCCCAGTACTCAAACACCTGGATATCGGACTCCACCAGAAAGTCATAGAGAAGGGAACCTGCGGCTCTCGCCAGGCGGGAATCCGGGCGCCCCTGGGTCAGAATCGTCACCTCAACTCCCCGGCGCGCTGCGTTACGCAGCGCACGCAGCACACGGTAGCCCGGGAAGAAATAGCAGTTGGCAATGACAATACGATGCTCGGCTGCGGAGATTCTCGCCAGATAGGCATTCTCAATACTGTTGCGATGGCTCCGGTTATCTCGGGCCACAAAACGCATTGCCGCATTTTGCCCGCCAGCTTTGGAGGCTTTTTCTTTCACCAGTTCCACAAACCGAAGCCTTCCTCCGGAATACTCCTGAATCGCTTCCCGGGCAAACAGGTGAATCTCGTCGACTATTGGTCCGGTGAGCTCCGCGGCATAATCCTGCTTACTCTCGGCGCCAAACCGGGACAGGTGGTCGGCTTCATAATTGATTCCGCCGATAAAAGCGGTATGACCATCGACTACAAGAATCTTGCGGTGGAGCCGTTTGAAAATATTGGCTCTTACACGCAGCCATCTGGGTTGGGGATGATAAAGACAAAAGTGAATCCCAACCCTTTCCATTTCCTGTATGAAACCCTCTGGCAGAAAATGCGTACCATAACCATCTGCCAATACTGAAATCCAGACGCCCCTTTTTGCGGCGGCAATCAGTGCTTCCTGGAGTTCCCGGCCGACCGAATCGTCTATCACCATGAAAGTTTCTATCAGCACTTCCTGACGTGCGGCTCGAACCATCTCCAGGGCACGGGCGAAAAATTCGTCGCCATTTGTCATCAACGAAATGGCGTTCCCCTCCACCAGCTCCTTGCTCACAGCACAATGTCCACGGCCAGCGGTGCATGGTCTGACAGGCGCGACCAGGGCCTGTTCGGCAGTTTCACCGGACAGTGCTCACTGATTCCCCTGACATAGATGCGGTCGAGGCGCAGCAGCGGAAAGACCGCCGGGAAGGTTTTGGGAGGGGCGCCATGCTCAGCCGCGAAAACGTCGATGAGTCCGCAACCTTTCATTATCTCATGAGCCTTGCCTCGCCAATCGTTAAAATCACCCGCGACTATTATGGGCTCGCTCTGCGGAATGGATGCCACCAGATCACAGAGCATGGCGAGTTGCCGCTTCCGATGGTGCTCACGCAGCCCCAGATGGACACAGCAGCCATGCAGAACCGTGTCTTCGCCTTCTGGATGCTCAATTCGGCAATGCAACACCCCCCGCTTTTCGGCGGTGTCCACGGAAATGTCGATATTCTCGTACCCGCTAATGGCATACCGGGACATCAGAGCATTGCCGTGGTGCCCCATGGGATAGACCGCATTCCTGCCATAGGCGTGGTGGGGCCAGACCGTATCTGCCAGAAACTCATAATGGGATGTTTCGGGCCAGCTTTCCGCATGCCGAAGAGCAAGCAGTTCGTGGGCCCCCAGAACTTCCTGTAGGAACACGACGTCAGCTGATACCTCGCGCACAGCGTCCCGAAGTTGAGGCAGGAGAAACCGACGATTGAAATGGCTAAGGCCCTTATGGGTATTGAGAGTCAATATCCTCAGCATCAATCTCCCTTTGCTTTCCGCTCGAAATGTCGCACCAGACGGGTCCCAGTTTAGGGCAGCAAGTGCGCCTCGGACAGCATCCTTTCCTGTATACCGCCGTTGCCGGTCTCTATCCTGAACCTTGGTCTCGGTAGCAGATTTTCAAGGCCAGAGGTCTATACTTTTGTGCGTTCACATGAAAAAGGCCACCCTGGGGTGGCCTTTTTCTGACGCTGCCCGGCAGCGAGAAGCTGCGAGCAATAAGCCAGTTTACTGCATGCCCTGCTGTTGACGCTGCTGTTGACGCATTTGCTGCTGTTGCTCCTGCATCTGCTGCATGCGCTGGTTCAGCTTTTCACGCTGCTCTTCGGTAAATACCTCATCAACCTTGGCCTGCATGAGCGTTGAGAGCGCTGAAATTTCACCGGTCAGCTCGCCGAGTTCCTCGGCTTCGTTACGAATAGCATCTTCGTCATAATCAGGTTTGATCTGGGCCTGGAGCTGCTGTTGCATCTGCTGCGCTTCAGCCTGAAGCTCGGCAATTTTGCTCTGCATCTCGTCCAGAATACCGCGGATTTCCTTCTGCTGGTCTTCGCTCAACCCGACGATTTCAGCCAACTGGTCAACCTGGTCCGGCTGGCCACCAGGGGCAGTCTGTTGGGCTGCCAGCGGCATGCTAAGGCCCAAGCTGAGGATTGCAATTGCAAACATTTTGTTAAGCTTCATAACCGTCTCCGAGTGAATTAATCATTTAATGACATCCGTTATGGGTACACCCTAAAACAAACGCTCGCAAAATTTCACCCCGGTGTGCCCTGAAAATCTACACATAATGCGACCAAATGGGACCCAGCCCGCGCCAGGAGCGCCGACGAGGCTATGTGAAAATTTTTTCATTCACGTCCATAATGGCGCCAGTCCCGCACAGTTGCCCTCAAATTAAACAATGACGAGGTTCCAGGTTACTCTCTGCCACCCGGTTCACCACTGTCAACTCAAGCAAGGAAAAGATCCATGGCCATCAACTGGTTTCCCGGCCACATGCACAAGGCCCGAAAGGAAATCAAAAAAATAATGCCCCAGATGGACCTAATCATCGAGGTATTGGATGCACGTATTCCGTTCAGCAGTGAAAATCCGCTGGTCCCGGCGTTAAGGCAGGACACGCCGGTTATCAAGGTCCTCAACAAGCGTGACCTTGCAGACCCCGCGGTTACCCGCCAATGGCAGGAAAACCTCGAACAGGACAAAGCTGTCAGGGCAATAACCCTGACCCACAACCAGCGTGCCGAAGCCATGGCGATCCTCAAGCTGGCGCGTGAGATGACCGCACACCGCAACCTGGAACGCAGCGCCTTGCGGGTGATGATTCTTGGGATTCCCAACGTCGGCAAGTCAACCTTGATCAATACCCTGGCCGGACGGGTGGTCGCCAAGACAGGAAACGAACCGGCAGTGACCCGGGCCCAGCAGATCATCAAACTGCAGGACAACATCCTTTTATACGACACACCCGGATTTCTCTGGCCCAAACTGTCTCCGGAAGCCTGCGGTTATCGTCTTGCGGTTACCGGAGCCATTCGGGCAGCAGTCCTAGAGTTTGACGATGTTGCCTTGTTTGCCGCCGAGTACCTTCTGACGGCCTATCCGGACGCGCTTAAAGGGCGCTATGGACTCGACCCTCTGCCAGAGAGCGGTCTTGCCGTCATGGACGCCATAGCCGCCAGGCGGAACTTCTATTCCCGCGGTGGCGTGCCTGACTTGCATAAGGTTTCCGAGGTACTGCTCAATGAGTTCCGCTCTGGGAAACTCGGGGCCATCAGTCTGGAAACCCCCGCCATGGTGGCCGAAGAGACCCGATTGGAGGCGCAAGCCAAAGCACAGCGGGAGCAGGTCGAGAGCGAGAAAAATCTGAAGAGGAAGAAAAGGTAACATGGGCCGGTGGCCTGCACCTGTACCAAGGTCAGGTATGCGCAGACGCATAATATCCCTACACTGTTTCTAACTGAACAAACACGCTCGGTCGTCTCATACGGTCGACGATCGGAAGGAGGAAATTATGAGAAGGGTCGTCGTAACAGGAATGGGCATTATTTCCTGCCTTGGCAATTCTACCGAGTCGGTGCTTGAAAGCCTTCGCACGGGCAAGTCGGGCATAAAGTTCAATGAAGCTTATCGGGACAAAGGCTTTCGTAGCCAGGTGTCCGGCTCCGTTGACGTGGACACGACCCAGATCGACCGCAAACTGCGACGGTTCATGGGGCAGTCCGCCATGTACAGCTATCTATCCATGCAACAAGCCATCGAATCTTCCGGACTGACGGACGAGATGATCTCCAACGACCGCACTGGGATCATTGCCGGCTCCGGTGGCGCCTCCTGCGCCAGCCAAGTTGAAGCCATCGATATCATGAGGGAGAAAGGCGTCAAGCGGATTGGCCCCTATATGGTACCGCGCATCATGACCAGCACTGTTTCAGCGTGTCTGGCCACCGCTTTTAAGATCCGGGGGGTCAATTACTCCATGTCGTCCGCCTGCGCAACCAGTGCTCACTGTATCGGCCATGCCATGGAGCAGATCCAGCTTGGCAAGCAGGACATCGTGTTTGCCGGTGGAGGCGAGGAAGAAGACTGGAGCCTGACCATGCTATTTGATGCCATGGGAGCACTTTCTACCAAATACAATGATGCACCAGAAACTGCTTCGCGGCCTTTCGATAGCGGCCGGGATGGCTTTGTCATTGCCGGTGGCGGGGGCATGGTGGTTATTGAAGAGCTTGAGCATGCCCGTAACCGCGGCGCCAACATTATTGCGGAACTGACCGGCTACGGGGCCACGTCCGACGGGCACGATATGGTTGCACCGTCTGGGGAAGGCGCGATCCGGTGCATGCAACAGGCCATGGCCACCGTAAAGGGACCGATCGATTATATTAACGCACACGGAACAAGTACACCGGTTGGTGACGTGGCAGAAATGGGCGCCGTTAAAAAAGTATTCGGAGAGCATATTCCGGCAATCTCATCCACAAAGTCACTTTCCGGGCACTCCCTAGGTGCGGCCGGGGTGCAGGAAGCAATTTATTCCCTACTGATGCTCCAGAACGGGTTTATATCGGGTACCGCCAATCTTCACTCCACTGATGCCAAGATCACCGGGGTGCCGCTGGTAGGTCCCGAGGCCAAATCCGCGCATCTGGAGACCGTGATGTCCAACAGCTTCGGTTTCGGCGGAACAAATGCCTCCCTGGTCTTCCAACAGCCCAGCTAGACTACAGAGAACATACGGCTGTGCCATGGGATCGGTGCAGCCGACCCAGAAAGCTGATTCTCCACACTTGGCACAATGGCCCTATACCGTTACTCTGTATACTTGATATCCGTCAAGTCATCCTGACGCGTCTTGGTGGACGCTTACGGGACTTGAAGTTCATGAGAGAGCTGCCATGGGCCATCCGATCGCCACTACCCGTCCTCAACTGAAAGCCCTCTGCCATCAGTGCAGCTTGAGCAAACTGTGTTTGCCTCTGGCTGTCGGGGAGGATGATATAGAGCGCCTGGAAGACATCATCAAGCAGGGGCGTTCGTTCAGTCGGGGCGAAACCATTTTCGAGCAGAGCGAAAAAGCCACTTCCTGCTTTGCGGTTCGTGGCGGCGCCATCAAGACCACCATTATTAACAAGAGTGGCGATGAGCAGGTGACCGGGTTCTATTTGCCCGGTGAAATCATGGGTCTGGACAGCATCAGTGGCAACAGCTATGCCTGTTCAGCCTACGCCCTGGAGCGCACCAGTGTCTGTGAGCTTCCCATTGACCATATGGAAGTGCTGGCGCGCAAGCTACCCACGCTACAACACCACTTTTTTCAGCTCATGAGTTCGGAAATCCAGAGTAGCCAGCAGCACGCCATGCTGCTCAGCAAGAACACCGCCGAGGAGAGGATCGCCTCACTGCTGTTATCGCTGTCATCCCGGTTTGAGCGCCGCCGTCTGTCGCCGACCCGTTTTAACCTGCCCATGGCTCGGAACGACATCGCCAATTATCTGGGACTGGCGGTTGAAACAGTAAGCCGGGTGATGACCCGTTTTCAGAACCAGGGCCTGATCAATGCGAAAGGCCGGGAGGTAGAGCTACTGGATGTGGAATTACTGCAGGAGGTGGCATTGACCTTCGCCCGGTGTAAATCCTGAGCTGACACTGATCAAGTCTCTCTTTGGCGCAGGCTAGCCGATAAGCTCTTTGCCGCTCGTAGCCGCCAGGTCTTCCTCAAGCAATCGGTATTCATCCTCCAGGCTCGAACGCCACGGCAACTGTTTTATGCCAAAGGTATTACGGATCTTGGTACAGCCCAACGTCATATTCTCCGGCTCCAGCGCCGCCCATTCCGGCACCTTGTCAATGATCTTCCGGTTATCCGGCAACTGCCCCAGGCCAAGGATGGCAAGCCCCAGGTCATACTGGGTCACTTCCTCTGCGCCGGCATACTGGTAGGTACCCCACACCTCGGCGCCACAGTCTACCTGCAACACCATCGCTGCTATTACCCGCGCCAGATCACGACTACCGACCGGCTGGCCGCGGTGGCGGCTTGAGAACGGCAGGGACGACTTGGTTTCACCCTCGTGCTGAACCTTCTGGATGTACCGCCCCAGACTCCAGCCCGTGCGCAGAATCAGGTGGCGGGGCAGCAGGGTCCGCAGTGCCTGTTCACATTCCCATTGCCAGTTCCCCAACTGGCTGAACGGCTGCCCGGGATTGGAGGTTATGTAGGCGCTCTGTTTGCGCCCGTCAAAAATATAACCGGTCGTAAGCTGAAACAAGGCCATGGAGTGAATACGGGCATGCTCGGCCAGCGCGATGGGGATCGAAAAAGCACCCTGCTGGGTGGTTTCACTGTCTTCCTCGGCAGTCTCCGGGTCGCTCAGCCACAAGGCATTGACGATCAGATCTGTCTCTTCAGGAATCCAATCAGCCAGCACCGACAGCTCCACCTTCTCCGGCTCGCTAATCAGCAAGGGACTGATGTGCAGAGAGGTCTGCTTCAGTCTCTCCAGCAGAAGATGACCCAGTGGGCCGTAGTCATGTACAACAAGAACATTCACAGAGCGTCAGCCATTCCACTTTCTCTTGATGGTCGGGCGGCGCCACCTCAGGCAGCACCGGCTTTCACGTCCTATTTGTATCACTTATCTGACGGTTGCGCATTCACATTGAAGCCAATGGAATCAGGCTTCACAGGGTTACAATGCAGTTACAAAAAGCGACACAACTTCAGTCGTTTCCGGAACTTCCGATACCTTAGCAGGGTTATATATGTTGAAGCAGCAGAGCCATATTGTCGCACCCATCTCCGACGAACTAAAAAGCCGTGCCCTCAATACGGTTAACCAACTGCGTGAACGTGGCACCGCTGACAAAGAGGCCATAGACAGGCTCTACAATCTTATTGTCGAGCTCACCGAGTCCGGGCTGGATTTTTTCTTTCTGGAGCCGCTGCGCCGCCTGCGGGCTGGCAACATGATGATGAGCATGGCCCGCATGGGCATCGGCAGTATGCTCAAAGGTAGCAAAATGGTTGTCCACAAGGTACTGAAAAAACTCGACGACCGCAGCCTGAAGGACATTCTTGATTTTATTGAAGAGATTATCTGCGAGCCAGAACCAGCAGCATGATCTGACTGTTCGGTCAGTTCACATAGACCCTGGGCACCCGTGGGGTCACCCCCGTCAGAAGATCATAGGCAATGGTACCAGCAGACGCTGCAACCTCGTCAATACCCAGCTGCCCGCCCCATAGCTCCACCGGGTCTCCGGGCTGGGCGTCGGGCACAGAGGACAGGTCAACCGCCAGCATATCCATCGACACCCGGCCAATCAGGCGGACTCGGGTGCCGTTAACCACGGCCGGGGTACCGGTGCCTGCATGGCGCGGGTAACCGTCCCCATAGCCGATGGCGACGATACCCATGGGGGTAGGTATCTCCGCCTGCCAGGTGGCGCCGTACCCGACCGTCATGCCCGGCTCCAACGTGCGTACTGAAATCAGTTCCGAGACCAGACTCATGACCGGCTTCAGCCCAAGCTCGGGACCGCTGGCATCCAGCATGGGCGTCGCCCCGTAAAGCATGATCCCCGGCCGGCTCCAGTGAAACAGCGGCTGTTCCGGACGAAAATGTGCCGCCGAATTACCCACACTCAGGAGTAAGCCCGGGAACGCCTCGGCAGCCTTTTCAAGCACGGCAGTCTGAACCTGGGTGAATGGATCGGCAAGATCGTCGGCGCAGGCAAAGTGGGTCATAAGCCCTCGCACCCGCACTTCCTGTTGGTCCAGCCGGGCCATTAGCGCCGGTAAATCCCGAGGCTCGAAACCCAATCGGTTCATACCCGTATTGAGCTTCAGCCAGACCACAGGCGGCGTCGCTATTCCTCGCAGCCAACTCAACTGCATGTCACTGTGGAGCACCGGTTCGAGGGACTGCTCCAGACACACGGACATGTCCTTTTCTGCGTGCACGCCTTCGAGCAGGACAATGGGATGCGCCAGCCCGGCCTTGCGAATAGCCAAAGCCTCCTCCAGACAGGCGACCGCGTAGCACGGTGCATCCGAGGCAAGGGCCTGGGCGACCCTGGCAATGCCATGGCCATAGCCATCAGCCTTCACCACAGCCATGGCCTGGCCGGGGACAGCGCGGTCGCGGGCTAGACCGTAGTTAAAACGCAGGGCCTCAAGATCAATGATGGCCTGGGTCGGACGAGGCATTAATAGTCTCCGCCGTAGTCGCCGTGGGCAAGGTCCTCGAACTTGGTAAACTTGCCGATAAAGGCCAGCCTCACCGTTCCTATCGGACCGTTACGCTGCTTGCCGATGATAATCTCTGCGATGCCCTTGTCCTGGGTGTCTTCATTGTAGACTTCGTCCCGGTACACAAACATGATCACGTCCGCGTCCTGCTCAATGGCGCCCGACTCCCGCAGGTCGGAGTTTACCGGCCGCTTGTTGGGCCGCTGCTCAAGGCTGCGGTTGAGCTGGGACAGTGCCACGACGGGGCAGCTCAGTTCTTTGGCCAGCCCCTTCAGGGAGCGGGAGATCTCGGAAATCTCCGCAGTTCGGCCTTCGGTGGAGCCCGGTACTCGCATCAACTGCAAATAGTCCGCCATGATCAGACCCAATTTGCCGTTGTTTTCCCTGGCCACTCTGCGGGCACGGGACCGCATTTCGGTAGGGCTCAGGCCGGGGGTGTCATCAATGTACAGGGGCTTGTCTTTCAGCAAGCTGACAGCAGAGGTAAGCCGTGGCCAGTCATCTTCCTCCAGCCGACCGCTTCGCATCCGACTCTGGTCGATACGCCCCAGCGATGACAACATACGCATGACGATGGAATCCGCTGGCATCTCCATGCTGAACACCAGTATCGGCTCGTCGGAACTGAGCAGGGCGTTCTCGACGATGTTCATGGCAAAAGTGGTTTTACCCATGGACGGCCGCCCGGCCACGATGATCAGGTCAGAGGGCTGCATACCGGATGTCCATTCATCCAGATCCTTGAAACCAGTGGTCAGGCCAGTGATGGAGTCGCCGGATTCAAACAGGGCCTCAATACGGCTCAGGGCCTTGGTCAGTATGGGATTGATGCTTTGAGGGCCCGACCCCGCCTTGGTACGGGATTCAGCAATACGGAATACATTGCGCTCGGCTTCATCCAGCAGTTCATCGCTGTTCCGGCCCTGGGGATTGAAGGCAGAATCCGCAATAGCGCCCGACACCTCCACCAGTTGTCGCATTACCGAGCGTTCCCGAACGATCTGGGCGTAAGCTTTTATGTTTGCCGCGCCTGGTGTTTTCTCGGCGAGTTCAGCCAGGTAAGACAGCCCCCCTGCGTCTTCTATATCCCCCGCGCGCTCCAGGAACTCAGCGAGGGTCACCACATCCAGAGGCTCGCTATCTCCTGCCAGACGCTCTGCGGCGCCGAAAATCAGCCGGTGGCCCTGACGGTAGAAATCATCTGCAGTGATGATCTCCGAGACTTCGTCAAAACGACGATTATCAAGCATCAGACCACCGAGCACGGCCTGCTCCGCCTCTATGGAATGGGGCGGCACCTTGATTCGGCTGGTTTCAGCATCTATTGGGGACGGTTTCAGGTTGGGTTTCGCCATGACTGCATCTTAGGTGGTTTAACGGCCCGTGTTAGCCCTCGTCCGGAATCGGAAAGGCTGCATAGGCGTACAAGCATATCAGAAACACACAGGCCCGGAAGCCGCTCTCGCGACTCCGGGCCTGATCGGTTCACCACTGCTCCAATCGGAGCATTGGGCGAACTACATCAGAAAGGGCCGGCGTGGCCGGGCCCCACCTGATGATTACTCGGCAACCACTACCAGCTTGATTTCGGTAGTGACGTCCGAGTGCAGCTGAAGCTCGATGTCGTATTCGCCAACAGCCCGCAGCGGGCCTTCTGGCAGTCGGACTTCGCTCTTTTCAACTTCCGTTCCGCTGGTGCTAACTGCATCCGCAATATCACGGACGCCGATAGAACCGAACAGCTTGCCTTCATCACCGGCTTTGGAGCTGATGGTGAAAGAGGCGCCGTTAAGAGCCTCGGCACGCGCCTGGGCGTTGGCCAGCTTCTCGTTGGCAGCTTTCTCAAGCTCCGCACGACGCTCTTCAAACGCTTTCAGGTTGGTTTCCGTGGCTGGTACGGCTTTGCCGTAAGGCACCAGGAAATTGCGGCCATAGCCAGATTTGACCTTCACTTTGTCACCCAGGGAGCCCAGGTTTGCAACTTTTTCGAGCAGAATAACTTCCATCTCGTTAACCTCTTCGTGCTTTATTCAGCCGGTCCGGCAGGCTTGATTCGCCTCCGTATATCCAGCCAGCTATCCACAAATGCCAAAACAACCAATACCAATAACAGACTCGGACCCAGGATCAGCAATGCAATGTAGAACATTACCAGCCACTGCACCCCCATCCCCCGCCGACCGACCAGCCCATGCACCAGGGCGATGGCCGCAATCACCAGGGGCGTGCCAGCGACCCACACGATCAGAACCGAATTCAGGTCCAGCAGCGGGCCACCAACCATGGCCACGACTGACAAGGTGGCCACAGGTCCGGAGAGCCTGAAGCTGTGAAACTCTTCCCGAAATCCACCGGGGTTGTAGAGCTTCGCCTGCCAGGACCGCGACAGCATAGTCAGCGCTATGGCCGTCATCAGAAAAGCGCCTGCCATGCTGGCGTTCATTGTCTGTCTCACTGCCGACTCCAGCTGACCACCCAGTTCCTGGGCAACTTCCGGATTATACTGCTCGTAAAACGACACGCCGGCCTGCACCAGCTGATCGAGCAGCCCCGGATACAGCAGGGGCAACAAAAAGCCAATGATCAGAGTGAGCGCACTGCCCACCACCAGCGACCGCTCCCAGGAAAAGGTAATCCCGAGCACAGCGCTCATGACGAACACCAGTATCAGTACGGCCAGTGCGGTAGGGTCGCCCCCCGCAATAGCCCACCCCAATGCTGGCAGCACCGCCCAGATGCCGATATTAAGGCCCTGCTTGAGACCAAGCCTCAAGGTCACCAGGCCAACGACGGCGGCTCCGATCCAGAACAACAAGGGGACCGCCATCGTGACAACGGCTACCCCGGCTGCCTGCAGGGGACCGCGCATTACAAATTGTGCCAATGCACGCATGGTCCCGAGTCCTGTTATTGCTTACTTGTCGTGGCTGTCCGAGTAAGGCAGCAGTGCCAGGAACCGAGCGCGTTTGATCGCACTGGATAGCTGACGCTGGTAACGTGCCTTGGTGCCGGTGATACGGCTGGGCACGATTTTGCCAGTTTCAGTAATATAACCTTTCAGTGTGTCCAGATCCTTGTAGTCGATCTGCTTCACACCCTCTGCCGTGAAGCGGCAGAACTTGCGACGTCTGAAAAAACGAGCCATGAAAAACTCCTCAACTCCGGTGGTGGTTTACTCTTCTTCGTCCTGGGTATCAGCCTGACGGGATTCGTCGGATTCAGCTGGACGACGCGCCGGACGGTCTTCGCCGCCAGGACGACGATCTTCACGGGACTCAGAGGCTTTCATGGGTGACATCTCGGTAACCGCCTCATCAGCGCGTGTGATCAGATCACGGATAATCGCGTCATTGAAACGGAAGTTGTGAGTCAGCTCGTCCATCGCAGCCTGGGAACATTCGATGTTCATCAGGACGTAATGAGCCTTGTGAATCTTGTTGATCGGGTAAGCCAGGTGACGACGGCCCCAATCTTCCAGGCGATGCACCTTGCCGCCATCTTCAGTGATGACGTTGGTGTAACGCTCGATCATCGCGGGCACTTGCTCGCTCTGATCCGGGTGTACCATAAAAACGACTTCGTAGTGACGCATGAGTTCTCCCTACGGTTTGAACAGCTTCCCTCGGATCACGCCCGAAGAAGCAAGGAGGTGGCAGCTTTGGGCCGCCGGTTTTACTGTTTTTATACAGTCGGCAAACGCTTACTGAAGTGTTTTCAGACAATACGGAACCGCCCCCACAAAAGGGGGAGACGCATTTTAGGCGGGTAAGGGCTGCTATGCAAGCCTTTGACGCAGGGCTTCGTAAAGACAGACGCCGGTTGCCACCGAAACGTTGAGACTGTCCACCTGCCCCTGCATGGGGATGCTGATCAGCAGATCGCAATGCTCCCGGGTCAGGCGACGCATGCCCTTGCCTTCGGCGCCCATCACCAGGGCGACCGGGCCGGTGAAGTCGGCCTGGTACAAGGTTGCCCCCGCCTCGCCTGCCGTGCCAATCAGCCAGACACCTTCCTCTTTGAGACTGCGCAGAAAACGGGCAAGGTTAGTAACCCTAACCAGAGGGACGGTCTCGGCTGCGCCACAGGCCACCTTGCGAACCGTGGCGTTGAGTGAGGCTGACTTGTCTTTCGGCACGATGACCGCCTGAATACCCACGGCATCCGCCGTTCTCAGGCATGCTCCGAGATTATGGGGATCAGTGACGCCATCGAGAACCAGCAGAAAGGGTGGTTTGCCTCCGGCCGACAAAGAGGACAACAGGTCCACTTCATCCCATTCGCGGCTGACGCCTACCTGGGCAACGACACCCTGATGGACCCCGGCCACCCGGGCATCGAGTTCCCGACGGTGGACCACCTCCCAAGCCACACCAAGCTCATCAAGAACTGAGGTGATTTGCTGAACTCTCCTGTCCTCGCGGCCCGTCTGTATCCATACCCGTTGCAGACGGCCGGGCTCCTGCTTCAGCACCGCCTCGATGGCGTGCCAGCCAAAAACAAATTCGTCAGCCACGGTTTATTCGCTCGCCTTCCGTGCCTTGGGGCGCCGACGTGACGCTCCACCGGCCTTGGGCTTCTTACCAGCAGGTTTGTCTGCCCCTGCTTCGGCCTTGCGACTATTGCCATGACCAGCGTCAGCGGCCCGGGCAGCCTCTTCGGACAGCTTTGCCTTGGCCGATTTGGGCTTGGCTGAGCGGGATCCTGAGCCTTTGCCGGATTTCTCTGATTTGCCGCGTCCTTTACCCTCGCCTTTCTTGCCTTTGCCATCACGGCTCTTGACCGCAAGAGCATCACGATCTGCCTGGCGGCGCTGGGGCTCACTGATCAATTCCAGATCGATCTTGCGGTCTTCCAGGCCGACCCTCACGACCTGCACCCGGACCTCGTCACCAAGACGGAAGCTTACCGCTGTGCGCTCCCCGATCAGGCGATGCTTTGCCGAGTCATGATGGAAAAAGTCGCCGCTCAGGGTGGAAACATGCACCAGCCCCTCAATGTAAACGCCGCTCAGCTCGACAAAGAACCCGAACGGCACCACGGACGAGATAACACCTTCGAATTCTTCGCCAACGTGATCCCTGAGGTACTCGCACTTCAGCCATGCCATCACGTCGCGGGTGGCATCATCGGCACGACGCTCGGTTATTGAGCAGTGCTCGCCCAGTTGAACCATCCGTGCCTGATCGTAGGGATAATGGGCCAGCTCCGGATCTTTCTTGGCGGGCTGAACAACAGTCTCAGCAACCTCAGGCCCATGCACCACGGACTTGATGGCGCGGTGAACGATCAGATCCGGGTAGCGTCGTATCGGCGAGGTGAAATGGGTGTAACTGGGAAACCCAAGGCCAAAGTGTCCGCTCTCCTCCGGACTGTATACCGCCTGACTCAGGGAGCGCAGCATGACAGTCTGAATCACATTGGCGTCCGGACGGTCTTTGATGGAAGACAGCAGAGCCTGATAATCAGCAGAGGTCGGATTATCACCACCGCCCAGTTGCAGCCCCAGCTCGCCGATAAACAGACGCACCGCGGCCAGGCGCTCTGGCGAAGGGCCATCATGAACGCGGTACAGGGCAGGAATCTTGTGCTTCTTGAGGAATCGGGCAGTGGCTACGTTAGCGCACAGCATGCACTCCTCAACGATCTTGTGGGCATCGTTCCGGTGGACCGGAACAATTTCCTCAATCTTGCGGGACGGGTCGAACACTATCTTGGTTTCGGTAGTCTCGAAGTCAATCGCCCCTCGCTCGGTCCGGGCCTTGCGGAACAGCTTGTAGGCGTCATAAAGCACCTCAAGGTGCGGTACCACATCCGCATACTGTTCTCTCAGGTTCTGGCCCTGCTCAGACTCTGGATGCTCCAGCATGTGGCTGACCTTGGTATAGGTCAGTCGGGCATGACTGTGCATGACGGCCTGGTAGAAGGTGTAACCACTGATCCGTCCGGCCGCGCTGATCGTCATGTCAGCCACAACGCAAAGGCGATCCACTCCTGGGTTCAGTGAACACAGCCCATTGGAAAGCTTCTCTGGCAGCATCGGAACTACATGATCCGGAAAGTACACCGAGTTGCCGCGATTGATGGCTTCGTCATCCAGCGGCGTACCGGGCCGGACATAGTGAGATACATCGGCAATTGCGACCACAAGCCGATAGCCGCCGCGGGGCCTGCGCTCGCAGTAGATAGCGTCATCAAAGTCCCGCGCATCCTCGCCATCGATGGTAACCAGACGCAGATTACGCAGATCGACCCGGTTTGCCTTGTCGGCTTCGGGCACTTCGGCGGGAATGGCTGCGGCCTGCTCACCGACGGACGGGGGCCAGCTGTGGGGGATATCATAGGAGCGGATGGCAACAGCGATTTCCATGCCTGGCGCCATGTGATCCCCAAGCACTTCAACCACTTTACCGGTGGGTTTTGAACGCATGGTGGGCGGGCGCAGGATATCCACCACCACGTACTGGCCGTGGTAGGCATCTCCGCAGTGCTCTTCCGCAATCAGCACTTCATGGTTGATGCGGGCATTTTCGGGCACTACAAAGGAGATACCGCTTTCCCGGAACAGGCGCCCTACTGTCTGCTGGGTACGGTGCTCAAGCACCTCAACAATAACCCCTTCGCGGCGGCCGCGATCGTCGACACTGTCGACCCGGGCAGCAACCCGATCACCATGAAACACCTGCCGCATCTGACGGGCGCTCAGAAAAAGGTCCGTGCCCTCTTCATCCGGCACCAGGAAGCCGAATCCGTCCCTGTGACCGACAACCCGGCCTGTCACCAGATCAGCCTCGTCGATGGGCAGATAGGCACCGCGCCGATTACAGATGGCCTGGCCATCCCGGCACATGGCAATCAGACGCCGACGCAGCGCTTCTATGCCCTCGGGGCTATGCTGGCCAAGCTCTTCACACAGGGTTTCGTGGGTCGCCGGCGCACCACGCGAGCGTAAATGCTCGAGAATGAACTCCCGGCTCTGGATAGGGTTATCGTATTTCTGGGCTTCACGCTGAGCGTGGGGATCATTATCCGTTTTCTTCCTGGACGCCATTCCGACTATGCCTTTAATCTGCCCTGCCACCCAGGATGGCTGGGTGCCGTATTTGAATGTGCCCCTGAGTATAACGCGAGTACCCATTCGCGCCTAACCGAGCCGCAATTTCAGAGCTCCAAAAAAATGTTTGACAGTGATTTTCCGAATGATTAAAGTACGCGCCATTGGTTCAGGCACACTCTGAACCGACCTCAGATTTCCTCCTTGTTGGCACATTCTGAGACTTGGCTTAACAGGCCAGGAACGAATGCCGATGGAGCGAAGGAACATCTGTAGTCACCTGCCGAGGTGGCGAAATTGGTAGACGCGCTAGCTTCAGGTGCTAGTAGGGGCAACCCTGTGGAGGTTCAAGTCCTCTCCTCGGCACCATTTCCTTCCCCAGGAAATGGCGGTAGTACACACCCAAAACGATCAGCTATAACCCAGGCACAGGTCCACTCGGACACTTCCGTCGTCGTGGACCACTCCCGGCTCTAGAACGGTTGACTGTCGGCCTGTGCCAGGTAGTCAGATAACTTCGAATACTCTGACGTCACAATAGCGTAAAGCCCAGTACTGGCCAGTGTTCCTACCTCACGGCCACAGGTCTGAGGCGTCTGGGGCACGTTGTATTCAGACAATGTAGCCGTTTCTACAAGACCCACCTGATCGGGCGTAGTTTCAGGGGCCTGGTAAAGAAACTCCCATTCCAGCAGATTGCTGCCGCCTTCCAGTTCCACGCTAAACCCATAGCTGAGCAAATTCCGCCGTTGGCCCCTTATATCCCAATCGAGTTCCGCGTACGGTGAGCCCCCTCCGAATGAATAGGACTGCTGATAGGAAACCACCCGAGGGTCTTCCGGATCGTAGGGACCATCGCATACCGGGGCGCTATCGTCCGGAGGCGGGTCGCTGATCGTTACCTCCTGGATTACAGAGTTCTTTTCAAGGGTGTAACCAAAGAAGGCCTGAGAGGCGTTGGTGTAGTCTGGCCGGAGAACGCTCTGGCCATCAGTTATAGCACTCACCTGTCCGGCGTCGTTGAGGGTCCAGGTATACTCCCGCTCAGGGTCGCCACCGGTCGCCTTCTGCAGACAGGCCGTACTGGAATGGAACCGGGCGCTGTTTTCGGCCCAGTCAAGAACCAGACGCTCGTCTATTTCATCTTCATCTGTATATTCATCCCGGCTGGCCTGGGAAAGAGAAACGCTCACCATACCCTGCATGTTGGTGGCCGCCATCATGCCACCGGCATTCGCAAGCCTCACCAGATCTTTCATATCCGGCTCCATGCATCCGTTGGCCATCACTTCCTGTAGCTGCCCTGCCGGGTTGTACCGAAATTCAAGCTCGGCGGACTCCGCGATGGCGCTGGGACGGGAGGCGGGGATACCCCCATCTGAGCCGTGGGCGCGGACGACCTGGCGCGTGAGAAGGACCGGGTCGTCGAGGTCGATCCTCACCTGAGGCAAGGCTAGTTCATCAATTGAAACGTTGGTATACGCCCCCCCTGCGACAAACTCATCAACGGCATCAACCACAGCGGCGGCGTTATCCACCAGTACGATACGAAGCAGATTCAGGGCACCGCCACTGAGCACCGTCTCGGTGCCGTCGCCCAGTTCGTTACCTGCCTGCTCGGGAAAGTGCAGGGCCATGAAGCGGGCCAACGCCCGGGCATAAGTATGAGCACGCTCATTGCCGGCCAGAATGTAGTCAGCCTGTAGATTGATATTCGCAAGCGAACCGCGTAGGTCTTGGCCAAGGTCGCCCGCAGCGCGCTGAAGCGTTGTCAGTGGGGTAATATTGGTGACGCCGGCAGGGGCACTCATCCTGTAGCCACGGTTGAGCACCAGGTTGCCTGAGCGGGTTTCTTCCTCAGTAGTGCCGGGAATCGCTATCGCAATCAGGGCGTAATCCCGCGGGTCCAGGTCGGCGGCCTCCTCCGCGTTCCGGCTAAGCTCCGAGGTGTCGAGGGTAAACTGTCCACCTTCGCCACTCATAGCGGTCGGCTCACCGTTGGGCAAGGTTACGGAGATGCCTGATCCAAGCTCTACAGTCAACGGACCCGGGGTATATTGATAATCGCCGTCCACATCCAGCCAGACCCGAGCATTGCGCAGGTAGCCATCGATGACTCGGCCACTGTAGCTTGCCGGCGCCTGGAGACTGGCTCCGTCGATATCGCGGCCATCCACCGGAAGCTCGGTGGATTCTTCACCGCAACCGGAAAGGGCAAGTGCCGCAAAGGCGAGAGTAACTGCTGAATGGCGTGTCATCGTGCAACCGTTATCCTTGTTAGAGGTTGTGACGACATGCTATGCGATGTAGATAAGTGGAACCTTGATAGGATTGGCAATTTGTAAATTTAGGTAACCGGAGCATGGCCGCCCCGGTTACTGGCGTGCCCCACCTCAGAATGAACGGGCGACGATCTCCTTCATGATTTCGTTGGTGCCGGCATAGATACGCTGTACCCGGGAGTCCGCCCAAGCCCGGGCGATGGGGTATTCCCACATATAGCCGTAGCCACCGTGTAGCTGGACGCACTCGTCCATTACACGGCACTGAAGGTCGGTGGTGTGCTGTTTAAGCATTGCTGCGGTAGGTATATCCAGTTTCTTGTCCAGGTGCAGTTCCAGACAGCGATCGGTGAATACCCTGGCCGCGGTAATCTCAGACTTCATTTCAGCCATTTTGAAACGAGTATTTTGGAATGCCATTATCGGTTTACCAAAGGCCTTGCGTTCTTTCACATAAGTTCGGGTCCACTCCCAGGCCGCCTCGGCAGCGGCCACCGCTGTCAGGGCAACCTGCAGACGCTCTGCCGGCAACTCCTGCATGAGCTGGAAGAATCCCTGCCCCTCACGTCCGCCCAGTAAGTGACTTTCGGGCACTTTGACATCCTGGAAGAACAGCTCAGAGGTATCCTGTGCCTTGAGTCCGACTTTCTCAAGGTTCTGGCCTTTCTCGAAGCCGTCCCAGGCAGACTCCACCAGAAACAGGCTGGTGCCCTTGGCGCCCTCTTTTGGGTCCGTTTTGGCAACCACAATGACCAGGTCGGCCATCTGGCCATTGGTAATAAAGGTCTTGGAACCATTCAGGATGTAATGGTCGCCGTTTTTAACTGCCGTCGTCTTTATACCCTGGAGATCTGACCCGGCACCGGGCTCGGTCATGGCGATAGCGCCGATCATCTCGCCGGAAGCCAGCTTGGGCAGGTACATCTCTTTCTGGGCATCAGCCCCGTAGTTGAGAATGTAAGGCGCGACAATATCCGAATGCAGGTTCCAACCGATGCCTGTGGTGCCTGCCTTGGCAAGCTCCTCCATGATCACCGCACTGTAGCGGAAGTCCGCTCCCACCCCACCGTACTCCTCGGGCATGGTGGGACAAAGGAAGCCCAGCTCGCCGGCTTTCTGCCAAACCTCTCGGCTGACCTGACCGTCTTTTTCCCATTGGGACTGATGGGGCACCGCCTCCTGTTCAAGAAATTTTCGGACGGAGTCGCGGAAGCCTTCCAGGTCTGCATCAAAGAGTGTGCGTGGAATCATGGGGAACCTCTGTGGATGTCTGTCTTGTCAGTATCCCCAGAGTCTCCGGTGCGGGCGGTATTTGCTCAATAGTGAAAAACAACAATCGCAGTGACCAAAACCATCGCTCTCTAGTACCGATTGGTCAGTGGAACTGCCGCGACGCCCTGAAGTCAGGCAAGTTTCGAGTCGACCCGTTCCTGGCCCCAACGTGGCATAAGCGTTTGCGGTATACCCAAGTGATCCAGCAGGCGCGCGACAATAAAGTCCACCAGGTCTTCGACACGTTCTGGCTTATGGTAGAAGCCTGGGCTGGCAGGCATGACGATGGCACCCATACGGGTCAGTCGAAGCATATTCTCCAGGTGAACCTCGGAATAGGGTGCTTCCCGGGGCACTAAAATAAGGGTCCGGCGCTCTTTAAGCGCCACGTCGCCGGCACGCTCAATGAGATTATTACTCGCTCCGCTGGCCAGCGCTGACAGGGTGCCGGTGCTGCAGGGACAGATAACCAGAGGGGCTTTTTCACCGGAACCGGACGCCGGCGGCGCGAACCAGTCTTCCCGCCCGAACACCAGTATCTGGCCGGGCTGCGCCGAGCAATAGTCGCTGAGCCTCGACTGCATGGCCGCTGGAGCCCCAGGCAGCTGAAGCTCGGTCTCCGTGGCAATCACGACCTGAGCGGCCCGACTTACCATGACATGGACGCGACAGCCGGCTAGCACCAGGCACTGCATCAATCTCAGGCCATACTGGGCACCGGAAGCGCCCGTGATGGCAAGATTGATGGTTTTTATGGTGACTTTCCCAGGGTTATGGCTAGACAAGCTTTTTCTCCAGTTCACCGATCAGTCGTTGGTGGATACCACCAAAACCGCCATTGCTCATAACGACAATGTGGCAGGGTCGAGTCATATCTGCCAATACCAACTCAATCAGATGCTCGACCGTGTCGGCTACCTGATGACGGCCGAGGCCTTCGGGCGACACGGTTTTGACCAGCGCAGGCAGCCATTGCATGACACCGAGATTGGCCCAGAATACCCGATCGGCAGCGGCGGCACTGGGCAACAGGGTGGCCTGGTGAACCCCTTGCTGCATGGTATTGGACCGGGGTTCGATCAATGCAATGATGCGTTCATCGCCAACCTTCGCCCGCAGACCTTCAAGGGTAGTGGCGATGGCGGTGGGATGATGGGCGAAATCATCGTAGACCCGAACCCCGCCCACATCAGCCAGCAGCTCCATGCGACGTTTTACCCCGGAGAACCGGCACAGGGCGGAGACCGCATGGTCCGGCGTAACACCCACATGGCGCGCAGCCACAATGGCCGCCATTCCATTACGAACGCTGTGCAAGCCTGTCTGCGACCACCTGACGGTAGCCACGGGCTGCTCCTTGTGGGAGACCACAAACTCGCTGCCATCATCCTTGAGCAGCTCAGCACGCCAGTCAGACAAGCCCGACTCCCCCCCCACTGAGGTGCTCTGGATGCTGCTCCAGCAGCCCATGGCAAGCGCATTGTCCAGGTGCTTGTCCAGAGCCGGACGTATGATTAGCCCATTAGAGGGTACTGTACGAACCAGGTGATGGAACTGGCGTTCAATGGCCTCGACGCTGTCGAAAATATCCGCGTGGTCGAATTCAAGGTTATTCAGGATCAATGTGTTGGGGCGGTAATGGACAAACTTGGACCGCTTGTCGAAAAACGCACTGTCGTACTCATCCGCTTCGATGACAAAGAAATCGCTGCTGCCGAGTCGCGCAGACACTGGAAAATCTTTCGGCACACCACCCACCAGGTAACCTGGATCGAAGCCAGCTTGCTCCAATATCCATAGCAGCATGGCGGTGGTTGTGGTTTTGCCATGGGTACCTGCCACTGCCAACACCCAGCGCTTGCGCAAGACTTCACGTGCCAGCCATTCAGGCCCGGACATGTAATCAAGGCCACGATTGAGAATCGCCTCTACCTCCACGTTTCCCCGCGACATGGCGTTACCGATAAGCACAAGGTCAGGTGCTGGTTGCAGGTGCCCGGCATCGAATCCTTCCATCAGCTCGATACCCTGGGCTTCAAGCTGGGTGCTCATGGGCGGATACACGCCCTGGTCAGAGCCGGTAACCTGATGCCCAAGCTGCCTTGCCAGTACCGCAAGACTACCCATAAACGTGCCGCAAACGCCCAGTATGTGAATGTGCATTCCTGTCCTTTCCTGATTATCGGTGAATCCCCGGTGTGGCAGCCTGCCAGGCTTTTCCGAGGACCCAAGCGTCCAGCATTATACAGCCAGCCGTCAAGGTAAGAATCTTGTCCGTCGCCGCTGCTGTCCCTGTCAGAGTAGCCATGAAAAACCCGGCAAAGTGGCGTATGATCGCGACACATGTAAATCCAGCAGGAGGCTCTAGCCAAGATGGCCATCAAGAATGCGTTCTATGCACAATCCGGCGGCGTAACTGCCGTGATCAATGCCAGTGCATGCGGCGTTATCCAGACCGCACGCAAGCATCCGGATCAGATCGGCACTGTGTATGCCGGACGTAACGGCATTATAGGCGCTCTCAGGGAAGAGCTGATCGACACCACTGAAGAGTCGGACGAAACCATTGAGGCCCTTCTCCACACCCCGGGAGGAGCTTTCGGATCATGCCGATACAAGCTTAAGAACTTCACCGAAAACCGCCGTGAATATGAGCGCCTGATTGAAGTTTTTCAGGCTCATAACATAGGCTATTTCTTCTACAACGGCGGCGGTGATTCTCAGGATACCGCCTTCAAAGTGTCGCAACTCGCCGATCGCATGGGCTACCCGATCACCTGTATCGGTATTCCGAAAACCGTCGACAACGACCTGCCATTCACTGATTGCTGCCCGGGTTTTGGTTCAGTGGCAAAGTACGTGGCCACCTCCATTCTGGAGGCCAGTCTCGACATCCGATCTATGTGCGAGTCCTCAACCAAGGTCTTCATCATGGAAGTCATGGGCCGGCATGCCGGCTGGATTGCTGCCTCAGGGGGTCTGGCAGGACAGAACGAACATGAGCCGCCTCACATCATTCTGTTTCCGGAAATTCCCTTCAACCGCGACGCCTTCCTGGCCCGCGTGGAGCACTGCGTCAAGAGCTACGGGTATTGCGTTATCGTAGCCTCGGAAGGCGCACAATATGAGGATGGCCGCTTCCTTGCCGATACAGGCAACAAGGACGCTTTCGGCCATACCCAGCTTGGCGGCGTCGCCCCAGCCCTCGCCAACATGGTCAAACAGGCGCTGGGTTACAAGTACCATTGGGCAGTGGCTGACTATCTACAGCGCGCGGCGCGGCATATCGCGTCAGCTACGGATGTGGAACAGGCCTATGCGGTCGGCAAGGCCGCCGTGGAAATGGCGCTGGCCGGCAAACAGGCTGTCATGCCGGTGATTGTGCGTGAGCAATCCAGGCCGTACCGTTGGCGCATTGGCGAAGCGCCCCTGAGCGAAGTGGCGAACCAGGAAAAGAAGATGCCTATTCACTACATCAGCGATGACGGTTTTGGTATTACCCAGGATTGCCGGGACTACCTTGAACCATTGATCGCCGGGGAGAGCTTCCCGCCCTTTGACAACGGCCTGCCCCGGGTAGCTCACCTCAGGGCTGTGCTGGCCGAGAAAAAACTGAAGACTGCGTTCGAGATCTGAACTAAAGCACTAATGTAAAAGGCGCCCGAAGGCGCCTTTTTTACTGGGTCATGGCCGGGCCGAGCCCGGCTGTGGCTCACCCCTAGCGTACGCTGGCTGCGTCGCGCTGCCGAACGTATTGGGAGAAACTGTCAAAGCCGCCGATATACTCTTCCCCCACGAGAATCTGGGGAACCGTATGTACCGGCCTACCAATGGTTTTGGCAAGATCCGCTTTACTGATACCTTCCTTCACCATATCGACAAAGCGATAGGAATAGTTCTTCATCTCGCAGAGGTCCACGGCTCGAACGCAAAAACCACAGCTTGGGCGTCCGTAAATGGTTACCTGATCCATCATTCACCTCCAGAAACAGAACGTCGACGCGTTGAACCTAACATATTGTCCGGCACCTTCGAAATCCTGAGCAGCATGACAGCATTTCCCCGAGACTCATAAGCAGTAGAAAAAATGACCTTGATAGATACTGCCGATGGACAGGCACAAATCGGAGCTCCGCAGGGCAGGTCGGCGGCGTTGGCCGATAGGGTGACGGGCGGTTATCTTGGTTTTCTTTTGGCATAACTAAGGGAGGGCCGGGTGGCCTACCTCACACTTTTTCTGACCGCCTTCGCAGCTGCCACGCTATTGCCTGCTTACTCAGAGGTTCTGCTGGGCGGATTGGTGACGCAAGGCTTTTCGCTCTGGTGGTTATGGTTCTGGGCCACAGCGGGAAATACCCTCGGATCTGTGGTTAATGGCATCATCGGCAGGCAGATTGAGCGGTTCAAGCACAAACGCTGGTTTCCGATCACCGAGAAACAGCTTGTGTCCGCCCAGAACCGGTTCCAACGCTACGGACAGTGGTCCTTGCTCATGGGGTGGCTGCCGATCGGCGGCGACGCCCTTACCCTTGTTGGTGGGTTGATGCGCGTGCCCTGGCTGAATTTTGTTGTGCTGGTCGCCATCGGCAAAGGCGCACGTTACGCTGCCGTACTGTGGCTGGTCATTGGCGCCGGTGCATCTGCCTAGGGTCCCGTGTGGCAACTTCGCTAACCTACTGGCTCCCGAAGGGCGAGACGAGACACTAGCTACCACTGTCGTCAACCGGGGGGTTGCCGTACATATACTTGCGAAGCAGGTCTTCCCCGTTGAACTCGGCATTCAGTACAGCGATAAACGTATAGACGCCAATCAGCTTGCGGTTCAAAAATACGAATTCCTTGGGCGGAATGCGGAAATAGCGGCTGATAGCTGAACGAGCTGCCTGGCGGGCAACCCTTGACGGTAACTCGCTCTGTTTCCAGCGGTACTGGCCGTGCTCGTTGACTGCTTCCGGGGGCCATTGGTCAGGCGTCTCCGCCAGGGGCTCCAGCACCGACATGCAGACTTCCCCAAACCGGGTGAGAATCTCTTCCGGCCAAGCCGGATCCATGAATCTCAGCTCGACACCGCCCGCGATTACACCCGGCAGGTCTCGCTCGTAAGAGGCCTTGATCATCCGGATAACCGGGTCCAGAAATTCACTTGAATAGTTCTGGACCGCTCCGAAGTCTAGCAACACGATCTGGTCGTAATCAGGATCTCCGCTGCGTTCCCCCGCAATGCGGATCCTGTAATTACCGAAGTTCGGGTCGGTTTGCATCTCTCCCCAAACGAACAGCTCCCGGAAGAACAGCTCGAGCGCTGCCCTGCCCAACTCGCTGCGTCGCTCCAGCGGCAGCTCTCGCACGGCCAGTGAACTGACCGAGTGCCCTGGCTCGTAGGTGGAGGCGATGACCAGATCCGTTGAATACTCTTCCAACACCCGGGGGACCACGAAGCGCGGGTCGTTCTTCAGCATCTGCCGGAATTTCTCGGTGGTCCTGGCCTCCAGCCGGTAGTCTACCTCCCGGTGCATCATGGCCCGGACTTCCTCCAACCAATCAGTAAACTCGGGCCCGAAGGAGACCAGTCTAGCAACCCGCAAAAGGTTGGCTACCGAGTTGAGGTCGCCATCGACTGCTTCAGCTACGCCCGGGTACTGGACTTTCAGCACCAGTTCAAGGTTATCGCTTCGTCGACGGGCGCGGTGGACCTGGCCCAGTGACGCGGCCCCGATAGGCTCAGGGTCAACTTCCAGCTCAGCCAGGCGCTTTTCACCAAACTCGCTTTTCAGCACCCGTTCGATGGCGCTCCATTCAAGAGAGGTGGTCTGGTCTTCCAGGGTATGCAGCGCTTCGGTGACTTCTTCGGGCAGGAAATGCTCACCATACAGGGCCATCACCTGCCCTATTTTGACCACACTGCCTTTGAGCTGGCCCAACTCATCCACCAGGAACCTGGCCTGGCTGGACAACATCGCCCGGTGACGCGCCTCGCGGCTTTCTTTGTTTCCGAACCAGTTGGTGGCCATATGGCCGGCCATGCGGGAGCCTGCAAACAGACCGGCCCGGGTCAGACTCAGCCGACGCTCAAAACTGCCAGTCTTGATTCGCGATACGGGGGTTCCGCGCTTTGAAGCCATTAATCCCTTTCCGAGTCCGGAGAATGAATGTTGCCATCATTATACCTGGCAAGTGGATATCGTTGGTCACTGCCAAGCCGCGATCCGACCGGCACATGAGCCAATGATCCTGTTATACAATCGTATCTAATGAGTCAGGCACTATCTTTGTTGGAGCATATGCGAGTTTACGTTTTCTCAACAGAATCTGAACCTGCCCACGGCTATGCTAGCCGGTCAACCTTGTCTTGGTACGAGTTTTATCACTAAGCATCAAGAACAACAAATGGTGAGTCAATGACCGAGTCCGCTACGCCAGTTTCTGGTTCGGACCTTTCCCAATATCGGGTAAAGGGAGAAATTCCTGTTCCCAGCCTGATCATCTGGCTGACTCTCGGGGCCATTCCCCTGTTAAGTTTTTTCGCACTGCGAGCGTATTTCCGTGCTGAAACCGACACATTCTACGCCCTGATCGCAGCCGCAACATTGCTGAGCCTTAATGCCGTCGTTTACCTGGTCAGTCGCCGGGACACCCTCCTGCGTCGCGGATTCATCGTCCTGATCACCATTCTGTTCCTCTACCTAGCAAGCGCAGCCATCGAGGATGGTGCCGCCATCATGTGGCTGTTCGCCTATCCCCCGATCATTTTCTACATCAGCGAAGCCCGGGTTGGCGTGATTGCCTGCTCAGGCGGGCTGCTCGCGGTCGTATTGCTGTTCAGCCCGCTCGGCGACATGATTTTTGAAAACCCCTACAGCATCAGCTTCCGCATTGTGATGGTGGCCGCCTTCACCTTTGAAATGGTCAGCTGTTATGTCCTGGACCAGAGCCGCAGACGTAGCAAGCTGGGGTTGCTGAAACTGGCATCCGAGTTCGAGTACGCAGCCAAGCATGACGCCCTGACAGGTCTGGCGAACCGGCGCGAAGGCCATGTTCAGCTCGACATCGAATACGAGCGCTACCGTCGCAGCGATCGACCTTTCTCGGTTCTGCTCATTGATATCGACCTGTTCAAGCAGATCAATGATCGTTACGGCCACCTGGCCGGTGACAAAATGATTGTTCTGGTTGCCTCTACGCTGCGGGAGCAGTGCCGGAAAATCGACACCGTAGCCCGCTGGGGCGGCGAGGAGTTTCTGGTCATCCTGCCGGAGACCGGTGGCCGGGAAGCCTGCAATTCGGCAAACCGGATTCGCGAGGCTGTTGCCGCCGCCCATATTGAATTTGAAGGCAAGTTGTTGTCGGCCACCATTAGCGTGGGCGCTGCAGAGGTTCAGCAGGGGGAATCCATGGACCGGCTGTTGCAACGGGCAGACGAGGCCCTTTATCAGGCTAAAACCTCAGGTCGCAATGCGGTGTTTCAGTCTGGGGTAGCTCTGGTCGGATTCGGATCCGGCCTGGCCTGACCCGCGCTGTATGCTAGGGTACTGTGTTCCGTCTCAGAGGGCTGATAACCCAATGCCAGGGCCAGGGTCCGCCCCAGCCGCTCTGCGAATTCCGGTACACTGGCCTCAGGTATAAAGTCCCGAACCTGGCACATGGGCAGATTGGCGTAACCGCAGGGATTGATGCGGCCAAACGGCTCCATGTCCATATCGACGTTAAGTGCCAGACCGTGAAATGAACACCCCTTGCGCACCCGCAGGCCCAGTGACGCGATCTTCGCCGTCCCGACATAGACCCCGGGAGCATCTGGACGTGGCGCTGCGCTGATACCGACATCAGCAAGCACCGCGACGATGGATCTCTCGATAATGTCCACCAGTGAGCGCACGCCCAATCCTGCGCGCTTGAGATCCACCATGAGGTAGACAACCAACTGGCCAGGCCCGTGGTAGGTCACTTGCCCGCCCCGGTCCACCTGGACTACCGGTATCTCACCCGGCGCCAGGATGTGCTCCGGCCGGCCGGCCTGGCCCTGGGTGTAAATGGGCGGATGCTGGAGGCACCACAACTCATCCGGGGTGAGCTCATTCCGGCCTGAAGTCAGGTCCTTCATGGCTCGCCAGGTGCTTTCGTAAGGCTGGAGTGCCAGTGAGCGGATGCGCAAGGGAGGCATGGCTAAAGCACCATGTGAACACGGCCGCTGGCTTTGAGCTCTTCGAACAGCGCCTTGAGCTGTGGCTCTCCCGTAGCGACGATGGTCAGGCGTATCGACGAGAAGCGGCCTTTGCTGCTGTTGTTCACCGATACATCCGCATCGGTAAGCTCTGGCGCGTGCCGCTGCACCACCGCAACGACAAAATCACGGAAATCAGGGGCAGCCGTGCCGATTACCTTGATGGAGTAGTCGCAGGGAAACTCGATTTTTGGCGGTTTCTGTTCAGTCATGGGCAGGCTCGGTCAAAACAGCTGGACAAAGAACAGTTTGATGGCGTCCCAGATGCGTTTGAAGAACCCACCTTCCTGCACGCCAATCAGCGCAATCACCGGCTCATCGACGATCACCTGATCGTTAAGCTTGACGGTAACCCGACCCAGCTCCTGCCCGGTCTGGACAGGCGCCTTGATGACACTGTCGACATCAACTATGGATTCGAGGGAGGCCTTTGAGCCCCGGGGTATGGTCACGAACACATCGTCTTTAACGCCAAGCTGGACCTGCTCCGAAGCACCACCCCATACCCGGCTGTCGAGCAACTGCTGGCTGGCGGTGAACAGGCGCTCGCTGGTGTAGTAACGGAATCCGTAACTGAGCATCTTCTGGACTTCCTGGGCGCGGGCTGCGGTGCTGTCCGTACCCATCACGACGGCGATGAACCGGGTATCGTCACGCTTGGCGGAAGCCACCAGACAGTAGCCCGCCTCTTCCGTATGGCCGGTCTTGAGGCCATCGACTGTAGAGTCGCGCCACAGCAGCGAGTTGCGATTTGGCTGCCGTATATTGTTGAAGGTGAAGTGCTTCTCGGCGTAGAGCGGATAATTCTCGGGGTAGTCAGTAATAATTGCCCGCGCCAGTACCGCAAGATCGTATGCGGAAGAATAGTGCTCGGGTGACGGCAGACCTGTTGCGTTCATAAACTGGGTGTCGTTCATGCCCAGCAGTTGCGCCTGCTGGTTCATGATATCCGCAAAAGCGGATTCGCTGCCGGCAATGAATTCGGCCAGGGCAACACTGGCGTCGTTACCGGACTGGATAATCACCCCTCGCAGCAGGTCCCCCACGGTGGCTTCGGTGCCTTCCTTCACGAACGTCCGGGACCCCCCGGTCTTCCAGGCGTTGACACTGATAGGCACCAGGTCACTCATGGCGATGCGCCCTTCATCCAGCTCTCGCTCCACGATGTAAGCTGTCATCATTTTGGTCAGACTGGCTGGGGGCATAGGCTCATGGCTGTTTTCCTCCATCAAGATAGTGCCGCTGAAGGGCTCCATGAGCACATAGGATGTCGCATCAATGGCAGGCGGGGCCGGTATCAACACGGATTGCGCATGGGTCGCGGCTGCAAACGTGAGCAGCAGGAGGATGGAAAATGCTTGGGAAAACCGAATCATTGCCATGGCTCTAATCATAATCTTCTGGTTAGGTTCAAAATGTAAGCTGGCGAGTGGCTCACTACGCTACAGCGAATCCGTTAATACAGTGGCCTGGCCAAACCCGTACTTCTCCATGGCCTGTTGCTCGTTACGTGCGTCCTTCGGGTCGTCAAAGGGCCCAACCTGGACCCGATGGTAGGCGCCGGCGGCGGTCTCTACCCGCCGCACCCGAACCGAGCGTGTGGCATGGCGGCCTGCCTGCTTCGAAAGCCCCTGCGCGCCCTCCAGCTGGCTGAACGAACCAAGCTGGACAAACAGCCCCTCCCGCCGCTCGGGATCAGGCCGTGAGACCGGAACCGGAGCGTCTGCGTCCGGGAACGGCTTGCCCGCCAGGGTCATGGTACCGTCTTTGCGCACAGTAATCGCGGCGACTTCCACGCGGGCCGTTCCCCTCGGCTGATAACCCAGTTTTGTGGCCGCCGCATAGGACAAGTCGATAATCCGGTCACCGTGAAAAGGCCCCCGGTCATTCACCCGGACGATCACCGACTTGTTGTTGTCGAGGTTGGTTACCCGGGCGTAGCTGGGTATGGGCAGCGACTTATGGGCAGCAGTCATGGTGTACATATCGAAAACCTCGCCATTGGAGGTTTTATGGCCGTGGAACTTCTCGCCGTACCAGCTGGCGATGCCCCGCTCAACATAGCCATCGGCAGAGGGCATCACCTTATAGCTCTTGCCCCACACTGTGTAAGGTGACTTGTTGCCCGCTGTGCGGGGCGCTTCATAGCGTGGTACCGCGTCCTGTAGTCCGCTGGCATCGAAATTGTCCGAAGGGGCTCTGTCCTGGCTGATGGAGTAGCGTGAGGACGGGTCAGGCTTGGCCCCGGAACCGCCACCACCTGAAGCACAGCCCGCCAGAATGAAAAGGCAGCCCAGTAATACCGAACCTGTCCGCATGTTCAGAGCCATGCGCCCAGCCATCCTGTTAATTTTGCCTTGTCTCATCTGCAGCCTGAATCTCTTGTGCCAGGGTGTTAACGGCCATGCCATATAGATGACTGTGATTATAGCGGGTGATCACATAAAAATTATGGTACGTCAGCCATAGCTCCGGGCCGTCGGCGCCCTCCAGCGATAACGCCCTTGCTGGCGCACTGCCTTTCAGGGCTGGGGCCACGTCCACGCCCGCTTTCCGGTAGTCTGCCACGGTCTTGCTTGGCTTGAGTCCCTTGGTGAGCAATAAGGAGTCGTCCGGCAGAGACTCTTTATCGAGCCTGTCTGCCACCGGCTGGCCTTCTTTCCAGCCATGGCGCGCGAAATAGTTGGCAATGCTGCCTATGGCATCCACCGGGTTGGTGAGAATATCGGCGACCTGATCGTCGTCAAAATCCACCGCATAGTGGCGGTAGCTGCTGGAAATGAACTGACCGAACCCCATGGCGCCAGCGTAGGAACCCTTGACGGTAAGCGGATCGAAACCCTGCTCCCGGGTCATCAGGAAAAATTCGCCAAGCTCCTTGCGGAAAAACCGTGACCTGGGTGGATAATCGAACGCCAGTGTGGCCAGAGCGTCCAGCACCCGGTAGTTTCCGAGGTAGCGCCCGAACCGGGTCTCTACTCCCAGTACGCCGGCAATGATGTAACGGGAAACCCCAAAAGTCGATTCCGCCCGGGCAAAGACAGACTCGTGCTCTGCCATAAAGCGGAGCCCATCCTCGATCTGCTCCGGCTTGATAAAGATATTACGGTACTGGTGCCACTCGAGGGTTTTTTCAGCCGGACGACTGATGCTTTCGATGATCTTGTCCTGCCGCGTCGCATGACCGAGACAGCCTTCGATCTGTTGGCGTTCAAAGCCATGTTCAGATGCCATCTCTTCAATAAAAGCCTGTGCATCCTGAGAGTCGAGGTATGTTCCCTCGCTGCTGTCCGCCAAGGCAGAAAAAGGTATGGCTACAGCAAAAATCAGGGCAGTCAGAGAGCGGCGGATCACTGAAAAAGTCATGCACTTCCTTCATTACTTACTTACGCGGAGCTGGTTTAGGCTCCAGGACTGGCGGCAGGCAAAGATAACATGACGCAATCCGCTGCCTCCATCTGTGTTTTTCTACCTAACGAAAAGGTAACCCCAATCAGTCGATGAACGGATCATGAGGTAATCATGCGCCGATGGGTATGTATTGACATCAGAATCCCAAAAGCCGCCATGAGGGTCACAATCGAGGTGCCACCGTAACTGATCAGTGGCAATGGCACACCCACTACCGGGAGTAGTCCGCTCACCATGCCAACATTGACAAAGACATAGATGAAGAAGGTCATGGACAAGGCGCCTGCCAGCAACCGACTGAAAGAGTCCTGGGCATTCACGGCTATGTAAAGGCAACGCAAAATAATCAGCAGGTAAAGGCCCATAAGGCTCAGCACACCGACAAACCCGAACTCTTCGGCCAGCACTGCGACAATAAAGTCTGTATGGCTTTCAGGCAGGAACTCCAGATGAGACTGGGTTCCCTGCATCCAGCCTTTGCCACTCCAGCCTCCCGAGCCGATCGCGGTTTTTGACTGTATGATGTTCCAGCCCGCGCCCAGTGGGTCGCTCTCCGGGTCCAGCAGCGTCAGCACCCGCTGCTTCTGGTATTCGCGCATCACGAATACCCACATCAGGGGCACGGCAACTGACACCAGGCCGCCGAATGCCAGCAGCACCCGCCAGCTGATGCCGGCAAAGAAGACTACAAAAACCCCGGAGGCGACCACTAGCAACGAAGTGCCCAGGTCAGGCTGTTTTACAATCAGTCCCATGGGTATGAAAACAAGCACCAGGGCCAAGGCCACCCGTGAAAGCCTTGGCGGCAGGAAGTGCCGGGACAGATACCAGGCGGCCATCATAGGCACCACCAGCTTCATAAGCTCAGACGGCTGGAATCGCGGCAACCCCGGAAGCGCGAGCCAGCGCTGGGCACCCTTGGCACCGACACCTGTCAACAGGACCGCCACCAGACCCGCCATACCGACCAGATACAGCCAGGGGGCCCAACGCCGGTACACTGCCGGATCGAGCTGGGCAAAAACCACCATTACCAGGAAAGCCAGAGCAATACGGACACCCTGGCCCTTCACCAGTTCAATCCTGCCATCCCCGCCACTGTAAAGTATGACCAGGCCAAAGCCGACCAGGCCAATTAACAGCACCAGCAAAATCGGATCCAGGTGCACCATGGACCAGAACCCGCGAGACTGGGTTAATTGCTGGGATGGTAGCTTCTGCAGAAAATCACGACTGGCCACTAGGGTGAAACCCCTTCAGCGGCACCGACAATCAGCCCGGCCTCCTCGGCGTTGAATTCCAGTAACCAAGCATCGAACATGGCCCGCGCCAGAGGCGCAGCAGTTCCACTGCCACTGCCCCCGTTCTCGACTATGACTGCCACCGCAATTTTGGGATTATCGATGGGAGCAAAGCCAATAAACAACGCATGGTCCCTTAGCCGCTCCCTGACCTCTTCTTCCTCATATTCCTCATCCTCCGCTAGGCTGAAGACCTGGGCGGTACCGGTTTTGCCTGCCATAAGATAAGAGGCATCCTTGCCAGCCGCCCGCGCCGTGCCCTTGGGGCCGTGCATGACATCTTTCATGCCGTTGATGATGAAATTCCAGTCGTCGGGATTGTTCAGCACGATGTCCTGGCGTTGCTGCTCAGGCAGCGCTTCTGTTGTTGGCGCATCACCTATGACCTGTTTCAGAAGACGAGGCTGAGCCCAGCGACCACGGTTGGCCATAGTGGCAGTGGCTGTAGCGAGCTGAAGCGGGGTGGCCAGGTTGAAGCCCTGACCGATTCCCATATTCACCGAATCCCCCGGATACCAGGGTTCATTCCGAAATGCCCGCTTCCAATCCCGTGACGGAACCAGCCCAGGCAGAGCTCCACTGATATCGAGGGCTGTCTGCTCCCCGAAGCCGAACTGGGTCAGGTAATCGTGCATATGATCGACCCCCATCTTGACGGCCATATCATAAAAATAGATATCACAGGACTCTGCGATGGCGTCGTTCAGATCGACCCAACCATGCCCACTTCGCTTCCAATCCCGGTAACGACGCCCCTTGGACTTGATCTGGTAGTAGCCCGGGTCCCAGATGGTAAACTCCCGGGTTACGGTATCCGTATCGAGCCCCGCAATGCCCAGCATCGGTTTGATAGTAGAACCGGGAGGATACTGACCTCTTAGTGCCCGATTGAAGAGTGGTTTATCGAGGGATTCGTTGAGTTCGCGATAAGCCTCTACCCCAATCCCCGTCACAAACAGGTTGGCGTCGAAACCCGGGACACTGGCAAGCGCCAGCACGCCCCCGGTTTCCGGCTCAATGGCCACAACAGCACCCCGCCGGCCTTCCAGTAGTGAAAAGGCGCGATCTTGCAGGCGCATATCAAGATGCAGGGAAATGTCAGCCCCGGGGACCGAGCTTTCCTGCTCCAGAACCCTGAGCGTCCGACCACGGGCGTTGGTTTCAACGTGCTGGTAGCCGACGGTGCCGTGAAGCAGGTCTTCGTAGAATCGCTCAATACCCGACTTGCCAATGTAGTTGGTACCGGCATAGTCAACGGGATCGATACGCTGCAACTCATCACGGTTAATCCGGCCCACGTAACCCAGGGCGTGGGCTGTCATTTCAGCATGGGGGTAATAGCGGACAAGCTCGGCATTGACCTCGACCCCGGGAAGTTCATGTCGATGCACCGCCATACTGGCAATTTCCTGCTCATTCAGGTCATAGCGCAGGGGGATCTCCTGAAAGGGACGGCGCCGTTCTTTCAGCCTGCGGTGAAAACGGTCAAGATCTTCGTCAGAGATGCTCAGGAAGCGCTGGAGCTCGATCAGTGTCTCGTCAAGGCTGCCGACCCGTTCGGGCACAACAGTGACACTAAAAACCGGGCGGTTCTCCGCCAGAAGCACGCCATTGCGATCGTACACCAGCCCCCGGGTAGGCGCCACAGACTGCACCTGGACACGATTTTTATCCGACATGGTCGAAAAGGTTTCGTGCTGGACTATCTGAAGTTGGTACATACGGGCGACCAGCACCCCCATGAGCAACAAAAGGATAACCACAACAGCAAGGGTTCGGCGCTGAAAGACCCGGCGCTCGCCGGCTGTGTCCTTGAATTCACCCCAGGGCATACGTAAATCCTGTCAAAAACATCTAAACGCGGTGATAAGGGTGATTACGGGTAATGGACCAGGCACGATAGAGCTGCTCTGCCAGCACAATCCGAACCAGCGGATGGGGCAAAGTCAGGGGGGAAAGAGACCACTGCTGATCAGCTCTGGCCCGGCAGGCGTCAGAAAGTCCATCCGGCCCTCCCACCAAAAAGCTCACGTCTCGCCCGTCCTGCTGCCATCCCTCAAGCTGGCCTGCCAGTTGTTCGGTACTCCAGGACCGGCCGCTGACCTCAAGCGCAACAATCCTGTCGGCCTTGCCTGTAGCTGCCAGAACCGACTCACCCTCGCGCAGAACCAGACGGGCGACGTCAGCGTTCTTGCCTCGGTGGGCCAGGGCTACTTCCACCAGCTCAAGGGATAACTCAGGGGGCATACGGCGGGCATACTCCTGAAAACCCAGGCTGACCCACTCCGGCATTTTCTGCCCTACGCAGACCAGCCGTAAACGCATACTTATTCGCTGCCTGAAGCGCCCATGTCTGGCGCGTCCCGCCAGAGCCGCTCCAGATCGTAGAACTCGCGGGTGGCAGGCATCATGACATGAACCACGATGTCTCCCAGATCCACCAGAATCCAGTCGCTGGCATTGGCCCCTTCAACATTGGCAGAGCGAACACCATTGCCTTTGGCTTCCGTAACGACCGAATCTGCCAGGGACCGGACGTGACGGTTGGAGGTACCTGAAGCGAGAACCATATAGTCCGTGACACTGGTCCGGCCGCGTACATCAATCACACTGATGTCCTGGGCCTTAACGTCTTCGAGCGCATTAACCACAATTTCCTTCAATTGCTCTGCCTGCATAATCACCCTGTTAGAGCGCCGCCGGGACTGGATGCGCCGGCTGGCTGATAATTTATGGGCGAGATTGTAGCACTAAACCTTCGCACCATGGCAGGTGAAAAAATCACCAATTTGGCTACCGGACGGCTCCGTACAGCTTTCGCGCCCGGATCTCCGCCCACACCCGATCAGGCAGCAAATACCGCGGCGAGCGACCGGAGCCGATCCGCTCACGAATGCCGGTGGCTGAAATCGCCAGCAGTGGCAGATCAAGCGTCAGGCACAAACCACCGGGCCGGCCGTGCAACTGGTCAGGCGAATCGGCACGGCGCTCCGCCAGAAGCCGGCCTGCCGCGCTGCCCGGGTCCACCACGGTACCCGGCCGATTCACAACAATGATGTGCGCCAGGGACGGAATACCTTGCCAGTCCCGCCACTGATCAAAGGCGGCAAAGGCATCGGCGCCCACCACCATGGCCACAGGTTCGTCAGGGCCCAACTCGGACCGCAACTGACGGAGCGTGTCCGCTGTGAAAGAAGACCCTGCCCGCCCAAGCTCGCGCTCATCAATATACAGGCCTGGTTCGCCCTCGATCGCCAGCTCCAGCAGTCGCAACCTATCTTCGCTGCTTGCGCCCGGCGACTCCCGGTGGGGAGGCACATGTGACGGCACCAGGGCCAGCCTTGTGACCCCAAGGCGCTCTCTTAGTTCCACAGCCAATCTCAGATGCCCGTGGTGAACAGGATCAAAGGTACCGCCGAAAATTACGTGCATCTAGCGCTCATGTCCGCACATGCCCGTCACCGAAAACCACGTATTTTTGGGAAGTGAGTCCTTCCAGCCCTACCGGGCCACGGGCGTGAATTTTATCGGTGGAGATACCGATCTCGGCACCCAGCCCATACTCGAAGCCATCCGCGAACCGGGTCGAGGCGTTCACCATGACCGAGGCTGAATCCACCTCAGTGATAAAACGCCTGGCGCGGGTATAATTCTCGGTAATGATGCTGTCGGTATGGTGGGATCCGTACCGGTTTATATGTTCGATGGCTGCGTCCAGGCCTTCGACAACCCGGATCGCCAGCACAGGCGCCAGGTATTCGGTACTCCAGTCCTCTTCTGTTGCTGCGTGAAGGCTGCCGACCAGGTCGCGACTGACCGGGCAGGCCCTTAGCTCCACCCCTTTGGCCTCAAACGCGCGAACAACCTCCGGCATCAGGGCTTCGGCCACATCCCGGGCAACCAGAAGGGTTTCCATGGTGTTGCAGGTGCCATAACGCTGGGTTTTGGCATTGACGGCTACCCTTAGCGCTTTGCCGGGATCGGCCTGACCGTCTATGTAGACATGACACACCCCGTCAAGATGCTTGATCATCGGCACTCGGGCGTCCCTGCTGATACGTTCGATCAGACCTTTTCCGCCCCTGGGGACAATAACATCAACATATTGGGGCATGGTGATCAGTTCCCCAACCGCAGCCCGGTCCGTAGTCCTTATCACCTGAACGGCGGTTTCGGGCAGCCCGACGGCTACCAGCCCCTTTCTGATGCAGGCAGCGATCGCCTGATTTGAATGAATGGCTTCAGAGCCCCCACGCAGAACGGTGGCATTACCGGACTTCAGGCAGAGGCTCGCGGCCTCCACCGTCACGTTGGGTCGGGACTCGTAGATAATACCGATGACGCCGAGGGGAACCCTCATTTTGCCCACCTGTATACCGGAGGGCCGGTAGGTCATGCCGGTTATTTCACCGATCGGGTCAGGCAGGACGGCTACTTGTCTGAGGCCTTCGATCATGGCATCAATCCGTGCTGGCGTAAGTTCAAGGCGATCAATCATCGCCGACTCCAGGCCATTTTCCTTCCCTTTCTCAAGATCCCTGATATTGGCCAGAGCCAGTTCGTGGCGTGCCTCATCCAGAGCCTCGGCCATTGCCAGCAGGGCATCGTTGCGTACCTGAGTGGTCGAACGAGCCATCACGGTTGCCGCCGAACGGGCCTGCTGGCCCACTTCAGCCATATAAGCTGCGATATCCATCGAAAAAACCTTTGTTGGACCTATCCACATCTAACGTTAAAGTGCCTACTGTACCTGTAGGGTGCGCGGTTCGCACCTTGCAACTGTACGCTGAACCAATTGTACGCTGGATCACTCCTTCAGGGGATTAGACAATTCCGGGAGTTGCTCTATCATACCGCGGCATGAAAGATTACTGGATAATACGGCTTCAGGATCTGACAGCTTCAGGCCGAACCGGACCACGATTAAGGATTGAAAGCATGGCCCAGATGGCCGAAAAGTTCCTACTGACACGGTTTGCCCGGGTCAGTTGTTTTATTCTTCTCGCCCTGGCGGTCTATGCATTCGTGACCGTTGGCTGGCTGGCTGGCCTGGCGGCGGTTACCGGTGCCGCCCTGATCTGGACAACACCTGCTGCCCGCCAGGTTCATGCCCGCCAGCCCTGGCTATCCCTGCATCGCGGACTGGTCATCCTGCTGGCCCTGGAACTGCTGGCAAGCCTCTGGCTGGGGCCGCTCAGTCTCACCCACTGGTTGTTTGTCATACCCCTGGCTGCTTTCGCAACCCTGCCCCTGGGACTCGCGGCAGCGGTCACCCTGGCCTGCCTGCTCGCGGTCATCGCCTCGGGCATGACCATCAGCCTGGGCGCCAATCGGCATCAATTGGTCAGTTCCATGTTTCTGACCACAGCCTTGTCCTGTGTGCTGGTTTTCCTCCGTGAATACAAGAGTCTTCAGCTCGCGCCCCTGCGCCGGACAGACGAACTGACCCAGGCAGCAAGCCGGGAGTATCTGTCTGCCGACCTTCACAAGGAAATACAGCGTAGCGAGCGGGAAGGTACCGACATGGCCATTGTGATGGTCGGTCTCGATACCCACCTTAGCGATACCGACCCTGATGCTGATATCAGGGCGATCCTGCCCAGAATTGGACGGTTTCTGCACTCCCAGTTGCGGGACTTTGACAGCTACTACCGGGTGGCTGACCTACAGTTTCTGGTTATTCTGCCTGGTAACACCTCCGCAGATGCGGCCAGCAAAGCGAACCAGATTCGCAGGGGCCTGAGCGCACTTCTGGCCTCCCATGAGCTTGACCTTACCGTAAGCGCAGGGGTTGCAGGGCTGAACATTGGCGACGACGCCGACAGCCTACAGCAGTCAGCAGCAAATGCCCTCCGACGGGCCCAGCGTCAGGGTGGCAACCGGGTACAGTCCTATAGCGCCTGGTCTGAGCAACGCAATTCGGACACCAGCGACCAGGTCAACGGAGTCGAACAACCATGACTGAAACCCGGTTACGAACCTATACCCATTTTACCGCCTATATTCTCGCGGCCCTGTTCATTATCAGCCTGGCCGCCCAAAACCTTCGCTACGGCTTCTACGAACTCTTCTACCTGGCAAGCACCCTGGTTGTGCTGACCGCCGGCGGCGCGATCTATACGCTGCTGTGTCGTCGGCATCAGCTTCGAGCTCCCGGTCACCTTGTTATCCTGAGCCTCCTCAATATTGCACTGATGGCTGCCCTGGTGACCCTGGAGCGGACCGACGTCAGTTACTGGTGCCTGCCGGCTCTGGTGCTGAATGTATTGGTGCTGCCCTTACGCCAGGGAGTGGCGCTCTCTCTGGCCCTATGCGCCGCCCTGGCCTTGTATGTTTTTACCCAGCTAGCCCTACCGGATGCCCTGCTGATCATGGCGTCAGCCCTTATTCTTCTCAGCACGGCCGCCTTCTACATCTGGCACTACAATCACATGGCCCAGTCCGCTGAGGATCTTGCCATAACCGACCCCGTTACCGGTGCTCACAATGCGCGGTTTCTCGACGAGACCCTGCAAAAGGAAATCAGCCGGGCCATTGTTACGGGGCATTGCCTGTCTGTTATCAAGCTGGGTCTCGACTACATGGACGAGGTAAGGAACCTTCACGGGGAGGATGGCCAGCAGGCACTAACACGGGAGGTAACCCAGCAGTTGTTTGAGGTTATCCGGGCGGGCGATACCCTTTACGCCCTGGACAACGGCGAGTTTTTCCTGATTTTGCCCTTCACCCCGGAGGAAGGTCTACGGGTCATTGCCGAGCGCATTCGGCGTACTCTGGGTGAACATCGCTGGCCTGTGGTGGGAAGGCTGACTGTTAGTCTGGGCTGTACCACCCGGGTATCGTCAGATACCCGCTATGACGCCCTGCGGGACCGGGCTCACGAGGCCTTGCAGGAAGCCATGAAGCGCGGCCATGACTCCATCTGGTTCAGCCATGGCGCTGCCCGCTGATCATGCCTGAATGGATTCAGGCGCTCTCTGCCTGGCTCTCCCAGAATCCCGGCTGGTTGGCCGTGGCTTTGGTACTGATCGCTTTTATTGAATCCCTTGCCCTGGCCGGACTGGTGGTCCCTGGTGTGGCACTTCTGTTTGCTGCAGCAGCTCTGGCCGGAAAAACCTCCATGCCGGTCATGGAAGCGTTGGCGTGGGCCGGCCTGGGGGCTGTTCTCGGCGACAACGTGAGCTTCTGGCTTGGCCGCCATTTTCGCGGTCGCCTCCACCTTATATGGCCAGTGAGCCGATACCCGGGCGTGATGATTCGGGGTGAACATTTCTTTGCTCAACACGGCGGTAAAAGTGTTGTTCTCGGTCGCTTCGTCGGCCCTATACGGCCGGTCATTCCCCTCGTCGCCGGGGCGTTCGACATGGATGGCCGTCGTTTTCTGGCCTTCAACCTCGCCTCGGCTCTGGCGTGGGCGCCGGTGTATGTTCTGCCGGGATATCTGGTGGGAAGCGCCCTGACTGAGAAGATCGACCTTCCGCCCCACCTCTATCCCGTTCTCGGTGCCAGCCTAGGGCTTCTTGCCCTTGCCTATCTGCTGTTTGTGCGAGTCCAGTTGCGGCTGGATAATAGCAGTGCCGTATACCGCCGGGTGCAGGCCTTTATGGCTCAGTACGACACCAGCCATGCCTTTTGGCGAGCGCTGACCAGCCAGCGGCCAGACCGCGGCGGCGAATTTCCACTGGCGTCACTAACCCTGGCCGTCGCTGCCACAGCGCTGTTTATTATCTGGTCGGTGCTGGCTGTCGCCACTGACCTTCTCGACCCTCTGAATCTTCTTGCCCTGGACTTTTTTCTCACTCTGCGGCATCCGTTTTTCGACCCGTTGGCGCTTGGGCTGACATTACTCGGAGATGCCCTATTTCTTACCTTGAGCGCAGGGCTCGGGATACTGGTCTTGAGCTGGCGGGGTTATTACGCTGCGGCACTTCATGTAGGAGCGGCGCTTGGCATTGCCACAGGAGCCGTGTGGCTGATGAAGCACGGGTTTGCCGTGCCTAGGCCGGTAACCATAATGTCGCCACCGGAATCGGCCGCCTACCCGAGCGGCCATGCCGCTGGCGCCGCCGTCCTGTTTGGCCTGATCGGCAGTTTTGTGGCCAGGGAGCTGGCCAGCCAGAAACGCTGGCGCGTCTATCTTGCTGTGCTGGCTCCCGTGATCCTGGTCGCGCTAAGTCGAGTTTACCTGGGCGTGCACTGGCTTACGGACATTGTAGGGGGCCTGCTGCTGGGCTTTGCGATCTGTGGCTATGTTCGCGCAAGTTTCAGCAGATACGACCACTACCCGCTACGGCTTGATGGACCGAACGTGCTGTTACTGGTCGCCTGGTGTGCCCTGGCTGCAGGCTACGTGACTCTGGTTTGGCCCACCGCGGTAATTGCCTACAGCCCGGCGTTAAGCTGAATTATTCGAGCGCCTCAAGAAGAGCATGGAGTCTGTTGAGGCGCTCAATCGGGTCCTGCAGTTCAACCAGCTTCTGTTTTTCCTGCTTATCCAGAGGCAGCAATTCCGTTAAACGCCAGCCAACCTCCCGTGCATCCTCGAAATTCACTTTCATTTCCAACTCATTCACTACCGGATGCTTCAGCAGAGCCCTGAGCACGACCGGGAGTTCGGAAAAGGCCAGGGGCACAGGCAGATCCACTTCATCCAGAAGCACCTCCGCATCCCCCATGTTCAAGCCATCCGGGGCCTTCCAGGTTTTTACCACGGTGACCTTGGCTTCGCCTTCCACGGTAATGCCAAGCAAACCGTTATCCATCTGCTGGAAATCCACAATGCGGACGTAAGTGCCAATATCATAGAAAGCGGCGGCTGTGCTGGTTTCCAGGCCTTCCCGAAGCAGCACCACCACAAAGCCACGATCTTCCTTCAGGCAGCGGGTGAGCATATCAACGTAGCGGGGCTCAAACAGCTGCAGTGGAATGCGACCCCGCGGCAGAATAATCGAGTTGAGTGGAAAAAGTGGTACATGCATAAGTAACTCTGTCAGTCGTATGGCGGCGCCGGCTTCAGTGAATAGACAGTAAGCGGTGGACTTCGTCCACCCGGGCCCGGGCCTGGGTCAAAATCTGCAGACTACGGGAGGCGTTCAGTTCCAGCTCCCCCAGCCGATGATACGCCGGTACCGCCTCAAAAGCCGGCAGGTCAGCGCCTTGATCGCTACCGATCATAGCGTGTAGCTGGGCAACAATGACAATATCCACAAGCTGCGGCGCCGCGCCGCTGCTCTCAAAATGCCAGTCTTCGGCGTGCCTGGCAGCTTCGACAAAAGAGACGGGAAACTCCCAGTTCTCCAGCACTGCCGCCCCTACATCCCCACGCAGCTCTGCAATGGCCTTTTGCAATTGCTCGGGCTCAATGGCGTGGTTTTCGGCCCGCACTAATACTGGCACCGTGCCGATGTCATGCAGCAGTCCGGCAAGAAGCGCTTCCTCCGGGTCCAGCCTGGTCACGCTATCTGCCAGAACCCAACACAGGGCAGCAACTTCGCGGGAGTGACGCCAGAGATGGTCCATTAGCTTCTGCAGCTCGGGCTGACGGGTTTTGAACACCTCCCGCATGGAAAACACCGTGACCAGTTGCCGGGTGGTCCGGGTGCCAAGCCTGACTACCGTTTCACGCACATTTCGTATGTCGTTAAATCCACGGTATAAGGGGCTGTTACAGGCCCTCACCAGCTTCGCCGCCATGGCCGGGTCTGCCGTTATTACCTGGGCGATCTGTTCAGCTGTCGAATCCTCACGGTCCGCAGCCCGGCGAACCTTCCACGCCACATCGGGAACACTGGGCAGGGACAGCTGGTTTGACCTAAGCTCTGCGTAGAACTCCATCAGCAGACGATGCTCTTCACCTGCGCCGCTTTCTTCTTGCAGCGAGTCCATTTCAACCTGCCGAATTGGCGCCGAGCGGAGCATTTGTGCCAACACGCCCTGGTTGACCACAAGAAACTCACAGGCGCTGGCAGCTGTCACATCGTACATACGGGGCTGAAGCCGTGCTATGGCATTAACGGCTTTTTCGGTATCTGCCTCTATCCTGGTATTCCGCCCATCAGCCGAGCATAGATCGACCATGCCCTCGAGCAGAAAATACTCCAGGCCATCCTGATCACCGCGTTGCAAAACCCGCTCACCAGCTCTATGACGCTTACGCTCACAACGATCCGCCAGCAGTATCAACTGCTCGTCAGTCAGGCGCTTCAGGGGCTGCAGCTTCTTCAGGCGCTGCAATATAAGACTTTCGGGGCTGGCCAACGTCATTCTCCGTTCAGGAGTGCCGGATACGGGGCACCCAACCATTCAGGGACAAGCAAGACAACGCCATGCCCACACCTTCGCACCTGGTAGCCCGAGTCAAGTCGGCCACCGAATACCAGCCAGTGCAGTCAGTGAGCAGTTTGTTGCAAATTGTAACCGGAGCCCGCCAAAACAGCCATGCGCCCTGTCATGATTCTGGTATGCTTTTGCGATTTTCAGTTATAAGAGACTCTCGACATGCCCCAGTACCGCTCCAAAACATCCACCGCCGGCCGTAATATGGCTGGAGCACGGGCCCTATGGCGTGCCACCGGCATGAAAGACGACGACTTCGGCAAGCCCATTATCGCGGTGGCCAACTCATTTACCCAGTTTGTGCCGGGGCACGTGCACCTGAAGGACCTTGGGCAACTGGTCTGTCGCGAAATCGAGGCCGCCGGCGGCGTGGCAAAAGAATTCAATACCATTGCAGTTGACGACGGTATCGCCATGGGCCATGACGGCATGCTGTACTCACTTCCATCTCGGGAAATCATTGCCGACTCCGTGGAATACATGGTTAATGCTCACTGCGCCGACGCCCTTGTGTGCATCTCAAACTGCGACAAGATTACCCCGGGCATGCTGATGGCCGCCTTGAGACTGAACATACCGGCCATTTTCGTGTCCGGTGGTCCGATGGAGGCTGGCAAAACCAAGCTGTCCGAACACAAGCTCGACCTGGTCGATGCCATGGTCATTGCCGCCGACCCGAACGCCACCGATGAAATGGTCGAAGAGTATGAGCGTAGCGCCTGCCCCACCTGCGGTTCCTGTTCCGGCATGTTTACCGCAAACTCGATGAATTGCCTGACCGAAGCCATTGGTCTTTCGCTGCCTGGCAATGGTTCCATGCTGGCAACACATTCTGATCGCGAAACCCTGTTCCTGAAGGCAGGACGACAGATTGTGGAGAATGCCAAACGCTATTACGAGGAAGATGACGCCAGTGTGTTGCCGCTGAGCATTGCATCCATGGCGGCCTTTGAAAATGCCATGGTGCTTGACGTCGCCATGGGGGGCTCAACCAATACCATCCTGCATTTGCTGGCAGCAGCCCAAGAAGGCGGCGTTGCCTTTACCCTGAACGAAATCGACCAACTGTCACGGAAAGTTCCTCAGTTATGCAAAGTGGCGCCCAACTCCCCGCTCTACCACATGGAGGATGTGCACCGGGCCGGAGGTGTTATGGGTATTCTCGGCGAGCTTGAGCGGGCCGGACTGATTAAAGCGGATGTACCTACCGTCCACGCGCGAACCCTGGGCCAAGCACTCGAGGCCTGGGACATCATGCGTAACCCGAGCCCGGACGTGATTCAGTTCTTCCGGGCCGGGCCGGCGGGCATCCCGACCCAGCAGGCTTTCAGTCAAAGCACCCGCTGGCCCTCGGTGGACGGTGACCGGGCACAGGGCTGCATCCGCAGTGCAGAGCATGCCTACTCGAAGGAAGGCGGCCTGGCGGTTCTGTTCGGGAACCTGGCCCTGGACGGGTGTGTTGTCAAAACCGCAGGGGTCGACGAAAGCATTTTTGTCTTCGAAGGCCCCGCTCGTGTATACGAAAGCCAGGAAGCAGCGGTGGCTGGCATTCTGGACGACCAGGTTCAACCCGGGGAGGTCGTAGTAATACGGTACGAGGGACCCAAAGGCGGACCAGGCATGCAGGAAATGCTGTACCCCACCAGCTACCTTAAATCAAAAGGTCTGGGCAAATGTTGTGCGCTGTTGACCGATGGTCGATTCTCCGGGGGCACATCCGGTCTCTCTATTGGTCATGCTTCGCCGGAAGCTGCCTCAGGGGGCGCAATAGGACTGGTGGAGAACGGCGACCTTATCCGCATTGACATACCCAACCGAGCCCTTCATCTCCAGCTGGACCAACAGGAACTTGACCGCCGCCGTGAGGCCCGCGACCAGTCAGGCTGGCACCCTGAGCATCCACGGCCTAGAAAGGTTTCCGCTGCCCTCAAGGCCTATGCGCTGCTGGCAACAAGTGCAGACAAGGGCGCTGTCCGGGATCTGACAAAACTGGACTGAGGTGGTGCTGAGCACTCGGGCCCAAATTCAGGCTTTGGGTCCGAATGCTCCAATATCATGAAAGGGCCCGGCTACATCCAAAAATGGCTCAGTTAAAGAAGGACCAGCCGCCATCATCGTCTTCTTCGACCGCTTCCTCTGCCTGGGCCTTTTCAGCCCGGGGCTCTGGTGCAGCATTGGTGTCGGCGCTGGCGGTCTGGGACGAGCCCTGGGACATTGCCGCCACTTCTACTGACAGGATACCCAGCGCCTTTTTTGTCGCTTCATCAACCTCACCCGTAACGGTCAGATCCGGATGATCGCTCTGGAATGCCTCCAGGGACGCCCGGGTGCCAGCGTCCATTGAAGTATTGACGTTGTTTACCTCGTAACCCGCACCATAAAGGGCATGCTTGAGCGCTACTGTCTCGCTTGCCTGAGCGGTGACCGCAGCACCCGTGAGAAGAACGACGAGTGCACCTGAAACCATTAGTTTGCGTGAATAGCTGGTACCGGAACCGAACATGAGCAACTCCTACTGCGTTTTTATAAGACTTGGCCTGGCTCAATTCACATCGAACCTGGCTGCACCGAGCAAAACCATTACTAATCCTTAACCTTAGCACACTTGGCGCGGGGGGCGTGCCATGTCTTCAACTTAGTCTGGCTTGCCCTGCTCTTTGTGAGCTGCGTCACAATCTGACAACTGAACCTCAGTCTGGCCCGGTCTCTCCTCGGGAGGGAGGGCTTCGGCCTGCCGACGGGAACCCGAACCCTCACTGAACTCACGAATAAAGATGCCCCAAAAGGCCATGAAAAGGGCTGCCACCAGCGGCCCCATCACAAACCCATTAATACCGAACATCACGATTCCGCCGAGGGTGGACAGCAGCACAATGTAATCCGGCAGTTTGGTATCCCGGCCCACCAGGATCGGCCGAAGGATGTTGTCGGCCAGACCAATAACCACCACACCAAAAACGGTCAGTATGACGGCCGGAATGATACTTCCGATAGCCGCAAGGTAGAGCGCGGCGGGAATCCAGACAATAGCTGCGCCAACCGCCGGAATGAGTGAAACCACAGCCATGACCACACCCCACAACAGCGCGCCCTGAATACCCAGTGCCCAAAAAATGCCACCACCCAGCGCCCCCTGGATTATCGCTATTAGCAGATTCCCTTTTACGGTCGCCCGGGTAACCTCCGCAAACTTCGCAAAAAGCAGGCGCTCACGCTCATCACCAAGGGGTAGCGCCTTGATCAGCAACTCAACCAGTTTGGTACCGTCCCGCAGCAGAAAAAAGGCCAGGTAGCCCATCAGTGCCAGTCCCAGGAAAAACTGAAAGGTGTTCTGGCCGAACCCGAGGGCCTGCTTGGCAAGAAATTGGCTGCCTCCGACAAAGGCATTGGAGGCGCGATCCCTGAGGGAGGCAAAATCAATGTTGAACTGGGAGAGGAACGCTTCTATCGCAGGAAAGGAGGCATTGATTTTGTCGATATACTCGCCTGGGCGAAGCTCACCGCTCTGAATCGCCTGGTATAGCCACATGCCCTCTGCCACCAGGGAGGAAATCAGGACGATAACCGGAATAACCACGATGATCAGGCATATAAGCAACGTGAGCAGAGCAATGGTGTTGGGCCTGTCGCCGAGCCTCCTGAGCAGACCCTGCTGGACCGGATAAAAAATCAGCGCGATGGCCACCGCCCAGAAGATAGGGCCGGCAAAAGGCTTCATCAACAGGATAAATGCCAGGGACACCAATAAAAGTGCAGCCAGAAAAGACCGCCTCTCCAAAGCTTCGTACATAACCTCTTTTACTCCCCGCTTCCATCTCCCCGAAGCCGGCATGATCGGCGATGCGCGTGCTCAGGTGCTGATCACAGCCTAGCACGACGGTCATGGTCAGCGTCATCAAAGGCACGTTATAGTGGTAGTTTGATCTTGGAAATATTGCGGCAATCACGGGAACCAGACAAGACAGGCGGGATCATTGGATCGCGAAACCATGGACACAGACACTGCTCTGGAGGCTGTTCGGGCGCTTGAGCGAGTATTGGCAAGCCGGACCCATCGAAAAAAGATCATGGGCCAGGAGGTACTGGTGCCCGGCCAGTTAGGCCAGGCCCTGCACCTGCCACTGTTGTTAAGACGGCTGCAGAGCAAACAGAAAAGACAGCGGGACCAGGGGCTTGAAGACTTCCTGGTGCTGTGGGACACCCTGTCCAATCCGACACGGCGCCGGGTGATGGACGCTCTGGGCTGGTATGACCCCAAGTCACTGGACTGGGAGGACAAACGCTCGAATCGGCGTCCCGACGGTACAGTTGACTCCTAACCTTTAAATGTAATAAGACAGCCCTATAATTGAGCATTGAGCCTATAGAATTTCAAAATCAAGGTTACCAACATCAGAGTCATCCCAGGGATTCAGGGGAACAAAGGAGAAGGAAAATGGTGAAAGAGGAACATTTCGAGGCGCGTCTGGCAGAAGGTTCGGTAGTACCCACGCTTTTATGTGGTCATTGCAGCTCCACGCTCTCCCGCGCCAAAGTTTTTCGTAACGAAGGCGCACAACGTTTTGAGCTCCCCTGCGACGTTGTTGGGCTCTGCCAGGCAGACGACTGCGGTGTTCTGAACTGCTGTGACGCGGCCCTCGCTAACCTGGAAAATCCTTCCAGCATTGTCGATATCGCATCCTGACGCAATCGGGCAACGCTCTGTTACGCAAACGAAACATATTTTCGGGCCATCTGATTTAAGCTAATCCTGATCTGGCCGGGGCACCGGCCGCGCACCAATCAGTCAGGACAGTCGATGGCATGCGTATCCTAAGAACCGACGAGGCCCGCTTTGCGGGGCTTGCAGATTACCCTTTTGAACCACGCTATCTGGACGTCGGACCTGGGCTGAGAATGCACTACGTTGACGAAGGCAAGGCCACGGGGCACCCGATAGTCATGCTTCACGGTGAGCCTTCCTGGTCCTACCTCTATCGCCACATGATCCCGAGGATCGCTGAAGCGGGTCACCGGGTACTTGCCCCGGATCTGATTGGCTTTGGCAAATCCGACAAGCCGGTGGATATAGCTGACTACAGCTATGAGAATCACCTTCTCTGGCTTGAAAGATGGCTGGAAGCTCTCGACCTCCGGCATATCACCCTGGTCTGCCAGAACTGGGGCTCCTTACTGGGCCTGCGGCTGGTCGCCAAGCATCCGCACCGATTCGAGCGGATTATCGTGGGTAACGGCACACTACCCACGGGCGAGGAGAGCGTGCCTGCAGTATTCACGGTCTGGAAGGCCTTTGCCCGCTACAGTCCCTGGTTTCCCATCAGCCGGATTATCCAGCTGGGTACAGCCCGCACCCTCACCCGCGCTGAACTTGATGCCTATGAGGCACCTTTCCCCACCGCCATGTATAAAGCGGGCGCTCGAGCTTTTCCACGGCTCGTGCCCATCGCTCCTGCAGACCCGGCAAGCCTGGCCAACAGGGCAGCATGGGAAATCCTGCGAAAGTGGAAAAAACCGTTCATAACCTGTTTCAGTAGCGGTGACCCCATTCACCATGGCGGCGATCGCTACCTCCAGCGCCATATTCCCGGTGCCCACGGCCAACCTCATATCACGCTGAGAGGGGGCCATTTTCTTCAGGAAGACTCACCTGAAGATTTCGCCAGAGTCATCATCGATGCCTGTAAACACGAGCTCGCCGCCTGACGACAGCTCGGGCTTTGGTTTCTCCCCACAACGAGTTCTAGCCAAACACTGTCACCGTCTGTCTGCTCAATGCCACCAGTTCTCCCTGCCGGGTCCATATACCGGCATGGGTGTGACCATAGCCGGACCCGGCCTGGTCTATGGTGGCGCGATAGAGTAGCCAGTCATCGGCCTTGATTTCCGGTCGCGGGTGCACGATGTCAAAGGCCCAGCTCAGGGAACTCGCGGGCGCCGGTTGCTTCAGATGAGGTAGCAGAGCCGGCGGCCAGGCGTCAATCAGTGCCACGATATGGGCGTCGGTCATGATTTCCGGCGCTGACCGGAAACGCATCCATCCGCCCATTTCGCGCCCGCCTTTGCCGCTGAACGGCATGGAACCGAAAGCCCAGCGCATTTCGATGTGCTGGGTAAACTCCGGGGTTACCCCCCGGATGTAAGGCAGTGATTCGCAAGTTTCAGGATCAGCGGCCTCAGGCGCCGCCAGGGCTTCCACATTGACGGTGGAGTCGCGGCCGCCACCAAAGCTTGCCAGGGCCGCCAGCCTGGTCTCGCCGTTCTGCAAAAGATGGGCCTGGGCCTGACTAACCGCCTTGCCTTCCCGCAAGAGGCGGGTGTCGACAACCACTTCCTCATCCGCTGTCACAGGGCCCACAAACGACACCTGCATTGAGCGCATCGGGCGTCCTGGGGCTACCGCCTTCTCCATCCGGTCAAATGCCAGGGCGGCAACCAAACCGCCAAATGTTGCCCGACCCTGTCCCCAGGACGCCGGCATAGTCAAGCCGCTTTTGTCATCACCAGCCAATAACTCGTCAAAATTCATTCGGTTAGTTCCCGTTGTAATTACCTATCGTCAGTCGCCTCGTAGGCGTACAAAACAATACGCCAAAGAGGTATACTGTGCCACACCACGCGCAGCCCACGCCGCGCCTTACTCTTCGAATCCCGAGTTATTTCATGTCAATAGAATCTTTTGCCGACCTCGGCCTTGATCCGGCTGTTCTCGAAGCCGTTGCCACTGTTGGTTACGAAACACCGTCGCCCATTCAGGCCCAGGCCATACCCATCCTTTTGAACGGTGACAACCTGCTGGGAACGGCCCAGACCGGTACCGGCAAGACCGCTGCGTTTGCCCTGCCGCTGCTCAGCCGTATTGAGCGTACCAGCAATGTGCCGCAGATCCTGGTGCTTACGCCCACCCGCGAGCTCGCCATCCAGGTCGCCGAAGCATTTACCACATACGCCAGCAGCTTCAAGAATTTCCACGTGCTGCCGATCTATGGCGGCCAGGACTTCTACCCCCAGCTCAAGGCGCTCAAGCGTGGTGTTCAGGTCATTGTCGGCACGCCTGGCCGTCTGCTGGACCATCTGAGGCGGGGCACACTCAAGCTGGATACACTGAAAGCCCTGGTACTGGACGAAGCCGACGAGATGCTTCGCATGGGCTTCATCGATGACATTCAGGCCATTCTTGCGGCAACGCCAGAAAACTGCCAGCGCGCGCTCTTCTCCGCCACCATGCCCGGCCCCATTCGCAAGGTGGCTCAGACCTACCTGAGCAATGCCAAAGAAGTAAAAATAGAGAATCAGGCCAAGACCGATGACCTTATCAGCCAGTTTGTGCTGCCGGTCTATGCCGAGCGCAAGCTCGATGCCCTGACCCGGATCCTGGAAGTGGAGCCATTTGATGCGGCGATCATATTCGTGCGGACAAAGGCCGAGACAACCCTACTGGCCGAGAAGCTGTTTGCCCGTGGTCATGCGGTTGCACCCCTCAACGGCGACCTGAACCAGCGGCAGCGGGAACTCACGGTCGATGAGCTTAAGCGGGGCAAGAAAGACATCCTGGTTGCCACCGATGTCGCCGCCCGGGGTCTGGACGTGCCACGGATCACCCACGTCATCAATTACGATGTGCCCTACGACACTGAAGCCTATATCCACCGGGTTGGCCGCACCGGCCGTGCCGGGCGCTCGGGCAAGGCCATCCTGCTGGTAACGCCGCGGGAGCGTAGCTGGTTGCGCACGCTTGAGCGCGCCACCAATTCGCCTATGGAAGCCTATCAGCTGCCTTCACCGACGGACCTTCAAAAGCTTCGGGAAGACCAGTTCGAAACACAGTTGATGACCTTTTCAGAAGACCACAAGGTTGCCAAGGCTGTCGAAATGCTGGAAGGCATAGCCGAGCGCAACAAGCTTGATATTGGCCAACTGGCCGGGGCCATGGCGTGCCTGCTGGAATCGATCCAGCCTGGCACCCTGCCGCTGGAAGAGCCGGCCGCCCTGCCGGTTCCGTCGCCGGAACGCCGGGGCCGAGACAACACTCGCGGTGGACGGCCAGGGGAGCGGGGAGGTCCCAAACCCGGATTCAAGAAAGGTCCGGGTGGAAAAGGCAGGCCTAACAGCCCGGCTCGCGGTAAACCACCAGCAGGTAAGCCCGCTGCCAGCGGTAAGCAGCCGAGCAAGCGGCCCGCCCGTCAGGCTGACGACAAACGCTGATAGACCACAAAACTGTAGTCGTAGGGATTGTTACCGGACGCGGAGAAATCCTCCCGTCCGATTTCCTCCCACTCGTCCCAGTTGACCTCGGGAAAACGGGCGTCACCTGTGACCTCATCATGAACCTGGGTCACATACATCCTGTCGATCTGAGGTAAGGCCTCCTGGTAGATCTGGCCGCCCCCGATAACCATCACCTCATCGCCACCCTCTAGTTCCGCCTGGGCTTCAGCCATCCTGAACGCGGCTTCCAGCGAGTTTACTGCACAAGCACCAGCCGGTGCCGGCCACTCGGGATCCCGCGATACAACAATATTGAGCCGCCCTGGCAATGGCCGCCCAATGGAGTCCCAGGTCTTTCGACCCATGATGATGGGTTTCCCCATGGTCGCCTGCTTGAAGTAGCGAAGATCCCCCGGAAGGTACCAGGGTAATGCATTGTTACGTCCGATGACCCGGTTTGCCGCCATCGCGACGATCAAGGCCTTGCGCATAGTTTTCTCCCGTGACCGGCCTGCTCAGGCAAGTAGTCAGATGGCAATCGGGGCTTTAATGCCCGGCTGGGGGTCGTAGCCTTCAAACTCAAAGTCTTCCAGCTCATAGTCGAACAGGGAATCGGGCTTACGCCGGATGTTGAGCGTTGGCAGCGGGCCAGGCTGGCGCTTCAGCTGTTCGAACACAATATCGTCCGTTAAATGGTTCTGGTACAGATGGCAGTCGCCAAACGTATGGACAAACTCACCCACACCGAGATCGCACTGCTGGGCGATCATGTGGGTAAGCAGACTGTATGAGGCGATGTTGAATGGCACGCCGAGAAACAGGTCGGCGCTGCGCTGGTATAACTGGCACGAAAGCTTGCCCTTGTCTACGTAGAACTGGAACAGGCAGTGGCATGGGGCCAGCGCCATCCGCCCGGCCTCGACATTGGCCTGTGGACTGACGGACTCATCGGGCAACTCAGCCGGATTCCATGCCGATACGATTAACCGACGAGAGTTTGGCTTGGCCTTTATCTGGGCAACAACCTCACTGATCTGGTCCACCACATCACCATCGGGACACTGCCAGCTGCGCCACTGCTTGCCGTAGATCGGCCCGAGGTCACCGTCATCCAGCGCCCACTCATTCCAGATGCTGACCTTTCGCTCCTGCAACCAGCGGTTGTCCGTCGACCCGTTCAAAAACCACAACAGCTCATAGATGATGCTGCGCAGATGAACTTTTTTGGTAGTCACCAGAGGAAAACCTTCCGACAGGTCAAACCGTATCTGGCGCCCGAATACCGAGCGGGTGCCGACCCCGGTTCTGTCTCCCCGGTCACTGCCGTTATCGACCACATCTCTCATCAGATCCAGATAGGCCTTCATGGGGTGTTTCTCCTGTATGCAAACGCGACCATGGCAATGCCGGCAACAATCATTGGGAATGACAGCACCTGCCCCATGGTCAGCCAGTCAAAGGCCAGATAGCCCAGCTGCGGGTCCGGCTGGCGGAAAAATTCCACCACAAAACGGAAGATCCCGTAAAGGGCCAGGAAGCAGCCACTGACCGCCATGCGGGGCCGGGGCTTTGAGGAAAACCACCACAGCAAAATAAAGAACAATGCCCCTTCCAGCGCAAACTGATAAAGCTGGGATGGGTGGCGGGCGAGCGCATCAGGCGCCTGGGGAAAGACCATGCCCCAGGGAACATCAGTGGGTTTGCCCCAGAGTTCACCGTTAATGAAATTGCCAATACGTCCCGCACCCAGACCTACGGGGACCAGGGGCGCCACAAAATCGGCAATCTGGAAAAATGTCCGGTCCACCTTGCGGGCAAACCACGCCAGCGCAAGCATCACCCCGATCAGGCCGCCGTGGAAGGACATGCCCCCCTCCCATACCCGTAGCAGAGAAAGCGGATCGCCCAGAAAGTTACCGAAGTTATAGAACAGCACATAGCCGAAACGGCCACCGAGAATGACACCCACGGCAATATAGAACAGCAGGTCCCCCATTTGATCTTCCGTAATGGGAGACCAGGGTTTTCGTGTCCTGAGGCGACCTAGCCACCAGCCCACCAGGAACCCCACCAGATAGGTAAGACCGTACCAGTGCACTTTTAATGGCCCCAGAGAGATAGCGACAGGATCAAATTCAGGATGACGAAGCATTATTCAAACTCTTGTGTCAGGTCAAAAAACGGATGCCGACGAGCACCAGGAAAATAGCAAATATGCGCTTGAGCATGCGGGCATCCAGACGATGAGCAAGCTCTGCTCCATAACGGGCAAAGAAGACACTGGTTAGCACGATCCCGAGCAGCGCCGGAAGGTAGATAAATCCGATACTGAACGCAGGCAAGGCCTCATCGCCCCAACCTGTGACCCCGTTAGCGGCTGCACCCGCGAATGCAATAGGGAAACCACAGGCGGCTGAGGTGCCCACGGCGTGCTGCATGCGCACGTTGCTCCAGCTCAGGAAGGGCACGGTCAGGGTGCCACCGCCGATACCGAAAATTGCAGAGGCCCAGCCGATACCGGTGCCAGCACCAGCCAGGCCCACTTTACCTGGTACATCACGGCCAGGCGTCGGATTGACCTCAAAAAACATCTTTATTGCTACCAGGATGACGAAGACCCCAATAATCAGTTGCAGCGCTTTGCCATCGAGCAGTGAAGCAGTCCAGGCGCCCAGTACCGCCCCGATCACGATGCCCACCACCATGGGACGAAAGACATCCCACCTCACCGCTTTCTTGACGTGGTGAGAGCGGATTGAGCTGAGCGAGGTAAAGACGACCGTCGCAAGGGAAGTGCCGACCGCAAGATGGGTGGACACTTCGGAACTGACGCCCTGAAGGTCAAAGCTGAAGATCAGTATCGGAACGATGATCAGGCCGCCGCCAATACCGAACAGGCCTGCAAGTACGCCCGCCACAGAGCCAAGGACAAGGTACAGTGCAAACATCGCAGCTATGGACATGGGCGTCAGAACCGGTGCAGATTAGAAGGTTGATATAATACACAAGCACGGCCAGCATTATTACCAAGAACGCGACTTAACCCATCCTTTGCCATGTCCGGAGCACTGCATGTGTCTGATTCTCTTCGCCCTGGAGCAACACCCGGACTTTCCCCTGGTGCTTGCGGCCAACCGGGATGAATTCTACCGACGTCCGACCTTACCCATGCACTGGTGGCAGGATCAGGACCTACTGGCAGGACGGGACCAACTCTCTGGCGGAACCTGGCTCGGCGTGACGCCCAGCGGGATTGTGACTGCCGTCACCAACGTCCGGGAAAGCAGCCAGGCCCCCGGCGTCAAATCCAGAGGTGAGCTGCCCATTCGGGGCCTGACCCCGGACCTGGACAACCTCGAGTCCCGACTCTGCCAGGACAGTACGGCCTACAGCGGCTTCAACCTGGTGCGCCTTGCCGGCAATAGTGGATGGTACTTCAGCAATCGCGATTCCCACCCCGGGCGCTATCTGCACCGGGGTGTTTACGGCGTCAGCAACCATCTGCTCCAGAGTCCGTGGCCCAAGCTGGTCAAGCTGCGCCGGGAGCTTGCCCAACTGCTGGCTCCGAAGACCGCACCAAGCGCCGACACCTTGCATAGCACCTTGCTTGAGCGACTTCACGACAGAACACCTGCGCCCGACAGCATGCTGCCGGATACCGGTGTCGGAATTGCCACCGAGCGATTTCTGTCTTCACCGTTTATTGCCAGCGATGACTACGGTACACGGGCGACTACCATAGTCACCATAAACGGTACCGGCGAGGTTAGAGTTACCGAGCAGACCTGGCATGAGCGCGGGCACCCAGGTGAACTCCTACGTTTTTGCTGGCAGAAATCATCCGACCAGTCTGATTAGACATCAGGCTCTGGTATACTCCGCAAAACTCGTCCAACCGCCGGAGGCCCATAGTCATGGCCGACCAGACCACTGTGCCATCCATTGCCGATTTCGAGCGTTCTCTCAATGAGCTGGAGACCCTGGTGAGGGATCTTGAGCAAGGTGAGCTGACTCTCGAGCAGTCCCTGGGTGCCTTCGAACGAGGTGTCCGGTTAACGCGGGCGTGTCAGCATGCCCTCAAAACCGCGGAGCAGAGGGTGGAGCAACTGGTGCAACGGGAAGATGGCAGCCTGGAGACCCGGCCCTTCAGTCCCGATGAGGCAGAATGAAAACGACCGTGTCCGATAAACGCCCCCCTTTCCTGGATAGCTACCGCTCCCGGGCGGAAACTGAACTGACGTTGAGGCTATCACAGGTCAGTGGTGCCGGCCGCCTGCAAGAAGCCATGACATACAGTGTGCTGGGAGGTGGAAAGCGCATCCGGCCAGCCCTCTGCATGGCGTCCGCCCGTGCTATGGGAGAGCCTGAAGACCGGGCTGTGCTGCCGGGCTGCGCCATTGAACTTATACACGCCTATTCGCTGATCCACGATGACCTGCCAGCCATGGACGACGACGACCTCCGCCGGGGCCGGGCCACCACCCATATTGCCTTCGATGAGGCTACCGCCATTCTGGCAGGAGATGCACTTCAGGCACTCGCCTTTGAATGGCTGAGTGAAGCACCCGGTCTCACCGATCCGGTTCGCTTGCGAATGATACGTGAGCTTGCGGTGGCAAGTGGCCATCGGGGCATGGTGGGCGGCCAGGCCATAGACCTTGCTTCCGTTGGCCAGACGCTTACGCTTGAACGCCTGGAGCTTATGCACAGGTGCAAGACCGGTGCCCTGATCGAAGTCAGCGTAAGGCTCGGGGTCCTGACCGCCAACCGCCTGGATGACAACCGTATCGAGTCGCTGCATGCCTACGCCAGAGCTCTGGGTCTGGCCTTTCAGGTTCAGGATGACTTGCTCGATGTGGAGGGCGACACCCAGACCCTCGGCAAGACCCAGGGCGCCGATGCGGCACGCTGCAAGCCTACCTACCCGGCCCTGTTGGGCATTGCGGGCAGCCGCGAGCACCTGGCGGGGCTTCTGCGGACTGCGCTGTCACATCTCGACGGTTTTGGCGAAGAAGCGGATGCGCTCAGAGCGATGGCGGATTTCGTGGTCGCCCGCAGCCATTGAATAATGACCGCATTGGGTGTGAAAGTAGCAGCCTTGATCCCATATAATACGATTTCGTGACACACGCTCATTACCTGGATAAGACCCAAGCGGATGCAGGATACCTACATATTCAAGGAAATCCCGTCACAGCAGCCCAATACACCGCTGCTGGACCAGATTGACACGCCGGACCAGCTCCGCCTGCTGTCAGAGGAACAGCTGCCCCAGCTGGCCCGGGAACTCCGCTCGTTTCTGCTGTGGTCCGTCGGGCAGACCGGGGGTCATTTCGGCGCAGGCCTTGGGGTCCTGGAGCTTACCGTCGCCCTGCATTACGTCTATAACACCCCAGAAGACCGCCTGGTCTGGGACGTGGGTCACCAGGCCTATCCCCACAAAATACTGACCGGCCGGCGCGGGCACATGGCAACCATTCGCAAGAAGAATGGTCTGGCAGGTTTCCCAAAGCGGGCAGAGAGCCCCTATGACACCTTTGGTGTTGGCCATTCCAGCACCTCCATCAGTGCAGCCCTGGGCATGGCCATTGCTTCACAGATGCAGGGCACCGCACGCAAGAGCGTAGCGGTCATCGGGGATGGCGCCATGACCGCAGGTATGGCGTTCGAGGCCCTGAATCATGCGGGCCATATTCGGGCTGATCTGCTGGTTATCCTGAACGATAATGACATGTCCATTTCCCACAACGTGGGCGGGTTATCGAACTATTTTGCCAAACTGCTGGCAAGCCGGACCTACAATCAGGTTCGAGACAGCAGCAAGCGGGTGCTCCAGGCGACGCCTAACCTCATGGCCCTGGCCCGCAAGACCGAAGAGCACTTCAAGGGCATGATTGCACCCGGCACCCTGTTTGAGGAGCTGGGCTTCAATTATATCGGACCTATTGATGGTCATGATTTACCACTACTGGTAGAAACCCTGGAGAACATACGAGAGCTTGATGGCCCCCAGTTTTTGCATGTGGTCACCAAGAAAGGCAAGGGCTTCGCGCTGGCAGAGGCAGATCCTATTGGCTATCACGCCATTAACAAGATTGAACCGGCACCACCTGTAGCCCCTGCCTCCGCCAGCCCGACACCCAAAAAGCCCAAATACGCCAATATCTTCGGCCAATGGCTCTGCGATGCGGCAGAACTGGATGAGCGTGTGGTTGGTATTACGCCGGCCATGTGTGAAGGCTCGGACATGCTGGCTTTCTGTCAGCGCTTCCCGAATCGCTATTACGACGTTGCCATTGCCGAACAGCATGCCGTAACACTGGCTGCAGGCCTGGCCTGCGACGGGGCCAAACCAGTGGTCGCGATCTACTCTACCTTTTTGCAGCGTGCCTACGACCAGCTCATACACGACGTAGCCATACAGAATCTGGACGTACTGTTTGCGATCGACCGAGCAGGCCTAGTCGGCGAAGATGGCCCAACCCACGCCGGCGCATTCGACCTGAGCTACCTCCGGTGCATCCCCAACCTCATTGTCATGACCCCGTCCGACGAAAATGAGACCCGGCAGCTTCTGCACACAGGCCTTACCTTTTCCGGCCCGGCAGCCGTGCGCTATCCTCGTGGCACAGGGCCCGGCGCGGCTGTTAACCAGCACCTTGAGCCCCTTCCCATCGGCAAAGGCCAGCGTGTCAGAGAAGGCAAGACCGTGGCGATCCTGAACTTCGGCACACTGCTGAGCTCGGCTCTGGATGTGGCAAACAGCCTCGGTGCCACCGTGGCTGACATGCGATTTGTGAAACCCCTTGATGAAGCGCTTATTCTGGAGCTGGCCACGCAGCATGAATTGCTGGTGACCGTTGAGGAAAACGCCATTGCAGGTGGCGCTGGCAGTGCGGTGTCAGAATTTCTTAACGCCCAGGGCGTCGATATTCCGATGCTTAACCTGGGACTACCGGATCTGTTCGTCGATCACGGCAAGCGCGAAGAGTTGCTGGCCGAGTGTGGCCTGGACAGCGATGGCATGCTCGCAGCGGTGCGAAAACGACTGGATCGCATGAAGACAGGCAAAACCCTCAAAGCCCTACCCTAGAGAACCGGAAGCGGCCGGGTCAGAGCCCCGGGTCGTCATCCTGATGGGTTTCCAGCCAGTGGCCCAGCTTGCTCTGCTTGGTATTGAGATAGTGCTCGTTGTGGGGATTGCGGCCCACATGGATCGCCACTCGCTCGGCAATCTCGATGCCCAGCTCCTCAAGCGCCAACACCTTCTTGGGGTTGTTGGTCATCAGCTTGAGGCTGCGAATGCCCAGGTGGCCCAGCATGTCCCGGCACATGGTGTAATCTCTCAGGTCGGCTGCAAAGCCCAGCTGCTCGTTGGCCTCGACTGTGTCGGCACCTTGATCCTGCAGATTGTAAGCGCGGATTTTGTTGAGCAGGCCAATACCCCGCCCTTCCTGACGCAGATATAGCAGTATGCCTCTGCCTTCGCGGGCGATGCTGCGCAATGCTTCCTCGAGCTGGTAACCGCAATCACACCGCATACTGTAGAGCGCATCGCCGGTCAGGCATTCGGAGTGGGTTCGGGCCAGCATGGGCTCGGGATTATCCAGCGGACCGAGTGTGAGGGCGATATGCTCCTTCCCTGTGGCCAATTCCTCAAAGCCATGCATATCGAACACACCAAAAGGCGTCGGTAATCGGCAGGTCTGGATGTAGCGAACGACCACAGCATTCCCTCGTGTGTATAAACTGGCCGCGCATTTTAGCAGAAGCTGTACTTTGGGCGTAGTTTGATTGGCCTGTTTAAGGTTATCAAACTACGGCAGGGGCGCGGATACCCTAATGAGCGTGAACACTTACGCTGACTGAAGCCATACAGATTGGCGATAAGCTGAACGAATGCGGGGAAACCGGATCAGCGAAGCTTGATCAGCCGCCGGTCGCGCTCATGAAACGAAGGATCTGAGGCTCTTCATCCAGATCAAAATGGTGTTTTTCAGGTTTCAGTGCCATGGCCTCACGGAGCGCTGCCTGCACCCTGGCATCCACAGCCTCGCTGCCCGCATCGCCTTCGCGCAATACCCGACGCAGATCCATTGAGTGCTCATTGCCAAGGCAGAGTAGCAACCGCCCCTCGGTGGTAACCCGAACCCGGTTGCAGTCACCGCAGAAATTGTGGCTGTGGGGTGAAATGAAGCCAATGCGGTTGTCGTGACCCGGTGCACGGTAGTAACGGGAGGGGCCCCCGGTTGCATCACCGACCGCCTCCAGTTTATACCGCTCAGCAATCAGGCTGCGGATCTCCGCACTTGGGATAAACGCTTCTGCCCGGTTGTGCTCAGTAATAATGCCCAAGGGCATCTCTTCAATAAAGCTCAGGTCCAGACCTTTGGCCCGCGCGAACTCAACCAGGGAAAGAACCTCATCGTCATTGCGGCCCCGCAATATGACGGCGTTCAGTTTGGTATGCTCAAAACCGGCCGCCCGGGCCGCCTCAATCCCGCTCAGTACCTGGCCCAGGCGTCCGGTTCGGGTGAGTTCTCGAAATCGCTCAGTATCCAGACTGTCGAGACTGATGTTCAGCCTGTTCAGACCGGCTTTGCGAAGAGGCTCTGCGAGATCCTGAAGACGCCCACCATTAGTGGTCATGCAGAGCTCTTCTAGACCCGGCAGTGTCGCCATGGACTTGACCAGGTCGACTATGCCCGGGCGTACCAGGGGTTCACCCCCGGTCAGTCGGATCTTGGTGACTCCAGAGGCCACGAGATTGCGAGCCAGAACGACCATTTCCTCCAGGGACAGCACTTCCGATTTGGGCAGGAACTGCATGTCCTCGGACATACAATACACACACCGGAAATCACAGCGGTCAGTGACGGATATCCGGACGTAGGTTACCTGACGACCAAAATCATCGACGAGGGTTTTTTGCACGCCCATATCAGGCTGACTTCCAATGCCCACTGCGCCCACCTTTCTTTTCCAGCAGGCGAATGCGCTCGATGGTCATGCCCCGGTCCACTGCCTTGCACATATCATAAAGGGTCAGAGCCGCTACCGAGGCCGCTGTCAGAGCCTCCATTTCAACACCGGTCTGGCCGGACAACTTGCAGAAGGTTTCGATATGAATCGCATCGGGATTATGGGATGGCGTCAGCTCGACCTTGACTGAACTGAGGTTCAGGGCGTGACACAGGGGAATAAGTTCATGGGTCTTCTTCGCGGCCATAATGCCGGCCACCCTGGCGACCGCCAACACGTCACCCTTGGGATGCTGACCTTCTACAATCATGGCAAGGGTCTCAGGCGCCATGTATATGTAGGCTTCTGCGCGGGCTTCACGCACCGTTTCGGACTTTGAAGAAACGTCCACCATCCGGGCTGCGCCCTTTTCATCGAGATGAGTTAGTTCGCTCACAAACGCTCCTGTCCGGACATTTCTGTCAGCATAACAGATTAGCCCCGCGCCACCAGTTTCCTATGCCGGCGACACCCTGCCCGCCACAAGCCCGAACCTTCTCCAGATCGGAGCGCCTTAGGCCACCCAGGGCGTAAACGGGCACGGGTGAATCTTCCACCAGAGCGGTAAAGCGCTCCCAGCCCATAGCCGGCGCTCCAGGATGGCTGGCGGTGGGCGTAACCGGACCGAGGGTTACGAAGTCGGCACCCAGAGCGACAGCATGGCTGATCTGGCAGGCGTTGTGGCAGGACACCGCCAGCCAGCGATCTGGTGAAAAGGGACGCTTTTCACACGCTGACGCCTGGGCCCAGGTGAGATGCACACCCGCTGCCTCGACTGGGGCATGGGGGCCATGGACCAGTAGCTCTGAACCCGCCTCACGGCAAAGCTCCCGGGCTTCCGTCACCATTGCGCGGTAGTCTGCCCGGTCCAGCCAGGGTGCCCGAAGCACTACCAACGGAACACAGTTGCGGGCGAGACTGTCCTGGAGCTGGACCAAGCCCTCTGTGACCGTACGGAAGCCACCGGTAATGCCATAATAGTCAGGCAGCCGGAGTGCCCGGATAATCGATCGGTTGGCGGCTGGAAAATCCTCATCACGCAAGTCGTCAATTACGCGCCAGCCAATGGGCTGTCCTTCCCTGCCCTCGGGGTTCCCCTCAAATGCGGCGGTTTGCCAGACATCCAAAAAAACCTTCTTGTCGCCGTAGTCGTGGCGGATACCGATGACCGGCTGCCACTGACCAGCCTCCGTCTCCAGCCCGGTCTCCTCGGCCAGCTCACGGACCAGCGCCTGGCGTATGTCCTCGTCCGCCTCAACTTTACCGCCGGGGAACTCAAGCAGGCCTCCCTGGTGGACATGATCCGGCCGACGGGCAATAAGAACTCTGTCACCGGACCGCACCACCGCGACGGCCACATGGACTTCAGCCTTCATGGAAGCCGGCTCAACACCACCATAAGCAACCTCAGGAACGGTACTCGGCGTTTATTGTCACGTAGTCGTGGGAGAAATCGCATGTCCAGACCCGCTCCCTGATCTCACCCCGGTTGAGGTTTATCGCAATAGTAATCTCCGGTTCATTCATCACCGCCTGACCACGTTCCTCGCTGTAGTCATCAGCACGGCCACCGCCCCGAACCAGGCAGACATCGCCCAGATGGATGGTCAACGCATCCAGATCCAGGTCCGGAACCCCGGCTCTTCCCACCGCCGCCAGAATACGACCCCAATTGGGGTCTGATGCATACAGAGCAGTCTTCACCAATGGCGAATGGGCAATGGTGTAGGCCACGTCCAACGCCTCCTTCTGGGATGCGGCGCCACTGACCTCAATGGTGATGAACTTGGTCGCCCCTTCGCCGTCCCGCACGATGGCATGGGCCAGAGTCATGAATACCTCCCTCAGAGCCTCTCTGAGTTCCGGCAGCAGCAGGCTGTCGCTGTTAATTTCTTCATTGCCGGCCTTGCCGGTGGCTATCAGCATGCAGGCGTCATTGGTCGAGGTATCGCCATCAATGGTTATGCGGTTGAAGGACTCTTCGCCCAACTCTGATGCGAGCACCTGGAGGAGCCTGGGCTCAATGTTGGCATCGGTGGCCAGAAATCCCAGCATGGTCGCCATATTGGGGCGAATCATTCCTGCGCCCTTGCTTATGCCAGAAATGGTGATGGTGTCATCACCCAGCCTGAACCGTTTGCTGGCCCCTTTGGGCAGGGTATCAGTGGTCATGATGCCATGGGCCGCGTCAGTCCATCCGTTAGCATCCAAGGCCTGGATGGCAGCCGGCAGCGCAGGCACAAGCCGGTCAGTTGGCAGCGGCTCGCCGATGACTCCGGTGGAAAACGGCAGTACCTGGGCCGCTTCAACACCAGTTTCCTTGGCCAGAGCCTGGCAGCAGGCCCGGGCATCGGCAAGACCCTGGGCACCGGTGCCGGCATTGGCGTTACCGGTGTTGATCAACAGATAGCGCGGGCTTGCATCCGACATGTGCTGCCGGGCCAGGGTCACCGGCGCCGCACAGAATTGGTTGCGGGTGAATATGCCGGCCACGTGGCTGCCCTCATCCACTTCAATAACCACCAGATCCTTGCGCCCGGGTTTTTTAATGCCGGCACTGGTCACACCAAGCCGAACGCCGACTACCGGGAAAAATTCTGGTAACGGTCCTAATCCTACCGCCATGGGTGCCTCCTCGTGGATTTGTGTCAGCCTGCAAGCAAAAACCCGCAGCCTGTTTTCAGGGTGCGGGCGCTGCGTTAGTCCTCTGTCACGGACGCCAGCTCAGCTGATTTTGCCGTGACACTGCTTGTACTTTTTACCCGACCCACAGGGACAGGGCTCATTGCGACCCACTTTGCGCTCCTGTCGAACGAAGGTATCCCGAATGGCCTGCTGTTGGGCGCCCTCTCCGCTTTCAGGTTTCGGCTCTGCAGTAGCGCTAGTCTCATCATGACGCAATTTGGCGGCCGCCAACTGTCGGTCCAGCTCTTCGCGACGACGGCGTTCCACCTCTTCCATCTCTTCCTTGGTCTGAACCTTGACGTGGCAAAGAACCCGGGTCACGTCACGCTTCATGGTTTCAAGCATGGTCTCGAACAGATTGAAGGCCTCGCGCTTATATTCCTGCTTGGGGTTCTTTTGGGCATAACCCCGCAAATGAATGCCCCGGCGCAGGTGGTCCATGTTGGACAGGTGCTCCTTCCAGAGCGTATCCATCACCTGCAGGAAGACCTGCTTCTCGAAGTTGCGCATGGGCTGGGCACCGACCACTTCCTCCTTGGCACGATAGGCCGCCACGACCTCTTCAAGAATACGCTCGCGCAGATTTTCCTCAAACAGCTTCTCGTCTTCATCCAGCCATTTCTGAATGGGGAGGTCGATGGCCATCTCGGACTGCAGCTGGGCTTCGAGACCGGAGACATCCCACTGCTCAGGCATACTCTGAGGCGGTATGTACTCAGTGATCACTGCATTCACCACATCTTCGCGTATGGTGTCGACCATTTCCGAAATGTCTTCCGACGACATGACCTCATTGCGCTGATCGTAAATTACCGTACGCTGGTCATTGGCAACATCATCATATTCCAGCAGGGTCTTACGCATATCGAAGTTTCGGCCTTCGACTTTGCGCTGGGACTTTTCGATGGCGTTGGTCACCATCCGGTGCTCAATGGCCTCCCCCTTCTTCATGCCCATGGCCTGCATGATGTTCTTGACCCGGTCCGGTGCAAAAATCCGCATCAGGTTGTCTTCCAGGGAGAGGAAGAAGCGGGAGGAGCCCGGATCACCCTGACGCCCGGCCCGGCCTCGCAGCTGGTTGTCGATACGGCGTGATTCATGGCGCTCGGTACCGATGATGTGAAGGCCGCCGGCTTCGAGAATCTGGTTATGACGCTCGCTCCAGGCTGCCTTGATCTTGGCGACCTCTTCTTCGGAAGGATTCTCCAGACCCGCAACCTCATGCTCCCAGTTACCCCCGAGCACGATGTCAGTACCACGGCCCGCCATGTTGGTCGCAATGGTCACCGCCCCCGGGCGGCCAGCCTGGGCAATGATCTGGGCTTCGCTCTCGTGCTGCTTGGCGTTAAGGATCTTGTGGTCAAGCTTGGCCTTCTTGAGAAGCATGGATAGCAACTCAGAGGCTTCGATTGAGGCGGTACCCACAAGAATCGGCCGTCCTTCCGCGGTCACGTCCTTGATTTCGTCAATAATGGCGTGGAACTTCTCTTCCTGGGTGAGATAAATCAGGTCATTGTAATCAATCCGGCGGATAGGCTTGTTGGGCGGTATAACCACCACATCGAGCCCATAAATTTGCCGGAACTCGAATGCTTCCGTATCCGCCGTACCGGTCATACCGGCCAGCTTGTCGTAGAGCCTGAAGTAGTTCTGGAAGGTCGTCGAGGCCAGAGTCTGGCTTTCGGCGTGGATGGGCATCCCTTCCTTCGCCTCGATAGCCTGGTGCAGCCCTTCGCTCCAACGACGGCCGGGCATGGTACGCCCCGTATGCTCGTCGACGATAACGACCTGGTCGCCCTGGATGATGTAATCCACATCCTTCTGGAACAGATGATGGGCCCGCAAAGCCGAGTGGACGTGGTGCAACAGGCTCAGATTGGTGGCTGAGTATAAACTCTCGCCTTCTGCAAGCAGGCCGCGCTCTGACAATAGCTGCTCCACCTTCTCATGGCCGGCCTCGGTCAGGTCTACCTGGCGGGTTTTCTCATCGATTGTAAAGTCGCCCTCCGGATCGCCTTCCTCGGGTATCTCACCTTTCACCAGGCTGGGGACAAGTGTGTTTACTTCCCGGTACATCTTGGAGCTGTCTTCGGCAGCACCGGAAATGATCAGCGGTGTACGGGCTTCATCGATGAGAATGGAGTCGACTTCGTCGACGATGGCGTAGTGCATACCTCGCTGGACCTTGTCAGCGGTGCTGAAGGCCATGTTGTCGCGCAGGTAGTCAAAGCCGAACTCGTTGTTAGTACCGTAGGTTATGTCTGCCGCATAGGCGTTGCGCTTCTCTTCGGTGCTCTGGCCTGCGACCACGACACCCACCTGCATGCCCAGGAAACGGTAGAGCTTCCCCATCCACTCCGCATCCCGGCGTGCCAGGTAATCATTGACGGTGACCACGTGCACGCCTTTTCCGCTAAGCGCGTTCAGGTAAACAGCAGCGGTGGCCACCAGGGTCTTGCCCTCACCGGTTTTCATCTCGGCAATGTGGCCTTCATGAAGGGTGATACCACCGATGAGCTGGACATCAAAGTGCCTCATGCCCATCACACGCCGACTGCCCTCGCGGACAGTGGCAAAGGCTTCCGGCAAAATCCGGTCGATGCTCTCACCCTCATCAAGACGGCGACGAAACTCAATAGTCTTACCCTGCAATTCCGAGTCCGACAGCGCTTCAAATCCCTCTTCGAGTTCATTGATACGTGTGACAATCTTTCGCATGCGTTTGATTTCGCGTGCGTTTTTACTGCCGAACATCTTGGTTGCAAGCTTCGTGAACATAGACCACTGCTTCTCTGGTTTTTCGGAGAGCGTTTGATTCGAGGAAACCAACGCACGGTCACGGCCAGGTGGCGGTCAGAAAAACACACTGACACAATGCTTAACCCGCACCGGTGAAGACGGCATTCTAACCTTATTTAACGGGAGGACAAAAGGCAGTGCCTCAAGTGGGCGCTAAACGCTATCATCCTCGGCACTATCGTCACCCAGTCATCTGCTCGCGCGCTGGATGTAGTCTTCAGGGTTGCGGCTTTTGCCATGACGCAGAACTTCAAAATGCACGTGAGGGCCCGTGGAACGACCGGTGCTGCCCATCAGCGCAATCACCTGGCCCTTTTGTACAACATCACCCAGACCAACCTCCACGGTTTTGGCATGGGCATAGCGAGTTACAAGGCCATCACCGTGGTCGATCTCAACCAGATTGCCGTAGCCATGACGTTCTCCGGCGTAGGTAACAACACCGGCGGCAACCGCAATAATGTCACTTCCCTCTTTACCAGCCAAATCCACCCCGTCATGCCAGGTACGCTTGCCGGTGAACGGATCAGAACGGTAACCGTATCGGGAAGAAAGCCATCCCCAGGTAATTGGCCGGCCAGCCACGAAACGGTCGTCTTCCAGCTTCTTACGGGAGATAAGGTTGTCGAGGAGGCGCAACTGTTGCTCGCGGTCTGCCAGACGGGCATCAAGCTGATCAATCATCCGGCTGAGCTCTGGCGCCGAAAACGAATCGCCATCGACAGAACCTTCGGGTCCACCCATGGCCGCAGGCTGGTCAAAGTTGAACTCTTCATTACTCACAAGCCCAGACTCAACAAAACGCTGGCCAAGGGCATCAAGTCTTAAAAGCCGACCCTGCATCTCACCCAGACGCAGGGTCAGGGCGTCCACTTGCTGACGGCTTTTTTCGCTGAGACGACGGACATCTTCCCGCTGGGAGTCGAGTCTTAGCTGCCACTGACGCAGGACCGGTGTGCCGACAACGACCGCCTCATCACCCGTGACCCCCTTCGACGCCAGCGAGTATCCAAACCAGCCTGCACCGCCTATCAACAGGCCAAGCATACCCAGCACAGCAATCGCGACTGGAATATTGACCGGAAGCACACGGGATTTTCCATATCGTCTGCCAACGATGATGACGTTCATAGGCTGTTGTGAATTCATTCTGGAGCCGCAAGTCGTCCGTTTGCCGTGCGTCTCTCATGAACTGGCTTCCGGGCATCCTGGCCAGGTGCAGGGCACTGACCCGAAGATCGGAGCGTGCCTCATAAATGCATGCCTGGGGTGCAGCGGCAACTGTTCACGAAAGCGTTGTGCAGGCGCCGTAGACATACACTCCAAGTCAATGTAAAACGGAGTGTAATACACGGGCACCTGATTCACCGTGCAAAAGTGTAACCAATAGTAACCGTATCCGTCGAGTTTTTCTCCATATCATGAAGAAGCCAAGGCTGGACCTGAGCCCTAATCAGCACACACGCAACCCCACGCTGCGAAACCTGCTGGACAAGGCCGAAACCCATCGGGAAGTCGAGAAGAAAGTCCTTCGCGCCCTGCCGACCGGGCTGGAAAACCGGGTCAGGTTCGTCAGTCTCCGTGAGGGGGATATGACTCTCAGCACCGATACTTCGGCGGTCGCAAGTCAGATACGTATGCGCCAGCATGAGATAATGGCAAACCTTCGGCAGGAACCCGTCTTCCAGTACGTCTGGCGCTTGCAGATAAAGGTGGTACCAGCACGATTCCGGAACCGGGCTTCACACACCAAAGAACCGATCAGCCATAAAAATGCCCAGCTCCTCAAAGAGGAAGCCGGGCACACGAAGGATAAAAACTTACGCGAGGTTCTCGAAAAACTCGCAAGCCACGTCCGTGACTAAGGCATCCCGCCTTAGAACTGGGCAGCCAACACAGGTTTTACATACGAAATAGGCGCATTGGCTTCGTCGTCGAAGGTTACGACTTCCCATGCATCCTGTTCCGCCCTGAGCTTGCGCAGCAGCTTGTTATTCAGGTCATGGCCTGATTTTATGCCACGGAATTCACCGATCAGGCTGTTACCCAGCAGGTAAAGGTCGCCGATGGCATCCAGCACCTTGTGCTTGACGAACTCATCTTCGTACCGAAGACCATCTTCATTCAGGATCTTGTAGTCGTCCACGACGATGGCGTTATCCACGCTGCCACCCAACGCCAGATTCATTGCACGCAACTTCTCAATATCGCGCATGAATCCGAAGGTCCGGGCCCGGCTGACTTCTTTCACAAAGGATGTGCTTGAGAAATCAACGGTTGCCGTCTGAGCGCGCCCCTTGAAAACAGGGTGATCGAAGTCAATGCCAAAGCTGACTTTGAAGCCTTCGAACGGCAGGAAAGTCGCCTTCTTGTCGCCCTCTTCAATGGTGACTTCGCGCTTGATACGAATGAAGCGTTTGGCCGACTCCTGCTCAGCAATACCGGCTGACTGCAACAGGAATACAAACGGACCGGCGCTTCCATCCATTATCGGAACTTCAGCAGCGCTGAGCTCAACGTAGCAGTTATCGATACCCAGACCCGCCATGGCGGACAGAAGGTGTTCGACGGTCGCCACCCGGACAGTGTCTTTTACCAGTGTGGTGGAAAGCATGGTCTCGCCAACGTTCTCGGCGCAGGCCTTGATTTCCACCACAGGGTCCAGATCTGTGCGTCGGAACACGATACCCGTTTCGACCGGAGCCGGCTTGAGGGTCAGGTAAACTTTTTCACCCGAGTGCAAACCAACGCCGGTCGCACGGATGGTGTTTTTAAGCGTCCGTTGTCTGATCATCAGTACATAAATCCGTCACAAAAGTGAGATATCGTATAGGCAAAAGTGTGCCCTAAGATACCAAAGAATCGGGCTGAACACCATTTAACCAATTCAGGCTCACCCGAATTGTGATTCAGTCCGGCGCCATGTGTCTCCTACGCTGCAAAACCCGCAATGGTTTTTATTAGCATAGAAAACCTGATAGCAACACTTTATCAATCAGCCTGACGACGCAGGAATGCGGGAATATCGAGATAGTCGACCCCGTGTTCTTCTGTGTCACTGCGCTGGTCGATGGCAACGTTGCCATGAGCCACTGCCCGACGTCGCAATACGGCCGGCCGGTCCAGCTGGTTGTAATCGGTTTTACCATCCAGCGTGCGGGTGTTGTCCACCACCTTGGTGGGCTTTTCCCGGTCGCCGCCAAGGCCTGTTGCAACAACGGTAACCTTGAGCTCATCGGTCATTTCAGGATCGATCACGGTGCCTACAACCACAGTGGCGGAATCCGATGCGAACTCACGCACGATATCCCCCACTTCCGAGAACTCGCCCAAGTTCAGGTCCATGCCAGCCGTAATATTGACCAGTATGCCCTTGGCACCCTGCAGGTTGATGTCTTCCAGCAGCGGACTGCGGATCGCCGCTTCTGCCGCTTCGCGGGCGCGGTTTTCGCCGGTTGCGCGAGCGGTACCCATCATTGCCATGCCCATTTCGGACATAACCGTCTTCACGTCCGCAAAGTCAACATTGATCATGCCATTGCGGGTGATCAGGTCAGCAATGCCCTGTACCGCACCCAGCAGGACATTATTGGCTTCGGCAAAGGCATCTAGAAGGCTAGTCTTTTTTCCCATCACGGAAAGCAGTTTTTCGTTGGGAATTGTAATCAGCGAATCCACCGTCTCCTCAAGCTCTTTCAGCCCAGCTTCAGCAACCTTCATGCGCTTGCCGCCCTCAAATAGGAAAGGCTTGGTGACCACGGCGACGGTCAGAATACCCATCTCCCGGGCAACCTCTGCCACTATAGGCGCAGCGCCGGTACCGGTTCCGCCGCCCATTCCGGCGGTGATGAAAACCATATCGGCACCTTTAAGGGCTTCTGCGATACGGTCCCGGTCTTCCATGGCAGACTGCCGGCCCACTTCCGGATTGGCGCCCGCTCCAAGTCCCTTGGTGATATTGCCGCCGAGCTGGATGACCTGCTTGGCCCCCATGTCGGTCAGTGCCTGGGCATCGGTATTGGCGCAGATAAAGTCCACGCCTTCAATGTCGCTATTCAACATGTGCCGGACGGCATTACCACCACCACCGCCGACGCCAATTACCTTGATCACAGCGTTTTGCTGCACATTATCCACTAGTTCAAACATTCCCCTACTCCTTCGTGCTGTTGTCGGCCTTTTTGAATGGCCGTTCTTTTCGAGATACCTTCGTTTGACCGGACTACCGGCCGTCCTGTTACTCTGGTTTACCGTCAGAAATGCCCTGTAAACCAGCTTTTTATGCGCTCAAACAACGACGGCACATGCTCGCCCTTGAGCACCGGCCCCCGGCCAACGTCCATCTGCCGGAAGCCATAAATCAACAGGCCCACGCCGGTGGCGTAAATCGGGTTGTTGACCACTTCAGTCATGCCAGATACCCGCTGCGGTGAAGCCAGCCGGACAGGCATGTGGAAGATTTCTTCAGCCAGCTCAACCACTCCTTCCATGGTCGATGAACCGCCTGTGATCACGATGCCCGCAGGCACCAGGTCTTCGAAGCCGGAACGTCTCAGCTCCGACTGGACCAGCGTAAACAGTTCCTCATAGCGAGGCTCGACCACTTCTGCCAGGGCTTGCCTGGACAGATCCCTTGGGGCCCGTTCACCAACGCTTGGTACCTTGATGGTCTCGTCTGCACCTGCCAACTGGGTCAGGGCACAGGCATACTTGATCTTGATCTCTTCGGCATTCTGGGTTGGCGTGCGTAGGGCCATCGCGATGTCGTTGGTAACCTGATCCCCTGCAATGGGGATGACCGAGGTATGGCGAATAGCTCCGCCGGTGAATACCGCGATATCTGTAGTTCCGCCACCGATGTCCACGACACAGACACCCAGCTCTTTCTCGTCCTCAGTCAGAACCGCATAGCTGGACGCCAGCTGTTCCAGAATGATGTCGTCGACTTCCAGGCCACAGCGGCGCACACACTTCTCAATGTTCTGGGCAGCGTTCACGGCGCAGGTGACCAGATGGACTTTGGCCTCGAGCCTTACCCCGGACATGCCCATCGGCTCCTTGATGCCCTCCTGGTTATCGATGACGAATTCCTGGGGCAGGATATGCAGCACCTTCTGGTCAGCAGGAATGGCCACCGCCTGGGCCGCGTCAATGACCCGGTCGATATCTGCCTGAGTCACTTCCCGATCACGAATCGCCACGATGCCGTGAGAATTCAAGCTCTTGATATGGCTGCCGGCGATACCGGCGTAGACCGAGTGAATGCGACAACCCGCCATCAGCTCTGCCTCTTCCACCGCTCGCTGGATCGCCTGGACCGTGGTCTCGATATTGACCACTACCCCGCGTTTCAGACCCCGGGACGGGTGGGAACCGATGCCCACCACTTCGATGGTGCCATCCACCTTGCGCTTGCCAACGATGGCAACCACTTTGGATGTGCCGATGTCGAGGCCGACAATCATGTTTTCTGTTTCAACCGATGACATGTGTTTCACCAAACCCTGGGTTCATTAAAGACATCATGTGTTGCTGCCAGGCGCTTGGCCCAACTGCTTCCATTTCACCGCGACACCGTTGGTGTAACGTGCATCTATTCGTTTTACTTCATCTGCCCTTGCTTCGAGCTGGCCTTCATAAACCGTAAGGAAACGCCGGAAGCGCTCTTGTACCTGATCCCGTCCCAGGGCTACCTCTATGCCGTTGGCCAGCACCAGAGTCCAGGCTCCCCGGGTTTCAAGCTTCAGTCCCGCAAAGCCGTAGCCGCGTCCCGCCAGTGTCTCCGCCATGCCACGGGCCAGGGAGACGACTTCCTCGAACCGCTCATCAGGTCCTGAGAGCTTTGGCAGGGCACCTGCCACGTCCAGGTTCTCAGGCTGGAACAGCCGACCTGACCGACTGATAAGCTGGGCGTCATTCCAATACGCGAGAGGTTTTTTCTCCCGTATCTCGACTTCGAGGGTACCGGGCCAAACCCTGCGTACAGCAGCAGTTTCGATCCAGGGACGCTGTTCAACCGCCACCTTGATGTCGGCGAGATCGGTCGCGAAGAAACTGCGGCCGACCCACTTGCTGACCTGTGCCTCCAGATCTTCCCTGCTCTCTCCGGTAAGACTTCCCTCAATCTGAACCGATTCAATCTGACGATCCATCGCGGACAGAACCTGACCGGTACCCCAGGGCACCAGCCCAGCCAGTGTCAGAACCGTCACCCCTAGGGCCACCTGTCCCCAGGGCATCACGCTGAAGAAGACCTTGAGCATGCCGAAGCGATCATGCTCAGGCTCAGACGCGCTGGCGCCACGGCGCCGGGGAGGCTCGGACGGAACATGGCGGCTGCGCAACAACAGGCGGTCATGCATGACGATGCTCCAGGGTGTCCTTGAGAATCCTTACAACAAGTTCTTCAAAGCTGATACCAGCAGCCCTTGCAGCCATGGGCACAAGGCTGTGATCGGTCATGCCGGGCACGGTGTTGACCTCGAGAAGCCAGAAATCGCCTTCCTTGTCCTGCATGATGTCGACCCGCCCCCAGGTCCGACAGCCCAGCACCCTGAACGAGTCGACCGCAAGTTTGTGAAGGCGCAGTTCCTGCTCCGGAGCCAGTCCGCAAGGGATCTGGTAACGGGTATCGTTGCTCAGGTATTTGGCGTCGTAGTCGTAAAATACATGGTCGGTGCTCAGCCCGATGGCCGGCAGAGCCTGGTCCTGGAGCACGCTGACGGTAAATTCCGGCCCCTCGATCCACTCTTCCACCAGAACCAGCGGATCATGCTCACTGGCGGCCCCATAAGCCTCAATCAGTTCATCTCGGCTGACGACCTTGCGAATGCCGATACTGGAGCCTTCCCGGGATGGCTTGACACTCAATGGCGCTCTCAGCTCTGCCAGCACGGCATCGGCCTCTTCGGCCGAAGCCATGGCCCGGAAACGCGGTGTGGGCAGGCCACAGCCGGCGAACACATACTTGGTACGTAACTTGTCCATGGCCAGGGCCGAGGCCAGGGTTTCGCTGCCGGTAAAGGGAATGCCCGCCTGAGACAAAATCGCCTGTATGGTGCCGTCTTCACCGCCGCGGCCGTGCAGAGCGATAAACGCCCGATCAAACTCTGGCTGATCCAGAACCTTCAGCAAACTACCACGGACATCCAGCCCGAACGCATTGACACCCGCAGCCAGCAGGGCGTTGAGAACCGCTTCGCCACTTTTCAGGGACACTGCCCGCTCAGCGGAATCGCCGCCCATCAGGACGGCAACGCGACCAAAGGCGTTACGGGTGGCTCTGTCCACCTGGTAACCATCGACCTGATGCCCCTGCGCGTTCATTTCACTCATATGCAATCACTCCTGCAGCTGCAAGTCTTGCCGCTACGCCACCAATATCGCCAGCGCCTTGGGTAATCAGCAGGTCGCCATCTTCAAGCGTGGTGGTCAGAAGCCGCTCGATCTCACCGTCGCTTTCCACATAAATCGGTTCCAGCTCGCCCCTTTGCCTGATACTGCGGCACAAGGCGCGGCTGTCCGCACCGGTAACCGCTGGCTCACCCGCGCTGTAAACCTCCATCAGCAGCAGCGCATCGACATCGGAAAGGACCCGCACGAAGTCTTCGTAAAGATCCCGGGTGCGGCTGAAGCGGTGGGGCTGATAAAGCATGACCAGTCGGCGGTCAGGCCAGGCATCACGTGCAGCACGGATAACCGCGGCTACCTCAGTGGGGTGATGACCGTAGTCATCCACCAGAGTCACGGTCCCGTTGGGTGTGCGGTAGTCGCCGTAAACCTGGAAGCGTCGGCCAACGCCAGCAAAGCCCGCCAGACCCTGGCAGATAGCCTGGTCGTCTACCCCTTCATCGGTCGCAACGGCAATGGCTGCGAGGGCGTTCAGCACGTTATGGCGGCCGGGCATTCGCAACTCGACCTTGAGGTCAGACCGGCCGCCCGGACGCTTGACCAGGAAATGGGTGCGCAGGCAGTCGGAAACAATGTCCACTGCGCGGTAGTCTGCTCTCGGGTTGTCGATGCCGTAGGTAATAATGGCCCGGGAAATACGCGGAATAATTTCCTGCACGTAACCGTCGTCGACACACATGACGGCGATCCCGTAAAAAGGCAGGTTGTGAAGAAAATCGATAAAGGTCTGCTTCAGTTTGCCCAGATCCCCGCCATAGGTATCCATGTGGTCGGCTTCTATGTTGGTTACCACTGAAATCACAGGCGTGAGGTGAAGGAAAGAAGCGTCGCTTTCATCCGCCTCTGCAACAAGGTAGCGGGAGCCGCCCAGTTTGGCATTGGTTCCGGCACTGTTCAGCTTGCCGCCGATAACAAAGGTAGGGTCCAGCCCCGCCTCTCCAAGAATTGAGGCGATCAGACTTGTGGTAGTGGTTTTGCCATGGGTGCCCGCGACGGCAATACCGTGACGGTAACGCATGATTTCCGCCAGCATTTCAGCCCTGGGCACTACAGGAATCCGGCGCTCACGTGCAGAGACCACTTCCGGGTTGTCCTCGCCCACCGCGGAGGAAACCACAACCACATCCGCGTTGGCGGTATTTTCGGCGACGTGGCCTATCCGGACGGTAACACCCAGCGCTTCAAGACGCTCGGTCACGGTGCTGCTGCGCAGGTCGGACCCGGACACATCATAGCCCTGATTCTTGAGCACTTCGGCAATGCCACTCATACCGGCGCCGCCAATCCCTACAAAATGGATGCAGCGGATCCGGCGCATCTCAGGGACCTGGAAGACCAGAGGCGGGTTGGTCAGGTCAGACATTGGCTGCCTCCAGACAATAGTTCACTACTCTCTCCGTTGCGTCGGGGCGCGCCAGCGTACGTGCTGCCTGCGCCATGCGAATGACCTGCTCGCGGTTGCCGGCCAGGTCACCCAAGACCTCTGACAGCAAGTCCGCTGTAAGTTTTGCCTGGGGCACCAGCAATGCCGCCCCGGCCTTGACCATGTAGTTGGCGTTCTGGGTCTGGTGATCATCAACGGCATGGGGAAAGGGCACCAGAATCGCGCCCAGGCCCGCAGCACAAAGCTCCGCGACGGTCAGAGCACCGGCCCGGCAGACCACCAGATCAGCCCAGGCGTAAGCCTCCGCCATGTCTTTTATAAAGGGGTCCACCTGACCCTCGACTCCGGCAACGCTGTAGGCCTGCTGGGTGGCTTCGAGATGCCGCTCCCCACACTGATGCCGGACCTGGGGTCGGTCATCCACCTGCATCTGTGCAAGAGCAGCCGGCACACATTCATTGATAGCCAGGGCGCCCAAACTGCCCCCCACAACTAGCAGCCGCAGCGGCCCGGCGCGATTAGCCATCCGGCTCTGTGGCATAGCAATCTCAGCCACATCGGGACGCACCGGATTTCCGGTACACCGGGTCACCACATCGTTGCCGAAGCTGCCCGGGAAAGCCTCCATAACGGTTTGGGCAAACCTGGCCAACAGCCTGTTGGTCAGGCCGGCCACAGCGTTCTGCTCGTGAACCAGTAGAGGTCTGCGGGTAAGCCAGGCGGCGACTCCGCCGGGGCCGGTGACGAAACCGCCCATGCCGACCACGCAGTCCGGCCGGACATTCGCCATGATTTTCAAGGCCTGGGCCAGACCTCGAACCAGGCGCGCAGGAGCGGCGACCAGGGCAAGCTTGCCTTTGCCCCGCAGGCCCGATACTGAAATCAGAGATAGGGGAATGTCGGTCTCTCCAATCAGCCGGGCCTCCATTCCGCCGACCGAGCCAAGCCAATGAACGCGATGGCCCCGCTCCTGCAACAGGCGAGCCGTGGCTAGCGCCGGGAATACATGGCCGCCGGTACCGCCCGCCATCATAAGGAAGCACTTACTAGTCATAGACCGCACCTCCAACATGCCCAACACCAGGAGATTCGTCAGGACTCTGGGCATCCAGACGTTCAATCTCGACCCTCGCAAGAATCCCGATCGAGACACAGGTAATCAGAAGACTGCTGCCGCCATAACTCATCAGGGGCAGAGTCAGCCCCTTGGTCGGCAGCAGACCGGTAGCCACAGCCATATTGATGCTCGCCTGTAGCCCGATCAAAAGCGTAATGCCGTAGGAGAAGCAGGCCGCAAACGGCATCTGCGCCCGCTCTGCCCTACGCGCGATGGCAAAACCGCTCAGCACCAGAATGGTAAACAGCGCCAGCACAAGTAATGATCCGATCAACCCAAATTCTTCTGCGATGATGGCGAAGATGAAATCGGTATGGGCTTCCGGCAGGTAGAACAGTTTCTGTATCGAGTTGCCCAGACCAACGCCGGCCCAGTCTCCGCGGCCAAAAGCGATAAGGGACTGGGTCAACTGGTAACCTGAGTCAAACTGATCTTTCCAGGGGTCAAGGTAGCTGACCACTCTTTTAAGACGGTACGGCTGGGTAAAAATGAGCAGCGTACCGACAAAGACACAGATCGCAATGAGTGGCAAAAAGCGGCTTAACCTGACCCCGCTCAGGAAGATCATGCCGAGAGCCGCGGCCATCAAGACGACCGTGGCGCCAAAATCGGGCTCGATCACCAGCAGCATGGACGCCACGGTCAGAACCGCAACGGGCTTGAGGAACCCGATCCAGGTATTCACCAGTTCATCCCGACGCCTCACTACATAGCCTGCCAGATAGGCAATCAGGCACAGCTTGGCAATCTCTGACACCTGGACATTGAACAGTCCCAGGGAGATCCACCGCGTTGAGCCGTTCACCGTGGTACCAAAGGGGGTCAGTACCAGAACCAGCACGAACAGGCTGATACCCAACAGTAACCAGCCACTGCGCTCCCACCAGCCAAGGGGTACGTTGGCAGCGACCAGACCCACCGCACAACCAAGGCTGGCAAAGATCAGCTGCCGCACAATGAAGTAGTAACTGTCTCCCGTCAGCTCTTCGGCCATATCCATGGACGCCGAGGAGATCATGACCACACCCATCACCAGCAATGCCGCAGCGCTGCCCAGCAGAACGGAGAGCAACGGGATTTCGCTTACAGAGGCGAGGCTTGCCAGCATCGGACGCGTGCTCATGACAAGGCCTCCACATGCCGGGCGAAATGGGCACCGCGATCTTCATAATCCCTGAACATGTCAAAGCTGGCGCAGGCGGGAGACAGCAGTACACGATCCCCGGGCCGGGCACAGTTGGCAGCGCGGCTTACAGCCTGGTCCAGGCTATCCGCCAGTGATATCTCCGTGCAGCCCTCCAGTGCTTCAGCCAGAAGACCCGCATCACGGCCGATCAGGATAACGTGGCGACAATGTTGCCTTACAGGTTCTGCCAGACTGGTGAAATCAGCACCTTTGCCTTCGCCTCCGGCGATCAGGATGATCTTGCCTTTGGCGGGCGCAAGGCTCTTGATTGCAGCGACAGTCGCTCCGACATTGGTGCCTTTGGAGTCGTTGATGTAGTCAACGTGCCCCAGGGTCCGTATGTGCTCGCAGCGGTGAGGCAGGCCGCGGAAGTTGCAGGCAACTTCCACCATGACTGACATGGGCAGCCCGACCGCATGCCCAAGGGCAAACGCTGCCATGACATTGCTCAAATTATGAGTTCCCATCAAAACAAGAGACTCGGCCCGGACCAGATTCTCAAAGCCCCAGGTGATCCATGTGCCGCCATCATCTTCCCGGGTACTGAAAGTCTCCGGATTGACCCGGTGCATGCCGTAACACAGAAAACGAAGGGAATCCCGGGCCATGGGTGTACTCAACGGGTCGTCCAGATTCACTACAGCTATCTTGCAGGCGTTGAAAATCCGCTGTTTGGCCTGAAAATAAGCCATCTTGGTTGGGTAGCGGTCCATGTGGTCGTCACTGATATTGAGGACCGTCGCCACTTCTGCAGCCAACTCTCGTGTTGTCTCGAGCTGAAAACTTGATAGCTCCAGCACATAGAGTTCAATGTCCTCTGACAGCAGGTCTAGCGCAGGCGTACCGATGTTGCCTCCCACGGCGACCCGGCGGCCCGCGGCCTCAGCCATTTGACCCACAAGAGTGGTCACCGTGGTTTTGCCATTGGATCCGGTTATCGCAACGATAGGCGCTTCGGCAAAGGTACTGAAAAGATCAATGTCCCCAGAGATGGTCGAACCTTTTCGTGCCGCCTGCTGGATTGCCGGCTCCTCAATACTGAGGCCAGGGCTGACAATCAGCTCGTTGAAGCCACTGAAGACCTCCCCATCAAACGTACCCAGATAAACCGGAACCTCAGGCCATTGCTGCCGGAGCTGGTCCAGCCCCGGGGGCGCTGACCGATTATCAGCCACAGCAACGTCTCGCCCCTGCTGGCGCAGGAAACGCACGCAGGAAAGCCCGGTCTTGCCGAGCCCTACTACCAATGTGCGACGATCTGACGTTATGAGACTCATTCAGTTTCCAGCATTGATCAGCGTAGTTTGAGTGACGCCAGCCCAACCAGGACCAGCACGACAGTAATCACCCAGAATCGAACGATGACCCGGGGTTCGGGCCAGCCTTTCAGCTCAAAATGGTGATGCAATGGCGCCATACGGAAAATGCGCCGCCCGGTGAGCCGGAACGAAGCCACTTGCAGGATTACAGACACAGTCTCCATCACGAAAATACCGCCCATGATGAAGAGCACGATTTCCTGACGAACGATGACTGCCACGACGCCAAGGGCCGCTCCCAGGGCAAGCGCTCCGACGTCCCCCATGAATACCTGGGCAGGGTAGGTGTTAAACCATAGAAAACCGAGGCCTGCTCCGACCAGGGCGCCACAAAACACGATTAGCTCACCGGTTCCCGGCAGGTTTGGTATCAATAGGTAGCTTGCAAACTGGGCATGACCGGAAAGATAGGCAAATAAGCCCAAGGCTCCAGCGACCATCACCGTCGGCATAATGGCAAGTCCGTCAAGACCGTCTGTCAGGTTCACCGCGTTGCTGCTACCGACAATGACGAAATAACTCAGGACGATGAACATGACCGGCCCGAGGGTCAGGGAAATTTCCTTGAAAAAAGGCACAAGCAGTGCCGTTTCCTGAGGCAGACTGGAGGTATAGAAGAGCGCAAAAGCAGCCGTGGCACCAACCACGGATTGCCAGAAGTATTTCCAGCGTGCAGGCAGCCCACGGGGGTTTCTCTCGACCACTTTCCGGTAATCATCAATCCAGCCAATGGCACCAAAACCGAGCGTGACCAACAGCGTGATCCATATGTAACGATTGGTCAGGTCTGCCCACAGCAATGTACTTACAGCAATGGCCACCAGAATCAGCGCGCCTCCCATGGTGGGAGTCCCCGCCTTGCTCAGATGCGTTTGTGGGCCGTCGTTTCTTACCGACTGACCGATCTGGTACTGGCTGAGCTTGCGAATCATCACCGGGCCGATAAACAGCGAGATCAGAAGCGCAGTCAGGATGCCGAATATCCCCCGCAGCGTGAGGTACTGGAACACTGTCAGCGCGGTAAAATATTCTGATAAAACGCCGGTCAACCAGAGGAGCATTAGTTTTTCACCCTGTCTTTTATCCCATCCACCACGCGATCCATGGCAGAACTGCGAGAACCCTTGACCAGCACTGTCATCGGTGGATCAAGCTGCTTTATTATCAGGTCCACGGCTTCCCCGTGGTCTGCGCACACACTGGTTCTGTCACCGAACCCTTTCTTGTACCCCTCACAACCCGGCCCTACGGTCACGAGCTGCTCTATTCCCAGATCTCTAGCCCAACTACCGACTTCCTGATGCATGCGCTCGGACTCGGCCCCCAGTTCTGCCATGGCACCCAGTACTGCGATGCGCTTACCAGCGCGGGTGGAAAGTACCTCAAGAGCTGCCTTCATGGCTGAGGGGTTGGCGTTATAGCTGTCGTCTACCAGCTCGATCCCCGGCCCCAGGGTTACCGGCTGCAGGCGCCCCTTGACCGGCTCCACCTCGGTCAGTCCTGGTATCAGGCTGCTATCAGGAACCCCCAGTTCTCTTAGGGCAGCGATAGTCAGCAACGCGTTGGTCATGTTGTGGTCGCCGATCAGTCTCAACTTGATATCGCAACGCCAGCCATCAGGCCCGGTAACCACAAACTCTTGCCCGCCGGTGGCCACCCGCTGCTGACCGGCATGATAGTCAGCCTGGGTCTGACGGTTACGGCTTATCGCCACCACCCGCCGCTGACCGGCTCGCCGGCGCCATATTTCAAAGGCAGGGTCATCGGCATTCAGAACCACGGAGCCACGCTCCGATACCCCATCGATTATTTCGCCCTTGGCCTGAACGATGTTCTCGTAACTACCAAAGCCCTCGAGATGGGCTTCTCCGGCGTTGGTGAGCACCGCCACATCCGGCCGGGTGATAGATACCGTATGAGCGATTTCCCCCAGCCCGCTGGCACCCAGCTCAATCACCGCGTAACGGTGCTCCGGCAAAAGCCGAAAGAGGGTCAGCGGTGCGCCGATATGGTTATTGAGGTTGCCCTCGGTAGCCAGGGTCCGGCCCTGATGAGAGAGCACCTGTGCCAGCATTTCCTTAACCGTGGTCTTGCCACTGCTGCCTGTCACGGCGACCACCTTCGCTGAACTCTGCTGACGGTTTGCCAGGGCAAGCCTTGCCAGGGCCCGGGTTGTGTCAGCAACCTGAATCTGCGGTAGGGCTACATCAGCTTGCGGATGGTCCACGACCGCTCCTGCGGCGCCTGCCTTGGTCGCTGCCGCAACGAACTGATGACCGTCGAAGTTCTCGCCCCGCAGCGCTACAAACAGGTCTCCGGGCTGCAAGGACCGGGTATCGGTTGAAATGCCGGTAAAAATTACATCTCTGGCCGCGGGCTTGGCATCGAGCCACTGAGCAGCCTCTTTCAACGAGTAGGGACGAATCATGCCACACCTCCTGTCAGAGCAAGGGCAGACCTGACTTGTTCTGCGTCACTGAACAGAATCCGCTGGCCGGACATTTCCTGCCAGGATTCATGGCCCTTGCCAGCCACCAGAACCACGTCACCTGGCTCAGCCTGGCTGACAGCGGTCCGAATGGCATCGGCACGGTCATGGATGACCTGAACTCGTTCCGGCCGGGAAAAACCTGCGATTATATCGCTGACAATAGCTTCGGGGCGCTCGCTGCGCGGGTTGTCATCAGTAATAAAAATTCGGTCAGCAGCTGCTTCAGCCTCCCGGGCCATGTCGGGGCGCTTGCCCGAGTCCCGGTCTCCGCCACAGCCGAAAACACAGATCAAAGAGCCATGGACATGCTGTCGCAAAGCTGCCAGGGCATTTTTCAGGGCGTCCGGAGTGTGGGCGTAATCGACAACGACCTGAACACCGCCAGAACCCATGTAGGACTCGAGGCGCCCGGGCGGTGGCGATAGACGCCTGGTAGCCTGAATCACTCTCTCAACAGGTACGCCGAGACTCAACACGGCGCCGGTTGCCGCAAGCAGGTTGCTGATATTGAAGGTCCCCAACAGGGGCGCTGAAACCGTGAACTTCCCCCAGAGGCCATCTAAGGACGCCGTGAAACCATCAACTTCAACCTCCAGGCTGGTCAGCCAAAGCTCCGTCTGAGCCTCATGCAAACTATAGCGGATCCGGTCGCAACGGCCTTCCAACTGTTCGTATAGCTGCTGACCAAAGGGATCGTCGAAGTTGAGGACAGCGAAATGAAGCTCTTCCCGTGCAAAAAGCCGGGCCTTGGCGCTGCCATAAGCCTCCATCGAACCGTGGTAATCCAGATGATCACGGGTAAGGTTCGTGAATATGGCCCCGGCAATCCTGACGCCGTCGATGCGGCCCTGTTCCAGGGCATGTGACGACACTTCCATGACCGCGGTACGTCCGCCCTGGCTGTGTATGTGAGCCAGGTTGCGATTTACGCTTACAACATCGGGCGTGGTGTGGCTGGCCGGACTCAATCGACCGAGCATGCCGTAACCGAGGGTTCCCATAAGGCCACAGGGGTAGCCGGTGTCACTCAGAAGCTGGGCGACGTAATGACTTACCGACGTTTTGCCGTTAGTCCCGGTCACACCCAGTACCCGGAGGCGTTGAGACGGGTGCTCATAAAAACGGTCGGCAATCAGCCCCAGCCGTTCCTTGAGGCACACAACCGGCACCACAAGAGCGCCCAGCCGCTCCTCGCACTCACCGGAGGCGTCGGCCTCAAGCAGTATCACTGTGGCGCCGGATCTGATGGCAGCCTCAACATAGTGATCAGCGGGTGTATTTGCTCCGGATATGGCGACAAAGGCATCGCCTGACCTGACTTCGCGACTGTCTGTGGTCAAACCATGGATTGTGACGTCAAAAACGGACGGTACCGACGCGATCCCCTGCAATAATGTACTAAGTGAAGTGATGCTCATGATTTTATCCCCGCTCCCCAACCGGCCGCTGACTGGACGCCGTGCGCTGATCCCCGAGATCCAGTTCTGGCTTCACATTGAGCAGGCGCAGCGCATCACCCATCACTCTGGAGAACACGGGCGCTGCAACCTCACCGCCGTAATACTCCCCACCCTGTGGTGCGTCAACGGCTACAACCGTTACGATCCGGGGATTTTCTGCCGGAGCCATGCCGGCGAATATCGCCTTGTACTTACTTTTTTCATAACCGCCCCTACCCACCAGGTGGACAGTCCCGGTTTTGCCGCCTGCTGTGTAGAAGCCGAGACGGGCACGCTTGCCTGTGCCTTCTTCCACGGCCACCTGGAGCATCTTGCGAACCTCGGACGTCACGCCCTCAGACAACACCCGCTCTCCTACTGGCGGCTTATCGAGCTTCAGCAGGCTCAGCGGATATCGAATACCACCGTTTGCCAGCACCATATAGGCTTGGGCCAATTGCAGGGCATTCACACTCATGCCGTAACCGTAAGACAGGGTGACTTCCTCTACCGGCCGCCACCTGGGAGGACTCGGCAGAACACCTACCGCCTCGCCGGGAAAGCCAACACCGGTGGCCTGGCCCAGTCCCAGACGATAGTAGAGGTTCCGGATTGCATCGCCGCCCAGCTTGGTTGCGATATGACTGATGCCCACGTTGCTGGATTTAGCCACTATGCCGGTAAGATCCAGAACGTTGTAATTAACAGAATCACGGATAGTAAAACGCCCGAAGCGCCGGTAGCCCGGCGAGGTATCAATTTTGGTGTCCGGTTTGTAAAGACCGCTTTCCAGCGCAGCCGCGATGGTAACGGGCTTCATGGTAGAGCCGGGTTCAAACAGGTCGGTAATGGCCTTGTTGCGCAGCCCCTGAGCACTGATCCGGTTGCGATCGTTGGGGTTATAGGACTCCTGGTTCACCATTGCCAGCACTTCTCCGGTGTCCACGTCCAGCATGACCAGTGTTCCGCCCCGGGCGTCGTGTGCCTGGACCACAGCTTTTAACTCACGATAAGCAAGGTACTGCAACCGAAGATCAATACTCAGAGTCATGTTGCGACCAGGATCGGCATCCCGGATCAGTGACAGATCCTTGATCACCCGTCCCCGGTTATCTTTCAGAACCCGCTTACTGCCAAGAGTTCCGCTCAGCCAGTCATTGAACGAGAGCTCGATGCCTTCCTGGCCCCGCTCATCAATATCAGTGAAACCCACCACATGAGCCGTTACCTCGCCCGCGGGGTAGTAGCGACGGTACTCACGACGGTTATAGAGGCCAGGGATTTCCAGTGCCATTGCCGCCTTCGCTGTGGACGGCTGCACTTTGCGCTGGAGGTACATGAACTCACGGCTCTGGTAAGTGCGCAGACGTTCTCTCAGACCACCTTCGCTCAAGCCCAACAGACGCACCAGGTTGGCAAGCCTGGGATCATCGACCGTCATCTCCTGAGGATTTACCCACAAGGTATTGACGGGCGTGCTGACCGCCAACGGCTCACCGTAACGATCGGAGATCATTCCCCTATGGGCATCAATAGGCTCGACACGAATGGTCCGCACATCCCCCTGCTGCCGCAAAAATGCCTGATCCACCACGTGCAGATCAATCAGCCGCCAGCCCAATGCCAGCACTACCGCGAAGAAGACACCCAGCACAGATGCAAATCGCCAGGCGCTGAGCCCGGCAATCAGATACTGTGAAACGGTTTTTGTCTTTCCTTGCTCTGGCACGTCGCCACCTTATTAGCCGGGCTGGGGGAACCCCGATTCATTGTTTATTTTATGAGTGCGACTGACTCACTGACACCCGGCACAAGAACAATAGAGTCCCTGCCAGGCACAACCATCGTATGCTGTTCGGCTATGCGTCTTTCTATGTGGCTGTGAGCGCTCAGTGCGCTCTGCTCCAGCAGCAACTGGCTCCACTGCCTCTGCAGCGCGTCCCGCTCGGCATGGAGCTCCGACAAGGTGTTGAAAAGCTGACGGTTTTGATGAGCACTGACGATAACGCCAATAGCTGACGCGATAAGCACAACCACCAGACCCACTGTTACGGCCACTTCTTTGCGATAAAGACCGGTGAAGATCCTGCGCGATAGCCTTATAGCGCTGGATACGCCCTGGCGCATTTTCTGCCTGTTCAGAACTGCCTCTTTAGCTGGCCGTTCAATGGTTACTGCGCTCATGACGAGCCTCCTGCCTGAACTGTCTCCGGGCGTCTTTCCAAAACCCGCATAACGGCACTTCTGGCGCGCACGTTGTCACTGACTTCATCGGACGTCGCTTTTAACGCCTTGCTTACAAGCCGAAATGGCGTTTCGGTCTCACTGGCGGTTACCGGCAACCCCCTAGGCAGCTGCGGCCCCCGGACCAGGTCCCGCATAAACCTTTTGACGATCCGGTCTTCCAGCGAATGAAAGCTGATAACGACCAGCCGGCCCCCCGGTGCGAGACGAGCGACAGACCCTTTCAGTCCGACCTCCAGGTCATCCAGCTCCCGGTTGATAAAGATTCGGATGGCCTGGAATGCACGCGTCGCCGGATGCTTGTGCTTCTCTTTCTTAGGCACAGCAGCAGCTACCAGCTCCGCCAGCTGGCGCGTGGTCGTAATCGGTGCCTCCAGCCTTTGCTGTACCACTGAACGAGCGATACGGCGGGAGAAACGCTCCTCGCCGTATCGCCAGATGACATCTGCAATGTCCGCTTCATCCGCACTGTTCAGCCATTGCGCTGCACTGGGTGACTGATGCGGATTCATGCGCATATCCAACGGGCCGTCACGCATGAAGCTGAAACCCCGGTTGGCGTCGTCGAGCTGGGGCGACGAAACGCCCAGGTCAAGCAACACACCGTCAAGTTGCTGCCAGCCTTTGGCGTCGGCCTCTGCCTCGACGTCTGCGAACGAACCGTGTCTCATATCGAAGCGGTCGTCGGACTGGGCGAGGCGGCTCCCTGTCTCTACAGCAATTGGGTCCTTGTCTATACCCAACAGACGACCCTCGGAGCCGAGCTTCGAGAGAATAAGTCGACTGTGCCCCCCGCGTCCGAAGGTGCCGTCAACATAGCGGCCATCGAGAGGCCCCACCAGAAAGTCCACAGCCGATTCCAGCAGCACCGACCTGTGCCCAGCACCCGCACCATTGTCAGGTTTTGGCTCACTCATAAAGACAGCGCCTCCATTTCTGGTGGCAGCTCATCATCATCAGCAGGTTCATCCAGCCAAGAGAACCAGCGCTCTTCGCTCCATAGCTCGAGTTTTTTACCCTGTCCTATCAGCATCAGCTTCTTTTCCAAAAGGGCATAGCTGCGAAGCGTCGGCGGAACCAGAATACGACCGGCGCTATCCAGTTCCAGCGGCGTGGCATGGCCCAACACAAGACGCTGAAGCCGGCGTGCTTTCTTGTGCATGTTGGGCAGGCCCTCGATCTGCGCCCTGACAGCCTCCCATTGAGGCTCGGGGTACATCAGCAGACAGCGCTCTTCATCAGCATTTGCCGTTAACACAATGCGGCCGCCACAGACTTGCGCAAGGTCTTCACGCACCCGTGCGGGGATCGCCAGGCGACCCTTTGCATCCATGTTAATGGCATGACTGCCAAGAAAATTGCTCATCCGCGCTGACTCTGAGGTGCGTGATCGGGTGCGGTGGGTACCAGGTGGGCTCAGGTAAGTGGTCTATTTTCCCACCAATCCCCGCTTAAAAACCACCAAAAACCACTAGAAACCACTTTTTACCACTTCTGCACACTATAGAAACACGTCGAGGACAATGCAAGCGACGCAACAGGCGTCGCACATGAGAAAGTTTCTTCTAAGACAAGGGGTTACAGACCAAGATCTAGCTCAAACCGGACATTACGGATAAGAAAAACCTATAAATCAACGACATGCAATTTATATTGAACTTGGCAAGTGAGGTTTAAGATTATTTGGCTATAACGGACGGGGAATGCGCACGAACGCTGTCACATGTTGCAGCCTCGCACGATCGCGAGGGTGAGCGGGAATTTGGCGAGCTCGCCGATAAGCCGGGTTCTGTCGTGGACAGTCATTCGTCTAGGGCCTGCGTCACCACAGGCCTCAAGCGACCTACCCGAGTCCAGCGCGGGCCACGCCATCGGACTCCTATTTGGTCTTGCTCCAGGTGGGGTTTTCCATCGCCGTGAACTGTTGCCAGTCACGCGGTGCGCTCTTACCGCACCATTTCACCCTTACCGGCGCCCGAAGGCGCTTAGGCGGTATACTTTCTGCTGCACTTTCCGTCGGCTCACGCCGCCCAGGCGTTACCTGGCACCTTGCCCTGCGGAGCCCGGACTTTCCTCCCCCAGCGGACTGGCGGCGACTGTCTGGCGAGCTCAGGCGAGACCATACCGGCGGCTCCGGTCCGGCGCAAGTAAATTCGTACCGCCCAGATAACGAGCCTCAGGCACAACCCATACCCGTTACTCATTCTTTATCGTCAGCGCACGTTGATAGAGGTCGTTTTTCGCCAGTCCGGTCAATTCAGACCCTAGCTGGGCCACTTTCTTGACCGGCAGCTCGGCCAGCAAAAGCCGCAAAAACTTATCAACATCCAGCCCTGCATGCGCTTCTGCAGACGCCTCGGCGCCTTCCACCATGACCACAAACTCCCCTTTCGTGGCGTACGGATCAGCAGCTAGCTGATCACAGATGTCGGCAGCCGAGCCCGAGTAAAAGGTTTCAAAAGCCTTGGTTAACTCCCTCGCCAGAACCACTTGGCGCCCAGCCCCCATTACCTCTGAAATAGCCGAAGCTGTTTCCAGGATACGATGGGGTGACTCATAGAAAATCAGGGTAGCCGTTTCACCAGCCAGATCTTCTAACGCAGCCTTGCGAGCACCCCGTTTGGCTGGCAAAAAGCCTTCGAAAAGAAACCGGTCTGTCGCCAGACCAGCAGCGCTGAGCGCGGCGACGAGAGCACAGGGCCCGGGCACTGGCACCACGCGCACACCGCTTTGCCGGGCCTGCCGCACCAGCACATAGCCAGGGTCGGAAATCAGTGGTGTTCCGGCATCTGAAACGAGGGCAATGCTGGCGCCGGAAACCAACTTGTCGACCACAGCGCCGGCCTTATCGCGCTCATTATGATCATGAATCGCCATCATGGTCTTCTTGAGGCCCAGGTGCTGGAGGAGCCTCCCGGTATGACGGGTATCTTCAGCGGCAATCACATCCGCCTGGCTGATCACCGAGATCGCCCGGGGCGAAAGGTCGTCAAGATTGCCGATGGGAGTAGCAACGATGTAAAGCACGCCTTCTTTTTTAGGGCCTGTTTGAGCGGAGTCGGGGTTCACTCGATACCTTCTTTTATCACTCTGAATGCAAGCAACATCATGAGAAATGGAGCGCGAACTGGTAAACTTTGAGTTCGAGCATGATGCCGGCCTTCCACCGGTGCCACAAGCGTAACTCCCGGGAGCTGTGTAAACCAGACATGACAGACCAACTTCGGACTCTCCGTTACCCCGCCACCCTGGTGCTGGCCCTGCTACTCCTGCTGGCCGGCTGCACTCCGGTTTCCTTCAACCCGGAGGCAGATCAAAGCCCAGATCAACTGCTGGACAGCGCTCGGGATATGAATGACCGCGCTGAAGCCCAGCGTCTCCTCCTGCAAGCTGCGGATCGCTTCCAGGGCGAAGGGCAGCACCGGGACGCACGTAAACTGTTACAGAGCGACATTTTCGACCCCACCACTGAAACGAGCAAGTCGCAGCACCTGTTGCTCTCCATGGCGAGCGCTGTTGCCCTGGAAGACCGAACCTGGGCAACGAGCCTTGCTGAATCCCTGGACCTCGACCAATTCCAACGTTATCGGGATGGACTTCAGGAGCAAGCGGCGCAACTGCAGACAGAGACCTTCAAGCTGGCCCAGAAACCTTTGCAGGCCGCCCTTACACTGATAAGCGCGGGGCCTTTGCTCGCCATGGACGATGCCGAGCGAAACGATGAAATCTGGCAACTGCTCAAAAAAACGCCTGCCGATCTCGTAGCCGATCGGAGCGAGAGCGCCATCGGCTTTGATACCCAGGGTTGGCTCGAGCTCGCCCTGATTCTTCGGGAATCGGGTATGACTCTGGAATCTCAGGGCCGGGCAGTTCGGGACTGGCAGAACAATTGGGCCGGGCACCCCGCAGCTGAACAACTGCCCAGTGAGCTTGCGCTAATCATGAACCTGTCCCAGGAACGGCCAGAACTTATCGCCCTGGCACTTCCTCTTAGCGGCCCTTTGGCCAGCGCAGGCACCGCGATCAGAGAGGGCTTCATGGCCGCTTTTTATGGCGACGAAGCCCGACGTGACTATGACATTATTATCACTGTAACCGACACTCATGAAAAGAACTTTACCGAGGTCTACGATCAACTCCGTCGCGAAAATCCGGACCTTATCGTTGGCCCACTTGAGAAGGAGGCCCTGGCCTCAGTTATGGAGCGCGACTCCATGCCAGTCCCTTTAATGGCCTTGAATTATTACGACCAGCAGAGCGAGGCACCGGATCGACTGTACCAGTTCGGGCTGTCTGCCGAGGACGAAGCGCGACAAATTGCCAAGCGACTGGAAGAGGAAGATCTGGATCAGGTACTGGTCCTGATTCCTGACGGAGACTGGGGTGATCGGGTCGAAGCTGCGTTACTGGCAAGCCTGGAAGAGACCGGAGGTACTGCGCTCAGCATCGAGCGTTTCTTCCGCACCGATAACCTGCGTGAGGTAACCGCGGACCTACTGGGCATAAACACCAGTCGTCAGCGCGCAATCGCGGTGGAACAGACTGTAGGCCAGAACATCGAATTCGAACCCCGGCGACGTCAAGATGTGGATGCCATTGTGATGATTGCGCCGCCGACACTGGCCAGGCAGTTCAAGCCACTGTTCGCGTTCTATTTCGCGAGCAACATACCGGTCTATTCCTCATCGCTCGTTTATGAAGGCAAGCCCGATCCTTCCCGTGACCGCGATCTGGACCAGGTGCGCTTTACCGATCTGCCCTGGGTACTGGATTCAGACCAACGCTTTCGGCAGACCGCAGGGGAAGCTTTTCCGAATATGGGCGGGCAATTGGGCCGTCTGTTTGCAATGGGAGCAGATGCCTATCACTTGAGCGCCCGCTTGCCGGTCCTCAAGCAAGTGGAAGGTAGCGCACTAGAAGGCCAGACTGGGCGTCTAACCATGTCGAAGGATGGGCGAATCAGGCGCGAGCAGATGTGGGCCATTTTCCAGAAAGGAGAGCCGCAGACTTTACTGCCTACTGACCAGTCGGACGAACAACAGCCCGAGGCGCAGGAAAAAGAGGACAGCATTCCGGAGACCGGAACTCTCTAGTTTCGGCACAACCTCCATAGATTAATATGAGTCAAAGTATGAATGCCAAGGAAGGCAGCAAGGTATCAGGCACCCATGCTGAAGGTGTAGCCGCGCGCTACCTTATAAGTAAAGGCGTCAAGATCATTGAGAGAAACGTTTATAGCCGGGGCGGTGAGATTGACCTGATTGGTATCCACGACGAGGTATTGGTGTTCTTTGAAGTGCGTTACCGTGGCCGCTCTAGTTTCAGTACCGGCGCTGAGTCGATCGGATACCATAAGCAACGGAGGATTATCAAGGCGGCATCATACTATTTGCACAGCCACAGCCTCTGGGATTATCCGAGTCGGATTGATGTCGTTGCGTTGGCTCCAGGCATTACCAAACAATATCGCATTCAGTGGATTCAAGATGCAATTCAGGCGTAGCCATGAGTGACAGTGAAAACATAATAAGTCAGTGGTTTGCAGCCCACATGGAACACACAGCAGAGGTCGCCAGTTCAACCACTGCCGACATCAGCCGTGCGGCAGAGGCCATCGTGCAAGCGCTGCTGCTCGATAGCAAAGTTATCGCCTGCGCGAACGGCAATGCCAATGTGCTGGCGCAGTACTTCTGCACAGCGTTACTGAACCGGTACGAACACGACAGACCTGCGCTTCCGGCTATCAACCTTGGTGCTGACGGCACCACCTACTCCGCAATCTGCCGTGATAACCGCTTCAATGACACGTTCTCCCGCCAGGTCCGCGCTATAGGGAAAGCCAATGATATCCTGCTTGTCGTGGTGGACGATGGCCATAAGGCCAATCTCATACAGGCCATACAGGCAGCACATGACCGCGAAATGAAGGTGGTGGTTCTGAGCGCCAAGGAGAAAACCGACATCACCTCGCTGCTTCATGGGGACGACCATGAGGTCGCCCTGCCCAACCTTGAACCAAGCCAGGCGGGCCCCTTGATGCTGGTGATCATCAATGCTTTATGCGGATTGATCGACAGGAAACTGTTTGGAGGATAAGAGCGACCCGTGGAGTCGCTCAAATTCAGCCATGTAGAAAGTCTTATCCAAAAGGTGAGATTATTTGACCACTTTCAAGCTGGGCTTGCCCGAGGGGCGTTGCCCTGCCTTGCCCGCCGAAGGCTCGGCTTCGGGTGCCTGGCCGTCCGGATCCGGTGATCCGGGCTCACTACCAAACACCATCCCTTCCCCATTCTCACGAGCATAGATGGCCATTACGGCCTGAAGGGGAACAAAGACCTGCATGGGCACTCCCCCAAAGCGAGCGCTAAATTCGAGCGCCCCGTTGCCAACCACCAGGTTTTTTACTGCGCCAGGGCTGATATTGAGCACAATCTGCCCGTTGGCGACATGCTCTGTCGGGACCTGCACCCCCTGAACACCCGCATCCACGACGATGTAAGGGGTGCAATCATTATCCAGGATCCACTCATTGAAGGCTCGCACCAGGTACGGCCTGCTGGATGCCATCTTCACAGTCTTCTCAGACACTCAATCCCCCATGCCCAAGCTTGCGCCAGGCCAAATCAGTTACGAATATCTTCCTCAAGATCGGAAAGACTGGCCTTGAAGCCATCGCGAGCGAAGATTTTTTCCATATACTTCTGTAACGGTTTTGCCTGTTTTTCAGTAAATTCGATACCCATCGCAGGCAGTCGCCAAAGAATCGGCGCAATACAGCAGTCAACAATGGTGAATTCTTCTGACAGGAAAAAAGGCATTTCACCGAACAGTGGCGCAGTCGCCAATAGACTCTCACGTAATTCCTTGCGTGCTGTTTCAGAAGCCTTATGGTTTGGCTGAGCCAGGATCTGATCCACGAAGCCACACCAGTCTTTCTGGATCCGGTGGATCATAAGACGACTGTTGGCCCTGGCTACGGGGTAGACCGGCAGCAGAGGCGGATGAGGAAAGCGCTCATCCAGATACTCCATCATGATATTGGGCTCGTAGAGCACCAGGTCACGATCAACCAGAGTCGGGAGTGCATTGTAGGGATTAAGGTCGGCCAGCTCTCCTGGCGGGTTGTCGGGATCCACATCTACGATATCGACGGTAACGCCCTTCTCAGCGAGCACGATGCGGACACGGTGGCTGTAATGGCTGGCCGGATCCGAGAAAAACGTCATTGATGACCGCTTGGTCACAACGCCCATAAAACTACCCCACGATTAGACACGTCAAAATTAGACTTCATAACGCAAAAAGCCAGCGGGCCTGATGAAAGGCCCGCTGGACATTCCTGAGTCGCCTATTATACCCGATTCTTCAGTGTACGTCCTTCCAGTACTCCCGGTTGAGGAGCCAGGCAAAGACAAAGAAGATCGCAATGAAGATCAGCACAAACATGCCCAGGCGTTCCCGCTCTAGCTTGACCGGGTCTCCCATGTAGGAGAGAAAGTTGGTCAGGTCATACATAGCAACGTTAAACTCGCCGGGAGACATGGATCCTTCGCTGGCCCAGTCCGAGCAAATATCGCCGTTCTTGATGTTACCGCTCATAGGGTCAACACTGGACTTGCCGCCTATCTTCGGCTCTACCGCACATAACCCCTGCATTTCGACTAACACATGGGGCATGCCGACATTGTCAAAGACTACGTTGTTAACGCCCAAGGGACGAGTGTCATCCTGGTAAAAGCCTCGCAGGTAGGAATAGATCCAGTCTTCACCGCGCAAACGAGACTCCAGGGTCAGGTCCGGTGGCGCATTACCAAACCAGTTCGCGGCCATATCCTGATCCATGCCAATTTCAATTAGTTCTCCGATTTTGGCGCCGGTAAAGATAAGGTTCTCTTCGAACAACTCCGCTGGGATCTCCAGGTCGTCCGCAATACGTTGGTAGCGGGCATACTCTAGCGAGTGACACCCGAGACAGTAGTTCATAAACATGGCCGCACCGCGTTGCAGGGAGGCCTTGTTCGAATGGTCAGGCTCCATGCTATCGAGCTCGACACCCTCTGCAGCTGCCAGAACAAAACCGGGCAACATGACAATCACTAGAACCAGAACAAACTTCTTAATCATCCTGTGACCCTCTCTGGCACTGGCTTGGTTTTCTCCATCCGCGTATAGAACGGCATCAGAATGAAGTAGAGGAAGTACAGCGTCGTGAGCACTTGGGCAAGAATAGTGCGCCCCTCTGTAGCTGGTACGATGCCCAGATAACCCAGCACAACGAAGCTCACTACAAATATTGCCAGAGCGATCTTGCTCAGAATGCCCTTGTAGCGGATAGAACGGACCGGGCTCCGATCAAGCCAGGGCAGCACAAACAGGATCGCAATGGCACCGCCCATGACCACAACACCCCAGAACTTCGCCTCAAGCCCAAACAGATCCACTGTCACAGCGCGCAACATGGCGTAGAAGGGCGTGAAATACCACACCGGCGCAATGTGGTCCGGAGTTTTCAAGGCATTGGCTGGTTCGAAGTTTGGTTTCTCAAGGAAGAGACCACCCATTTCAGGGAAGAAGAACACAACGATACAGAAAACGAACAGGAAAACCGCAACCCCTACCAGGTCGTGCACTGAGTAATATGGGTGGAAGGGGATGCCATCACGGGGGACACCGTTCTCGTCCTTGTTCTTTTTGATGTCGATGCCATCCGGATTGTTGGAACCCACTTCGTGAAGCGCAAGAATGTGCAGCACAACGAGCCCCAGGAGGACAATCGGTAGAGCCACCACGTGCAGTGCAAAGAACCGGTTCAGGGTGATACCTGAAATCAGGTAGTCGCCACGAATCCAGAGGGACAGGTCTTCGCCAATAACGGGAATTGCACCGAACAGGTTTACAATAACCTGGGCACCCCAGTAAGACATCTGGCCCCAGGGCAACAGGTAGCCCATGAAGGCTTCTGCCATAAGCACCAGGTAGATCAGCATACCGAACAGCCATATCAGCTCACGTGGCTTCTGATACGAACCATACATCAGCCCCCGGAACATATGGAGGTAGACGACGACGAAAAATGCAGAGGCACCGGTCGAATGCAGATAACGTAGCAGCCATCCCCACTCGACATCGCGCATGATGTATTCAACAGAGGAAAACGCCCCTTCTGCTGACGGGTTGTAACTCATGGTCAGCCAGATCCCGGTGACGAGCTGATTCACTAATACCAGCAGGGCCAGAGATCCGAAAAAATACCAGACGTTGAAATTTTTGGGCGCGTAGTACTTACCCAGATGCTTATTGTACGCATCCACAATGGGAAGGCGTTGATCGATCCAACTGACGAGTTTTTGCATTATACGTTCTCCGGATCCAGCCCAACGGTGAGCGTGTCATCGCTATCGTATCGGTAAGGGGGCACCTCAAGATTAGACGGCGCAGGCTGATTGGAGTAGACCCGACCGGCCATGTCATAACGGGAACCGTGACAGGCGCAGTAGAAACCACCCAGCCATTCTTCGCCGAGATCCGAGGGGGCAACCTCAGGCCGATAGTTCGGAGAGCAGCCCAGGTGAGTGCAGATCCCGACTAAAACAGCATACTCATCCTTGATGGAGCGATAGATGCCCTCGATGTACGCCGGCTGTTGGGCCGTATCTTCTGATTGCGGGTCTCTTACCCGATCATTGAGCTTCTCGATGCCCTCCAGCATCTCCTCCGTTCGCCGCACAACCCATACAGGCTTGCCACGCCACTCCACCGTAATCTGCTGGCCCGGCTCAATCTTGCTGATATTGACGGTAACCGGTGCACCTGCCGCCTTGGCCTTGGCGCTGGGATTCCAGGACGCCACGAAAGGAACAGCCGCACCGACGACGCCGACTCCACCCACGACCGATGTTGCGCCGATCAGAAACCGGCGTCGGCTCTGGCTCACGTCGCCATTATTCATTATGGTTCTCTCCCATCAGGCAATGCACGCTAGGCCACCGGCCAGTCAAGCATTGAAAAGGACATCACGACCCGAAAAGTTAAACGGACCAAATGGTAATGAAATTACCCCTTCCTTACAAGTAAGAAAGGGCCGGGAACTGCCTCGAAAACAGGCGACAGGAGCCAGGCCTCGTTCCCGCGGAACATAAAAAAACCCGGCATGGAGCCGGGCTTTCGAGTCTGGACCAGACACCAATTAACGCTTGGAGTACTGGGGACGCTTACGCGCCTTGCGCAGACCAACTTTCTTACGCTCAACCTCACGGGCATCACGGGTAACATAACCCGCCTTCCTCAGAGCTGGACGCAATGTTTCGTCGTAATCCATCAATGCTCGTGTCAGACCATGGCGAATGGCCCCGGCCTGGCCACTGATACCGCCACCTTGGACAGTGACATTGATATCAAAGCGATCACCGGATTCGGCAACAACCAGAGGCTGACGCACGATCATGCGAAGGGTTTCACGACCGAAGAATTCTTCGATAGTGCGACCGTTGATAGAGATGTTGCCGCTACCAGGCTTGATAAAGACCCGAGCCGTGGATGTCTTGCGGCGACCCGTACCGTAATTTTGTGCTACAGACATATCCGCCTTCCGTTAAATATCAAGTTCTTTGGGCTGCTGGGCTGCGTGAGGGTGCTCAGCGCCGGCGTAGATTTTCAGCTTCTTGAACATGGCACGACCCAGCGGGCCTTTCGGAAGCATGCCTTTCACCGAATGCTCGATGACCTGTTCCGGTGCCTTGTCGACCAGCTTCTCGAAGTTGATGGACTTGATACCACCTGGAAAGCCGGTATGACTGTAGTACATCTTCGAAGATGATTTTTTGCCTGTTACCCGAACCTGACCGGCATTGATAACAACAATGTAATCGCCAGTGTCGACGTGAGGGGTAAACTCAGGCTTATGCTTGCCCCGCAGACGAAGGGCGATTTCGGTTGACAGACGACCCAGCGTCTTGCCGGCTGCGTCTACAACGTACCAGTCACGTTTTACGGTTTCTGGTTTCGCACTCAGAGTCTTCATTGATTCCGCCTTGAACGCTATAAAAGAAACGTTAAAAACCGCCACTGACAGGCGCTTTACGCTCAGTGGAAGTTTTTGACCTATGTTTGTCGGCAGTGACAACAATCGGGGCTGATGTTGATGTCATTGCCTTGAAAAGCCAGGGCGCGAAGTATATCCGAACTGGTAGCCCAATGCCAACCCCTCTGTGCAGGTCTTTCAAGGCTTATCCACACTCTCTCGCCAGCGATAAAGGCGGTACACGTTGTCTCTCAGGGCATGCCGAATAACGTCCTCGGACTCTGGCCGCAGCTTGACGAGAGCGGACAGGATCTCGGGCAGGCGGGTGGGAGAGTTGCGGCCTTTTTCAACTCCGGCCGGCGGCATATCGGGCGCGTCGGTCTCAAGTATGAGAGAGGACAGGGGCGCCGACGCGATTGCTTCGGTCGTTTTCCTGGCACGGTCATAGGTAATGATCCCACTGACGCCCAAAAATATTCCGAACTCCGTCAGCTTTCGTGCCTGCTGCTCACTCCCGGCAAAGGCATGTACGAGAGCCGGTCCCTGAAAACGCTTTTTTTTCAGCGTATCGAATACCTCGTCGTTGGTCCGCACCGAATGAATAACGAGAGGGAGGTCCAGGTCCCGGGCAAGCTCAACCTGGGCCTCAAACCACCATTGTTGCTTGTCGAGGCTGCCCCTCAGGCGATCAAGCCCACACTCACCTAAACCTACACAGTTGCGCGGTGCGGCCCGCAGCTCCTGGGCCAGATAGTCAAGCGCTGGCCTTTCGTGCTCATCAATGAACCACGGATGTATTCCCAAGCAGTAGTAGAGTCCTTCATGGGAAGCCGCTGTACTGGCCACCTGCCCCCAATCAGCTTGGCGAACCCCCGGAATCACCATGCGGTCCACGCCGGCCTTGGCCAGCGCTGCCATTATAGAGTCGCGCTCATTATCAAAAGCGGGGAAATCAAAATGGCAGTGGGCGTCAACCAGGTTCATCAACTCATCTCCCGTCAATGTTCTCGGGTTTTGTGGAACTCTATGTCCGGGTAGCGCTCCTGGGCCAGCTGCAGATTGACCATGGTTGGTGCGATATACGCCAGTCTGTCGCCTCCATCGAGAGCAATGTAATCGCTGGCCTTGCGTTGAAACTCATCCAGCTTGCGCTCATCCGGACTGGTGATCCAACGGGCAGTTGCAACGTTGATAGGCTCGTACACAGCCTCCACTTTATATTCGCTCTTCAGTCGACTGACCACCACATCAAACTGCAGCACCCCCACCGCACCAACGATCAAGTCGTTATTTTTCAACGGACGGAAAACCTGAACAGCACCCTCCTCCGACAGCTGCACCAGACCTTTCTGCAGCTGCTTGGCCTTCAATGGATCCTTGAGCCGTATCCTGCGGAACAGCTCCGGTGCGAAATTCGGAATCCCCGTGAATTTCATATCTTCGCCGGATGTAAAAGTGTCGCCCAGTTGAATTGTGCCGTGATTGTGAAGACCGATGATATCCCCGGGGAAAGCCTCTTCCGCATGCTCCCGATCACCCGCCATGAAGGTCAGGGCATCGGTGAATCGCACCTCTTTGCCGATCCTCACATGGCGAGCCTTCATTCCTTGGGCATAGCGGCCCGAAACAATCCTCATGAAAGCGACGCGGTCGCGATGCTGAGGGTCCATGTTGGCCTGGATCTTGAAAACAAAGCCGGAAAAGACATCATCAGTGGGTTTCACGACCCGGGTATCGGTAGCGCGGGGCTGCGGCTCTGGTGCCCACTCGACGAGACCATCAAGCATATGGTCAACCCCGAAATTACCCAAGGCTGTGCCGAAAAACACCGGAGTAAGCTCACCGGCCAAGAATTTTGCCTGATCAAAATCGTGAGAGGCGCCTTTAACCAACTCGATTTCATCACGAAGCTCGGATGCGTAGGGACCAAGAACCGCCTCAAGCTCGGGATTATCAAGGCCTTTGAAAATACGCTCTTCCTGAATCATATGGCCCTGGCCGGACTTGTAGAGAATAATCTCGTCCCGCAACAGGTGGTAGACGCCTTTGAAGTTCTTGCCCATGCCTATAGGCCAGGTCACCGGAGAACAAGCGATTTTCAGAACGTCTTCAACTTCATCCATGAGCTCAACTGGATCCCGGGTCTCGCGGTCAAGTTTGTTCATGAATGTTAGGATGGGTGTATCCCGAAGACGGGTCACCTCCATCAACTTGATTGTACGCTCCTCAACACCCTTGGCACTGTCGATCACCATAAGGCATGAGTCCACTGCAGTCAGCGTGCGGTACGTATCCTCCGAAAAGTCTTCGTGACCGGGGGTATCCAGAAGGTTGATCAGGCGACCGCCATAGGGAAACTGCATGACCGAGGTGGTCACCGAAATTCCCCTTTCCTTTTCCATCTCCATCCAGTCGGATTTGGCATGCTGACCGGACTTTTTGCCTTTAACAGTGCCGGCCCGCTGAATGGCATGCCCGAAAAGCAGCACCTTTTCAGTAATGGTAGTTTTACCGGCGTCTGGGTGAGAGATAATGGCAAACGTGCGACGCTGGCCGACTTCCTTGGAAAGGGTAGACATAGTTATTAAATGGCCTGGACGGAAAATTTGAAAACGGCAGGTATTATAGGTTCTGTTGCGCTCAGACGCGAGCTATGGCGGCGGCAGTACTATCGACATCACACAGGCATCTTCACGCTCAACAGCGGCCGGATAATACCCTCGCCGTCGCCCAATCGGGGTAAACCCCATAGCCTCGTAGAGCTTGAGCGCCGGCTCATTACCTGCACGGACTTCCAGCAGGAGCCGAACCATACCGTCGGCAGCGGCTTGCGACATCGAGTGCCTGAGCAGAAGCTTGGCAGCCCCAAGACGACGTTCATCAGGCGCCACACATATATTTAAAAGATGGGCCTCATCCACCATATAAGTGACTACGGCGTAACCGGCCATTTCCTCGCCTCGAAACAGGGCCCATAGCCGATAAGTCGACTGGAAACAGTCGTTAAAGACAGCTTCACTCCAAGGATGAGAATAGGAATGTCGCTCTATCTCAAGCACCTTGGGCAGATCATCGCGCCCCATAGCCCGGAGGTGCGTGCCGGGAGCCCGGGAGTCAGTCCGCTTTACCACGAAACCCTCTGAGTTCGGCCCATAAATCCCGTTTCCGACCAGGATCCGTAGCGATGCCGGCCAGGCTGTACTGAAAATCAACGGCAAGTGGTCCCAGAGCATCTCGCAGCCAGCTTTCTCTGTCTGGTAGCTCGGCGTCCTGGCACAGTCCCAGTGCAAGCGTTTTCCGGCTCCCTGCTTCTTCCGGCAATGGTTCTCCCCGTAGTTCCTGAAGCAGCTCTCGGAAGCCTTTCTCATCATTCCCGGCAACCTCGGGGTTATTAAACACGGGCCAGCGCAGGGTGAATGTTGAGACCGCGGGCGAACCCATGGCGTGAAGAATCGCTCTAGCGAGATTATCCTGTAACTGCAAGCTAGCATCCGGAGATAGGGCGCTGACAAGACGCCATCGATCACTGAGCCACACGCCCCAAAACGCCCTTATAATCCCCGTACGGGCAGCACGCTCGTCTGTCGGCAGAGACTCAGTCTGTAACTGAACCGTCGGTTCAGGCACCACCATGGCCGCATGGCTTGGTCGCTCAACGTGGCTATGAGCCCCCGTAGTGGGTGCAGCCTGCTCAGACCCCGCTTCTTCGTTATTTTCTTTTTCCAGTAGCCCCCGCAGGCCCGCCAACCTCGCGGTCTGTTGAGAACCGTGGGTGCTATCAGCCCGCCGGCGGGCTTGCTGAACCGGGAGCGGTGGCGCCTCAAGCGCTTCTTTAAGAGGCTCGGACACGCCGAAGTCAAAATTCCGGCTGGGCGCCGCTCCTGGCTGTGGCGCGCGGGCATACCAAAGCCGGACACCTACCATACTAAGGTAATACTGTCGTTCGGCTTCAGTTTGCATAAATGCGCGACCTGTAGAATGAAAAAACGCTGGATATCGGCAATTAACTGGACATCTGCGCCTTGCGGATGCAGGCGTTCTCCGCCTGCGCTCATGCCTGACGGTGACCTCTCCCTGGGCATCTATTCCGCTGGTGATGGCCTTGACCGAATAGAGCTGAAGATTACACTAGTAATCCCTCAGTATTTCAACGGTTTAGCGTCGCATCAACCGCCCGCCTTGTATCGAATACTGCCAGATGGTCTTAGGCGATATATGTCTTCAGTAAGCTCAGAATAGATTATCTGGGGGAGTATAACATCGAACAGCGGCTGATCAGTAAAGCACTAAATGTGGGCCCTAATGGCCCAATAAAAAACCCCAGTACCGTTGGGTACTGGGGTTTGGGTATTAAGAGCCTGACGATGA
>NZ_JAAMPF010000020.1 GCF_011074795.1 Marinobacter salicampi
CTCGAACCAGCGACAAACGGATTAACAGTCCGTTGCTCTACCAACTGAGCTATCGGGGAACAGTGTCTTGATGACCGAATGCCAAGTCAGTTACTGGCATCCTCAATCTCAACAAGGCGCGTATGTTACGGTGGCGCCGTCAGCTCGTCAACCCCGATATCAGGTTTCAGAAAGCGCCTTCTTGAGTCGGGTGATCGCTTCTTTGAGAGTCCCCATACCTGTGGCGAAGCTCAGCCTCATATGGCCAGGCGCTCCGAATGCTGAACCCGGAACCAGGGCAACGCCGGCCTCCCGCAAAAGGACTTCAGCAAACTCCACGTCGTTATCAACACCTGGTTTGGCCTCGATGGCTTCCTGAAAGCTGGGAAATGCGTAGAAGGTTCCGTCGCCCTTGAGGCACTCCACACCGGGTAACTCATTCAACGCTTCAACCAGATAGTCGTGACGCTCCTTGAATGCCTTGACCATCTCTCCCACACACTCCTGCGGTCCGTCCAGCGCAGCCTGGGCGGCAGCCTGGGAAATGGAGGATGGGTTGGAAGTGCTCTGGGACTGGATTTTTTTCATGGCGCCAATGATTCGCGCCGGACCTGCCGCATAACCGATACGCCAGCCGGTCATAGAATAAGCCTTGGAAACACCATTAAGAACGAAGGTGCGATCATAGAGCTCTGGTGTTGCGTTCAGGATGTTGCTGAAAGGCTGGGCAGTCCAGAGAATCGGCTCGTACATATCGTCGGTGGCAATCATGACATGGGGATGCCGCTTCAGGACGTCTCCCAGGGCCGCCAGCTCTTCCCGGGAGTAAGCCATGCCGCTGGGATTGGACGGGCTGTTGATTACAAACAGCCGAGTCCGGTCCGTAATGGCATTCTCCAGCTGCTCCGCGGTAATTTTGAAACGGGTCTCTGCGCTGGTTTCCAGGATGACGGGCTTGCCCTCAGCAACCAGGACCATGTCGGGGTAGGAAACCCAGTAGGGCGCTGGAATGATGGCTTCATCACCAGGATTCAGAGTGGCCAGCGCAAGGTTGAAAAAGCTCTGTTTGCCACCACTGGAGACAAGGATCTGGTTGGCTTCGTAGTCCAGATCATTGTCGCGCTTGAACTTGCTGATAATCGCTTTCTTCAGGCCCGGAGTGCCATCGACCGCCGTATACTTGGTCTGGCCATTCTTGATAGCTGCGATGGCAGCATCCTTGATATGGTCCGGAGTATCAAAGTCCGGCTCTCCAGCGCCAAGGCCAATAATATCCTGGCCAGCAGCTCTCAGTTCAGCCGCCTTGTTGGTGACTGCGAGGGTGGGGGAAGGCTTGATGCCCTGTACTCGGCTGGAAAGTTGAAGTTCCAAACTTGCGCTCCTTAACGTGCGTCAGAGAAGGCTGGCCCGGCCGGGAGACGTTGATCACCCGATTCCGTGACTACCTGTAACGACACAGATGTTACCATGAAGCCTGCGCAACGATAAGGCTGTATTAGCTTCCCCAATTGTTCTGGAGGACACCAAAACGCCATGTTCATAGTCGATTCGCCATTCGCTCCAGCCGGCGACCAGCCCAAGGCCATTGCCGGCCTGGTAGACGGTATCGAGTCCGGGCTGGCTCACCAGACCCTGTTGGGGGTAACCGGTTCCGGCAAGACCTTTACCATTGCCAACGTGATCGAGAAGATCCAGCGGCCGACCATCATCATGGCCCACAACAAGACCCTGGCGGCTCAGCTTTACGGCGAATTTCGTGAGTTTTTTCCGGACAACGCGGTGGAGTACTTCGTTTCCTATTACGATTACTACCAGCCTGAAGCCTATGTGCCTTCATCGGATACCTTCATCGAGAAGGACGCCTCCATCAATGAACACATCGAGCAGATGCGGCTGTCTGCAACCAAGGCTCTGCTGGAGCGACCCGACGCCATCATAGTGGCCACCGTCTCTGCCATTTACGGCCTGGGTGATCCCCAGTCGTACCTGAAGATGATGCTGCACCTGGACCGGGGCGACAAGATGGATCAGCGCGCTGTCATCCGTCGTCTGACCGAACTTCAGTACACCCGAAACGACATTGAATTCCACCGGGCCAACTACCGGGTCCGTGGGGATGTCATTGATGTCTTCCCGGCCGAGTCTGAGAAAGAGGCCATTCGGATAGAGCTGTTCGACGATGAAGTGGAAAACCTGAGCTATTTTGACCCGCTCACCGGTGAGGTTTTCCGGCGGGTGCCCAGAGTCACGATTTACCCTAAATCCCATTACGTGACCCCGCGCCAGAAAGTACTGGATGCCATCGAACACATAAAAGTGGAGCTGGATGGTCGCCTCAAGACACTGCGGGACAACAACCGGTTGGTGGAGGCCCAGCGCCTGGAAGAGCGCACCCGCTATGATATCGAAATGATGCTGGAGCTAGGCTACTGCAATGGCATCGAGAATTACTCGCGCTATCTGTCAGGCCGTAATCCGGGTGAGCCACCGCCGACCCTGTTTGATTATCTGCCGCCCAATGCCTTGCTGGTCGTGGACGAATCCCACGTGACGGTTTCCCAGATCGGTGCCATGTACAAGGGCGACCGCTCGCGGAAGGAAACCCTGGTGGAATACGGCTTTCGCCTGCCCTCTGCCCTGGACAACCGGCCCATGCGCTTCGATGAGTGGGAGCGCATCGCGCCCCAGATGATTTTCGTGTCGGCGACGCCCGGCAACTATGAGGCTGAGCATGCCGGCCAGACCGTAGAGCAGGTGGTGCGGCCAACTGGCTTGCTTGATCCGGAGCTGGAAGTCCGTCCGGCCTCGACTCAGGTCGACGACCTGTTGTCTGAAATTGGCAAGCGCACGGCGGTCAATGAGCGAGTGCTGGTTACCACGCTCACCAAACGGATGGCAGAGGATCTGACCGACTTCCTGATGGAGCATGACATCCGGGTGCGTTACCTGCATTCCGACATCGATACCGTCGAGCGGGTGGAGATTATCCGGGACCTGCGCCGGGGCGAATTCGACGTGCTCGTGGGCATCAACCTGCTCCGGGAGGGCCTGGACATGCCTGAGGTTTCACTCGTGGCCATTCTGGATGCAGATAAGGAAGGTTTTCTGAGGTCCGAACGCTCGCTGATTCAGACCATCGGTCGGGCCGCCCGCAATCTTCACGGTAAGGCGATACTCTATGGGGACCGGATTACCGGTTCCATGCAGCGTGCCATTGATGAAACCGAGCGTCGCCGGGCCAAGCAGGAAGCCCACAACCTGGAGCATGGCATTACGCCCATTGGTCTGACCAAGAAAGTAGCGGATGTCATGGAGGGAGCCGTGGCCGGAGGTATCGCGCGCCGGTTTGCCAATCGTCCGGGTCAAAAAGCCGCGGAAGCCGCGGAAGAGTACCATGCCCGGGCCCACGGCCGGACGCCGGAGCAGCTGCTCAAAGACATCACCAAGCTTGAAGACGAGATGTACAAGGCAGCCTCAAACCTGGACTTTGAACAGGCTGCGCGTCTGCGGGATGAGATCGGCACTCTGAAGGAGGCCGCGCTCAGAACAGCTTGAGTATTGGCGGCAAACGGGGCCGGTTAAGCCAGGTTCCGTTTGGGTCCGACAATGAGCGCAGCCTGAAGGGGCTGGTTCTTGCCGTAACGTGCCATCTGATCGAAAACCCGGCGATCAACAGGCAGATACTGCTTGTCGGCAACGGTTTCACCTTCGGCACTGTCAATTTCAGGGTCATGCAGGTAGACGAACTGTTCGTCCATGGCGCAGACCGTGACCCAGTGGGGAACCCGGCTGCGGTTGAGCTGCCAGGTGCTGATAAGAATTACGGGTACACGGCCGTCCAGCAGGGCCTGTTCCATGTAACCGGGCGTCAGGGGCTCATGATGCAGCGCGATGTCGGTCTGGGCCAGATCGTGCATAAAACCTTCGTGGACCAGTTCCAGCACCCGTTTCTTGTCTTCGTTGCGAACGGTGTCCTTGAACAGGGCGCCCTCATTGCTCAGGAAAACTTCAACATGAAAACCACGGTTCCAGGCCGCCAGGGCAAGCCCATGGGGTCCGCAACCGCCGTGACCCGCAAGCATGAAGATGGTCGTTGCCTCACGCCATATCCGCAGCTCTTCCAGGGCATTGAGTGAGAGCTTGTGATCCTGGGCTGCCATGGCCATGATCAGCGCTGCCGGTCCGCAGGAAAATTCTGTTTTCTGGGGATAGTAGGGTACCGCGGGAAACTGGTCAGAAGGTTCGTAAAACAGGATGCGCCGCTCGAAACGCAGGGCAGTGCCGTGGTCTTCGTAGTAGTCGCGGTAGGTGCCGAACTGGCGGTAGCCAAGGCGCTGGTAAAGCCCAATGGCACCTGCGTTGTCCTCACGAACCTCCAGTCGCATGATGATCCGCCCGGCTTCCACGGCATGATGCTCAGCCTGACGCACCAGTTTTTCCCCCAGACCCATGCCCCGCGTAGAAGGCAATACCGCAATCGAATAAATGCGCGCCAGGCGGGTGGCGCTGTGCATCAGTACCAGGCAGTACCCCAGCAATTCCCCGTCACGCAGGGCCACGACCAGACGGTCCCGGGGCATCTCAATGAAGCGCCGGAAACTGCGTCGGGAAATCCGGTCCTCCTTGAAACACTGCTTTTCCAGAGCTACCAGTGCGTCAAGGTCGTCAATGACTGCAAGTCGAAAACTGAAATCGGACATACTGCCACGGGCCTTGGGAATGAAAAAAAGGGGCCTCACTATGGTTGAGACCAGGGGCTCTGAACAGCGGCCAATCATGCGTAAAATCACGCACTTTGGACTGATTGTGCCATAGTCACACTGAGCGTATTGTCGCGTTCTTGTAGTCGATTCCTCGATCCCGATTCCGGGCCCCAGGCGGAGACCAAACCCCACGGAGGAATACTATTCATGTCACGTTTACTGATTGTAGTTGACCGGGCGAAGGACTGGGCACCCTATTACCCCAGTGAAGACGTACTCACCTTTGATCAATACCTTCAGTTTACGGCGCCGGCGTCCTCCCGTGTCCGGGTTATCAACCTTTGCCAGAGCGCGAAGTACCTGAGCCAGGGCTATTACTGTTCTCTGCTGGCGGAGGCCAGGGGCCACAATGTAGTGCCCTCGGTGACCACCCTTAACGATTTGGGCAAGAAGGGTCTGTTCTCGCTGGAGCTGGAAGAGCTGGATGTCAGTGTCATTGATTGGCTGGAAGCGTCCGGTGCAGCTTTGAAACCGGGCGATGATGATCGCGAAGCTACCCACCAGGTCCGTATACGGACGTATTTCGGCCAGACCGAACACACGGCCCTCAAGCCCGTCGCCCGGGCCCTGTTTGATCGCTACCCATGCCCGATCCTGGAAGTTGTGTTCAAACGCCGCAAGACCTGGCAGATCGAATCCATGAAGCCAGCCTCGCCGGCGGACCTGCGGGCGAATGAGCAGGATACCTTCGCGTCAGCGCTGGACCGCTTCAGCAGCATTGTCTGGCGCAAACCCCGGTCACGACGCCGCTACCGCTTTGACCTGGCCATGCTGGTCAACCCTGATGAGCAATTACCGCCCAGTGATGCCGAAGCCCTGGCCTATTTTGAAAAGGCCGGCAAAAAGCTGGGCATCAATGTCGAACAGATTACGCGGCGTGACTATATGCGGCTGCCTGAGTACGACGGCCTGTTCATTCGTGAAACCACCGCCATTGACCATCACACCTATCGTTTCGCCCGCAAGGCCGAGGCAGAGGGCATGGTGGTTATTGATGACCCGGTTTCGATCCTTCGCTGCACCAACAAGGTCTACCTTGCCGACCTGTTGAAGAACAATAAAATACCGACGCCCAAGACCCTGATTCTATCAAAGGAGCAGAAAGACTCCGCTGAAAAGGTGATGGAGCAGATCGGCTTCCCGGCCGTGGTCAAGATTCCCGACGGTGCTTTTTCCCGGGGCGTGCTGCGGGCGGAAACCGAAAAGGAGCTGCGCGACGCGCTCAAGACACTGTTCAAGCAGTCGGCTCTGGTACTTGCCCAGGAGTATTTCTACACCGAGTACGACTGGCGTATCGGAGTGCTTGGTGGTCGTGCCATCTTTGCCTGCAAGTACTACATGGTGAAAGACCACTGGCAGATATACCAGCACGGCGCCGACAGCAAGGTAGACAGTGGCGGCTTCGAAACCATGCCCACCTATGAAGTGCCGCGGAACGTGATCCAGGCTGCACTGAACTCGACACGGCTGATCGGGAACGGGCTTTACGGGGTGGACATCAAGCAGGCCGGCAATCGTGTCGCTGTGATCGAGGTAAATGACAACCCGAACATAGACGCCGATGTTGAGGACCGCTTTCTCGGCGGCGAGCTCTATACTCTAGTGATGCAGGAGTTTCTCAGCCGCATGGAAGAGAAGCGCCGCCGGTAGGGGAGAGCGGACTGAGACAGCTGCAGTCTGAGCTCAGTCTTCCGGATGCCATAGCCGTAAGCTTCCAAGCCACCGCCTGTCAGCAAGAAGGGCCCTGATGCGTTGGGTGCGCCCGGTATCTGCCGGGCCCTGAATGAACAGCTCCACATGGACATGGTTGCCCAGGTAGTGCAATCGTAGCCGGGTGCCTTCTGGTAACTCATGGTCTTGCTTCAACAAAGCCCAGACTTCGTCCCTGGTGGGCAGGTTGGTACTGGTAGGTGTGCCTTCCTCATCATCTTCCGCATCAATGTGAAAGGTGATATCCCTTATTTGCCCGAACTCTTCCTTAAGGCGACGAACCACCCGCATACCGATCTGGTGGCCTTCCGATACACTGATTTTCGGGTCGACCAGTAAGTGGATGTCCACCAGTACGTCACCGCCCATCCGTCTGCTTCTGAGTTCATGCACATTGCGGACGCCATCAGTCTCGCAGGCGCGCCTTGCCATAGCTTCGGTGATTTCCGGTGTCAGGGCTGTATCAACCAGCTCCTTGACGCTGGCCCACGTGAACCGCCAACCGATATAACCCACCAGGCCGGCTATGGCCACCGCAGCAAGTACATCAAGCCAGACATAACCCAGCATTGCGCCAATGGTGGCAAGCAGCACGACGACGGACGACAGGGCGTCTGTCCGGCTGTGCCAGGCGTTGGCGAGAATCAGGTCCGAGCGTATCGCAACACCAACCCGTCGGGTGTAATGGTAGATCCACTCCTTGCCAAGGATCGAAATCGCTGCAGCGGCCAGAACCGGCCATTCCGGAAGCACTACCGCCGCCGGTTCCAGCAGGCGCTGGGCATTCTCCCAGGCCAGCGCTGCGCCCACTGCAATGAGCACACTGCCCAGCACCAGTGTACCCATGGTTTCAAAACGTTGGTGACCATAGGGGTGGGACTGGTCAGGACCTTGCCGGGCTGCTCGCATGACGCCCAGAACCAGAAAATCCGATGCAACATCACTGAATGAGTGAATGCCGTCCGCCACCAGGGCCTGGGAATGGAAGAGGGTGCCTGCGACGCACTTTATCAGGCCCAGGAAGGCGTCAAGCAGCATCCCCGCCCAGGTGACGCGGGCTGCGGCCTTCATTTCACTGTTAGCGGCAGTGCCGCCCTCTTCAGAGGCGCGCCTGGCTTCCATGGCAAACTCTCTTTAGAAAATAATAAAATGAAATGCGTTCATCTTTTGCTTGCGCTTTCAGTTTTATGCACAAAAGAAGGCGCGCACAAAGCGCCGCCTTTCGTCTTCCAAATTCCCTGAGTCAATGGTTTGTGCTTTTTAACTCATTGTAAAATAAAAACAAAAAAAACTGATCAAAAATTGATCAATCTGTAGGCTGGCTTGGTTCCCAAGGCTTGGCAAATCAAAAACCGGCATTTTCAACAGAGTTATCCACAGATTCCGTGGAAAAGGTCGCAACACCTTAACGGTACAGTCATTTAGATGTCATACATCTCAGGGTAAGGCGTCTGGGGAAAACTTTCGTTATACTATGCACCCTCTGTGTGCCACTGACATTTACTGTTTTGACACGCGGTTCCCATGATAGCAAGGAGTCACACATGTACGCTCTTCTCCGCAGTCTGCTTTTTCAGTTGCCGGCGGAGCGGGCACATGATGTGACTCTGGCTGGTATGGACCTGGTGCAGAAGCTGGGTCTGCTGGCGCCCTTTTCCCCGGAGGTACCTTCGATGCCCGTGGAAGTCATGGGGCTGCGTTTTCCCAATCCAGTCGGCCTGGCTGCGGGCCTCGACAAGAACGCAGATCACCTGGAAGCCCTGGGAGCACTGGGGTTTGGCTTTATTGAAGTGGGCACGGTCACGCCTTTGGCGCAGCCGGGTAACCCCAAGCCCCGGATGTTCCGGTTACCCGAGCATCAGGCGATTATTAACCGCATGGGCTTTAATAATAAAGGATTGCCACATCTACTGAGCCAGGTGGAGGGGTCGCGTTACAGAGGTATCCTGGGCATTAATGTTGGCAAGAACGCCATAACGCCGATGGCTGAAGCAGAGTCTGACTATCGTCGCGGTATTGCCGCCGTGTACGGTCACGCCAGCTACCTGACAGTGAATGTGTCTTCTCCCAACACTCCGGGCCTTCGGGACCTTCAATTCGGCGAATCTCTTGAACGCCTGCTGACCGCAGTAAAGGAAGAGCAGGCCATACAGGCGGAACACCATGGGCGTTATGTACCTGTCGCAGTAAAGATTGCCCCGGACATGGACGATGCCGCCATTCAGTTTGTTGCCGGGGTACTTAAAAATACCGGGATGGATGCGGTCATTGCCACCAACACCACGGTCGGCAGGGAGGCCGTGCAGGGCCACGCGCTGGCCAACGAAGCGGGCGGTTTAAGCGGTGCTCCGGTCCGGGGGCCCTCATTACGGGTCATTCAGGCGTTGTCTGCTGAGCTTGGCGACAGGTTGCCGATCATTGGCGTTGGCGGAATCATGGACGGCGTCGGTGCCGCAGAAAAGATCAGGGCGGGCGCGAAACTCGTGCAACTCTACACCGGGTTCATCTATAAGGGCCCGGCACTGATCGCGGAGTCCGTAAAAGCGATCCGTGCCCTGGAGTATCAGCGGGCTCAGCCTCACTCGGCAGAAAAAGAAAGGGCCCGCTGAGCGGGCCCGTGCGGGGAACTTACCCCGTTGCGCATTTTCTGCGTGTGACGGGTCGGTTGAACCCGTTTGGTGATCAGATGCTGTCTACAGCATCTGAAGAGGGGCGTCGAAGCCGCCCCTGAGCTTGGATTGGTTGTCTGTGTTACAGCATATTCCTGAGACGTTTATAATACGTCTACGCTGTCGTCACATTAGCGAGTTTGTGAATACCTGAAACGCCGGTCATGCCGTCCCAGTGATCTGTACGGCCTTCACGCCAGCCGTTAAGCCATTCCTGCCTGATCTCAACCTGATCAATAGGGCAGCTGTCTTTGGATTTTCCGGACACACCGGCCAAGTAGCCCCGCTTGAATGCACGAGCGTACATATCTCTTTTCTGTCTCTTCATGCCGTTCCTCACTTCATGGATTTAACAGAACAAGCGTGTGCACACGAGCCTGCATCGATTCAGGCGAGTGTTGTCCAAAGCAAGGACATACACTGCATTGCCTTGACCGACGAAGACTGTTCAGGATCCTATGAAGGAAAAGCCGTAGCTTCTCCGAACGACGCGTCAGTTACAAGGTAAGACGAAAAGTCCAGAGATGTACACTATTTATTTCATCTATCTGAACCTCTGCTTATATTTGTGTGAAATAACCCAGTAGCGGTTACCATAGCAGGTCAGTCACAGCGCCGGTTTGGCGAAAATCCCCCAGGTCAGGAGCAACCCGTGTCGACCCTGAATTTTTTTGTAACCTGCCCAAAAGGCGTCGAATATCTGCTGGCCGATGAAATGCAGGGCTTTGGCCTTGAGCTTCTGCGAAATGCACCGGCTGGAGTCTGGGTGCAGGGGGACCTTCAGGCAGGGTACCGGGCGTGCCTGTGGTCTCGGCTCGCGAACCGGGTCATCCTGAACCTGGGCGAGGTGGATGCCACCAGTGGCGACCGGCTTTACGAAGGTGTCCGTAACATCGACTGGGCAGAGCATCTGGCTGTCTCCGGACGCTTCAAGGTGGCGTTCGTGGGTCAGAATGATGCCCTTCGCAACACCCAATACGGTGCCCAACGAGTCAAGGATGCCGTGGTCGACAGGCTCAGGCTGGACGACGGTACACGACCCTCTATCGATACCGACACACCTGACGTCATTATCTCCGCGCGGCTCCACCGGGGTATACTCCAGATCGGCGTCGATCTGAGCGGCGATAGCTTGCACAAACGCGGCTATCGTACCGAAAAAGGCGCTGCGCCCCTGAAGGAAAACCTGGCCGCCGCCCTGTTGCTGAGATCCGGCTGGCCGGAAATCGCTGCTGCCGGAGGCGACTTCGTCGATCCGATGTGTGGCTCGGGCACCCTGCCAATCGAGGCCGCTCTCATGGCTATGGATGAAGCACCAGGGCTGCGGCGGCAACAATTCGGTTTCAGCCGCTGGCAGGGCCACCAACCTGAGCTCTGGCAGCGATTGCTCCATGAAGCCAATGAGCGCGCTGAGCTTGGCCGTGCAGCCTGTAAGAGCCGATTCTACGGATATGACCAGGATGCCTCCGTTGTCACCACCGCCCAGCGCAATCTTCACAGGGCAGGGCTGACCGGTGCAGTGACCGGTGCAGTGACCGGTGCAGTGACCGTTTCGTGCCGGAGCCTGGACGAGTTTACCCGTGAGCCTTCCTGGAACGATCAGGGCCTGGTATTGACCAATCCCCCTTACGGTGAGCGCCTTAGCGAGCGGAAGCATCTTGCAGAGCTATACCAGCGCCTTGGCGAGCAGGTAAAGGCCAATCTGCCGGGCTGGCGCCTGGCCGTCTTCACCGGTGCCCCGGGTGTGGGTCATGCCATTGGGTTGAGAAGCTATAAGCAGTACAAGCTCTTCAATGGCAAGTTGCCGGCCCAGTTGCTGTTGTTCCAGGTAGACGAAGCCAGCGTGACGGTTGCCCGTGAGCCCTCTGCCCCCGGTCACGTGGCACCGAAAGTGTCGAATACCGATCGTGCCAATATGTTCAGCAATCGCCTTCGCAAGAACAGGAAAACCCTAGGGCAGTGGGCCCGGAAACAGGGCATCGAATGCTATCGGCTGTACGATGCCGACATGCCCGAGTTTGCCCTGGCGATCGACATATATGGAGATCGGGTGCACGTCCAAGAGTACGCTCCGCCCAAAACCGTGGATGCCCGTTCCGCCCGGGAGCGTCTCGCAGAAGCCCTGGCCGTGATTCCGACGGCGCTTGATATATCTTCTGATGCTATGGTGTGTAAACAGCGCCAGCGCCAGTCAGGCGTCAGTCAATACGAGAAGCAGGACGCCAGCGGGGATTTTTTCACGGTTCATGAGCATGGCTGCAAGCTCAAGGTCAATCTGAGAGACTATCTGGATACCGGGCTTTTTCTCGACCATCGTCCTGTGCGCTACTGGGTTCAGAAAAACGTTGCCGGCAAGCGTTTCCTCAACCTGTTCTGCTATACCGGTGCGGCGAGCGTTCATGCAGCGGTGGGCGGTGCGGTTTCATCGCTGAGCCTGGATATGTCCAAGACTTATGTAAAGTGGGCTCAGGAAAACCTGGCCCTGAATCACATGGATACCCGGGCGCACCGCGTAGAGCAGGCCGATTGCATCGAGTGGCTGGCGACCGGGTCGGCACTGAGTGAGCAGTTCGACCTGATTTTCATGGACCCGCCAACTTTCTCGAATTCAGCACGGATGGAAGGGGTGCTCGATATCCAGCGCGATCACCGGCAACTGGTCGAGCAGGCTATGGCACGGCTGGCACCCGATGGTCTGCTGATATTCTCGAACAATTTCCGCCGGTTCCGGCTAGATGATGCGCTGATAGCCCAGTTCCAGGTTGAGGATGTCAGTCCGGCCACAATCGACAGGGATTTCCAGCGCAATCCGCGTATCCACCGGTGCTGGCATATTCGCCATCCCGGGTGAGCGCGCTAGAACTCGTAGCGCAGGCCAGCGGAGAGCTGAAGCCCGTCGGTGTCGGTGACGGTATCCTTGAATAGGCGGCCCCCTTCAAGCACGACAAACGTGTCCGATATAACCTCTAAATCCAGGCCGAGCAGCCAGCTGGGGCTGAAGGAGCTGTCGGGGAAGTCTCCCTCCAGGTCTCGAAACCTCCGGTTCTGGTTGGCGTCCGGATTGTTTACCTCGACCTCGCCCTTGAGGTGAGTGAAACCAAACTGGGCATAGGCGTTCGCCCAGGATGTCAGGGGGTAGTGAATGCCGAAATACCAGCTGGCAAAGTAATCCAGGCTGATCGACGTATCGCTGTTCAGCTCGGCATCGTTGATGGCTCCGCCGAAACGGAACTCGGCATGGAACAGCTCCGAGATATGGCCCCCGAGAACAAGGGTGCCAATGGTCATGTCTGCGCTGTCGGCTTCGACACCCAGTACTTCGTCGTCTTCATCCACCACGGTCCGCTCGAGACTACCGATGTTAAGTCTGCCCCCCAAAAGCCCGACATAGTACTTGTCTTCACGCAGTTCCTCCCCAGAGGTCTGACTGAAAGCCTGTGATGCACCAAAGAGGAAGGGCAGGAGCGCTGCCGCGCAAAACGTGGACACCTTGATCATTATTGTTGCGATCCCAGTTGTTGTGATCTCAGTCCTGGACAGGAGCGTGGGCGCCCGTCGCGACGGGCGAATATCAGCTGAAGTCTGCCGTGTGTAACCGAATGTTACGTCGACCTGAGTCACAAATCCCGAGACTGTTGATCTTCCGGGTCTACCATCCCGGCCTGTTGTGCCATCAGGAGCAGGGCATAGACCCCGGTTTCGGGCAGGCGGGGATCGAGCCCTTCTTCAAAAATCAGTGTCTGGCGGGCATCCTCGATGGCCGACTGGTCAAGATGCGTGAGCAGAGAAGAAACCGACGCCAGCTCGAAAGGCTGCTCCATACCCACGGATTCGAAAATCATTTCGACCAAGGCATCGTCCGGGTCGAGTCCGTCCACGTAGACGGTCTGGTCCGGCAGATCCTCGTGCAGGCTGCGGGCAAGTTCGATGAGAGGAACGCCCTGTTCCCGAAGGTAGCGCAGGTCCACGTCCGGGGCGTCGCCATCTTCCGGGAGCCAGTCGTCGTCAGGCTCAATGACCACGACCTTCATGCGTCCGTCGTCCAGCGACCAGGCCATGGCGACAGGGAAGATGCCTTCGTCGGATTCGCAGTACTCGATATCGAGAAAATGGGGGATGCTGGAATAGGCCACAGGTCTCTCCTGACAGAGCTTAGGGTTGCAGGCGCGCGTTCGGTACCCAGGCGCGTATGCACCCGAAGTCCGGAGGGAGCCACCGGAAAGCGCCTTATCTAACGCGCGTCATCATGCCATACTGGGCGCCTCATTATCAGCTAAGAAAGGACACCATGGAACACGCGAAATTCAACGATTCACTGCTGGAATTTCTCAATCAGTCTCCGACACCGTGGCATGCCGTGCAGCAAATGGTCAGCCGACTGGAAGCCGCAGGGTTTCAAGCCCTGGACGAGCGTGAGGACTGGCGACTGGAGCAGGGACGGGGCTATTTCGTCGTGCGCAACGGCTCGTCGCTGGTGGCCTTTCGGTCCGGGCGCACGGACCCGTTGGCTGCCGGTGTACGCATGGTCGGCGCCCATACGGACAGCCCATGCCTGAAGGTAAAACCCAATCCGGAGTTACGCCGCAAAGGCTATTTACAGGTGGGCGTGGAAGTCTACGGCGGCGTGCTGCTGAACCCCTGGTTTGACCGAGACCTGTCGCTCGCCGGCCGGGTCAGTTTCAGGAACGGCACGGGCCGGGTCGAAGACACCCTGATCGATTTCCGCAGGCCAGTGGCTTTTATTCCCAGTCTCGCCATTCACCTCGACCGGGAAGCCAACAGCAACCGGTCGGTCAATGCCCAGACTGATCTGCCTCCAGTGTTGCTGCAGACATCCGATGAAGGGTTAAGCTTCCAGGATTTGATCAAGGCCCAGATCCAGTCCCAGCACCCCGGCACGGAAGTGGCACGAGTTCTGGGCTACGAGCTGAACTTCTACGACAGCCAGGCGGCCTCGATGGTGGGGCTGAACAATGACTTTATTGCCTCGGCCCGGCTCGACAACCTGCTCAGCTGTCACATTGGCCTGCAGTCGCTGCTCGATACCTCCGGGGATCAGCCGGCGCTGCTGGTATGTAATGACCATGAAGAAGTCGGCAGCATGTCTGCAGAGGGCGCTCAGGGACCCTTCCTGTCTTCGGTACTTGACCGCTGGTGTGGCACCGAAAACCGAAATCGCGTCATCGCCCGTTCCATGTTCGTGTCTGCCGATAATGCCCATGGGGTGCACCCGAATTTCATGGACAAGCATGACGAGAACCACGGCCCGCTGCTGAACCAGGGTCCGGTAATCAAGGTAAACCACAATCAGCGTTATGCCACCAACAGTCGCTCTGCGGCCTTGTATCGGCACATCAGTGAAGAGTTGGGACTGGCCAGCCAGACGTTTGTGGTGCGAAGTGACATGGGCTGTGGCAGCACTATTGGCCCTATCACAGCCAGCAACCTGGGAGTCACTACGCTGGATATTGGCGTCCCCCAGTGGGGTATGCATTCAGTCCGTGAAATTATTGGCGTGCAGGACGGCCACAACCTGTACCAGGTGTTGCGGCAATTCATGCAGTGGGAGCAGGTCAACGGTTAGCAGACGGTCGGCCAATAAAAAAAGCCGCTGAAGTAGCGGCTTTTTCGAAATAAGTGGCTCCCCGAGCTGGGCTCGAACCAGCGACAAACGGATTAACAGTCCGTTGCTCTACCAA
>NZ_JAAMPF010000021.1 GCF_011074795.1 Marinobacter salicampi
AATTTAACCTTTGACTGTTTCACTGCTGAGCGATCAAGACGCTTTTAAACAAAAGCGAACATTCGCCTCGAGCTCAATCCAAGCCCGTTTTCCTGGCTCAAACCTAAGAAATCCATCCTTTCTGGAGCTAAGTAATTGGTCTAAACCTGAGTTTCTATGAGGGCTTTTGGTCGGTAAAGATGCTTGTAGAATTTTGGGCATATAATGAAAAACACCTGAAATCCGCAAAATGCTTGCGGTTTAATTTGCACAGTGCTGCGCACTTTTCACAAGCACCCTTGTAGATCATTGTTTTAGAAAATAACTTTTTCAGCCCCCTAGATTTAACTTGCAGAAATGTGCGCAGATAAGCCGCGTGCAAACTTTTGACAGAGCCCGGGTTCGCAGAATCGTGAAAAGGCAGCTAGTATCCCTTTGAAATGGATCGGAAATTCGCACTGTGATCTAGGTCTAGATTGAAAGAGCCGACTGGGTTTAGTGCGAATTCAAACTAATAAGCTGTTAGATCCCAATGAGGGGAAAAGTGCAGAGATCATATAAACATCATTATGTCCCTGAATGGTACCAAAAGCGGTTTATGCTAGAGGCTCAGACAGCATATTTCCGTTTAGATCTCTTTCCTCGAACGATAAAAACTCCTTCAGGTAAAACCGTTAAAAAGGGCGAGATTACAAAGAAAGGTCCGGGTAAATTTTTCTTTGAGGTGGACCTGTACACCACGCAGTATTTTGGCCAACAGAACGACGATATCGAGCGCCATCTATTTGGGAAAATTGATACCGAAGGGCAAGCGGCCGTTGATGCGTTGGCTTCCGAAGATTGGCGTCAGAGAATCCATCCCCATATACAGAACTTCTATGAGTATATGGACGCTCAACGGTTGCGAACGCCGAAAGGTCTATATTGGCTTACCAGTGTTGTTCAGCCCGCAAGCTATAACGAACTTTTGATGAGTATGCAGCAGATCCGCCGCATGCATTGTACGATGTGGGTGGAGGCATCCATGGAGGTGGTTAGCGCGGAGCAGTCGCCAACTAAATTTTTAGTCAGTGACAACCCTGTTACTCTCTTCAATTCTGTTTTCTATCCTGGAAGGAGAGAGTGCGAGTTTCCCTTTGATCCAGGAATTGAGTTGAAAGGAACGCGTACAATTTATCCATTGGATTTAAACCACTGCGCAATCCTGACTAACCTAGAATATGCTCGCAGCCCCGGCAGCCGAAAAGCGTCCAAGGTTCGAACGCATCCGAGGCTTTTTGACAGCACAATAATAAAGTACGACGACATAATTAGAGAGCGCGAGTTGAATGAGCAACAGGTTCTGGCAATTAACTATATTTTGAAAAAGAGAGCCCAGAAATTTATAGCTGCGGCGGATAAAGACTGGCTTTTCCCAGAGAGCTACCTCAAGAGAAAGGATTGGCGGTCGCTAGATAAAGTATTCATCTCTAAAAGCGTAAAACTCCTAGGTAAGGGCGGAGAGATATTCATTGGAGGGAGGAATGGAGAGCTTCTGGCCACTCAAGATGACTTTGGTCGAAAACCGAAAACCAGAGATGAGTGGATTGCCAAAGAAAAACAAGCCAAAGAAATGAGGGAGCATGTCGGTAAGCTGCTCCGAAAGCAGAAAAAGATCTAACGAGTGCGTCAACGGGACCGCGTGAGACGCGCCGCTTCGTTTTTGCGTTATACACCACAATTAATTAGCTACGGGAAACGGCATAAATGGTCGAGATGGAAGAGAAACTTGTAGACATTTTCCGTGAGTCCGCCGCCGGACCGTTCCTTTTTTTGGGATCGGGGTTCTCTCGAAGATATCTTGGCTTAGAGGATTGGAGAGGTCTACTTTCCAAATTTTGCGTTATTGGGAGACCCTTTGAGTATTACCTATCTTCAGCCAACGGTGATTATCCTAAAGTCGCGTCGCTATTAGCAAAAGATTTCAATGAGTACTGGTGGTCGGCTGATGAATATTCGACTAGTGTAGAACGCTACAAATCGAAAATAGAAGATGAAACATCTGCTCTTAGAATCGAGATATCTAACTACCTAACTACATTGGATCAATCTAAAGCAAAGGAATCTGAATACCCTGAAGAGGTCGCCCTACTAGCAAAATTGAACGTTGATGGCGTAATAACCACGAACTGGGATATGTTCGTTGAGCAGCTCTTCCCTGAATATAAGACCTACATTGGCCAGAAAGAGCTACTATTTCAGAACCCTCAAGAAATCGGGGAAATATATAAAATACATGGATGTTCTACCAAGCCTAGCTCATTAGTTCTTACTGATTCTGACTACGAAGAATTTAATGAAAAAAATACCTATTTAGCATCAAAGCTAATAACTGTTTTTGTTGAACATCCCGTTGTATTTATAGGCTATTCAATCTCTGATGAAAATATTGGCAGCCTTCTCAAAGCTATATCCTCTTGTATCGGAAAAGAAAATATTGAGAAATTACGTCGCAACTTGATCTTCATACAAAGGCTTTCGGATGGCGAAGAACCAAATATTTCAGATACGTATCTTACAATCGATGGAATTCAGATACCGCTCGCTTTGGTGAAGACCAACGATTACTTGCCCGTCTACCGGGCTATAGAGTCTACAAAAAGAAAAATCCCAGCGAGGGTGCTTCGTTATTGTAAAGAGCAGCTTTACGAGTTGGTTCAATCATCCAAGCCAGAAGAAAAAATATGCGTAGTTGATATAGATGAGATCGAATCTAAAGAAGATGTCGAATTTCTTGTTGGTGTTGGAGTGGCGCACCAAGAACAAACAGGCCCTTCTTTGGTCGGTTATGCGTCGATAGGAGTGCCGGAGCTGTTAGGCGACCTGCTGCATGAGAATCAAGATTATGATAGCGAGCAAGTATTAACACATGTTGCGCCTAGAGCCTGTAGGAGTTCGCAAAACGTGCCTGTATTTTATTATCTGAGGAAACTCGGTATTGATAGCCTTGAGCAGTATCAAGCAGCCGCTTACCAGCTAGATAAAGTAGTGATGAGAGAGCTGAAGGCATTTCGTATGGAGTCCTACAGAAAGCCGTTCTTCAGGACATACCGTCACATGTCAATGAGTGAAATTCTTGCTGCTTGTACTCCGGAAAACGCTGCCGCCTACATTCCGTTTCTGGCCGCTGAGAAAATAGAGCTTGATTTACTTCATGAATTTCTACTAGAAAATGAGGCAAAATTTGATTATGCCGTGTCTAACTATGCTAGTAGTTTCAAGAAGTTGGCAGCCCTTTACGACCGATTAAAATGGGGCTGGTAACGCATGACAATGCCTTGCAGTCGACCGACTTTCTGCTACTTCCCTTCGGTCATTCTCTTCACGCGGTCGTTATCAACCAGGGAGGTGAGTCAATGATCTTATCAGGCAGCTGCCTTTGCGGGGGCGTCCAATATGAAGTGAACGGCGGTCTTAGCGATGTCTACAACTGCCATTGCTCTATGTGCCGCAAGCTCCATGCAGCTGCTTTCCGGACTTGTGCAAAGGTACGGGCCGATGACTGGCGGACCGTCAAAGGCCAAGAACTGCTCAAAATCTACGAGTCATCGCCAGGAGAGTTCAAGGTTTTTTGTTCGAACTGCGGGTCAAGCATTCATACGAAGTTCAATGCAAAGCCGGAGGTCTACGCGCTTCCATTGGGCACCCTCGATACCGATCCAGGCGTGCGTGCAGACCGCCATGTTTTCGTAGGCAGCAAGGCTCCGTGGTTTGAGATTACCGACGATTTGCCTCAGTTCACTGAGAATGACTGAGGCAATGATAACAAGCCGCGTAAGGCGGACGGCTTTCAGCCGCCGCTTCGCTCAGCGTTAATCGTCCTACTCGAATGTCCGCTTTGCGACCGTCCCGCATCCCAGGCAATACCTAAACAAAAGCGAACGTTGATGCCTCCACCTATAAGCGGACATTTTCGGGGCGGATTTCACAGTGCCAATAATGACAGCTTCGTGATAGAAAGCGGTCCTTCCGACTCTTTCCGCTGTGAACAAATAAAATTCTGGCTTGCCAGGCCTATATCCTTAACCCGTAGGAGCAACGCTTCGCTGATTCTTTTGCAAGTGGGGGTCTCGTGAAATCCGGAGCCTTAAGACACGTCTATCCCAGAAAAATCACAGACTGTTGCTTTCATCGGTTTATTTTCTCAGGCAGGCTTTCATAGGTGGTCCTATCAAGGCGTAACTATCCCGGGGCGCGTTTTCGTGCGTGATAAGAGAGATTTGCGGATAGCGAACAACATAGCTAATTGATAGATTTGAATAATTCCTTCTGGGGCTGTCTCTCATTTCTTTGCGAGCGATTGCGGTATAGTCGGAATTCAAACTAATAAGTTGTTAGTCATGAGAGAGAGATATGGAGTTTCTTGACAATCCTTGGTTTGTGGGGATAGGCGGCGGGATACTGAGCGGTCTAGTAGTCGCTTTGGTCACCCGATTTCTGTTTTCAAAGCGAGACAACCGCGAGTACCAACAGAAGGTTGCTGCTGCCAATCGCGAAGTGGTTTATGCGCTCCGCCCAGGTATATCTGAGGGAGAAACTCCTTCGAAAGCAGTTCTTTCGTCATTAATGAATGCAACCGCTCGTAAACACCGGATCAATAAAGAGGATGCTTTTTCTGCGAAAGAAATAGCAGAGGAATTGATTAAGGACATAATGGATTCAAACTTCATTTCTGCTGAGACAAAAAAACTATACTGTGAGAATCTCGCTCATTTAGTACAAGAGGAAACTAACCTCTCAGAGTTAAAAGAAAATGTAGAGCTGAAAGATAACCGAGCTATAGACTACCGCCAGAAACTGGTCTTACAGATGAGTGTGTTGCTAGGCGTGACGGTTTCAATGATGACTATGACAACTGTATTTATTGCAGGTCCAGAGCGGTCCTCGGAACTCCCGTCCATTTTCCCCTTTACTGAGCTTCGAAACGTTATTCTACCCACCCTCGCTGCCCTTTTTGCTGTCATCGTTTCAATGTTCATTGCTATGGTTGCAGTGAAGTTCAGAAAAGAAAAGCCGGCATTCAAATTGAAGAGCAAAACAAGTGTAAAAGTCTAATCGGGTAGCCGGGGGTATTTAACCCCCAGCCCCCACAACACCCTGCATGCGGCTCCGCACAGAGCGTTTCACCGGGAATGGTGAAGCTTGATCCATCCATCACGCAGCGATACCAGACCCTCGGCTTTCAGATAGTCATTGGATAATGCCTGCTGAATGCCGGGCGTCTTGGAACTACGCCAGGGACCTTTACTGGTAATGCCACACGCTACGGCGGCCCGCACGTGCACACCCAACTTCATCAGGCTCCTGACTTTGGTTCGCGGCTTGCGCCACTGTCGCCAGTAGGCCATTCGCACGCGGCGACGAATCCAGTGATCCAGATCGCAGCAGCGTTGATAGCCGGTGGCGATGCCAAAGTAGTTGATCCAGCCCCGAAGGTACCGGCTTACCTTGAAAAGCTGGTAGTGCATCGACACACCCCAGTTCCGGTTCGTCAGTTCCCGGATACGTTGCTTGAACTTGCGCAGCGTGTCCGGGTGCCAATGGATCTGGGTTCCCTTAAAGGTAAAGCCCAGGAACTTGCTGTCATTGGTTCTGACCATCCGGCTCTTGGTGGTGTTGACCGTCAGTTTCAGGCGGTGTTCGAGGAAGTGGCTGATGCTCGCCAGCACCCGGTCGCCCGCGCGGCGGCTGTTCACCACAATGGTGAAGTCGTCCGCGTAGCGAGCAAACCGATGGCCCCGCCGTTCCAGTTCTTTATCCAGTGGGTCGAGCATAATGTTGGCCAGCAGGGGTGACAATGGGCCACCCTGTGGGACACCTTCCCGACTCTCCAGATAGAGCTGGTTATCGATAATCCCAGCTCGCAGGTACCGGGCAATCAGTCCCAACAAACGCTTGTCCCGGACCTTGTGGCCCAGGTGTGTCATCAGCAGGTCGTGATTGACCCTGTCGAAGAACTTCGACAGGTCCACATCCACGGTAAAGCGTCGCCCTTCCTTGAGAATGCTTTGCACCCGTCGCACCGCCTGGTGCGCGTTCCGCCCCGGACGGAAGCCGTAGCTGTCCGCTGAGAATCCCGGGTCGAACAGGGGCATCAGGATCTGGGCAATGGCTTGCTGAATCACCCGGTCTGTCACCGTCGGGATGCCAAGCTGGCGCTTGCCACCGTCCGGTTTGTCGATCTCAACGCGCCGCACCGGCGCTGGTTGATAATCGCCCGAGCGAATCGACTGCTGGACCACACTCCAGTGGCCGGCCTTTACCCAGGCGGGAAATTCTTCGATGGTCATGCCATCGATACCCGCTGCTCCTTTGTTGGCTCGAACCTGCTTCCAGGCTTGTTGGAGATTAGCCCGGTGCAGTACCGCATCGAGTAGATCTTCACTAAAGGCTGGCTTCGTGACCGTACGCTGAGTCACGTCATTGCCGGGCGGCATTCGTGTGTTCAGGTCGGTCAAGGCTCCTCCTTTATTTCCGGTGTTAGGCCCTTCGCCTTGTCCCGACCATTACGACGGGCGTTTGGCTACTATGGCCGCTGCTGACTTCTGCTCAATCACCGGTGGGGTTACCCCCATCGGCGCTATCGGTGTCCATCTCGTTCGCTCACAACCGCCGATGGCAACGGCTGCGCCCAGGCTTGATCGACCAGTGGCCTGACTGGTAATTAACCGATCGCTCGTTGAGCAGATCTCCCCAGATAAGAACATGCACTGTCACTGCACTGCTGCATCATTTACGGTGGCCGTTAGATCACCTGGCTTCGTTGTCTTGTGCCAACTCGCCTTCAGCCTACGCCTCATATGATGTTCTTGTTCATCAGCTCGCAGTTTTGCTAGCGGCTTCCTCCAGACCTTTCCTCGCGGATCGGCCCTTGCCATTCGCTAGTGGTTAGCGTTCAATCGGGTAAAACCGGCTGAACGGTGATCTTCCCACAGGGGACTTTCACCCCATTAGTTCATGCCCATGCTGGGCGTACACAATTCGCGTCACACGGACGCACTAAGTGCGCCGGTGCGCTTTGGCGTGAGATTTCCTTGGGGGTGTAAGGGCGTGATCAAGCGGAAAAAGGTCATTAGCCGACATTTCTAAGCAGTGAGCGGTTCAGTGATTGGGGGCAGGGTCAAGTGTTCTTTGGCGAGCGTCCGTTTCAACACATGATTATTACTCTAAAGTGGACCTAGGACCTTACGAGGAGCGTGCAAAGAAGATTGTGTGGGCAGATGGAGCGGAGATTGACAGCTCGGACTTTTTGTTCGTTGTCTCGAAGTTTATAGATCATACCTTTAGCAAGACGATGCTCGACCCGCACCCCGAACGTTGGTATGGAATTAATTACTACCGAATATATATGTTTGGGTACACGGTCCACATTAAGGTCGACAAGCGAGGTACCACAAAAATGTTCAAGCCTTTTGAGCAAAGTGGAAGAGGGGGGCTATTTGTCGTTGCAAGAGATTTGACAGATTCAAGAGAATTGAACGCAATGATTTCAGTTGCAGGGAAATCAGTTTCCTAAAATATTACAAAGCCAGTTACGGCGACGGCTACTACATTGCGGCTTCGCCTCCATTCCGTAGCCGCGCGTGCTGAGCGGCGTTATCCTTAAACCTGAATGTTCGCTTTGCGACCGTTCTTCCGGAACAACGGTTCCGAGTAAGGTTTATCGCTGCTAGTTCTCGCCCGGCTGTGGGGCATAAGCATGTCCAGATTTGCAAGGTGAGCCTTAATTGTATAGACGTCATCGGTGCTCCGTTATCAGAGTGCAGGACTGGTGGGTTAAGCCGATTGTAGTCCATTTCAAAAAGCTAACTGGCGAGCCGCTTGGGGTCGCTGGTGAAATTGAAGTGTTCAAAAGCTGCACCCGTTTCCTTAATTGTGGGTTTGGGTTATTGTACAACTGGATATGTCTTATTTTTGGTAAAAACTTATGCATTTTGCCTACACTGCAACCCGTCAATTTCATCGGACTATTTCGTCCGAGGGTTTGTTGTGCCTCTCTGCTTTCCATTTTTCCCGCTGAATTCGTCGTACTAATCGCCGAATTCGGCGAGCCCCCTGAACATCTTCCTTAATTGAATCTTGCCTTTCGAGCACGAAGGAGTCGGTATGTCCGAACGTCCAGCTATTTATGTCTTAGAATCTGATTTTGATCGCCTGTCTGCCATGTTGGAAAAGCAGCCAAACGGCAATGCTACAGCCGAAGCGCTTTTGCAGGAGCTTGATAGAGCCACTCTGGTTGGTAGCGAAAAGCTTCCTGCTGGCACCGTGACCATGAATTCTCTGGTTCATTTTAAAAATGAGGGTAACGACGCCGAGTATAAGCTCAGGCTCGTTTATCCGAGGCAGACAGAGGCAGATGTGGAGCATGTATCCGTCTTGGCTCCGGCGGGTGCGGCCCTGTTGGGTCTTCGGGTAGGTGATCGTATTGATTGGCCTTTGGCTGGCAAGAAAACGCTCAGCCTGAAAATCATCCATGTGACTCACGTAAACTAAACGAAGAAGACCCATGCACCAAAAAGACACCCTTGAAGCACTTTACGAGCAGGTGGTCCTGAGAAACGCTGTGGAGCTAGAGTTTCACCAGGCTGTTCTAGAAGTTCTGGAATCTTTGTCGCCGCTCATCGCCAAATCGTAGTTTTTGGGTTGAGTTCAACTCGGCCCTTGGCCATTTAAGGGTGGTTTGCGGTTTCATCCTTCCGTCAATCTGGGCGTGGTTAAATTCCTGGGTTTCGAGCAGACTTCAAGAATTCTCTGAGTGGGCTGCCAATTGGAGGGAGTAAGAGTGGCTCGGATTTCGATCCCAAGGGACGATCTGATAATGAGATCATACGGTTCTGCCAATCATTTATGATCGAGCTGTACCGACATATTGGCGAGTGCACCGACGTACTAGCAGGCGATATAGGCGTCTGAGCCAGGGAGATTGGCTTCCTGTTCGGTAAATACAAACGCCTGACTAACCGCTACGAATCCGGTGTTTTGACCGGAAAAGGTTTGGGCTGGGGCGGAGTACGTGTTCGTAAGGAAACGACTTGATCCGGAACCGTTTATTTTGTCCGGGAGATGCTGGCTGCTTAGGGAGCGGAACTGGAGGGCAAAGGCGTGGTGGTCTCTGGTTCCGGGAACGTCGCAATTTATGGGATGGAAAAAATCCAGCAGTTCGGTGGCAAGGTTATCGCCTGCTCAGATTCGGGGGGCTATGTCTACGACCCTGCCGGAATCGATGTTGGACTGGTTCGTCAGATCAAGGAAGCGGAACGTGGTCGGATCAGCAACTACGCAACCCGTCGTCAGAACGGCAGTGAATTTGTGGCGGGAGCGTCCGTTTGTGAGTTGCCCTGTCAGGTTGCCCTCCTCGTGCGCAACTCAGAACGAACTGACCGGCTCAGACGCGATGGAGTTGATTCGTAATGACACCATGACTGTCGCCGAAGGTGCCAATATGCCGTTCACCCCTGAAGCGGTGAAGTTGTTCCGCGAGACTGGCACCTTGTTTGGTCCTGCAAAAGCCGCAATGCAGATGGCGTCGCAACCAGCACTCTGGAAATGCAACAGAACGCCTGCCAGGATTCCTGGAGCTTCGATTACAGCGAACAGCGCTTGAAAGACATCATGATTGAAATCCACCGAGCCTGTTTCGAGACGGCCGAAGAGTATGGACGGCCCGGAGACTACGTGTTTGGCGCCCACAGGGTTCTGTCGGGTGGCAGATGCGATGTTGGCATTCGGAGTAATTTGAACCTGCTCCACTGCGTCGGTTTGAGGTTGGCATACGGCTTTCCCCGGAAGAGGACGACTCAACTTCGCGGAGAGGGCGCCAAGTTTTTTACTTAGCTTCGGACCGTGACCCATCTCCGTCGATTTGCGTTGAGCCATCGTCATTTGTAACCACCCCCTTAAAACGCTAAAGTTCGTCCAATGCCGCCGTTGTTGTGTTCTCTCCCAACTTTTCATTGTTAATGGATAGAATGACAATGCCACTTTCTTCGCCGCCGACGCTCAGTTTTATGTAGTCGCCGGGTCTGCTACCAAATAGCGCCAGCCCAAGAGATGAGTCTATCGGTAGGTCTTTCGGATGTGCATCTCTTGGCTCAATAGCTTCAACTAATCGAAATTCATGAGGCTGGGAATCTGCGCAATCTATAATCGTGACCCAGCTTCCAATCATTGCCATTTCATTCTCCCCAAGAATAATCGCTTTTATTATGCGACGACACTTTTTTCTCATGATTCCCAATGTTTCTAAAGACACAAGAAAACCAACATCAATGTTCATAAAGCCTCTAATCGGAAATATGGTAACTTCATATAGGTTATGAGGGTTCGATAAGTAAAGTTCAGATAATATGACCGTGAGAAAACCGTTATTGAAGGGGAAGGCTCACCCTTCCCCTTATTGCTAATCAGGAATTTTTTTGTTTTTATCTTTTCTTTTCTCTTTGAGTGTTTTTTTTGCCTGTTTTTTCGGTTTTTCCTTACTCATCTCGATACCCTTAGTCATAGTGAGCGCTGCCGATATGCGCTTTATAAAAAATTGTTCGGCATTTTATTCATGCAATCTGATCACCGTAAATATTTTCTGAGTTTACCAATATGCTACCTTCTTTATTATTTTTATCAAGTGAAGGCTGCATGTGCTCTTGGAGTTCATAGGGACTTAAGTAACTCGCCGAAGCAAGTGTGACAATTAACAATAAACTGAACTAGTTAGCTACCGTGTCATTGCCGAAATGAACGGATTAAGCGTTGTGTCAACAACAGTGAATATTGATCAAGCCTCCGGTTAGACTTCCAAACACCGCTTTGACAAAGGGCGAACTAACCTCCGGCAATTCCTGGAGCTCAGACCGCAGCCAGTGAACTGTTAAGAAAATATCAGTGACTCTCTTCGGAAGTCGTCCTGATATAGAGGCGTCCATTTTCACCCTCAAAAATAACGCCAGCGCCGACCAAGCGGTAGAGTCCATACATTGTTATATCGTCGTTGCAATCCAAAAGTTCTGATAGTTCATGTGGATAGGGCAGCGGTTCATTAACATTCCAGTAATTAGAATCAATAAAAAAGTGCAATTGGTCAGTAGCCTGTTGTTTCTTTATTGAGCTAAAATGGTGCTGGCTAAACAAAAAATTTATTATTTTCGTGATCATTTTGGTCTCCAAATAATTATTTGGCGAGCATTTTTCTGCGTAAACCTGAGCAGAAAATGGGAGGCTCGGTCGCGGAGCCTCCCTAATATTTTATTATTGTTATTGTTCCGAAAAATTGCATTACTTGAGTTTGGTATGATTCCTCGACAATATTAATATTCATTACGCTTTCAGGCGATATGTCTAATAGCGCTAGTCCAATGGAGGAGATCGTTGAAGTTTCTATCTGGTCAGAACTCTGACCATTCGCTACTGCGAAAATATGGAATGTTCCAAGCAGAACTTGAATAAACTTCCGTCTACGTTATTTTTGCAGTAACTTCAATAGTTGCGAGCACAGAGTGAACCGTGCTCGCTTATTAATGGAAGGTGGTCAAGAGATAATTTCGTGAAAGCATGGCCGCTCTCAATGTGTCCTGAATCCCAACCATAGCAAGAATTAAAATAAAGGCAAGAGTGGAACTCACAATAACTCACAATAACTTGCAAGGCGACGAACCAGTCCGATAGCCGTTGACAAGCAATTCAGAAATCTTGGGTACTGGCATAGTAATATTTAGGGACAGGCAATAAAAAAGGGCCTGCGTTTTCAAGCAAGTCCTTTATAAAAATGGCCCGTCCGAGAAATTCGAACCCCTGACCTCAGCCTCGGCAGGGCACTATACCGAGGTGTTTTGGCAGGGTGTTAATCGGGCGAATTTGATGTGGTTCAGACAGTTAGGTGTTGCAAAGAATCTTTTAGAAAGCTCTTTTTAAACCGTTGAAGCTGTAGAAAGTGTGCCGCAGGCACACGGAAGAACTGTCTATTTTGGCAAGTTCTTCCGAGTAGAAGCTGCATGAAAGATAAAGGTGGGCCCTTCGAAGTCGACTTTCAGGAGTAGGCTTCAAACCACCCCAAGCTGCGTTGGTAAAGAGCCAGGGTAGTGAGCGTTGGGGTCAAAGCCGCGAGAGAATATTCTGGGGCAGGTGTGGATTAGAGAGACGAACGCAAGTGAACCCTCGATGACGCGTCGTTATTCAGAGACCCGCTGTCAAAACCAGGGGCGTTTCTACCTTCTGGGACAAGCTTGTCGGACACCTGATTACTGGACAAGCGGCAGCCGGCGTATAGGGGGCGTGAATCTGATTCAGGCTTTCGTGCGGAACTGCGGGAACCAGTCGTTCCGATGTTAAGGGAGAAGCACAAGTGGCTAAAACCACGAGGCGAGAGTACCGATGCGGAGCACTGGGACGGACCGAGTTGTAGTAGTGATGAAGGCTGGTAATGCGGCTGGAGCGAAGGGCTCGGATCAAGTGGTTGCATTCGGCGTCCAACTGGACTCTGCTATCCTGGCACCGATTACGGCTGTTATGCGGCTGAAATCGATAGCAATAAACTTGAATGGTTCAAGAACGGAGATAGTGCTGGCACAGGTGTTATTGAGCAGGGCAATACCCTTAACTGAAGGCTGCCTGACGCTGTTGGGGTCCTTGGCTTGAATGTCCGCTTTGCGACCTAAGCCAACCTGATATTCCCATAACACGAGCATCTCTAAGTGCTAGAGAATTAACGATAGCGAAGTCAGATTCGCCGCAAAAGTTTAATCAGAAGCGGGCAGGGCGGCTACAGTCTAAGGTTATCGACAACGGTTCAAACATGAGACCGCCGCCGGACACAGTAATTGGTGAGGCGCAAAACTGAGGTATCCGAGTGATACCTATCGTTTAGCGGTGAGAGGTGCTGCAGTGCGGTTCACCGTATGAACGACACTGTTGTATCTTATGTCTAATACTGTTTAGTACCAGACACAGGGTCGGGAACAACGATTCTTCTGAGATAACCAGAGCTAGCCGTTTGCTGGATTATCCAACATATTGGTACCCAGCATTCTGCAACGCTTCCTTCAGTGACTCCTCAGGAGGTTCTTCATAAATGAGCGTCGTTGAAGCGGAAACATGACCAGCGATTTTTTGAGCAACTTTAACCGACTTCTTTTGTTCATGAATGATATTTGTAATTAATGTCCGCCGGCCACTGTGGGAGCTGGCTCGCTCAATACCTGCCCAATGCCTCTGCATCAGCGCTAAGTGTTCCTGAAGTGTGTTGGGAGAGTAGGGGCCTCCTTTCTGAGTCAGGAATAGACGATCAGTCTTTTTTGCCGAAGGGCGTGTTGCCAGGCGGATCGAAAGGTAATTTTCTATAGCCGTTCTCAGCGCAACATCATTCAACGGAAGATCGCGCGATTTACCACGATGCTTCTTTAACTCAGGATAAAAATCCTCGGGCTTGATCTCGGCTCCGGCCTTAGCCATGGTTTCGATTTGCTGAACAAGCTGATGAAAATCGTGAACGCTGAAACTGACCCGACGGCGTTGGTAAGTTGATTTGGATCGTCTCAGGGCATCGGCACCTTTGGTATAAGCCGCAGGCAACGCCAGGATTTCTTTGAGCTTGAACGAACGCTGGCCAGAAGTGTCAGGGCCGAGTTCGGCAACGTCTTTGATCTGTAAAAGCGCGATTTCCTGAACTCGCAGCCCGAGCTTGAAGCTGATCTGAACCAGCGCCGTGTTCTTTTCAGGATAGCGATGTTCCCGGATCACGCTCAAGAGGTGGCCGAACTGCTCGGGCGTCAACACGCGTGCCTGGCCAGTTTTACTCATTTAAGGGGGCTCCTGGTAATGCGCTGGCATAGAAGGGGGAGCGCAAATAAAATCCGTAATAATGTTATTTTAACGGATTTTCTAATGGGCTGCCGATATTCCGTCTATAGCCATGAGGTTGCAGGTGTAACGCACTTACCAAAAAACGCTTTATGAGCGAGGGGTTGTCCATGAAAAGAAACGGCCAACGGAACGGGAACTACTCGAAGACCTAGATGCCTGCGGAGCCCATGCGGACGAATTGGCTGAGCCACTGCTTCACGAGCTTAAGTCTCTGGAAAAGCTAAAAGGTTCAGTTAAGAAATTCGAGCGACCCATGGATCCCGCCTCTGTCCCAGAAGACTGGGATGCTTGGTTCGACGGAGAAGGCGCTTCAGAGGATTTCATGAAAGACCGTGGTGAGAAGTAGTGGAGGTGTGTCACCAGCTCCAAGTTGTGGGCAACAGCTCGTCTATGGCGTTGTTCTTCTGTGCCGGCAGGCTGGTTAGCACATCTTTTCGATACGCATAGGATCCATACCCATTCAGCTTCGCGGACTGGATCAAAGTTATCGCCGCAGCCGCATGTGACAAGTTGGTAGTCTAGGCCGCGGTCAGTGCTCTCTCCAAATTCGCCCTGTGGTAGTCACAATGCGGTCCAGCCATAAGTGCATCCCAGCAGTTGAAAACTGCCTTCAGCTAATAATCACCAAAAGACCGTCACATCAATAGGTTAGATGCCTAACCGACGAGTTCAGTACTTTGTGTGAAAGTTCAGCACTCTTTGTGGCATTTGTTTAGTACTTTGTGTTGTCGGCCAAGCGGCAGGATTACACCCTGGCAGGAATATATCGCATTTAACATAATATACATTACACGTAGTAGGTGGTGTGCTTGTGATGCAGTCAGAACCGATTCTTGGACGACCACAGAAAGTGCTAAAGAATAGCCACAGAAGGTACTAAATTTTCACAGGAAGTACTAAATTCGTGATCCACTCGCCTATGGTTCTGATTCTGCGGTTTTTTTGTGATTTCTATCAACAAAGTTTTTTGGATGTTCAAAATTGGGGATGCAAGCTCTTTGCGCTTGAATGGGGATCGCTCTATGGAATTACTGTCACTGCTTGACCTAATCGCCTCAGAAAATAAGCGCCGGTTGAGAATGACGAGGTCTATTCCCAAGCTTTTGTCGCGCTGAATCGATGAAGGTATTGTTTTGCAATCGCAAACTCTGGACTGGCTCTAATTTAGAAAAGCCTGCTTGTAAACGATAATCTCTTCGGGAATATCCGCAGCATGAACGCAGTTAACTTCCGTTCAAAGGCCCTTTAGCCCGCACCCCGATGATCAGTTGAATTAGGTTGAACCTACCTCTTCAACCACAAAGTGCTAGACTTGTTGTCTAGCTTTTTACCCTCCCCTTTTGAAAAGGATTTCCATGGCTGAACAGAATGAAAAACCCGATCATTGGAAAGACGACAAGCTTGACCGCTATGAGCAAGCGAAATTATTAAAAGGTTTCCTCGACCAACAATATAAATCAGTATTTCGTTCCGAGGATGGGACGACATCATTTGTCCTAAATCTTGATGCTGAATGGGGTTACGGAAAGTCATTCTTCCTTAATAGGTTTGCAGATGATTTGAAAAGTGAACACATTGTTCTCCGATACAACGCATGGGCTAATGACTATGCCAAAGATCCCCTTCTCTCTTTTATCTCTCAAATAACGGTTGAATTGAGTGAACAGCTGGAGGCAAACGGCCCTTCTGCCGAAGACAACAAAATTAGAAAACGAAAGTTAGTCGACAGTGCTCTGAGGGTAATTAAATCAGCTGGTAAAGCCGCCGCACCCAAGCTACTGACAGCCGGCGTAAGTACCCTTATTCTAGGGTTTCCTATTTTGGCAGGTTCCTCTGGAGAATCAGAAGGTTCCGACGATCAAAGCCAAATCCCTACCTTTTCCACGAAAGACCAGGAAAACGTCACCAAAACCATTGGTGCCAGTGTTGAGGCGGCGTTGGCAAGCGTCGAATCAGACCTATTCGAAGAGGAGAACTCTCGACGCGCTGCTGTCGAATCGTTCCGTGCTTCACTGGCCGATATCATTTGTGTTCTGACAGAACAAACTGAATCAGGCGAGCAAACGAACTCCAAAAAGGCACCGATATATATCCTAATTGATGAGTTAGATCGGTGTCGACCTGACTTCACAATAGAGCTTATCGAATGCGTTAAGCATCTATTTTCAGTAAATGGCTTATATTTCATTTTTGCCACGGATGGTGGGCAGCTACAAGCCGCATTAAATGGCATTTATGGTGAGAATTTCGATTCTGAGATATATTTCAACAGAATTTTCAACAAGGAGATTGGCTTAAACATACCAAACCAAAGAAAACTATCAGATTCATTAATTGATGAGTATGGGCTTTCGAATGCAGGGAATGAATATGACATAATTCTTTATGCAATCGACTCATTGAATTCCGAAATACTGTCGCTTTCTGAGGATTTCACTCTTGTTTCTGATTTTTTTGGTCTTGATTTGCGATCTCAAAAACAGCTCTTGTCGGCTTTTCAAACTCTTGTGCTCGCCCGAAAGAGCATGGGATTGAAAACTCATTCTATTCCAGCACTTTGCCTGATTGTTGCCTGGCAACGGAAGAAGTTATTTTTTCGGAGGTTAAAAACATCCCCGCAAGCCATTAGAAGCGCACAAGACATAGAAGCTGACCTTAAATCTATTAGTTCGTCTGGAAAGTGCGACATCACCGTTACAATACCTGCAAAAGACCTTGGGAATCCCCACCACTGTTCACAATCAAAAGAGGCGCTTCCAGGGTTATTAACCTCTTTCGTAAAGATGTATACATATAAGCCAGCGGATCTACTTGCCAAACAGCAGAACGCACCGCGTAGAGAGTCTGGCACTGAGGCGCTGTATATTGGCCACCTGCGTCGTGAAGTTCATGCGGCCGGTGTAGACGGTGCAACTCGTAACCCTTTGGCGAATTACTTCGATCACATAAGCATGGTTTCGTAGCCCTCAGAGTATCTACCTCAAACTTGCCAGTGATTTTTCTGCATAACTTCGTCTTTGTATCACATTAGGAAGCGAAGTTAGGTGTCATGCTCCGCGGCTTCTCTGTGGCCCTGACCCCGTTTCAGTACCGCTCATTGTCAGAAAAATCCGGCTCTGTTTGTTGTTCCAGATGACCTGAAACAGCGTGTTTTCGGGCGTAGTCAGATGGCGTGGACAACCCCAGTGCGGAGTTGGTGCAGCGCTGGCAGCTCGCGGCTTTTCCTCCTATGCTCTAATCACAAGCCAGAAGTTTCCATAGTACCAACGGAAGTCGACGCGCCGCTTCAAGCTACTAGACAGCACTGGAGTTGGCTGCGAGCTGCTGAGCTACGGGAATAAGCTTGAAACTAACCAATATTGCTAAGACGTGATTGGGAGCAGGTCAATTGGCTTGAGGTAAACGAGATGCCTGAGAAAACGCGTGCCACCAGTGTATCAGATATTGACACCGCCTGGGGTGAGCAATCCATGGCTGACTGCCTGGACCACGATCCGCAAATCGGCAGCGATGTCTCGGAATGCATGGATTTTCCGCCCCTAAACAAGCTACTTTCGATTCAAGCTACTGAGCTGAAGCGACTGATCTTCCTGCATGGTCAGTCAGGCTGTGGCGGGATACTTTATTTGCGGGGAGCCCACATCCGGGGTCACTTGAATCTCGAGGGCCTGTCTGCCTGCAATGGTGCCAGTCTGCCAAGACTCTATCTCGTCCAGTGCCTGCTTGATGATGGAATCAGTTTCAAGGGAGCCAAGCTTGGACATATAAGCCTCAGAGGATCACGGTTCAGTCTTGACCGGAATAACAAGGATAGGAAATTCGGAGATACCCGCAGACATATCGTAGGTGATTATGCCGAAATTAATGGAGAAGCAGATCTTTCTAATACAAAACCACTCGTACCGCCGGCAACCGAAAACGACGGCAGTAAGAGTCCCGCGGGAACAGAGTTTCCAGACGGGTTACCGGAAGAACTGAAGCACGTCGGTTCTCAAACTCTGTTACTGTCGATGCGAGGCGCTTCGGTACGGGGGACTTTGCGCATCAGACATACGACCTTCGCTGAATCTGCGGACGCCGCAACCTCCGGTCAGAGCTGGTCCGCCATGGATCTCAGCTGGGCAGTCATCTCCGGTACCATGAGGTTTTCCCACGGTTTAGTCGTCCATGGCGGCATAAAGGCTACTGGCCTTCGTTGCGAGGGCGAGGCATGGTTTATTGGATCGACTATATCACATGCATACATTGGAGAACCTGAAAACCTACAATACCGACACGCGATCAACCTCCAGAGTGCGCTTTTTCAAAAATCGCTTGTTCTCAGTCAGGACTCAACTTCTCCGCAGGGTACAGGCAGGAGCATCGTTACTGGATTTGTCTTCCTACATACTTGTACCGTAAACCACCAATTACTGATTGAGGGAGTAGTGCTGCGTTATAGTTCGCTAATTTTTTCTGGAGCGACACTGGGGGCACTAAGTATCACCTCGCCCGAGGCCTCGAATCCTAAGAGCAAATTTTCAGGAAGTAATAGGGCCCAAACAGACAACATCGACCGTTGGAATATCGAGGTCGAAAAAGGAGTGCCAGCCAGGATCGGCAGTTGCCTGATTCAAGTTGAGCCCGGTACGGCTGAAAACATAAACCTTGAATACTCCGAAATAGGACACGTTGATCTGGCGTCCACGGAACGAAGTGGCCCGGTCACCGACTGCATACGTAATATCAATCTTTCAAACACAATCTGTTCTGAAGTCAAAATCGGCGGAAGCATCGAAAATCGACTAAACCTCTCCAAAGCTAAGATAGCCGGCGATTGCATTGTGGCATGCTCGGTGCCGCGGGCTCTGCTGAACCAAGCCGTCATTGGAGGAAGCCTAGACCTAAAGGAATGGAGCACAAGGGAAGCCTCCGATGACCGGAGCAAGAACGGGCACCCCACTTCTTCCCACTCAGGTCGCCAAAGCGCCGGAGACCTTCCACAACTGGACATCCAGAACGCCAGAATCGGTGCCAAGATAGATGTTGCAGAATTCAAGCGCATAAAGGCGCAAAGCGCGCTTGATGCCAAGCTTAACTGTTATCCAGATTACAAGATTACCTTCAGTAAAGCCCGAATTGTCGATGGAGAAAATGAATCCCTCGATGCTAAAGAAGCCTTCCTGGCGTTTCTTGAAGGACCCGAGGGTGAAGTGCTGCGGCTCGACGGATCATCATCGGTATTTCATGACCTGAATATGCAGCAACCACCCCGACTCGAGACTGGAGAACAGGTCATCGAGTTCCTCGTGCTGTTTTGTGCCTTTACCTGGGCCGACGGCGGGCCATTTAGAGTGTTTTCCCGGGGAAGCATTTGTGCAAACGATAAGGATCTTTTCGATGACCAGCCTGAGGACGACCTGCTTTCCATTCAGTCTACGTCGCTCAAGTGGAAGGTTCCAGGGGGGCGCTCAATGTCTTTCAACAAATTCCAGTGGAGCACTGGAACCGTTTCTGAATCGTTGAAAGTTATTGCCTCTCCCAAAGCTTATCCTGGCATTACCGCGCTAGAAAATGGTCTTGCCAAAGACGATTTCAAAGAACTTCCTCTTTTTAGATGGCCAACAGAAGAAGCCCTAGCGGCTGAGAGCAAAAATACGTCTAAGGCCAACCTGGCTATTGACCAAAGCGACCTCAATACTGAGCTGTCAACACTCATTGCTGAGTACAAACTATCCGAAGCTAAGGCGACAATAGACAATAAGTCTGAGCGAGATATTGAAGGTGAAGTGGCACATCCTGACTACGTAGATTTACCACCTGAAATAGACTGTTGGTTCGTGGTGGCATCAGTCTGGTATGAGGAGAAAATATTCGCATGTCTGTTCTTGATAAAGAACAAACCCGCCACCGAAAACAAGAATTCCGAAGTAGCAGTGTCCATGCTCGGAGAATTTCCGCTGGTCTCCATTATCGAACCTAAATCTACGGAAACCTCTCCCAAAGACGCCTGGTTGCCCTGGGTGGGACTAAAAGATTACGAAGCGTTCGAGCAAAGAAAAGGCGGCCAGGCAGCACTCGTTACGCTTACCGAACTCGATGAGAATTCAGAGGCGCGACTGGATGTCGAAAATTACCTGGGGACCCCCTTTGAGGAACCTTTGGTTTCGGATAGGGAGGCTCGTAGCAATGGTTGGTGGGACAGAATCAAAGCAAAGATTTGGTCACGCCAACTAGAGAAACAAGAAAATTGCCGAAAAAACGAAAGCGCCGAGCGAGCGCTTTGGAAAGGATGGGGCTGGTCGCGGAAAGCCTACGTGGACCTCTCCGGCTCCAAGTGTCGCGTGCTCGCCGACGTCAGCGGGCGAGGATGGGGCGACAGTATCTATTTCAAGACCGACCGCTTCGAGTTTGAGACGGTGGCACGGAAGGAATTCAGCCATGCTGATAATCAGCGAGAGCATTCCCCCGGGGAGATACTTCGCCTTATTTTGAATGAATTTAAATGGAGACGCCCCCAAAACTCGGCACGGATCGACTACACAAACAAGCCAAACATGTCTTATTACGAGCAACGCCTGCTCTGGCTGTCACGATATCGAATGAACGATCAGTCGGCCTTGGAAACACCTGACACTACCGTCCGGGCTATGACAGATAGCCACGAAGATGATATCAACCGCTGGTTCGAGCCTGGCACATTCCGGAGCTTTGCTCGCGTTTACCGCCAACGGAGTCTCGACCAAGGCGCTGTGTACCTTGATGAAAGCCTAATGCGTCTTAAAAGTTGGCATTTCCGTTGGCACCTCAGGCACCTTCAGCCCAAGACAGGAGCGTTCACCAAGCGCCTGTTAGCGGCACTGGCCATTCTGATCTTTGTTCTCGCATCTTACCTGGCCGGAATGGTGGATTGGATGTGGAGCCTTTCCGCATTCCCGATACTTCTCATCACCTGGTGCTCTCCCCTAACGAAAATCGCCATGCTGGTTCTGAGCGCTTTTCTATCTTGTTGGGACACACTTTTTCGCTGGGGGTTTCGTTATGGTTTATCGTTGATTAGACCACTGGTAATCATTCTGATATTAATCGTTATCGGCTGGTGGTCTGTTAATTATCTGGACAACCGTGGCTTTATGATTGTGGAATCATTGTTTGTGTCGAACCACCTGGCTCCGGATCGCAAAACTTCAATATTCGCAATCGAACAAGGTCTCTCCGAACCGGTAGCCAGTGTTCGATGCGGCTCTAATATCGACCATGGCCTGTATGCGCTGGATAAGCTCATTCCCCTGATCGAAATCGATCAGGATAAACGTTGTCTCATCCGGCCTTTTGACGCGAACCGCGACATAGCATACTCGGCTCTGGTAGCGGACCCCTGGTATCGCGGCTCAGCCCCGGATTGTGCCTCAGGAAATTTGCCCTGTAACTTGCTGTACCCATTCGAGGTTATGATCAGCCATCCAACCACTTGGCGCACACTACAGGCCTTTTATGTCATTCTGGGTTGGGTTGTAATTTCCGCCACCCTGTTAACGTTCTCTGGCGTTTTGCGAAAACAAGCAGAGGGTAGGTAGCTGAGGTAACTCCCCCAATAAACTAGCTGAGGTGTGGTGCTTACCCGTTTATGCGCCATATAAACACTAGAAGATCCGCCGTGATGACCCTGACTCCTTTTTAGTTCCGCTCATTGTCAGAAAAATCCGGCTCCTAAGCTGGACGACGATTTTAGTACTTTGTGTGGAAACTTGAACCAGTTGCCTATTCTAGAATCTACTTTAAGATTGTTTAGCACTTTGTGTGGAACTTGGTGGATAAGTAGCTGATATGCCGTTCTAGATCTTTAGCACTTTGTGTGGTCGTCCAATTCTTGGACGACCCGATAAACTGGATGCTTGCACCAGCTGTAACAAACAAAACCGGCCACCCTCATTGAAACCGTTTGCAGCCAGCAGCGCCTAACAGTGATAGGCCAATTAAGTGTGTTTAGTAGGCTTTAGTAACGACTCTGCTAATTTAATAGCGCTATAGTCTCTGACGGAACTTACGGCTTACATACTGGCTTCCCTGGCCCGAATGGAACATAGGTGACCGCGCAGTTTCCAGGCGTGGTCCAGAGCTTTGACTACTAGATCTGCAGGACTGGATGACAGCGCCCAACCAACAACGCGGCGCGCACTGATTGGGCTGGTCTACTCAGACACCTCGTTTATGGTGGCGATATTACCACCTACGTTGGTGTCCGGAATCAATGAACCACTACACTTTGAGTCGGCGATAAGTGAAAGACCTTAAGTACAATCCACCCGGAATATAGTTTCCAAAGGCAATAGTTGGGCATATATTGCGCAACAAGGCGGGGAGCTTGATCAGCCCTACAGAGCTGGCCAGGTTTCCGATGCCTTATTGCAAATAAAAAGGATCTTTAACATGCCGATTACACCAGAATCAGAAATGTCACCGGAAGTGCTGGCCTGGCGCGACCCGGAAATGCCCTCAGTCAAGGGCACCGAAAAGCCAAAGGACCCAAACAAGGGCTATGTCGCCCTGCTCGGCTGGAGTGTCAATGCCATCAAGGCGGCACAGAACTTTGACCGTCGCTACATTGTAATTGCACCGGAGTGGGCCACGGATTTTTGTACTGCCAACAACATACCGTTTATCCCGTGGGATTTTATTCGCCTCAATGACCGGTCCATAGAGATTGCTACAAGGCTGAAAGAAGAAGGCGTTGATGTTGCCATCCCGCTGTTTGAAGAAACGGTTGAATGGTCCGGCGCCATCAACTCTGTCCTGATGGACAGCCCTCGCATGTATGGGCAGTCCATTCTGTTCCGTGACAAGGCCCTGATGAAGCGCCGCGCCCAGCTTGGCGGCATCCGCGTGGGCATCTTCGAGGAAGCCCACGAGAAAGAGGACATCGTCCGCTTCATGAAGCGTGTTAACCAGACACTGCTCAAGCTTGACGGCGACCCTGACGACCCGATTCACGTCAAGGCCTTCGACAAAGCCGGTTGTCTTGGCCACCGCATGATCCGTACGCTGGAAGAAATTGACCAGATACCGAACGAGGAATATCCACTGCTGATGGAA